>CAVTXN010000026.1:0-382611 GCA_963738555.1 Terriglobia bacterium
GACGCTTGGGATGTGCGTGCTGGCGTCGGTACTTTCTGTGAAGGCGGCATTGCGAATCGGGCCGGCGAGGGTATTTCGTGCCTGATCGTCAGCTGGCTGTCGAGAACGTGAGCTGTCTATTTCGGGCCGGAGCATGCCCGGACGGCGGCGGTCGACAACGTCTCGCTCGAATTCAAGCCGGGGACGCTGACGGTCATAACGGGCCCGTCCGGGAGCGGCAAAACTACCTTGCTCTCTCTGTTGGGCGTGCTGTTGCGTCCGGACAAGGGCAACGTCTACTTGGATGGAAACGACATCAGCGGCTTGAACGAGGATGAGCGGACGTCTCTGCGGCGCAACCAGGTGGGGTTTGTATTTCAGGCATTCCGTCTCTTGCATGCGCTTTCGGCTATTGACAATGTTTTGATAGCCCGTGACATCAGAGGCGAGCGCAACAAGCAGGACCGGGAAACGGCCGCGAATCTCCTGACCGAGCTAGGTCTAGGGGGTAAGCTGGTTCTAAAGCCTAAAGAGCTCAGCGGCGGCGAGAAGCAGCGCGTAGCGATTGCCCGAGCACTGCTCGGCAGTCCCAAGGTGTTACTGGCCGATGAGCCGACGGCTTCGCTCGACTCGCACTCGGGGATGCAGATTTGCGAGTTGCTCAGGAAATTATCGGATGAGCGGAAATACACCACGGTCGTGGTTTCGCATGATCCGCTGTGGTCAAAGTTCGCCGATCGGGTGGTTAGTCTGTCGGATGGGCGCGTGACTGGGGAAAGGATAACAGCGAAATGAAAAAGAGCGCAATTCGAATTGCAATCGGCGTGGCCGCCCTTTGTCTCTTCAGGATTCTGTTACGGGTGCTGACTTCCGGCCCGACGGTGGCGGCGATGCGCGAGACGGGGTTGGAAAAGCAGGCGGACTCGGATCCGGTGGTGGTGGCCTGTCCTGGCCGTGTCGAAGGGCGCTCTGACACGATCGCGGTTGGAGCGGCGACCGACGGCGTGGTCCAGGCGGTGCATGTTCGCGAAGGCGATATTGTCGCAAAAGGAGCTGTGCTGGCGGAGATCGGATGCAGTGATCTTCAATCCTCTCTGTCCGTAGCACAGGCGGAAGCAGAGAGCGTGAGGCAGGCGCGGGCGCATCTGCTTCGAGGCAGCCGGCCGGAAGAGCGCGAAGCAGCGGCACAGAAGACCTCGGCTGCTCGCGCAGTGGTCGCTCATACGGCTGCCGAATTCAATCGAGCAATTCAACTCAGCCAGGCGGCGGCGATTTCGCAAGCGGCGTTAGACCAGGCGCGGCGCGATAACGATGTGGCGGAAGCGCAATTGAAAGAGATCCGCAACGAAGAGCTGGTGAATGCCGGCCCAACCTCCGAAGACGTAGCCAAAGCAGATGCCGATGTGCGAGCGGCCGACGATCGGATCAAACTCGCCCAGGAAAAGATCAGCAAGTGTACGGTGATGGCTCCGGTGCAAGGAACGATTCTGCGGGTCGATCTGCGGCAGGGCGAATCGTTTTCGACGATCTCGCCGCACCCGCTGTTTATAGTTGCGGATATCTCCGCACAACACGTCAGAGCTGAAGTCGATCAGCGCGACATCAGCAGGGTGCATGTCGGACAGAAGGCTGTTCTGACTTCGGAAGCATATCCGGGGCGGCGCTTTTATGGAACGCTCGGGCGCGTTGCTTCAGTAATGGGACGCAAGACGATCAACACAGGAAACCCGGCCGACAAGAGCGACCGCGACATCCTCGAAGCGCTGGTCGATCTGGCGCCGAATTCATCTGCACTTCCGATCGGTTTGCGGGTGGCTGTGCAGTTCGTCCGATAGGGGGTTTTTACCGTCTATAAAAAGGGACACGGTAAGTACCGAAGACGCGCCAATTGTCAGAGAAATGCTCGTCATCCCGGTGGCGGGATACGACAGCATGCTGCTGAATCTCAGCGGCGCGCACGGACCATTATTTTCTCGTAACTTACTGATTATAAAAGATAATCTGGACCATTTAGGCTTTGGAGAAGTGCCCGGCGGAGAGCGGATTCGCCGGACACTGGAGGACGCCAGAGACCTGATTGTCGGACGCCGACTGGCGTACGCTTCATTGGGCGCCATACGGCGCAGATTCGCTTCCATAGACAGCGCTGGACGGGGAGTACAGACTTTCGATTCGAGAACAGCTATTCACGCCCTGGCGGCCATAGAGTGTGCTTTGCTCGATTTGCAAGGGCAGCATTTGGGCGTACCTCTCTACCAGCTGCTGGGGGACGGGCAACAACGGGATCGGGTGGAGGTTTTGGGTTACCTCTTCTACACGGGCGAAACGGTAAAAACCCCCCTTCGATACCGGCGCGAAAGGGGCGCAAAAGACGAGTGGTTAAGACTGCGTGACGAGCCCGCTTTAACCTCCGAAGCAATCGTGAAACTCGCGGAAGCAGCGCATGCGCGGTACGGCTTTCATGACTTCAAATTGAAGGGCGGGGTCTTCGAAGGCGCGCAAGAGATGGAAGCAGTGATGGCGCTGGCTGAGAGATTTCCGAAGGCTCGCATTACGCTCGATCCGAACGGCGCATGGACGCTAGAGGAAGCTGTCCGGCTGTGCGAGGGCAAGCGCGGAATTCTGGCGTATGCCGAAGATCCGTGCGGAGCGGAAGGCAGATTTTCATCGCGGGAGATCCTGGCTGAGTTTCGCAGAGCGACGGGGATTCCTGTCGCGACGAATATGGCTGCTACGGACTGGCGCGAGCTCGGGCACGCGATTCAGCTGCACGCGATAGACATACCGCTGGCCGATCCACACTTCTGGACGATGCGCGGCGCGATTCGTGTGGCGCAGATTTGCGACGAGTGGGGGCTGACCTGGGGTTCGCACTCGAACAGTCACTTCGATATTTCGCTGGCGATGTTCACACAAGTAGCGGCGGCCGCGCCGGGCAGGATTACGGCCATCGACACGCATTGGATCTGGCAGGACGGGCAAAGGCTGACGAAGGAACCGTTGAAGATTTCGGACGGGGCGATCACGCTGGGAGACAGGCCGGGTTTGGGAGTCGAGATCGACATGGCGGAAGTCGAGAAGGCGCACAAGCTGTATCAGGATGCCGGGCTAGAAGGACGCGACGATGCGGTGGCGATGCAGTACCTGATTCCGGGGTGGAGGTTCGATCCGAAGCGTCCCTGTTTGGCCAGACCAGCGTGGAAGAGCTGAATATCCTCGAACAAAACAGAGCGGCTGGACTGTGTGTATCCAATTCGCCATGCGCGCGACCCTGTGGGGTGCTGTTCCGGTTCCACGCACTTTTATGAAAGAATAGCGAGGCTATGAAACTCTGCTCGAGCGCTAACTTCATTCGCGTGTTGTTGACAGGCGTACTATTTTGTTCAGCGAGTTGGGGCGTGGATAGACCACCGAAGCTTCGGCTCGGCGAAGTGCAACAAGTAAAGCCGGAAAGCTACAGCGTGGAGCTGACACTTGACCCGGACCGTGAGAACTTCAGCGGCTCGATCGAGATCCGGATCAATGTCGAGCGGACAGTGCCGACGCTCTGGCTCAATGCCACGAACATAGAGGTGCAAAAAGCGTCTATCGAGTTCGGCGGCAGAAAAGAAAGCGCTGCAGTGGTCCCGGGCGGTGACGATTTTCTGGGGCTGAATTTCAACACTCCCATTCCGACCGGGCGGGCAAAGGTCCGGATCGACTATACAGGTAAGTTCGTGCTCACGCAGCAAGTCGGTATTTTTCGCACAGAGGACCAAGGCAATCACTACCTGCTGACGCAGTTTGAGCAGACCGACGCACGGAGAGCGTTTCCGTGTTTCGACGAGCCGCTATACAAAGTGCCTTGGCAGGTGACGTTGCATGTTCCGGCACAAGATAGAGCCATTAGCAATACTCCTGTGGCATCCGAGGAGACGACCGGCTCACGCAAGACTTACATTTTTCAAGAGACAAAGCCGCTGCCGAGCTACTTGGTTGCATTTGGCGTAGGGCCGTTCGAGTTTGTGAATGCTGGGTTTGCTGGTAAGAATCATGTGCCCGTGCGGATTGTGACGCCAAAGGGCAGAGCGAATGAAGCAAAGTACGCGGCGGAGGTAAGTGCGACGATCTTGACGCGATTGGAGGATTACTTTGGAGTTCCGTATCCGTACGCCAAGGCAGACCAAGTGGCCATACCGATCTCGGCGGGTTTCGCGATGGAAAACGCAGGCATGGTCACGTATGGGCAGACGAGCATTTTGGCTAAGCCCGAAAGCGATACGGAGCAACGGCGCCGCGAGTACGCCTCCGTCGCAGCGCACGAACTAGCTCACCAATGGTTTGGCGACTTGGTGACAACGGCGTGGTGGAACGATATCTGGCTCAACGAAGCGTTCGCATCATGGATGTCGAGCAAGCTCATAGCCGAATGGAAGCCGGAGTGGGGAACGCGCGCCGACGACGCCAACCAGAAGCTTTTCGCGGAGGACAAGGACAGCCTGACTACGGCCCGCAAAATCACGCAAGAAATCGAATCGAAGGGCGATGTGGAGAACGCTTTTGACTCGATTACTTATCTGAAGGGCGCAGCGGTGATCGGAATGTTCGAGAACTGGATGGGAGAGGAGAGTTTCCGAACCGGCGTACAGGCTTACCTGAGACGGTACGCCTTCCAAACAGCAACCACCGGGGACTTCCTTGATTCGTTAAGTACGGCGAGCAAGGCGGACGTGACCGGGGCGTTCTCGACATTCCTGAATCAGTCCGGTGTGCCCATCGTATCGGTTGCGCTCGATTGTCAGCAAAACACTCCCAAGCTGCATCTGACACAGCAACGGTACCTGCCTTTAGGCTCGAAGGCGGCGGGCGATCCACGATGGAAGATTCCTGTATGCGTTCGTTACGAAACGGGCACGGACGAGCAGGCGGCGTGCAATCTGTTGACGGAGAAAGCGATGGATATGCCACTTCACGCAAGTGGCTGCCCGACGTGGGTGCAGGCGAACGATAAGGCGGCGGGCTATTATCGTTTCGATTACGCTGGCGGATTACTCGGAAAGCTGGTGGACGGGGATCCCACCACGCGCCTGAGCGCGGCGGAACGAGTGGATCTACTGGGAAACGCGCTGGCCCTGATGCAGTCCGGACAAATGCCGGCCGCGGATGCGCTGGCGCTGGTACCAGCCTTTCGCGCAGATCCTGAACGCCACGTCATCTCGGGAGCGTTCTCGCTAGCTATCAGTCCCCGGCATCATCTCGTCACGCCTGAGGTGGCGCCGAAGTACGCCGAGTTTATCCGGGCTAATTTTCAAGCGAAAGCACGTGAGCTCGGCTGGACACCTAAGCCAGGCGAACCGGACGAAGCGAAGCTGCTCCGATCGGACCTGGTTGGAGTCGTTGCAGCCGAGGCGCGCGACCAAACGCTGGCTCACGAGGTAGAATCGCTGACGAACCAGTGGTTGAATACGCGGTCCGGAATCGACCCGAGCATGCTCACTTCTGCGCTTGGTACCGCTGCTTATTATGGCGATACGGAGCTGGCCGAACGGTTTATTTCGGTTTGGGGAAGCCTTGACGCTCAGCAGCAGCAATCGTTATTGCAAGCGATGTTCTGGTTTCGGGATCCCAAAGCAGTGGAGACGTTGCTGCAGGCCGTTCTCTCGGGCAAGCTCCCACTGACGCCGGCCTCCTGGCTCTTCTTCTATGCGGGCAGGGAATCAGGCGAGAGCCGCCGTGTGCCCTTCCGGTTTTTGCAAGCTCATTATGAAGCGATCTTGAAGCTCTTTGCGGACAATCCGATTTTTGGAAAATCGCAACTGCCGATGGTGGGCCAAGGATTCTGTGACGCACAGTCGAAAAGCGAGTTGAAAAGCTTCTTCGAACCGCGGCTGGCAGAACTTAGCGGCGCCACGAGAATACTCGCTCAAGTGTTGGAGTCGGTTGATCAGTGTATGGCGATCAAAGAGCGGCAGGAACCCAGCGTAACGGCATTCTTGGAGAAACGGTGAAACGGGATAGGCGATGCGTCCGGCTGTTGGCCGTCAGGCCTGTAAGGCGAATGGTGATCTACCCTTCGAGAACACATACGCGTTGGGATCGCGTGTTCAAGTTGCTGTGAAAGACGCTTTGAGCCGCCAAACCCGTCAGAGTAGACTGCTCTCTGATGACGCGAAGAGAAGCTATCGCGAGCCTGGGAGCGTCCTTGGCGAGTTTCGCGGGTGATTTTCCTGCGAACCGAAATGTTCGCTGGGCGCTCGGTTCCAATCTTTGGAACTCCTATCCGGGTATTCGCTTCGTCGATATTCTCGATCTCATGCGGGATACCGGTTTTATCGGTCTCCGGCTGACTCAATATCCCCAGATCCTTAGCAAGTACGGCATCCTGCCCGCGCAGCTCGAACACGAATTATCTACCCGCGGCCTTTCTCTCATCACCATCTCTTTTAACGGTGCTGCAGACGACCCGACGCAACACGGTCAGGTACTCGTACGCGCCCGCGAAGCTATGGGTTTTCTGCGGCGTTTCGGCGCTGACCGTCTGGTCGTCTTCTCGCCGCGCCGCGGGAAGCCGCCCGAGGCGTTCGCCACGATGTGCCGCTTCTATAATCAACTCGGCGAAGTTGCCGCAGAACGGGGATTCAAAGCCGGCTTACATAGTCATCTAGGTCAAATGGTGCAAACGCCTGAAGAGATCCATGAATGCATGCGGTTGACTGACCCCAGGCTGTTCTATCTTTCTCCAGACACGGCGCACGTCTATCTCGCCGGCGGCGATCCCGCTCTCATCATGGAGAAGTACAAACATCGTTTGCTGATGGCGGACTACAAAGACGCGAAACGTGCCGGACTCGGACCCGACTATGCCGCAAATACATTTGACCTGGGCGACGGCGAGATAGATTTCCCGGCCTGCCATCGCGTGTTGCGAAGTATCAGATTCGAGGGTTGGCTATGCGTCGATCTGGACATAGCCCGTAAGGGTCCGCTTGCCAGTTACCGGACATGCGGCGCGTACGTTGTGCATTCGCTTGAATCGATCTATGCGTAATGTAAGTCGAAGGGAGTTTCTGGAAATCGCAGTCGTCTCAACGCTCGCCGAGTATCCGGTGCTAGATCCGCATGTCCACGTGTGGAAGCATGACCCCGGCTTCCCCTTCGCCAGCGGCGCTAAAGTGCCAAACTACGATGCCACTCCGGAAATGCTGCTGGATCTCATGCATGCAAATGGCATTTCGAAAGCAGTCATCATTCAAGTCATCCATTATCGTTACGACAACCGTTATCTCGCCACTGTCTTGAGGCAATATCCGCAACACTTCAAGGGTGTGTGCCGCGTCGACCCTCTCGATCCCGCCGCTCCCGATCACCTTTCAGAAGTATCGGCGTTACCCGGTTTTAGAGGTGTGCGTCTCAGTCCGGAAGCTGGACCTGAAGGCGACTGGATTCGCGGACCGCTTATGCCGCCTCTCTGGACGCGATGCAAGAGCCTGGGCGTTCCCATGACTCTTCTGGCCCCTATCGATCGCATGCCTGACGTACAGCCGTTGATCGAAAGGTTCCCGGATATCACTGTCGTGATCGATCACATGGCGGATTGTCCGGTCGACCGTCCTGAAAAGTTGAACGACCTGATAGCTCTGCGCCGTTATCCTCGGGTTTACGTCAAAATCTCTCATACCTGGTCCCTCTCCAAAGGCGCGTATCCTTGGCTCGACGCGCAAACTCTTGTGAAACGCCTTTACGACGCCTTCGGTCCTCAACGCCTCATGTGGGCGACCGACTGGCCCATTGCAAGAGAACGCGCTACCTACCGTCAGAGGCTGACAGTCGTTCGAGACGACATGCCGTTTCTGAATGCCGACGACAAGGAATGGATGCTCAGTAAAACCGTTGAGCAGGTCTGGCCATTCCATTAGGCCGCGCCAACAATGGAAGGGTAATGGCAGGTGAGCCAAACGTGCCGCACCTCGCGAGACACGTTCGGTCAGGAAGTGACTCTAGCTGACCTGGGGTTCGCACTCGAACAGTCACTTCGATATTTCGCTGGCGATGTTCACACAAGTGGCGGCGGCCGCGCCGGGCAGGATTACGGCCATCGACACGCATTGGATCTGGCAGGACGGGCAAAGGCTGACGAAGGAGCCGTTGAAGATTTCGGACGGGGCGATCACGCTGGAAGACAGGCCGGGTTTGGGAGTCGAGATCGACATGGCGGAAGTCGAGAAGGCGCACAAGCTGTATCAGGATGCCGGGCTAGAAGGACGGGACGACGCGGCGGCGATGCAGTACCTGATTCCGGGGTGGACGTTCGATCCGAAGCGTCCGTGTTTGGTGCGCTGAGCTGCGGGCGGGGGCGCCCACTCAAGCAATCGCAACCAACCTCTCCGCCGCAACCCTCGTGCCGTCCCGACGCACTGCGCCCGCGACTGCGCGAGCGCGTGAGGCCACCTCAGGTCGCAGGCTCTGCAGGAGAGCGCTGGCCAGAGAATCCGTCGTTGGCGTGCCGGGCGCGTGCGCCGTACCGATGCCCAATGTCTGGACTCGCTGCGCCCAGTAGTGTTGATCGTAGTGATTCGGGATGACGACTTGCGGCGCGCCGGCGAGCGCGGCGGCGGTCGTCGTTCCCGCGCCGCCGTGGTGCACAACCGCTGCAACGCGCGGAAACAGCGCGTGCAGGTTCACCTCGCCGATCGACAGGCAGTCGCGTTCGTTCTCAACAAGTGAGTCGTCGAACCAACCTTGCGATACGATGGCCCGGCGGCCGAGCGCGCGAGCCGCATCGAGCATTACCGGACCCGCCCCTTCAGACGCGCGCGTACTGCCGAAGCCGAAGTAAATCGGCGGATCGCCGCTCTCGAGAAACCTGTCCAAGTCGCGGGAGAGCAGACGCTCGTCGGGCAGGATCCATGCGCCGGTCTGAAAAACGCAGCTATCTGTGGGATCGGGCCACGGCCCAAGCGTGGCATCCGCTGCGAGCCACGGCTGGTCCGTCATCATGTGACTTCGTACGTCGCTGATTTCGGCCAGTCCCAGCGATGCCCGGCGCGCGTTCACCGCGGCACCAAAGAGATTGTTGAATCGTGCCGCATCCTGCGCCCAAAGCTCACTGTTGTCATTCGCCGTCGGCGGAACCTGTCCCGGTAAGGGCGGTAACGGCGGTGGCGCATGGTGCGGCGACGGCAGCACCACCGGCGCATACGCGGCGAATACGTAAGGAATTCCCATCTTCTCCGCCACCGATCGCGCCGCCACCTGCAGCGCGGTGGCTGCGACGATCACGTCGCAACCTTGCGCGGCGCTAATCAACGTCTCGAACTGTGTCGCGACCGTCGCTTCCGCCATCTGACGCCGCTGCTCGGCTGTCAGCGGCATTTGCGGCTGTGTGGCCGCCGTACGGGACGCAGCGAACCTGCGCACCTCCGGACCGATGGGCGTCACCGGGATGCCGAGGCTCTCAATCCACTCGCGAAAGTCGGGCGGCACACAGAGCCTGACTTCATGGCCGAGCGCCTTCAAGTGCGACGCGAGCGCCACAACAGGTTGGACATCGCCACGCGATCCGATTGTCGAAAATAGTACGCGCATCAGAACTCCCCAGCGATCATACTGGAAATTCGGGCTGCAAACTATTGGGAAAAGAGGCTTCGATGTAACTCGATTTGCTTTGTTTTCAGCTCATTAGACTTACGAAAGAGGGCTTGATATCCTGAAATTGGGGTAAGGAATGGAGCCTGGTCGCTTCCGCCCTCATGGCCTCACTTTCTACGACCCAAACTGGGCTTCCGGAAACTAATAGACGATACGGGACGATGAAATCTATATCCGTTGCAGGTCTGTGTCTGGCGCTGGATATCCGAGCATGCGTAGCATGGCGACAACCTGCCCTTTGTGATGAAATGCGTGGGTTATGACGTGCAAGAGGATAAAAGCAGGATTTCGGAGTTCGCCTCCCCAGTCCACTGGACGCTATGCAAGCGTCGTGTTAAGTTGCGCTTCGTTGAGATCGCCCAAATAAGTTCGTGTCGCCTCTCGTATTCGAGCTTTGGCAGTTCGCAAGGCGGCCATTGTCGGGCAATCTTCTTCGCACCAGCCAGCGAAGGGTTGGTTCTGCAAATCGTGAACCCAGCCTTCCTCACAGGTCAGGATATGTACAAGTTGCTTCCAAATTGACGGATGGCCGAACCCTGACATTGGCTTGTGATGGAGCTCTTCAGGCACGGTTGCGATATGCCGCAGCAAGAGATCCAAGCGCTCGTGCAGCGTGGCATGTAACTCGATGATTCCGGCTGTGGTAAACATGATTTGATTTTCGGTGCGGTCGTGAGCTCGGTTCAGGATTCGATTTTTCGCTGCGGCTACACGATGGAGCGCCCCGCTGGGAGCGCGTCTGAGTCTTAGCGTAACGACTCCGGCGAATATTCTGCCTCGACAACAACAGCAGTTCCGTAAGCAAGTACTTCCGTTACGCCATCTGTGACCTCATTGGCGTCATAGCGCATGCCAATAATTGCATTCGCGCCGATCGCCGCTGCATGCTGCAACATAAGCTCGAACGCCTCCGTGCGGGCTTTTTCGCATAGCTCTGTGAAAACGGTGATGTTTCCGCCAACGAATGTCTGCAGCGCGCCGGCCAACGAGCCCAGAGCGGAGCGCGAGCGGACGGTGATTCCTCTAACAACGCCGAGATTTCTTTTAACGCGGAAACCATTCAGCTCAAAGGCGGTGGTGACCATGGATTCTGGCACATTGCTCATACGTTTCTTTATAGGTGATCACAAATTGCCCCAGCGGTCTCCTAAGCAGTCTGCGCACGTACTCAGGCTCGCATCGCGCGTATACATCCCCGAATTCTGAAAACCCAACTTAGTGTACGTAGATTCTTGTGCTAAATAGATCGAGAATGTCGAATTAACAACAGCGTTTGATCGTCAATCTGCTTGCCGTGCTGAAACGCGCGATCTCTAAGCCGTCTAGCAAGCTCGGGCAAGGGAGCACACGCATTCTCGATCAATACAGATTTCAGCGGCTCCAGACCCAGGTCACGATCATGATCATCGACGACCTCGGTAATTCCGTCAGTAAGGAACACAAACACGTCGCCAGATCCACTGGACGCCTCCGAAACCTCGAACTGCGCATCGCTGAGCAGCGCGATTGGGAGGTTCGAGACCGACCGCTCGCTTACCGTGCCTGCCAGGCGGTCGAACTGCAGAACAGGCACATGGCCGGCGGTCGCGAGTTTCATCTTCCCCTGCGTGTAACTCAAGAAGGCGAGCGTCAAGTACATATTAGGAGCGCTGAGCGGCAGCAAGACTTGATTCAGCGCCGGAAGGAAACCGCGGGGTCCAACGGCGGCCAGCCAGGTTCGAGCCGCGCTCTTCACCATGGTCATAAGTACTCCCGCAGGTACGCCATGGCCCGAGACGTCCGCAACGTAAGCGAACCAACCACGGTCATGCTGGACAAAGTCAACCAAATCTCCACTTACTTCGCCGCTGGGCCAAGAACACCCGTAGAATTCGAACGGATTCACCGCTGCCTTGATTTCGGGTACCAGACTTCGATGGATTGCGCCTGCAAGACGGATTTCGGTTAGTGTGTCGTAATAGCGTCTGCCCTCGGTGATGAAAGCGTAGAGGAACAGCCCGTATCCAGCGCTGATTAAAACGCTGGCGATTGCGGCATTAAAGAGCGCGTGGTGCTCGAAAGTGGTGACCTGCAATGCGTGAATGCTTCGGCCTTTGCTGAAGACCATCACAAGCCAGATATTTGCGGCAGCTTGTAGGCAACCGACGATCCCCATCGCCTTCAACATGCGCCGTGTACCAGTGATGACCCAGAGAGTAGCGGCCAGGCCGTTGAGGAGGGCAAAACAGATGGTGGAGGTCAAACTGGCGCCAAAGACACCCCAAATGAAACTGAACGAGGCGATAAGGCAGAACACAGCGCCTAGGAATCGCGCGGAAGAGAGCGCAGGCAGTCGTGTTGAGTACTCAGCATTTTGTCGCCAGCGCGACGCCATCTCCACAATTTTAGAGGTTACGCTAACGTCCCGCTCGGAAGCGATTGCTGTCATGCGCGGTTCGTCGCAAAAAGGCTCGCTGGCACTGGAACTCCCGCAGGCCGGGCTGCGTAAGATCTTTTAGCGTCTGGTGACCCTGCGTGCTCTGGTTTTACGGATCTTTTTTCCCGTTCTCTGGATCGCCTTTTTGATCTACTGGCCGATCAAAGCCGTCGGTACGAAAACACCCAGCGTCTCGAGCCCGTCGCCTCGCGCATCCTGCGCGCCCCCACGTTCTCGCCGCCCGCTTCGTGACATAGGCGCGCGCACGTGCGCCTTAAGTTAAGTCATGGGGCGGCAGGCCTCCTTACCCGCTTCCGATGAGCATCTACCATGTCAATGTCCCGAAACGCGGTATTTCAGACAGAGAGAGCAGGATCAGTAAACACATGGCGACCGCAGCGGATCTACTCGAAGGGAGCTGCCGCCGGCGCTCACTCGAACCTGAGTAGCCTCACTTTCAACATGGAAATCTTAGGGCCGGGAAGCCCAGGTACAAAGAGTTCATCCCCGTTCAGTCGCCGGCCTGGAACCCACTTGCCATTCTCATAACGGCCTTCATCCCTTGATAAAACGGCAACCCGTGAGGCCCCGGGCGAGTCGATTTCGAAAGCGGGGTCTCCATTCGCGCCGATGAACAGAAACTCGTTCGGGGCGGTGTTAACGACCAGAGCAAACGGGCGCGTATCGTTGAGCATAGCGCGAGAGTCGAGGGAAACGGCACCGGGGAGTTCCGATCCGCGAGCCGGATTCTGGCCGGGTTCGGATATGCCCGCGCCAGCACCGCCCGATCGAGGCATTCGCGGCCTGGACAATGTGATCTTGTATCCGCCCAAAGAGACGGGTTGTGGTTTTTCAGCGTCGAGCACGAGCAGGCTCCTGACCTTTCCCGCTGCCTGCCAGTCAGAGAGTTGCGGCAGGAACCCGGAAAGAAGTTTGTACGCCTGGGCGACCTGACCTTCCGGATTCAGGTCCTCAACGCCAAACGGAGACCAGCCCAGGGCCGCATCATTCCCAAGCGCCCAAAACAGATTTCCGACCTGGTCGCGGGCTTCCGGAATGAATAACGGGTTGCCGGCTCTCGTGTATAGCGCACAAGTGCCCTTGAAGTCGTTGACATAAATGTCGGGAGCAAGAAAGTCCAGTGAGGGAGCCGCGGCCCGGTAAACGTCCATGACACCGGCAACAGGACCACCGCTTGGCCACTGGCCCGGCACATCCTGACCAGGTTGCGGCCCAAGCCAGGCGTTCGCGTACATGGGAATGTTAAGTTCGGCTTTGCCCGCCTTCGCCACGTCACCGATGAAGCGACCTATGTAATAGGCCATGAAAACTTCGTCGGCCCGCTGATCGGTTCCGAAGACTTCAGCCCATGTCCCACTCGTTCTGTAGCCGTTTCTGCCCCACACCTGTTGCATTTCCGGGAGCAGAGAGGCTTTGTTCTTCGTGAAGTAGTTCATCAGGCGGACAGGTACTTGCTCTTTCCATGCAGCCTCTGCGAGGGAAGAACGGTCCCGGCTGTCTCCGAGCGAACCAGCCTCGTTCTCCACCTGCATCATGATGACGGTGTGGTGCGGATCTGTTTGTTTGATGTGGCGCATCAACATGCGAAACGCGTTTTCATCCGCCTTGAGTGTTTCCGCGCCAAGCGGGCTGAGTGGCCCAATCCCTTGCTGTTCCATGTATGCTGCCAGTGCCGAAGACATGCCGCCGTTGGGCGCCACTTTCAAAATCATGGGCGGGAAGCGTTTGCGGTCTGCCTTGACCCAGCGCGGTACATAGCTGGAACCAGCGTTTTTCCAGGTTGCGAACCAGATCAGAACGAGATGCATGTTGTGCCGTTGCGCCTCTTCGATCTGGCTATCGACGAGAGAGAAGTCGAACGTGCCCTCGTCAGGCTCAATCAACTCCCAACTCACCGTGCCGATGACCGTGTTCAGGTGCATGGCGGCGAGTTTGTCCCAGATGGGCTTCATGTACTCAATGCTGGATGCGCTTGAGTTGTGAAGTTCGCCCCCCAGCACAATGAACGGCTTATCGTCGACGAAGAGTTGCTTCACGGCTCCGTTTGTGCGGATTTGGGGCAATGCGGTGGTCTGTGCGGCCGAAATCGCGGCAGCACATACGATCAGAGAAGCCAGCAGCCATGGATGTCTCATAAACTTGTACCCGAGAACAACTGGTCGAAGGTTGCCAGGACTTGATCCACGGCCGCCTGAACATCGGATTGGCCTTTTTCTATGCACCAGCGAACCGTCACGCCGGTCATCTGAATGGCTAGTCCTCCGAGCGCGCCGGCCACGAGACTCGCAGTACGGCTCTTGGAAATTCGCTTCTCAAAGGCTCTGCTAACCATTGCTTGAGCATCTGCCATTCGCGTTGACTGCGCAGCGGCGGCTTCCGGCCATGTCTTCAGGATTTCGAAAACTCTCCGAGAGCGGGGATTGTTGACAGCATCCTGCGCGACTTCCATCATCATGTTCTGAAACACCTCACGCACGCTCTGCTTTTTGGCACACGCGTCGATCGCGGCAATGAGCTGCTCGGAGAACGAAACCAAGCTGTAGGCCATAATGTCGCTCTTATTTGCGAAGTAGCGAAAGCAGGAGCGTGGTGAAACACCCGCGGCCCGCGCAATCTCATCGACAGTGGTTTCGTCGTAGCCCTTTTCGGCGAAGAGGATCGTTGCGGCGTCCCAAATTATTTCCCGGACGAGATGCTGCTTGCGCGTCTTCACGTCGGGGATCGCCCCACGGGCTGAAGCCGCGACTGCGGCATTGGATGACCGTCTCATAGGGTCGCGAGAAGGATAGCATAATTGGGCAGAACTCGCCTAGTCTGACCAATTATGTTGACTCTGGCAGATCATGCCAACTAGAATCGAGCAATGTGTTCTCAATGTTTCGGTGCTTCAATGTGGGCTGGGGTACTGCTTGCTCTGGCCTCAGCTTTGCCGGCTACGGCTGCCGTGTGTCCGAGCGTAGGGAAGCCGGTCCTCGGTGCAGAACCTCAAATTCTGATCGATGCAACATGTGAAGATCCGGGATTCAACGAAAGAAACTTCGTGATCGACAAGGTCAGTCAGGCCACGCTGACCGTGAAGGGCACGGGACGGCAGATTCCGTACACGCAGGTCGACGGCCACTTCAATCCGACTCAGACCCAAGCAGCATTGCCAGCGGGCGTTAGGAGCAGTCCCACGACTGTGCGGCACGGTGTCACTTGGTTGTTTCCTGCCAAGCCGTTCTGGCATAACCGATTTTTCGACGCGGTGTATCCGCTACCTATGAGCCAGAGCTACATTGGCGATCCAACGTTCGAATTCACGCATGGAGGATATGTGGTTAACGTCAGACCTGGCAGTCCCAATGTCGGGTATCGAGTGGATGCCGCGGCCGCAAAGCTTGCAAAGACGTATGCCAACAAGCTGTATGGCAACAGTGCGCGGATTTTCGGCTACATCTACGGCATCAGTGGCGGGTCAATTCAGACGATGGGGGCTGTTGAAAGCACGACGGGAGTATGGGACGGTGCAATGCCAACGTCAGTCGCCACCGATGGTTTGAGCTTGCATTCATTCATGTGGGATTCACTCTATATGATGGCGATTCCGCCCGCTCAACGCGAGGCCATTGCCGCACGAGTCAGACCCGGAAGTACGACGGATATCTATGCTGGTCTAAACCCAGAGCAGCACGCCGTGCTCGATGAGCTCTTGAATGCCGGCTTCGCGCGCAGGGCACTTGAAGATGCGACATTCGTCTTTACCCTGCCTTTTTACACCGCGGGAGGCCTGGCATCCATCGATCCGACCTATGAGGATGATTTCTGGTCGAAGCCGGGATACGAGGGTGTGAACCCGCCGAGCTACCTTACGGCGGCCAAGGTCGATGGCTTCGCGAGTATCACGGGTATCAACCGCGACGCCCAGGACATGCCCACCAGCATTGCCTTCGACCCGGCGACGGTTCCCAGCCTGGGCTCAATGGGCAGCGAAGGGCTGAAGTTTTACGTTTATGCGGCAGACGGAAAAACCCGGACGGTGGGCGCATCCAGCAACAGCCTCAATGGCGACCTGAGCGGTGCGGCTCTCAGGTTGAAAGGACAGAATGACCCTGCGCTGCTCAAGGCGTTGAAGGTAGGCGGAAAGATCCGGATCAATAATCGCTATCTCCTGGCCTTGTGCTTTTATCCGCGTCACGACATTGTGACCAACGGCAATCCGGCCTACAAGCAATATCTAAACCCCGACGGCACTGCCAAGTATCCCCAGCGTCCAGTTGCAGCCTGGATGCTCAATTCTCTTTCAACTCAGGGCGGCACGCTGGAAACCGGAAAAATCAAATTCAAGACGTTCATCATGGAGAATCTGCTGGATCCTAGCTCGTATCCGTACACGGCGTCCTTCTACCATTCACAGATCGTGAAGGAGATTGGCCCGGCACGGGCTGACGACATGGTTCGGATCTACTACAACGACAGTGCCGATCATGCAGACCTCTTCGAGATCAAAGGAGACAACAACAGCTTCCTTGTTGGCTTCGGCGGGATCTGGCTCCAAGCTCTTGTCGATCTAGTGGACTGGGTCGAAAAGGGTGTCGTTCCGGCTCCATCCACGCGTTACTCGGCCGATGAACAGAATCAAGTGACCGTACCGAAAGCGGCGGCTGAGCGTGGCGGCATTCAGCCGGTTGTCAGGCTCACGGTCAACGGTACGGATCATGCAATTGTAGGCGTGCACCAGGCAGTAACGCTCACCGGCAAGATCGAGGCGCCGCCGAATGCGGGAAAGGTCGTCCAGTACGACTGGTATCTGGGCGGCAGTCCGGTAACATACGAAGCGCCCACGGTGCTGCCGGCGCCGCAGCCGGTGGTCAACGTCACGCGCACTGTAACTTTCCCCAAACCGGGAGTCTATGAGCTGACGCTACGCGCGACTGCTCAACGCAACGGCGTCTCCGACTTCTGGACTAACATGCAGAATCTCGCACGCGTTCAGATCGTCGTGCAATAAGGGGAGGGACGAGCATCGGGTATAATGAGATGAGCAGGACCAATGCGGAACGTTCTTTCTGAAGACATGCGCCGGAATCGCGCGGCATCGTTGTGATCCGCACCAACGCGGCGTGAAACCGCTGAGCACGGGCCTGTCTCCCTTCTGCGCACTCCCATCCTGATTCGCTCGCCATCGAATCGGAGTATCCCGTCTAAACTGGCACGGCCTCCAAGATCATAAGTTCATCTGAGACCGGAATTGTGCGCCTCAAGTCGAAACCTGCACTTGCAAGCAGGTTCCTGTGCTGTTCGACTGTTCTTTCTTTGCCTCCGGTCACGGCGAGCATGAAGATATCGACAGTCTTGCCCAATGAGGGAGTGTTCCGTTCGCCCAATTGATATTCAACCAGGAGCAGGACACCATCTGTGGGAACCGCTCGCCGGCAATTGATTAGGATCTGGCCAGCGCGTCCATCGTCCCAGTCGTGAATGATCATTTTCAGCAGGTAGGCGCGGCATCCTACAGGGATAGCTCGGAAGAAATCGCACGATTCGAATTGGACACGGCTGGCCAGCTCGCCTGAGAAAAAGCCGCGCTGGCGTGCTCGCTCCAGAACGTCCGGCTGTTCCGCCAGAACTCCGTGCAATTGCCGGTGCACTTTCAAGATCTCCGCAAGCAGCAAACCATTGCCGCCACCCACGTCCATGAGACTGCCCCACGTTGCGAAGTCGTAAGCAGCCGCAATTCGCGGCGCCCAGAGCGCCGTCAGCGCCGTCATGGCATCGTCGAACAGCAACGCCTGGTCCTGACTGCGGCGTAGGTGATTGAACATCTCCAAGCCACAGAGTTTCTCAAAGCTCGGCTTGCCCGTGGTGAGACTGAAGAGTAGCTCGCTAAGAGGCGCTGAAGTGTTAGGCCCTCCCCGAAAGATGAGTAATGAGCGAAGGGATCCTACAACGTCTGTTCGCAGGCATTCAGATAGCGGGCTGTTGGCGAACGTTCGGCAGGCGACCTCTGCGAAAACACCTTGCCCACTCAGAAGGCGCAATACGCGATAAAGTGCCTCTTCATCGACATGGAGAGTACTGGCCAACTCTGCGGCGGTCGCCGCGCCGTCCTTCAGCAGATCGGCAATGCCCAGCATCGCGGCGACGTACAAGCAGTGAGTTACAATCAAGCCGCCGGTCATCCGCAGTAGGCTCATCGCTGGTTGCTCGAAGCGAGAATCAGGCGAAATGGCAGTTGTCACGGCCGGGCGTCCTTCGACGTGGCAGAGGACTGCTGGAAGCTGCGACGGGCGTCGTACCGGAACGGCCCAAGGCGATAAATCAAGAAGGCAGCGATGAGTGTCGCAACGGAAAATGCGGCTAACGGCGCGCGATAGGATCTGGTGTAATCGAAACCCATCCCCATAATCGCTGGACCCAGACCGGCGGCCAACACGAAAACTCCGAATCCAAATCCGAAGGCGATGCCGAAGGAGCGCAACCCGAAATAGCGAGTGATCAGGTAAGCCATTATGTCCACCTCGCATCCGAATCCGAGACCGAGGAGCAAAGCTCCCGCCACGCCGGCTCCTGGGCTGCCGATCCACAAAAGACCGATGCCGCAGGCGGCAAATACCCCAACAAACGCGGCCACGTGAGGCCCGAAATAGCGGTCGAGAAAATAGCCGCACCCAATGCGTCCGACGAGTACTCCGAGGCCAACAACTGAGCCCGCGAGAGCGGCTGTTTTCGCATCGACTCCCCAGTCGCTGAACATTGCCGGGATGTGAGCCGTGCACCCGGCTATACTTGCCGCAAATAGTGCACAGCTCCCGACCAGCAGCCAGAACGTTCCGGTGCGATAGATTTCGCTCCAGGTGCGGCCTTCATTGGCTGGCCTTTCTCCCGTGTGAGCCTCAGGCAAACCGTCCGGATGCAAGCCGAGATCGTGAGGTGATTCCTTAACAACGAATTTCACAATGGAAGTCGGGACAAGCAGCACGACCGCACCGGCAAGAACGTAAGCGGATCGCCAGCCAAATCGGGCAATGAGGTGCTGAAACAGAGGCGGCACTACGATTGCTCCGACGCCTAAGCCAACCATCATGAATCCAAGGGCAAGTCCTCGTCGCCGATTGAACCAGCGCGAGACTATCATGCTGTAAGGGACGGCTGTGGTGGCAAGAGAACAACCTGACTCAGAACATTTCGCAACTCCGCCGGGTCTTAGGGGAAGGACATGGCGATCATCGCTACATCGTCACTGTGCCAGGCCGCGGTTATGAGTTCGTCGCGACGGTAAGGCCGGCTGCCGAGGGCGTCGGCAGAGTCCCGCTCACTGTCAAAACCCTCAATTGTAGTGCTCCCGTTCGTAAACGTTAGTGCTGATCCGGAGTTGGACTATTTCTGCGATGGCCTTGCCGAAGAGTTGATCAATCGCTTATCGCAGCTCAGGCACTTGCGAGTTGTGGCACGGACCTCTGCCTTTTACTTCAAACAGAAGCAGGTAGATATCGCGGAGATTGCACAAAAGCTGAAGGTCGGCACCGTGCTTGAGGGTAGCGTAAGAAAATCCCGGAACCGGATACGCGTTACTGCACAACTAATTAACGCTGCCGATGGATATCAGCTCTGGTCGGAGCGTTACGACCGTGAGATCGAGATGCGGGACATCTTCGAAGTGCAGGAAGAAATCACTTTGGCGGTTATGCGCGCTCTCAGCGTCAGTCTGGCAGGTGGAGAGCAGTCAGCGCTATTGCGCCATCACACTACAGATCCTCAAGCGCAGGAACTCTACTTGAAAGGGCGCTTTCATCTCTTCAGGATGACGCCCTCGGGAATAGAGCTCGGTTTGTCCTATTTTCGACAAGCCATCGAAAGAGATCCCTGCGACGCCATTGCCCAAGTTGGGTTGGCCCATGCCTATCGCATGTTCGCGCTCTCGCTCGAACGTGCTCCAAACGAAGTTCTCCCAAAGGCGAAACACGCTGCGGAGGCAGCGGTCAGACTGGATCCTAACCTTGCGGAGGCGCATGCTGTGCTTGCGTTTAATATGTTCTGGCATGAATGGGCATGGCATACGGCAGAGAAGCACTTTCGGCGGGCATTGGAGCTGAATCCTGCCAGCGCCGATACGCGATGGATGTATGCGCACCTGTTGTCGAATACAGGCCGGCACGACGAAGCTCTCGCCCAGATTGAGCGTGCTCGCGAACTCGACCCACTGTCGGCCCTTATCAATGCAATGGAGGGTTGGTTCCTTCTCCATGCCGGTCGAATCGAGCAGGCCATTGCCCGATTGCGGGAAGCGCTTCAATTGGACCCGAATACACGGGTAGCTCATCTTTTCGCGGCGAGTGCGTACATCGAACAAGGTCTGTTCCCTGAGGCAATTTCAGAAACGCGTGCCGCCCGTTCCCTCTGCCCATCTGATACGCATGCTTTGGCGTTGGAGGGTTTAGCGCACATGAAACTCGGAAAGACGCCTGAAGCGCAAATAATACTTGACCAACTGCTACAAATTGCCGGTGAACGTCACGTCCCTCCTTATCACATCGCGATCGCGTACAACGGTCTCGGTGATCCTGTTGAAGCGCTAAATTGGCTTGAGCGTGGATTCGAGCAACGGGATCCGAAGACGGTCTTTCTCAAAGTTGATCCGAGGTGGAAAAATTTGCGCGGCGGGCGGCGTTATCAGAGCCTGCTGACGAGAATGCAGTTCCTGCCGTGATTCGCCCGCGCGGAAGATTGTCTTTATCAACGATAGTTCCGCCTGCGGCACTCGGACGCCCTGGACTCCAGTGCCGGTTCCCGAAATTTCTTTACGGATGCCCTGAGACAGAGCTTGCGACGCAAGGGCCGATTGGCAATCGGCCGCAGGTTGCCTTCGGCCAACCCGCCCCACAGCATCTGTCAAGACAGTGCCGAAACAGCAGACCAGCGCCGACCGTCCCGCATCGGTTCTCCTGCTGCCTGAAATTCAGGAGATAGCCTCGCTCAGGTGTTACTGATCTGAGTAATACCCGTCCCGCGCCTTCACGGTCAGGCCCTTTTTCTTCATCGTGAGATGGATTTTGTGATAACCCGCGCTCGTATCCTGCGCAGTCGGTGTATAGCCCAATAGATATTGGTTCCTCAATTCCTCTTCCGCCTGGGCGTATATTTGGGCCATAGTTAACTGATGGGAGATTTTGAACATACGGCCGCCCGTCTCGGTCGAGATTCTCTCAAGTATCTTTTTGCCGTTTGGGCCCGGCCAGTTCTCCGTCAGCAGGATCGAATACACGGAAATATCGGCACGCTGCGCCGCCTCGACGGAATCTTCCAGCGTTTCCCTGCTGCCTCGATCTATGCCGTCCGACAAGATGAAGAGTGCTTTACGTCCCTGCTGCGTTTTCATCAGTTGGTTCGACGCGAGACAGACGGCATCGTAAAGCAGCGTCCTTCTGCTGCTGAGGTCGGTCGTTTGCATGAGCTGGAGCGCGGCACCGAGCTTCGGGCGAGAAGAGGTAAGAGCTTGCAAGATTTCGACCTCGTGGCCAAAACGAACGACGAACGCTTTGTCTTTATCTTCCCGCAGCATGTGATCCAGGAACCCATAACTCGCGTCGCTTCGATTGTGGAGCGCATACTGCCGGTGCGGCCCCAGGCTTTTGCGCAAGCAGCCCCAGCGTCAAGGGCACATCGCTCTGGGGTATGACATTGCTGATTGCCCGGAGGTGCCCGTCTACGTAAAGCACGAAATCGTCTTTGTTTAACCCGGGGACATTTGTTCCGTCTTTGTCGCGCACAGTGGCGGAAATAAGTACCAGTTTCACTTCGACCGATATTTCGGGCGGCGGTGGCGCCTTTTGCGTTTGCTGCGCAAGAGCCACGAACGCAGCCACACCGATCAGAATGGGCACGAGGAATCGACACATTCACGCTTTACTACGGCTTCTCGAAAATGCAGTCTTGGCATTTGATTATTGGAAACATGCACTTTCGCCGAGACTCGGTGTTCCATACCTTTCCTCCTCAGAAGGTTAGAACCGGACCGCGCTAGAGGTGCGGCCGCGCGGGATTACTGTTGCAAATCGCCGTAGATGATGCCGCGTCCGTTGGTTCCGATGTAGACGCGTCCGTAGATACGCGGATCGCCAATCACCAGGTTGATGTTGCCGTACTCGTTGGGTATCCGTAACCGGGTTCCAGGTCTTGCCCGCCGTCATCGGAGCGATAGACACTCGTGGGATAACCAGGACCGCTCCAGGTGAGGCGGCCAAGGAGAAAGATGGCGGGATAGGTGGCCGAGGGAGCGGGCGCTCCGAAGCCGATCGAATCGGGCCAGACGACGGAACTTACGCCGTGAAACTGGCTCCGGAATCGGTCGAATGCCAAAGGCCGTTCCACTGGAGAGATAACCAGATGTCCCCCTCGGTGTTCGGGTTGACGCTGATTTGCTTGAAGCTATAGGTCCCGAGACCGGTTGCCGTGGCCGTAAAGGTCTGACCGCCGTCCGTGCTGATATAAAACGTCCCGGCGGTTTGGTCGAAGGTATAGAACTTACTCGGGTTTACGCGATCCGAGACAACAGATCCCGTGGCGGGCACGTTGGCGGATGGTGTCCAGGTGTTTCCGCCGTCACTGGAAAGTAGACCGTGGCTCCTGCACTCGGCGCCCAGACGAAGCTTAGTGCCATCTGCTGCGATATGCGATCATTCCGGGACCGTTCTCACATCCGGGTGCGTTGGTGAATACGGTCCAGGAGTTGCCCTGGTTGAAGGAATAACCGCCGCATAGCGGTTTGACCATAAGAAGGATATCCGACCCGCGCGATGAGCGATGCGGTTCGTTTCTGCGCGAAGTCGATACTCGTCGTTGTGTCCGAGTGAAGGCACGAGGAATTGGCCCTGACAGCGGCGAGACGATGAAGGTCGTCGTGCCGGAAAGAGCCAATGTCTCCAAGCGCACTTAGGAGATGGGCACCGGCTGGCGGGCTAATCAGCGACTCAGCGCGCTGGTTTCTTCAATGCCCGCGCGCGGCGACATACCAGGGAATCACCCCGCCCGTATCGACGTTCGACACGTGTCTCGGTCCCATACAGCGTCTGACCCGGTTCCATAGAACATGTGATTGCTGAATTGGAAGGGTCGACCAGCATCGCGCCGATCCAGTTACCCATAATGTCCCCGGCGCGTTGCCGCGCCGAAAAGCAGCCATGGCGACAGCGTTCACGTTGAATGAGGAGTGCGGCGGCGGTCCGTAAGGCTCATTGCCCATGGCTTCCCAGGTAGTCCCCCCATCGAGGCTGCGGAAGATTTCGTCGCCCGGGTAGTAACGGTCCAGGGTAGATGCCATGACCGTGTTCGGGTTATTGCGCGGGTCGACCACGACGTCGGCGTATCCATAATTTGCCGGCGAACTGACCGCATCCGGGCGGCGTAATCTGGGTCCATCGCCGCTGTGCGATGTTATACTTCCAGACCTGACCGTTACCCGCTGCCGTTCGGGCCCGATTGATTCGAGTAGGTCACATAAAGGTTTCCGTTCGTGCTCAATGCGGCATTGGTGGGTACATCACCCGTAGGCTGACCGGCGATCGGCTGCCAGCTCGCGCCGTTATCGGTGCTTTGATAGAGTCCGGTAGTCGGATCGGATACGCCGACGTAAATCGTCTGGATAAGCGTTTGCCCTTGAAGCTTAGGTCCGAACAGAACGAAGATCACTCCGGCTAGATCGTTATTGACGGCGCCAGTGACTGGGAAGCTGCGTGACTTGGTTCCAGGTGTTGCCGAATCCGTGCTGACCCACAATCCGTTCACATTGGTTCCGAGATAGACAACGTGAAGGCGACCACGGAACGACAGCGAGCCGCGCGCCGGAGAAGCTTCCGTTCTCATTGGAACCGAGTTGAAAGGGCAGATTCACAACGAGTGAACGTTTGGCCGGAATCTTCGAGAGATGAAGATCGCTCCGTTACCGGCAAAGCTTTCGACGTACTCGCCTTGCGCGAGATAGAGGTTAAGTGGGTTTACAGGATCGAGCGCGATACTGATGGTGCCTTGGATGTTGTAATTGTCCGGCGTGACCCAATCGAGCAAGGCGTCCAATGCCCCTTCAAGGCATCCCAGCGGTAAGTGCCGCCGATGTCGGTGCGGACATAGAATAGCTCAGGCGCAAAAGGATGCGCCACAATTCCGGTGATGAAACCTCCTCCGACGATTTGGACGTTGCGGAAGGAGTAAGTGGGGCCGGCGGCCGAGACTAAGCCTACGGTCATTCCAAGTAGAAGTAGAAGTCTTTTGGCCATGGTCGTTCTCGAAGGCGAATCCGTAGGGTATTATACTTTTTGCCGCAAGGAGGCGAGCCATCGCGGTCTTCGATATTGATGGCTATTTATTCTTGTATGGCTCCGGGTTTTAAGTAAATGCGACAGCAATTGCGGCGAGCGCTTGTTCCGCTGATCACGTCGAGCATCGCTATGGCGATGATTTCGCAGCCGGGATTGGGTCAAACGCGATCTGTACTCGACTCCATTCATCCTCTAGCCGGCGGTCCCGTTCAGGCCGACAGCATCGGAGAAGCGGGCTCTCCGAGCGCAAACGCGCCAGAGGACGGGACAGCTTCAGACGATCCCACCGATCCCAAGAAATCGGACGAACGAGGACTGGTGCGCCGTGGTGTCACACGAGCTCTGCGAGATCAAGCCGAGCTTTACCGCGCCCCTTTCAGGCGCTCTAGTTTTAAGTGGGACGCGATCGTGCTGGCAGGAACCGGAGCGCTGATAGCCACGGACCGGCGCATCGAAAGACATCTTCCGGGCGGAAACGTCGATATCTACACAAATGTTTCGAATGTCGCTCTAGGCGGCACTGCCGCCGCGCTCGCGCTTTCCTGGGGCTATGGAATGAAGACGCACAACGAGCATCTGAAGGAGATGGGGTCACTCGAGATAGAAGCCTTGGTGAACACTTTCCTGATTTATGCGCCGATGCAGTTCGTCGCGGGCCGGCAGCGGCCAGGCGAGGGCAATGGTTACGGGGACTTCTGGCGTCACCACAACATAGACACATCCTTTCCTGCCGGTCATCCGATGTTCACTATAACGATGGCGAGCGTGGTGGCGCATGAATATCCTAAGCCCTGGGTCGAAGTGCTGGCGTATGGCGCAGCGGCAGCGGTAATGGGCGGCCGGCTCCTCGGCCGCGACCACTGGTCTTCGGACGTATTCGTGGGCTCAGCACTGGGCTATTTCATCGGATCGCACATCTTCCATTCACATTGCAATCCAAACTTCAGCAAAGCCTGCCATCCGCATTAGGGTGCACATTGACTACCGGGGCGCGTAACGCGGGCGGACGAGGAATAAATAGCTGGCGATTCCCAACAAGCAGCACTAAGAAATTTACGGCCATGGGCGCCCGGTAGCCGCCGGTCGATTGCTTCAGCCAGCCGGTGAGGATCGGCGCTACGATGCCAGGAACGCTGGCGGCAAAGTTCTGTACCGCGGCCAGACGCGCGGCGGGGGCACCAGGCAGAATGGCAGGGCTGAGCGCCCAGTAGTTGCCGGTCGCGAGACCTAGACCGCTTAGGGAGAAGATCGCAAAGAAGAGGGCGACGCTGTTGGATCGAGAAGCGGCTCCGATGAGTTCGGTAGAAGCCACGACAAAACCGGCGATGATGAAGACCTTGCGGATGAGGATTGCATCGCGGCCTCGATGTATGAGGCGATCCGCGAGAAAACCAGCAACGACAGCCACCACGGCGATGCCCCAGAAGCTCGCGCCGGTGAACCAGCCGGTGGCGTTCAGAGAGAGGCCGCGGCGCTCGGCGAAGTAGGCGGGCAGCCAGGTGAGACAGAAATAGTTGAAGTAGTTGTAACAGAACGTGCCGATGATGATGCCCCACAGCACGCGATTGCGCAGGAGCAGGCTGAAAGCAAGTGGCGGAACGTGCGTTGTAGGGGAAGGGCTCACGGCGGTTTCGTGGAAATCGTCTTTCACAAGCAGCATCCAGGGAACGAGCCAGAGCAGCGCGCCGAAGCCAATCAACATGAACATGACGCGCCAACCGAAAGCGAGCATCAGACCGGCAGTAAGCGGCGCGCCGATAGCAGGACCGATCTTGGCGGCTGCCTGATAGAGACCCATCACGAAGCCGTGTCTTTTGTTTTCGACATTCAGGCTGATCCAACGCATGCCGGCGGGTGTATTGACCGCTTCTCCGGCGCCGAGCAGGAAACGAAGAAGGAACAGCTGGCTTGCCGAACCGGCCCACGCGATGCATCCGGCGAACAGACACCAGAGAGCGAATCCGATGGCGAAGGGACGTTTCACGCCGTAGCGGTCGACGAGCCATCCGGCAGGAATCTGGAAAGCGGCGTAGCTCCAGAAGAAAGCCGAGTTCAAGAGCCCGCGGTTATTGTCCGAGAGGTGGAAGAGACGAGTGAAGGCGCGATCGCTCAGGACGATGGAAAAGTTCTGCCGGTCAAAGTAGGCGACGATAAACGCGGCGCAGAGCAGCGAGATGACAGCCCAGTGGCGAGCGTCGAGCCGCGCGGGTTTTGCTGCAAAAGTTTGTGGGGGAGAGATTGACATCGCGAGGCCATCAAGTGACGGGTCCGGGATTGAACGGTATGAGGGCGTTGGCGAGACCCCAGTGATCCGCCCAGGTTTTCTTGCGCCCGCTGGCTACGTCGAGAATGAAATGGAAGATTTCCCAGCCGACTTGCTCGATAGTGGCCTGGCCGGTGGCGATGCGGCCAGCGTCTATATCGATGAGGTCGTGCCATTTTTCCGCAAGCGCGGTACGCGAAGAGATTTTGATTACCGGGACGAGAGAGAGTCCGTAGGGGCTGCCTTCACCGGTAGTGAAGACGTGCAGGTTCATGGAGGCAAGCTGCTGGGTGCCGCAGATGAAGTCGCTGGCAGGGGTGGCCGCGAAGACCAAGCCGTGGCGCGTGACTTTTGCGCCGTGAGGCGACACGTCCATGATGGCTGTGGCGCCAGATTTTGCGATGGAGCCGAGGGCTTTCTCTACGATGTTTGCCAGGCCTCCGCGTTTATTGCCGGGCGTGGGGTTAGCGCTGCGATCCGCTCCGCCATTTGCGAGATAGGCATCGTACCAGCGCATTTCATTGACGAGGGCGAGTCCCACTTCCCGGTTGACCGCGCGCGGCGTGAGGAGGTGAATGGCATCGCGAACTTCGGTTACCTCGGAGAAGAGAACGGTGGCTCCGGCCCGGACGAGCAGATCGGCGGCGAAGCCGACGGCGGGATTGCAGGTGACTCCGGAGAACGCATCGCTGCCACCGCATTGCAGACCTACAATCAGTTGCGAGGCAGGACAAGATTGCCGCCGGCGTTTGTTCAATTCGGAGAGTTTTTTCTCTGCAGCGCGCATGATCGCAGCGACACTTTCCGCGAAGCCGTGCTCATCCTGAAGGCGAATGAGGTCCAGGTCTTCGAGTATCGGGAGATCTGAACGGAAGAGACGCTCGGGCTGCAGCTTTTCACAGCCGAGACTGACGACCAGCGGCTGGGCCGCGACATTCGGGTGCAGACTGATGTTTTTCAACGTGCGAATGGGGATGGCGGCGGCAGCAGCATCGATGGCCACGCCACAGCCGTAGCCGTGGGTGATAGCGACTACGTCGTCGATATTGGAATAGCGCGGCAGAATTTCGGTTTTGATGCGGCGGGCGGCGAGATCGACCGTGGGAGCGACGCATTGGACGGTGGTTGTGATGCCGAGGATGTTTTTGGTCCCGGCGCTGCCGTCGCGATTGACGAATCCCTCGAAAGTGTAGTTAGGAAGAGACGGAAGAGGAGGTGGTATCGCGGTCGCGAGGGGAAGGGAATCAAGCGGCGGCGGCGCGGGCAGATCGATCATCTCTTCGCGAACCCAGGATCCGGCGGGAATCTCACGATTAGCGCGCCCGATCTCATGGCCATAGCGCAGGACGGGTTCGCCTGCTTCGAATTGGACGGAGCGCCACCTTGTGAGATTGGGGGATTTTCTCGCGAACAATCAGGCCGGAAGCATCGGTGGAATTTGGGGCAACTCCTTCCGGATCGACAATGATGCCGACGTTATCGGAAGGGTGAACGCAGACGAAGAGCCGGGTCACACGGGGATTTTAACGAATGGGGAGGGAGACAGAAGTTCGTGTTCGTCACGGACGTGTTTGCCGATGATTCCCCAGCCATCCCGCGATCCACGCCAGCATGGCCCCATAGCAAAGTGCCCAGATGAAATGCTCCCGGGCACTGGATCGGATTTCGGCTGCGGCTACGACGAAAGCAAGAATGCCTAGAACAATTGCGGTTTGTGCCGATAACGACCTGATGTAGCTCGGGACACGGCTGATTGAGGAGGCTTGCCAGCGTTTGCCAAACCATCCGGCGAACCAGCCGAGAATGTAGCCGGAACAGAACCCCTCGATAGGCTGCACGCGCGCGGCGGCATGGCGCTCTGTGCATACCAGCAAAATGGCGAGAACTAAGAGGACGATTGCAGTCTGTCCCCAAAGCGTCTTCATGAATTGAGACCGAAGACTGACGGCGAGGTCTTTACCGAGAAACAGCCACAGTGCTGCTTTGGATGGGGATGCTTGGTCAAGGTCTTGGAAGTTCTGCAGCATCTCTGCACGGTGCTGCTGCAAATACGAGCGTGGATAGAGTTCCAGAAGCCATCCATAGATTGCCTGCGATCGAGACGTTCTGCTCTGCCCGGCGTGCGCCATGACGCTACGTCGCCTTTAACTGGCGACGGGCCATTGCAACCACGGCCGATAGCCGGTCGCTTTCGGTCTTCAGGGTTGTCTGCCCGAGTGCGGTGAGTTTGTAATAAATCCGGCGCGGATCCCGGGTGTCGCTCTTGACGACCAGGCCCGCTGCGATCATGCGGTCGAGCGATCCGTAGAGCGTTCCAGGACCCATTTTTACACTCCCTCGAGAGTCCTCTTTGACCTGCTGCATGATGTCGTAGCCGTGCCGTTCCCCACCGTAGAGGGCCAGCAGGATATGGAAGACTGCCGGCGTGAGCGGACCTATAGGTGCCGACTTGCTCATGTGCCTATGATATATCTGCGACGGATACAGACTACCGGCCGGGCTGCCTACTGCTGAAGGGCATGAGCCGAATCTGCTTCGCAAGGTTATAGGCGGTCGAGAGGTCGCTGTCGCTGTACACGAGCACGCGCCCAATAACGAGTACCGAATTGTCCGGCGAGGATATCTGCTTCATGCCGCTCGGTACCTGTCCTTTCCAGTCCGGCCCAGTGATGAGGTAGCCGCCCGCTTGCGTGCCGGTGGCGCGCGTGCCGACATAGGCGAAATCAACGTTAAACGGGTCGGTGAACTGCACGCTGTAATAGCGCCCGGAGAAGTCCGGCACATGCAAAACCTGCGGTCCTTTACTGAGGTCCAAGCAGCCGACAGTAAGGAGCGTGTCGTGGTTCACGCCAACAGTCATCAAATTCGAACTTCCAGGCGGCAGCGATTTGTGAAGAGGATCTCCAAAAAGCTTTTGAGGCTCAGTATAGAGCGTATTGATCGGGACGGGGCCATCGCCGAACCCTTGATCGACGATCGCTCTTTTGAAGTGATTAGTCACGAGGTGTGGCCGAAAGTAGATCAAGAGGAACGTGCCGACCACCCATGCCACCACCATGGCCGAGCCGAATGTAATGAGATGCTTGTGTTTCATCGGCGACATCATTGTGTTTCGATGACCGGCGGCACCTTGTACTTGCCGTCCAAAATGGTTGCGCCAGGCAGGTACACGCGCAACCAGAGTATGAAATTGCCTGTGGGTGCGGGCAGCCAATTGGACTCATGGCCCGCCGGAGCGGCGTTCTGGATGTAAATGTCGACTGAGCCGCCGGCAATCGGAACGAGGCCGGAGCGGTCGCTGACGCTGTACCGGTTGATCGGATTCGGCACGAAGCGATTGCGCGCATCGCCCATGGTGAGCGACCAGAACGCATCGTTCGGCGGGAGTTGTCCTGCCGGAAAGTGCATGATGTAATCGTGCCGGCCGGAGAGCTTTTGGCCCGTGCTATCTACTCTCGTTCTCCAGTACATCGCCTCTTGCGGTACGTTTATTGGGCCAGGAAATGTTTGGGCGCAAGCGGCCCTGTACAAGGTACCATTGGCTGGCTCGCCGCATCCGTACATGGTGGTCCAGCCGTTGACCTTCGTGACATAGCCGTGCGCGATGATCTGGAACGTGATGAAAGCCAGCACGCCGCCGACGATGATGCCCTGCACGACGTCCGAGACGGGGTTCCTCCGCCACAGGAAGGCGGGCCATCTGGAAACGCCACTGCGATCCTGAGAGCGACGGGACTGATTTGCATTTGTCATATGCGGTCCCGCATCGCTTCGAGCTGCGTCTGAGTCGCGTGGGAATGTGGTGTAGGACCGGACTCGCTCACGACCTCATTATATATCCGTGGCGGATATAGCAAGAAGTCTTGAATGAGTTTGGCTTGCGAAAGACAAATTCAACGTGGCCGCGGTTTTCGAATACCACGAGGAGCCCGGATCGACTTGCTTGGCATACCCGCACTCACGAAGCGGTGTGCGCCGACGAGGAGGTCTCGTAGAGCCTCGGGCCTCACACGAGAAAGCCGGACGAGGACGCAGGGGCAACCGGTGTAATGCTCTTTGAGGTAGTAGGTGCCGGGCTCTTCGTCGATGAGCGCATCCCTCTGGGCAAAGTCCATGCTCACTACGAGCGTATCCGGCTCAGCGGATTTGTGAGAGGCGATGCACGCAAACATCCTCTTCCGTACCTTTAGAGCGGGCTGACCCCAAGCGGTAGTCACTTCGACATCCGGCAACGTGCGGCCGATTGCTTCGACAGGCGCGAAAGCAGCGGAGCCCGGCATTTTCTTGAGGGGCATAGCAGCCTCACGAAGACTTCTGTGAGGGCGTCAGCGCAACCGCAGCTTCGCTGGTAAGGACACGGAAAACGAATGTTTCCTGGAGATATAGCCGTACGAGGGAATCGGTGTGGTTGAGGTAGCCGATCGAAACATCCTGCCCGATGTTGAGCTCGAAATCGCCGCCTCGCGTAGTCAGAACGAACGCGCCTTCGATGGCCGGCGCCCAGACAAGGTTGCCGTCAACGATGCGCTTGACGTGCTCGAGGACGGGATATCCGTAATCACGGGTTTCGGCGAGTGCGGTATATTCGCCGGCTCCGAGCAAAACCGAGTAGGGTCCGTTGACACCCACCAGGCGTAATTGGCTCAATGCCTGTGCCACTGTATCGGGATAATTGCGCACATCCGCAGGAAGCGTGACGATCGGGTTGCTGGTGCCTTCCCGAATGCCTTGGATATCCGCTTCGCGGTAGCCGTTAAAGATGGCTCGGTCTTCGGCAAAGGCAAGTTTCTGCGCGGCATCTTTGGCAGGTTGCCAATCGGAGTCATTCGATCCACGCTCCACGTCATCGATCGCCTGGCGGGATAGTTCAAACGGCACGCGCAACTCGAGCAGGGGCTTGATCTCCCGCCGGCTTGCGATGATGCCGTCTGCGGGAGGAGCGATCGATAGCAGGTGGCCGGTCGCAACTCCGGGCAGAGCAATTCCTCCCGGCGAAGGGACGTCAACAACGCGCCGTCCGGCCAGGTACCGCTTGAGCGTCCTGGTCGTCTCTTCCTCAATCTGCGACCATGCAGCGTCAGAGACTGGCGCCAGCTCCCGATGAAGGTTATTCATCCTTCGCTCCTTTAAGTGATCCTATTCTGAGTGATGTATCGCGCACGCACGGCGCCGAGAGCGGGTCAGATGTGAACGCAGCGCCGATTGCCGTGGAATCTGGCGCGTCTCCGCTGATGTTGTCTAGAAACGTTGCGGACGGCGCAAAAAACAAGCTGCCAGTAACCGGGCGGCTGAAATCGAGCAGCCGGTCATAATTGCCCGGGGGACGGCCGACGAACATGTTCTCAAGCATCGTCTCTGTGATGCGCGGAGTACGGCTGTAACCGATGAAGTATGTCCCGAACTCCGCGTGGCCGGGCCGTCCGAAAGGCATGTTATCTCTCAAAATCTTGAGTTCTTTTCCGTTCTCTACGACAGTGGTAAGGGCGTTATGCGCCGAAGCCGGCTTCTCCGCATCATCCAGCTCGATGTCGGAGAGTTTCCTGCGGCCAATAATGCGCTCCTGCGTCTCAACCGGAAGAGCATTCCATCCCTTCAGGTCGTGAAGGTACTTCTGCACGATGACGTAGCTGCCGCCCGCAAAGGCCGGGTCCTCGTCGCCGACAATCGCCGCGTCACGAGCCGCTTCCCCGCGTGGATTTTCCGTGCCATCGACGAACCCGATGACGTCACGATCATCGAAGTATCGGAAGCCGTGGACCTCGTCAGCAACCGAAATCGCATGCCCGATGCTGTCCATGATCTGTGCCGCGAGTTCAAAACAGAGGTCCATGCGTTTCGCTCTGATGTGGAACAGGATGTCACCTGGCGTCGAGACAGCATGGCGGCCGCCCGAACGAATCTCTCGAAAGGGGTGAAGCTCAGCGGGGCGAGGCGGTCCAAAGAGTTTGTCCCAGGCTTCAGACCCGAATCCAGCTACGCATGTGAGGCCCGCCTCAGCATCTCGAAATTCAACGGCGCGTACGAGTCCGGCAAGATCCGCGCAGAAGGAGCGCACAATCGTGTAGCTGTCCCGACCGGGGCGAATGCCGACCACCAGAAAGATGGCCGCCCGTGTGAGCGGACCAATCACGGTCTGAGGAAGAACGATCTCGTTCAGCTCCTTGGGCGGCGTGTCCATTCTTTTTCACCTTGGCTGCGCATGTACGATTATCCGCGCGCATCGCGTGAGAGGCGGCGATCTCTTATCTTTTACTTCGAGGATGGAGTGGACGGTTGTCCCGGACCCGCTGAGTCTGCGGGGGCCGGTTAAGCCCCCAGGCAGAATCGGAGCCCGCGAGTTCAGGCGAGGTCGTAGCGGTCGAGGTTCATCACCTTATTCCAAGCAGCCACGAAGGCGTTCACAAATGCTTTTTCTGAGCCGGCACAGGCGTAAACTTCCGCGATTGCCCGGAGCTGCGAGTTAGAACCGAAGATCAGGTCGAAGCGGGTGCCGGTCCATTTGACTTCGTCTGTCGCGAGATCGCGCCCTTCAAACACGCATTCGGAATTTGGCGAGGCCTGCCACTTTGTATTCATGTCGAGCAGGTTCACGAAGAAATCATTCGTTAGCGTCTCAGGGCGTTTAGTGAAGACGCCGTGCTGGGACTTTCCGTAGTTGGCATTCAAAGCGCGCATGCCGCCGATGAGAACCGTCATCTCCGGGGCAGTCAGAGTCAGCAACTGAGCGCGATCCACGAGCAACTCCTCTGGCGGCCGTTGCTGTCCGTTCCCGAGATAGTTTCGGAACCCGTCAGTTTTCGGCTCCAGAACGGCGAAAGAGTAGACATCGGTCTGCTCCTGCGATGCATCCGTACGTCCTGGGGAGAAGGGAACCTTCACATCGTGCCCGGCCCGTTTCGCAGCTTCCTCGACGGCTGCGCAGCCGCCCAGAACGATCAGATCAGCAAGAGAGACCTTCTTGCCGCCGGACTGCGAGCTGTTGAAATCGTTTTGAATGCCCTCCAGCTTCTGCAGAACGTTGGCCAATGCGGCCGGCTGATTCACTTCCCAATCCTTTTGTGGCGCGAGCCGAATGCGCGCTCCGTTGGCCCCGCCACGCTTGTCGGAGCCGCGGAACGTCGCGGCCGACGCCCAGGCAGTCGAGACCAGTTCGGAAATCGACAGTCCGGATGCGAGGATCTTCGCCTTCAGAGCAGCCATGTCCTGCTCCCCGATCAGTTCGTGATCCACTGCGGGAACAGGATCTTGCCAGAGCAGAGGCTCGGCTGGAACGAGCGGGCCAAGGTAGCGGGAAATGGGCCCCATGTCGCGGTGCGTCAGCTTGTACCAAGCTTTGGCAAAGGCGTCCGCGAATTCGGCCGGATTGTCGAGGAAGCGCTTCGCGATCGGCGCATAGTTCGGGTCTACCTTTAGGGCGATGTCCGTGGTGAACATTATCGGGGCGTGGCGCTTCGCTGGATCGTGGGCATCAGGAACGCGTGCCCGCGGCGGATCCGTTCTTGGGAGCCCACTGATTCGCACCAGCGGGGCTCTTCACCAGCTCCCATTCGTAACCGAACAGATTTTCCAGGTAGTTGCTGTCCCATTTCACAGGGTTGGTCGTCCATGCGCCCTCCAACCCGCTGGTGATGGTATCGGCGCCCTTGCCGCTACCATTGGTGTTTTTCCACCCGAGGCCTTGCTCCTCGATGGCGGCGGCTTCGGGTTCCGGTCCAACATATTTGGCTGGATCGGCGGCACCGTGGGCTTTGCCGAATGTATGGCCGCCGGCGATCAGCGCAAGTGTCTCTTCGTCATTCATCGCCATGCGGCCGAACGTCTCGCGGATATCCCGCGCGGCAGCGACCGGATCCGGACTCCCGTTGGGCCCTTCGGGATTCACGTAAATCAGGCCCATCTGTACGGCGCCGAGAGGATTATCGAGCTGACGATCGCCGGTGTAGCGCTCATCCCCCAGCCACGTCTCCTCAGGGCCCCAGTAAATGTCTTCTTCAGGCTCCCAGACATCCTCGCGACCGCCGCCAAAACCGAAGGTCTTCAACCCCATCGATTCCAAGGCAACGTTACCGGCGAGAACCATGAGGTCGCCCCAGGAGAGTTTGCGGCCATACTTTTGCTTAATTGGCCAGAGCAACCGGCGCGCCTTATCCAGGTTTGCATTGTCGGGCCAACTATTGAGCGGAGCAAAACGTTGGTTGCCTGACCCCGCCCCGCCGCGGCCGTCGCCGATGCGGTAGGTGCCCGCACTATGCCAAGCCATACGAATCAAAAACGGCCCGTAGTGGCCGTAGTCTGCCGGCCACCATGGCTGCGATGTCGTCATCAAGGCATGCAGATCCTTGATCACGGCATCCAAGTCGAGGGTCTTGAATTCTTCGGCGTAGTTGAATTCCTTGTCCATCGGATTGGACAGAGCGGAATGCTGGTGCAGAATCTTGAGGTTCAGCTGATTCGGCCACCATTCCTGCATTCGTCCTGCTTCGAGGGGCTTTGTATTTCCGAGCGCCGTTCGGAAAGGGGCACTTGCTTTCGGCTTTCGCGTGCTCGATGTGAGCGGCGCCTGGGGTTTCTATTGTCGGAGTATCGATGTTGTCCATGTTGTTTTCGTCCTTGATCTCTTTTCGAGCAATCAGCGGCGGACGCGCATAGTAGCGAGCGCCTTCAACTTCTTATCCACGTCTTCTTATCCACGTGCCTGTGACACTGAACGCAGGGAGCGCCGCGGAGCACATTTCTCGCAGAGCCCCCGGAAAATGAGTTCGCATTCGCGAAGAATCCGCTTGCCCAGGGAGCCCGGGGCAGGCGAGGCCACTTTGTACCAATCCATGTCTTCAACAACACCGCAGCGGTCGCAGATGAAATGATGATGCCGCATGCCTGTCGCATCGAATCGCGCGGCACGGCCCTCGATGGCCACTTCACGAACCAGACCAGCCTTTACCAAGTGCCGGAGATTGTTATAAGTCGTGGCCCTCGAACAACGCGGGTCCAAACGATTCACGGCTTCGAAGATTTCCGCCGCCGTGGGATGGCTGGTATGTTTCATTAAGAATGCCATCACGGCGTAGCGCTGCGGCGTACAACGTAAGCCGCTATCTTCCAAGGATTGCTTAATCGCCTCAGCGTTCACGAGATATTTAGACTAAATCTCATTTTACACTTTGTCAAGAGCGGAGCGCGTCTCGGGAAGCACGAGCTTTCGATAGGTTCTGTCGCAGTCTGAGCTTCACGATTCTTTCAATCAGGTGGTAGGGGACCGGCTGATTGAGCGGAAATTTCAGGTTGCCCTTTTCTCCTCTGTAGCTTGAGATCGACTTCTCCAATTTTGAGTCGCCTCTTACAGGTGGATACAAGCCGATGTGCTTCTTGAAGGCAGCGAAGTAGACCAAGATACCGTGCTGAGTGAAGGCCGGAATTCCGTAGCTGATTGTCTCCTGCGCTTCCGGCGCAGCTTGCTTTATCGTCAGCCTGATCCTCTCAAGGATCGCTTGGACATCAGGGGAAAACAATGCTATGTACTCGTCGATATTCTTGGGGGTTTTGGCTCGACTCGGTGGCATAAACCTCTCCTGTGGCTCCGCTAAGCAGACGGGCGCAAATTACTCACGGCATCAACAATACTAAATTTGTTGTGCTCTGAGAGCAGCCCATCGCGGATGAGTGATTATTTGCCGCCAGCGCTTTAGATAGAGCCGCGGCGAAGGACGAGAAAGCCTCTGGTGCGAATCATTGTGTTTTGCTAGGCTAGTCAGAACCTATGGACAAGGCCGTTCTAATCACGGGTTCGAGTACAGGCTTTGGGCGAGCGACGGCGGAGGCTTTGGCCGAGCGCGGCTACACGGTTTTTGCGACCATGCGCGATATCTCAGGGCGAAATTCCACGCATCGCGAGGCTCTGGAATCTCTGGCTAAGACGAAGAGCCTTCCGCTGCGCGTCGTGGAAATGGATGTCACCGACGACAATTCCGTGTTGCGGGGCACCGACGATATTCTGAAGCAGGCCGGGAGAATTGACGTCGCCATCAACAATGCCGGTGTGGCGGCGCTTGGGATCACGGAGGCGTACACGATACCGAAGATGCAGAGGCTCTTCGAGGTGAACTTCTTTGGCGCGGCGCGGGTGAACCGAGCCGTTCTCCCCACGATGCGACGCCAGCGAGACGGCCTGCTGATTCATGTGAGCTCTGCCGCCGGGCGCCTGGTCGTCGGTTATTTTGGCATCTACTGCGCAAGCAAATTCGCGCTGGAGGCTTTGGCAGATAGCTATCGCTTCGAGCTGGCTCCTTTCGGGATCGATTCGGTCATTGTGGAACCTGGGATCCACCGTACGCCTATCATCGAGGCATTTCAGCCATCCGACGACGAACCCCGGGCCGCCGAGTATGGCCCCGATGGCGACTATACTGCGCGAGTCAAGGGCGTGTTCGACGCTGCCAGTGCCTCGCCTGAGACTCCGGGCGCTAAAGAAGTGGCCGACACTTTTATTCGACTCATTGAAATGCCTGCCGGCACGCGACCTTTTCGAACGGTTCCCACCGCCGCGATGCAACCGCTGCTGGAACCATACAATGCGGCCGCAGCCGAGATACGGCAGAGAGTTGCTCAGGGGTTCAATATTTCAGAATTAACAGAGCTTCGCAGTTCGCGATAGCTGCTGTTCGTGCAGCACTCGCTCGATGAGATCGACGGCCTGGCGGACACCGTCGACGCACTTGATTTCTGCCATCAGGCGGCGCGCTTGGAGGCGATATCGCTCTTCTTCAAGCACTCTCTTCACTAGCGGCCGGAGCCGCTCTGCACGCAACTGTTTCAAAGGTAGCAGTTCGCCCGCGCCAAGCCATCTGACCCGCGCTGCCACACCTGGTTGATCGTTGCCGACTGGAATTGCCACCATCGGGACACCACAGGACAGTGACTCGAGCACGGTGTTGAGGCCCGCATGCGTAATGGTGAGCGCCGCGCGCTGGAGAAGATCCAATTGCGGAGCATAATCCACTACCAACGGATTCCCCGGAAACGGATCGACCTGCTCCGGTTTGGCGCCCCCACCCAACGAAATCACAAGCTGAGCGTCAACGCTTTCACAAGCTTTGGCGATCTCCCGAAACACCTCCTGAATTCGATTCTGAAGCGTGCCCATGGAGGCATATATCAGAGGCCGTCCATCGAGTTTGTCGAACGGAAAGGGTACCGCCGGCCGCACTCGTTTGTCGTGCCAAGGTCCCGTGTAATGGAAGTGCGGCGGCATACGTTGCCGAGGAAAATCGAAACAACGCGGTTGCTGGCTCAGGTGAGCCCAGGGCGATATGAAATCCTCGGGCACACGGTACGGCGAAAGATGCCACTCGCGCCGTTGCAGATTGAGAGATGTCAGCCAGTCCTTGGCAAGCCAGCGTTGAAGCTGGTACCCAAGTACGTTCCGCATTTTCGCCAGGTAATTGCGCGAATAAAGCCAGGTCGTAAAGATCGGCGGGCTATTGGCATCCCGGTACACCAGAAGCGCGTTCGACAGAGTGACATAAGGCAAGCCGAGGTGTTCGGCGATCGTTGCGCCTGCGGGCTCGACTTCATCGACCAACAGCAGGTCTATGCGCGCTTTGCGAATTGCCTCCGGAGCTTCAATGAACAGCGCCCGGCTCCGGAGTGCAAAGAACCAGATCGTGTACCGCAGGGCTGCCAAACCCTTGAGACCGCCGAGACGGGCGAGATGCTCATTATAAGAACCCGGTGGAAACGTCTGCTCACCAATTATTTGGTAGTCGAGGCCAGTGCGACGAACGGCGTCTTCCAGATCCGGAATTTGGAAAATAGTGACCTTATGACCTTGGGTCTGCAATTCGCGCCCGAGGCAGGAGGCTGGGTTCAGATGTCCGAGAGCGCCCGGTATCAGCACGCCGATATGGGCCATGGGGTTTTAGTCTACAACAGGGTGAGTTCATTTAGGGCGAAAGCTTCAATTGCTTCGGAGTGGAAAAATTGGCGTGCACCGCTCCGTCACCGTCGCGGCTCCGTTTCAGCGTCGTGGGTCACAGGGATTGGCCGAGCCGGTTCTCAAGCTTTGTGCGATACGTTCTGGTGACCCGAGAGCGGTGGCCGTCCTTGAGCACGAGCTCGAACTCACCGTGAGAGATGGGCTGCAGCTCGAGGATGCTATCGATGTTGACGATAACCGATCGATGAACGCGGACAAAGCGCAACGGATCGAGGCTATCGGCCAGGTCGTTCAGTGCGGAGCGATAGAGAAGCTCCTTACCGGCGATGTGAAGATTGACGTAGACGCCCGCGCCTTCGATCCAGTCGATGTCGCTTACGCGAATAAAGCGCGTGGTTCCACCGGACCTTACCACCAGGCGATCGAGATAGCGGCTGGTCACGGGTCTCGCAGACAACATGCGTAAGACGTTGCGGCCGAATTCCCGCAGATTGCGCTCATTGTGGCGGCCTTTGGCGCGGGCCAGCGCGGCTTCCAGCCGCTCATCGCTGAACGGCTTAAGGAGATAGTCCAGCGCATTCGCCTCGAAGGCGCGGATAGCATGCTGATCGTAGGCAGTGACAAATACCGTGAGCGGCATCGCGGCTGCACCGACAGCCTCAATTACCTGCAGACCATCCAGCTCGGGCATCTGCACGTCGAGGAAGACGAGATCCGGCGTGTCGCGCGCGATGATCTCGACGGCGGCTTTTCCGTCGCCTGCTTCGAGCACGGTTCCCACTTCCGCATCTTTTTCGAGTAGATCGACGAGGCGCTGGCGCGCCGGAGCTTCATCGTCGACCACGAGAACGCGGATCCGTTCAGCGCGCGGGGACACCGGCTCGCTCTCCTGCAAAGTGCAGCGGTAGAGAGATCTCCACTTCTGTGCCACCGCCACCGCGCGGTTTGACCGCGAAACGGCTGTTTCCGTTGGGATGCAAGCCGGCGATGCGTTCGCGGGTGACGGACAGTCCCAGCCCCGAGGAGGTTTCGAGCGTCCAGCCGGGTGGCAATCCTACGCCATCGTCAGCTACTCGGATCTCGACGCGATCCGTGTTGCGCTCCGCTGTAACCGTTACCGCTCCGCCTGAAGCGCGGCGGCAGATGCCGTGGCGAATCGCATTCTCGACCAGCGGCTGCACGATGAGGCAAGGCACCAGGGCGTACTTCACCTCGGGCGCCACGTGTGTTTCGATGCGCAGACTGGCGCCAAAGCGAATCTTTTGAATGGCGACATAGTGGTCAAGAAAAGCCAGCTCCTCTGCCAGCGGGATCTCCTGCCTATCGCGGGCTTCGAGCGAGAGACGAAGCAGATCGCCCAGATGCTCGATCATACTGCGGGCCAGTCTCGGATCTCGCTCCACCTGGGAGGAGATGGTGTTCAGGGCGTTGAAGAGGAAATGCGGGTCAAGTTGCATGCGCAGCGCGTTGAGGCGCGCCTGCGAAAAGCTGCGTTCCATCCGCTCGAGCCGCAGCTCACTGGCCAGATAGTGCTCATAGTAGCGGAAGGTCTGACGCACACCGAAGATGACCCAGTAGACAACCCAACTCCACAGAAGTCCTTCGCGGAACGCAATTGGAACAAAGCGGGTATTCGCCAGTACACGCCATGCGGTCAAGCCCAGAAGGGCACGCATCGCGATGAACAGGTAGAAGTAGAGAATGGTGAGGGCGACACTAGCCAGAAGATGGGCGAGAATGCGCATTCCGAGCTGCTTCTCTTTGAAAGGAAGCCGCGAATCCGTCCAGAAGATGAGCGGAGTGACCAGCCCCCAGGTCCACCACTGGGTAAGCGAATTGAGGAGAGCGCGGGTCCAATTGCCGGACGAAAGATTGGGGAGCGCGAACAGTGCGCCGATGGTGCTCCATAGCAGGGCGACCGCTAACCAGCGGCCCCAAGTCTTATCTGCTACCGAGCGAAACGTCTTTGCCATCATCGAGCCGCAGTTTAATTCCCCAGCCATAGAAATTATCCGCAACTGCGATAGCGAGTTCATTATCGCCGGTCTTGAGGGGCAGCATCAGAGAACCATTCTCGAGCGACAGGCGCCCGTCCGGTGACCTTACGCGCTTTGGGCGGCTGATAGAGATTTTTGTCGGCGTAGACCAGTTGCCCGTTCACAAAAACAAACACTTCACGCGCCCACCCCAGCGAAGCGTGCTTCTGCTGCGCGCTTTCGGAACGAATCGTTGTTTTGAGCCACACAAGGGAACGATCCTGGCGCGGTAAAGGCAGCCCATAGACGCGGCTCACATTCATGAGGCCGTCGCGCTCTGCCTCGAGTGGAACCCATTTTGCCGAGGCGGCAGGCAGGTCAGAGTAGGCCGGCGCCTGATCCTGCGCCAGCTTCGAAAACGGTGAAATCTGCCAATGGCGCAGGTAGCAATCGTCGGACGCCGTGGCGTCTGGTTCCGGATCAGCCGGCAGGCCCTCCACTACACCCGGCGTGACGGTAAGGCCGGTGAAGAAGCCGGGTCCGGCGAGCATCAGACCACCCGGTCTGTATCGCCTTCGAGATGGCCGATCTTCAGCGTGGGCTGGGTCGTGCCGTTAATGTAGATATTCATGCGCTTACCCGAGATGACGAGCTTCACATGATTCCACTGGTTTTCGCGGAGCGGCGCCGGGCCCTGGTACTGCGGGAATAAGTCCCACAGCAGAACGCTGTGCGTTTGCGGAGCATATTGCACACAATCCGGGGCTTCCTGGCAGTTTGGTCTAGGGCGCAGATAGAACATCTCGGAGGTGTCCTTGCCGGCGGCGCGAAAGAGGATGGCGGCACCCATTCCCTTTTCGGCCGAGACATCGTATTCGATCGTTCCATTGGCAAACTGAAAGTCCTTGAGTGCCGCGACACCCTCGGGGACACCTTTTTTGTAATCGCCTTCTTTCAACTCGATGGAAGGTTTGCCCATGTGCTCCACAAACTCTACGTTGCCTAAGACGGTCGCCCAGCGTTCCGCGGTCATCGGGATCTTCACTGGCTCGGTGGCCCGGGCCAGTTGCGCGGTAATGACGAGAGACAAGGCTGCCACAAAGAGAAGTATGTACTTGCGAGCCAAGGAGTTCAACAAAGAATGCTGCATGGCGCGATCGTACCGGTAAAGCGCCGTGCTTGTCTGCTGAAATGTTCCGAGGTGGACAGGCGTGTTGCGAAGCGGCTATTTGAGGACCAGCTGCGGTACGCCTTTCGAGAACGCGTCCTTTACTGCCAAGTGTTTTCGAACCGGCGGCGGAGTCATATCGCGCTTTTCAGACGCGAAAATTTGCTCGCCCTGCGATATCAAGTAGTCCGCGGTACGCGCCGCGAGAGCCTGAATCGTGAGGCCCGGGTTTGCCGAGCCCTGCGTCGGCAAAACACTTCCGTCGCAGACAAACAAATTCGAGATATCGTGTGTGCGCCCGTATCGATCGACGACGGAGGTTCGAGGATCAGAGCCCATTCGCGCCGCGCCGACGAGATGGGCATAACGCGATTCCTGCACGACTTCTTCCGCGCCGGCCGCACGCATAACGCTCATGACCATTTTTTTCCCAAATTCGATGAGTTTCTTGTCGTTCTCGCGCAGGCTGAAGGTGACTTTCGCGACCGGAATTCCGAACTGATCCTTCTCTTCCGCAAGCTCTACGCGATTGTCAGGCCACGGCAGAATCTCGCCCAAGACGCCGAGCGCGGCCCAATGGTTGTAATCCATCATCACGCGCCGCATGCCCCATCCCCACGCGCCTTTTGCCGTCATCATCTGCTTGGCAAAGGCAATCGGGAGCGGTCCCACCGTCTGGATCGCAAACCCTCTTGCGAAGCCCCGTTTCCAATCGGTCTCGTAGAACTCTTCGGTTAGGGCATGGGCCGGGGGCGCCTTGTACATACGAATCAACTTTGCGAATCGCCCCAGCACCACGTTCCCTGCCTGCACCATCAGGTAACGCCCAACGGTATCGCTTGAATTCGCGAGTCCATTCTCATGACCGGCGCAGGCCGAATTGAGCAGCAGCCGCGGAGTTTCGATGGCATATCCGGAAACGATCACTGCTTTGGCGCGCTGGAAATGCTCACGACCCTCGCGGTCGAAATAGAAGACTCCGTTGGTCCAACGGCGATTGCGCATCGAAATGCGCGACACCATCGAAAAATCGCGCACCTCGGCGCCATGCTCAAGCGCCTCCGGCACATGGGTGATCAGAGTGCTTGCCTTCGCGCCGACTTTGCATCCCTGAATGCAGAATCCACGATAAATGCAGTGCGGCCGATTTCCGTGCGAGCCCGACAAAATTGCAACGGGTCCGCCGGCGCACGCGCGAATGCCCAGTTTCGTGCATCCGTCTATTAAGACGTTACCCACGCCGCCCATCGGATGCGGTCCATAAGGATAACCGTGTGGATCGCCCCAAGGAAAATGGGCCGGTCCGGCCACGGGAATCTCGCGCTCCAGCAGCTCGTAATACGGCTTCAACTCTGCATACGAAATGGGCCAGTCCGCGCCCATGCCATCTTCGGTGTACACGCGAAAATCTGAAGGATGGAAGCGGGGCGCGAATGCCGCCCAATGTACGGATCCGCCACCCACGCCTTTGCCGCTGTTGTTCTCGCCGAGCGATACCGGATCTCTGCCCCCCGTGATCCGCAAATCGTTCCAATACAGCTTATGCGCGCCTTTCTCATCGCTGACCCAATCGCGCTCCGTATCCCAGAACGGGCCCGCTTCCAAGCCAACCACTTTGAATCCAGCCTTCGCCAGCCGCTGCAGCAACACGCCGCCTGCAGATCCAACACCTACGACGCAATAATCGACCTCTTCTTCATCACGAAACCTCTGCATTTCAGGCGAAACGCGCTGCATCGGTCCGAGAATCTTCTTGGCTTCATGCGGCGGTTGAAATGCGCCAAGTAACGGAACCCTGCTCAATGCGTGCCTGCCTGGCCGTGGTGGGTTGTTTCGCCCGCGCCGGTCTTTTCGTATGCGTCGGAGATCGTGTCGAACGGCGCAGTCCACTGGTACCGCTGCTCATCGACTTCCCAGGGCTCCGGCAAACCATCTTCCAACCGCATGTAGGCGCGCGGGTAGGCAGGTCCGCCAAACCCGATCTCATCCCACGCCCATGGATGCGAATAATACCCGCTCACGCAATCACCGACCAGCAACTGCCAATAACGATGGATCGACATGCGCGTCCAGATGTCGTGCGCCCCCAGTTTTTCTCCATCGTGAATAGACTTCAGAATGAAATCCTGCTTTATTCGCCCAATTTCGGTAAACCTCGCAGCATGGATCGCCTGCGCAGTCTGATCGATCGCCAGCAACCCCAGCCGGTGCGCCTCTCGATCCGGCGGCATGTCTTCGTACCTGTATCCGTCGATCTTGTTTTCAAACAGCCGCTCGTCGAGGTAATTCACGACCGGAATGCGGCGATCCGGTAATCGATCGTCCTGCGGAATGATGCAATCGCACACCGCCGTAATCAGCGGCACCTCATCGGTGCTAAAGAACCGGATCTCCGGCACATGATAGACGCGCTTCTCGATCTCGGCGCGCGTTGCCGCGTCCCAATACGCCTTCTGGCTCAATGTGCTGAAGCCCGGATAATAACCTGGCTGTTTGCGCGGCTGCACTTCAGTCTTCTCTCCGCAGCAAACTTGCGAGCAACCCCAGCGCGCCACACGCCGCAAACAACAACGGCGCGAAGACCGGCGGCCCATACAGGATGTTATAGAGCCAGTGCTTTCTGCCGCCCGTGCGCCTGGCGATGCCTCTTACGTGATATCCAAATCCAACCGCGCCATCTACCATCGCGAGAGTCGAAACCGCCGGCAGCATTTTCCTTGCCATGCGCTCGCTGAAGATTGCTCCAATGCAGGCCGCCAACTGAACAGGCGCCAAAATCACCGGCGTCCACTGCGCCCAGATTTTAAAGCGGCTCTTGTAATGCGAGTACCAGGCTTCAATGCCTGAAAAGATCGTCCACAAGGCGGCGACGACGCAAAGATGTTTCTGGAATCGTCCTTCGTGTAGCTCGCGCTGCCAGCCTGAGTAGCTGTTCTCGCCGATCTGCTTGTTATCTTCTTCCCGCCGCAGGTAGGAAGCGATGAAGCCGAGATATGCGGCCGTACCGAACAGTAGCGGCGCGAACACCGGCGGTCCCATCACCACGTTGACAATCGGAATGCGCCAGCCTCCCGGCTTGCGTTGAATCCCGCGTATATGGAATCCGAATCCGATGATTCCGTCAGCAAGCGTCAGCGCCGATGTCCAGCGCATGACTGTCTGCGCGGCGCGCCTGTTGAAGAAACCCGCGACTGCTGCGCTCGCGACCGCCCCGCTCAGCAGCACGGGCGTGTACATCACTACGTTGCTATAGCTGCCTTTGTAATGCTCGTAGGATACTTCGAGCCCGCTCACCACGCTGGAAGCGGCGGTGATCAGAGCCAACGACCGCTGAAAGCGCCCGTCCTTTACATGGTCATCGACGGCCTCAAGCAGCACTCATCCTGGTAGACGAGTTCATTTCTGAACTGTTGCTTGTATCAGTGCTGGTAAAGTTCACAGTTATTTCCGCGTCACATTTGATGCGCGAGGAGGTCTTAAAAATATGGCTGAAACCGCAGCAGAAGTGATCGTGGACACGCTTATCGACTGGGGCGTCGACACTATTTTCGGATTGCCGGGCGACGGAATCAACGGCATCATCGAAGCTCTCCGCAAAGCACGAGAGAAGATTCGTTTCATTCAGGTGCGGCACGAAGAATCGGCCGCGTTCATGGCCTGCGGTTATGCGAAATTTACCGACCGGCTCGGCGTCTGTATCGCAACGTCGGGTCCGGGCGGCATTCATCTTTTGAACGGTCTATATGACGCAAAGCTGGATGGCCAACCCGTTCTTGCGATCACCGGGTTACAGTTTCACGACCTGATCGGCACGCATACCCAACAGGATGTGGCGCTCGATAAGCTGTTCATGGATGTGGCGGTCTACAACGAACGTATCATGGGCGCTGCGCATGCCCAGAACATTACCGAACTTGCGTGCCGCACCGCGCTCGCTCGCCGTGGAGTAGCGCACATCACCATTCCTGTGGATATTCAGGATCAGCCGTTGAGTAAGGACATGCGCTCGGCGCGCAACAAGCCGAATCACATCTCCTATGAATTTGCGCGTGGCGGACGCCGTCCGGAGCCAAATGAAATTCAAGCTGCTGCAGAAATCCTGAATGGAGGCAAGAAAGTCGCGATCCTGGCGGGCCGCGGCGCGCTGAAAGCCGGCAAGCAACTTGAACAAGCTGCTGAATTGCTCGGCGCGCCCATCGTCAAAGCGCTGCTGGGCAAGTCCTGCGTGCCGGACGATAGCCTTTACACAACGGGAGGCCTCGGTCTCCTCGGCACCCTTCCATCGGAAGAAGCGATGGAATCCTGCGACACATTGCTGATTGCCGGCTCGACGTTGCCTTACATCGAGTTCTATCCGAAAATCGGCCAAGCAAAGTGCGTGCAAATCGATATCGACCCGATGCGTATCGGGCTGCGTTATCCAGCCGACATCGCGCTAGTCGGCGATGCTGTCGAAACACTCGAGGCGCTGATTCCGCATCTCAAGAAGCACAGCAAGGCGTTTCTCGAGAAGGCGCAGGACGGCATGAAAGACTGGCGCGCACTGATGCACACGCGGGGCACCGCGACCGACATGCCGATGAAGCCGCAAGTGGTGGCATATGAACTAGGTCAACGACTCAAGAGCGACGCCATCGTCACCAGCGATTCCGGGACGATCACAACCTGGTGGGCGCGGCAGATTCCATCGCTCGAGGGCCAATTGCATAGCTGCTCGGGCAACCTCGCGACTATGGCCTGCGGCTTTCCGTATGCGATCGCTGCGCAAGTCGCCTATCCGTACCGTACCGTGGTCGCCTTCGTGGGCGATGGCGGCTTCACCATGCTCATGGGTGAGCTCGCGACCTGCGTGAAATACAAACTCCCGGTCAAGATTTTCGTCATCAAGAACGACGCGCTCGGTCAAATCAAGTGGGAGCAGATGGTTTTCCTGGGCAATCCGGAATACGAGTGCGATCTTCAGCCTATTGACTTCGCCGCAGTGGCACGGGCGTTCGGGGTTGCCAGTTTCACTATCAACACGCCCTCCGAATGCGGCCATGTCATCGAGAGCGCGCTCTCTGTTCCTGGTCCTGTGCTGGTAGAAGCCGTCGTCGATCAGAATGAACCGCCGATGCCTGCCAAGGTGAAGCCACAACAGGCATTCCATTTTGCCGAATCGCTTGCGCGCGGGACGAAAGATTGGGAGAAGATCGCCTCTACCATCGCGAAAGACAAGGTTCGTGAGCTCGTCTGACGAGAGTTCGATATTGTTTTTCGAAAAGGTGGTTGTCCGCTCATGCCGAAAACAGTCCGTTGGCGGTAAGGTCTCGCCCGGTGATCGAAATGTTTTAGGCGTGGTTCCGCTTTTCGCCGCACAATACGGGAAGAATGAGGCTCGTGTCAGCGTTCGTTGCCTGTCTTGTCGTTTTGGGTTGCGCATTTCCCGGCTTTAGCCAATCGGTAAGCAGTTCAGGAACGATTCGCGGCTCCGTTCTCGACCCCTCGGGGGCGGCCATTGCAGGCGCGAGTGTCGAGATTCAAAATCCGGTAACTGGATATGACCGAACTGCCAGGACAGACTCCAAGGGGAATTTCGAGTTCAGCGATATTCCATATAACAACTACCACCTGACCGCGACCGCGTCAGGCTTTCAAGCGACCGCGCAGGACGCGGATGTGCGCTCGCCCGTGCCGGTCGATTTAAAGATCGGACTTAAGATCGGCGCCTCGACAACCACTGTGACCGTGGAAGCCGGCGGCGACCTGGTAGAGACAGAACCGACGACACACACCGATGTGGATCGAGCGCTGTTCCAGAAGCTTCCTCTTCAAAGCCAATCGTCCTCGCTGAGTTCGCTGGTCACGCTGGCCACACCGGGCGTCGCCGCCGATTCCAACGGCTTGTTTCACGGACTTGGCGATCACGCACAGAACTCGTTCTCAGTTGACGGGCAGCCCATTACGGATCAGCAGAGTAAGGTATTTTCAAACCAGCTGCCGGTGGACGCGGTGCAGTCGATGGAGGTAATCGAGGGGGCGCCGCCAGCGGAATACGGCGATAAAACCAGCCTGGTCATCGTGGTGAACACGCGCTCCGGTCTTGGCGTCCGCCAGCCGCACGGAGATGTGACGGCCTCATATGGCACGTTTGGGACTACCAACGGAGCGGTGGATCTCTCCTATGGGGGTGAAACCTGGGGTAACTTCGTCACCGTGAACGGACTGAATACCGGCCGTTTTCTCGATCCCCCGGAATTTCAAGTCTTTCACGATCACGGGAATCAAGAAAACATTTTCGACCGTGTGGATTTCAAACCCTCGAATGCCGATACGATCAATCTGAATTTTCAGTTCACACGCTCGTGGTTCCAGACCCCCAATTCGTACGATGCCCAGAATGCGACAGCATGGTCCGGTCTGGTCGTGGATAACGGCGGTCTCGGCCCGAACGGTCTCGCGGTGGGCGCCGCGGATCAGCGCTCGAAGATCCGGACCTTCAATATTGCGCCGACCTGGACACGGTTAATCAATCCGAATACCGTATTTACGTTTGGCGGCTTCGCTCGACAGGACCAGTTCAATTATTATCCGAGCGGCAATCCGTATGCTGACCTGCAGCCCGATCTTCAGAGCACGACTATCGGCCAGAATCGCAGGCTCACGAATTTGGGACTTCGCGGAGATCTTTCCTATGTGAAAGGCATTCACAACGTAAAGGCGGGCGTGATGTACGAGGACACGATCCTGACGGAGGCGGACACCTTCGGAGTGGTCGATCCGACCTTGAATCCGGTATGTTTCAATGCCGACGGAAGTGCTGATACGGACCCGGCAGTGACGAATCCGGCACAGTGTACGGGATTCCTGACGCCGAATCCCGGATACGCGCCTATTCTCGGCTCGATAGATTTAACGCGGCCCGGTTCCGGCGTCGGCCAGTATACGTGGCGCGGCCACGCTGACATACGGGAGCTGGCTCTTTATATCCAGGACACAATCTCACTGAAGAACTGGACCTTCAACTTAGGAATCCGCGGCGATGTCTACAATGGCATTACCAGCGCCAGCCAGGCGGAGCCTCGCGTCGGAATCGCGTATAAGATCAAGCCAAGCACCACAGTCCTGCGGGTCTCGTACGCCCGCACTCTCGAATCGCCGTTCAATGAAAATCTGGTTCTTGCCAGCACCGGTTGCAACGATCCTGTACTGAACGCTGTGCAATCAGCCATTCAAGGCTATCCTTGCCTCACAACTCCACTGAGGCCCGGTCTGCGGAATGAATTCCACGCCGGTCTGTCGCAGGCCTTCGGAAAGTATTTCGTGCTCGATGGGGAATACATCTGGAAATATACGCACAATGCGTACGATTTCAGCGTGTTTGGGAATACACCGATCACCTACCCGATCGACTGGCACAATTCGAAAATTCCTGGCTTCGCCATCCGCGGGAGCATGCCGAATTTTCATGGCTTGACCGCGTTCGTTGTGATGTCTCATGTGTCGGCCCGATTCTTTCAGCCGCAGGTAAGCGGGATCGGCGTAACACCCGCCGGCCAGGGTGGAAACGGAGTTTTCCGCATCGATCACGACGAGGCTTTTAACCAGACGACTCACTTGCAATACCAGCCCCGCAAAGACGGGCCTTGGTTCAGTTTCAATTGGCGCTACGATAGCGGGCTCGTAGCGGGGCCTGTGCCATGCGCGGGAGGTAACTGCGCGAACGGGGCGGCCGGGACGGACACCGTCGTGGACGTGTCCACGCTAACGCCCGATCAACAATTTCAGGCAGGGCTATTTTGCGGACCCGTCCACGCCACGCCCACTATGCCCATCAGCCCTACAGGTCTGTGCGCAGCATCCCTGTATGGCTCGAACCTGGTCAGCATACCGGCGGCCGGCACTGAGAACGACGACCACAATCCGCCTCGTATTGCGGCGCGGAACCTGTTCGATGTCGCTATTGGAGATGACAATCTCTTTCACACTGAAAGGTACAAATGGAGCGCGCGTGTGGAGGTCATCAACCTGGCGAATCAGTATGCGCTCTACAACTTTCTCTCAACGTTTAGCGGAACCCATTACGTGACTCCACGCACGATTACCGGCACGATTGGCTTTCACTTCTAATTGGGGCCTGTAAATCCGGTATATACTGGCCGTCCAGGGCCGGCGCGCGAGACGCGTGCGGTTCAGGAGTGACGCATGCGCAGCGGTAACCTTCTACTGTTTCTCCTTTTGACGATCCTGACGTTCGCCGAATGCTTGGGGGCGCAACGGAATGCCGGACTCAATATCAAGAGTGACGAGATTGGCGGTGTCGTAACGAGCGGCAATGGAGCGGAGGCAGGCGTGTGGGTGATAGCGGAAACGACGGATCTGCCTACTCGTTTCATCAGGGAGGTGGTCACTGACGATCAGGGCCGCTATCTGATTCCCGGTCTTCCTGCGGCTACATACACGGTGTGGGCTCGCGGTTATGGATTGGTGGATTCAACAAAGGTTCGCACCCAATGCGGGAAGCGAGTCGATTTGAAACCGGCCGTGGCGCCAGATGCGAGGGCTGCGGCGCAGTATTACCCGGGGAATTATTGGTACGCGATGCTCCATGTTCCAAGCGAGAACGAATTTCCGGGCACGGGACCTCATGGGAACGGAATTTCGCCGAACATCAAAACGCAAGGCCAGTGGCTCCACCTGATTAAGACGGACAGTTGCGAATCATGCCATCAGCTCGGCAACCGGTACACGCGTACGATTCCTGAGCTGTTCAGTCATCTCGATTCGCCCACGCAATCCTGGTTGCGGCGCGTTCGGTCGGGACAGGCGGGCGGGGCAATGGTGGGCGGACTTGCGCAGCTCGGACCCGAGCGTGCCGCGGCAGAGTTCGCCGATTGGACCACACGCATTGCACACGGCGAAATTCCCGCGACGGCACCGCCACGGCCGCAAGGGATCGAGCGCAATCTAGTTGTCACTCAATGGGATTGGGCCGATGAAAAGGCCTATCTGCACGACGAAATTTCAAGCGACAAGCGGAACCCGAGGGTAAACGCGAACGGACTGATCTACGGATCAGCGGAAGAAAGCCGCGATTACTTACCGGTGCTCGATCCAGTCCACGCGACGACGAGCAGAGTGAAAGTGCCGTATCGGGATCCGGACACGCCGGGGCAGCCGAAGCCGCTCGAGCCCTCTGCATTCTGGGGAGACGAAGCAATCTGGGACAGCCACACGACGGTTCACAATCCGATGTTTGACGGGCGAGGACGAGTCTGGATCACGTCACGGATTCGAGCAAGCAACAATCCCGGATTCTGCAAAGCGGGTTCTGATTTGGTTTCCGCGAAGCTCACGCCGGTTGAAAAATCCGGACGTCAACTGGCGATGTACGATCCGGCAACGAAGCAGGTATCTTTGATCGACACCTGCTTCAGCACGCATCACCTGGTGTTCGCATCCGACGCGAACAACACGCTATGGACGAGCAGCGGCGGCGGTGGCGGCGTGGTGGGATGGCTGAATACCCGCATGTGGGATCAGACACACGATGAACGGAAGTCACAAGGTTGGACGGCGTTGGTGCTCGACACCAACGGCAACGGGAAACGCGACGCTTATCTCGATTCCGAACAGAAGGTGGTGACCGCGCCGAGCGGAGAGAGTTTGGGAATGTCCGCCGCCCTCGCGGGCACAGCCGATTCTGCCCACGATACACGGTTGAATGCAGCCTTTTATGGGATTGCTGTGGGAACCGATGGAATGGTTTGGGGCAGCGTTCTCGGGTTCCCGGGCGGAATTGTGCGCGTGAATCCGGGGAAGAATCCGCCTGAAACGACTCTGGCGGAATATTATGAGGTACCTTGGCACAATCCGAAGGCGCCGGCCTCGGGGTTTTCGCCGCGCGGCATGGATGTCGATCGCAACAATGTGGTCTGGGTAGCGCTGGGAAGCGGACACCTGGCGAGTTTCGACCGGAGCAAGTGCAAGGGACCACTGAACGGGCCACAAGCTACGGGCCAACACTGTCCGGAAGGGTGGACGCTTTATCCAACGCCGGGTCCGAACTTCCAAGGGGTGGAAGGTTCGGGCAGCGCCGATTCCCACTACTACGACTGGGTGGATCAGTTCGACACACTGGGATTAGGGAAGAACACGCCGATCATTACGGGCAATTCCTCGGATTCGCTACTCGCACTGGTGAATGGGAAGTTCGTTATTCTGCGAGTCCCGTATCCGCTTGGATTTTTCGCCAAAGGCATGGATGGGCGTATCGACGATCCGAGTGCGGGATGGAAAGGGAAAGGTGTCTGGACGACGTGGGGAACGCGCGCGCCTTTTCACAGTGAAACCGGCAAGGGGACAACCAGCAAGGTGGTTCATTTCCAGCTCCGGCCGGATCCACTGGCGGATTAGCCGCCCGTCAAATAAGGCTTCGCAACGGAAAATGACACCTGGACGAGGACGATTGCCCGTTCATGTAAAGTCGTGTAATCTTGTTGCCGCATTGCGGGGCTCAAGCCCCGCGCCGGCTGAAGCCCGCCTTCCAAGCTCTTCAACCCTGCTGGCCAGGAGTTGATCTCCAAACAGTAGAATTCGAGTGTGCGGCTCTTAAGTCTCTCACTTGTCTTGCCCATGCTGCTTAGCGCAGAGCAGTTGAAGATCGATCATGTGACGGTGGCGGGAAGCGATCTGAAAGCAATGATGAACAATCTTGCGGAGGTCGGACTTCATTGCGAATACGGAGGTCCGCATAGCGACCGGCTCACGGAAATGGCTTTAATGAGCTTTCCCGACGGTTCGTATCTCGAACTGATTGCGCCGCAAGCGAGCGCGAACAAAACGACCTTGGCAGCGCACGTTTGGGCAAAACGCATGACAGGAAACGCAGGACCGTGCGCCTGGGCAGTGCGATCCTCAGATCTCGCAGCCGAGATGAAACGTTTGCAGGCGGCCGGTGTGACGGTGAAACCGCAGGTGCGCAGCGGGCGGGAGCGACCAGACGGCAAGCGATTGGAGTGGGAAATGGTGCAGATCGGAGAAGAGCCTCGGGGCACCTTCTTCCCATTCGCTATTCAGGATCTGACTTCGAGGCAGGACCGGGTCTTCCTCAGCGGTAAGGCAACAACCAAGGATTTTGGTGGTGTTGCGCGTGTTGTGATAGCGGTACGAGATCTGAAGGGCGCGGTGCAACGCTATCGGGATGCGTATGGGCTGCCCTCGCCGATCGAGGAAGTGGATAAAGAGTTCGGCGCTCATTTAGCTTTGTTTACGGACAGTCCGGTTGTGCTCGCCGCACCATTGCACGCCGACTCGTGGTTGTCAAACCGGCTGGGGCAATTCGGCGAAGGACCGTGCGCATTCATCCTGAAAGCGAAAAAGGCCGGTCACTATAAGGTCGCGGCGAAAGCTAGCTGGGCGATGACGAATATCTCATGGTTCGATAGCACGAAACTAAAGTGGCGCCTGGGATTCGAGTGATAACGGCCGAACATCATTTTAGGTCTTTCGCAAGCCTGAGAGGTTTTCAATCCATGTCAGCATACGGGCGTGATGTGAGCCTCGCCAAAAAATTTTCCCGCACTGCTCGCACCGGCTGAATTCGTTCTTCGTCTCACGCGTGTGGGGCGGCAGGAGTTCGGCAACTTCGCCCTTCTGAACGGAAACCAGAGACCCATTGCACTCCATACACCGGGTGAACGGAGAAAAATAGGAATGCAAAGCAAAGCGTCTTGAGAGTTCCCCGAGCTGTTCGATGGGCTTATCACAGCGGACAAAGTATCCGTTTTTAACCTCTTTGCGCTTGAGGAGCCCGACATCGCGAGTGAGCAGAATGCGATGTTCCCGGTTGCTGACGGATGCAAGGCGGGGATCATCCGCCAAGCGCTCGTACCAAGTGTCGAATCCGAGCATCCTGAGATAGGCCGCTAATCGTCCGAGATGGCCGTCAACGGCAAAAGCGGGACGCTCCTCTAGAAGAATCGGCGTCTGGCGCGGAAAAACCTGAATGTCATCCTGGTCGGCGACGGGATTCGAAAGATCAGCGAGTTGCCCATTTACGACGACTGCGCCTATTTCGGTGTGCGGAACACTTAGTGACTCGATCACATGCTTGAGCGTGTCTGTTTTTCCGGCTGGGTGTTCGAATGCTACGTGCCCTTTCTCAGCCGGCAGGAAATCATTGAGTTCTCCCTCGAAGCGCAGTCGTACTCTGATTCCAATCACTGTGTGTATTGTCCACGGTTCGTGCGAGGATAGCCCATCAACAAAGCCGCTGGCTTGTCAGGACGCACTACTCTAGTGCTATGGACAGACGACAAGCTCTGAATATCATGGCGGGCGCTGGAATCACTGCGTTGAGCCGAGCTCAATCGACCGGCGATACCGCATCGTCTAACGGCATGATCTACCGAAAACTCGGCAGTACGGGAGAACGCGTCTCGGCCATCGGTTTGGGCGGCGCGCACCTGGCGAAACCGAGCGAGGAGGAGGCCATTCGAATCGTGCGCTCGGCGCTCGATCGCGGCATCACTTTCCTCGATAACTGCTGGGACTATTCGAACGGCGAGTGCGAAGTCCGCATGGGCAAAGCGTTACGGGATGGCTACCGGCAAAAGGCTTTCCTGATGACCAAATTCGATGGGCGTACCAAGGAGGCGGCCGCGCAGCAAGTGGACGACTCGTTACGGCGCCTGCAGACCGATCACATCGATCTAATCCAGTTTCACGAAAACATTCGTCTCGACGATCCGGACCGATTCTTCGCGGACGGCGGCGCGCTCGAGGCGATCTCAGCCGCAAAGCAAGCCGGCAAAGTGCGCTACATCGGCTTCACCGGGCATAAAGATCCTTTGGTACACGAAAGAATGCTCGACGTCGCGAAGCTACATAATTTCCATTTCGATTCCTGTCAAATGCCGTTGAATCCGATGGATGCGCACTTTCGCAGTTTTGCAAATAACGTAGTGCCTAAACTTGTCGAACAAGGGATTGCAGTAATCGGCATGAAGCCGATGGGTAGTGGCGACCTTTTGAAGAGCAACACCGTGACGCCGATCGAATGCCTGCATTACGCGCTGAATCTGCCCACCTCGGTGGTGATTACCGGTTGCGACAGTATGGAGATCCTCGATCAGGCTTTCGAAGCGGCGCGTACGTTCAAGCCGCTGGCTGAAGCAGACGTGATTGCGATTCTCGACAAAACGCGCGCGGCCGCGATGACCGGTAAATTCGAACTGTTCAAGACCAGCACGAAGTACGACGGCACGATTAAGAATCCGCAGTGGATGGGCTAACCGGCGGAGCGTAGCCGGGAGAGAGCGCACTCAGATACCGGCGTACCAGGCGTAGCCGGCTTCCGGCGAAGCGGAGCCTAAACCTTTGCCGAAGGCTTTCAGACTATCGGTGACGGTAAGGCGGGTGATGTATTTGACGCTCTTGTAGCCGAGCTGGCGGGGAAGGCGCAATCGAAGAGGTCCGCCAAATCGGACGGGGAGTTCGCCGCCGTTCATGCCATAAGTGACCAGAGTTTGAGGGTGCAAGGCGTCGGCCATGTCGATGCTTTCCCACCAGCCTCGTTGAAATGAGCGGTAAATCACGTAGCGGGCTTGGGGCAGAGTCCCGACAATGTTCAAAAGGTGAGACAGAGGCGCGCCGATCCACTCGGCGATGTACGACCAGCCCTCCTCACAGGCGAGATGCGTGATCTGACTGCGTTGCGGAAAGCGCTTGATTTCGGCGAGCGAGAAGGATGTTGGATGGGCGATCAGGCCGTCGACCTGCAGCTGCCAACCAGCGAAGCCGCCGGCCTCGAGCCGATGGAAAACATCGCCCAGTGGAGCCACTCCGTTCGCGAACGGGGGCTTCGAAATCTGGGCGCGGGAGAACTCACGAGCCAAAGAGTGCCGGGTCAAGATTCGCTGGGCAGCATAAGTGAACGTTTCTCCCGGTCCGTAAATGCCGGAACCATCCGGGGGCACGAGTCCATAACGCTCCGCGAGCTTGCCGGCAACCGCGAGCCCGGACGCTCCTGCGGCGGCGGTGAGGCCAGTGGTAATGAGGGCACGACGCGAAAACTTTTTCATGTCTTTTCCACGCGCCTTGCGACGCGGCCTGTAATCATCGCTTGCATGTGGTTCCGAAATCCGGCGAGGTAAACCATGGCAATATGGACCAAAAAGAAGAGCAAAAGAAGCACAGACACGAAGAAGTGAATGGTGCGCGCCGATTGTTGGCCCCCAAAGACAGTGACGACGGGAGGAAACGCAGAAGCTATGGCGGGAGACATAGCCAAGCCCGTCCAGATTACTAACGGGAACAGGACGAAAACAACGAGCAGATAGGTGAGCCGCTGGAGGACGTTGTACGAATGGGCTCCTGCTTCAGTCGACGGCCGGAGGCGCACATGGCCGGCGATTACTGTCGATAGAGCCCGCCAGGAGAAGTTGGCGCGCGCGGGGAGGAAATTTCGCCGGAAGTGCCCCTTTAGCAATCCGAAGACTAGATAAAGCAGACCAGTAAATACGAGGAGCCAGGCGGTTTGGAAATGCAGATAGCGGCTCCAGCCGTTTTGATCCGGAAGCACGTAGCCGTAGCCAGTCGGAACGGACGATCTCGAGGCGGGGATCGGGAGTGTGAATAACGGAGGTGTCAGTACGTTGCCGGATTCACCCCAATAGAAGCGCGGGTGAGAGATCAGAATTTCGATTCCGGTGATGAGCAAAGCCAGGAAAGACAATGTAGTGAGCCAGTGGGTGACGCGAACGACGGCAGAGTGCCGCCCAGCCACTGCAGCGGCCGGCTCATAAACCTGAACGGAATCGGCCATTTGCGTGATTTTAGCAATTCACGGGTATGTTGCGCAGACCTTTATTGACACTCGCTAGTCAAACTTACGGAGCCAGATATCGCGCACAGAGATCTTGCAGGGCTCGCTTTCGATCTCGAAGCCGATGAGTCCCGGTTGATTATTGATTGAGTCTTTATTGTCATCGATGAAGACGGCCATGAGCTGGCCGTTCATGATGTGCATCATGACGCCGCCACGCGCGATGATCTCGTAGTCATTCCATTCGTTAACCCGCACATAACCACCCAGCGCCTGTTTATCGCCGATATTGGCAACGAGACGGTTGGGCTGGCCGGGCAGCGCCTGCGTAACCTGGCCGCGATACGCGAGAATGCCCTGCATCGTGTTTTCGGAATACCATTGGCCTGTGTAGGAAGCTGTCTGCGCGGTGACTGGAAACCAGAAGTCTGCTTGAGGGCCGGTCATCATAAATTTGAGGTCATAGGGCGGCTGACCTGGAGGCGGAGGACGTGTCCACGGTACGCCGGTGACACTTCGGTACTGAATGCCGCCGCCACCGCCTTTTTCGATTTTCATTTGCAGCTTCAGATCGAAGTCGCGTGTTCTGTCGCCGCGATAGACGATATAGTTGTTGCCCTTTGGCTTGCCCTCGAGGGTTTCGCCCACCATGACACCGTCTTCGACGCGCCAGATGCTCGGGTCGGCATCCCATCCGGCGAAGCTTCTGCCGTCGAAGATCTGCTTGTAACCCGTGTGCTCGTCGAAGTCGTACGGGGCAGGATCATGAAATTTCGGCATACCGATCAGCGTTTCGCCGTTCGGGCCCGTCTGCGGCGGCCCGGCAGGCGGAGACTCCAGCGCCGGCGGCACAGACTGAGCAAGTAGCGCGGGAAGGCAGAAAGAGATACCCAGGGCGACTGCCGGGAAAAGTAATTGAGAAGCAAAGCGTGAGCAGGGCCGGCGCGATGCGGACAAGAAGCCAGTCACGCGCGTATTCTATCGTTTCCACGCAGAGTACGTCATGCGGTGCTTCGCCGAACAGCCCCACTCACAAGTGGTGCAAATTTGCCTCGAATCGCTGCATCCTTGATCGCGCTATACTCCTCTAAAAAACCTGACGGTACGGGCTAGTTCTCCACGTCAACTGAGATCGCTCTACGTGAAAGCATTTTGAAAATCGCACCCGCAACTTCCTGAAGTGTTTCTCCGCCCAGAATTTGCATTCGGAGAAAGCGCGGGCGGGAATCAATTCGGCGGGCCGGAGGAATTATGTGGATCGTTAAACTGGCTCTCGATCGGCCGTACACTTTTGTCGTAGCCGCCATACTCATCCTTTTTCTTGGCACGGCTGCCATCATCAACACGCCGACCGACATCTTCCCGAACATCGATATCCCTGTCATCAGCGTCATCTGGACCTACACCGGTCTGCCCGCCGAAGAAGTGGAAAAGCGCATCACAGTGTATAGCGAATTCGTGATGGCAATTGTGAACGACATAAGAAGCATCGAGTCACAAACCCTGAACGGTGTCGCAGTGCTGAAGATCTATTTCAACCCGCAGGTGCGAGTGGATGCCGCGACCGCGCAAGTGGGCGCCGCTGTGCAAGCTATTCAGTTCCGCATGCCGCCTGGCATCCACCCACCCTGGATTCTGCGCTTTGGCGCGTCCACCGTTCCGATCATTCAACTTGCATTGAGCAGCAAGGTCTTAAATGAGGCCGCCCTATACGACTACGGGCTGTTTCGAGTGCGAACTCAGTTGTCCACGGTGCCTGGCGTCCTGCTTCCTGCTCCGTACGGCGGCAAACAGCGTCAGATCATGGTCGATCTGGATCAGAACAGGCTGCTCTCAAAGGGTCTCACTCCCGTCGACGTAAACAATGCTATACAGGCACAGGACGTCACTCTGCCCTCGGGCCAATTGAAGATAGGACGCCGCGAATACACGGTAAGCACGAACAGCAGCCCACCCGAAGCGCTCCAGTTGAATGATGTACCGGTTAAGTACGTTAACGGTTCGATGGTCTACATGCGGGACATCGGCAATGTGCGCGACGGTTACGCCGTTCAGCAGGAGGCCGTTCGTGCCAATGGCTTGCCTGCTTGTCTTCTGACGATCATGAAATTAGGCAGCGTCTCCACACTCGACATCATCGATCAGATCAAGAATAAAGTGCTTCCGATCACTCGAGCCGCGGCGCCAAAGGGGCTCGACATAAATGCGCTGTTCGATCAATCCATTTTTGTTCGCGGTTCGATACAGGGCGTGCTCAGGGAGGGCTTGATTGCTGCCGGTCTGACCGCGGCTATGATCCTCCTTTTCCTTGGAAGCTGGCGCAGCACTTTGATCATCGCGGTGTCAATCCCTCTCTCCATTCTTTGTTCAATCACTGCCCTTAGCGCCACGAACAACACCCTCAATGTGATGACTTTGGGTGGTCTCGCGCTGGCGATCGGCATTTTGGTCGACGACGCCACCGTCACGATCGAAAATATACACCGGCACATGGGCCGCAAAACACTGCGCGACGCCGTTCTTGACGGAGCCTCGCAGATCGCTGTGCCCACGTTCGTCTCGACGCTCACGATCTGTATCGTCTTCGTATCTGTGGTTTTCCTGACCGGTCCGGCCAAATATCTTTTCACTCCGATGGCATTGGCCGTCGTATTCGCGATGATCGCCTCCTACTTGCTCTCCCGGACTTTGGTGCCGGTAATGGTGAATTATCTGCTCCGAGGCGAGCAGCATGAGGTCAATCCGGAAACCGGAGTAGCCGCTCCTTCGGAAGCTAAGAGCCGCTTCGAGCGCTTTCACAACCGCTTCGACGAAGCATACGTAAAAATCCGGACGCGATATACGGCCGCTCTCACATGGTTTGTAGACAGGCCTAAAATGGCGTTCATCATCGCCGGCTCGATTATGGCAACCCCGTTTCTTTTGTTGCCCTTCATCGGGCGCGATTTCTTTCCCGATGTTGACGCCGGTCAGATGCGATTGCACGTGCGCGCACAACCCGGAACGCGGCTAGAGGAGACAAAAATCATCTTTTCTCGAGTCGAGCAGGAAATTCGCAGAATCATCCCGCCGGAGGAACTCGACCTGATACTCGACGATATTGGAGTTCCACCCGATTCGTTCAACCTTGCTTTTGGCGACGGCGCCACCATCGGGTCATTTGATGGCCAGATCTTGCTTGCCCTCAAGGAAGATCACCATCCCGTGCGCCAATACATAGCGCAAATGCGCAAGCAGTTACCGCAAACCTTCCCGGAGCTGACCTTCTATTTCCAGCCGGCCGACATCGTGAGTCAAATCCTCAACTTCGGCCTGCCGGCGCCCATCGATATTCAGATCCAGGGCTTCAATCCTGCGAACTTTTTGCTCGCCAGGCAAATTCAGCGGAAAATTGCAGGCATTCCGGGAATCGTCGATTCCCACGTGCACCAGGTCCTTAACGGCCCGGATCTGCATTTCGATGTAGATCGTACGAAGGCTGCTGAATTCGGCTTGACGCAACTCGATGTTGCCAACAATCTCAACATCGCGCTGAGCTCCAGCGCACAGGTCTCTCCGAATTTCTGGATGGATCCGAAGATGGGCATCACTTACCTGGTTGCGGCGCAAACTCCGCAGTACGTTCTCAATTCCGTGAATGCGGTCGAGAATACGCCCATTCTCACCCGAGCCGGCAATAGCCAACCTCAGATCTTGAGCAACCTTGCCCGCGTGTCGCATCAAATTCGACCCATTGTCGCCAACCACCACAACGTTCAACCCGTGTTTGATGTCTTCGCTAATGTCCAGAACGCCGATTTGGGGTCCGTCGCATCGCAGGTACACAAGGTCGTGTCCGAGTTCTCCGGCAAACTTGCGCCGGGTAATCTGATTGCCGTTCAGGGACAAGTACAGAGCATGCAGGATGCATTTAGACGCCTCGGTATCGGACTGATATTTGCAGCTGTTCTCGTCTATCTTCTGATGGTGGTGAATTTTCAGAGCTGGACGGATCCATTCATCATCATCACCGCCCTTCCCGGTGCGTTCTGCGGCATCATTTGGGCTCTATTTTTGACCCAAACGACTTTAAGCGTGCCCAGCCTGATGGGCGCCATCATGAGTATTGGTGTGGCAACCGCAAACAGCATTTTGCTCGTGACTTTCGCCAACGATCGCATCGAACTGGGCCGCACCGCCAAACAAGCGGCGATCGACGCCGGATGTACGCGCCTACGGCCGATTGTCATGACGGCTCTCGCCATGATCATCGGTATGCTCCCGATGTCACTCGGACTTGGTGAAGGCGGTGAACAAAATGCTCCGCTCGCCCGGGCCGTGATTGGTGGTTTATCGCTTGCCACTTTCGCCACGCTGTTCTTTGTTCCGTTGATGTTCAGTGCTATACACAGCAGGCGGGATGCCGCCAGAGAGGAGTCCAGGTGATGCCTACGATAATCAACACTCCTCAGCCGGAGACTTCTCCCTCTGGAGCGCCGGCTGCGCGAGGCAAACGGCGAACGCGCACCATCATCGTTCTAGCGGCGGCTTTGTGTGTTCTTCTGGCGATTGGAATTCTCCCCCGAATCCAGCGCCGGCAAGCCGCTCTCGACCAGGCGCGCGCGTCCGAGAATCGCGTTCAAACGGTAAGCGCCGTCAGAGCGCAGCGCGCCGCCGGCAGCTCAGAGCTGATTCTCCCGGCCAACATGCTTGCCGTTTCGGTGGCTTCTATATATGCGCGGTCCAGCGGCTATGTTCGCGAGCGTTACGTGGATATCGGAAGCAAGGTCAAGGCGGGTCAACTGCTGGCCGTGATCGAGACGCCCGAGCTCGACCAGGAGCTCCAGCAGGGCGACGCAACTGTGTCCCAGGCCAAAGCCGCCCGTGAACAGGCTCGCGCCAGCCTGGCACAGTCGCAGGCCGCACTCAATCAGGATGAGGCGAATCTCCGGCAGGCTCAGTCGAATGAGGAGATCTCGCGCATCACCAATACGCGCTGGCAGACTCTGGTCAACAAAGGCGTTATTCCGAAACAGTCCGGTGATGAACGCCGAACTGACTACGATGCCCGCCACGCGGCGGTTGCTGCGGCGCAGGCCGCTGTCGAAACCGGTCAAGCGACAGTGAATGTGCAACGGGCCAATCTGGTTGCCGCTCAGGCGGCCGTTGAAGCTCAGGAAGCGAATGTCCGGCGCCTCGCTCATTTGCGCGGTTTTGAACGCGTGCTGGCTCCGTTCAACGGGGTCATCACGGAACGCAAAATTGAGAAGGGAGATCTCATCACAGCGGGCAGCGGCTCAGATCACAATCTTTTCAGCGTCGCTCAACCGGACGTGCTCCGCATCCAGGTCAATGTTCCGCAGACCTACTCGGTCGACATCAAGCCCGGCGACATCACGGATGTTACCGTCCAGGAGCGCCCTGGCGAGATTTTTTCAGGTAAAGTCGTGCGTACTGCTAACGCTCTCGACCCCATCGCCCGAACTCTACTCACCGAAATCTACGTCGAAAACAAGACTGGACGACTTCTTCCAGGAATGTATTCCGAGGTCCGATTCCACATCGGGCGATCACACGCCGTCGAAATTGTTCCCACCGACACCTTGATCATCGACTCGCAGGGCATGCGAGTGGCTACGGTGACTTCGAAGAAAACCATTCATTTTGTGCCGGTGGAAGTTGGCCGGGACTTGGGCGCAACCATCGAGATCACCAACGGAATTCATCCCGGAGAGATCGTCGTCTCCAATCCTTCCGATTCGCTGGAAGAGGGTCAACAAGTCGAGGCGGAGCTTCGTTCGACAGATAAGCCCAAGAGTTGAGAACACCAATCAATGCTGCGCAAGATACTTACTGTATTTCTAACGGCTATTCTGGCCCACGCCCAACAATTTCCGATCGCCGCCCCTTCTTCTTCACATGTGGCAAAAGCGATTACCGACGGATGGGGAACGATTGTTCGCGGTTACAAATCGCCGAGTCCCGATCCGGTCCGCCTCTACAATTCGCCTCGACTGAAGAATCTTATTCGGGACGGTAAACTCTACCTCACACTGCAGGATGCGATTGCCTTGGCTCTGGAAAACAATCTGGATATCGAGCTGGAGCGATACACTCCCGAAATCGCTGATACGGAAGTGCTGCGCGCCGAAGCTGGAGATCTGCTGCGCGGTATTCCCACGACTGTCCAGGAAGGTCCTGCCGGAGCCGGTCCACCGCAAGTCTCCGGGAACATCGATCAGAACGGCGCCACGCCGCTGATAGGCGGAAACGCCCCGGCGCTCAACAACCTGACCGGGCCGGGTACGGTAACCGATCTGTCTATCATCGGTTCGATTCCGCTCTCAACCGGGCCGGCGCTCCCCGATTTGGATCCGACAATTATCGGAAGCGCCAGTTGGAACCATACATCTGATCCGCAGAACAGCACCTTCCTACCCAATCTGCTTTCCCTCAATGCCAACACGACTGCTGGAAGTCTGGGTGTGCAGAAAGGCTTCACTTCCGGCGGGACAGTCGACCTGACATGGAATACCACTTATCAGAAGATCAATGACCCGCTTTACCTTTACAACCCGGCTACTTACTCCAACATTAATTTGACTTTCAAGCAGCCTTTATTGCAGGGCTTCGGCTGGGGCGTGAACAAACGCTACATCCGCATCGCCAGAAATAACCGCAACGTTTCACAGGATGTCTTCAAACAACAGCTGATCAGTACCGTATACGCTGTCATCCGGTTGTATTGGGATTTGGTCAGCTTAACTGAAGATGTTCGCGTGCGAGGAGAGGCCGTCTCTTCAGCTGACCGGCTCTTGACAGACACCCGGCAGTCGCTAGCGGAAGGCACTGCCGCCTCTATCGATGTCACCCGCGCCCAAGCGGAGGTATCCAGGCGGCAACGGGATCTGGATGTGGCTCGAACGCTTGTTCGCTTGCAAAATCAGATTCTGCTTGATTATCTTACGCGAACAGCAGTTGATCCGTCCCTCGCGGCAATTGAAACGGTTCCGGTGGACCGCCCGCGGTTTATCGAAGACGAGAAATTGCCCGCGCTCGAGGACCTGATTGCAAATGGCCTGCGGCTCAGGCCAGACCTGGCCCAGGCGCGCCTGCAGCTAGATAACTCGCAAATCAGCTTGAGAGGAAGCAAGAACGCGGTGCTTCCTCAACTAAACCTCGTCGCGAGTGCGCAAGACAATTCGCTTGTAGGAGACCCGAACTCTTTCGTGCTAGGCCTACCCGGCGCCGCAGGACCGGTTCCGAATCCGTACTTCCTGGGATCGTATAGCGATGCCATGAAACAAGTGTTTCATCGTAACTTCCCGGACTACGGAGCAGGGTTGTCTCTCAACATCCCTCTGGCGAATAGATCTGCTCGGGCGGATGTTGCGCGTGATCAGCTTCAACTCCGCCAGCAAGAGATCCGCCTGCGTGAGCTGGAGAAGCAGGTCCGGCTCGAAATTACCAACGCCGTCATCGCCGTTCAGCAGGCCAGGGATACTTACCGCGCAGCGCTGCAGGAACGGGTCTTTGAAGAGGAAAATGTACAGGCCGAAAGCGAGCGGCTCACGGTCGGCGCCTCAACCAGCTACTTCGTGATTTTGTATCAGCGCGACTTGACGGCGGCCCGCTCCGCCGAAGTATCGGCGCTGAGCAGCTATGTCGAAGCGAAAGCCGCCCTGCAACGCGCCATTGGTACTATTCTCGATGAGAACGGTGTTCGCTTAGATGAGGCACTGCAAGGCACTGTAGCACGCCCCAGCTTGCCGGCCGCTAAGCCGTAGGAAGGTTGTGATGTTCCCCAGCGAGCCATTATTAAGTGCGGCAGAACTTGCAAAATTGTTTACCGAGAGGCTCGCCGAACACCTGCCGGGTACAGATACCGGCGATCCGGAGATCACGGACAAGCGAACGTCTTGGAACAAGGCATGTCAGGCGGCCGTCGATTCACTGGCGCGCTCGCTGGATTGCGTGATGACCAGCGCCTCGGTCAGCGAATTCTGCCCGGAACGCCAGCTGGACGCCATCCTGTATAAGAATGACGCTCCGGTGCTTGTGATCGGTTCAGCGTGGAGCGATCGTGCAGAACTCGACCGCAGCTTCCGCCGCCTGCTTCTGATGAAAGCCCCTCAAAAGCTGCTCATTTACTCTTGCAAGAAGAGTCAGAAAGACGTGCTCGAACAGCTATCCCACGCGGTGGCTTGTTTCCCCTATCATCTCGCGGGCGAAGAATACGTTGCCGTAAACATTGCTGGCGCGGAGCAGCAATCGTTCGCTACAGCATTCCGTCTGCCGAACGACGGCCCCGTGGGATCTTTGGCCGCGCACTTCCATGACGTAGACGGATCGCCATTCCCGTTGCGTTTGGCACGTTTACACAGATAGCCGGGAGCAAAAGGAATATGACACTTGTCCGCGATTCTGTTCTTCGGGCTTGCTGCAATGGAGATTTGCGGCTCGGAACTGACGCTTTCGAGGACGTCACGATACTGTAGAATGTTGCGCGCCATGACCCTGGCGACATCGCCGAAGTGCTGCTGACGAAGCTCTAAGAAGCCGGGCTTGCATCCGCCAAGCAGAGCCCTAAACGAATCCGCCGGGCTACCGTCTGACCTGCTTTTCGAAATTCCGAGTCTAAGCAGGAGGAGATCGACACGATGCCTCTGAACCGATCAAGGCGCCAAAGAAAGGTGGCTCCGAAGGACCTACCCGCGCCGCAGGCTTTCGTAGAAGGTTAGCGGATCGGCAAACCGGATGTTGTCTTCTCCATGCCCGTCGAGTATACGGTGAAAGCGGATGCGCCCGACGATTATGAGAACTTCACGGTGCCCGACTGGAATTCAGGAGGATGTGTGGATTACGGCGGTGGAGCTGAAGCCGGGAAATCGCCGCGCGGTCCATCACGCTCATGTGTATGTGACGCCGCCCAAATCGCCACACTCCGAAATGTCGGTGGACCTTCTTCCGGCAGATCATAGAGAACCCGGTAGCGGCCATCTCCTCGGATGTAGGTTCTCCTCGGCGGGAAGAACGACATCCCAATAGACGTCCACCTGCGCATCAAGAGCGGAGCTGAGGGTGGAAGCTGGAATTCCGAAAAGTGGAAGACGCCGCATTGCAAATTCCTTGAAATTGTGAGACGATTCCTATCGGATCCCGATAAGAGAACGGCATGGGGCAAAAACGTACTGATCTTCTGCGTGGAACTCTCGACCTGCTGGTGCTGAAAGCGGTGTCCTTAGAGCCCTTGCACGGAGTTGGAATCTCCGGACGTATCACGCAAATCACCAAGGGAGCTTTTCAGGTAAGTTTCGGTTCGCTTTTTCCAGCACTACACCGCATGGAGGAAAGGGGCTGGGTAGAAGCCGAGTGGCGCTCGTCCGACAACAACCGGCGCGCCAAGTATTACCGGTTGACTTCCGCTGGGCGCGCTCAGCTCAAGGCTGAAGAGCGGCAGTGGAGCGAGTTGGTGAGGATTATGTCTGCGGCTGTTCAGTCTACTTGAATCCAGTTGGGAGGCATCATGCCTAAGCAAATTCTGAGCCTATTTTGGAACCTCTTTCGCAACCGCGCGGTTGAGCAGGCGCTGGATGAAGAACTCCGTTCATCGCTGGAAGCCCTGACGCAGGAAAAGATGAAGCAAGGGTTTTCGCAATCAGTGGCGCGACGAGAAGCGCTCATGGAAATTGGCGGTATCGAGCAGGTGAAGGAGGGGGTTCGCGCGGTACGCGCTGGGCACTTTGTGGAGGACCTCGCCAGGGACATCCGCTATAGCCTGCGCCAGTTGCGGCGTAATCCCGGCTTCAGCGCCGTAGCCGTTCTCACACTCGCCATCGGCATCGGCGCGACAACGGCCATTTTCAGCGTGGTGAACGGCGTTCTACTCAAAGCTCTACCCTATCCGCACCCGGGGAGACTCGTAGCAGTAGGGCTCGACCTTCCTGGCATCAACCAGTTCAACTGGCCTTTATCTCCACCGGAATATTTTACGTTTCGCGAGCAGAACCGCACTTTCCAGGACATCGGTCTCTACTATACAGGGTTCGGTGGCAACCTCTACTCGGCCAACGTTACCGGCCTTGGACGACCCGAACACGTGCCGGCTCTCGGCGTGACCGACGGGGTGCTCCCAATTCTGGAAGTCACACCTCTCTTCGGGCGCCTCTTCACGCGGGCGGACGATGAGCCGGGCAGCTCGGACGTAGTGATGATCACCTATGGCTATTGGCGCAGCAAGTTCGGCGGCGACCGTTCAGTGATCGGGAAAACGATCCACATCGATGGTAAACCCAGCACGATCATCGGCGTGCTACCGCAACGCTTTCGCTTCCTGGACATGACCAATCTGGGCATACTGCTGCCTCTCAGGCCTCGAACGCAGAGAGGCTATAACTACTTTGCGGTTGCCCGGCTCAAGCCGGGGGTGACGCTGGCCGAGGCCCATGCAGACGTGGCTCGCATGATACCAATCCAACTGGAGCGTTTTCCCGAGGCGGCCAAGTTCTTCAAAGAGGCACGGATAGGGCCGAATCTGCAGCCGCTGAAGCAATACATCATAGGCGATGTAGGCAAGGTCCTGTGGGTTTTGATGAGTGGGATAGGCCTGGTGCTACTGATCGCCTGTGCAAACGTGGCCAACCTTCTTTCGGTCAGAGTTGAAGGGCGACAACAGGAGTTGGCTATTCGAGCGGCATTGGGCGGCAGCCCCGGACGTATCGCTGGCGGTTTGTTGCTTGAAAGCCTCATGCTGGCGGTTATTGGCGGTGCGCTCGGCTTGCTGTTTGCTTATGGTGGCTTGCGGGTCCTGATCGCTTTGGCACCGAGCGATTTGCCCCGGCTTAACGACATCGGCATCGACGGGCTCGTCTTGCTCTTTACGCTAGGCGTCACGATGGTGGCGGGTCTCTTGTTCGGCTCGATGCTGCCTCTCAGATATGCTGGCGTCCGCGTGGGGAGTGGATTGCGCGAAACCGGCCGCTCTGTCAGCGCCAGCCGGGAGCGGCATCGGGCGCGTAGCGCGCTAGTAGTCATCCAGGTAGGTCTGGCTCTTGTTTTGCTCGTGAGCTCGGGCCTCATGCTCCGTACCTTTCAAGCCTTGATACACGTTCAGCCCGGATTCACAGCGCCAGCCGAAGTCGAAACGTTCCATGTCCATTTTCCTCCGGAAATGATCAAGGCTCCCGAGCGGCTGGTCCGTCTGGATCAGGCGATTATCCACAATATCGAAGGGATTCCTGGCGTCTCTTCCGCCGATTTTAGTGGGGCCGTGCCCATGGATGCCGGCGCCGAGAGCGATCCCGTGCTCGTAAAGGATCACATGCTTCAAGGTCAGCTCCCGCCGGCTCGCAGGTCCTTTTGGGTTTCGCCAAGCTTCTTCAGGACGATGGGCATTCCCATCGTCGCCGGCCGCGATTTAACCTGGAACGACATATTGAACAAGCGACCCGTGGCTATCGTGTCGGAGAACCTCGCGCGTGAGTATTGGCATAATCCGGGGGATGCACTTGGGAAACAAATCGGCGGAAGCGCTGAGGCCTGGCGACAAATTGTGGGCGTCGTGGGGAACGTCCACGACGACGGGACCAGCCAGAAAGCTCCGACGACGGTGTATTGGCCGATAACGGACTCTGATGGTTTTCTGGGCAGCCCGGCCTTCGCAATTCGCAGCGCAAGCGCGGGGACGCAGAGCTTGATGGACGAGATCCGGCGAGCAGTGTGGTCCGTAGACCCGGATCTTCCGCTGTACCAGGTTCATACGCTGGACTATTACTACACCAAGTCTATGGCGCGCACTTCGTTCACACTGGTGATGCTGGCATTGTCGGGCGGTATGGCGCTGTTACTCGGCATTGTGGGCCTGTATGGCGTTGTCTCCTACTCGGTTTCCCAACGCACGCACGAGATCGGCATTCGCATGGCGCTGGGCGCGGAGAAGCGCGACGTACTTAAGCTTGTCGTGAACGGAGGCATGGGCTCGACGGTGATTGGTGTGGGCGTCGGAGTTGCAGGCGCCGTAGCTCTGACCCGCTTCTTGTCCGGCTTACTCTACGGCGTCAAGCCCACCGACCCGCTGACGTTCGTCGCCGTCTCTTTGATCCTTACCGGAGTCGCGCTGCTCGCCTGCTACATTCCGGCACGCCGCGCGACGAAGGCGGACCCCATTGTGGCCTTGAGATATGAGTAGGAGTTCGCAAAGCGTAAGGCCGCGAACTTTAACTTTTAAGGGAGTCGGGCAAAAATAGCCAATATCTCTTGGTCGGAAATCACCAGGCCCCACTGCACAGCGGCGTGGTCCTCTCCTGTTTGGCGGCACGCATCCGTGCCCTTGCGCTCACTAGGCACGTTCCGGTGATGTGGACTATGCCGGGACAGTTCGCGAATTCTTCATTTCCTGAATTGCGCTCTGTATCCCTGCCAAGATCGAGCGTGCGCGGTTGGCGCCAGGATCTTTTGCTTTGGGGTCTTGATTCATCGCGATCTGGAACTGTTCCGCAGCCTCTTTGAACCGGCCTTGCCGTAGCAGCGCTTCGCCAAGATTTGCCCGGACAGTCGGATCGCTCGCGTTTAATTCGACAGCACGCGTGAGCCAGCGGACTGATTCTTCCAGTTTTTCATCCGCCAGAGTCATCGCTCCGAGACCGGCGTAGCCGTAGTAAAGCTTGCTATCGAGCGCGATTAAACCATTGAAGATACACTCGGCATCGCTCATTTTGCCTTGCTCGTAGAGTTGAAAGCCAAGGGCGGCAATCGCTTCGACTTCCTGCTTTGCAAGACCAAACACCTGGCTCAACGAAGTCCGGCCCGCCTGTTTTGTAAGAACGGAATGAGTCTCCATAAAATTCTCCTGGTTAGCTGTTAGTTGCCGAGTTGTCAATCGCCTCTTTTTACTTCTGGCCCCGGATATTCATCAACGTGGACGCCTGCTCGACGGCGGCTTGCATTTTCAGTAAGGTTTCCTGGTCAGTAAGTTGACCGCCCGCCAGTCCGTTGCTTAGCTTCTGAGACGCGTTCCCCAGTAACTCAACTAGCTGGCCAGGGCTATTGAAGAGTTCCGGAGAAATGCCTGCTGCCGCTGGCGAAAACGGCGACGACGTTTGGGAAGTTAACTGCTGTCCAGGCTGGATCGCATCGAAGAGGCTCCCGAATACCTGTGACAGCTGAGGAAACAGCGGTGTTGCCGGATTTTGTATAAGGTTACTCAACAGCGGATCAAGTGCGCCGCCAGTCACTTCGCCGGTGGGAGTCGAGCCCCTCTGTTCTGTGGTTTCTGATGAACTGCTTACTGCATGGTTGTCAAAAATGTTCACCTTAATCTCTCCAATCGTAGAGGCCAGAATTGGGTTTACAACCGCCACCTACTTATCGGACTGCGAGGGGCTAAGTTGCTTCGCTTCTGCATTCTGTTCGTGCCTTTCCGTGCCCGTCTTTTGCAGTTCCTGTACCACTAATTTCATTCCCGAAACAATAGCTCGGGCGCGGTTTGCACCTGGGTCTTTCTGTTCCGGGTCCAGAGCCAACGCCTTTTCGAATGCCGCGGCAGCGGGTTCGAAGCGTCCCAATCTTAGAAGCGTTTCCCCCAGGTTGGCCTGAACCGTGGGATCATTCGGATTGCGCTCCACCGCTTGCGCCAACCATTCGGCAGCCTGTTCCAATTTCTGCTCGGCTAGCGCTACAGCGCCCATGCCGGCGTAGCCTTGATACATTCGCCGGTCGAGAACAATCAGGCCCTGAAAGATCGTTTGAGCTTCCGCGGTGCGTCCCTGCTCATAGAGCTGGAATCCCAATACTTCGATTGCATCGATTTCGCTTCGCGTGAGCCCGAAGAGGTTGTCCGTCTTGGCATCAGATTTGCGTGGTTCGATTTCGTGCTGCATCGTCATTCTGGTTTCCGGCATCCGCTTCCTCCTTCCGGCCTGCTGAAGCTCCGGCACACGGTACCGGATGAAGTCTCGTCCGAATTATCGGGAATCTCGAGACATAGTTGTGTTGCGAATGGCCGTTTCCAGGCGAAGTCCGAGGCGGCGCACTTCATGTGCAGGTAGAAGGTGCTTTAGGATATCAAAATCTGCTTTCGCGGAGGCGAAGTCCTGGATTTCGAGATACGCTTCAAAGCGTCGAGCGCGAGCCGAGAGGCGCCCGGAATCACGGGCCAGAATCATATCGAGCTGCTCCAGCGCGCGCTGCGGCTCACCCAAGGCCAAGCAAGCCGCTGCAAGCGCGTCCCGGCCATAGTCATTCTGCGGATCGATCGCGATCAGCCCATCAAAGATCATCGCGGCTTCGCGGTACCGGCCCTGCTGGTGCAGAGAGTAACCTCGTTCGGAAATTCTATAGATATCGTCCTGCGTCCAGCCCGGTCTCATCTCACTCCTCCGACTCGGCCAGATGACGCGCGGCAATAAAATCTTCGGCTTCCCGGAAATCCATGAGCAGCCCAAGCATCCGCTGAACAGCGCGATCGCCACTGCTTACGGAGAATTGGTTCGATTGGGCGCCGGAAGTTGCGATCAGGCGGCTCAGCATCTGCATCCAGTTCCATCGCTCCGACACCGGGTCGCGAAACTCGAGCGCTGGCGGCCGCGACGGTGGATCGATGGACGTGGGATCGAAAGGATCTTCATCCAGGCGCAATAACGCCTGCCAGTTCAGTGCTCGCGGAAGAGGCAGAACATTGAGTCTGCTCAGAAATGGACTTCCGGCCTGCTCAATAGCCTCTGCGGGAGGAGATTCAGCGGGCAGAAAACCCGGAAGCGTATATTGGACTCGCATAGACTTTCTCCGACTTTGCCGGCGCGGCTAAACTCGTTCCGCTTGCGCCAGTCGATAAACCCAGTTCAATACCTCGGCAACCGCATCATACAATTCTTCGGGAATCTCCAAGCCCAGCTCGACCTGAAACAGGCTGTGAGCGAGGGGGATATTTCGCGTGACGGGCACACCGCTCTCGTTCGCTAATTTGATAATTCTCTTTGCCATATCAGCCTGGCCTTTCGCCGTTACCGTCGGAGCATTCATGGTCGTGTCATCGTATTGAATGGCAATTGCCAAGTGGGTGGGATTAACCACGACCACATCTGCCTTCGGTACATTCTGAACCATGCTCTGAGCCTGTAATTGCTGGTGCATATGCCTGCGGGAGTGCCGGATATGCGGATCGCCCTGCTCTTCTTTGTGCTCCTTTTTCACCTCGTATTTGCTCATCATCATTTCTTTCATGAATAATTTCTTCTGAAGGAAAAAGTCGGCCGCTCCGATGATCAGGAAAAGAATTCCGACGTTCATCAGGAACTTGAACATGAGAGAAACGGCAAGCTTGCCCATAGTCTCCGGATTCGCCCGGGCGCTCAGAATGATGTCTCGCAGAGAACTGCGCACCGCCATATATGCGAGGCTCCCGACAATAGCGAGTTTGACCAGCGTTTTCAGCAGCTCGAGGTAGGTCTTGGGCTTAAAGAAAATGTTCTGGAAACCCTTTACGAAATTGAGTTTTTCAAATTTGAACTGCACCGCCTCGGGCGCAAAAAGCGCCTTGACCTGAAAGAAATTTCCTGCGGCCGCAACAAGCGCTACCGCAACCAGGAATGGCACTGTGAATAGCAATAATCTGCCCCAGGTATATGCGGCGTGGTGGAGAATTTCATCCGGCCGCAATTGACCGGTAAAAAGCGCGGGCCGAAAGGAATCGACGATCAGGCGTTTCGTCTCCGCAACAAAGGTAGGGCCGCCGGCCGCAAGCACGCCTACGGCCGTCAAGAAAAGCAGGGCCTGGGTGATGTCTTTGCTCTTGGAGACCTGACCCTTTTTGCGGGCGTCGCGCAGCTTTTTCTGAGTCGGTTTCTCGCTCTTTTCTTCCGACACTGGGCCTCATTCTCTTCTCGGAGCCGCCGGCAGAAAGTTGCTAACGTTCACGCAATTTGTTCGAGCACTCGAGAAATATTCCACATCATCTCACCCAACAAGTCCTGGAAGCGGATAAATATGAATCCGATTGCCAGCACAAAGATTACCAGGCCGACGTATGCCTTAACCGGCTGGCTTTCGTGATAAACGTTCACCTGGGATGCAACTTTGCCAATTGCGCCGAATACCACATCCACCAGGAATAACGTCAGTAAAATCGGGCCGGCCAACTGCAGGGCGAGAGCGAGAGTGTGCGCGCTGATCTCTCCGAACTGCTGCGCCAGCGATACCGGATCGGTTAAATGCGGAAAGCTGAACAGCGGAAGTCGTTGAAAGCTGTGAGCCAGCGCCCGCAAGAAGATCAGGTGTCCGTTCAATGTGATGAAGATTACGAGCGCAGCTTGAAATTGCAATTGTCCCAGCACCGAGACATTGCCTGCCAGTTGCGGCGCTTGCAATCCCGGCTGATTCATTCCGCGCTGATCGTCGATCATGGCTCCGGACATCTGTACCGTGTACAAAAACAACTGGGTAAGGAAGCCGGCAATCGTTCCGATCATGGCTTCCTTGATCAACAAGGCCACCAGCAACATGACATTCGTGGAAGGCGGCTGCTGAACATTGATTCCGGGGAAAATGATCGCCGTGATCACCACCGCCAGGCCTACTTTTATGTTGGAGATGACAGCTTGACCACCCAGAAATGGCGTTAGCGAAATGGCTGTTACGATTCTGGTGAATGCCAGGCCGAAAACGACAAGAAAGTCGGAAAAATTGCGGTGAAAGCCGAGCGTGCCGAGCACGTGCTGAAGAGCGGCCAATAGCCCCATCTTCGCCGCCTCACCTGATTAATGCGATGCTGTCCAGCAGAGTCCGGGCAAATTGAACGGCCTGCGCCAGCATCCATGGCCCGATGACGATCAAGGTCAACAGAACCGCCACGAGCTTTGGGACGTAGCTGAGTGTCTGTTCCTGTATTTGCGTCGTCGCCTGAAACAGGCTGACCACAAAGCCGACCAGCATGCTCGCCAGCATCGGGCCGCCGGAGATCAGCAGTATTAGGATCAAAGCTTCGCGCGTGATCCGGATGATCAGTTCTGAATTCACCGGTCGGCCCTCCTAAACGTAGCTCAACACCAGCCCTCTCACGACCAGATACCAGCCATCCACCAGCACAAACAGCAACAGCTTGAAAGGCAAAGAAATTACAATCGGCGAGAGCATCTGCATTCCCATGGCAAGCAGGATATTAGCAACCACCATATCGATGATGATGAAGGGTACGAAAACGATGAAGCCGATTTGAAATGCCTCTTTTAGCTGGCTGGTTGCAAACGAAGGGATCAGAACCTCGAAATCTTCTTTGTCCACAGGAGCGGAAGCCTGGGAATTACCGCCTCGGCCAAGCTGTGTGGCAAGTTCCATAAACAGCAATCTGTCCTGTGGATGGCTGTGGCGAGACAGGAATTTTCGTAAAGGCTCTTTGGCTTTCTGCGATGCGTCAAACAAACTCTTGACGCTGGCTTCGGAAAAAATCTCGCGGGTGTTCTGGATTCCCGCAGCGCTATACATCTGCCGCGCCACAGGAACCATCACGAAGATCGTAAGGACAAACGCAAGCCCGGTGATCACCGGGTTTGGCGGTACTTGTTGAGTCCCGAACGCATTTCTCAGAATTGACAGAACCACCGATATTTTTACGAACGAGGTGAGCATCATCAGAACGAATGGCGCCAGCGCCAGTGCTCCAAGCACTATTACAAGTACGACTGGATTGGATAGCTCGCCACCGCTCACCGGCTGGGCGCCAGCCGGGAGGCGAAACAGCAGAAACAGGATCAGGAAGAGTAATCGTCCCATCACTGTCCTCAAGAACCACGCCCGGACCTTTTGAAGGAGTGCATCAGCTTACTGAAATCCAAAGGCGGGGCAGGGGTCTCCAGCGGCAAAGAGGATTGCAGCGCGCTTGCATCCAGGGTGGTGAGGTAATGGACTCCCGATTCGGATGTTCCGACCAGAAAATAACTGCCGGCGGCCTGAATGACGTACAGGTTCTTCCTCGGCTCGAGCGGGTAGCGCGCAACGACCCGGATGGGCCCCGAAGATAGCTGCCGCACTCCGGTCATCCGGGGCAGCCACACCCGAAGGACCAAGACGATGAAAACCAGGACAAGGCCGAAAACCAGAATCAACTTCAGATAATCGTAGGTGTAAGAGGCTAGCGACGTGACTTCCCGGGTTGGAGTGAGGGCTTGCAGTAACCAGAGCGCCGTCATTACGCTCCCTTCCAGGATGAGATCCTCACGCCCAGCCGGCCGTCAATCTCTACAAGCTGTCCCTCGCCCAGAATCTTGCCATTGACGGCTAGCGACACCTGGCCGTTATTCTGCCGATCCAGCTCCAGAATGGTACCGGCGGCAAGGCCATTCGCCTCGGCCAGCGTGAGTTCTTTTTCGGCGACGATGACGTGCACCTGAAGAGGTAATTGGCCCAAATCCGGAAGGCTCTCGCGGTGGGGCGCTTCGCCCGATTGCAAATCTCCGCTGATCAAGGGTTCCCTTTCGAAGTAGTTATCGATCTGAATACGTTGAATGTTGCTGGATGCGGCAAGCGGGCCTGGAGGCGTCTCGTCCTGGACGTTCTTGACATTCCAACCGCAATCGCGCCGGCCTGGCAGGAGCAGCTCCAATTGTGGCTGAAAGAGCAGCACGTCACCGCGCTCCAACTCGCTTAGCTCCGCGGCCGTGAGGGGCTGAAAGCCCAGGGAAACAGGAAATTTCCAGGCTGCGGACGAAGGCCGCCAGCCCAGGTTCCTATTGGGAACAGCCCGCTGCATCTTCTCCAAAAGTTCATATGGTGCAAACAGCCGGAGCGCGCCCGTTGTGGCCAGAAGGCTCAATGAGCACGTCAGCACGATTCCACGAGTGTCGGAGGCGAAGGCCGGCTTGGAGCCGCACGCGCCCGTGTCAAATTGAAATGGAAAAACGAGATCGCGGTTCACGCGCTCGAGTAGACAGACAATGATGAACTCAAGAAAGCCGCTGTCTGTGGGACCAAGAACCGAGGGCAAGCCGTGCAGGTCGAGCGGGCGCAGTAATCGCTCAACCAGATCCGCGAGAAAGGCCTTGTTCACCTCCAGGCACAGAGTGCCGCGTGCAGGGTGGATTTCAATCGGGAAGGTCGTACGGCCTTTGGGAGAAAAATCCAGGAACTCGCGCCATGTCATGGACTCGGAGATCGGCGCATGAATGCCTATGTTGAGCTCGGGCATCCAAAGCTGCCTGAGATTCACCGTGAAGGTGTAAGGGAAAATCGCAATCTGGTCGCCGGCGCCTACTGAGTACGGCTGTTTTGGCGCAAGCTTGTTCTGATTCAGATAAGTGCCGAGCGAACTCTCCAGGTCTTCCAGAAAACACTGGCCGTTCTCGACGAATATCCGCGCATGGCGTTTGCCGACTGTCAGCGTGGGAAGCTTGATATCGTTATCCGGCTCCCGGCCGATGAAAATTTCGCGTTGTTTAAATGCGTGCTTAACCGGTTCCTGCTGCGCATCGGCCGAATCCCTGTAGGAAAGCAGAACCTCGAAACCCGCCGGCACGTTCAGCAACTCGGACCAGGCGTCTTGAATCCAGGCTCTCCAGTCAGCGTTGCGTAAGAAGCGATGGGACCAGTTCCAGACGGCTACTTCGTCGCGAGTATAACGCGGTAGTCGTTTAAACTCGAATGACGGCTGTTGGCCCACAAGCGGCCTGACTGTGGCGCTCATCTCTTTCGTTGTTGCTGTTGCCGCCGGTCTTGGTTTTGTTCTCCGCGCCGCCCATCGCGCGCGCCCGTATTGCTCGACCCAGGGTTATTGGTCCCGGAGTTGTTGGGCATCGAAGTGAGTTCAACCTGGATCGGCGCCAGATTCAATCCCTTGCGCTGCAGGGCATCGGAGAGCTGGTCCAGATTGCGGGAAATCAACTCCGAAACCGGTGCCGAAGCGGCTGAGAATCGAATGGCGACTTGACCCTGTTGCTGGCTGATCTGCACGTTCAAACCATCCAACGTTTTCGAATCAAATTGAATTTCGACGGCCTGCCGCCCGTTTGGCTGCGCCACGACCAGGATTTCTTGAATAAGAGCCTGAATTTTTGTGGTGTCACTGCGCATTTCTGACGATGGCTGAAAAACCATCTCCGGCTGAATCTGATCGGCCGGCATTGTCATGGGTAAGGCGAGCAACGCCTCATCCGGTTGCGCAAAACGCCCGTCTTGCTCAGTTTTACTCCCGCTGTCTTCTAACTTCCGCGCCAGAACGCCGGAGAATGAGGCCGAACTTGGCCGTCCGCCCTCGGACGTTTTCGCGGTTTGGGCTGCGGGCGGTACTGTGTCGTCCACCTTCACGGGAGCGCCTCTCTTCGTACGAACATTGTTGTGCCAATTTCGTCCTGCACGGCTGCTTCCTTAGCTTCAGCCGCCCGCAGAAAACGTTGCTGTACGCGATCCCGATGTTTTGTGAGAACGTCAATCTCTCGCAAACACTCAGTCAACTGGCGCCTGGCTTCGGCGAGCTTCGCTTCAAATTCGCTAACCCGCAAGCGCTGAGAAAAGGTAGAGTTTTTTGCCGTTTCGAGGTCGCCAGCGAGGCCGCTGAGATAGTCCCTGTATTGCTGGATCGCAAACCCGCTCGAACCGGCCGAGCCTGCGAACATACCTCGCCTGGCTTCAAGTAGCTTTTCCTCCAGCTGCTTCTCGAGTTGCCCCAATCTCGCGAGCTCTTCCTGCTCCGCAGCCAGCTCCTTCTGGCATTGCGCGACATTTACCTGCAGTTGGGATTTCTGGTCGATTTTGAGATCGAGCAGTTGCTGAAGCCTGTACTTGAATGTCTGCAAAGTTATCCATCACCTGGGAACGGGCTCACTATCCGCTCCGTTCGCTTCCATTAACGATACATCCTCTCGCGAGCCCTCAGGCGAACATCGCCCTCAAGTCTTCCAGCGCCTTACCGGCGGAAACGCGCTCTTCCGTGTCCTGCTTCAAATAAGCATTCACTCGATCGATCATTTGCAAGGCGTATTCCACTCGGGCATCGCTTCCCTTTTCATAGGCGCCGATCAAAATGAGATCCCGATTCTTTTCGTAGGTCGAAAGCACATCACGTAACCGCGCGGCGAAGCTGCGGTGCTCCGGGCCGGTGACAGCGCTCATTACACGGCTGACGCTCTCCAGCACGTGGATAGCAGGGTAGTGTCCCTGGCCTGCCAAATCGCGAGAAAGCACAACATGCCCGTCCAAAATCGACCGAACTTCGTCGGCTACGGGTTCATTCATGTCGTCGCCGGCGACCAACACCGTATAAAAAGCTGTGATCGAACCCTTATCCGAATTCCCGGCGCGCTCCAACAGCTTCGGAAGCTCGCTAAACACCGAAGGAGTGTAGCCGCCGCGAGCCGGTGGCTCTCCACTCGCCAATCCGACCTCCCTTTGCGCGCGGGCGAAGCGCGTCACTGAATCCATCATCAACATCACGCGTCGCCCCTGATCGCGAAAATATTCAGCTATCGTCGTGCCTACGTAAGCCGCTTTGAGCCGGACCAATGAGGGCTCGTTGGATGTCGCACACACAACCACCGATCGTTTGAGACCCTCCGGCCCTAAGTCCTGCTCCAGAAAATCGCGGACTTCGCGGCCTCGTTCTCCAACCAAAGTAATCACGTTGATCTCGGCTTCCGTATTGCGCGCGATCATGCCCAAAAGAGTACTTTTCCCAACTCCGGCGGCGGCAAAAAGCCCGATGCGCTGGCCTTCGCCGCAGGTCAGCAAACCGTCAATGGCCCGCACTCCGACCGAGATCGGCTGAGTGATGCGGCGGCGGCGCAAAGGGTCGGGAGGAGGCATGTAGACCGGGTATTCTTGCGAGCTCACGATCGGTCCTGCGCCATCAATCGGCTCGCCCACCCCGTTCAGCACGCGTCCAAGCAGGCTTTCCCCGACTTTCACCGCGAGACAGTTTCCGGTCGCCTCAACTTCGCTCTGTGAGCCTATATTTGTCAGGTCTCCAATGGGCATCAGCAGGACGTCTCCTCCTTGAAAGCCCACTACTTCGGCTTTCACGGGGACGCGCGAGCGCGGATTGTAAATCAGACACAACTCCCCGACAAACGCCTGAGGCATGGAGGCGCGGACCACCAAGCCGATGACCTCTTTTACGCGACCTTTGACCTCTACCGGCGAAGCCTCTTCGATTCCCCGGAAATAAGCGTCGAAATCGATGATCTTCGCAGATTTCATTGGCGGTTTGCGATGCGGATGAGAATGTCCCCAAGCCGCCGGAGCTGAGTTTCGAGCCGGGCGTCGACGATGCCTCGTTCGCTTTCCACAATGCATCCGCCCCGGGAAACGGAGGTGTCTGCCGTCACCTGAATATTACGTAATCCGACCTCCCTGGTAAGCGACTCGACCTGGCGCAATACTTCTTCTCGTTCTTCAGGACTCACCCGGACTGTCAGACTCTGTTCATGCCGGACGCCTCGCAGGCATTCCCGCACGATACTGACGATAGTTTCCGGACGGGTACGGAGCTCTTCTCCGATAATCTTCTCCGCAACTTTCACACTGAGCCGGACCAGTTCCGCTTCATACTTTGCATCGAGCGATCCACGGGCGCGCTTCAGTCCTAAAAGAGCGTCATCCCACTCGGCGAGACCTTCCCTGTAACCTTCCAGCCTGCCCGCCTCGAGCGCGTCATCCCGGAGGCGGACCGCTTCGTCAAGAATGTCCCGGGCTTGCCGTTCTGCGGCTTCTATGATGCCTCGCGCCTCAACACCAGCGTCGTGAACATCTCTTTTCAGTACCCTCGGCGGCGCGAGCGGTGCTTCAGGCGCGAGCCTGGCTTTGATGATCTTTTCTTCCATAGCTCTCCTCAGCACAAGCCGTAAGGCAGCGCTGCAGCGCCGGCGATAACCTGTTCCATGGCGCGTTGGGTAGCCCTCTGAGCGGATGAACTCGCTCCCTCAAGGTCCTCAGCCTGTTTATCAGCTCGTCAGGAGAAAGACTCTTCGCGCGCTGGAGGTAAACATTGATTTCTTGCTGTCTGGCTTGGGGCAGAATAGCGAGAATCTGCTCGAAGCGGCCGGCGCATGTCAGTAGGCCGAGGTAGCAGAATGCGTAATTCCTGGCGACTTTAGCCTCTATTTGTGGCATATGTTCCGACTCGCTCCTGGCTATACCGGTACAGCCGGTTGCCTCGCCATCTCTCGAACCTGTCTTTCAAGTTCGCGAATTTTTGCCCTTTGACGCGAATTTCGAAACACCAGCAACAGAGAAGCGAAGCTGGCAAGCATCATCAGCGCCAGGGAAGCGATCACAATTTGCGAATCACCCAGGTACGGTTTGGCCGCCTTGGCAGGCACGCGAACCGGATCGGTCTTCTTGAACACGACTGCGACATTATCGGGCTGTAAACCTTCGATCCCGCGTGCCACAAGCTTCTTAACCTCGTCCTCGCTCAGCGGCACCTGGCTCCCTCGATACTTCACCAACACTGAAGCCGTAGTGGGATTACGTTGATCACTTTGCAGTAGCGGATTGTTATCTGGAAGAACAATCTGAACTCGCGCGTCTACGATGCCTTCAATGGACTTTAGCGTGCGGCTCAGTTCCCCGGAAAGCGCCATAAGCAGGCGGGCTTTTTCCTCGCTGGCAGTTGGAATCATGCCTGTCGTGGAGAAGACTTCGGCCAAGCCTTTCACCTTTTGCCGCGGCAATCCGTTTTCCTCGAGAATCCGCCAGGCCATGATCGCGTTTTCGCCGCCGCCCTTAAGCTTTACTGTCCAGGTAGCCGCAGCATTCCGGTCTTGTCCATTGACGCGGACCGCCTGAGCATCGAGCCCGTTTTCCTTCAGAACAACGGTAATCTCCTGGGCATCCTGCTCGTCGAGTCCGCTCGCAATCTCGCGTGATGCGCATCCACACATCCAGACAGCAAACACAATCAGGATCGAGGCCTTAAGTTTTCCCATTTCGCGCGCTCTCGATCACCCTACCTGTGTTTGAAAAATTGTTTTCACACCTGAAGTGACCTGATCCACGACCTTTGATAGCACGTTTATGTTTTCGCTCATCGAATACAACTCCGTCTGAACTTTTAAGAGCGACTGCAAATCCAAACTCTTAGAGCTGCCGATCAGTTTCGCGGATTGCTGGTATTGGGATTCGATCGAGCTCAAAGAGTCGCGAATGGACGCGGAATTCTCATTCTGCGGTAGCTTGTTCACCGCGCCAGCCAGCCTGTTGAGATTCACACGGGCGGTTCGCATATCGGTTGCGAACAGGTGCGAGGGATTCGTCGATGTCGTTTGGGTAAGGCGTTTGCGCAGCGCAGTCTCTATCGTCGCCGCCTGCTGAGCTGAAATCTGCTTCGCCGGCGGTAGCTTAAGGTCATGCGTGAACTGTTCGGCGAGTTGCGATCGGATGCTGTCGAATTTCGACGAACCCGTCTTCTGTGCAGTCGCTTGATCTGTCGGTGTAGCGGTTGCGGCCCGAATACCGGTCTTGGCAATTCCTATGTCAGCCATTGTCTAAAGCGATTATCGTTGAAAACAGGAAAACGTTGTGTCACCCCGGTACCGCCTTCGATAAACCGGCTTGCTCCAGGGCCTCCCGAAGCAAATCCAAACTCTTGGCATGCAGGCGCGAGACCCAAGACTTTGAGAGGCCTAGCCGCCCGCCGATGGATTCGAGCGTTTCGTCCCCGAAATAGTAGCTCTCCAGTACCTGCCGGTTCTTGGCGGGAAGCTGCGATAATGCGCTGCGCAGTTTCTCATTCATTTCACGCCGCAGGTATCTTGCCTCCGGAGAAAGTGCTGATGTTTCAGGCAATTCCTCCACCACGGTATTGAGGGACAGGAAATAGCTGTTGAGGACTGAACCCGTAATCGCCTTCAACTCTTGATAGGTGTCCTGCGCAGAACCGCTGCCCGGATTCGCCTCCGAGTGATCCTTCAAATATTCGTTGGCGCCGCTTTCAAAACGAAGCCGGGCCGAATCTTTGGCAAACCAGCCCATCTTGCGGAGATTATCGTAGATAGCTCCCCGAATCCGGTAATAAGCGAACGTCTTGAAGAGAACTCCGCGGGAGGGGTCGAAACTGTTCGCTGCTTCTACCAGACCAAGCTCAGCCGCCCCACGCACGTCATCTCTATTGACCGTAGGAAACGTTCGAAGCACCTCCGCCGCAAGCGCGTGAGCATACGATCGGTAAGTTTCAATCAACCGGTCTGTATCCGGTCTGGGAATCATGGTGTATCCGGGGCGTCATTCAGTGGCAGCCTGAACGGCGAGAACTAGTCGGAGAATGCTATTTTCGGTTAGCGAATACTGTAACATAAAATCTCCCTCTCAACGACAAAGCAACTGATGGCGAAAACGCCCGATAACCCTCCAGGGAGATTCGTGAGTTCAGATTCGGCGCACGTCACCCAATCGGAGTTCCGGCCTGGACAAGTCTTCGCGGAACGATACAAGATCCTGGACGTGTTACGGTCTAGCATCCGCAGTGCCATTTATCGCGCTGAAGATGAGACGGCTCATCGGGCTGTTGTTTTGAAGCTGATCCTCCCAGCCATCGTCCCGCGTAAGCCGGATCTATTGACGCAGTACCGCCTCGACCTGAACTCGCTACGGCAGATCGCGCACGAAAACGTAATCAGGATCTTCGATTTTGGGGAGTACGCCGGCCGTATTTATCTGGCGATGGAACCAGTCGAAGGCACCCCGCTTTGGGATTATCTCGAGCGAACGGGAAAGCTGCCTGCTTCCGAATTCTTCAAGCTGCTCTCGAATCTTTGCGACGGCCTCAGCCAGTTGCATGCGCGTAACCTAATCCATCGCGACCTCCACCCGGGCAACATACTGGCCACCGGGTCCGGATCCCTGAAATTGATGGATTTCGGAGTAGATCGGGACCTTAAGCATACAGCCAAGCCCACCATGGCTCGAGGTCTCGAGTATGCTGCGCCCGAGCAGCTCGCCGGTCTCGCTCCCACCGCTAGCAACAGACATCTATTCGCTTGGCGCAATCTGTTACACAATGCTGACCGGCAAACGGCCACCCGGCGCGGCAAATTCTTCTTCAAAGCGCTGGGCCTCGGCAGAGCAGCTGCGGCAAGAGCTCCGCGGGTTGCCATCGGGACTAGTAACGGTACTCGAAAACTGTTTGCAACAGGATCCTGGCCAGCGGTACCGGAGTGTTGGCGCGTTGCAGGAAGCTGCTTCCGCTGTACTGAACGCCCAGAGTGCAGAGTCGAGGCGAATCACTCTGGACAGTCTGAGAAGAGACGGTCCGGCAGATCCGGACATGTGCATTCGGGTCTTCCTTAGAATCATCGCGCGAGTACGCGAGATGCACGCCACCGGTGAGCCTCACGCCGAACTTTCCCCGAAGAAAATCTGGCTGCAAGGCGATGCTGTCGAGATAGATCGTGCTCTGCCTGTTGCAGGACAAGCAACTCTTTTGATCCCGGATGCCAAATATAGTGCGCCTGAACTGCTGATGGCCCAGACCGCTCCGGACGAGGCGAGCCACACTGCCGCCGATATCTACATTCTGGGACTCGCTCTATACGAGCTTCTGGCGGGCAACACGAAAATGCAGGAGCAGTTCGCTGACTTCGCCCAGCTGCGCTCAGGTTTGGGGTGGATGCGGTGGCATGTGGAACCTGAGCAAAAGCTGCAGCCCTTGATCAAGCTGTTGCCGGACTGTCCGGAAGCGATGTCGGAGCTACTCGAGCAGATGCTCGAGAAAAATCCCGCAAAACGCATTCGCAGTTTGGATGAGATCGAAACAAAGTTGAAGGCGCTCAGAGCACGCCTGGAACAAACGGATCAATTCGTGACTGATCCGATCGCTCCGAAGCCCGTTTCTGCTACGAGAAAGCCTTCACGCTTGGCAGTTGCAGCGCTCGCGGCAGCGATAGCGATCGCGGGTGTGGCGGGTGGCGCATGGTGGCTCAGCAAGGGAGCCTTCTTTAAGACGGCGCTGGTTAAATGGCAATCGTTGCCCATGCAAGACGCCACCTCTCACGCCGTGAGTACGCCTGGCAAGGGCCGCGCTGCATCTTCCGGACCATTGCCGGTCGTTCAAACCTCGACCGGAATTATGTTGCTGATTCCCGAAGGCCAGTTTGTAATGGGTGACGACGCTATACCGGACGCCGCCCCGGCGCACAAGGTTTTTCTGCCGGCCTATTATATTGACCGTGTCGAGGTCTCGAATCTCGCGTATCGCAAATTCTGTCTGAAAACCGGCCGTCCGCTTCCTGCCAACCCAGCCTGGGATCCCGAATATCTTCGAAAAGATGAATATCCGGTGATCAACGTGACATGGGAGGATGCCAAAGCCTTTTGTGAATCCTACCGGGAGCGGTTACCTTCGGAGGCGGAGTGGGAGAAGGCAGCCCGAGGCACAGAATCGTTTATTCACTGGGCGAACTGGAGCCTGCCTGGTTTAGCGAACATTCAGGGTGTGGCTGGTCACCATCCCGCGCCGTTGGGATCTTTTCCCGCTGATGTGAGCCCTTACGGAGTCCTCGATCTGGCCGGGAATGTGCAGGAATGGGTAAACGACAGCTTCCGTCCCTACGGCAAAGCTTCAGATGTTGCGCCTGCGATCGAGGATGGACGGAAACTGGTCCGCGGCGGAAGTTACGCGATGAATCCTGACGGGCTCTCGCCGGCCTCGCGCGGTTGGGTTGCCGAGGGTTCCGCTCCCGCCCAATCTTCATCGGTAGGCTTTCGCTGCGCTGCCGATCCTGCACAGATCGCAATGACGCAGCCTTGAAGCTTCAATTCCGCGACGCGGCTAACAGATCAACGCCATATCGAATAGGAATCGCAAACACGTTCATCGGGTATAGCGGATCGGCGGCAGTTTCAATCGCGAACACCCGTCCTTGCGCATCGAATACCGGCGCGCCGGGCTCCGGCACGCGTCCCGGATCTACGGCCAGTTCATAGCGGTCGGGCGTCGAATGAGAGCCGCCCACCCCGGCATTCGGGTTGTGCCGCAGAGCTACTACTCTGCCTTTGCACTCGGAGCCAGACTTCGCTTTGCCATCAGGCGATGAGGCACCGGCCGCGCTTAGAAGTACAGCGGGATCCCCGGGCGCACACTCAGAAGCATCCCGCAAGCGGGCGGCTGGAAACTGCTGCCCGGGTGTACCGGGATCCAACCGGATCACTGCCAAATCGAAATGATCCGACGTCCGAACCACTCGCGCTGGCCCGCGCCGCAATTCGTTGCCTAGACTCACCGTCAAGTAATCAGTCCGTCCATCAAGCCGTACTTTGGTAGTGATCAGGCGCAGAGAGGGTGCATTCAGAGAATCAGCCAATATGAACTGCGATTCGAGCGGTAGCCACTGCGGAAATTGGCGCCGCGCAATCGCTCCCGTATTTACCAGTTTGAGATGCGTGTCGAATTTTGCGACAATCCCGGCCGCTGCATCGGATGGCCATTCATAGGGAGCAGCCCAGGGAACCGCAATGCGCCGGTTGGTGAGTATCAGGCCATCGCTCGAGGCGAGAAATCCCGGGTTGCGATAAATGCCTCCGATCGGACGGTAGCGGATATCGTCGCTTACCGTCAGCACGGGTTGTAGCCGGTTGTTGTTCAGAAGCACAAAAAGTGGCAGACTTCGACCTGCATTAGGCACGAGAGGAGGCGTCTCAACTCCGCCTCCGGGCTTCGCATTGTCAATGTATACTTGCCTGAGTTGATGTCCGCTCCGGGCGTCCAGCAGCATCCAGCCAACCTCCAAGTTCGCAAGAGAATCCGCGTTCATGGTGCTTGCAGGAAGCGGACTGAGCTTCTTGTTCTGCGCGCTTTCTTCCTTCGTTGTCGATCGCTGCCACCGGCTCCGTAATCTGTGGTAAGAGTCGCGACTGTAATTAACAGCGGCGCGCGCAATTATTGTTCCTTCCGCCGCCACAGCCGACCATCCGGATCTCACCAGTTGCGTAACATGCATCTCCTGGCGTGAACGGCTCACCAGCACGATAGCTGCGGATCCAAGCAGTACAAACGCCACTATCAAAATGAGACTTCTTCGCCATCCCGAGGTACGTTCGGGCGGCTTCGCTACGAGAGCGGGAGCGCTGGGAGCTGAAGGCTCCGGATTAGCTCGGGAAGTCCTCTCCTGGGAGATAGGGTTGTATGCCGTCGTTTTCTCGGCGGGCGCCGTTTCAGGGTTTGGCGGATCGAGGTCAAAGACGAATTCAGGTCCTCCAGAGCCAAGCTGCACCATGTCGCCCGGCAGGAGCTTACTGCGCTCCCGGATCCGGCGTTTGTTGATAAAAGTGCCGTTCCGGCTATTAAGATCGACGACTGCGAATTCCGGCGTATCCGTTCCGGCTATCTCGATCTTCATGTGTCGCCGGCTTACCAGGTCGTCGGCCGCCAGGTCGTAGCGGATGTCACAAGCGGGCCCACGGCCGGCTATCAGCTCTTTACGTCCAGCGATAGGAATCTGTTCAACGGCCGGCCGCTTGGTGCCGCTCACGTGCCTGATGACGACACTCTGCTCCATCTCGTTAGAATTCCCGTAACCTGGACGTGCTCAGTCCGCCGGGCGATTGTTTGCGGCGCCCTTCAGCCGCTTAAATCCCGTCCATAAGTTACCAAAACGCAAGAGACATTATCTGGCGCTCCTGCTTTTAGGGCGGCCTGATTCAATTCCGTGACTTGCTGCTCGACATAGCCGTCAGATGCGAGTACTGCCGAAATAGCGTCTTCGGGCACTACGCCGTAAAGCCCATCGCTGCATAACAGCAGCATGTCTCCGTCCTGCAATTCCAACTCACAGGTGTGAACGTCCAGGTTGCGCTGCGTTCCGGCCGCTTGGGTAAGAATGTTTCTCATCGGATGTTTTAACAAGGTTTTCTCATCCAGAGTGCCCTGCCTGAGAACCGAATTCAGCCAGGTATCGTCGACCGTCAGTTGCGATAGTTGTCGCTCCCGGAAGAGGTACGCCCGGCTGTCGCCCACGTTGGCGATGGCGGCTCTGTCCTTATCGATGAGCACGGCAACGACCGTTGAGCCCATCCCGGCATAGGCGGGGTCCTCTTCCGAACGTTTCCAGACGTATTGATTCGCGAGCAAAACCCCGGTGATGAGCCGATTTTCATTCAAACTGAGCTTCCAGTTGTATCCAAAAGGCCAAGTAACATCGCCCGGACTGCAAGAGGATTCCAAATAGTGCCTGAGGGTAGCGCAAGCCAGGTCGGCGGCCATCTGACCGTGCCTGTGCCCACCCATGCCATCGGCGACAACGAATAATCCGAGACCGGGTTCTAAGAGGATTCGGTCCTCGTTATTGGGCCGAACCGGCCCAGCCTCCGAAATGCCTTGGTACCGCAACACGCAGTGCCTCCTGAGTAAATCGACAGTTTTCAAATGATAATACGGTGCTCAAAGAGTTCTCAAGCGAACTGCGCGCTTGTTGCGTGGTTCGGCCCTAGGCCAATTGCGCTATTGACAAAATGGCTGATATCATACACAAACGGGCTTGTTTCCATCTGACGCAAGTGGTGTCACAACGCCCGCCGGTGTTGTGATAACTGGCTAACGAGTTTGCACATAGGACCCCAACGGTTTATCTGCGTACTCAAGAGCTTCTGCGCCATAGATTTGGCGCATCATTTGCTACAGCCGGGAAGCAAGAGTATTGCTGGGTGACTACAGGACGCGATGCCGGAGAGCACAAGGCGGCAGATCGGAAAATACCGGATCCAGGCCGAATTGGGCCGCGGTGGCTTCGGAGTCGTCTATAGCGCATACGATCCCACCGTAGGCCGGCCGGTCGCCGTCAAAGTCCTGACCGCTATCGGCGACAATCAGCTCCTCACGCGCTTCAAAAACGAAGCCGCCGCAGCTGGCAATCTCCGGCACAAGAACATCGTCACGATTTACGACTATGGTGACGACGACGGTATGCCGTATATCGTGATGGAGCTCCTCGACGGCGAGGATCTCAATCAGATTATTGCGGCTCGGAGACCTATGCCGTTGCTGCAGAAGGTCAGCATCATGATTCAGGTGGCTGACGGTCTGCGTTCAGCTCACCGGGCCGGGGTCGTCCATCGTGACGTGAAGCCGGGCAACATCCGTTTACTGCCTGACGGAACCGTCAAGTTAATGGACTTCGGCATCGCGCGCCTGGTCGCGGGTTCGGCTGCCACCCGCCTGACGCGTCAAGGCCATGTGATCGGGACGCTGTACTACATGGCACCCGAACAGGTTCTGGGCGAGGAAGTGGACGCCCTGTCCGATATCTTCGCGTACGGCAGCACGTATTACGAACTTCTCACCGGCAAACATCCCTTCCAGGGTCTCGATCCCCGCTCGGTATTCCACAAAATCACCGCGGAAGACCCGGAGCCGATTCGTAATCTGGTCCCGGACTGCCCCGAAGCCCTCGAAAAAATAGTTAATCGCACTCTCCAAAAGGATAGAGACCTCCGTTATCAGAGCCTTCGTGATGTGCAGGTTGACACTGAGCCGATTCTGACCGAGTTGCGGCAGGAACGAGCGGAGTCGCTGGTTACCGAGGCTAGACGGTTGTACGACAGCGCGGATCTGCAAAATGCACAGACGGTTCTCGGCGAAGTCTTCGACCTCGACCCCGCGAACCGCGAAGCCCGGCAACTGCGCGAGACCATTCAGAACCAGCTCCTCGATCGTCTGATCCGGCCCAAAATCGATGCATTGGTCAAAAAAGCCGAGGACGCTCTAGGCGCCAGGCGGTTCGAGGATGCCATTGAGAGCTTCGAAGCCGCGCTGCGCCTGGACCGTGAAAACCACACAGTGTCTGTAAGGCTCGAGCAAGCACGCGAGCTTTTGGCGTTACGGCGGGAGATGGGTCTTCTGATCGCCGATGCGCGCAGATGTTTCTCCAGGCAGGATCTCGAAGGGGCGCTTGAGTCGCTTCTGCAGGTCATTGAACGAGATCCGTCCAACCCGGAAGCGCAGCAGTTTCTTGACGAAGTGCGCGCGGCGCTCAGGCGTCGCGAGAAAGAAAGACAGTATCAGGAGAAGGTTCAGCAGGCGAGAGAACTACTGCAGGCGAACAGCTTCGATGAGTCGGCCAGACTCCTCGAGGAGCTCGATCCGGAATTCAGGGACAACCAAGAGGTCAAAGACCTCGCGGCACAGATTCGGTCGAGCAAGGAACGCTTCGAGCGGCAGCAATATCTGAAGGCGGAAATTGAGGCAGTCCGAGAACTGCTCGCTGGCGCACAGTTCGACTCGGCCATCAAGAGAGTTGAAGCCTTGATGAACAAGTTTCCGGAAGAAGTTGAGCCGACCAAACTGTTCATCTTTGCACACAAAGAACTTGCCGCTTACCGGAAGGCGCAGGCGCTGGAGAAACTCGAGAACGAGTTGCACCTGTTGACCGCCAGCGGGCATTTCGAGCGAGCTCTCAGCCTGATTTCCCGGTCCCTGAACACATATCCCGCCGAGCCGCGCTTGCTCGAGGCTCAGCGGCGAACTCAGGATGAATGGGCACGCCATAAACGGGAAATGGCGATCCGTCAGCTAATCCAAGACTCGGAACGCCACTCCGCGCATAACGAGCTCGAAAAAGCTGTGCAGGTACTCGAAACGGCCGCTCAGCAATACCCCGACGATGCCCGAATTCTCAAATCACTGGCCTCGGCGCGCGATGCGCTCGCAGCCAAACGGCGCGAGCAGGGAATCGTAACCCTTTTGAGCCAAATGCAAGCGCGGCTGAACAGACGGGAATATCAGCAGGCGTTAGATCTCATCGATCGTGGACTGGCTGAATACGGCACTGACGAAAGGCTTATCAGAACCCGCGAAAAAGTCATCGTCGCCAAAGTGCAGTGGGAGCGCGCGGAGGAAATCCGCGGAATCGTCGAAAAATCAAGGCAGCTTGTCGCGCAAAGTCACGTCGAGGCCGCTTTAGAGCTGCTTGACTCGGGACTGGGTCGATTTCCTGATGAACCCGAACTCACTAAGGCCTTGACCGCAGCCAATGAAGCACTCAAGGCTAAGCTCCGTGAAGAAGGAATTGTAAGGCTCTGCACTCAGGCTCAGGCGCAACTGCATGAACGCCAGTTTCAGCCGGCATTGGAAGCTATCGATCGCGGATTAGTTGAATACGGACGGGACCGGCGAGTTAGCGATCTTCGCGACCGAATCGCTTCAGCGAAAGCCGAATGGGAGCGCGCCGAAGCTGTGCGCCAGGTCATAAGCGAAGCGCAAAGCTCCCTTGCTCATCAGGATTTCCACAAAGCGATTTCTCTCCTTGAATCGTCTCTCAAGCGCTTCCCGGATACTGCCCCGTTAGTCGACGCGCTAAGGTCGGCTCGCGACGCATTGGATGCTAAGCGGCGCAACGATGCCATCAGGGCGTCATGCGAGCAGGCGCAGGCACAAATTGAAAAGCGTGATTTCGCGAACGCCCTGAAGACGATCGGTCGAGGTTTGGAAGATTACGGCGGCGACTCGCGCTTAACAGCAATGCGAGATTCCGCTCTCATGGCGAAAGCCAATTGGGAGCGCTCCGAGGCAGTGCGGCGAGCCGCTCAAATCTCGCACCAGTACGTTGAGCGGGGGCAGCCGGAACGAGCGTTGGAATCGCTGGAATCAGCCCTCAGGCAATATCAGAATGAGCCCAAACTCCTTGCGGCAAGAGCGGCGGCGCGTGAAGCTCTGGCAGCCAAGCAGCGCGAGCAGTCAATCCAAGCGCTCGGAGGGCAAGCTCAGGCGCAGTTGGAGGCAGGAGCATATGAGAGCGCGATAGACCTCCTGGACCGCGGGCTGCAGGATTACGGCGAAGACCGCCGGCTCACGGATCTGCGCGCGACCGTTGTATCGGCCAAGGCAGCATGGGAGCGCGCTGCGGCTATCAGGCGCATTGTAGAGGACTCTGGCAGCCTCGTCGCGCAAAAAGAATTCGAGAAAGCTATTGCGTTGCTTGAATCGGCGCTCAATGAGTATCCCGGTGAAGCCTCTCTTGCGCAAGCGCTCCAGGCCGCAAACGAGCAGCTAGCGGCCAAACGGCGAGCCGAGGCTATCGACGCGCTATGCGGAGAGGTACAGGTCCAAATCGAAAAACGCGATTTCGCGCGCGCTCTGGAAATTGTTGATCAGGGTGAAAAGGACCACGGCAGCGACGGAAAGCTGGCCCACGTGCGGCAGAAGGTTCTCTCGGCGAAAGCCGGCTGGGAACGCAGCGAGGCTGTTCGTCAGGCCGTGGATGAAGCAAAAAACCTGGTCGCGCAGCAAGACTTCGACAACGCGATTTCACTGCTTGAATCGTCTCTGAAGAGCTATCCGGCGGAAGAGCTGTTGACGCAGGCACTCGCGTCGGCCCGAAATGCCTTGCAGGCCAAACGCCGAGACGACGCTATCGATGCGCTGTGCGAACAAGTGCAGGTCGCGATTGAAAAGCGTGATTTCGGGCTCGCGTTGAAAACGGTCGATCAGGGCGAGAAGGACTACGGCAGCGATGCACGCCTGTCAATGGCGCGCGAGAAGGTTCTCTCGGCAAAGCGTCGTGAGGAGGCTATCGAAAGCCTTCAGTGGCAGGTCCGGGCCCAAATCAAAGAGGGCGCATACCAATATGCCATCGAACTTCTAGATTGGGGCTTGAACGATTACGATGGAGACCACCGCCTTGCGGCTCTCCGAGAGGAGGTTGTATCGGCCAAGACAGCGTGGGAGCGCGCTACGGCCATCGACGCGCTGTGCGGAAAGGCGCAGGTCCAAATCGAAGAACGCGACTTCGCAGGCGCGTTGGAAATCGTGGATCAGGGCGAAAAAGAGCACGGCAGCGATGGACAATTTTCCAAAATGCGGGAGAAAGTTCTTTCGGCGAAAGCCGGTTGGGAACGCAGCGAGGCTGTCCGTCAGGCGGTAGATGAAGCCAGAAACCTGGTCGCGCAACAAGACTTCGACAAGGCGATTTCACTGCTTGAATCGTCTCTGAAGAGCTATCCGGCGGAAGAGCCGTTGACGCAGGCACTCGCGTCGGCCCGAAATGCCTTGCAGGCCAAACGCCGCGACGATGCTATCGATGCGCTATGTGAACAACTGCCGGCCCTGATTGAAAAGCGTGATTTCGGGCGCGCGTTGAAAACTGTCGATCAGGGCGAGAAGGACTACGGCAGCGATGCCCGCCTGTCGGCGGCGCGCGAGAAGGTTCTCGCATCGAAAGCCGATTGGGAACGCGCGGAAGACATCCGCCGGGCAGTCGAGAATGCGAACGCTCGCCTTGCACAACAGAAGCCCGGTCTTGCTGCGGAGTTGCTGGAAGCTGCGCTCAGGCACTATCCCGACGCTCCGCAACTGACGGAAGCATTGAATCTCGCCAGGAAAGCACTTCATGCTCAGCAGCGCGAAGAAGCAATCGAGACGCTTCTGCGCCAGGCGCAGCGCAACCTGCAGGCGTACGAATTTGGAGCTGCGCTCGATGCCCTTGATCGCGGATTAAAAGAGCATGGCGCTGACAGCAGGATTTCAGACCTCCACGGCAAAGTGCTATCTGCCAAGTCGGATTGGGAACGAGCACAGGCTTTGCTCCAGCTCCTCACGGAGGCGCGCCAACAAATAACACTCGGGCAGCCCGAGGGCGCTCTGGAACTGCTGACCTCCGCCCACTCCCGATTTGGAGATGATCCTCGGCTTCAAGAGACGACATCGGCTGCGCGCGAAGCAATCGAAGCGAAGCGGAGAGAGCAGGCGATCGAAACCGCCTGCCGGTCGGCGCAGACGCGCTTGGACCAAGGCGAGTATGATCCCGCTCTGGAAGTCCTCGATGCAGCCTTGAACGCCGTGGGCAATGACCCTCGGCTTAGCGCCATTCGCGACAGGGTGGTAAAGGCAAAAGCCGCCTGGGAACGCTCGCAGGCGATCAGGCCGGTGCTGGAAGAATCCCGCAAGCGCATTTCGGAGAACGACGCCGAAGGGGCGATGAACTTGCTGAATCAGGAGCTGGGCACCTATCCGGGCGAGCCGGAGCTTTTAAATGCTCTCGCTGAAGCGCGGGAAGCGTTTCAAGCTGCTCAGAAAACCAGGGCGATTGATGCGTTGACCCAGGAAACGCGCCTGTTCATAGGAGCGCAAGATTTCCCCACGGCGCTCGCGATGGTGGATCAGGGGATCAAGACCTACGGTCCGGAAACGCGCCTGGCAGATCTTCGCGAAACGATTCTTGTCGCCCAAACGGATTGGGAGCGCATGGATGCCGTACGGCGGGCCGTTGAAGAAGCCGACGATCAGATCGCCCAAGGGGCTCCTGAGAAAGCGAGCCGTCTCCTCGAGAAGGCCCTGGCCCGTTTCCCGGGAGAATCGGTGCTTCTGGATGCGCTCGTCTCCGCTCGCAATGCAGTTGAGCTGAAGCGCCGCGAGGAAAGCATCGAAAGGATCTGTACAGAAGCCCGCCGGCAGCTCGATCTAGGGAAATTCGACTCCGCCCTCCAGCAGGTCGCGAGGGGTCTGAAAGAGAATCCAAACGAGCGCCGGCTTCAGGAATTACAGGAAAATATTTCGATAGCAAAGGCCGAGGCGCAACGGATTTCTGAAGAGATCGAATCGGCCCTGCAAGCCGCTAAGAGTCTGAGCGAGCGCGGCCAGCCAGAAGAAGCGATTGTGCTTCTCGAGCAGGCGCTTAATGAACATCCGGCGAATCCGGCGTTAGTCGCGGCGATCGTGGCAACGGTAGACGAGGTCGGTGCTGCCGGCACCGTCGCCCTCGACAGGATCTGCCGCAGCGCGCGCCAGCAGATGTTGACTGGAGATTTCGATTTAGCGTTCCAGACGATTGAACAAGCTCTACGGCTTCACGATGACGAGCAGCAGGCCGAGATCGGACTGAAGACCACTCGCAGCGAAACAACGAAGGCGGCCCAAGCCGGCTCCTCCTCGCATAGAGAGACAGCTCACGTTTCTTCCGTAAAGGAGGTAACCGATGAACAAGCTCTGCCGGGAGCGATTAGCGAGTCGGCCGAAATTCCAATTACCGATGAATACGCGGTCGAGCGCACTGCGGTTTTCCATCCCGGCTTTGCCGCCGATGTGGCCGGTCTACCTCCCGTAGAACCGCCTGTTGTGCGTCGCGGATCCAAGAATTGGTGGTGGGTCATCGCATCTGCGGCAGCCCTCCTGCTGGTCTCGATTGTAGCGATTTGGATGGCCCGTTCTCCCAAGTTGGCCGTCTTGCAGGTCCAGAGTTCGCCGGCAGGCGCCACGGTTAGCGTGAACGATCAGAAGTGCTCGACTCCAAGTTGTGAATTTCGCCTGAAGCCCGGCCAATACCGCATACAAGTCTCCGCGGATGGCTACCAGGAAAGGACAGAGCCGGTTACTCTTCAACGCGCCGGCGCCCAGCCGCCCATGGCGATTACTCTGGAGCCCCTCAGCCCTACGCTTCGCGTCAGCGCCAATTTCGCAGATGGAGACATCGTGCTCGACAACCAAAGAGCCGGCCGCCTGCAGGATGGGCAATTTGTAGTCGACCGCCTGAGTCCCGGGCAACACAACCTGCGGATTTCCGGCCGGGAAGGATCTGCGTCGCTTTCCTTTGACGCACAGTACGCAAAGCTTCCCCTCATCAGGAACATCTCGCAGCAAAACACCGATGCCATCGTCTCGGGAATTTTCGGAAGCCGCGCTGTCGTTACCTGCTCAGGATGTACGGGGGCCGTGAGCATGGATGAGCGCCAGGTTGGCGAATTGAAAGATGGCGCAATCACAATCGAGAATGTGGCGCCGGGAACGCATCGCGTCAAAGTCGGCGAAGATCGCAGCTTGGTCTTCTCGACCGGGAAATCGCCGGGAATCAACTTAGGGGTAAACTCCAACCGCAACTTTGGTGCGCTGGTCATCGAGGCGAACGAAGATAATGCTACCGTCTTCATCGATGGCAAGAGATACCCGCGCTTGACTTCCCGCGGGCAGCTTTCAATTCCGGCGGAGGCGAAGCAGCATACGATCCGGGTCGCTAAAGACGGTTACAAAGTCGATCCGCCGGAGATTCGTGCCCAACTAAAGAAGGGCGACCAGTTCCAGGCTCGATTTAATTTGACACCAGAACCGGGGCGCCTCGTAGTTTCGCGCCAGCTTCCGGGCGCCGCTGTTTTGGTAGACGGATCACTCGTTGGAGCCATTTGGCCTGATGGATCGTTCTCGGCGCCAGTCACTCCCGGCGATCACCGAATCGAGTTCAGGAAGGATGGCTACTCGAGCGCGACGGTTCAGCGGTCGTTTGGACCGGGTCGTCCGGTCATTGTCACGCGCGCCGAGGCGCCGCTTATCGCGAATATCGTGACGCCGCCTCCCGTTACCCCGCCGGCCGCCAAACCCGATCCTAATGCTGCAGAGCAGGCCGACTGGCAGCGTATCCAGGGAACCCAAAGTACAACGCAACTTGAAAATTTCCTCAAAAGCCACCCTGCCGGTATCCACCGCGACGAAGCACAGGCGCGCCTGAAAGACCTGCAGTCGCAACAAGCCGCCGTTCTGCGTGAAGCAGCCTGGAATGCTACCGACAAAAACAATAAAGCGGCGCTTCAGCAGTTCTTAAACCAATACGGCGAGGGCTCACATGCTCAGGATGCCCGGACCATGATCGGTACCATCGACAGACAGCAGCAGGACGCGCTGGCGGCCGCGCAACAGGCAAAAGAACAGGCCAATCGCAGTGCGGCGGATTCAAGCGCCGTCCTCAAAACCCTGAGAGACTTCGAATCAGCCTATAACCAGAAGTCTCTTGAATCGCTGCAGGGCCTCTGGACCGGTATGCCGAAGAACATTGTCGAGAGCTATCGAAATCAGTTTCGCGATGCGAGATCGCTCGATTTCCATTTGACTCCTGCCAGCCAGCCCACAGTGGTTGGAAACAGCGCCACCGTGGTCTGCGCTCGATCGTTGAAATTCGTCGCAAAGAATGGTCAGCGTCCCCCGGAAACAAACGACCGGGTCCAGGTCGCATTAGAACGCTCCGGGTCTCAGTGGACGATCCGGTCCATCACGCCGTTCTGAAAACAATCACCGAACAACTATTTGCCGAATGTGCGGGACAACCCGATGAGCGGTGTTACATCTTGCCGCAGTCCATTGTTGTCCATCCGGAAGAGCACATCGGCTGTCAGCAAAAGGCCGCCAAACAGATTAAGTTTGAACCCGACTGCTCCGTTGTTCAGCGTCATCGTTTCATTTCGGCCGTTAATAGTTGGGAAGGGTCAGTGCGCCTGTGCCACCCGGGATGTCATGCCGTCGTAATCGTGCTGTTGAATATGACGTGGCGAATTGAAGACAGTCTGGCCCAGATAATCGGCCGCCAAAGTGAGCCGATTCGTCAGGCCGACATCAACGCCCGTCGAGATAAAGAAGTCAGACGGCACATGCCCCGTCGTGGCTGGTCCGTTCTGAATGACCGCCTTACCGGCGGCATTCTCCGAGACGTGGCCCCGTCAGGTTCCCGGCTAGGATGGACCTGCTGTTCCATTGGTAGCCGATGTTGAGGTGTGGCGAAACCCGTCTCCCCGTAGAAATCGCCAGAAACGGTTTGATTCCCGTGGATCCTGACCCCAGCAGCTCGCGCGCATTGCCCGTTGGGATTCGATAATCCATCGCTAGCGCTACGCGAAATTTTTCGTTGTCGAACAAACTTTGCTTGACGCGAATCGTAACATCGCCAAGACCGGAAGCACTTCCTTTTGCTGAGTAGGTATTCGTCAAACTCCCGGCCGTGACAAATTCGTGCGGGTTTGGTAAAACTCTTCCTTGCGGTTCCGGCAACAAACGTAGGACCCGATACCCGGATGATTTGGTCGTCTGAAGTCGCATCCATGCGCACAGAAACAATAGGCATCGCCAAAGACACGTCAAGCCGGTTCGTTACCCCGACGGTTCCAAAAAGCATGGTCTGGTCCATCTTCAAGGTGGCGTTATTCATTCCCTGAATCACGTCCGACTCATACGGTTCCGCACGTCCGCCGGGGCCGGTGTCGGTACGTGCGAAAACACCGAAGGAATTTTCTTCAGATTATGCCGTCAAGTTTGTCGAATCGAAATCTCTGGTAACTGATGCCAAAGTAGAACTTCCCTTCGCCGATCGTCTCCGCGCGTTCCGTATAAATCGGTCCGAAAGTGGTTGTACTCCGTTCAAAAGCTCCGGCGCTGGGGTCGTACTTGTACGTGAAACCCGAAGCGGGCGAAACAATCGGCAAAATTGCAAGCTGAGTGGCAATAGCTGTGCCTAAAGTCTGATTCAGGGTCGTCTGCGCCGAACCAATGAAGTGCGCGTAGTGCGGGAAGACTGGGTTGTTGAAGAGACTCAATCCGCCCGGACCGAAAAGGTTTGGCAGAACACAGCCGGGCTCTGACGCGTGTCCCTGACAATGACCTGTAACGATAGTGCCCTGTACCAGCGGCTGGGGCCCTCCTTGAGCAAATATGCCTGAGGCTGTCCCGACACACAGCCACAGACCAACAAGTGGATACACACCCCTCTCAACGTAACTTTGGACCATGGGAGGAAATTGTAGCAGAAAGGCATTAAAAAAAGAAATCTTTGTATTGTTCACCATAAATGTGCAGACAATGGCAACACTTAAGCTGCCATTCCGATAAGAGAGTCGAAGGGCCCAGCCCAGAAGGAGAACACCTATGAACATCAGCGCAACGTCAATGCTCAACTCGATACTTTCCAGCGTCGAGTTAAATCCGCAACCACTACCTCCCGGACCTCCCGACCCCGAATCGAATTCGAGCTTGTGGCAATCCGCCATCAATCCTCAACCGCTGCCGCCATCTAATCCCGATGCGGGAACCCGGAATGGAATCATAGTTATTGGCGGCATGCCGCTAAGCTTGGACGAGTTCTGCGGAACCTCCCCGCGGCCGATTCCTCATCACTTCGGCGCGTCGCTCAGCACAGAGTAATACAGCTTCCTTGCTCTACCGCCCGCGCCCCGTTAATAATTAACTCGGGAGCAGGTTTGGAAAAAATCAAAAATACCGAAACGGTTGCGGACCTCACCTCTGTTTTGTCGCGCAAGGTCGTCGGTCAGCCGGCCGTCACACAAGTCATTGTTCCGTATATCGAGATGTTTCAGGCGGGCCTCGCGCCGGAAGGCCGCCCCGCCGGCGTTTTTCTTCTGCTTGGTCCAACGGGTACCGGTAAAACCAAGACGGTGGAAGCGCTGGCGGACGCGCTCCACGGCAGCGAGAAGAGCGTCCTGAAAATCGATTGCGGCGAATATCAGATGGAGCATGAGGTGGTGAAACTCATCGGTGCGCCTCCAGGCTACTCAGGGCACCGTGAAACGCCGGCGGTGATTACGCAGCAGAGACTCACTGACGTCACCTCCGAGCGATGCGGCTTGTCGCTCGTGCTGTTTGACGAGATTGAAAAAGCGGCTCCCACCATAACGCGCCTGTTGCTCGGGCGTGCTCGATAAAGCCACTCTGCGCCTGGGGGACGGTTCAAGCGTCAATTTCGAGAACGCGCTCGTCTTCCTGACCAGCAATCTGGGGGCGCGCGAAATGATGCGCGAGATCAAACCGGGGTTCGGCTTCGAATCAATGAACGCAGCCGGGCAGCCTGATCTTACAGGAAAATTACAGAGCATCGCCTTGGGCGCCGTGAGAAAGCGCTTTTCGCCGGAATTTATCAACCGGATTGACTGCATCATCACCTATCAGCCGCTAACCTCGGAGTCGCTCTCCAGCATCTTGGATAATCACATCGCGGATTTGCAGACTCACGTCAATACGAGATTGGGAGACCAGTCGTTCACGCTGGAAGTGACGCCGGAAGCACGCCAGATTTTGCTTCAGGAGGGCACAAGTTCCGAGTACGGCGTCCGCGAGTTGAAGCGCACGATCCATCGCCACCTGGCGCAACCTCTGGCTGCGCTGGTTGCAAGAAATCAAATTGCTGCCGGGCGGGCATGTGCTCGCCGAACCGGCCCCGAATGGCGATGGCTTGAAGATCCGTCCAATTGAAAGAAAGACTCCGGAGCCGCCCGTCCAGATAAAGGTGTTGTTGGTGGACGATAACCCCGACTTGCTGCAATTCCTCGGACGTGCGATCACCGACGCCGGCTGGCAGCTTCTTACGGCAGGATCGGCGGCCGAAGCTCGCCGGCTTATCACCGAGAACAGTCCCAGCGCGGTCCTCATTGACTATCTGCTACCCGACGGCAACGCCGTGGAGCTAGGATACGAGTTGGCGCAGAAAATGCCCGCGCTCAACGTCGGCGTAATGACCAGTACAGGTCTCTCTTCCGATGAAGAAGCGCTTTGCCAGTCCGGCAATTTCCTGGTGCTTCGCAAGCCTTTTCTCGCCTCGGCCGCAGTTAACCAGCTCCGTGAGCGTGTATAGGTCGCCTTACCACGACGACAGGATGTCGTCTTCCACGGGCTTTGCGTCCTCTTTCAGCGACGGATCTTGAAATATCGAGAACCTTGATGGCCGGAAAAGAAACTCGATTGTCGCCGAAGAGCTAACCGGCTTACCGTCTCTTTCAGCCGGCCGGAAACGCCACTGTTTCAGAGCCTGAACAGCTTTCGCATCCAGCCCGGGATCAAGCGATTTGACGACTCTGATGTTCAGGGGAACTCCCTCCGCGCTGATTTCTGTGTATAGCTTACTGGTTCCCTGAATACCCTTTGCCCGTGCTTCAGCCGTGTAATCGGCTTCCACTTTATGCAACAGCGCGGGCGCGGTGGTTCGGACGAACTGCTTTTGCGTGTCAACCGGCTGAGCAAGGATCGCCGGTACACAAGCCAGAATAATCGGCAGTATCTTCATCTCTCTAATCCCTGCTCACTTATCGGAATGCCGCGCGTCAAGTTGCTATTTTTCCCTCAGCAACTTTTTGCGGGCCCGAACGAAAAGCATGTCGAGCGTTTTTTATGAACTCAATTGGTACGTTACTCGAATCTTTATTGCTTGCCGAAGCGCAAGAGCAGGCGATGACCGCGTTGGACGCCTCCAACCAGCCGTCGGTACTTAATATGCCGGCTGATGCCGGCTCGTTGTTCGCAACCAATAGCTGGCCGCTCGGCGGTTCAGCCTTACCGGGCTTTCTACCCGGTGACGTGCTTGGATCTGTATCTGGAAGTGTAGCTGGGGATCAGTACACCCGTATCCCCAATGCAGACAACATGCCCTACCTCTATCAGGGCAACACCAATGGATGCGGCTCCACCAGCCTGGCAATGGTCCTCAACTATTACGGCATCGACGTTTCCCGGCAGGATATCGACAACTCCATTCGACGTGTCGACAACTCCATCGGCGCCACCCCGGAGGACGAGTTGCAGTACGCCCGGGATCACGGCCTGGACGCCGAAGAGTACAACAACGGCACCTGGGACGAAGTAAAAAGCATGATCGACCAGGGTTATCCCGTCATGGCTTCAGTTACCGGACAAAATATCCCGGAAATCCCCAGTGGAAACCTTCCCGACGGCCGTCATCAAATTGTGATTACCGGCTACGAAACAGCCGCCGATGGTACGCAGTACGTCCTGTTTCACGATCCGAACTATGGATCGGCGGGAGCGGAGAAGAAAATTTCACTTGCCGATTTCGAGAAAGCCTGGGGCCAGGAAGACTTCGGGGTGAAGAACTTCTTCATGGTCTTCGCTCCCGGAGGTTCGAATCTTCCGCCCAGCCGCATGGACGGAGCGCAGGGCGCGATGGCCGCTCTCAACGGCGCAGCTAACGTCTGCAATGGATGGGACCGCATCTTCTCCCCGGATAATTTCGGCTCTTTCGTTCACGGCATTCCTGAGTTCTTCGGTGGCCTCGTGCAGACCGCCGGTGGCGGAGTCGGCGCGCTGCTCCAACTTGGGGCTGAGAAATTGAGGGGCCTGGTCGATGGCATTCCGGTTTTGCAAAACATCGTGGAACCCTTCACAGACGTCGTCAGTGGCCTCGGCGGTGCGGTAGCGGATGCGTTCAACGGCATCGGCAAGGCATTCAATTCAGTGGGCGGGGCCTTCGAATCTCTGTGTAACGGAGACGTTGGCGGCTTTGTTAGCGGTCTGGGCAACGCCGCCGGAAATCTCGTAACCGGCGCAGCGAATGCAGTTAGTGATGCCGCAAGCACAGTCGGCAATGCAATCAGCGATTTCTTCAGCGGCTGGTAAAGCGCTGAAGAAATTCGGCTTCTCTTATCCGTGATTTCGATACTGCGGATTCAGAACCAGAAGTGCAACGGCTGGTGTTTCGCTAAATACTTCTTTCGGGGCCTTCGCCGCCTCTAGGCCGCTCGCTTGCCCCACACGCTCAGCGCCCTCAAGACGTCTTGGATCTCTTCAATCTCCTCGTCGATTTGTGTGGCGCTGGCCAGATGGAACGCTCTGACTTCCGGAGCCTTTGCAAGGTCCGCGTCCGTCAAATGCTGGGCTTTGCGCGCCATGCATTTCGCAAGATCCGATTTCAGCTTTAACATGGGGTCATCTTGAGGCCGGCAAAATTGCCTGCATCATTCCTTTCCTGCCGTTGTTATCGTGCTAAGTACCTGGGAGTTGCTGAAGAGGTTGTGCATTTTCAAACGCAACTTTCTCTTCCCCGCCACGAAAAAAGAAGTGAGCGCTGCCGGCTCACTGGACGTCAGCAGCCTCGCCCAGAGATATGCGCCTACACCGCTTCCACTTGAATGTCACCGAGAAGTGTAATATTCGTTGCGTACACTGCTATTGGGAAGAGTACGGGAAGCACCCCGATCCGTCACTCGAGACAATCGACCAAATCCTCGCCAAATTCAAAGAACTCGGAAAAGCCTATGGTGAGCGCGGCCGCCATATTCTGACCATTGGCGGCGGTGAGCCGACTGTCCGCAAGGACTTGACCGATATCATCCGGCTGGCTGTCCGCCGCCGCTTCCGCGTTCGCCTGGTGACCAATGCCGTGAATATGACCGAGCCGATGGCCCGCTCGTTGAAGGAGGCTGGCCTCAAAATCGCGCAGGTAAGCCTGGATGGCGCGTGCCAGGCCACGCACGATAAAGTTCGCGGAAAGGGTAGCTGGGCAAAGAGCATGCGCGGTATAGCCGCGCTGAAAAAGGCCGGAATCTTTGTGATCCTGAGCTATGTAGTCCTGCCGGAGATAAACATGGAAGAAGCGCCTATGCTTCTCGATCTGGTACAGAAGCTGCGTGTCGCCGGTGCGAAGTTCGCCAGGCCCGTGCGCGAAGGCCAGGCCGTACGGCGCAAGATTACGATTGAAGGCGATTACTGGAGTGCTTTCAAACGCATCGTCGCTCACGCCAACGACATCGGCTACAAGCGCTTGTTGATGTTTTTCGACCCGCTGGCGCATCTGCTTCCAATCGAGGAGCCAAAGCGGACCAAGGGCCTGTGGGGATTGGCGACGGATCTTTGCCAGTGCGACAATACCGAGCTCGTGGAAGTGAACGGAAGTACCGGCGATGTGTACTATTGCCGGATCCGCCATAAGTTGGGCAACCTCTGGAACGAAGACCTGGTCCAGCTGTGGCGCAGTCATCCGATTCTAGTCGGGCTCCGCAGAAAGACCCCCGGCGGTGCCTGCGATGGCTGCAGCAGCTGGAAGTCATGCCGCGGCGGATGTCCGGCCGTTGTTCATGGAAACACCGGTCTCACCCTGATTCAGGATCAGGATTGCCACAAAGTCCAGGAGCAGGCGACTCCTCTCGTCACGTTTGGCCAGGGCTTTTTCTCGAATCCTCGTCCTGCGGGTCTTAGCGAGAACTTTCGCATCCTGGGCAAACAAGTGCGCGACATGGCGTATTACGTCGCCCTGCGCTAGTGTCCTCGCGTTGGACATGATTCAACCAGGCAACTTTTCCGCAGACTCTCCGAAAACTAAATCGAACTTATTAACTTCGGACGTCATGTCGGGAGTAACTCAATTAAATAAACGGAGAGCAATCATATGAACAACATCAACGATCTAATAACGTCAGGATTAGCGACACTCGAACAGGAGCTACAGGCTCTCGAGCAGAGCCAGTCCACCAGCAGCTCACAGCCCACTGACGCCCTTTGGCAAATTCTGGAAGCTAATACCAATCCCGCGAGTTTCTCTTCATTCGCCGCGCCCCAGAGCTCGCTCACGCAGCTGACCAACGTTACGAGCATGCCGTACTACCAGCAGGTGGGCAATGCTTGCGGCACCACAACACTCGCGGAAATCATGAGCTATCTGGGCGTGCCAGAGGATCAGGCCAGCGTCGATAATGCCATTCGCCGGATGAATACCTTCACTGCGCCCAACGACATGATCGACTTCGCGCGTCAAAACGGATTGTCAGCTGAGGGCTACAACAATTCCTCGTTCGATCAGATAAAGAGCATGATCGATGCCGGATGCCCGGTTCAGGCGATGGTCGATGGCAATGATAGCGTCTCTGTAGATGATGCCGGCAACCAGCAGGGTAACTTCAGCGTAAATGGCCTGCACTACATCGTGATTACCGGTTACGGCACAGATCCGGCCACTGGTGAACAGTACATCACCTATCACGATCCGAATCGGAAGGATGGAGAACAGCAGATGTCGGTTTCCGATTTCGAGAACATGTGGGGCAATATCCATTACAACGGAATACCCACGGGATTCAACAACTACTTCATCGCCTACGGTAAGCCGGGCACCAACCTGCCTCCGGGCAATGATGACGGCGTCCAAGGCACAAACGGCTTGTTGGACGGCATAACCAACATTACGAATGGTCTGAATCGTATCTATTCGCCCGACAACGCCGGCGACTTTGTACACGGCCTCTTCGAGTTTCCCAGCGGTATTGTTCAGGGAATCGGTGGGTTTGTCGGCGGAGTCGCGGAACTCGGCGCCAATTGGCTCCACAACGAAGTGCAGGGTATACCGGTCCTCGGAAACATCGTGGAACCCATCGCGGATGTCATCGGCGGCGCGGGCGCGGTAGTCGGCGATGTCTTCGACGCTGCCGGTAAAGCCGGCAACGATATCGGCGGAGCGTTTGGCAGCCTTTTCAACGGAGATCTCGGAGGCTTTGCGTCAGGGCTGGGCAATGCCGCGGTCGATGTTGGCAAAGGCGTTGTCAACGCGGTCAGTGATGCCGCCAGCACAATCGGAAATGCAATCAGCGACATCTTCAGTGGCTGGTAAAAATATCGCTCGCAGTTTGTCAGCTCTCGTTGAGGTCTCATGAAACGAACAAAACGCATTCTCCGGGTCTTCCTGGTTCTCGGATTGAGTTTTGCTGGCTTGCTCATTCTGGGCTTGGGTCGAGATCATCAGCCCGAAACGGTTACCGTGATGGGCGCCGTTCTCGACCCCGGCTTAGGGCAGCCGCTGCCTGGTGCGGAGGTTTCCTGGAGGTCTCAACGAGTCATAACCGATCGGACCGGACACTACGAGATCAAGTTACCTGCCGGTATCCGCGAGATATCCGTTTCGTCAAACCATCGTTCCCCAGTGAAGAAGCTGTTGATCGTTCGGCCGGGCGAGACTTCCTTGATTCAGGATGTGTTGCTTCCTGCTTCGACACAAGCGACGCGCAAAGTGTTGGCTCTCGACCGCGGCTCCCCCGAAAGCAAAGATTTTAAATCAGATGTGCCTGCCGGCTCGACGATTTCGCTTGCAGATGCGTACGGAAACTACGATCAGCTGTTACTTCTGGATACCGCCAAATGCCGCGTGCACTCCCCTGTCTGGGTGAATGCAACCACAATTGCATTCGGCAGGGAAGGATTGGTCCATCACGCGGAGCATTCCAGTCAGCTTGGCGTCTTCGAATACGAAACCGGCTCAGCACGAACCCAAGAAATCGCGTCTCATATCGGCGCTAAATTTCTTAGCAAAGCTCCTCAGAAGGACGCGCTGGCGGTCGCGACATCTAAAGAGTTGTACGTTGTGAGCTCCTTCTCAAATGGCGTATCTCCGCGCCGGATCTTCAGCCTGGACCCGAATCATGGATTCATCCTGTCAGTCGCCTGGGGATCTGACGATCGCATCTACTTCACCGTTGACGATTCGGTCCCGCTCGATGACCGGCACTACCTCACCCGATCGAGAATTGCTTCGATACGACCCGACGGCACGGATCTCGAATCCAATTGGGCGGCACAGCCCGAATATTCGTTCCGTTATCCAACGAGTGCGGATAACCGGGAGATCCTGTTCTGTCGCTTCACTCTGGACGGAAAACAGCAGACACTCTGGAGCCGAAACCTGGCCACGGGGAATGCAACGCCTCTCATGGAACCCGCGCTCCGTGCAGTTTACCTCGACTCGAGTGCCAAGCGCCTGTACTACATTTACCGGCACGCTCTCCACCTTCGCGACCTGAAATCCGGAAGCGACTGGCAGATTGTGAACTCCGTCGAAGAAGCCGACTACCTGCGGTAAGTATCGCCGATCAGCTTTCGACGATGGCGTTCGAGATCTTCATTCTCTGCATCTGGTTCGCTTTCCTGCCGGTTCAGCAGAAACTGCTCAAGGTAGTTACCCAAAGAGGTTTCATCAGTCCTTTCGCAGCTCGCAAGATCTCTCATCTGGCCGTTGGCTTCTGGGTTGTGCCACTCGCCGTTTTCGTAAAGAGCTGGTATCTGGCGGCCATCCCGATCACGATGATCCTGGCAGCCAATGTTCAGGCGAACTCACAACGTGCAAACTTCGGCCGGCTGGAAAAGCGTCTGTTCCCCCTCATCGGATTCTTACTGCCTGACATCCTGATTCTGTACCTCTGGAGTCATCAGCGGAGCGATCTGGTCGTTCTTGCTGTATTGGCGATGACGGTGGGAGACACGGCCGCAGCCTGTGTTGGCACTCGCTTCGGAAAACACAAGATTCCCTCGACCGGCAAGACAGTGGAGGGAGCAGTCGCGAACTTCGTCAGCACGCTTTTTGTGCTGGCGGGAGTCGGATACTTTTTCTACGGTATGCCGCCCGTCTCGTTTCCGGTGGCCGCCGCATTGGCAGCAATTGTGGAGGCCATGTTGCCCGGGCAATGGGATAACTCGATCGCGATTATCGTCCTCATAGCCTTTCTGTGCACACGATTTTGATATGACGCCTTGCACGTTGGAGGGTGGAGTTTACTCCGCGCAGGTCTTCAGGCCGCCGTTCGGTAGCTGATCGGGTAGGTCCTTCTCAGTGATTCTCGCTTAGCTTCTGGGAATGATATACAGCAGCAACAACGCAACCGAAACCACGGCCGTCAGAATAGTGAATTTATCCAGCCAGGTCAGAGAGCCGGAAGAGGATGCCGGTGCTGCTGGCGGCAGAGCTTGCTGGCGAATCGCCGGCGAGGCTTGCTGCGCCGGTGTTCCTGCTGCCGTGCGAACCCGTATTTCATAACCGGGCACCTCGATGAGGTCACCCGGTTGGACTTTAGACCTGCCGTTCTGCGATAGACGCTTGCCATTCAGCCATGAGCCGTTACTGCTTACGTCGATAATAAAGAGGTTCGAATCCTCGACCTCCACGGCCAAGTGTTCGCGCGAGATGCCCTGACCATCTAAGAGGACGACACACTCCGGGCCACGCCCCACGAGCACACGACCGGTAACCGGGAGCTTTGATTCCTTAATGGAATTGTCCGCTTTCGATCGTATGTGAAGCAGGGCGTCCACTTTACTTCAGCACTCGTTCGAGATAGTTCAACATCTTTCCGCGAATGGATGGATCGTTTTGCAGCCAGCCGGTCAGATAGGAGCTTTCGTTGGAAGAAAGGCTGGAGCTGGCGGGACCAAGCACGTCCTCCAGCAAACCGCCCGTGCATTGCGACAGCATCTTTTCAACTTTGGCAGGGTCCTGAAGATCCGCCTTCTTATACTCGGCCAGCACATTGGACAATGGCATGTTCGAGGTCGCGCTTGCGGCGTTCGAAGACTCCGTTTGCCTGGAGAATGGTTTGTTGACCGGCTGATCGTTATTGGAAACGGGCGGAAGGTTTGCTCCCGGTCCGGTTGGTTTGATTTCCATTAAGATTTCCCACCTTCTTTGTATCTGACTGCATTCCCGAATTCCAAGAGAGTGCGCGCTAGTTTGCCGTAAACTCCGCGCGGATCTAATTTAATAGCTTCCTTTAAATGTATTGTCGCTTGCGCTTTGTCCTTTTGAAAGATCGCCAGCTCGCCTAAATGAGCATAAGCATAGGCGCTACGGGGGTTCAAAGCCAAAGCCGCCCGGTAATGGCGCTCCGCGGCTGCGAAATCGCCCTGCTGAAAACTGACAGTTCCCAGCGCCACTTCCACCACATCGCTCTTTGGCAGCAGCGCCTGTACCCCATGGAAAACTTCGTGCGCCTCCGCAAATTTCCGGGAGTCACGATAAATAAGGCCGGCTTCCATCAGAAGCCCGACTTCTTCGTTCGATGGATTCACATCCCACGCCATTCATGACCTCCCTAGGTATACCGGGTCAGCGCACGGCACGTCCCCATTATGTCTTCATGTTGTCAATCGCTTTTTCGGCGCAGGTGGCCCGAACATTAAGTACATTCGACGCCAGATTGTACGCGATGCTTTCCGACTCCATTTCCTGCTGCAACTGTAGATATTGCGTGGTCTGTCCTCCCAGCATGGGCGTCCCGGCCGAGAGAGCGCTCCCTCCGATGGCATTCCCTATGATCGTGCCCAACCCGGGAAAAAACAGGTTGGTGGCGCCGCCCAGAATGGAACTGAAGATACTGCGAGCAGTGCTCGATCCCGTACTCGGGACAGACGTCATGTTCAGAATGCTATTGAGGCTTGAGGTCGCGTTCGACGAGTTGTTATTCGTTATCATTTGACTGCTCCTGACACCTTACTTATCGTTGGCTGGGCCGGCGCTGTTGCTAGCCGCCCACGCCTTATCTCGCAATGTCGCGAGATGGCGATACAGCTCCAAGGCGCGGGCATACCCGTTCATGGCGGTTTGCGCACGGGCAGCCTCCTGCTTCGAGCCGGTTTTCAGAATCGCGTCGAGCCGGCGGCAGGTCGCCTCTATCTGTGCCAGCATGGGAGGACGCTCTTCCCCGAGAAGTTTCTCCATGCGGGGGAAGCTCTGCCAGTAAGGTTCCGGAGCGGGTGCCTCGTGTTTGCCCGGCGCCGCAGCTTTTGGGAAGCGGGTAGTCTTCACATTTTCATTTGGATTTTTTGTCACGCCACTCTCTTCCTTTCCATCATTTTCGCAATTCTAGTGACGCTGGCGACCTTATTGTGTTCGGCCCGCCAGTTGGGGTGCGGCCAGGGAAATCGTTCCTAATGGGAACGCCGTGATCTGCGGGGATAGCTGATCATAGCTGAGCGCCGAAATCTCCGGTATTTTTTGCTCGAGAAGACGCTTGACGAAGCGCCGGATGTCTCCGTCGGTCAGAATAACCGGTTTCTGTGCCGTCGCTGGCAGGCGGCCGAAGTGCGCATTTGCGGCCGCAATCACCTGCTGAATCATAGACGGCTCCATCGACAGATACGATCCACTGGGACCTTGCCGGATTGAGTTACGAAACATCTCTTCGATCTCGGGGTCCAGCTGATAGACATACAGCGTCGGTTTGCCACCCGCCAGCTGGAAGCAGATTTTCTCGCGCAAAGCGGCTCTTACTCGTTCCGTCAGAGCCATCGGTTCGTGCTCAATCGAGCCCCATTTCGCCAACGCTTGGAAGATCGATTTTAGGTCCCGTATGCTGACGCCCTCATCCACCAACCGCTGCAAAATTTCGGTCAGCAGCAGTGGCGAAACTGGCTTCGGGGTTACTTCGGCCACTAAGGAGGGATACAAGTCCTTCAGCCGGCCCACCATCCATTGCACCTCATGCAGTCCGATAAACTCGCTGGCGCGCTTTCTAAGGTACTGCGTGACATGCATCAGTAGGATCTCGTGTGTATCCCATACCTGGACCCCCGCTGCCCGCGCCCGCTCCAGGAGATTCCGCGCGATCCAGGCCGCCGGCTTTCCGGTTACCGGGTTGCTGACTTCGTCGGACTTGATCCCGTAAATCATCAGGTTTCGGGCCGAATCGTTGACCAGCACGGCGTCCGTGCGAATCTGGTTTGTCAGCACCGGCACTTCGTTAAGCCAGATCTTATAGGTTCCGGCCTCGAACGGCTGATTCCCGCTCACCTGCAGCGCCGGGAAGATGATCCCCAGCTCGTAATACAGACTTCTTCGAATGTCGACCAACAGCTGGTAAAAGGTTTTTCCGTTCGGCGTGGCCAGATCGACCCACGGTGTCAGGTCCTGGCTCACTTCAAGCACTAGCGGCACAGTGGCCGAAAATTCCGGCTCGTCCACGACAGCTTCCGCTCCCTTCGCTGCCTGGCCCTTATTCTGTTTGAGAGCCTTCGCGCGGAAGAGGCCATACGCTACGGAACCCGCTAACCCGGCCAGGAAAAAGAAAGGAATCTTCGGAAGCCCGGGAACCAGCGCGATCACGAAAAGAATGCCTGACGCTACGGCGATAGCTTTCGGCTGCGCCAGGACTTGCGTGGCGACATCTTTGCCAAGATTGGTGTCCTGGTTTTCGGAGGCCACGCGCGTCACCACCATGCCGGCCGAAATGGAAATGAGCAGCGCCGGGATCTGCGCGACCAATCCGTTTCCAATCGTCAAAATCGAGTAGGTCTGAACCGCTTCGCCGAACGAAAGGCCGCGCTGAGCTACGCCAATAATCAGTCCGCCGACAATGTTGACCAGAGCGATGACGATTGCCGCGATCGCGTCCCCTTTGACGAACTTCATGGCGCCATCCATCGCGCCGTAGAACTGCGATTCCCGCGACAGACCCTCACGCCTGGCCCGCGCCTCCCGAAAATCGATGATGCCCGCTCGCAGATCGGCATCGATGCTCATCTGTTTCCCGGGCATGGCATCGAGCGTGAATCGCGCTGCAACCTCAGCTACGCGCTCGGCGCCCTTGGTGATAACGATAAATTGCACCAGGGTAATGATCAGAAAGATCACCGCCCCCACTACGAAATTCCCGCCCACGACGAACATGCCGAAAGACCGGATCACCTCGCCCGCGTCGGCCTGAAGAAGAATGAGCCGGGTAGCCGATATGTCCAGGGAGAGCCGGTAAAGTGTGGTGATCAGCAGGATCGTCGGGAAGGAAGCGAGTTGCGTGCCGCTCGATATATAGATAGACACCATCAGCACGGTGACTGCAATCGTGATGTTGATTGTGAGCAGAACGTCCAGCAGCCAGGTCGGCAGCGGAACGATCATCATCCCGACCATGGCGCCTACGCACGCCACCAGGATCAAGTCGCTGAACCGGGTCAGGACGGCAGTAAGATCCCCGGAGAGAATTTCCTTCTGAAAGCCCGAGATCGTTTTTTGGATTTTGCCAGCCACTGGAAATGAAGAATAGCACTGGATTGTCTTCAGCGGTAACTTCGACAATCCAGTGCAAAATCTTGTGTTTTAATCAGGGTCGAGCAACTCCGCTTACTGTGTCTTGAGGTTGTTGCTGATTTTGTCGTCCAGACTGGCTCTCTCGGAAAGCGCAGTCGTAATCAGGGAAACTACCTGGTTCAACTTCTCAGCGGCCTGTTGCGCCTGTATTGCATCCGTCTCACTGCCTGAGGCCTCGGCCTTCGCTTCGAGCTGATTTGCAGTCTGCTCCAGTCCGCTAACACCGCTCAAATCGACACCTTGGCCCAAACTATCCGACGCACTGGACAGATTTGTGGCAAACTGCGCCGGGTCATTAATTAAACTCGAAGCTCCCGAGAACGGCAGCGGGCTACTCTGCCCTCCGCCCAGCAAGCCGCCGAGAATGCTTTGCAACGGACTCATGACGTCGCTAAGCAACGGGCAAGCAATGCCTTCGGCCGTCTTAAGAACTCCTCCTGCCAGATTAACTGCTTCCCCAGCCGCTCCTTCTACAACATTGGCAGCTCCGCTGATCGCACTTTCCCCGGCATTCACGATGGAACTGCCGACGCTTTCAAGATCACTCCAGAAACTCATTTTAGTATTCCTCTTAAATATTTGAATTTGATCAGCTTTGCCGATCTGTACCAGTTATCGGAGTGCGGTCCGGAAAGTTGTGCGCCTTTGACCGCTACCGTCAGAAAAAGTTGTCCGGTGCTGCCTTCTCGCGTTCGCTACGATGAAATCATTCCATGAGTGCCACCTCTGTTGACCTGAAAAAGACGGTCAACCTGCCCAAAACCGATTTTTCGATGAAGGCGAATCTGCCCTCCGCCGAGCCAAAGATGCTCGCGCACTGGGAAGAGACAGGCCTTTATCATCGGATTCGTCAGGCGCGCGCAGGCCGAAAGCAGTACGTCCTGCATGACGGGCCTCCGTACGCCAATGGCAACATTCATCTCGGTACGGCATTTAACAAAATTCTCAAAGACTTCATCGTTAAGTCGAAGAGCATGGCCGGCTTCGACGCGCCCTACGTTCCCGGCTGGGATTGTCACGGCCTGCCGATCGAAATCAAGGTAGACGCCGAGTTGGGCAAGCGCAAGGCTTCCATGACCGGAGCGCAGATTCGCGCCGAGTGCCGGGCCTATGCCGGCAAGTTTGTCGATATCCATCGCAAGGAATTCAAACGCCTCGGAGTATTGGGTCGCTGGGAAGATCCGTATCTCACAATGAGCGCCGAATATGAGGCGGTCATCGCGCAGGCCTTCGTAGATTTTTTGCACGGTGGCTACGTCTATAAAGGTCTGAAGCCCGTGCACTGGTGCATTCACGATCGCACGGCGCTGGCGGAAGCCGAAGTGGAATATGAGAACCACTCGAGCAGCACGATCTATGTTCGCTTTAAATTGACTTCCGACCCGGCCGCGCTCGATCCCGCGCTCGCAGGACGCGAAGTCTTCGTGCTCATCTGGACAACTACGCCCTGGACGATTCCGGCGAATCTCGCAATCAGCTTTAACCCGAGATTCGAATACGTTGCGGTGGACACCCCGCAGGGCGTCACCATCGTTGCCGAAGGCTTACTGCCGCAGGTAGCGGAAGCGCTCGGGTGGGATCAGACCGTCGTTGCGCGGTTTCCGGGCACGAAACTCGAAAAAGCCGTCTTCCGGCATCCGTTTCTGGAGCGTGATTCCCTCGGTTTGCTGGGCGATCACGTCACACTAGAGCAGGGAACCGGCGCAGTCCATACCGCCCCTGGCCACGGTCAGGACGATTTTGTAATCTGCCAGCGCTACGGCATCCCGGTTTACTGTCCGGTGGATGCCGCCGGCCGAATCTTCCAGGCCGAAGGAGCGCCGGGCAAATTGCCTGAAGAGCTCCTGGGCAAAACGGTCTGGCAGATCAATCCTATCGTCATCAAGCTTCTGGAATCCCGCGGAGCGCTCGCCTCTCAGGCGCGCGTCGAGCACAGTTATCCGCATTGCTGGCGCTGCCACAATCCGGTCATCTTTCGCGCTACCGAGCAATGGTTTATCGGAATGGATCGCGAAGAGCTTCGGGCCCGCACGCTCGCGGCGATCAAGAACGTAATCTGGCATCCATCCTGGGGCGAAGAGCGCATGTCCAACATGATTGCCGTGCGCCCGGATTGGTGTATCTCACGACAGCGCGTCTGGGGCGTTCCCATCATCGTGTTCTATTGCGAAGCCTGTGGCGAGCCGTTCACAGATAAACAAGCGCTCGAACACGTAGTGAGTGAATTCCGGCAGCACTCGGCCGATGTCTGGTATACAAAAAGCGTCGCCGAGCTGATGGGTGCGGTCTGCGTCTGCGGCAAGTGCGGTGGCAAGGAATTCCGCAAGGAAACGGATATTCTTGACGTCTGGTTCGACTCGGGCTCCAGCCATCTGGCAGTTCTTACTCCGGAAAACGGTTTGCCTTGGCCCTCGGATATGTATCTCGAAGGCGGCGATCAGTATCGCGGATGGTTTCACAGCTCTCTACTGATCGGCGTCGGGCTGAAGAACCAGTCTCCCTACCGCGAGTGCGCGACCCATGGCTGGACTTTGGATACCGAAGGCCGCGCGATGTCGAAATCGGTCGGCAACGCCATCGAACCCGAAGAGATTGTCAGCAAAAAAGGCGCCGATATTCTCCGGCTCTGGGTGGCTTCAGTCGATTTCATGGAAGACGTGCGCATGTCGGAAGTGATTCTCGACCGGTTAACAGAGGCTTATCGCAAACTGCGCAACACATTCCGCTGGATGTTAGGCAACTTGGGCACGTTCGATCCGGCAGCCGACGGAATACCCGATTCTGCGCTGACCGGCATCGATGCGTGGATTCTTGTGCGCGCAGAAGACCTGGTAAAGCGCTGCCTCGAATACTATGCCCAGTACGGCTTCCATAAGGTCTACCGTGCTGTCTACGATTTCGCGACGACCGATCTCAGCGCCGTCTACTTTGATGTCGCAAAGGACCGGCTCTATACCGCAGGACCCGCCTCCACCGCGAGGCGCAGCGCTCAAACCGCCCTTTACCGGCTGAACCTGGCGCTTGTCAGGCTTCTCGCGCCCGTTCTCTCGTTCACCTGCGAGGAGGTCTGGAAACACTTGAAGTCCGGTACGGGAGGAATCGAAAGCGTCCATATTGCATACTTTCCCGAGCCCGCCGAGTTGACAAAGGGATTGTCCGCGGAACAGCGCGCGCAGGCCGCGGACTGGGACCAACTCGTACCCGTACGCGATCAGGTTTTGAAGATACTGGATGCGGCGCGCGAAGACAGGATAATCGGATCTTCTCTTGAAGCGGCCGTCGTACTTTCGGCGGACGCTGAGCTGTACCCGCTGCTAGCCAGCCATGCTTCTGAACTGGCCGGCTGGTTTATTGTCTCTCAGGTAGAGCTCCGCCGGGGGGACGAAGAACAGTTGAAAGTCGCGGTCGAACGGGCGCGTGGCGATAAATGCGAACGTTGCTGGAAATTCACAACCGACGTCGGATCCGATCCGGAATTTCCCACTGTTTGCGCCGCGTGTGCGACGGTCTTGACGGAAGATTTTTGAGGAACGTCCCAAGCCTCCCGAAATGCTGAAACGATTTGGGCCCTTTCTGCTGTCCCTGCTGATTATCGTCGCGGACCGATTGTCGAAAATTCACATCCAGCAGTCGATGACTTCGCTCGACAGCTATACGGTAATCCCTGGCTGGCTCCGCATTATCCATACCGAAAATCCTGGAGCAGCCTTCGGAATTCTGGCCGATGGCAACCCGTGGCTGCGGAGCGGCATCTTAATAGGTGTATCTGCTATCGTGTTGATCTTCGTTCTGTCTGCATTGTGGGGCAGGCGAACCACTTTCACGGGTACGCTGGGACGGGTTGCACTCGGACTCGTGCTCGGAGGCGCTGCCGGCAATCTCTACGATCGGGTCTTTGTCGGAACCGTAACGGATTTCATCGAGGTGCACCACGGTTCCTGGTCCTTTCCGGCGTTCAACGTGGCAGATAGTGCGATTACGGTTGGAGCCATTCTGTTACTGCTCGAATTAATGCATCCCCGGCATGGCGCGGTGCGCGAGCACGCTGACCTGCTGGAAGGGTCCGGTCATTAGAGAGACGGCATGCTTCCCAAACTGATTAGCATCGGTTCTTTTTACATTCCGACCTATGGCGTCCTGGTGGCCTTGGGATTCCTGGCCGGCTTGGGCACTGCTTTGCGCTTGGCCCGGCGCTGGGGTTTGCCGCCCGAGAAGATTACTAACCTTGCAATTTATTGCGCGATGGCGGGCATCCTCGGCGCGAAGCTGTTCATGATTCTCTTCGACCTGGGAGACTACATCCGGAACCCTGGTCAAATTTTTACGCTGGAGACGCTCCAGGCGGCCGGTGTGTTCCACGGCGGCTTCCTGGCCGCACTCCTCGTTGCAGTGTTCTATATCCGCAAGCAAAAGCTTCCTGTCTTGAGCACAATGGATGTCTTTGCGCCTGGAATCGCTATCGGTCAGGCAATTGGCCGCCTCGGCTGTTTCGCTGCCGGATGCTGTTGGGGAAAAGAGTGTAGCCTTCCCTGGGGCGTACGATTTCGTTCGGATTTTGCCGCTCCCGTACCGCTCGATAAAACTCTGCATCCGGTACAGCTTTATGAATCGGCGGCAGACCTTCTCATCTTCGCCGTTCTGTACCGCCGGGCCACACAGGGGCATCCCGCAGGACAAGTGATCGGCTTATACATGGTGCTGTATTCCACTGCCCGCTTCATCATCGAATTCTTCCGCGAACATGAGCAGGCGCTGGTGGGTCCGTTCTCTATCACGCAGTGGATCGCGCTTGGCGTCTTCGTGCTCGGCGCGATCATTTTATTGGCCGGCCGCCAACGCGTGTCGGTTGCGGGTCAAGCGCCGAAGTCGGTCCACGCTTAGCATGCAGGATATCCATTACTGGATCGATAGGCTTCAACTGCAGCCGCATCCGGAGGGTGGTTTCTATCGCGAAACTTATCGCGCTCCTTTGCAGATTGAGAAATCTGCGCTTCCTGAAGGCTTTCATGGCCCGCGCAATGCTTCTACCGCTATCTACTTTCTAATAGACGGAGAGCATTTCTCGGCCTTCCATCGCATTGCCGCTGATGAAATGTGGCATTTCTACGCTGGCAGTGCGCTTGCGGTAGAAGTCATCGAGCCCGCCGGACATCACTCTCAAATCCTCATCGGCAGCGATCCGGAAGCCGGTGAGACATTTCAGGCGGTCGTTCCAGCGGGGTGCTGGTTTGCTTCTCACGTCAAGGATTTCCGGTCCTTTTCGCTCGTCGGCTGCACCGTGGCGCCGGGTTTCGATTTCGCGGATTTCGAGATCGCCGAACGCGCCGAACTGACCGCGGAGTATCCGCAACACAGCAAATTAATTAAGCGGCTGACGCGCAAATGACCCGGTTCTTCGTTCACGAAACTTTACAAATGTCGTTAAACGCAGCGCGCGAACGATTCGTCTAGTCCTATAACTAGCTAAACAGAGCAAGCAGCTACTTCTCCCCCCGAGGAGCCTGCTTCATACAGTCTCGCGTGGCGATCACTCCAACCCTCACCCCCAACGACCGCCGCGCGAGCTGACTACTGTTAAGAACTTACAGGACCCGCGCGCCGGGAATGCTTTTGTGGCGCGGGCGCCTACGCGCATTCATCTAGCTCATTTCCACAAAAATATATTCGTGCTGGCCATCCCGGATAATGAGCGCGCGCTTCCCATTACGCTCGCCTCTGACGAATTCAAACCCATCGCGACTAGGATCTATGGTGATGAACGATACCGTTCCGTCATCGTTCTTGCGCGAGGCCACCGTGCTGCTCCATCCGTTAAAAACGAAGCGCGTCTTGTCGCCACGCTGCTCGACAGTAAGGTCGCCGAGCGCCGCGCTACTGTACCGATTTGCTAGTTTGGAGACTTCCTCTTTGGCGGCCGGCACCGCCAGGCGTTGGCGCTCTTTAGCGATTACCGTGCGATAGTTCGCAACCGAGGTATCGAGATCGCCCACCGCTTCAGGTTTCCCATCAAACACAACCTCGACCAGGCGGCGCATGAAGGGATACAGGAGCATTCCGCCTTTATCGGAATTCGTCAGCAACACGGCCCCGACCCCGGAATCGGGAAGAATCATCCAATCGCTCTTGTAGCCGAACAAGCTGCCGCCATGATGAATAATCGGTATGCCCCACTTGGTACTTGTCTCTAGGCCCATGCCGTAGGTTTCGTCTTCACCGGTCGCGATCTGAGGCTTGCGGCGCATGAGCAGATTCTCTTCCGAGACGAATTGCTCGCCATTCGGAAGTTTGCCGCGAGACAGCTCCAACTGAACGTAATGCGTCATGTCATGAGCCGAACTCCACGCGCCCCCTGCAGGCCGGAACGGCACAACGGAGTAGTTGTTGTCCATCGTGGCCAGGGCAGGATGCCCATCGACATCGTCAGCGTGCGGACTTGCGAAATTGCCGCTTTGCGCCCGCTGCATGTCGAATGTTGTTTCCGTCATCCCTAACGGATTGAAGATCTGCGTTTGCATTGCCTCGTCGTAAGCCGCCCCGAGTTCGCTCGAAGGCTCTTCCAAATGCGCACCGATATAGCCGGCCGCGGAGGCCATGAGGTTGCTGTACTGAAACACTTCGCCGAAATGGCTGGTCGGTTGCATAGAACTCAGAAGTGTGAAGGTGGAAGCCGGCGTGTACTTCTTGAACTGAAAAATCCATTCCAGATCTTGCCGTGGAAGACCGGTGCAGGCGCAGACCAGGTGTTTCACTTCAACCTGGCGCGTGGTATCGGCATCGCCCAATTTAAACGCTGGATAAACCTGGATCGCGGGCTGGTTGCCATTGAAGCTTTTGCGCATCCGCCAGCCGCGCCAACAACAGCGTGGTCATCCCTTTCGTGTTCGAAGCGATCATGAAGAGCGTGTGAGCATCAACGGGTGTCGATTTTCCCAGCTCACGCACCCCCAATCCACCCTCATAGACAACTTTCCCTTGATCGATCAGCGCGAGCGAAGCGCCAGGTACTCCGAGCTTCTGCATCGAGGTTTCGACAAAGGTCTTTAGAATTTCTATGCGTTCCGGCGTAAGAGGTAGCGCTTTTCGGCCAACGAACGATTCGCGCTGGTAACCCTTCGGCCGTAGACTTTGGATAATCTCGTTCAGCTGCGCCCCGCGTTTTTCGAAGGTCGGTTCAGAGCCGTTTGCAAGAACCACCGTCCATGTGTCCGCCGCGTGGAGAGCGACGGCAACCACCACGGCACGCTCGTTTGGTGATGTTTCGTACACGAACTGCTTGCCGTTGGTCCAGCCGTTGCGATCGGGAATGGTAGTAGTAGTTCGGATCGGCCGTTTCATATCGGGCTTGTAGCTGGCCCAGGCGCTCGCAACTGCCGCCGCCGCATCCCCCGCGTGAGCGTCGAAAATCACAATGTGCGTGTCGGGTTCAGGCGGCTGCAGAACCAGAGAAGAAGCATTACTGGCGACAGACCAGCCTGCCGGAACGGTGAAAGTTGCTCCCGTCGTCGTCGTCCGAAGAGTGTCGGCAGTCACCACCTGCGGAACTGGCGTGGAGCCGGGCTGTGCTTGCGCTCCTGCGGAATAATTTTTAGAAACGAACAGCAGCGCGAGAATGCAGTAAATAGCGCGGATCATCGGGCGATTATATCTTGCCAGTCCCGTAAACATTTTCGTTAGACTGGCAATGTCACGACAAACTTTTCGGGCGCATCAATCCCAGATCCCGCCACCGCAATAGGCCTATGCGCGACGTGCGTCAATATGAAGCTCGTTCGCTCGGACCGCGGCTCTGTCTTTTATCGGTGTTTGCTCGCGGACAAGAATCCGGAATTTGCGAAGTACCCCAGACTTCCCGTTGTCGCGTGTTCGGGCTGGCACAAAGCCGGCCCCGTGCTCCCGTCCAAAACGGGGTAGCTACTTCGGTGCGGGCGTCTCGCTCTCCTTGCCATAACCGGATGCGACAGTACCCTTCTCCTTCGCAATCGGCAACAGAGTCGGATAGAACTGAACGAAGGTAGTATCTACCGCCCCATGCTCTGCGTGGCAACTGTAGCAGTCAGCCGATGTTGGAATCATTTTGGCGGTCTTGCCATTCTCAAACCCGAAAAAAGCCCACTTGCCAGGAAAACGCGCTTCATCTTTTACATGCACCTCAACGGCCATCACGGTCCCCTGAAAGTTGCCCCGTTTGTTGATCGATCCCCTCTCCTCTGCGCTCCGTATTTCCAGCACCAGCATGGTTTTGTCCGGCCACGTACCCGTCTTCACAAACGCTCGGTACGCATCAGGATTTGCAAAAACGTTGTCAAACAGATGTCCTCTCGTCTGCATGGCTGATGGTTTGTAGCTCATGTCGAACCCCGAGCTAAGGTATACCCACTCGCGGTAGTTATCGGGAAATTTGAGCTGATCGCCCCTGGTGTAAGCCGGATCCCCGCCAGGTGTCGTCGCGCTTCGTTCGAAGGCCGATAGAAACAATAGAGGCGCGGCAACCAGCAGCATCGTCTTCGCTGTAGTGGGCATCTTAGCAGTATCCAATAATAGAGTTCTGGATCAGAGAGGCGAGAAGATGCCACAGGATTTGAGCGAGCGTTTTAAGAAGACTATTCAGGAGCATGCGCCGAAGCTGCGGGCCATCGCTGAACATGAGGCGTCGGGTCGCGCCGGAGGCGGCGAGGGCTGGTCTCGCAAGCAGGAATTAGGCCACCTGATCGATTCCGCAACGAATAATCGAGTGCGGTTCATCGTTGCCGCTCTGAGTCGAAACTACGCCGGCCCGACCTACGATGGGCGCGGATGGGTCGAGCTTGGGGGTTATGCCGGTACTCCGTGGTCCGATTTAGTCGAGCTTTGGACACGTCAGAACGAAGCTCTCGCGCGCGTGGTGGAACGTATTCCGAACGAAGCTCTCAGCACGCGCTGTCAGGTTGCCGAATATGATCCGGTTTCGCTCGAGTTCCTGATCGGCGACTACCTGGCACACATGCAGCATCATCTCGAGCATATCCTCGCAAGCTGAGATTAACGTCTTAGCCCGTTCGACTACACACCCGCCGATGCGACAATCAGTTGCTGCGCGGACCTCGGCACGTCCATTATCTCTCGGGCGCCGAAGCCGGCGGCATCGAGCATCTGACCGTACTCTGCCATGGTGTACGCATCGCCCGCGGGCGTGTTGGTGAGCATCATCATTGAGAACGAAGCCGGGATAGGTGGCGAGATGCGATCCTGGTTCGGTACGAATTCGAGCGTGAGCATCCGGCCGCCGGAGCGCAGGGCTGCACGGAAGCGCTTCATCAAAGCGATGTTGTCCTCGATCGGAAAGTGATGGAAGAAATTCGTCACGAGCACGGCGTCGTAGCCGGTGCCGAGTTCGACCTCAAATGCGCTACCGGGGAGAAGCGTGATCGCCACGCCGGCCGCGCGCGCATTCTCAGCGGTCACTTCGAGCACACTGGGAAAATCCAGCGCGACGATCTCGCATTGCGGAGCGAGCCGCGCCACTGCGATTCCGAACAGTCCGTGGCTGGCGGCGACATCCAGGACTTTCACCGGCGTCCCGCCGCGCAGGACGACGCCCGCCATGAACTCGGCGGCGGCGGCCATCATAGGCTGCATGGTGCGCGCGAATGTGACCCACTCCCGCACCTCGTCGCCCGCGAGGGGCTCTTCGAGCGCAGTGCGGTTCTGGCGGATCGTCTCTGTTAACAAGCGGGCGGCCTGCATGATCTTGTCGTTCATGAGGAACGGCAAGGTGGGAGCCATGCTCGCGGGCGATCGTGAATCGAGAAAGACCGCGCTTGTGGGCGTGTGCGAATAGTGGCCGTCGCTTTTAGTTATCAGACCGTGAACTGTGAGGCAGTCACAGAGGATTCGCATGCCGCGTTCGGCGACGCCGGCCTGGCAAGCTAATTCGCTGGCACTCCGAGGGCCGTCACCCAGAGCGTTGAAGACGCCGAGATCGACGCCCGCTTTCAACGCCGCGCTACGCTGGTACGCGGTCATTGCCTCCCAAACGAGCACGGGATTAGGTTCCGGCAGTGGCAACGCGGCTCCGCCTACCGGAATGCTGGCGTGTTTATTGTGGACGTCCTTCTCTTCCATGATGCCGTCCGGAAGGGTAGTTTTCGCTAACATGTTGCTGTCCTTTCTTTACTAACGCAGGCGAGAGCAGGCCGATAACTTGCGGCCGCAAATTCGCTGACAAAACTCGCATCGCCATGCGGGAACACCACGCTCCGTCAACTCGTCCGAGATCCCAGGGAACAGGCCTTCGAGCACGCCCCGGCCACGCGCGAGCATCCCGTGCGTGCGGCTCATTTCTGTGAAGCCTCAAATACTCCGTATGGGAACGCTACCGGGAGCACGCGAGTCAGGCGCAGATCGGCATCCGCGAGGAGGCGGGCGTATTCGTCATCAGTTCGTTCCAGACCTCCGGTCATCACCAGCATATTGATGTCGCTGAGGAGAGTTGGCAGAGACCGCGCCGGATCGGCCAGGATCATCCGTTCGATGACCAGGACTTTGCCGTTTTCCAGCATGGCCCGGCGGCAGTTGCGTAGGATCGCAAGCGCGCGCTTATCGTCCCAGTCGTGAAGCACGTTGGCCAGAAGGTAGCAATCGGCTCCGCTGGGAACTGACAGGAAGAAGTCGCCGGCCGCTACTTCGCACCTGTCTATCACGCCGGCCGCTCTCAGTGTTGCCTCAGTGCCGGTGACGTTAGGCAGATCGAAGACCACTCCGCGCAGTTCTGGCCTTGCTGCCAGGATGGCCGCTAGCAGCGTACCGCGTCCGCCGCCGACATCGACGACCCTGCGCATCCCTGGGAAGTCGTAGCTGGAGGCGACGCTCGGAGCAAATGCGGCGGTCCGCTCCGACATCGCGGCGTCGAACGCAGCGGCCTTTTCGGGATGGCGCGCGAGGAACTCGAAGATTCCCATTCCAAAAACCGATTCGAACGCCGGCTTTCCGGTGTGCACCGTGTCAAGGATGTGGTCGAATGCTCCCAAACCGCCAAGCGCGTCAGTGAGCAGAGCCCAGGCTCGCATTGATCCCGGCACTCCGGTCCGCAGCCGCTCGCCTAGCGGCGAAAGGCAGAAGCGGCCCGGCTCGAGTTCGGGGAAAACGCCGAGTGCTCCCAGGAGGCGCAGAATCCGGTAGAGCGACTGCGGATCGCTCTGGGTGCTCCGCGCCAGCTCATCGGAGCTCTGCGGGCCGTCTTTGAGCAGGTCGGCGATCCCGAGCTTCGCCGCAACGAAAACTGCCCGGGAGATGTGCAGGCCCTGCATCATTTGCAGAACAGAGGCTGCCGCCGGTTGTTCACCTCGCAGTTCAGTCATGTTCTATCCTCTGTCTGAAGCCGCAATATGAGCTCGTTCCTCCCCGCCTGGTGTGCGCCATATCGGTACGGTCCCAACGAGGTCATCAGCACCGCCGCAATCAATGTCGCCGTAAAGAATGCCGCCAGCGACCCGCTGTAAGAACCCGTCAAATCAAAACCTGCGCCCATCATCAATGGGCCCAAGGCGCCTGCCAAAACGAAGGCGCCAAACGCAGCGCCATAAATGCTCCCGAACGAGTGGAGGCCAAAATAACGGCTGGTTAAGTAGGCGATGATGTCTACTTCTGCGCCCAGACCCAGTCCGACGAGGAATGCGCCCAGAAATACAAAGGCGGTCGCGCTCCCCGTCCAAAGAATGCCAATACCAACCGCAACACCACTGAAGAAGAGAGCTGCAAGGAGAGGACCAAATACCCGGTCGAGCAAGTAGCCGGAGACCAGCCTGCCGATCAGTGTCGCTGCGCCCAGCGTTGAACTGGCCAAGGCCGCGGCCTGAATAGCCATCGCCCGGTCTGTGAGCATTGCATTCAAATGGACGACACAGCCTTGCACGCTTGCGCCCACTAGAAAAAATGCGATCACCATCACCCAAAATGCTTTAGTGTGCCAGGCGTCACGCCAGCGTAAACCCGCATCACCGGCTGCATCGGGTGCTGTGGCATCCGCAAGCGTTGCTCCGTCAGGCAAAAGTCCCAGATCCTCCGGTTTCTCCTTGAGGAACGCTCCAACTACGGGCATAACGACAACTAGGACCGCGCCGCCAAAGATCGCATATGCGGCACGCCAACCAAACAGCGCAATTAGCCGTTGCGCCAAAACGGGCATAACAATCGCGCCGCAACCAATTCCGCACATCGTCAGCCCTAGAGCCAAACCCCTGCGCCTGTCGAACCAGTGCGAGACCACGCTGACGTAAGGTATAGGCCCCACACCAATGTGCAACAGGCCCAATAATGCGTAAAAAAGGCAGAATAGCCAGATACTTCCGGAAAACGCTTTGATGGAAAGCAAAGTCAAGCCAAACATCGCAGCACCCGGCAGTATTACTTTGCGAGCCCCGTATCGATCGATGAGCCGTCCCGCCACCGGAGCGCTGGTCGCGGCCATTAGATTATGAAAGGTGTAAGCCAGCGAAACGGCTGCGCGGCCGGCGTGAAAATCGTGCATCAATGGCTTGAGAAAAACACTGAACGAATAGACCGTGATGGGCACGCCCCAGAAGAGCGCCAGCGCGGCCGTTAAGACCACCCACCAGCCATAAAAGACGCCGGGACGTTTGCCGTTCATTTGGAACTCTGGAGTAGCGTCGCTTTCAAAGCGGACCGATCAACTTTTCCTGTTGGACCCTTCGGCAATTCGGGAATGAAAAGGATTCTCTCCGGGACTTTGTAGTCCGCCAAGCTTCTCCGCGCGTGCTCGCGTAATTCCTGCTCGCCTGGCATCGAGCCGTTTCGCAAAGAGACAAACGCGACGGGAACTTCGCCGTAAATCGGATCCGGCGCTCCCACAACACCCGCCTCGAATACCGCCGGGTGCTCATACAGCACTTCTTCCACTTCCTGCGGAGAGATGTTCGAGCCCGCACGGATGATGATCGCCTTCTTGCGGCCTTTGAACCAGAAGTAGCCGTCACGATCGCGGCTTGCCAGATCGCCTGTGTGCAGCCAGCCGCCGCGCAGCAGCGCCTCCGTCGCGGCTGCATCGTTCCAATATCCTACACAATTCGCCGGGCTGCGCACCACAATTTCCCCTGTTTCGCCATCACCAAGCATTCTGCCGGCGGCGTCCACAATGCCCAGCTCAGTGTCCTTAACGGCGATGCCCAGTGATCCCGGCCGGATCGCCTGTTTCGGATTCACCGCAATGGGAGAAGTTTCGGTCATGCCGATGGCTTCCTGGAGTGGCAGTCCGAACACTGCCGCGAAGCGCTCCTGCAATTGCACGGGTACGCTATCCCCGCCGCCCAGTACGGTCCGAAGAGAGCTTACGTCGCGCGGCTTGCGCACCTGTTCTTCGACCACGAACTGCAGAAGCGCCGGGAGTGCCAACGTAAAAGTGCAGCGGAAGCGTTCGATCGCATCGAGAGTGGCGCCGGGCTCGAAGGCGGGCAACAGCACCGCCGGAATGCCGAGATAGATGGCTGGCAACAGATCGACGCCGAGTCCGGCGACATGCATCATCTGGGTCATGACGAGAGCAGTGTCGTTGCTATTCAGCAGGCATTCGGCGACCAGGCGGACTGCCTCGCCCAAGCTACGATGCGTGTGGGTTACTCCTTTGGGCCGGGCCGTGCTTCCGGACGTGTACAGAATCACGGCGGGCTGATCGGCTTGAACGTCCGGCAGCGAAAACGTGTGTCCGCCATCGGCCGCTGGCAGCTCCGTTAGGATACAGCGCAAGGATGCGCAGCCTGAGCGAGCCTGTTGCGCAATCGGTGCCAGCGCCGGTTCACTGAAACAAATCAGTGGTTGCGAGTGCTCCAGAATCCACCCCACCTCTGGCGCTTTCAGGCGCAAGTTGATCGGCACCGCAATCAAGCCGGCTTTAAAAACTGCAAAGAAGATCTGAACAACCTCGATCGAGTTCGACCAATGTATGGCAACCCGGTCGCCGGGCCGGAGTCCCTGCTCGATCAGCCAGCTCGCAAGCCGGGTTGACGATTCGTCGAGCTCCCGATAAGATATTTTTCTGTCATTGCAGAAGAGAGCCGGTGCATCCGGCTTGTGCAGGGCTTGCCTATGTAGCAGATCGCCCAAGGCACTTCCGTTGCTCCCTTCCGAAGTATTTCGATTTGCGAACGCTCGCCGTTGGGCAACACGGCGCCGGTGCAACCCCGCTTGAACAGTACGAGTCGTCTGGACCAACGACTCCATCGGCATTGGTTCGTTCGCCAGACGCCGCTTCAACCCGTCCTCCAGGCGCTCGGCGAACGCGCGCGCGGCCCCGTTTCTGAGCGCGGACGCCAGCGACGGTGCGAACGTTGCGCGGAAGGACTGCGCGCGCCGTGCGGCCAGCAACTCGCTGCTCCCGTCCCGCTCGTAATCGGTCCAGGCGGGATCCGAAAGCGAGAACAGCTCGCAGCATTCTACGCTCAGCCCCTCGAATTGTCCGTCGGAATGGAATGGTGCAAGAAGATCGCATCTTCGCCTCGCATGACTTCCCAGCACCATTCGAGCTCGTTCCTCGGCTTTGATCGTGCCGTCCTCAACCATCTCCGCAAGTACGGCGTTCGCATGCTCCATCGCCGCTTCAAGTGCCGGTTCCGGCTCGCCGTCATCCCGAAGAGCCGGCAGGACGATCACAAGACAACCCCCTGGCCGCAATTCGCTTGCCCGCAAGGATAGAAACTTCTCCCAATCCTCGGCAGCCTGCCTCTGGAAGGCAGCGCGCTCGGCCTCTGTACCTCGGTTTGCACGGAAATGACCCGAAATCAGAGTCGGGATGCGGCTCAGCCATACGGCCGCATACGACGACCACCCGACGTGCACCGACTCTGCCGGGAGTACTTGCTCGTAAAAGGATCTTCCTATCGCGCAGGGAAATACATCTGGCTCATCGCGAGTGTATCGGTCCGGATCAGAGCCCAGCACGTCGAACAGTGAGTTGAAATCGTTCGCTGCTTGATCCACGTGAAAGACAAAGATGGGGCGATTTGCGCTAACAAGTCGCCGCAGACCTCGGATTGCGATCCGCACGGGAGCGAGCGAGTTCTTGCCTTGTGACGATCCGTAATCGGCAATCACTACGGGCTGATCGCCGCCATCCAGTTCTATATTCCGAACAGCCTTCTCCAGCAGCGGCAACGCTAAAGCGATACCGCCTGCCTGGAACCTGGCATGCCGATTGTAGGCGCCCTCGCCTTCCATAACGCCGTGAGGATTTGCGTTCGACATACATCACCGCGATCGCCGCCTGCGTCGCGCGAATGCTAGCAGAACGAGACCGCCGCCCAGCAAGCCGTAGGTCGAAGGCTCTGGAACCGTGTTTCCCGTCAAGCTGAACGCGGCATTAAAGGGCCCCTGATGCGTAACATCCGAGCCCACCCGCTCCCAGTCCGGATCGAGATCTGTATTGCGAATCCAGGTCTGCAGATCCCCGGTAAACGGAGTCCCGGGAGCGACGATCGGGCGCGGCGAAGACAGCCAGAGAAAATTGCCGTTTGCTAAGGCCACTTCCGGGCGGAAAAAATAGTGATCGGCCGGCAACGTAAACGGCGAGCTGAAATCGATGGTGAACTCGACTTCCTCGCCGGTGGTTGGACCTTCGCCTCCGGTGAATTGATTGGGAGCCGTATGGATGCCGTTCACCACGGTATTAGCTACGCTGAAGCTCGGGCTGAGCAGAGTAGTCGTGTATCTCAGTGCTCCGGCCGCGCTGTCGAAGGCGGCGAACTGATTATCGGCGGGCGAGTTGACGCGCGTCAGTACTCTGCCATCTGGCGGATTCGCTGAGTCCACCGGAAAGACGTGATACAGCTCGATCTCGACGTCCGTAACACTGCTCAGCGGAGCGCCCAGCGGGAACAAACCTGTAAACGTGGCCGAATCGATTGTCGTCGTCTGCTTAAGGACAAAATCGTCGGCGGTTTCCGTCTCGAGTTGTCCGGGGCCGGCGGGACGCGAAAGGGTTGCAATTTTTCCATCGGGATTACCGGTGGAAAACAAAAATGAATCCGCCGCAGCCGGTACGCTGGTTGCGCCAATCATGAATGAGAGCGCGAGGGCGCCCGTTAGTCTGAACATATTTTTCTCCAGTAATCGCCCCCCGAGCCCGAAGTGGCGCGGACTCTCAGTCTGCCGCGTCCCGACTTCTCGGGACGCGTGCCTCAAGTGAAACCTATTCGAAGTCCGGGTTAGGATCTGAACGCTACTCGTTGCAGACGAAAGTCGATCCCTCTTTGCGCGGGCCTGTGCACAACGGCCCAAGGTTCGTGACCGGGTTCGGCACAGTGATCATCGCGTTCGGTCCTGCATGCTGCTCGCCATTGAACGGCGTGGGTTTGGCGGTATTAAATCCGCAAGCCGCGGCATCCTCGGGCTTGTTGAACCAGAACCCTACATGGAAGGTATGGGTCGGGGCCAGAGCTGAGGCTGGATCGAAACCGAAAATCTGATCCAGCAAAATCGTCTTGATCGCTACCTCGGCATTTCCATTTTCATCAGCCTGAACGTCCGTCTGATACCAGGCTAGTCCGAAGTTCTTGAAGTTCGGATTTACCTCTCCGTTCGCCAGCAGATTGGTGTTCTGTGTCGTGAACAGATCGAACCCAAGGTTCCGTCTGAGATGTTTCGCGCGCAGAATGAGAACGTCATTCAGCTCCCCTCTTTGCACGATCACCTGCGCGGTGGGCGCGGGGCCATACGGCTCGCCCAGGCAATTTACAAATGCCGGTTGAGGCACTAAGTTAAAAACGATCTCCGGAACCTGCGCAGCTACAGGCAGGGCAGCTATCCCGAGACCCATTGTGGTCAGCGCTACGATGAGCGACTTCTTCATTGTTGTGTTCTCCTTTTTTCGAGTCCGAGCCTTACTCCGAGTGGGCTGGACTAAGCCATACTGGAATACATCGCAGTCCGTCGTCCTTAAGAGCCGGTAAAGAATCTCCAAATAATTTCCAAGTAACTCCGGGAAAAGCGGCGAAGCATTCTATGGAGCTGAAAACACGTAGTCTTTTCGAATTTGGTGCCTTTCGCTTGGAACCAGCCGAGCACCGGTTGACGCGCGATAACCAGCAGGTCTCCCTACCGCCCAAGACTTTCGAACTGCTCGTCTACCTGGTCGAGAACCATGGCCGGCTCGTTACTAAGGATCAGATCATGCGCGCGGTGTGGCCGGGCAGCTTTGTCGAGGATGCGAATCTTACCGTCTCCATATCGGCGCTGAGGAAAATCCTCGGAAAAGACGATAGCGACCTGCAATACATTGAGACCGTTCCAAAGAGGGGTTATCGCTTCACCGTTCCAGTAACTGAAGTAAAGAGTCCGGAATCGATCCCCACCCAACGCGGAGAGGAAGCGTCGAGTCTGGCCGGGATCTCGCGCTTCGAGCCGCAGGGCCCCTTACTGGTTTCACCTTCGGTACGCCGGGTCAACCGGCGAAGCAGAATCGTTATTGGCGGCTTCGCCGTGCTCGCCTGCGTGCTCGCTATCGCGATCGGCTACGTCCTGCTATCTGAAAAGAGGACATCCGGCTTACACTCCGCCGGCGCAGCGCAGTCTTGCCATCCTTCCGCTACGCAACCTCAGGCACGACCCGGACAACGACTTCCTCGGCTTCTCCCTCGCCGACGCTGTCATCACCAAGCTAGGCGCAGTAAGTTCGCTCACAGTCAGGCCTTCTTCAGCTATCGAAAAATATAAAGGTCAAACCATCGACCTTCCCAGGGCGGCCGCAGATTTGAATGTCGACACGCTACTCACCGGCAATTTCATGCGGGAGGGCGATGAGCTAAGAATCACGTATCAGCTGATCGACGTCAAAACCGAAAAGATTCTTGGCAGGGACACGATCGATCTCAAATTTGACAAGCTCTTGACTGTTCAGGACAACGTAGCTCAACAGATCATCAAGGGACTCGAACTGAACCTGTCACCGTCCGAGGCGCTCCGCATCAAGGCTGACGAGCCCGTCAATCCACTGGCCTACGAATACTATCTGCGCGGTGCCGATCTGGTCGGAAGTCACGACTACTTAATGGCAATCAAGATGCTTGAGAAGTCTGCGCAGATCGATCCGACTCGCGCGCTGACCTGGGCCTATCTCGGCCAGTCGTACACCTCTGCTGCTGCTTTCGAACTCGGCGGGCGCGAGCAGTACGAAAAGGCGCGAGCCGCCTACGAACGCGCGCTCTCGCTTCAACCCAAACAACTCGAAGCCAGCATGTTTCTGGCCAACTTGCTCATCGATACCGGCAAAGTGGAGGAGGCCATGCCGCTCCTGCGGGACGCGCTTAGAACTAACTCGAACAATGCCGCATTGCATTGGGAGCTGGGATACGCGTACCGCTTCGCAGGGATGCTGCAGGAATCGGTTGCCGAATGCGAGCGCGCGCGTCAGATCGATCCCTTGGTCAAAGGCAACGGTGCAGTCTTGAATACGTATCTTTACCTTGGAGAGTACGACAAGTTTCTTCAAAATCTGCCCGACGACAACAACTCGGCTTTCATCGTGTTTTACCGCGGTTTTGGAGAGTACCATCGCAAGAACTGGGATCAGGCGGCGAGGGATTTCCATCGCGCAAACGAGCTTGATCCGTCTTTATATGCGCAGGTCGGTATCGCTTTGAGTGATGGCATCGCGCACAAAAATTCAGACGGACTCCAGCTTCTACACCAACTGGAAGACAAGATCCGGCAACGCGGCGTAGGTGATCCGGAAGCGACATATAAAATTGCGCAAGCTTATGCCGTTCTGCGCGACAAGAGTTCAGCTACGCGCATGTTGGGCTACAGCATTCAAAACGGTTTCTTCTCCTATCCATACTTCGTCATGGATCCGCTGCTCGAAAATATCCGCCAGGAACCGCAGTTCCCGCAGCTCATGAACATCGCGCGCCTGCGATACGAAGCCTTCAAGAAAACCTTTTTCTGATTAGCTCTTCGCAAATCCCCACCGCTAATCTATAAACTGGATCGAATCATGAAACTGTCACTTGCGCGACTTCTTTGTGTGCTTGCAGTCTTGACCGCCGGCGCAGCCGCTCAGGAAGTAATTCCTCTGTATCCCGGCACGCCTCCGGGCTCCGTCGAAACGAGCTATCCGGAAAAACAATATTTCTCGAGAGCTTGGAACACCGAAGTCGTAAGTAACGTTACCAAACCTACCCTGACTCTCTACAGACCGGTTGCTGGAGGCAACGGAAACGCCGTCGTGATCTGTCCCGGTGGTGGCTTCATGGCGCTCTCCATTGAGAGTGAGGGCATCGCGGTTGCCAAGTGGCTCGCGGCCAGGGGCGTGACGGCCTTCGTTTTGAAATATCGGCTGGCGCATTCGGGCGACGATGCCACGCAGGAGTTCATGTCATTGTTCGCTGCTGATAAACCAAAATTCGAGGAAATGATCAAGAAGACCGTGCCGCTTTCCATTGCCGACGGGCTCGCCGCGGTCGAGTATGTACGCAAACACGCCGCCGATTGGGGCATCTCTCCGGATAAGGTCGGAATCATCGGGTTCTCTGCCGGAGGAACAGTAACCGCGGCCGTCGGGTTGCACTACACGCCTGAGGGTCGCCCCGCCTTTGTAGCGCCGATCTACCCTGCCACCTCGATGCTCAAGAACGATCCGGTTCCCTCCGATGCGCCCCCAATGTTTCTCGTTGCGGCTACCGACGATCAGCTCGGATTGGCTCCCGATAGCATCGGCTTGTACGACCAGTGGAGCGGCGCCCACAAATCCGTAGAGCTGCATATGTACGCGAAGGGTGGCCATGGTTTCGGCATGCGGCAACAGGGGTATCCTTCCGATCATTGGATCGATCGGCTTGCCGAATGGCTCGAATCGCAAGGCTTCTTGAAAAGATAAATTTCCTCTTCTCGAGTTATGCGAAACAAGGTGATCGTGGTCTCCGGCGGCTCCAGCGGAATTGGTGCGGAAGTCTGCCGCCGGCTCGCATCCGAAGGCACGCGCGTCGTTATCGCCGATCTGAATCTCCCCGAAGCTGAAGCAAGAGCAGCGAGCATCGAAACCGAAGGAGGTCGCGCGGTCGCCATCGCTTGTGACATCACAGAGCCAGAGCAGTGTGAAGCGGTGGCGGAGATCGCAGTAAAGAAATTCGGCCAATTGGACGGAATCGTCAACTGCGCAGGGATCAGCAAACCCCACGACAGCATCACTCTGCCACCTGCCGAATGGGCGCGTATGGTGGATGTGCAACTGAATGGCGCCTTCTATTTCGCGCAAGCTTGCGCCAGGCGCATGATCGAGACCGGTGGAGCAATCGTGTTCATCACCAGCACGAACGCCGAGGCTGCATTCCCGCGCCGTGCCGCTTATTGTTGCGCGAAGGCCGGCGTGGCGATGCTCACGAAAGTACTGGCCATCGAATGGGCGGAGAACCGAATCCGCGTAAATGCCGTTGGCCCGGCCTACGTAGCGACTGACATGACGCTGCGTAACATCGCTGCCGGTAACGTCAATGAAGCTCAGATAAAAGAGCGCATTCCCTTAGGCCGCCTCGCGCAGCCCGCCGATGTGGCGGATGCAGTTTCATTCCTGTTGAGCGAAAAGGCGAGCTTCATAACCGGGCATTCGTTGTATGTGGATGGTGGCTGGCTCGCCTACGGCTATCTATAAATCGCAAACACCCTACCGGCTCCAATAACCGTTATGGAATCGGTATCTACGGCCGCGCTGCTCCCAGTATGGCCGCACCCAGCGAGCCCCACGGTAAGGCGGTCGCGCCCAATGCCCATTCACCCACACCCACCGGCCGCCGCGTAAGTCATAAAAACCGTCCGCCCAAATATAACCGGGACCAGGTGCGTAGCCAACAGCTCCATAGACCGGCGGAGGAGGTGGAGGCCCGACGACTACACCCGCGCGATAATATCCGCCCCCGCATCCGGCTAGCGCGCAAGAGCCAAGCAGCACCGCAATTCTCCCCGACTTTTTCAAACTGAACATTGCATCCTCCCACTTCTTTGGACGGATGCCCCATCGCGGCGTTTACAAACACTCGGTCTGCAGCACTCCTAATGAACGAGGTTTAATTATCCCCACTCTGGCCGAGCCGCGACCACAAGGGAGCGGATAAAAGAAGCTATCCTGTTGCTTTCCCAAATGAAATATGTCATGCTTCCTGTTGGAAACCCAATAAGCCGATGAGAGAGAAAACGGACGTTCGGCAAGGCACGCTCGCATTGATGGTATTGAAGACGCTCGACGTGCTCGGGCCGCTTCACGGCTACGGTATCGCGCGCCGCATCGAGCAGATCAGCGGCGATCTCCTGAGCGTCAATCAGGGGACGCTGTACCCCGTGCTGCTGAAGCTCGAGCAGGAGGGTTCCATCGCTTCCGAATGGGGCGCCTCCGAGAACAACCGCAAAGCCCGCTTCTATCGCCTTACTCGCGATGGCCGCAAACAACTGCAAGCCGAGGCCCGAGGTTGGGAACAGACAACTGCCATCATCGCTCGCTTCTTCAGCGCGAAAGCAGAGGACTTTCAGTGAGAGCATTGCGGAGGTTCTTCCAGCGGCTGATCTCCCGTTCGGAGGCCGCAGCGCGACGAAGCGCGCCTGCAAGCCGAAATCGAAGAACATCTCGCGCTGCAAACGGCCGACAATATTCGCGCCGGTCAATCACCCGCTGAAGCGCGACGCCAGGCACTTCTGAAGTTCGGGGCACTGGAAGCTACTCGAGAGGCTTATCGCGACCAACGATCCCTCCCGTTTCTCGAAACTTTGCTGCAAGACACGCGCCATGCGCTGCGGCGCCTACGAAATGCGCCCGCCTTCACCATCACTACCGTCCTGACGCTTGCGCTCGGTATCGGCGCAACCACTTCCATCTTCACCCTGGTATATGCAGTTCTACTGAAATCCCTCGCGGTTGCGAATCCGGACGAACTATTGCGTCTTGGAAAAGAAGCGCGTTGCTGCTATTGGGGCACGTATGCGCAAGACAAAGAGTTCTCGCTTGTCTCTTACGAGCTTTATCAATACTTCCGAGACCACACCAAAGCCTTCGCCGAGCTAGCCGCGTTTTCCGCAGGAGAGGTGTTGTTCGACGGGCGCCGCGCCGGTTACGCAGACCCCGCCCAGAGGCTATCCCGGCGAGTATGTCTCCGGCAATTACTTCCGCATGTTCGCTATCAATGCCCATGCCGGACGCATGCTCACACCTGGCGATGATCAACCACACGCTGCGCCCGTCGCTGTTATGAGCTATCGCTTATGGCGCGAGCGCTATCACTCGGATCCATCCGTCATCGGGGCTATCTTCAATCTCAATCAGAAGCCGTTTACCATCGTGGGTATTACCCCGCCCAGCTTCTTCGGCGACACCTTGCGCAACTCTCCGCCCGATTTCTTCCTGCCGCTGAACACAAGTGATCCTGGCGACCTGCGCCAGCCCAACCTCCACTGGTTAGACCTGATCGGCCGCATGCGTCCAGGCGCATCGCCTGCAGCGATTGAAGCGCAAATGCGCGTAGAGCTCAAACAATGGCTGCGCTCGCATTGGGGCGAAATGAGCGCAGATGAGCGAGCGGACTTCCCAAAGCAAACCCTGTTTCTGGGCCCCGGAGGCGCAGGCATCACCAGCATGCGGGACACATATGAGCATTGGCTCAAAATTCTCATGAGTGTGACGGCGCTCGTGCTCCTCATCGCTTGCGCCAACATTGCCAATCTCACGCTCGTCCGCAGTCTCGATCAGCGCCGGCAAACCTCCTTGAGCATGGCTCTGGGCGCGCGGACATCCAGGCTTGTGCGCCAAACGCTCACAGAAAGCACTCTGCTTGCCCTGCTGGGCGGTGCTGTCGGAATAGCGGTCGCTTTTACCGGAACAGCCTTATTGCTTCACTTCGCCTTTCCCGCCAGCATCGGTATGGCTGCAATACCGATCAGCCCGTCGCCGTCCCTGCCGGTCTTAGCATTCGCGTTAACCATTTCACTGGGCACGGGAATAGCTCTCGGCATCGCTCCTGCATGGATGGCTACATACATCGACCCAATCGAAGCGCTCCGCGGCGCTAGCCGCTCCACAATACGCACTGGCTCGCTGCCGCGAAAAGGTCTAGTTATTTCGCAAGCCGCCCTTTCACTCGTTTTGCTGTCAGCTTCAGGACTGTTCATTACGTCATTGCACCGGCTCGAAAATCAGGATTTCGGTTTCGATCCCGACCGGCGTATCGTAGCCGGCATCAATGCCGCCATTGCCGGGTACTCCACGGGCCAACTCACGCCGCTCTATACGCGCATTCACGATTCAGTTGCAGGAGTTCCCGGAGTTGCAGGCGTCGCTCTCTGCACCTATTCACCGCTCTCTGATAACGCTTGGGGAGCCGGTGTTTGGGGGACCGGCGGACCCACTGACGATCTGAAATTTGACCGAACTGCTTTCTGGGATCGAGTAACTCCGGGCTATTTCCATGTACTGGGCAATCCCATCCTCCGAGGCCGCGGCATCACCGAGCAGGACACCGCAACTTCGCGGCATGTCGCCGTGATCAATGAAGCCCTCGCTCGCAGATTTTTTCCAAAACAAGACCCGATCGGAAAGCACTTCCGGCGTGAACAGGATCCCACTTCTACCATGTATGAGATCGTCGGAATCGCCAAAAACGCGCGCTATCTCAATTTTGAAATCGCCCAGCCCGTCAGTCCGTTTTTCTTCCTGCCCGAAACACAGCGCGATTTTTCAAAGTCCAGCGCAACCGAAGTGAGCCCCAGCGCGCGTTATTTAAAGGACATCGTTCTTCTCACACAGCCCGGCGCTCACGTTTCCGAGGCGCAGATTCGCCGCGCCATCGCTTCGGTTGATTCCAATCTGCCCATTATTTCCATCCGCCCGCTCCGCGACCAGGTCTCCGCCGTCTTTCGCGACCAGCGCCTGATTACCCGGCTCACTTCCTTCTTCGGCCTGCTCTCGCTCATCCTCTCCTGTATCGGCCTCTATGGCGTCATCGCCTACAATGCCACCCAGCGCACAAGCGAGATCGGCATCCGCATGGCGCTCGGCGCGAATCATAGTCAGGTCGTATCGCTCGTCCTCCGAGGCGCGTTTGCCCTTATAGGGGCAGGTCTCCTCATCGGCTTGCCGCTCACGCTCGTTGCAGGCAAATTTCTGGGCAGTCAGCTTTTTGGCACGAATCCATACAACCCGCTCGTCACATCTTTAGCGATCGCGGCGCTTGGGCTCTCGGCGCTGCTGGCTGCGCTGATTCCCGCGCTCCGCGCCGGTTCGATTTCTCCGCTCCAAGCGTTACGAACTGAGTGATGCAAACAAGATTCTCATGCGAGGCCTGAAACAATTTCTGAAGCGCGCGACTTCGTGGTTTCGCCACGCCCGCGACGAAGAGCGCCTGCAGGCCGAAATCGAAGAACATCTCGCGCTGCAAACGGCCGAAAATATTCGCGCGGGTCAATCACCTGCTGAAGCGCGACGGCAAGCCATCCTGAAGTTCGGAGCACTGGAAGCTACTCGAGAGGCTTATCGCGCCCAACGATCACTTCCGTTTCTCGAAACACTGCTACAAGACACGCGTCATGCCCTCCGGCGCTTGCGAAACGCTCCCGCATTCACCGTCACCACCGTCTTGACGCTTGCGCTTGGCATAGGCGCAACCACTTCTATCTTCACCCTGGTCTATGCCGTTCTACTGAAGTCGCTCCCTGTTGTGAGCCCAAATGAGCTATATCGTCTGGGCAAAGACGCGCGTTGCTGCTATTTCACCGCGTACGGCCAGGACAACGGTTTCACTCTCGTCTCGTACGAGCTGTACAAGCATCTGCGAGACAACACCAAAGGCTTCTCGGAATTGGCCGCTTTCTCATCGATCGAGCCGCTCTTTGGCGTTCGACGCGCGGGACGCCCGGAGCCTGCCCAAAGCTATCCCGGCGAGTATGTTTCCGGCAACTACTTCACTATGTTTGGCCTCACGCCTTACGCCGGACGCTCGCTTACCGCCGCCGATGATCAACCCGGCGCTCCACCGGTCGCGATCATGAGCTATCGCTTATGGCAGCAAAGATATGGTTCCGATCCGTCGGTAATCGGCAGCGTCTTCGATTTGGATCAGAAGGCATTTACTATTGTGGGCATCGCTCCCCCAGCCTTCTATGGCGACCAGCTGCGCGACAGTCCTCCCGATTTTTTTCTGCCGCTCAACACGGAACCGTTTATCGAGGCCGATGCCGATCTGAACAAGCCAAATCTTCATTGGCTCGATGTGATTGGACGCATCCGCTCCGGCGTCAATCCCGCATCCGTAGAGGCCGAAATGCGAGTTCAGCTCAAACAATGGCTGCGCTCGCATTGGGGTGAAATGAGCCCTGAGGAGCGTGCGAAATTCCCAGAGCAAACTCTATTCCTGACCCCTGGAGGCGCAGGTATCAGCAGCATGCGCGAGCAGTACGGACACTGGCTGCGGATCCTCATGATGGTCACCGGTTTTGTACTGCTCATTGTCTGCGCGAACGTCGCCGGTCTCATGCTCGTGCGCGGCATGGAGCGGCGCCGGCAGGTGTCTCTGAGCTTGGCGTTAGGGGCTTCAGCGCCGCGACTCATCAAGCAGGCCCTCACCGAAAGTATTTTGCTGGCCCTTCTCGGGGGCGCGGCAGGCCTTGCGATCGCATTTGCAGGCACGCGTCTGATTCTGCATTTCGCATTCCCCAAAGTCGGCAACCTGCCGGGCATACCCATCGGCGCTTCGCCTTCCACTCCTGTACTGTTGTTTGCGCTAGGCGTGTCGTTGTTCACTGGCATAGTTTTCGGTATCGCTCCGGCATGGATGGCGAGTCGCGTAGATCCCATCGAAGCCCTTCGCGGAGCCAGCCGTTCCACTGCGCGGACGGGCTCGCTTCCTCGCAAGACACTCGTGGTGTTCCAGGCTGCGCTCTCGCTGGTCTTGTTATCGGCAGCCGGTCTGCTCACCGCGGCGCTGCATAGCTTGCAAAATCAGAACCTCGGATTCGATCCGGATCGGCGCGTCGTGATGAATATCGAGCCGCGCCTGGCCGGTTATGGTTATCAACAACTCACTCCGCTCTACCGGCGCATCCGCGATGCGCTATCCAGCATTCCCGGTGTCCAGGAGGTCGCTCTAAGCACCTACTCGCCGCAAAACGGCCCGCAATGGGGCGGTGGCGTGTGGGTGAACGGGCATCCCGCGCCCGCTTCCAACGACTTCAATCCTGTCTTTTGGGATCGAGTCACCGCTGGATACTTCGAGACCATCGGAAATCATATTATTCGAGGACGCGGCATTTCAGAACAGGATACGGCCGCTTCGCCACACGTCGCGATCATCAATGAGGCGTTTGCCCGAAAATACTTCGAGAATGAAGATCCGCTCGGAAAGTATTTCGGACGGCTAGGCCCCGGTTCTGAGCGCCAATACGAAATCGTGGGCATTTCGAAAGACATCCGCAACTTAACGGACAACCTCGACAAGCCCGCTAGTCCGTATTATTTTCTGCCGGAAGCCCAACACGACCTTGCCCCGGGCGATGCATCGAGTGAAGTCTCTCCCGGTTCGCATTTCCTGCACGATATTGTCATCGAAACCAAATCCCGAAGCGGCGTGCCCGATGCCCGTCTACGCACCGCCATGGCCTCGGTAGACCCCAACTTGCCTATCATTTCGATTCATAGCGTCAAACAACAAATAGCCGGCCAGTTTCGGCAACAGCGGCTGATCGCAAGGCTCACCTCCTTCTTCGGAATTCTTTCGCTGATCTTGTCCTGTATCGGCCTCTACGGAGTCACCGCGTATGACACCGGACGCCGCACCAGCGAAATCGGCGTCCGTATGGCCTTAGGCGCTAATCGCGCGAACGTTCTGGCGCTGATTCTACAAAACGCATTTGGACTGATCCTCCTGGGCCTGATAATCGGACTGCCTTTGACGTTTGCCATCGGGCGGTTTCTGGGCAGCCAACTCTATGGCATGAACTCATACAGCCTTGCGATCACGTCAATCGCGGTCGCCGCGCTCGGACTATCCGCCTTCGTCGCATCTTTAATCCCGGCGTTCCGGGCCAGTTCGATTTCGCCGCTCGAAGCCTTGCGCGCGGAGTAACGAGCTCCGCTTCACGGCCCAATCACCACCGGAGCCTGCCAAAAAGCCGCTTTGTGCGCCGTCGGATCGAGGACTGTAACTTGGCATTGATACCGGCCCGGCGCGAACGTGTTCAACGGAATCGTGAAGGCGAGCGGAACCGTGTGGAGCCGGTCGGGAAGACCCGTCTTGACTTCCAGCGGCTGCGTCTCAAAAGCTTTCTTCTTATCCTGGTAGAACGTCACATACGCGAGCAGTGGCTGAATACCGGTCGCGCTCGGTTGATAGGCCTGCAGATAAACAAACATCTCGCGATTACGGTTGAAAACTCGCGTGACGCTCGGAATCAGCTTTCGGCCGTTTTCCATCAGCGGATTCGTGAGTTCCAGCTTGTCTTTACTCTTTTTCGCGTTGTAGAGCGCATCGGCCAACGCGACGCGCTGGCTGCTCAATACCACCGAACTGATCGGCACTCGCCGTTGTTCTTTATTCAAATTCGGGATTGTGAATTTGGTTTCGTAAGTCCCGATCCTTCCGGTCTCGTTATCGCGCGCCAGCAGCTTGATCTGGTATTTGCCTGGCAGCAGCGTAAAACCTGTATCGTACTCAATCGGACGCTTCGATAACTCGGCAGCTGTCGCGTCGCTGAGTTTGATATCCACCTTGTCCCGTAAATTCGTAATGGTGGCGCCGTAGTCGTCCTTGATTTCGCCGATGAAATCGATCAGCGTATGCTCGCTCCCGCCGCGTTTTGCCAGCGTTAGCTCATGGCCTGGAATCTTCACCACCAGCGGCACGAAATATTCGGCGCGATTTAGCTGAAAATAATCCAGCTCCATTGCCATCGTCAGATCGGTAATCGGGTTTTCTTCGAGCAGCGCGTCCTCCAATTGGCGTTCTTTGTCGGCCGCGGTAAATTTACTGAACCGTTTCGGCGCGAAGTAGCCCTGCCGGTAATCGAGCCGCGCCCCGAGATCCTTATTCAGCGTGATCTTCACTCGACGAAACTTGCCATCCGGCGCTGTGTTCGTTGTGTTGTAGCCGATCAGGTAATAGCTCGAAACGGAATTCGCCGCCGCTGTGATGCCTTTCGTCAAGTCGTTGTAATCCAGCAGAGCTTTACCGCCCGTATCGGCTGCCAGCGCAAACAGGGTATCCTGCGAGCGTTGAAAATTTGTGGTGTTTGCCAGTGCCGAGTCACCCGAGTACATGCCGATTCCGCCTGGCGATCCCTTCGTTGCGTCACCTAGCGGCGCCTCCGCTACCAGTCCACGCGCATCGATCGGCCAAAGTGAAACTCCCGCCCGAATAGCAGCGTTGATCGTCGCGTGTAGCTGCGCCTGGTTATCGCGGCCATTGAGGCGCAAACCGCCCGCGAAGTAGATCAGCGACTTCTTCTCGCTGAGGCGTCCCAGCATTTGTGCCGCTGTCTGCAAAGCCGCAAGTTGGCGGTCACTGTTGAAGATATTGAACTCGCTGTCATCCTGACCGAAGGCCGCGCCCGTATCGGCAGCGCTCGCATCCGTTCCCGATTCGTAATAGCCTTGGCTTTCTCCCACAATCATGGTTTGGATAATGCTCAACAGGCGATCCCGATGGTCGGTAAAATCCTGTAAAACATCGACAGAACTGCCGGAGTAGCGTAATATCGCCAGCAGATCGTCAGCCGTCATTTGATTTCGGATGAAGATCTTCGCCGCCGCAAGCGCCCGTAGTTGATCTTCCTGCTGCATGGCCGTCATATCGAAATAGAGCGCCAGAAGACGCCGATCCTTATATCGCGTGCTGCCGGCGCGCTCAGGAGTGATTTGCGTATGAGTCAATCGGTCGTAAATGGTCACGTTCCCTGGTTTGCCGGGCATCGGAGCCGGAGACTCCGCCAGCGTCTGGTGCTCGAATAGCCGGATCGTCTGCGGAACGCCATTCTCCGTGACACTAAAATCCTGCGCGGTAAGACCAGTTACCGGCTTACCCTGTTTGTCTAGGACAGTTACGGTTTCAACTACAAACTGTGTGCTCGCAGTGAATGTTGGAGTAATTTCTGTGCCTGGTTCGGTGTTCTGCCCGATCTGCTGGCCGGCAGCAAGCCCGAGGCACAAAACGAACAAAAACAGCCGCATGCTCAAAACCTCAGACGCAGCACAGTCTCCACGCTCCGCATCGCATTCGCAGAAGAAGGTAGTCCAAATTGCGGATTGCCTATCGTCGTATTCCACGCGGTAAAGTTGACCCGATTGAGAGCGTTCGTCGAATCGAATCTCAAATCCAGATTCAAGCGATCGTTTAGCCGGAAGGTGCGGCCCAACGAGGCGTTCAGCAGAAATTGAGAAGGACCCGTGATCGTGTTCCGTCCCGCATTCCCCCATTGGCCCGGAAGCGGAATTGAATATGCAGCAGGATTCAGATATAAGCCCGGAGGAGCGTTGTAGAGCGGCGCTCCGGTGTAATTCGGCCGGATGGTTCCCGTAACACCAGTGCCCTGTACCGCCGTCAGATACACGGGAGTGAGCGGCAGGCCGCTACTGGCCGTAATATCCGAAGCGAAGGTCCATTCCTTCAGCAGCGCGCCTTTCCATCCACTGAGGAGCGTGCCGCCGCGCAGACCCATGCCTGTTGTGTATTGGATCTGGGCGCTTAGGGCATGTCGCTGATCGAAGCTTGAGAGCCCGCGCTCAGCCGTAAGATCGAGCCAGTTTTGCGCGATCGCCAGATTGAGCGGGCTGGCTGCGCTCGTAAGAGTGCTGCTCCCGTTCTGCGAACCCGAATTCGGGCCGGATCCCGGGTTTTGCGGATTATTCGCGTTTGTCTGTGATCCTTGGTTTCCTCCGCCACCGAGCGCCGCCGCATCGTCGATCGATTTGGAAAACGTGTATTGAAGCAGCGCCGTGAGCCCGCTGTGGAGCCTGCGCCGCAATTGGATTTGAGCTGCTTCCCGCGATGAGTTCGCGTTTGATGTAACGTATTCAAATCCGCTCGGACACTCAGGACATGGATTTCGGGCCCCTTCCGGATACGTGTTCGGCAGAAAATCCTGCATGGCGTGCGTACCCTTGATGCCTAGGTAAGTCACCGTCATCTGCAGCGAACCTGGGAGGTCGCGCTGGATCGCTGCCTGCCAGTTCTGGGCGTATCCGACACGGAAATTCGGATCGATCGCGAACGTGTTTGGCAACGCCACGCCGGCGGCATTAAAACCGTTGGCCAGCGTTAGTGGAGTCTCCGCGCTGTTCTGGACACGCAGACTCTTCGAGAGTGGCGCCTGTTGTGCCATTTCAAGCGCGATTGTCTGGTACACCGAAGTGTTGTAGTAAATGCCGTACCCCAGGCGCACAACCAGCGACGATCCGGAGATCGGTCTCCACGCCATACCGATACGAGGTTCAAAGCCGCTCCTGTCCGGTCGTATCAGGGACCGTGGATAGTTTTGCCCCGTCAAAGGACCTACCGCTTGCGAACCAAGCACCGGTTCAGCCGCGGTAAATCCCGGAACAATATCAAGATTCACCAGCCGGTTGTACAGCTCTGAGATCGGTGACCCGTAGTCCCAGCGCAAACCAGCGTTCACCGTTAGTCCGGGAGTGACTCGCCAATCGTCCGTGAGGTAGGTGTCATACACCGATTCGCGAAAATATTTGTCTGCATTTCCGAACGCAATAGCGCTGGTATCAGGTATGCCGAGCAGGAAACCTCCGAAATCCGACCCTGTAGCCTGACCGGTAAAGGTAAACGTGCCGCGCGGGTTCTGCTGCGATAAATAGTTGAATTGCTGCCGCCGGAAACCGCCTCCGAACAGAATATTGTGATTATTGCGGCTGGCGTACATCGCGTAAGTCACACCATCCGTCTGGTTGCGATCGAATGAACTCTGCGCGTCCGTCAAACTCGCCAGGCCGCTTGAGAAAACCAGCGTCGGCGGTCCCCAGTTCGCTGGGCTCTGATCGTTGCCTGAGATGCCGGCTTCGCCGGAAACATTCTCGCGATTCTCAAAAAAAGGCGTGGTCCGCATGGAAAGCCGGCTGAACTGGTAGCCGGTATTCATAAACAGTTGCTGCCCGAAGCGATGCGACCAGTTCACGCTGCTCGCGAACCCGAGCGTGTCTGATGTATCCAGGAATCCGAAAACGTTCGGCGTATCCGTGCGGGTGCTTTGAAAAGCGAATCGCCCGTAGAACTCGTCGCGCGCGCCCACGATCTTGTCCAAGCGCGTCTGCAGAGCATCCTGATGCTGTGCGCCTTTGATTGGAACCTGGTAGTTGTAGCCCGAGCTTTCGTTGAAATTGGGTAAAGGATAGTAGCTGAGTAGAGCTCTCGCCTGCGGGCTGATGCGACTTACCGGAATGCCCTCGGCCTCTCCGCTCCGCTGGGCCGCTGTTGGCATCAGCGCCGGTTGCGTCGTGACGTTGTGATTTCGCGTCCACTGGTAATTGAGCACAAACATCGGGCCGTTCTTGAGCAGGTGTGGAATTCGAATCGGGCCTCCCAGCGAAAGCACGCCTTCGAGTTGGTTATAGGTCGGCTTAGGCGTTTCCTGTCCAGTCAAGGAAAACGGCCGCGCATCTAAAGCCGAATTGTCAAAAAGAATACCAATCCCACCGTTGTATAAGCTCTTTCCCGCGTTGCGGTTGTTCCCAAATGCTGCCGCTTGGGAAAACAACGAAGCAGCTCCGTTATTCAAGCTGCCATTTACCAGAAACCCCTCCGCCGACGAGTCCTGCTCAAAATCGTGGTGTGTTTCCGCCGTCTCCGGTTGCTTAGACGGAGTAACTGGAGGTGCCGCTTTGACCTGTTCAATCGAAGCTCGTATCTGATCGAGCGGAAGCACTTCTAGATGCCAGTCGCCAGCCGGCGTATTCCCAGAGATCACTAGGTTTTGCTTGATCGGCGCGAAACAGCTCATCTGGATTTCGATGGTCCATGCGCCATCCGGCACGTTCGGAAAAGAATAGAATCCCTCCGCGTTCGAGACCGCGCTGATTTTGTGACCATCCTGAATCAGCGTGATGCTCGCGCCCGGCACCGGCAGGTCATTGAAGCTGACGCGTCCGTGATACTCCGCCGCCGTAGCCAGAAATGTCGATGCTAAGAAGAACGTTAGCCATCGGAGCCATGAGCGAAGCGATTGGAGCCGCATCATTCGTAAAAGGTGCAGAGCCGCGACCCTGAGGGAGCGGAAAAGCCGTTCAGTTCGGCGACGGCTTCTCGATATGATCGATCACCAGAATGTCCACCGGACCCTTTGCCGGTTGCAACTTAAGCCCTAACTGCTCCTGCAGCGCGGTCACCAGCGTCGGTCCGTTCGCATCGGCATCGGGCGGCTTCATCTCTGGACCAGGCCCAGGTCCGGGTCCGCCATCCGCCCCGGGGAACGGCCCGGGCCGGCGCTCGGGTGTGAAGTGTAGCGTGAAATCATAGCGCCCAGTCAGACCCGTTTTATCGATCACTACGCGACTGGTCTCTTGCGAAACCACCCTGGCCAGAAATTTCATATTGGCATCGGCCCCAGTCAGCTCGCCCGGTCGCATCATCAGTCCCCGCCTACCTCCGGAACCTTCGTTCTTCGATTCCTGTAGCTTCGGGCCGCCCTTCGCCACAACAAGTTCATACACCGGCATCTCCTTCGTGACGGTGTGGAGTTTAAGTTGGAACCGGTCTGCCAATAGCGCTCTGATTCTTGCCCGAGTCGCCTTCGCCATCGCGTCCCCTTGTTCGTCGCTCATTTTGTTCGGCGGGACGTGAACTGCGTCGGCGGAATCAACTTTCGCTGAAATGTCATACCGGTCCGACTCAGCCCACTTCGGGAGATCTTCGATCTGAAAATCGTGCACTTCGTATGACTCATTGATCAGCGCCTTTGCCGTAACACCCTCAGCAGTGAAATTCGGCGAGAATCGGATCATTACATTTCGCTTCGCCGGATCGCTCGGCTTGATGGAGGCCACTTCGAACGTCTCTGTGGACTGCTCTTGCGCGCGCGCCGGATTCAGAAGACCAATCGCCACGGGAAGAATGATTGCCGCCGCTCCCGCCATTGCCAGCAGCGCCTTCCTGGGTGCGGTTCAGCCGCCGTCCGATGCGACAATTCATGATCGCCTCGATCCGCTTCTTCAGATCCGCTCCGCTGACTCCTGAAGCGCAAGCGAGCGGCGAGGCCAGGCACAGCTTGCAGACCTGCAGAATGCTTTCGGCATAATCCTGTGGATGGTTGCCCGCCTGCAGCACTGCTTCATCGCAGGCCCGCTCCCGTTCTTCAATCAATCTTGTTTCCAGCCACCACACCAGCGGATGAAACCAGAACAAGGCTTCCACCAGCATGTGCAGCGCTGCGGCCAGGTTATCCCGCCTTCTCACATGCCATAACTCATGCGCGTAAACCGCTTCCAGTTGCGCCGTGCTCAGACGGGCTTCGATGCCTTCCGGCAGCAGCAAAACCGGCCTGAAAATGCCAAATACCGAAGGCTCCAGCAGCGCAGCCGACGACAGCACACGCACCCGCCCGCGAACAGCCACCGATCTCGCCGCCCGGACCAACGCCCGGATTCTGCGCCAGCGCGCAAACCACAAACACATCACCAGCACAAAACCGCACGCCCAAATCGCCGCCAGCGCCGCAATCCAATAGCTCCCAGCAGCATGGGAATCCGCCATCGGAGCCGCCATGTAAGTGACCGGTTCAGTGAACGGCTGGCTCGCCTGTGTCACTGCTGCCGACCATGGCGCATGCGCCACGGCCCGTGCGTTCGGCCAATGGATCCGGCTGCCCGCCGCCATAAACAAGGCAAACGGTACCAAAAACTTCAGCGAGGCACTCAGCCACAACGCGTACCTCACCCGCGCCTGCGCTGGCCGCAACAAAACAACCAGCCCTCCGGCAACCGCCGCAAACATCGTCGATTGCCAGAGATGGTTGAGAATTGGCGATATCAGGTCGGGCATCATCGCGGCTCATCCTTTCTCGCCAGCTGACGCAGTGTCTTCTCGGCCTCTTGCACATCGTCCAAAGTCAACTTGCCCGAATCGATCAAGTGAGCCATCACGGGCTGCGTCTTACCGCCAAAAAGACCGAGAAATTCGTCGATCAGCTTGCGATGTGCGCTCTTTTGCGAAATAGCGGCTTCGAAAATGTGTGCATTGCTTATTTTCTTGACCCGCCGTACCGCCTTCTTTCCCTCCATTCGATAGATCGTGGTCTGAATTGTGGTGTAGGCTGGGCGGTCTTTCTCAGGGAACGCTTCCTGAATCTCGCGAATCGAGCACGCTCCCTTGCTCCACAGCGCTTCCATGATCTGCAGCTCCAGTTTCGTTAATTTCGGCAGTGCCATGTCTTATCTACTATAGCTGTTTGTGATTCTACTATAGAGAGTTGAGGAAGGCAATCCCCTTGTTGAGATGCAGGTGAGATAAGCGCCGAGACCCGGCTCGGCGCTTGCCGAAGTTCGTCACAACCGCTCGCTTTGCGCTCGTGGCTCAGAAAGCGCTCCCATATTTTCAACAGCTTGCCGAGCCGCGACCGCAAGGAAGCGGTTTCAATATTCAACGTGACGAAGTTCGGCTTGGGCGACGCGGCAATCGACAGAACGCCGGCCGTGAGGGACGGGGCGTTCCCCAGCAGCCTTCAAGCCCCCCGATGGTCAAGGGGGCTGAAGGCGGAGCTCATCTGATTCAGAACCGCCTAATACTCCGAATACAAACTACGCATCCGGAACGATCGATAGGAGTTCTTGTTTATGTCCTGTTGGGCTTCGATGACACCCGAAGGAGTGAATTCCTTCATTTTCGTGATCGTTCCGACGAAGCCCAGGTCGAACGCGTAGTTACCGTTCGAGAGAAGTTGCGTCGAGCCCGTGGCGAGCGAAAAATCGCCCAGATCCAGGTTGAAAGCGAGAGTTGCGACCTTGCTGCTCTCGTCGAGATGCCAGGCTTGTCCCCGGCTGTGGCCGCCGTGTAATTCAGTCACGCGCGTGTTGCCATTGTCAAACAGACTCAAATTGCCATTCGGTTCAAACTCGATGTTGTGTTGATGAGAGAACCAGGGGTAGGTACCAGAGGCGGTGGTTGTAAAATCACCGTCTTTCCCCAGCTTCCAGAGAAGCGCCCCATTCCCTGAACCGTTATCGTAATTAAACTTGAAAATCCAATCTTGATGTCGCGACGAAACAAGTATGTTCCCGTCGCGCGATGAGTACGCCAGAGCATTGGAGTGAGTCCAATCGTTCGCCTTTGTGTAGCCGGGATTCATGAGCTCCGGGCACCCCGGCGTGTCTGTGCACACGTCTCCCCGAGAACGGCGGGACGGCCCACATCGAGATGATCGAATTCATCCCACGAAAAAACAACCTGGAGGTTCGGGTTGACAACTACAACCTCGTCACCCAGAACATCCACTGGGCCGGCTCCCTGATTGGCGACTTTCTCTACGCTCCCCAGAAATGCGATATCCCCACTAGGCAGGCGGATCGCATCGTGATGAATCGAGGTAATCGGATCGGTGCCCCGGGACTTCAGCTGTTCCGAAATGACTACATAGTTCGTTTCACGAACGATATTCCCGGCCAGGTCGTACTCTCGCAATAAGCTGTAATTGGGTTTGGAACCAGGTCCGAGATTAATAACGAAAAAAGTGCCGCCCGGTTGCGGACGTACCAGGTAGGCAACCGCGGGAGTTTGCGGCGGTAGATACCAGATAATCTCTCCGGCGGAATCCGTTGCATAAGGAATAGCGTTTACTGGTCCCGACAGCAGCACCGGATACGCTGTGTTGTTCGGCGCTTGCGGTGTCTTTACCACTGAATAGGAGGCGATTGGCAAACCTGCCGGCAGCGCTCCCGTCGTGAAGCTGAGAATCGGTCCTGGCGTAGCAAAGGGACCGTTCAGAACATCCTGCTGTAACTGGTAGTAAGTCGAAGCCCGCATCCCCGCGATGTAGAAATTCAAACTGGTGTTGCCCGTGCACGCCTTTGTTGAGGTAACTTGCCACACCGTTGCTGAAGGTAGTTTGAAGCGCACGCGACCTGTATGGCCGGCCGGACAGGGTGGCATGCTATACAGCGCGACCAACGGATGGCTGGTCCGCGAAACCACTGGCTCGCTGCCGGTGACCCGCGACGTCACACTGAAAACATCCCTCGTGCTTCCTGTTGCGCCGGTGGACGAGCGCACTACAACTTCCACATCATAAATTCCTTCCGATTGTGACGGCGTCCATGGAAAGGTGTTGAAGGTGTAGAAATCGCGCACGACCTGGAGTGACTGACCCGAAGGCCCCACGCTGAACTGATAAGTAAACGTAGCCGAGGACCTGGTAGTGTCCGTTGCCCTCGCTGTCCAGGTGACGGTGGTTCCTACCTGTGCGCCGGAAGAAACCGACGGTGTCAAGGTCACGTTCACGCTGCCAAGACAAGCGGCTCCGAAACTGATCGCATAAATAGCGAATTGCCTCAAACGTTTCCAGACGCCTAGCAGCAGCATTCCTCCGAAAATCAGAAAAATAGAGGAAGGCTCCGGAATGGTGACTGGCGGGGTGACGAGGTTGCCTACTCCCACACTGTCATGCACTGCTCCGTTCGGCGTGCGCGAATTTCCCATCAGGTCGAGTGTTGCGAGCAGGGTCCCGCTGCTCGACAGCTCATATACAAAGTTTGTTGAGCCTGCCCAGAAATTACCGGTCGCAGCGTCGTAGCCGAGACCGTACAATCCCACAAACGGAGTGGCAATATGCCCAAGGCTGGCTCCGGAAGTCGACCAGATGTCAATCAGGTTGCCGCTATCGCCCTCTGTCGTGAAAATATCGGTGCCATTCGACGTCACGCCGATGTGAGTGTATCCGGTGTTCCACGAATTCAAAATAGTACCGCTCGTCGTGACACGATAGACCGTACCGTCGTATGACGAAAACAAAAGACTGCCCGCCCCATACCCGCCATCGGTAATGAGATTGTTAATGGTGAAACTGCCTATTGAGGATGAGCTGCTGTTGTACTCGGTAATCGTGCTGCTGCTTGTTGAAGGAACAACCGAGAAATAATCCCCTGTTCCGTCCGGAAAAGCCGCGATGGCATTGGCCGGTCCCCAATCTTGCATGTATGTTCCGTTTGTTTGATATAGCTGGACGGGCGTCAATGTGTTGAAGCCCACCCAAAGCATGCTGGCGGGAAGAACTGTAACGGTCGCTAGGAAAAGAACAATTCCCGAAAGCAATTTCTTTGGAGCCATCTGACCTCCTCTAAAACTCGGTGACTAGTGTTTAAGGCTAACTTGCGCTCTTAGTTCTGGTACTGCATCCGAACCACTTTATCAAAGGTAATCGGTTCGGATTACCTGGCAACTGTACTTGCCTGCCGTTTCCACTCGTAAAGCGGAAAACGTCTGGTGAGTTCTTGCACGCTCTGCTTTGCTTTTGCAATGGTCGTCTCCGATTTGACGTCGTGCAGCACTTCGGAAATGAAGTGCGCGATGTCGCGCATTTCGGCTTCGCGCATCCCGCGCGTCGTGACCGCAGGAGTGCCTAGCCGGACGCCGCTTGGATTCAGCGGTGGATTCACATCGAAAGGAATTGCGTTCTTATTCACTGTGATGTGAGCCTGATCCAGCGTCTTCTCCGCTTCCTTACCTTTTATTCCCTTTGCGAAGACATCGATCAGGAACATATGCGAATCGGTCCCGCCACTCACTACCCGGAACCCTTCGTTACCGAGAGATTTCGCCAGTGCTTGCGCATTCAGTACTACTTGCTCCTGATAGCGCCGGAACTCTGGAGTAGCGGCCTCGCGGAAGCAGACCGCTTTCGCGGCAATGGCGTGTACCAGCGGACCGCCTTGCGCGCCCGGAAACACCGCTTTGTCAATCGCTGGCCCGAACTTCTCTTTTGCCAGAATCATGCCGGCCCTCGGCCCCCGCAAGGTTTTGTGCGTAGTCGAAGTAACGATGTGGGCGTGCTCGCATGGATTTGGATAAACGCCTGCCGCAATCAAGCCCGAATAGTGCGCCATATCCACCAAAAACACCGCGCCCACTTCGTCCGCGATTCGCCGGAAGCGCGCAAAATCGATCACCCGCGAATAGGCGCTCGCTCCCGCAATAATCATCTTGGGCCGGTGCTCGGCAGCCAACCGTTCGACCTCGTCATAATCGATGCGCTCATCTTCTTTGCGCACCCCGTATGCCACAACTTTGTAAAGCTTGCCGGAAAAATTGAGCGGGTGCCCGTGCGTCAGATGGCCGCCGTGCGCGAGATTCATGCCGAGAATCGTGTCGCCCGGCTGCAGCACCGATGCGTAGGCCGCTTCGTTGGCCTGCGACCCCGAATGCGGCTGAACGTTCGCGAACTCCGCTTTGAAGAGAGCCTTCGCTCGCTCCCGCGCCAGATTTTCCACAACGTCGACGAACTCGCACCCTCCGTAATAGCGCTTTCCGGGGTATCCTTCGGCGTATTTATTGGTAAAAACGCTCGCGTTTGCCTCCAAAACCGCTTCGGAAGTGAAGTTTTCACTCGCGATGAGCTCTAGTCCGGTATCCTGCCGTTCTATCTCATGTTGAATAGATTCATAGACTTCGGGGTCGCTTTCAGCGAGCGAACGAGCCATTCTTACCTGTTGTTTCATTCTTTTTTATAGACGGTAATAACTACTATAGAATTTTCTTGCCCATCGCCGAAAGTATAAGCTCTACAGCAAGTTGCGCGGTTCGGTTCGCCACGTCCAAGACAGTATTTACCTCTACGAGGTCCATCGAGGCCATCCGCCCCGAGTCGCAAATCGTCTCCATCGCTAAATGCGCTTCGCGGTAAGTCATCCCGCCGCGCACCGGAGTTCCGACTCCAGGCGCCTCATCCGGATCCAGCACATCCATATCAAACGACAGGTGAAACCCCGCCGTGTCGCGGTTCGCTAGAAGAATGGCTTCCTGCATGACGCTTTTCAAACCGCGCTCGTCAATATCGCGCATAGTGAAGGCGTTCACTCCGGAATCGTGGATCGGGCCGCGCTCGCTCAAGTCGACATCGCGCAATCCAACGAGAACGACGTTGGGCGCTTCGACCTTCGGGGCATACCCGAAAATGTGCGTCAGCTCCGACGGCCCTTTACCTATGCAGCAGGCGAGCGGCATGCCGTGTATATTTCCGGTCGGACTGGTTTCCGGCGTATTCATATCGGGGTGAGCATCGATCCAGATAAGGCCAATTTTCTCGTTGCGCCGCAGAAAAGCCTGAGATATGCCCGCGACTGTTCCGACCGCTACCGAATGATCTCCGCCAAGAACGAGTGGGTATCTACCCGCGCTGATAATTCTGTCAACCGCCTCCGCGAGAGTGGAACATGTTTTTGCAATCTGCGATAAATATTTCGCATTGTCCAGACCGGTCGGAGTACTCTCCTGCTGCACGACGGAAATATTACCCAGATCTTTGACTTCGTAACCAAGCGATTCCAATCTCGCATTTAGCCCGGCGAGACGCAGCGCCGAGGGTCCCATGTCCACTCCGCGCCGGCCCGCTCCCAAATCAAGCGGTACTCCGACTATAGTGATCTGGGATTGGCGCATGCGAGGACACTAGGGTCGCGTGCGGTAGAGCATGCGTGGATACGGTATGGTTTCACGTACGTGTTCCAGGCCGCACATCCAAGCTACAAAACGTTCGATGCCCATGCCGAAACCGCCGTGAGGCACGGTACCGAAACGCCGCAAATCGAGATACCATTCGAAGGCTTCGCGAGGCAGATTATGCTCCACGAGCCGCTGCTCGAGCAGAGCCAGATCGTGAATTCGCTGGCCGCCGCCGATAATCTCGCCGTATCCCTCGGGCGCGATAACATCCAGACCCAGCGCGAGTTCCGGCCGAGTCTCATCCGGTTGAAAATAGAAGGCCTTCAATGCGGTGGGATATCGATCTACCATCACCGGTCGATCGTAATCTTCAGTGAGCAGAGTCTCATCCGCATTGCCAAAATCACCGCCCCACTTGATTTCACTTCCCTTGGATTGCAGAATCTTCACGGCCTCGTCGTAGCTGATTCGCGGAAACGGCGCTTTCACCGATTCGAGCTTAGTTGTGTCGCGCTCTAAAGCCTTTAACTCCTCTTGGCGATTCTCCAGCACGCGCCCGACAAGATAAACAACCAGCTCCTCCGCTACGCGCTTGACTTCATCGAGATCGGCATACGCCATTTCTGGCTCTACCATCCAGAACTCGGTGAGATGACGGCGCGTCTTGGATTTTTCGGCCCGAAACGTTGGCCCGAAGCAGTAGACTTTTCCGAAAGACATCGCATTCGCTTCGTTGTAGAGCTGGCCGGACTGCGTCAAATACACCTTTTCATCGTCGAAGTAATCGACCTCAAACAGCGTCGTCGTACCTTCGCAAGCCGAAGGCGTAAAGATCGGCGTATCCACCAATGTGAAGCCATGTGAATCGAAGTAGTCGCGAACACCTTTAATGATTTCGTGGCGAACGCGGATGGCTGCGTGTTGCCGCCGGCTACGAAGCCAGAGGTGGCGATGATCCATCAGGAAATCGACACCATGATCTTTAGGCGTAATCGGGTAAGGATGTTCTTCGCTTACTCGCTGGATGACTTTGGCGTCGGAGACGTCCAGTTCATAACCGCCAATGGCTCGCGCTTCCGCGCGGATCGTACCCGTGACCGTGAAAGAGCTCTCCTGGGTGAGGTTTTTCAAGATTTCGAAGACGTCTTCCGGTAGATTGCTCTTCACAGCGACGCACTGCATCAGGCCCGTTCCGTCGCGGATGATCGGAAACACAATTTTGCCGGACTTCCGCAAGTTGTACAGCCAACCCTGGATCTCGACTAGCTGCCCAACAAATTCGCGCGCTTCGCGAATTGCGATCTTCCTGGCGTTCTTCGCCGGAGAGGCTTGGATGTCACTGCTCATGTTCTGTCAAATGTTTTTTCAATTCATCCGCGCTTCGTCGAGCTTCCTGTATCGGCCGCTCCGCGTCGGGCGGCTCTCGCAACTCCAGCAGCATCGGATATTGCGCGGGACGGCTTCCGAGCAGCCGCGTCGCGCTCTGCCAATCGATTGTGCCCTTTCCCGGAAACAGATGAAGGTCCTCACGACCGTTGTTATCGTGCAGATGCGTCGACCGGATACGATCTTTCATCAGCTCATATTCGGATGCGATATCGCCCGTCATGTGGGCATGCCCGATATCGAAACAGTAGTTCAGATTGAGGTGGGTCTGCCCGAGGAAAGCGTTGAGCTTCTCAGCGGACGAGAGGCCGTTCGGAGTGTTCTCCAACAAAACTTCCACTCCACGTTGGACTGCAAACACCTTGATTTCATCAAGTGAGGAAAAAGCCGCGTCTAACTTTCTTTCGTCATACTCCTCGCCATGCACGCCAATATGTTGGATCAGATATCGAAACGGCACGATCTCAGAAATTTCTAACGCGCGCTTGATCTCGTCGACCATCGAGATCCGTCGTCCTTTGGTCGTTTCCGTGATATTGATCACCGCTTGCGGACCAGAACGGCCCCAGAGGTCATCGTTGTACATCGGCGCGTGCAGGGAATGCACTTTCAACTCGGAATCCTGGAACCAGTGCCCGAGCTCGGCAATCTGCGCTTTGTCGCGATAATCGATATGCTGGCGAGCACAGAAGATCTCGACCGCCGGGAAGCCGGCGTCCCAGACACGCTCGAGCCAGATGGTTGTGAGACGGTGCTTAACAAACAGGTGGGTGGATAAGAAGTGCTGCATCAATCAGTAGCCCGCGGCCTTACCATCCAGCCGTGACTCGGTTCCGCCTTCCAGCACTCCGTCCTTCACGACGATAGCCTCGACCCGGGCGACTCCGCCCGTCGGTTGGATCTGATATCCCATCTTTTGCAATGCCTCGCTAGTCTGCTGCGGAAAACCGTGTTGCAGATAGAGGAATTCTGGTTGCCATTGTTCATGAAAGCGCGGGAGATCGACTGCTTCCTGAGGATTCATGTGGAAGTCGAGCACGTCCAGAATTACTTCGGTGACGCCGGTGGTGATGCGTGCTCCGCCTGGCGCGCCCACCACCATAAAAAGTTTGCCCTTTGCCGTTATTATGGTGGGCGTCATGGAGGAGAGAGGGCGTTTCCCCGGTTCGATTGCGTTCGCGTCGCCGCCTATCAAGCCGAACATATTCGGAACGCCCGGTTGAGCCGCAAAATCATCCATTTCGTCATTCAATAGAAAGCCGAGGCCCGGCACTGTAATCCCGTTACCGTACGAGTTATTCAATGTGTAGGTAACTGCGACAGCATTTCCTTGAGCGTCAACTACGTTGTAGTGTGTGGTCTCCGTGCTTTCGTATGGGAAGGCCCGAGCAACGGCTGTCGCCGGCAGTCCCGGTGCCACGAACTCACTCGGCGTGGCGTGATCGGGATCGATCGTACTCCTGCGCTTGGCCAGGTAAGCGGGGTCGAGCAGCGGCTTCAACGGAACATTGTAGAAGTCCGGGTCGCCTAAATACTCGCTACGATCTGCGTAGAAGCGACGCATGGCTTCGGCTTCGTAATGCACGGCCTTAGGCGAATTAGGCCCGTCAGAGTCGTAGTTTGTGCCCTGGAGCATCCCGAGAATCTGCAGCAGCCCTACTCCACCCGCGCTTGGCGGTGGAGCAGTGATAATTTGATACCCTTTGTACTCGCCGGTAAGAGGACTGCTTTCCTGTACTTTGTATCCCTTTAGATCCGTAGTCGTAATCAGCCCACCATGCGCGGCCATGGCAGCGGCCAACTTCGCCGCTGTCTCACCTTCATAGAAACCTGCGCGGCCCTGCTGTGCGATGCGTTCTAAAGTCGCGGCCAGTTCCGGTTGCTTGATCGTTTCGCCCGGCCGGTAGGCATTGCCATCACGCAGAAAGATGCGTTTCGATTCGGGATCGGAGCCGAGAGATTTCTCACTCTGCAAAGAATCCGCCAGTGTTTTGGACACCGGAAATCCATCGCGGGCCAAATGGATTGCGGGGGCCAGCAACTGAGCCCACGGTTTGCTACCAAAGTTCTTCACAGCGGTGTCAAAGCCTGCTACCGAGCCCGGGACTCCCGGAGAGCGCCATCCGAAAATGCTGTCACGAGTGGCCTTGCCGTCCGGGCCGATGTACATATCGCGAGTCGCTTTGCCCGGAGCGCACTCACGGAAATCGAGGAAGGAAGTTCGGCCGTTAGCCAGGCGAACCAGCATGAATCCTCCTCCGCCAATGTTTCCTGCCGATGGATGAGTCACTGCCAAAGCAAAGCCGACCGCCACCGCGGCGTCCACAGCGTTTCCTCCTTGCTTGAGAACTGCGAGTCCGACGTCAGCGGCAAGTGGCTCTTGCGCCACCACCATGCCGTGTTTTGCGAGCACCGGTTCTTTTGCGGATGTTTGCGAGATAAGGAGTGTACATGCGCAAAAGAACAACGCGCTGTATAGTGAGCGGCTCCTCATATGGAAGCAAGTCTAACAAGCTATTGAGGCTGGCCGAATAAGGGACTGGTGGACTAAGCTAAGCCGCGGCGATCTTGCGCACTCGGAGAGTCAGGCGGCTCTTGTATCGAGCAGCAGTATTTGCCCCGATGACGCCCCATTTCGCTGCGCGATCTACCAATGAAAAAGTTGCCGGAAGCGCTTTGGCCGCTCCCGCCGCATCTTTCTGATCGAGCAAACGGCGCATCGCGCGAATCTGGTGCCGAAGACGGGACTTGCGCATGCGATTGATGACCGTGCGGCGCTCCGTCATTCGAACCCGCTTCAACGCTGAAATTGTATTTGCCATTAACCTGCTAAACCTATGATTCTGAAAGCTACTTATTTAGGATACCTGACTGCGTTTTCGCTTCGCAAATCATTGCGGGGGTTTCCGCCTGCTCACTTGGCCAGCCTTCTGTTCTTGAACTTACGTTTGACACCCTTCAGCATTCGCTCGGTCCACATACCGAACGGCTGATCCGTGGTGAGATAAGTCCAAACGGCGCCGCGCTCTCGAGGGTTCTGACCCGGTTCGGTTTTCTTTTCGACCATGCGCCTTTGAATCTCAGAGGGTAATTCCGTCTCCAGTTCCCGGAACCACTGATCTATTTTTTTCAAGTACTCATAGAGTGGATCCCGGCCGCCCCAGGAGAGCCAAGCCACGCCCGCGCGATACTCCGTGACACTCGCCAGATAGTCTGCCCAAAGATCGTCTATCGTGCGCAAGGTAACCAGGCGTTCTAGTTCCGAGGCGCAAGGCGCGCTCCCGTCCAGCACGCTCTGCCGGTATGTCTGGAGACGATTACGCTGTCCTTCGATGGGGCCTTCGTACTTCTGCAAAAAGATTCGTGCGTCCAGGTTCTGTCCTTCGACTACTCTTTGCAGGCTGTCCGGATCCTGATGGTAGCGTGCATCTGGATCGGCGAACTTTACCATCAACTCGTCTTCCAACGAAACGAAAAAACGTGAGCATCCGGGATCGCCCTGGCGTCCGGCGCGGCCGCGGAGCTGATTGTCGATGCGGCGGTTCTCATGTTTGTTGGTGCCGATTACGTACAGGCCGCCGAGTTCCGCGACACCTCGGCCCAAGCGGATGTCAGTTCCGCGACCGGCCATATTGGTCGATATAGTTACGGCACCCCGTTCGCCGGCTCTTGCAATGATGGCCGCTTCCAGCTCGTCATTCTTTGCGTTGAGCACGGCGTGGGGAATGTCTTTCAGCAGCCCGCTAATCCGCTCCGATTCAGTTACGCTTTCAGTGCCCACGAGTACCGGTTGGCCCCTGGCGTGCGCGGAGTGAATCTCTTTGAGAACCGCTCGTTCTTTTTCCGATTTCGTCGCGAAAACTGCATCCGGATGATCCACTCGAATCATCGGTTTATTCGTAGGTATGGTCTCTACCGTCAAACCATATACTTTTTTGAACTCTTCCTCTTGGGTGAGAGCTGTTCCTGTCATGCCACAGAGTTGCGGATACAACCCAATCAGGTGCTGTAACGTGATCGATCCAAGGATCACGCCCTGGCGTTTAGCGGCTACATTTTCCTTGGCTTCTATCGCAGTGTGCAGGCCCGCCGGCCAACGCCGATTCTCGGCGATTCTGCCTTTGAACTCATCCACCATTTCGACGGCGCCATTCTTCACGATGTAGTCCATGTCCCGCGCGAGCAGCGCATGCGCGTGCAGGGAATCCTGGACGGCAGTGAGCAACCGAAGATTGGCGCTGTCGTAGAGATTGCCGCAGCTCGTTACTGTTTCTACAGAGCGGATGCCTTGATCGGTCAGCGCGACGTTTCGGCCCCCAAGATCAACGGTGTAGTGCAATCGCGCGCGCAGCCGCCGAACAAGCTGGTCTGCTACAAAGGCTAAGGCGCTATCGTCGCTGCTTCCACCAGCGATTACCAGCGGAATTCGAGCCTCATCGATCAAGATAGAATCGACTTCGTCGATGACGGCTGCGGCGAACGGGCGATGCACTTGATCGCGCACGTCAAGCGCCAGCTGATCGCGCAGAAAGTCGAATCCGATCTCGTTAGCGGTGGCATAAGTGACGTCACAAGCGTAGGCAGCACGGCGTTCGTCTGGTGTCATGCCGGGTTGGACAGTTGCGACGGAGAGGCCAAGCCGGCGATAAATCTCTCCCATCCAATTGGCATCACGCCGTGCCAGGTAATCGTTCGCCGTCATCACATGGACACCCGTTCTTTCGCGCGCGTACCATGCCACCGCGGGCACGGCCGCCAGCGTCTTCCCTTCGCCGGTCTGCATCTCGACGATGCTGCCGCGAGTCAGCGCTAAAGCGCCCAGAAGCTGAACATCGAACATTTCCTGGCCGAGTACGCGTGACGCGATTACTGCTGTTAGCGAGATCAGCCGGAGCAAATCGTTCGACTCGCGGGCAGCCGCCTGCAGCTCTTCATCCGACAAAAGTGCTAGTTTTGCCCGCAGCGCATTTATCTTCGGAATGGTTGCTTCGTCATGGCGCGACGGCGCAAAGATAAAATCCAGCAATCGAAGAGTCCGCTCCTCTCTTTATCATGAGAGAACCAGGACCGAGAGCTCGTTCAGATTGCAAAAAACAGCCAGATGATTTCGAAATTCCGAAGAGCGAAACATGCGTGAACACAAGGTCGCTTGTATTCCGGGCGATGGAATCGGCAAAGAAGTCATCCCGGCCGGACTGGCGGTCTTGAACAAATTGCAGAAAAGGTGCGGTGATTTCCGGCTCCTGATAGAGACCTTCCCCTGGGGCTCCGACTATTACCGGGCAACTTCGCGCATGTTGCCGGAGAACGCCCTCGATATATTGCGGCGTTTCGACGCGATCTACTTCGGCGCGGTGGGCGATCCGCAGATTCCAGATCATGTCACGCTCTGGGGATTGCGCCTTTTCATCTGCCAAGGTTTCGATCAGTATGCTAACGTTCGGCCGAGTCGCATTCTGCCTGGTATCACCAGCCCGCTTCGCAATGTAGATCGAGCAGATCTCGATTGGATCATCGTCCGAGAGAACAGCGAGGGCGAATATGCCGGGCAGGGCGGGCGCTCTCATCGCGGCCTGCCCGAAGAGGTAGCAACCGACACGGCGATTTTTACGCGAGCAGGGGTCGCGCGCATCATGCGGTTCGCGTACACTTTGGCCCGTTCGCGGCCGCGCAAGATGCTCACCGTCGTAACCAAATCGAACGCCCAACGTCACGGAATGGTTCTTTGGGACGAAATAGCCGGCGAAGTTGCACGCGAGTTTCCGGACATCGGAAGCGATAAGATACTGGTCGACGCCGCCACTACCCGCATGGTTGCAAAACCGCAGACGCTCGACGTCATTGTGGCAACCAATCTACACGGCGACATTCTGAGCGATCTGGCGGCAGCGCTTGCCGGAAGTCTTGGGATCGCGCCCACTGCAAATCTCAATCCTGAGCGGCGCTTTCCGTCGATGTTCGAACCTATTCATGGTTCCGCCTTCGACATCATGGGGAAGGGAATCGCTAATCCCATTGGGAGCTTCTGGACCGCAGTCCTCATGCTGGATAACTTAAACGAACGCGAAGCCGCGGAGCGCTTGATGTCTGCTATCGAGCGTGTCACTGGGGCTGGTTCCGTGTTACCCGCTGATCTCGGCGGCACGGCGACTATCCATCAAGTAACCGAAGCTGTCTGCGATGCTCTGCACACAGCGAGTGTTTGAGGTTGAGAGATATGAATCGACGACAGTTCACTACTGTAGCCGCCGCCTCTTTAGGGTCCACTCTGCGGGCTACTCAGGTGTCGGCGCCGGCCGGGAGAATGAAACTGGGTACCCAGCACGGCTCAACGGACGATATTTTGCGAACGGTTGCTGCTTTGGGCGTGACGCACATCTGCAGTACTCTGCCCTCGGCGAAATTCGATGAGCACTGGTCTGTGGATGGGCTTACTCGTCTGCGGGAGCACATCGAGTCGTTCGGCATCCGGCTGCAGGCTGTGCCGCTTCCGCTCAGTTCCAGCTACATCAGCAAGTCAGAAAATCCGGCTATCATGCTCGCCGAGAGCCCTGAACGAGATCGCGACATAGACAATATCTGCCGGATGATCGAGAACTGTGCCGCTGCCGGCATCCGCACTGTCAAGTACAACTTGACTATTTTAGGCGTAGTGCGCACCCAGCGTACACCGGGCCGCGGGGGCTCGAGTTACAGCACATTTCAGTTCGACAAAGCCAGGCCGAATACTGGCTTAACAGAAGCAGGAGCTGTCTCGAGTGAAGTGATGTGGGACCGAATCACTTACTTTCTGAAGCGCGTCGTTCCAGTTGCGGAGCAGAATAAAGTCCGCTTGGCCTGCCACCCGCACGATCCTGCGATGCCCGAGCCGGGCGGATTCCGCGGAGTGCACCGCGTGCTAGGCAGCGTAGAGGGTCTTAAGCGTTTTATCGAAATCAATCCCAGCCCGTATCATGGCTTGAACTTCTGTCAAGGCACGGTGTCCGAGATGCTTCCGCACCCGGCGACCCAGATCTTCGATGTCATTCGCTATTTCGGCAGACGAAAGAAGATTTTCAACGTGCATTTCCGAAATATTCACGGCGGCTTTTTGAACTTTCAAGAGACCTTCCCGGATTGCGGCGATGTGGACATGCTGCAGGCCATTCGCGTGTACAAAGAGGTCGGCTATGACGGCATGTTGATGCCCGACCATGTTCCGATAATCGAAGGGGATGAGGGCGGGCGACAGGCCTTCGCTTTCGCGTTCGGGTATATTCGCGGTCTGATGCAGGCTGTAGGGGCATGAATGAGCGGGAAATCATGTGTCTCGCTGTGTTGTTTGAGCAACTCGTTTCTTTCTTGGCCAAGGGAGAGACACGGATAGCCTCAATGCGCTAACAATATAGAGTAGTTGCTTAAAAAACAGATGTCTTTCAAAATGATTCAGCGAGCGCTGTCTCTATTTGTATACGGATTTGTTCTTATCGCCCTTGCCTTGGCTGGCTGGGCCTTTTCGGTCCCAGTGAATGACTGGACTATTGCCGGACCATTTGGCGGTACGGCGCGCAGCGTCGCGATAGATCCACAGAAACCAGACATCGTGCTGGCGGGGGGCATGAACGCGCTCGTGTTCCGCAGCGTTGACGCAGGCCAGAACTGGGCCCTTCTCAATTTTCCGAAGCGCCGTTTGAGTGAAGTGACCTCTTTGTTGGTTGATCCTGGCGATTCCAGTCACTATTTGGCGGGCATGATCTCCGCGGAGGAAGGCGGCCTCTTTGACAGCCACGATGCAGGAAAAACCTGGGGCGCCGTTAAGGGTATGACTCAGTTCGGAGTGAGGGCTCTTGCCGTGTCGCCGAGTAAGCCCTCAGAGTTTGTGGCGGGGACCATGCGAGGAGTGTGGCTGAGCGAGAATTCGGGCGACACCTGGAAGCGAATCTCAGACTCTGAAAATCTGGAGATGCAGGGAATCACTGCGGTTGCAGTAGATACCAAAGACCCCGACATAATTTACGCCGGCACGACCCATTTGCCTTGGAAGACCTCTGACCGCGGAAAGACCTGGGTATCGATTCATACCGGAATGGTCGACGACTCCGACGTTTTTTCTATCTACATCAATCCCGCGGATCCCTCGTCGATATTGGCCAGCGCTTGCAGCGGCATCTACTCGAGCGATAGTCGCGGCGATGCCTGGAAGAAGCTGATGGGAATCCCAAACACATCCCGGCGCACGCATGTTATTCGTGAAGACCCGGGCAACGCCGATGTTATCTATGCCGGTACCACCATGGGACTCTTCAAGTCGATCAACCGAGGACTGGGCTGGAAGAGTTTGACCGATAACCAGGTAAACGCTATCGCCTTCGATCCTTCCCATCCGGGCAGCATGTATATGGCACTCGAGTACGAGGGCATGGGAAAGAGCGACAACGGCGGCGAGACGATCAGACCAATAAACAATGGCTTCGTAGACCGCACCATCGCCTCTGAAACTCGTTCCGGCGACAAGCTCTTCGCAATTGAAACGCAAGAAGGAGAAACCAGCGGTATTTTCGCCAGCGCCGACCGCGGCCAGACCTGGAGTCATTTTCAGGCTGTAAAGGGATTAGGCGGTGTTCATCTGAAGACGATCACGGGACTTCCGAGCAACTCTAACGTGTTGCTCGCGGCGAGTCCCCATCAACTCTATAAATCGATTGATGGTGGGAATTCGTGGAAGCCGCTGCCTGTTCGCCTTATTGAGACGCCCCCAGCTTCAGCTAAGCCGGCAACGCCTCCGGCCCGCTCCGGTTCACATGCATCAGCATCCGCCAGAGCGCGCGCCCACCGGCCGGTTAAACCGGTCGTTAAGATACGGCAGGTATACCCTTCCGATGTGAGCGCTCTTTATGCCATCCCTAGCGGGACGAAAGATCTCGTGTTTGCTGCTACAGATCTCGGCTTACTAAAGAGCACCGATGCAGGGGAGCAGTGGACCAGCGCGAGCATCCCAGGCTCGCCGGGCGTATCCGCTCTCTATCTGCCGACGGTCTCAGGAGGTCCTCTCATAGCACGTACTGCCGGAGGCTTGTACATATCGAAGGATTGCGGCGATCGTTGGGAGGACCTGCCATTTCCTCTCCCTCCGTCGGATGTGAACGAAATCGCCAGCTCCGGAAAGGGCTCTACGCTGCTTGCGGCCACACGTCTTGGGCTCTACTCATCGCCGGACGGGGGTGCAAAGTGGTACGCCAACCTTGGCGGAATTCCCGCTTCGACGGTCAATTCGGTGGTATTCACCAAGCCGGACGGAGTTGCCTACGCGGTCGAATACGGCCGTTTGTTTAAGACTTCGAATGCCGGAGCGGCCTGGACGGAGATACCTACGGCGCTCCCATCCGTCCGTATCCGGCAACTCTGGCTCCCCGACCCGAACTCGGGGCGCCTGTACGGAATTACAGGAGACCTCGGAATTCTGTTTCGCGATGAGAGGGAGATTCGCTAAGATCAATTCTTGGTGTTGCTTACGACTCTTGAGGAACCTCGCCGCACAACGGACTCGCGATCCACGCCCAAGTCCGCCGAAGTTCATCTTTTTGTTTGGTGGCGCGGCGTCGCGGCCTGTGCGACTCGCGGGGGAGAACAATGAGGGCTAGGCCTGTGGCTAGACCCGCGGTTCTCGTTTCAATCGCTCTCTTCTGCTTGAGCTTCGAAGTGTCTGCCCAGGACGTATCGAGCGGACATAGCGCGACAGGCTCGGCGAAAGCTAAGATCGCTGATGAGTATCCGGATATTATAGAACTCGATGCGTTTGGCGGCGTCAGTATCTTCGGCGAGGTGAAGAATGGGCTCGGCGAGAAGCTGGTGAACGGCGGCGTCGCCGGAGGCCGCGCTACCTGGAATTTCAGCCAACATTTGGGATTGGAGCTGTCTTATAACTTCATGGTGAACAACGTTCGCCTGGTTACACCGATCGCTCCCGGGCTTCCAAGCTATAACTTTGGTCAGCAAATTTACTATCCAGCGCTGAACCTTGTTTATAACTTGACCCGGCGTGGTTCGCGCTTTCAGCCGTATGTCACTGTGGGCGGCGGTGCGGCTCAATTTACCCCGACCAGCAAAGCTGAAGCCTACGCGCGCGATCCTGCCGTTAACGCGATCTATGGCTCGGCGGGACTTAACGACAACCTTCAGGCTGCGCTGAACTACGGCGGCGGGATCAAATTTCACCTCAGCGACCATTTAGGGCTTCGATTCGACGCCCGCGGATTCTGGTCGCGAAATCCTACCTTCGGTCTTCCCAACTTTCCGACCGGCGGCATCTACATTCCTGGTAAGTCACATTTAAACGGCTTACAGGCGACGATGGGCCTCGTCCTGTATCTTAAGAAGCCTTACGTACCACCTCCGCCTGCGCCTCCACCTCCACCTGCTCCGCTGAGTGCTGGTGAAATTACAGGTCCTGGCGGCACACTGTGCCAGGGGAAACCGATTACGTTGCACTCGACAGCAAGCGATCCGAGCGGGCATACGCTCACTTACAGTTGGAAGCTCAATGATGCTGTCCAGACTGCCACCGGTCCTGATTTTTCCTTCACGCCTAATAATGCCGGCGACTTCAAGGTGGAGGTTGTTATAACCGATTCGACCACGCCATCACGCACGGTAACGGCTGGTCCGCTTACGCTTAGTATCCGCGAATACGCTAAGCCCCAGATCACCAGCGTCGCTGCTCAACCTGCTTCATTGAGTTGCGCCTTGGATGCGAACGGTACTCACACCGCAGCTCTGGCAGGGCAAGCCACAGGGTCCGCCTGCGGCGGCAATCTAACTTACAAGTGGACTGTTAGTGAAGGTAGTGTGACTAATGATAGTAGTCCAAACGCCACGTTTGATGCTTCGTCCCTGAACTTCGAAAGCGGCGGCCAGGCTCAGAGCAAGAGCGTGACTGCGACTTTGACAGTTACCGATGAAACCGGTCAGAGTACTTCGCAAACCGCAACTATCACGGTCAACTGTCCGCCGCAATTCAAGCGTTTGCCGGACATAGTGTTTTCAAAGAACAAGGCCCGCGTAAACAATTGCGGCAAACGGATACTGATCGATCAGGCCGCGCCGCAAGCCGGAGCCACTTACGATGTGGTTCTGGTCGGTCACCGAGCCGCTGACGAAGAAACCTCTTCCGCCGGCAGAGCACGGAGACGGAGCCGGTCAAATGCCGCAGCTCGTGCCCTCGATGAAGAACGCGCTTTGAATGCTGCTGCCGTCCTTGTTGGCGGGCACGGAACTTGCGCTAACTTAGATCCCTCTCAGGTCAAGGTAGATTGGGTCGGAACCGACTCTACTTCTACTCCTGATCCGGGACTCTGTGGAACTTCAAATCTGCCCGCGACGAAGGAACGACGCGGCTCTCAGGTTTCGGAAGCCGATAAGGATCGTCGTGTGGAGGTTTATCTCGTACCGAGAAACAGCCAGACGATGCCTCCGGCGGTGAAAAATGCCAAGCAATTGCCAGAAGCAGAAATAAAAGCTCTGGGTTGCCCCCGGTAGTCTCTAAACGTTTTGCGAGCGAGCGGAATGGCTTGCCCGCTGGTATTAATTCTTATTAACAGAGGAAACAGAGCCAGTTATTAACAAACCTAGTAAACTGGATCTATTCTGGTGGGTATACTCTCGTTTTGGAGGAGCAGGATGAAGTCTCGGCCCAGATTTAAGCCGATCAGTTTTACTTCCTTGTGTGTTGCTATGTGCCTCGGCACGTTGGCTTACGCTCAGGATGCGGCTAATGCAGCTCAGAATACAGCCGGCGCGGCTGCTACTAACACAAGTAATGCAGCCAAGAAAGCCGTCTCGAACGGTCAGGATGAATATCCCGATTTGATTGAAATTGACCCCTTTGGTGGCATTAGTACCTGGGGCCAGGTCATGCGTGGCTTAACGACCAAACTCGCCAATGGCGGTCTCGGCGGTCTGCGCCTGACATTTAACCCGTCGGCGCACCTTGGTCTCGAATTATGGGCAGAATATGATACGGCGAACGTGACGTTTCGGCAATCGAGCGGTTTCTATCCCGGAACTACCACCCCACTCCCGGCCTATGGCTTCGGAGCGAGAAATTATATCTACGGTTTGAATCCGATCATCAATCTCAAACCGCGTGGATCCAAAGTGCAGCCTTATTTGACGGTGGGTGTGGACGGACTTCTGTTTTCGCCGACCGATGCTGCCGTCAAAGCGGCGACGAATCCGACCAATGTAGCGCTCTATGGTGCGGGTGGCCTCAAGAGCAATCTTCAGGTGGGCGTGAATTATGGCGGCGGCGTGAAATTCCATTTAACGGACCATTTCGGTCTGCGTCTGGATGCGCGCGGATTCTGGTCGCGTAATCCTACCTACGGTTTACCAAATTACCCGAATGGCTTCGTATATATTCCAGCTCACGACAAGATCAATGGTTTTCAGGGAACGCTCGGTTTAGTATTTTTTGCCGGCACGACGAAATGTCCGGAGATGCCGGCAGCTCCGCCACCCCCGGCGCCACTCCCGACTCCGACCATCTCGGGTGCGGAAGGTACGATCTGCCCGGGCAAGGCGGTGACTTTGCATGCGACATTGTCCGGAGTTGCGGCCGATCGCAAGCTGAAATATGCCTGGACCGTTAACGGCCAAGCGCAGGGCGAGGATAGTCCCGATTTCAGCTTTACCCCGAATAATACGGGCAGCTTCAACATTCAGGTGACAGTCACCGACACGACACCTCCGCCTCCGCCTATGGAGCGGCCGAAGAAGTTCCCGGTGCGTTGCTGGGTGCAGCCTCCGCCTCCACAGCCAGTGGCTCCTGTGACTGGAACCACCACTATTACGATTACTGCCGCGGCTCCCACCATCAGCAATGTGGCGGCAGATCCGAACACTCTGTCTTGTGCGGCTGACAAGAATGGCACACATACGGCCAACCTGACGGCTACCGCAACTGCTTCCGCTTGCGGCGGCAATCTGACCTACAAGTGGACGGCGAGCGAGGGCAGCATCACGAATGACAGCAGCGCGAACGCTACATTCGATTCCTCCAGCCTCAACTTCGAGGGCGGCGCCCAGGGTCAAACCAAGACGGTTACGGCGACTGTAACGGTAACCGATCAACAGGGTCAAACGGCGACTCAATCGACCACCATCACGGTCAACTGCCCACCGCAGTTCGTCCGGCTTGATGACGTGATCTTCGCGAAGAATAACGCCCGCGTGAATAACTGCGGCAAGCGCGTTCTCATCGACGACGCTGCGCCGAAGGTGGCTAGCGGCGATTATGACATCGTTCTGGTCGGCCATCGCGATACTGACGAGGCCGAGAAGGCTCCGGTTCGCGGTCGAAGTCGCAAGGCGGCAGCGGCTGCTAACGATCTGGATGAGCAGCGCGTGCTGAATGCGGCTGCAGTCCTGAGCGGCGGAACGGGTACCTGCGGAAAGGTCGATCCATCCCGCATCAAGGTGGATTGGGTCGGCACCGACCAGACCTCGGAAACACGTCCGGGTCAGTGCGGTACTTCGAACATCAAGGAGCGCAAAGGCTCTCAGACAACCGAAGCCGACAAGAATCGTCGAGTGGAGGTTTACCTGGTGCCTCACAACAGCACGAGCATGCCTCCGGCTGTGAAGAACCCCAAGCCTCTACCCGAGGATGAGGTCAAGAAGCTCGGCTGCCCGAAGTAAACGGCGAGTAGTTAGTACAAGAGCAAGGGCCAGGCGGAATATCCGTCTGGCCCTTTTGCTATGTATGTTGCCTATTGAATGACTAATCTGAGAATCCGCTTCTTTGCTCGATACCAGCTGCGGCATTGGTGGCGGCAAGTGGCTTGTTTATTCGCCTTATTACCAATTGCGCAGGCTGCCCCGCCTCGGGCGATCCTAAAACTCGGTTTAGCCGACAACCAGGGCTTTTGTACACAGGATTACTCAAAGTGGCCCTTTGGCCTTCCCGCCGGACTCTCGGCCTGGATTTCGCTCTGTAATAACGGAGCCGAAGTCAAGCCCGTCGCCGCTCACGCGGTGACTCAAAGCTTCTCCGCGCCTGCGTTCTTGTCCCTCTATCTGACAGGATTTACGAAGCGCGATCATCTGAGCCTCAGGCTCGAGAATCTTGCCAGCGGAATCAGCCTTTCCCTAAATCCAGCCGGGACTCCCGGAGGCGGCTGGGAGAGATTCGATTTCGCTATTCCCTCTTCGTGGCGCGGTAAACCCGTCCGACTGAGCGCCGTTACTGCAGATGCTGACCCCGATGGCTGGATCGGATTTAGCGAACCAGTGATGCCGTTAGCCTCACGTGGCTTCAAGGCGATGGCGCGGCTTTTGCTGCGCGTGAGCGAGTATTTCCTGCTCCTTTCTCTCATCTTCTTCGCTGGATGCCTGGCGGCCCTGCGCAGGGGTGTTCGCAATATTTACGTGATCGGCTTGATCGGTTTCGTCGCGATCACTGCTGCGGGTTATGTAGCTTTCTGGCTTTGGTTCCTTTCTCCCCGGGTCGGGCACGCTTACAGCTTTGTCATTCATCTGGCTGGCGCTGGATATCTACTCTGGTTTGGCAGGTCCCAATTCCGTGGCGAATCGCGAATGCGTTTGCTGTTGCTTCCTTGGCTCCTTACTTTTGTCATCACGCTATTTATACTTTCAGCGGGTTTTCTCTACGGCGGTTTGGACCAACCTCTCGTAAGCGCCCAGACCCGCTTTTCATACGCCCTTCCGTCCGACAATTATTTGCCTTTTCTTTTCGCCGAGCAGATAAGCCAAAATCACATTGCCAGGCCAATATTTATCGACTGGCTTTCCAGTGATCGACCGCCTTTACAAACAGGCATGGCACTCCTGGAATATCCCTTTACGATTTCGCCGAGGAATCTCGGCTATCAGGTAGTCGCGGTCTTTCTACAGGGCCTTTGGGTTCTTGCGCTGTGGATTTTCGCAGAGGCGTTTTCGGTGCCCCGGAGAGTGACAGTTTGGATAATCACAGCTGTCTTGTTTTCCGGCTTCACTTTCGTTAATAGTTTTTTCGTCTGGCCCAAACTATTCGCCGCCGCATGCATGCTCGGTGCCGCGACGCTTGTTCTCAGCCCGGAGATTGCAGCGTTAGAGCAAGCGCGGTTGGGCCCGGCGATTCTGGCCGGAGCCTTGGGTGCTTTCAGTTTCCTGGCGCACGGGGGAAGCGCTTTTGCTTGTTTGGGATTGCTGCTGACACTTCTAATTATCAGATCCCCGCGTGTGCGGCTCCCTAAACTGATGCTGTCGGGCCTCTGTTTCCTCGTCTTATATTCGCCGTGGATTTTTTATCAGAAGTTTTACGATCCTCCGGGTGATCGACTTTTGAAAATGCATCTGGCGGGCGTTGCGGCACCAACTTCGAAATCGTTCCCTACGGTATTCGTGTCTGCTTACCGGAACCTGACTTGGCAACAAATCATTCGGAACCGCGAAGCGAACCTGTCAACCGTTTTCGACCACCAAGGCAACTATGCGCAGGCCTTGGTGAGCTTCTTAGAGAACGCCGCCCACGACCTCGAGCAGGGGGGCGGTGCTGCGGCACCTATGGGCGAATGGATTAGCGGCTTGCAGTTCCGTTATTTTCTTGTTTCGCTCGGGCTCCTGATGATAGGTCCGGTCTTCCTCCTGGGAGGTCTTTCGCGACAGCGCCGTACGCTACTGTGGCGTGTCGCCGCCGTAACATGGCTATATGTAGCCTGCACTCTGTTCGTCTGGTGTATGCTGATGTTCAATCCAGAGAGCACGGTTATCCATCAGGGGACGTACGTTGCGAATCTTCTGGCAATTGCCGGCTCGGTGCTGGCGATTTGGAGTGTTTCACGCTCTTTCGCGATTATCTTGATACTCGTTCAGAGTCTTCTTAACTTTGTCGTGTACGTTGTTTACAGCAAGGGGATTCCTTCACCCGGTACCCTCGGCGAAGGGATTCTCGATTCTGGCGAGTTGTTGTTACTGATAGCCTCGCTGGCCTTTTTCTGTATTCTCCTGTTGAGAATGGCGCGCGAAGACCGGGCCAACGGGGTGTCCGCAGATGCTGTGCTTCCGCTCTATGACATTAGCCAAGGATGAGGTGCTATGCATTTTCAAAAGGTTCTAGCAAAAAATGTGGCGGTTAGCGTATTTCTTTCGGTAGCTTTTGCGCTTTCGGTTCGTTCCGCTCAATCGCCTCAACCTTTCACCGTTGGTCAGGTCATGAGCGCGCCCTTCGCCAGCGACTTGATAGCGGCCCCCAAGGGAGCGTCGGCAGCATGGATAGAAAACGAACAGGGACGGCGCAACATTTGGGTGGCGAGCGGGCCTTCCTGGACGGCGCGTAAGTTGACCTCCTTCGAGGCAGATGATGGCCAGGAAATCGCTGACTTGGCCTGGGCGCCCGATGGAAGTTATCTCCTGTTTGCCCGTGGAGGGGACTTCGAAAATGGCGGCGAGAATCCCAACCCCGATCTTGCGCCCAACCGTCCCGATCAGTCCATCTGGCGAGTCGACTTGACGGGGGGAGATGCGGTCAAGCTCACAATCGGAAATTCTCCGCAGATCTCATCGCAAGGTGATGTCATCTTCATCCGCAAAGGTCAGGTCTTCTCTCTTGCTAAGGCCGGCGGTAAACCAGTCAAAGGAGACGGCGAGCCGCTCCTCGATCAGAAGGGATCGCCGTCGGATCTGCGATGGTCGCCTGATGGGAGCAGCTTCGCCTTCGTTAGCGATCGCAGCGATCACAGCCTCATCGGCGTTTACCGGTTGGCCGATAAGTCTCTCCGCTATCTGGACGCTAGTGTGGATCGTGATTTCGATCCGGTATGGTCCCCCGATGGTACGCACCTGGTCTTCCTGCGTGTCCCGGCTTCGAGTCACCGGGCGTTCTTCTCGCCTCAGAGAGAAGGCCAGCCGTGGTCGCTTCGCGTTGTGGATTTGCAAAGTGGAAGCGGGCGTGAAGTATTTCGCGCCGCAACCGGCCCGGGCAGTCTTTTCCACGAGATCGAAGCGCGCCAGCAGATCTTCTGGGCGGAAGGCGACAGGTTGAGTCTTCCCCTGGGAACGCACCGGCTGGAATCATCTGTATAGCTTGCCCGTTTCTGGAGGCGCTCCCGTGGAGCTAACGCGAGGCGAGGGCGAAGTGGAGCATGTCGCGGCATCAGCTGATGGCAAAATCATTTACTATTCCACGAATATCGGAGATATTGACCGGCGGCACTTGTGGAGTGTATCGGTTGGGGGAAATGAGAAACCCATTCCTATCACCACGGATGAGAACATTGAATGGGCGCCGGCGCCGGTTGCCGATGGGAGCGCCTTTGTTTATCTGACGTCCAGCTACAATGAGCGCTCGCATGCGGCGGTTCGCTTGGGAAATGGCGGAACCACTGCTCTGGGGCCTGCAGTAGCTCCAGCCGGCTTTCCATCGCAGGCGCTTGTCAAACCACAGCCGGTTCTGATCACGGCAGCCGATGGCCTGCAAATCCACGGGCAGCTCTTTTTGCCGCCAGGCGACTCATCCGCTCGTCATCCCGCGCTGGTCTTTTTTCATGGGGGCTCGCGCCGCCAAATGCTGCTCGGTTTTCACTACATGTATTACTATTCGAACGCGTATTCGCTCAATCAGTATTTTGCGAACCAGGGCTACGTGGTTCTTTCGGTGAACTACCGGAGCGGCATTGGATACGGACTCAATTTCCGCGAGGCCATTAACTATGGCGCGCGGGGCGGGAGCGAATTCAATGACGTGATCGGCGCGGGGCTTTATCTCAAATCACGCCCCGATGTGGATGCTTCACGCATAGGCGTGTGGGGCGGCTCCTATGGCGGCTATCTGACCGCTATGGCTCTTTCGCGCGCTTCGGATCTGTTTGCGGCCGGAGTGGATTTTCACGGAGTCCACGACTGGAGTACTCTGCGAGGTTACCTGACACGCGGAGAGATCAGCGGCGACCCGAGCGAACTCAAGGACCGCCAGGAAGCGGCCCGAATTGCTTTTGAATCCTCGCCCATGGCCTCGGTGGATACCTGGCGATCTCCTGTGCTTTTGATCCATGGAGACGACGACCGGAACGTCGAATTCAGTCAGACCGTGATGCTGGTAGAAGCCCTTCGCCAGCGGCACGTCTCGTTTGAAGAACTTATCTTCCCGAACGAGATTCATGATTTTCTGCTAGCGCGCCATTGGGTAGAGGCCTATAACGCCACCGCCGACTTCTTCGCGCGTAAGCTCCAGCGCCTTTCATCAGCCCAAAGCAGCGATTCATCTCTCGGGAGCGCGACTCAGCCCAATTAGCCTGAATTCCGAAATTAAATTAAGCATTGACGGGAGTGATGTGCGGGCCGGTAGCGCGATCAGGTCGCGGTCACGGGATTTAACTTCGGCGAAGTTGGGATTTGCCAACGCAAGATGTTGTCGAGCAAGACACTTCTAGCTTTCAGACCTCCCCAACTTTCGGATAGATGGAGGACCAAACGTCGGCCTGCGCGGCCGAGAATGGCTCCGCAAGTCAGCACCTGGGTACGGAGGGTGGCCGGTTCCCGATAGGCTGGTAATGCGGCGGCGCGTTGGAACTCGGCCAGTAGATTGAAGACCAGGAGCACAGCCCGGAATGCGGCTTCGGTGGCGAAGAACTTCTGCATGCAAAATCCGTCGGCCCCGAGATCATGCTTCAGTTCAGCGATGCGATTCTCGACGTCTGCGCGCCGGTTGTAATCGCGCCAGACCTGCTCGGCGGCTTGCGTTTGGCTGGTCACGAAAACTCGAAACGTGTAACCCGGTACATCAATCAGCTTGCGGCCCACACTGGGTCGCGATTCGCGGACGCGCTCCCGCACGGCGATGAAACGTCGCTCCCTGCTCCAGCTGCAGAGCTGCAATCGGAACTCTCCGCTAGCGTAATTCTCATCCAGCTCCTGCCATTGCTCGACACGCTGTGCGGCGGCTTTCACCCATGGAGTCATGCGCGCGACTACAATGTAGGGCAGACGGCGCTCTTCTAAAAAGCTGAGCAGTTCGTCATCGAAGAAGCCCGAATCGGCACGCACCACGCGGATGGTTTGGCGCTGTTGCCACAGCGCTAAAGCTTCTTTGAGAAACTCCACTACTCCGCGCGCTGGGCCGCAGTTGCCGCTGCGTAACCAGCCGTGGAGTAGGAAGTGAGCCTCGGCCAAAACGGCCAGTAGAGGATGATGACTGGGACGGCCATGCTTGCGCGGATTGTGCCCTTTCAGCGAGCCTTCCTGCTCGCCATAGCGCTCGAACACGGTCGAATCCAGATCCAGACTGTAACCCTCCGGGCGCCGTGGCAAGCGCTCCATCTGCTTATCGGCCAATGGGGCGTAGAGCTGGTGCACCTCGCCCATGCCAAAGCGCCGAAACAGATTGCGGATTGTGTCATCAGTGGGAAAGCGCGTCATGCCCAGTAAAGCATGCAAAGCTCGGTCGCCGCGCAGCCAGTTGGCGTGTACGAAACGTCTGGCTCCCACCAGCACTGCCATCAAAAATGCGATCAAAGTCGCTGTCGGATCGATCTGATTGTGCGATCGCCAGCGAATCGGCATATGCTGTCGAATCTGGCCCACCAGGTCGATCCGCTGAAGAAACTCGAGAAACACCGCCACCCCGCCAAAGGGCGTAACGGCGCGCTGCGTCTCGCGCACGATTAGCCGCTCGTTCGACAACAGAGCGTGCACCTCGCGCGGGACAGAATTGTTCGTTGCTTGTTGGCTCATTCCCCTGTTGTCGCAAACCGTTGCGGACCGCCGCTCAGCTAAATTCGAAATTCAGGATTAGCTCTACTCTGAAGAATGGAGCGGCAGTGCGTAGATCCATTCTGAACCATCGCTAATCTGGAGTACGTGCGAGAGCTCTACTCCTGGTTCTCCGATCGCATGATGATACGAATTAACGATGGGAAAGATACTGAGCTTACCGTAGCCCGGGATCGCGTACGGACATTGAAAGATAGACTCGGCCTGTAGACTCCCAATACATAGTAACTCCGCGCCTCTGACGAAATAAGAAGACGGTGTAAGTGTCTATATTCTAGAATTCTTGCGTCGGTTAAATGTCCAAATCGCGATCACGAACTGCTGCTCACAAAGCGAAGGAGCGCCATCCGCGAACTCTCTCGGTTGGAGCAGAGCTTCAGCCTCAAAAGGCGGGTACGCACTTCCGGGTGTGGGCTCCCGGGCATCGTTCCGTCAAGGTTGTCTTTGAGGACGGGCGTGCGCCGACAGCCCTGCGGACTGAAATGAACGGTTACTTCTCAGGGTTCGTCGCCGATGCTACTGCCGGGGCGAAGTACAAATACGAGTTGGACGGGAAGGAGGCTTATCCCGATCCTGCCTCCAGATATCAGCCCAGCGGTCCACATGGATTTTCTCAGGTTGTCGATCCTTATGCTTTTGCCTGGTCCGATAAAGACTGGCCCGGTGTCACGCTCGCCCATCAAGTTATTTACGAATTGCACCTCGGCACATTTACCCCGGCGGGTACCTGGCTCTCAGCCGCAGAAAAGCTCCCGTATCTGCGCGATACCGGCATTACCCTGATCGAAATTATGCCCGTTGCCGATTTTCCAGGCAAGTTCGGTTGGGGCTACGATGGCGTGCAGCCTTACTCGCCGGCTTCCATCTACGGCACTCCCGACGACATGCGCATCTTTGTCGATAAAGCCCATAATCTCGGACTCGGGGTCATCCTCGATGTCGTTTACAATCACTTAGGCCCGGATGGCAATTACCTGCCGAAATTTTCTTCTTACTACCTCACCGACAGACATGAGACTGATTGGGGCCAAGGGATCAATTTTGATGGAGAACAAAACGGTCCCGTGCGCGAGTTCTTTGGCGACAATGCCGCGTACTGGATCCGCGAATTCCATCTCGATGGCCTGCGACTCGATGCTACGCAGGATATTCACGACAGATCGAGCACGCACATCATTGCCGAGATCGTGGATCGTGCGCGCAAAGCCGCCTCGCCGCGCGAGATCGTCATCGTTGGGGAAAACGAACCACAGAATACGCGTCTGATCCGGGCCGTGGCGGACGGCGGATATGGCCTGGATGCTCTATGGAACGACGATTTCCATCACTCCGCCATGGTCGCCCTGACTGGAAAGTCCGATGCCTATTACTCGGACTATCACGGCCGTTCGCAGGAGTTTGTCTCGGCCATAAAGTACGGCTACCTTTATCAGGGGCAATGGTATCGTTGGCAGAAAAAGAGGCGTGGTTCCCCAAACCTTGGTCTGCCGCGCGCCGCGATGGTCACCTTTATACAGAATCACGACCAGATAGCGAATTCCGCAAAAGGCCAGCGTGTGCACGAGTTGAGTGCGCCTGGAGTTTTGCGAGCTTTAACGGCGTTGACTCTGCTCGGACCCGGTACTCCGATGCTCTTCCAAGGCCAGGAGTTTGGCGCTTCCTCACCGTTTTTCTTTTTTGCAGATCACAAGGCCGGGCTTGCCAAGTTGATTCGGCATGGCCGCGTCGTGTTTCTGAAACAATGGCGTTCTCTCAGGTCCCCTGAAATGAGGAAGTGTCTCGTTGATCCATGTTCGGAGGAAACCTTCCAACGCTGCAAAATCGATTTCTCCGAATTGTCGGCACATCAGCAATGGTACGATCTGCATCGCGACCTGCTGAGCCTTCGTCAAACAGATCCAGTATTTTCGAAGCAGGGCGAAGATGGTATTGACGGTGCAGTCTTGTCGGAGTCAGCATTCGTAATGCGGTATTTCTCGCCTGGGTTCAGGAACGATCGTTTGTTAGTTGTTAACCTGGGTACTGAAATTGAACTGAATCCTTCTCCTGAGCCCCTTCTGGCGCCGCCTCGATCTGCGCGGTGGTCCGAGTTGTGGTCTTCCGATGACGCGAAGTATGGCGGTTGCGGCACGGCGCCGCTCGACACCAACGAAAATTGGAGAATACCCGGACAGGCTGCCGTCGCGCTGCATCCAGTTCACCGCGATGAATAGGGCGTCAACGATTGTCAACAATCTCGCCGGCTAATTCTTGATTCGACATGGATAATTTATTCACACACAGAGCGGATGTCACGCTGAGCGAAGAAGAGCGCCGGCGCCTGTTTGAAACGGAATGGCTTGTCACCAATGGATTGGGGGGGTACGCCTCAGGAACTCTCGGCGGCGCGCCTACCCGCGTCTTCCACGGTTATTTGATCGCTGCTCTGCCGACTCCTCTCGGCCGCACAATGATGCTCAATGATGTGCTCGAGCTGGCGGTAACGGCGGATGGTCGAGTCATCTCTCTCAACGGTCTGGAAACTGAAGAGCACGAGTACGCCGACCACCTGCAACACTTGATTAACTTTCGTCTGGATGCGGGGCTGCCGATCTGGACTTACGAAGTAGAGGGGGTGACCATCGAAAAACGCGTGGTTCTCCCGCATCGACAGAATACGACCTATATCAATTACCGCGTAATCTCAGGCGGCCCGCTAAAGCTTCAGCTTCGGCCTGCGGTGAATATGCGGCCGCACGAGGCACCCGTTAATACTCCCGTCGAGCCTTACACGTTCACCGTCCGCGACCACAACTATGAACTAAAGAGCGCCAAAGATATCCCGCCGCTTCGCATGCAGCTCATCGGAAACGCCGGCGCTGTCACCATCGATCCTCACGAAATTCACAATGTCATGTACGACGTGGAACGGGGACGCGGCTACATCTGGCGCGGTGACCTCTGGAGCCCTGGATATTGGACCGTTAACATCGATCTCGCGCATGACGCCACGATTGTGGCCTCTACCGAGAGTTGGCAAGCCATGTCGGCGCTCGATCCTAAGCAAGCCTGGGATGCGGAGCACGAGCGTAAACGCCGCCTTCTGCTCGAAGCCAATCCGTCGGGTACCTTCGATGAGACCTGCCGCGAGCTCGTCTGGGCCGCTGACCAGTTTGTATTTACCCCGGTCGGCCGACAGCAGGATACAGTCCGCGCCAGAGCGGCCGGAGACGAAATTCGCTCAATCATCGCCGGATATCACTGGTTCACGGACTGGGGCCGCGACACAATGATCAGCCTGGAAGGTCTCACTCTGGCTACCGGCCGGCGCGTTGAGGCGAGTTATATTCTGCGGACATTTGCTCATTACATTCGCGACGGTCTGATTCCTAACATGTTTCCCGAGGGTGAGACCAGCGGCTTATATCACACGGCCGATGCGACGCTGTGGTTCTTTCACGCGGTGAGTCGCTATTTCGAGCAAACCAGCGATCGCCACCTGCTACGACAGCTTATCCCTAAGCTGCTCGAAATCGTTGGCCACCACCTCCGTGGAACGAAGTTCAATATTCATGTAGATCCTGCTGACGGTTTGCTGGTTCAAGGCGCTCCCGGCTATCAGCTCACCTGGATGGATGCGAAAGTCGATGACTGGGTGGTGACACCGCGACGCGGTAAAGCCGTCGAGATCAACGCGCTCTGGTACAACGCGCTGCGTTTGCTTGAAAGGTGGTTACGGGAAACACGGCGCGAGAAGGAAGCCAGCGGCATCGCCCAGCACGCCGAAAGAGCGCGAAAATCTTTCAACGAACGCTTCTGGTACGCCCGAGGTGGATATCTATATGACGTCGTTGACGGAGAAAACGGAAGAAACGACGCGCAGTGCCGTCCCAATCAGCTGTTTGCGCTTTCGCTCGATTACCCGGTGCTCGATGAAATGCGCTGGAAGGCCGTGGTAGAAGTGGCGAAGAAGCGGTTATTGACGCCGGTTGGCTTGCGCTCGCTCGCACCCGGTGAACGCAACTACAAGCCAAGATATGACGGTGACCTCCGCGCGCGCGACGCGGCTTATCACCAGGGTACGGTTTGGGCCTGGCTGATCGGTCCCTTTATCGACGCGTGGCTTAGAGTTTATCCCGACGATTTCGCGACAGCCCGAAGCTTCCTGAATGGCTTCCGCGATCACTTGAAACGCGCCTGTGTCGGCTCGATCAGTGAAATTTTTGATGCGGAGCCGCCATTTACTCCGCGCGGCTGCTGTGCCCAAGCCTGGAGCGTGGCAGAGGTGTTGCGATGCTTTGTCAAAACCAGCGGCACTCGTGAGGGCGCCATCGAAGAAAGTGCCGACGCAGTCTCTTTGCTCGTGGCCTGACTGCTCTGCGCTCGGAATAAGCTATTATCGCGGTTGATCCTGCGGGTCCGCGCATATCGCGCCTGTTCGACGTTGATGAGCAACTCTCGCTTCCATACTTCGCTTTACGTGGTGGTTGCCCTTGCATTTACCTCGCTCGCTCTGGCGCCGGTCGCTCTTCTTAAGGCCAGTAACAAACCCGTCACCTACGTCGATATCACCCCCCAAACAGGCATTCATTTCAAGGACAGCAACTCACCCACCTCGGAAAAATATCTGATTGAAACTATGACAGGCGGCGTTGCATTGCTTGATTATGACAACGACGGCTATCTCGACATCTTCGTAGTGAACGGCGCGCGTATTCACGCGGGGCAGGCCGATACCGAGCCACCTGATAAATCTGCGCCTGAATATTGGAATCGCCTCTATCGCAACAATCACGACGGCACGTTCACCGACGTTACCGAAAAAGCCGGGGTGCGCGGCACCGGTTATGGTATGGGCGTGGCGGTAGCCGATTACGACAACGATGGCTTTCCCGATCTGCTCGTCACGAACTTCGGCAGCGTCATCCTCTATCACAATAACCGGAACGGGACATTTAGCGATGTCACCGGCAAAGCCGGACTTAAAACCAATGGTTGGATGTCGTCCGCCGGCTTTTTCGATTACGACAACGACGGCAAACTGGATCTCTTCATTTGCCGCTATCTCGATTGGAACTTTTCAAAAAACGTTTATTGTGGCTCTCACGAAGCGGGCGGGCGATCCTATTGCCATCCGGACAATTTCAAGCCGATTGCCGATTACCTCTTCCACAATAACGGCGACGGAACGTTTACCGATGTCAGCGTAAAAAGCCATATCGCAGCCTCGCCAGGTAAAGGTCTGGGTGTTGCTTTCGCCGATTTCAACAACGACGGCCGCCTGGATATCAGCGTCGCCAACGATTCTTTTCCGCAGTTCCTATTTATCAACAATGGTGATGGAACTTTTACCGAAGATGGTGTCGCGGCTGGTGTCGCTTTCACGGACGATGGGAAAACTTTTGCCGGCATGGGCACCGACGCCGCCGATGTGGACGACGACGGCAAACCTGACATCGTCACCACCGCTCTCTCTAACGAGACGTACGGTTATTTTCACAATAGCGGGAACGGTATGTTCGATTACGATACCAACGTTTCACGCCTCGGAGAAATGACGCGGCTTTACGGCGGTTGGGGCATGCGCATTTTCGACTACGATAACGACGGCTTCAAAGATCTGTTTTTTGCCAATAGTCACGTTATGGACAATATCGAAAAGACTCAGCCGCACATCGAATACAAGGAGCCGTTGCTGCTGCTAAGGCAGGTGAATCACAAATTTGTCAATGCTTCAGCGCAATCCGGGAGTATCTTTTCTGAGAAGTGGGCCAGTCGTGGAGCCGCATTCGGAGATATCGACAACGATGGCGATATCGACGTTGTGGTTGTAACCTGCGGCGGAACTCTTTACGTCCTGCGCAACGAAGGCGGTAATCAGAATGGATGGATCGGCCTCGATCTCCACGGTACACGCAGCAATCGCGATGGTATTGGGGCGAAAGTGAAGCTCACCTCCGAATCGGGGAAAGTTCAATACGGCATGGTGACCACCGCGGCCAGCTATCAGTCCGCCCAGGATAAACGCATCTACTTCGGCATCGGCGAAGAAAAGTCCATCCAAAAGATCGAGATCGCCTGGCCAAGCGGAACGAAGCAAGTCATCGAGAAACCTGCTTTAGACAAGATACTTTCGGTCACCGAGCAGTGATCGGATCATCGGATGTTGAAGACTGAGGATTGTAGCCGGCGATCACGGCGCGATTTCCTCGCCTCCGTTGTCTTCGCTGTTGCTTTGCGAAAGCTGCACGCGGCACAGCAACCCACTTTCTCTGCGGCTGTGAATGTGGTAAGCGTGCTAGCGAACGTGGTTGACAAGAGAGGGCACATAATCAGCGATCTTCATCGCGACGATTTCACGATTTTCGAAGACGGACGGCCACAGACGATTCGCTACTTCACGGCACAATCGGATCTTCCGCTGATCCTTGGATTGATGATCGATTCGAGCATGAGCCAGGAGCAGGTGATCACACCTGAGCGTTCCGCATGCTTTCACTTTCTCGATCAGGTTTTGCGCCCGAATAAGGACAAGATGTTCCTCGTGCAGTTTGACATGGCGGTGATGATTAAACAGGAGCTAACGTCATCCTGGAAGCAGCTGAACGAGGCGCTTTCAACAGTGGATACGCCATCCCGTAACGAACTGAGAAATCAGGTTGGCGGAGGTACGCTGCTCTATGACGCCATCGTGAAGAGTTCGCAGATCATGCAGAATCAACATGGCCGCAAGGCACTGATTGTAATGACGGATGGTGTGGACAGCGGAAGCAATGCCAATCTGGCAACGGCGATCGATTGCGCGCAGAAAGCGGACACTCTAATCTACTCGATACTCTTTTCGGATTCCGGATTTTACGGATTAGGAGGCGGAAGGGGCGGCAGAGATGTGCTGCAGCACTTATCGAGGGATTCCGGCGGAGGCTACTTTGAGGTATCGAAAAAACGCAGCATCGATCAGATATTCGACTTGATTCAGAATGAGCTTCGTAATCAATACAATTTAGGCTACGTTTCCGACCAACCGCCCAAGGACTACGAATTTCGGAAGCTTCAAGTCAAAACCAGCCGTAGAGATCTGGTTATTCAGGCTCGTGACCGTTATTACGCGCAGCCGTGACCAGAGCTAGTCGCATCGACGCTATTTTTGGCAGAGAACGATTCCTGGGAAACCCCGCGTATAACGAGTTCGTCGTAACGACAAATGGATCGTTCTTTTTCAGGCGCAAAGTTTGACTGCTTCTCGTTCCGGTGTGTGGCTGTGTTTGCGGTTCTGCTCAGTGCGAGCTTGCTTCTAGCTTTTTCCGACTGGCAGAAGACCGATCCGTCCCAATGGACCAGCGACGACGTTTACCGAATCCTGAACAACTCACCGTGGAGTAAACCGTCAAAAATCAAGGTTTCAGGTCAGAGCTCGGGAGGGTTGGGTGACCAGACATCGCAGGGCACCAATAACTCGAGTGGTACGTGGGGCAATAGCGGGCAGATGCCCCCCGGAATGGGCGGTGGTCTGGGCCGTCGTGGCGTGGGCGGCGGTTATGGCGGAGGCGGCCGGGGAACTGGCGGAAGTCGTCCAAACAGCACGCCCAAATCACAGCCGGTGGAAGTCACGGTCCAGTGGCAGAGCGCTTTGCCGGTTCGATTGGCTGCTGCAAAGAAGAGCGGCTCCAGTGCCGACATGGCCTCCCTGAAACCGTCAGATGACTACGTGATCGCCGTGATCGGGCTACCGATGAGATATATCGGAGGCCGCAGCGCGTCCTCTGACTCAGCTGAGACGAACAGCAGCGATGACGATCAGCGCCTCGCGGATCACTTAAGAACCGCTACGTCTCTGCTCCGCCCGGGCCATGAGCCGCTCAATCCCACCAAGGTCGCAGTAAACCAAGGTACTGACGGCCGAATCCTGTTCTACTTCCCCAAAGCAGAGCCAATCACCGTCGAGGACAAGAGCGTGGAATTCCGCATTGCCATGGAATCGATGGACCTTCGGAAAAAATTCACACTGAAGGATATGGAATTTAAGGACAAGCTGGACCTGTAATCCCGTCACCCGCTTTGAGTGCTCGGCTAGACTGATCATTGCGGCGCTGTTGTTACCGCGTCTGATATAGCAAGATCGTTCACTCATGAATCGAAGAGACCTCCTGCTAACGGTGAGTGGAGCCGTCGGTGCGCCCCTCCTGAGATCTAGCGATCACGCGGCCGTCACAAAAGATGAGCTTCCTCTCGAGCAGTTTCAACCGCACAGCATGTTGCATGCGCATGAGACAAAAGTGGAACGCGCGGCTCATCCAGTGATTGACCTTCACACGCACATAACTCAGGCAGGTGGATTGAAAGGCCCTGGCGAGATTCGCTTTGCGGCTACAGCTGAAGAGTGCCTTGCCGTGATGGACCGCAAAAACATACGGACCATGGTCGATCTCACGGGTGGATATGGCGCCAATCTGCAGAAGGCGATCGACAGGTTGCAGACGGCGCATCCCGGGCGCTTCGTGGTGTTCACCGAGCCGGCTTGGAGTAAAGCAGCGGATCCGAATTACGCTCGCGTTCAGGCCGACTTGATCGAAGACGCTCACAAGCGAGGCGCAAAAGGTTTGAAAGTTCTCAAAATCCTGGGGCTTTATTTACGCGAGAACGTCACTACCGGCAAGCTAGTGCGAATTGATGACCGCCGCTTTGATCCGATGTGGGATGCCGTTGGATCGTTTAATATGCCTGTCGCGATCCATACATCCGACCCCGAAGCGTTCTTCCTCCCGATAAACCGTTTCAACGAACGCTGGGAAGAGTTACACGCGCACCCAGACTGGTCTTTCTATGGAAGAGATTTCCCGACCAATCGGGAACTTCAGGAAGCTCGGCGAAATGTGATGCGCCGGCACCCCAAAACGCAATTCGTCTGCTTGCATGTCGCGGATGCCGAAGACCTCGATTATGTTTCCGAATGTTTGGATAGTCACCCCAACATGCACGTCGAGATCGCAGCCCGGATAGGCGAGCTTGGACGACAGCCACGTGCCGCGCGCCGATTCATAGAGAAATATCAGGATCGAGTCATGTTCGGTACCGACGCGATCCCCGGCGGCACAGACACTCCGCAACAAATATTCGGTGATCCACTCTACGAGATCTATTACCGTTTCTTAGAGAGTGAAGATGAGTATTTTGATTATGCGCCGGCGCCCACTCCGCCGCAGGGCCGGTGGAGGATCTATGGTCTTGGCTTGCCCGATCAGATTCTTCGGAAGATTTATTCGAAGAATGCCGCTCGGTTACTGAACCTTTAATCCAGTTGACGCACGAGCTCGGCTCAGGATCCCGAGCGAAGAGAGTGTCCGTCCTGATCGGCAGCTTTTTCGATTTCTGAGTTCATCTCGCCGCCGATCAGGATGGCTCCGTTCGTAAGATAGAGCCAAAACATCAACATGATCACGTTATTTAGGTGTCCGTACGCTCGCGTGTAGTCGTTTACATGCTGGAAATAAAACCTTACTCCAACTGTAGAAAGGCTCCAGAGCAACAATGCGCAGACTGCGCCAGGCGTACTCCACTTCCACTCGTGATCGCGCAGGTTCGGAGCAAACCGATAAATTATGGCAAACGAAAACATCAAGATCACGATTGCGATCGTCCACTGAAGAACATGCAACGCGACCGTTGCATGCAAAGACGAGGGATGATGTGAGACCGACTGCTCGATCTGTGTCGCTACAAACAGCAAGGCTAGCGCCAGCACTCCCAGCAGCACAAGAGAGAGGGTCAAGCCGATGATGGTGATCCCCAGTTTCCACCAGGGCCGGCCCTCTTCAACCTCGTAAGCTGTGTTTAAGCCGTACACGAGCGCCCAAGTTCCGTTCAGCGCTGCCCACAGGGCGCCTGCACAAGCCGAAAGGAATCGCAGCCCGACCGGCATGTGACGGTCCAGTTCTCCAACCATCTGCTGAAGAAGCAAGGAAGCCTGTTGAGGCAGAAATTCTCTTTCGAGGCGGATGAACGCATTCTTAGTTTCGGGCGCAATCAAAGGAATCTTCGAAAGTATCCCGAGAAGCACTAGAAGCGAAGGAAAGATTGCCAGAAAGTGATAGAACGCCATCCGGCCGGCTTGCCCGAACACAGCATCATGCCAGCTTTCGGACCAGGTACGTCGCACCAGCTCACGCAGAGAGAGGCCGCCCAATGTCCAGAAATTGGGCATATGACGTTTCAATCGACGGTGCTCACGCCAACCGGCGCTATTTCGAGTGCTTGAAAGGACATCAGGTTGTGTCCGTATTCTGATGCCGGTTTGAGCTCCACAATGTATTTTCCAGCCTTCGCAATGTGCAACGTACCCAGATCGAACTCCTGGTAATGATATGCCGCGCCCGTTGCCACCACGATCGCGCTGATCTTTTGTCCTCCGACCGTGATCGTGTAGTGATCGCCCTGCGATAGCTTATCCGCCGCATATCGAATTCGCACTTTGTATTCCCCTGTTTGACTGACAAGAAGATGCCATTCAATCGAGTCGGCCGGTCCGGTCCATTTCGCGATGTGAAATTTGCCTTCGCGATTAAAACGCTTTACTGCCTTCCCTGAGGTGACCGCCGGGAGATAATCCAGCTCGAAGGGTGCGTCGCTTCCTTGCGTAATCGTGACGGGATCTACCCTGGGCGGCCCATCCAATTGCAGAACCAGTACGGTGTCGTTCTGGTCTCTTGCGCAACCTGCAATCATTATTTCGGCCGTGTCATTCTCTCTCAGGGTTGCCAGTTTCGTCGCGGGCGAAGCCAATGGATAGGCACTCCGAATCGTATTCTTGAGCCCGGGCACCAGTAGTTTCCCCTCGGCGGGCCAACTGAAAATGTGCAGATAAACTGTATCGTTCTTCACCGTGGTGCGACCCCACGGCTGTTCGCGCAGCGGGCTGGCAGTAGTTCCGTAAATGCTCTCCCCGTTGCTTTGCATCCAACGGCCAACCACGTTCAGCGTCGCCACACTGGGCGCTGGAATGGTTCCATCCGCCATCGGGCCAACGTTGAGTAGGTAGTTGCCGCCCTTACTAACAATCTCGACGATTCGGTGAATCACTTCACCCGGTGTTTTCCACTGCTTGTCGAATTTGCTGTAACCCCACGTAGTGTTCAGGGTCTGGGGCGTTTCCCAATACTCCTGCAACCCTCCGGAGGGCATTCCATTGTCATTCATGTCCTGATAATCGCCGAGCAAATCCTCGCCATATCCACCAACACGGCCGTTTATTAAACATTGGGGTTGCAGCGTGTGGACAAGATTCACAAATTCCTGCGCGTGTTCGTGCGTGTCCATGCCACGATCGAACCAAATCAGCCCGAGCGATCCATAGTTGGTCAGCAATTCGCGTAACTGCGGCTTTGACTTCCTCTCGAGGTAGCGTGAGAAGTCTTTTTTCGAACGGTCGTAGTCCCAATTGTTGCCGTAGCCGTCCGGATCCTCCCAATCCTCACGATGTGAATAGTAAACGCAAAATCGGATGCCGGCCCTCTTGCAGGCTGCAGCCAATTCCGTTAGCGGATCGCGCTTGAATGGTGTCCAGTCCACTATGTTGTACTTCGACACCTGGGAATGGTACATGGCAAAGCCGTCGTGATGTTTGGCTGTAATTACCAGGTATTTCATTCCGGTTGACTTAGCCAGTTGAACCCATTTATCGGCGTCGAAGTTAACCGGGTCCATTCGATGCGCCATTTCGCGGTACTCGGCCACTGGGATATTGAAGCGTTGCATGATCCATTCGGCTTCGGTCCCTACGGGTATTCGCTGGCCTTTCCATTCGCCTGCCAGATAGGAATAAGGCCCCCAATGGATGAACATGCCTAACTTGTCGTGCTCGAACCACTGCATCCGGTTCGGGCCGGCTCTGACATTTTGGCCGGGAAACAGAAGAGCCAGTAACGTGGCAAGCTCAAACCACAAAAAATTTCTTGACATAGATTCCCATTAGCAAACATACTCTCCTATGCCCTTCAAAGCCGGTTAGCGATGGCGTGCGCTCTTCTTCTTGATGCTCGGGGGAGGTGGCTGACAAATGGGTACTGAAGATCGACGGTGACGAGGTTGACGTGAAGTAGCTAGTGCGGACTAAGAATGCCGTAATAGCGCGACTACGTCATCGACAGTAATGACGCCGATAAGTTCTTCGTGATCATCGACGACCGGTAAAGCGAGCAGGTTGTACTTATCGAACATCTCCGCGATCCGATCCACCTTTTCATCAGATCGCACGAACAACAAGGGATCGGAGGCGAGGTCTTTCAGGAGCACATCGCCGGCGGCGAAGAAGAGCTTGGCGAAAGGAACGCTGTAGCGGAGATGGTTTTGATTGTCGACCAGAAAGAGCGCGTGCAGACTCTCGAGAACCTCCTCGTTCTTGCGCAACTCCCCGATGGCTTGTTCGACTGTCGTTTCAAGGGGCAGCGCCAGATATCCCGTGTCCATCAGACCGCCGGCGGTATCATCACGGAAATCGCGAAGCTCTTCCACCTCCTCCTTGTCTTCCTGCTCCATCTCGTCGAGGATTTCTTCAGAGCGCTCTTCCTCGAGCTCATTGAGCAGGTCTGCCGCTTCTGAAGGTTCCATTTCTTCGAGGATTTCGGCGGCTTTGCCGGCTTTGAGCGACTCTATGATTTGGGTCTGGATCTCAGGTTCGACTTCGGTGAGCAGTTCGGCGGCGCTTTCGCTGTCCATGGTTTCAAAGAGGGCGGCGCGATCTTCGTGGCCCAAATCTTCGACGATATCGGCCAGATCCGCCGGGTGCATGTCTTCCAGCAGCTTGTTAGAGATGTTGAGACGAACGCGGCGCTGGGGGTCGGCTTCCAGGATATTGCAGAATTCCCAGCGGATCGAGTGCATGGGAATTCGCTCTTGCAGCTTGCGGATCGATGCCGCCGGGACAATGCCCTGAAGAAGACGGCGAACAATGGAGCGCATCCCGATATCGACTTCCAGAATGTGAAGCACGTCGCTACCGTTTTCACGCTCTTTGAGAAAGGTGATGTCATTTACGCGAACGACCTTGCGGCCCTGCGCGTCGATGATTTGCTGATCGAGGAGATCTCGGACCATTCGAAGCATGTACTCATCGGAATGATAAGGAGTGAGCCGCTCGTCCTTGAGACGGATGCCCGTGAGATCGATGGACTCGACCTGATCGTAGCGGATGCTCAGCCAAGCCGGTCCGGCGCCGACCAGAAACCGATCGAGGCGGACGGGATCGATGAGGGGAACAATTGCGGCATCGCGCAGAGTGCCGATATCACGACCCTTCAGGTCATAAACCTTGATGCCGCGCAGTTCCGATAGATATAGGATTTCTTCTGCCATCGCCGGGCCCGGTCGCAGTTCTCCTTAAGGATAGCTGGATAAAACAGGGTGGGTTTTTACCGCCTATAAAAAGGTTCGGGGGCAGGTAGTAACGTTTCGTTACAATAAAGAATACGGGACCATTTCTTCAGGAAACGCCGCGTTTTTGCGCCTGCGCTTCAACTCCAGCAATCACCGCCGCCTGAAAAGATCATTCAAAATGCCACAACTAAAAGACCCCACGTTGGGTATTAACAGTTGGTTAGAAGACGAGCTCTATTATCAATACCAATTTGACCGAAAGAGTGTAGACGAAGGCTGGAGCCACTTGTTCCAGAACGGCGCCGCGAATCAGGCGTCTAATACTGCAGCCGGCGTAGCCGAGCCGCCTCAGCTCGAGAAAGCTCCAACAGAATCGGAACCAGTTACGCCGGAGCCGGCGCGGCCGGAATCTCCGCAACCGCAATCAGCGCACGCAGAAGCAGCCCCCGCGGCCTCTCCGGAACCGGCACGACCACAACCTCCGTTGCCGACTTCGCTGGCAACTCCGGCGGCTGAGCTTGCGACGACAGTCACGAAGGTTCCCGCAAAAGCGGAGACTGCAAAGGCCATCGGCGCAAGCGATCAGTTAGTTCCGCTTCGTGGCGTGGCGGCTCGGATTGCCGAGAACATGGCGGCGAGTCTCGCGATTCCAGTAGCTACTTCACAGCGACAGCTTCCGATGCGGGTGATCGAAGAAAACCGCAACATCATTAACAAGAGACGGGCGCTGCAAGGGCGCAGTAAGCTGAGTTTCACTCATCTGATCGCCTGGGCGATAGTGAAGGCCCTGAAGACTAACCCGTCCCTGAATCATGCCTTCGCTGAGAACGGGGGAGAACCATTCCGTGTTGTGCGAAACCAGGTAAATATCGGTTTAGCGGTCGACGTGGCGGGCAAAGATGGTTCCCGGTCGCTCAAAGTTCCGAATGTAAAGAACGCAGATACGATGAATTTCGCGCAATTCGTGGCAGCCTACGACGACATCGTGACACGAGCGCGCACAAACAAGCTGCAAATTTCGGATTTCGAGGGGACGACTATTTCTCTGACAAACCCGGGAACCGTCGGCACATTGGGCTCGATTCCGCGGCTGATGCCGGGCCAGGGTGCAATCATCGCAACGGGAGCTATCGATTATCCGGCGGAGTTTGCAGCAGCAAGCGAAGAAACCAAGGCTCTGCTTGGACTGAGTAAAGTACTGACTGTAACTTGCACATACGATCACCGCATCATTCAGGGCGCCGAATCAGGAGCGTTTCTGGGTGCGCTGCAGCAACTTCTGATGGGCGGAGATGGATTTTTTGAGGGTGTCTTCCATGACCTCAAAATTCCGTACATGCCGGTTCGGTGGCAGTCGGATCAACAGATTACTCCCGGGCGCTTTGGTGCCGGCGCGGGCGTCAACGCCGATGTAGCCAAGGAAGCCGCCGTCATTCAGCTCATCAATTCTTATCGCATTCGCGGCCATCTGCTCGCGAATACTAATCCGCTCGGCAACGATCCGGCATATCATCCGGACCTCGACCCCGCCAGTTACGGCTTATCGATGTGGGATTTCGACCGTCCGTTTCTGGCCGGAGCGGTGAAGGCGCCCAGTGGCGCGATCGGGTCATACATGCAGCCGTATGAGACGTTGCGCGAGATTCTTGACAGGCTGCGAGCGACGTATTGCGGCTCGGTCGGCGTCGAATACATGCATATCCAGGCACCGCAACAAAAGCAATGGCTGCAGGACCGCATGGAAGGCGCAATGAACTCGTGGAAGCTCGACGATGCCGTGCGAAGACGAATCTTGAACCGCCTAATACAGGCGGAAGAATTCGAACATTTTCTGCAGACGCGCTTCGTCGGTCAGAAAAGGTACGGTCTGGAGGGTTTAGAGAGCACGATAGTAACGCTCGACGAGCTTCTCGAGCGGGGAGCGAACGAGGGTGTGCACGAGGCAGTCATCGGGATGGCCCATCGCGGACGCTTGAACGTGTTAGCGAATGTCGTCGGGAAATCGATGGCACAGGTCTTCTCTGAATTTGAGGGCGAGCCCGATCCGGAAAGCGTGCAGGGTTCAGGCGATGTGAAGTACCATCTCGGCGCGAGCGGCGTCCACCGTTCGACGCTTGGCAGGGACATCGTGGTGTCTGTCGCGTTCAATCCGAGTCACCTCGAAGCAGTCGATCCGGTGGTAGAGGGCCTGGTCCGGCCCAAGCAAGATCGCATCGGCGACGAAAAGCGCGAGCGTGTGATACCAATTCTGATTCATGGCGACGCCGCGCTGATCGGGCAGGGCGTAGTAGCCGAGGTCCTGCAGATGTCTCAGCTGGAAGGCTACACGACCGGTGGGACGATTCACGTCATTACTAACAACCAAATCGGTTTCACCACGAATCCGCTCGATGGCCGCAGCAGCATCTATTGTACTGATATCGCACTATCTGTTCAGGCTCCTATATTCCACGTAAATGCCGATGATCCGGAAGCGTGTTTGCGGGCGGCCCAGCTTGCATATGATTTCCGGCAGCGCTTTAAGCGCGATGTAGTGATCGATCTGATTGGCTACCGGCGACAGGGACACAACGAAGCAGACGATCCCAGCTATACGCAGCCGGTGATGTATCGAAAAATCAAGAACACTCCGACGGTGTCGACGCAATACGCTGAACGGCTGGTTCGAGAAAAGTTTGTGGAGCCGGACGAGGTGGCAGGTTTGCGCAAGCAGGTGCAGAACAGGCTGAATCAAACCTTCGACGAGTCCAAGAAAAATCGCGAACAGTTCACAATCGAAGAGTTTGCGGAAGTTCCGGTTGAAGAGGTAATGCAGCCGAGCCCATCGACTGCCGCCGATTACAAAACGCTCGTCAGGGTGATACAGAAGTGCACTGAATTACCCGAAGACTTCAAGCTCCACCCCAAGCTGCAGACATTACTGGACCGGCGGCGCGAAGTTCTCCGTGGCGCACCGATTGACTGGGGATTTGCGGAAACACTGGCTTTCGGAAGTATGGTACTTGAGGGTACTCCGGTTCGACTCAGTGGCGAGGATGTTACGCGAGGAACTTTCACTCAGCGCCATCTTGAATTCAGCGATTATGAGACCGGCGAGAGCTACTGCCCGCTGAAACACCTTGCTGAGAAGCAGGCCAAGTTTGAAGCGGTCGACAGCCTGTTGAGTGAATATGCCGTGATGGGTTTTGAGTTCGGCTACAGTGTAGCCGATCCACTCACACTAGTGATGTGGGAAGCTCAATTCGGGGATTTCGTCAATGGCGCACAGATTATCATCGATCAGTTCGTAGTTTCAGCAGAGGCTAAATGGAATCAGCCTAGCGGCCTGGTATTACTGCTTCCGCACGGGATGGAGGGCCAGGGACCTGAGCACTCGAGTGCCCGAATCGAGCGATTTCTACAGCTCTGCGCGGAAAACAATATTCAGGTTTGCAACTGCACGACTCCCGCGCAGTATTTCCATCTGCTGCGGCGGCAAATGCACTGCGGCGCGGACCGTCGCGGCTTGAGAAAGCCCTTAATCATTTTCACGCCAAAGTCGCTATTGCGCCATTCGAAAGCTGCATCGCACCTGGACGATCTGATAACGGGAGCGTTCCAGGAAGTGATTGGGGATCCGCAGCATGTCGGCAGTCAGGTGCGCCGGATCCTGCTTTGCTCGGGCAAGGTTTACTACGATCTAGTCGACAGGCGTGAAAAGCTGGGGCGAAGCGACACTGCGATCATTCGCATCGAGCAACTCTACCCATTCCCGCTGCAACGGTTAACTGAGATTCTCCGCCGCTATCCGGATGTTGCCGAATTATTCTGGGTGCAGGAAGAGCCGGAGAACATGGGTGCGTGGTACTTCGTCGAAGAACAGATGCAATCGATGATCAATCCGGGCGGAACCGGGCGGCAGCTTCGTTATGTAGGACGGCCAACGGCGGCGAGCCCAGCCACCGGCGCGCATAAAGTGCACGTGGACCAGCAGGCGACGCTGGTAAATGAGGCTTTTGCAGCAACGCCTTCCGTGGTCCGTAAAGCGCGGCGGCTGGTTCGGAAGAAACGGTAGAATCCGGGACTCTATTAAGCGTGTTTCGCCTTGGCCCTAAGTGGCTGCTGTTCTGAAGCAGCAGGACGCATGGGAATAGCGGCCTTGATCGCCATACCGGCTGGAACGCAACCCGCGTGAGCGCATTGACAGAAATCCCTCTCCACTCCGTGGGTAGCAGCCTCCTCGCAGTAGGCGCTACAATATGCGCTCGGGGCTGAGGCCGAGCACGTACAAACCGTTAAAGCACATTTCTGCTGACCTGCCATCTTGTTGACCTCGTAATGGTGAGCATTCAACGGGGCGACGTCTACTTTATTCCGAAGGCGGACAATCCGTGGCCGCTAACAAACCCTAGCTTCCTTCTCAGATTAATTCATTTTAACGGAAAAGAAAAGCTTAATCTGGCCTAATTGCGTTCAGTTAAAAATTGATAACCGAAGATACGGCACGGCGGGTTCTCTCACTATCTGTCCGGGCTAGACAATTGTGTCATTGGTCGGGCCGCCGGGATTTGAACCCGGGACCTCTTGCACCCCAAGCAAGCGCGCTAGCCAGGCTGCGCCACGGCCCGAATACCTCAGTCTAACTCACGACCTCGGTCAAGCGATTTCTGTGTCTTGCGCCGGTCCGCGACAATCGTGACTTCCATATCTTTCGCGAGACTCACGACCTCGTTGACAAGACTTCGTCGGCGCAAGCGTTCCATCCCTCTGGCAATCATGCGAAGCATAAAAATCTGCCGCGCACCGTGGAGCCGTGCGAAATCAACTATAGCCTGGGCCTGCTCCTTCCCAATAAGAACACGAGTCTCAATGTGCAAATTGCGGGCAAAGTTCAGGTGGCGATCGACCGCCTGGCGCTTTGCCGAATTCGAAGATTCGAAATCGCCCTTCTCGGCGACGCAAACCGCAAAACAATTTGACCCGAGAATATCGGCCACTCGCTTGCCGCGACGAATCAGCATGGCTGTTGAGGGATCGTCGCTTATGTAAATGACTACTGCATCGCTCTGTCGAATTACCCGCTTGACTGCCGGCGTAAGATCCGAAATCTCGTGATCATCATTCTGCTGAATCCTGCCCTCCAACTCATGCGCAGTCTGGCGCAAAGCCATTTCCCGAAGACCTACCAGGGTTGACTCTTTGAAAAAGTTCTCCATGGCGAGCTTTGCTTTATCCGGCGCATAGACGACTCCGCGCTCAAGACGATTGAGCAATGCACGAGGCGTCAGATCGACCATAACTACTTCGTGGGCTTGCTTGACTACCCAGTCCGGGATTGTTTCCCGAACTTTCACGCCAGTAATTTGCGCCATCTGATCATTCAAGCTCTCCAGATGCTGCACGTTCATCGTTGTTAGCACATCTATGCCTGCATCGAGCAGGACGAGAACGTCCTCCCAACGTTTCTCGCGCACTGATCCTGGCACGTTCGTATGGGGAAACTCGTCGACAATCACAACCTTCGGAGCGCGTTCCAGGATGGCATCCATGTCCATCTCTTCAAACGTGGACCCGCGATAGCTGACCAGTTTCCGTGGAACCATCTCCAAACCCTCGGTCTTAGCGATCGTATCCTTCCGTCCGTGAGGTTCAAAGTAACCTATGAGAACGTCCACGCCGGCAGCGCGTAAGGCTTGGGCCTCCTCCAGCATCTGATAGGTTTTGCCTACGCCGGCGGCATAGCCCAGGAATATTGTCAATTGTCCAGGGCTGGTCACGATCGTGCCGGCAGCACGAATCGGTATCCGACCCAGGGCTCCGTCAGGATGTACTCAGGATGCGCTGGATCCCGTTCGATTTTTTTGCGCAATTGACTCACGAAAACTCGCAAATACTCCAATTCGTTGCCGTACTCCGGTCCCCAAAGCGTCTGTAATAGTTTCCGGTGCGCGATTGGACGATTCGCGTTTGACACAAGCATCTGCAGCAGATCGAATTCCTTTGGCGTCAATCGCACTGGCTGTCCATCTGCGATTACCTGGCGGGCAGAAAAGTCGATCGAAAGCCGGTCCGACACCACAATTGGGTTTGGATGATCATCCGCATTCGCTGTGCGCCGAAGATTGGCTCGAATGCGCGCCATCAGTTCATTTACGTTAAAGGGCTTGGTGATGTAATCGTCTGCTCCTGCATCTAGCCCGGTGATCTTGTCATGTTCACTGTTTCTTACAGAAAGAACTATGATCGGCGCATCCGATAAAGCGCGAAGTTCGCGGCAGGCTGCGATTCCGCCCATCCCCGGCATGTTGATATCGAGAAGAATCAAGTCAGGCCGCTCTGTCTGCATAACTTCCAATGCCTCTTCGCCGCTGCCGGCTTCCGAGGCAAGGTATTTGTTGGCGTTTAACGCGGCTTTCACGACACGTCTGATTTGCGGCTCGTCATCGACCACGAGGATTCGCGAAGCAGGGTGCATATTTACTGCCGCACTGGCATTGGCTGGGCGGTAGCCCGCAGCGCGATAGTGAATCGCGAGCCCTGGCCGACATTACTCTCAACCGAAATTGATCCGCCATGAGCTTCCACTATCTCTTTGGCGATCGCCAGCCCCATGCCGGTCCCCTGGACACTGGTTTCCTTTTGACGTCCGCGATAGAATTTGTCAAAGACTTTCCTCTGTTCGATCTCGTTCAGACCCGGACCCTCATCGCGTACTGCGATAGAAACAATATCGTCAGCCTGAGTAGCGCTTATGTAGATTTTCATTCTGGGAGAGCTGTACTTTAACGCGTTATCGATGAGCTGCTTCAGCGCCTGAACGGCAAGTTCATGATCGATGACGACGGGTGCACAATCCGGAGAGATGTCTACCACGATTTGGGAGAGTTCCGTCCGTTCTCCAAATGCGCCTATGGCTGCCTGGATCAGTCCGTTCACTGAAACCTGCTGCAGTTCGAGCTTGAGTTTCTTGGCGTCGATACGAGCCAAATGGATCGCTTCTTCCACCATCTTTCGCAAACCTTGGGTCTCCTGCTTCACAACCGCAAGAAGGTCGTTTTGCTGCTCGATGGGCGCACCCGAATTGGGCAGCAGCATATCGGTTGCGGCCTCGATCACGGTCAGGGGCGTTTTGAGATCGTGCGCCAGAGCGTCGATCATTATCGACTTCAATTCCTCGCCTTGCCGAACAGCGTCGGCCCGAACGCTCGCCGCCTGAGCCTGCGACTGCGCCAACGCCACTGCAACCGTGTTTACCAACGCCTGAGCAGTAGTAGCGGGGAGTGGATTACCCCCAATGCCGAGGCTCCCGAAAATCTTGTTTCCCAGAAAGATCGGTAGCACCGTTGAGGTGCCCTGGTCTCGCGAGTCAAATATTCCACACACAGCCGAACGCTTCAGCACTTCGTCAGGGAACGATCCTGGTATTTCGGAACGCTGAATTGTTCCGGAAGAGCTCTCGAACAGCGCCACCTCGGTGAATCCGAAGATCTCGACGCACTTGTTCACGATGAGCCGCCGTACGTCCTCTCCGCTCATCAGCAGCATAGCCCGGCTAAGTGCGTGAAGTTTCTCCGTTTCCTTCTGTTGGCGCTTGAGCTCATCCCGCTGTTCGCGGATGCGAGTCGAGAGATTCGTGGCAAGTAGGGAGACCGCAAAAAAGACAAATAAACTGAGCCAGCCTTCGGGATCACTGATCGTAATCTCTTTGATAGGCGGCACAAAGAAAAAGTCGAGGCAAAGTGCCGCCACAATCGAGGCGGCTATAGCCTCTCCAAGCTGCGTATAGATTCCAGCTAGCAAAACCGCGAAAAGCAGCAACATTGCGGCTACTATGGCGGTAGTTCCTGCTAAGAAGCAGAGATAAGAAAGGCCTATAACGCCAGCAGATACGGCCGCGATCTTTCTCAGGCGCACGACGGTCATGTCAACAACAGTTTAGCGGTATTTGGAAGGCCGGGTCTCGAAACCTTCAGAGATTGCGCCGCCGTGAGCAGCCAAGCCGGCGGGTAGACTGAAACAATGTTGAAACGAAGCCTTTTACTTACGGCTCTAGTCGGCTCTCTCATCGCTGACCAGGGCTTCCGGCTCTCGACCGACAGTATGCGCGCGGACGTCAAGTATCTCGCAAGCGATGAGCTGGAGGGAAGGGGAGTAGGTACAAAGGGCGGGGAACTCGCGACGGAATACATCGCTGCTCAACTGAAAGAGGCTGGGGCCGAGCCGGCAGGAGATGACGGTACCTACTTCCAGAAGGTTCCCCTGATCGGCTCCATGACCTCACCCGAGGCGACTCTCAAGGTTGCGGGAGCAGGGAAGAATTTCACACTCGATTTTAGAAAAGACTTCGTGGGTACTGCCTTGTCACAAACGTCCGAAAACGATTTTGAGGCGGAAGCCGTGTTTGTCGGGCACGGTATTTCGGCCCCCGAGTTCGGTTGGGACGACTACAAAGGCGAGGATCTGAAAGGTAAAGTACTTGTCTATTTCACTAACGAGCCGCCTTCGACCGATCCGAAATTTTTCGCTGGTCGTGCCCTCACTTACTACGGGCGCTGGACTTATAAATTCGAAGAGGCAGCCCGCAGGAAAGCAGTTGCCGCTCTGATTATTCACACGACACCGACCGCGGGCTACGGCTGGGGCGTCGTGAACGGATCCTTCAGCCGCGAAATGCCCGCACTGAAGTTGAACCCGGGGCAGTATGGATTGAAGTTAGCGGCCTGGCTCTCCGATGATGCAGGCGCAAAGCTGGTGGGCGCGACCGGTAAATCGCTCGATCAACTCCTAGCCATGGCAAATCAGAAAACGTTTCATCCGATTTCGTTAGGAGTTCATGTAGTCGGGCACATTCCCGTGAAGCTGCGTCAAATCGAGAGCCGGAATGTGATAGGACGCATCGAGGGATCCGATCCCAAACTAAAATCGCAGGCTGTTCTTTACACTGCTCATTGGGACCACTTGGGCATCGGGCTTCCTGTTAATGGCGACAGTATTTATAACGGTGCGGTCGATAATGCAACCGGCTGCGCCGTCGTGCTGGATCTGGCGCGTGCCTGGTCTTCGCTTGCCGAGAAGCCAAAACGGAGCGCATTATTTCTTTTTGTCACTGCGGAAGAATCAGGATTGCTGGGTTCGCAATATTACGGCGAGCATCCGAAAGTCCCGGCCGGCCTCACTGCATTAGATATCAACTACGACGCCTTATATCCGTTTGGGAAGACACATGATGTCCTGGTCGACGGCGCACAGCGAACGACTCTCTGGCCGTTGATTCAACGCGACGCGCAAAGCATGAATTTGCAACTGGCGTCCGATCCTGAGCCTGAGCAAGGGCATTATTATCGCTCCGATCACTTTTCGCTAGCCCGCGTCGGTATACCCGCATTCAGTGTTTCGCAGGGCACCAGTTACATAGGAAAGCCGGCGAATTTCGGCCAGAAGGTCTTTGAGCAATATAACGCCGAACATTACCACAAGCCATCAGATGAATATCACGCCAATTGGGATTTTAGCGGCATGCAACAGATGGCTGAATTCGGGCTCAGGATAGGTATTGATACTGCGGATGCTGCTCAGCTGCCTCAGTGGCAGGTTGGTGATGAGTTCGCGGCAGTACGCGAAAAAAGCGAAAGCAAAGTGATTCGTTAGCTACAAGCCACGCGCATGGCCAACTCGAAGCGCGGCACGCTCCGCATTGACCGCCGAGCCGATCGTGGCAACAGTTTCGCCACCCGGAACGACTTCGAGTGAATAGCCTTGCAAGGGGCTTAGCTTCACCATCTCGCCTAAATATTCCTGCAGTAAGGTCACATTCACAAAACGAGCGTTGAAGCCTGTAATAAAGAATTTGCCCGGACCGTCGAGATGAATGCTTGTCGCGGTCGCCGCAGCCAGTGCCCGATGCCAGAGTTTTACAAATTCCACGCACCGCGCATCCCCGGTTGCGGCATGCGCAAAGACCTCTTCCGGCTCCATATCCATGAAACGCAGGCGCATGGCGCGGTGACCCATAACGCCTTCAAGGTGACCACGGCCGCCACAGCCGCAGAATTGTTCCTTTGGATCCAGCGTCACGACAGAATGCCCCGCTTCCCAGACTGCGTCGGTAGATGGATAGCGGCCATAGCCAATTCCCGTACCCAAAGTCCAGACCCGGATTAGCTTATCGAGGTGTCCGCGCGTGGCAGCTACTCCAGCCGCCATAACATCCGCATCGTTAAAGACCGCGACGGGCACCTTGGCGCCAAACAGTGGCTCCAATGCTTCTGTCAGAAGTTTTTTTACGTGAACACCCTTGAATTGAACGAGGTTGGGCGAGTCCTCGATGACACCACGCCGCACAATACCGGGCAGTCCCAGGCCTACGTGAGATGGCGGCTCCGACAAGCGAAGCTGTTCGATCTCCTCTACAATCCGCCGGATAATACTCTCGGCAGGAACGCCCATCAGAGAATCCGCGATATCGAGATTCTCTGGCGAAAGCCTCAGCGGGGCTATCAGCGCGTTTCCCGATACGGAGCCGACCGTAATTCTCTCGGTGATGACGATACCTATGCTGTGTGCCATACCTATCCTGCCGTCATGAATGAGACAGCTTATTAAGCCCGTTGAAAGCTGCTGCTTTGTAGCACTCAGCAAGCGTCGGGTAATTAAATACTGTATCTACGAAATAATCCACTTTCCCTTTGAGGATCAAAACAGCCTGGCCAATGTGCAGTAATTCCGAAGCGCCTTCACCAATGATGTGAACACCTAACAGTTCTAGAGTATCCCTGTGAAAAATGAGCTTCAGCCTGCCGGTGGTATCGCCGCGAATCTGGCCGCGAGCAATTTCGCGATAGTATGCCACGCCGACCTCATAAGGTACATCCTCGTCAGTGAGCTGCTCTTCTGTCTTTCCGATGAATGAGATCTCAGGGATGGTATAGATACCGAAGGGAAAGTAACTGGGATTCGAAGATGCGGGTCTATCGAACGCGTGAGCGACCGCGATGCGCCCCTGCTCCATCGAGACTGATGCAAGGCTCGGAAAACCGATCACGTCACCGACCGCATAGATGTTGGGCTGGGAAGTCTGATAAAACTCGTTAACGGCTATTCTGCCCCTGGCATCGGCGCTCAGGGCCGCAGCCGCTAGATTGAGCTCATCTACATTTCCTTGCCGTCCGACGGCGTACAACAGCGCGTCACCTGGAACTTTCTTGTTGCTCTCCAGATAAGCAATGACGTTCTGACCGGTCCCGCTCGTGGCCTCTTCCACGCTTTGCACTTCTTCGTTAAGACGCATGGTTACCCGGTGATCACGCAAATGATAGGAAAGCGCTTCTACAATCTCGGAATCAGCAAACTCCAAGAGCCGCGGACGCTTCTCGATTAACGTGACGCGCACGCCGAGAGTAGCGAACATGCAGGTGTACTCCACGCCGATCACGCCGCCGCCCACCACGATCAACGTGCGGGGAACCGTCGGCATCTCGAGGATCTGATCGCTATTGATAATGGTTCGCGCATTGATCGGAACTTTCGGCGAGGAGGCCGGCTTTGTTCCGGTGGCGATCACAATTTTGTTCGCGCTGAGTTCATTTGAACCGCGCGAGCTCGTCACGAGGATGGTCGTGGGATTCTTGAAACTCGCTACCCCCGTCACCACCTCTATTCCGTTGCGAGCCAGCTGCGCCTGAGTGACGTCGATCTCGGTTTTGATTACGTGCTGAACCCGAAACGCCAGGTCAGCCATGGTGATCTTCTCTTTTACTCGATAGCTGACGCCGTAGATGTTCTGGTAATTGTACCCGGACAGATGTAGCACCGCTTCGCGCATCGTTTTGCTGGGAATAGTGCCCGAGTTAATGGATACGCCGCCGATTACTTCGCGCTGCTCGACCAGCGCTACTCGTTTTCCGCTCTTCGCGCCTTGAATCGCGGCTCGCTGGCCCGCAGGACCTGAACCGATTACGATTAAATCGTATTGGGACATGGGGTGCTATGTTCCAGACTGTTGAACCGAGTAAGTCTCATATGGTTATATGCGACAACACATCCGAGTATAACTTCGAGGCATGCCCGGGCCGCCCTGTCGCGCCGGCATCAATCCTGAGCTGACCGCAATTAGACCTGAGCATTCCTCTGCTCAAGCCTTTTTCAGGTTTTCGATCAAGTACTCCGACGTTCTCAGTGAAAAGGCGAGAATCGAGATGGTCGTTGTTTTATCGGTGCAGTTCGGAAAGACACTGGCATCGCAGACATAGAGGTTGGGAACGTCATGGGTTTGGCCAAACCGGTTCGTAACAAACTTCTTCGGGTCGTTGCCCATGCGCAGCGTACCGGTTTCATGAAGACTCGTACCCGGAATATCCGGATGCTCGGCTGCCCCCAGGTATTCGGCGCCGCTTGCACGCAATAATTGCTCGCACGCGTGCTTGCCATGCTCCCACATCAGCAATGTATTGCGGTCCCATTGAAAATGAAGTCTCGCGGCAGGGATACCGTAGATATCTTTCACCTCAGGATCGATGTCGACGAAATTCGAGTCGCTTCGTTGCGTCGGCGCCTGGATGTAGAAATCGACCGGCGTGGGATACCGGCGCTTGATCTCGCGCTTGAACTCACGGCCGAATCCTTCGATCTGATCGAAATAATACGGAAACTCGCTGCAGCCCCCGTCGGGATAAACAGAGTATCCGCGGATAAACTTCTCTTCACGCGGATTTTCCAGGTTTTGCCAGCGCGGCAACCACGCCACTGTACTGGAAGAAACGTTATCCGGAAAACTGGGTTGGCCAAGTAGTTGAGGGAAGTATCCCCGTGCGGTCGTGCCGTAAAGGTGATCGCACAAGTTGCGGCCGACCTGCTCGCTCGAGTTTGCAATTCCATTCGGCCAATGCCTCGATTTCGAATTCAACAGAATGCGCGCCGATTCGACGCAGGATGCCGCGACAATTACGGCCTTGCCGTACACCTCAATTTGCTGCTTCGTTTTGCGATCTATGTAAGCAACTCCCGAGGCCTGGCCATTCTCGTCAACCAAGATGTTCTTCGCCAGCGCGTTAGTCCGGAGCTCGAGATTCCCGCTCTTTTCCGCCTCCGGCAGGAAGAACCAGGGCGTCGAAAAGAATGCCCCGACGTCACAGCCCTCTGTGCAATTAGCGCAGTAATGACAGGCGGGGTGGCCAGCATGTGGAACGGTGAGCTGCGCGATGCGATCGGGCAGATAGGGAATGCCAATCTTGCGAGCGCCGCATTCCAGAATTCTGTCGATACAGCGAAAATTCATGGGCGGCAGATACTCGCCGTCGGGATTGCTCGGGCGGTTTTGGACAGTGCTCGCTACTCCGATCATGCGTTCTACGCGACTGTAATAAGGTGCTATTTCTGCGTAGGTAATCGGCCAGTCAACGTCGTATCCGTCGCGAGAGGCGGCTCGAAAGTCGATATCACCAAATCTGGCCGAGGATCGTCCCCAGAAATTCGTCTTTCCGCCTACCGCAAAGCAGCGCCGCCAGGTCCACTCGGTACCGGGCGCAGTCGTGAAGACGATGTCATGTTCCCAGATCCCTTCCGTGTACTCGTTATCCATGTAGCCGATCCACTTTTTGCGTTTGACTGGATCCCCGAAGCCGCGAAAGGGCATGTCATAGGGCTGCCGGTGATTTCGAAAATCCCTGGAAGGATTAAGACGGCGACTTCCATTCAGCGCGCAAACCTTCGCACCAGCCTTGCAAAGCGTGTGAATCGCCATTCCACCGCCCGCTCCGGTTCCAATTACAACGACATCGTAGACTTTCTTGGGCATCTAAAACCTCGGAGGGGGGAGATGACTGTGCTCGGGATCATTTGTATGCGGGCAGGCAGGCGATTGAGTGTAGAGACGCAGACCTGGGAAATCCAGTTCTTCGAGCCCCAACTTACTTGTGTAATAGCCCATCACCGTGTACCGTCGAACCAACAGAAAGAATTTTCGGCCGTCAGCATCATCGCTCGTTGTATTCTTTTGCGAAATGCTTTTCAGCAGATTCGTTTGCTGATCAGACGAGAGTTCGAGAAAGCTTTGGCCGTTAACGCTTCTCGCTCTCTTCTCTAACCATTGAAGGCCTGGTCTCATGGGTTGCAGTTCCTCTTCCCCATGGGCGGCCATAAAATCAATGAACTCGCTCACTCCCGCTTCGCTTGCGCCCGCTGTCTCGTCACGCGGAATGATCAATTCTGTTAGAACATCGATCAGCCGGTATTCGTTTGGGTTGAAAAATTGTGGCTCATATCGTGCTGGCTTTGGCGATGTAGGAGCGTTCTCCGCGTGTTGATGCTGGCCCGCGAATACCCACCGGCTGAAGCCCGGAAACTGGCTGGCGACGGCCGCTTTAGCGATCATTTGCAGCATTTGACGACGATCTGGCGCCTGATTGGCCATACGCTAAATACGCTCCTTTTGCCAAAACGGCCAGGCGGCGCCAATGAGCGTGGCCATCGAGCCCAGCGTTGCGCGAGTGAACGTTGCGCTCTGCCGCGCCAGCACGCACGCTGTTTCGCGAAATACGCGCTCCGCCGGCTTCAGCACAAAGTCACCCGCTGCCGATAATCCTCCCGCAATGGCGATATGGTCTGGGAAGAAGGTATTTGCCATCGAAGCGATCGCCACTCCCAGCCACTCACCTGCGCTTCCCAGAACAGAAATTGCCGAAGTATCACCTGCTTCTGCTCCTTCTATGACGTCCCGCAGGGTCACGTCATCTTGTTTATGTGTCAACTCGCGGTACTGCCTTGCCAGCGAGGTTGCAGAGATCATAATCTCGGCGCACCCGCGGCCTCCGCAGGTGCAAAGGGGGCCGTTGCGCAAGACGATTACGTGGCCGATGTCACCCATGCACCCGTAAGCAAAGCGCAAGGGAACACCGTCTATTGCCATTCCTACTCCCAAGCCGGTCCCGCAAGTAGCGCATAAGAATCGACTGCTGCCCTGTCCGGAGCCAAGCTGATACTCGGCCATCATCGCAGCATTGGAATCAACTTCCAGTGCAATCGTAAGATCGGGAAAAGTTTCGCGTAGCCGCTGTCCTAGCGGGAAACCCTCGAACCATTGAAGGTTCGAATTATAGACCAGATGACTTCTGTCGGGATCAAGAAAGCCAGCGACTGCAACTCCCATCTGTACAGGCTGCTCTCCACATTCTTTACGCGCGGTCTCTCGAGTAGCTGCGACGAGCTGGATCAAGGAACGAATGAAGGATTCGCAATCGGGCGTGCTCGGTATTGAATTAGCGAATCTGATTTCACCCTGAACACCCAGGATGGCGGCCTTGGTAGATGTTCCGCCAATATCCACGCACAGAACAGGTCTTCTTGCCGCGATTCTCATCGGCTACTCATGCTCGATCGGGACGGGAAAAAACTCGATTCTGATGTCGTGACCAGCGGCGCCCACCGAAAATCGCCGGGCCGAACGCCTCTTAACTCTGCCTTTCGATAACTGGCAAGCTGCAGCGGAATAACCTCTGCGAGCGGCGCGAATCGCGAAGGCAAACCTTCCGGCCAAGCGCATAAAGGAACAGTCCCGCCAGCACCGATTGGTGGTCCCAGCCAGCGGACCTGCCCGCCCATCCTCGTCAGATCCTCCGCCAGCTCATTGTCTAGTTGCGCGGTCGTCCTTTGGGTTCCAATTACGATGCAGCGAAAAGCAGAATCGACCACCTCCACCGGACCATGCCGGAACTGCCCCGCCTGCATTCCAATTGCCGGTGCTTTGGCCGTCTCATGCATCAGCAACACGCCTTCAGATACTGCGCCCAAAGCGGATCCACGGCCAAGCAGATAAAGCACCGCCTCACTCTCTAGAAAGCTGGACCAGTGTTCACTCGCGATAACGGAGGCTGGAATCCAGGCCGACAGAATATTTGCGGCCGTCTCAATCTCGGCTCTGGCTTGGTCCAGTTCCCCAAAGACACTCGCCGCAAGCAGACCAAGAACTGCAACCGTTCCGGTATACGTCTGGATCGCAACCATCTGATCCACAGGACAGTTCATCGTAATCGTTTCGTCAGAAAACGATGCGAGCGTGCTCTTCGCGACATTGACAATGCCGATGATCGAGGCGCCTCTCTCGCGGAGCACAGGAATTGTTTTGGTAATTTCGACGCTCTCGCCAGAGCGGGAAACCAAGATGACTACGGTATCCGGTCCGGTAAGCGATGACAGGGAATAGAGCAACTCCGCGGTATCGACAGTGATCGCCTGCAGACCGCGCTCGGAAAGCATGTATTGCAGCGGAATACAGGCGAAACACGACGCTCCCATTCCGCTCAATACGATCCTCTTCTTCGACTTCAATAAAATTGCGGCACGAGCCAGCGCATCAAATCCATCACCGAATTGATAGTTCGTGATTTGGCGCAGCGCTTGAGGCTGGTTAAGAATGTTTTCGAGAAGCGGCGTGCTCACTTCAGCTTCTTCCCAAGCCACTCTTCGATCGGCTTGCTGGTTTTCGGTTCATATGGCATGTTGATCTTCTGTCCGGCGCCGGCTGAGGCATAAGCAGCATATAAGGCTTGCATCACCACTCGTCCGTCTTGACCGGAAGCTCGCAGAATTTCCTTTCCGCGTACCACCCGAGCGAAGTGGCGCATCTCCTGCGGGATTCCGTAATTCCAGTGTTCCTCGAAAACCGGCCAGCTCCAGCCGTTCGTGGTAGGGGCCTTCTCGACCGCGTAGCCGAAGCCGTATTCACTGTAGGTCGGCAGAGCGTTCCCCATGTGCAGATCTGCATACGTCACGCCTCCCTCGCCATAAATCTCCGTCCGGTCCGACATTCCGCCACGCTTGCCCCAGCTGCACTCGACCATGCCCAACGCGTTATTCTCGAACTCGACGATGCAAATGGCCTCATCATCTCCTTTCGTTTTGCCGGCGTGTACGTATGTGCCAAGTTGAGCATAGACGCTCTTGATCGCGGGACGGCCCAGGAACCAATAGCAGAAGGCGATTCCGTGGCAGCCCAGATCCATCATGGCTCCTCCACCTGCCTGCTCCATATCCCAGAACCACGGACTGTGTGGGCCGAAGTGCTTTTCACTCTGCTTTACGAGGTGTACTTTGCCGAAGGCGCCCTGATCAGCCATTTCTTTCGCCTTGACGTACTTGGGAGTGAAAAATAGTTCTTCGGCGTAGCCGAGCATCACGCCTTTCCGCTGGCAGGTATCGATCATCTGATCAGCCTCGGCGAGCGTCATGCAAAGCGGTTTTTCGCACACAACATGTTTGCCCGCGTTGGCGATATCGATTGTCATCTGCGCGTGCAGGCGGTTCGGAGCAGTGATGGTGACCATCTCGATATCGCTCTCTTTGAGCATCTCTTTGTAATCGAGAAAGACGCGCGGAATACCGTATTTCCTGGCTAGTTTCTCTGCGTTGCCCGGTGTCGGAGAGGCGACGGCTACGACCTCCGCCTCCTCGGGCATCAGTAGAAAAGATGCCGCGTGAATGTCCGCCTCGAATTGCGATCCAATGATTCCTACTTTTACTTTCTCTCTGTTTGGCATTTGCCCCAGGGTATCTCGCGCCATTCGAACAGGCGGGGCCTGGTACTGAACTGGATGGCGCTCGCCAGCCGAAGTGTGGCCATCGACGCGCCCCTTGACAGAGATGCTGATGTCGCCTATAGTTCTAAGCGCATAGCAATCGTTTGCCGCAGACGCTTGCTTCCGCTGCGGAATCCGGTTTAGCTGGCGAGCTTATCTGGCCAGGGGGGACAGATATGGTGGGATTCTTCAGTAGATTTGCGTGTACTATTTTTGTGGCTCTCGGCCTGGCCGTAACGGCCTGCTGGGCACAACAAGGTTCAATAACGGGCTCAGTGCGTGATGCGACCGGAGCAGTCATACCAAATGCCACCGTCGAAATTACCAGCATTGAGCAGGGTTTTGTCCGAAACGCTACCTCAAATAACAGCGGCGACTATCTGGTCTCAGGTTTGCCTGCCGGAATTTACAACATTTCTGTTAAGGCGCAGGGATTCGAGCAGTTCCAGGTGAAAGGTCTTGTTCTTCGCGTTGCCGAAAAGGCGCGTGCTGACGCGACACTCACAATCGGAGCCACCAGCACCGAAGTTACCGTTGCCGGAACAAACGTCTCCCAGGTGCAGACCGAATCTGCAGAATTATCCGGCACCGTGACCAACAAACAGATCAATCAGCTGGTTCTGAATGGCCGTAACTTCACGCAACTGGTCACGCTCATTCCCGGAGTCAGCAACCAAACCGGCCAGGATGAGGGCACGGTAGGCGTCTACGGCAGCGTCGCGTTCAGTGTGAATGGCGGCCGCACCGAGTACAACAACTGGGAGCTCGACGGCGGCGACAACATGGATAACGGCAGTAATGGGACGTTAAATACCTATCCAAACGTGGATGCTATCGCCGAAGTGAAAGTCCTGACCTCAAATTACGGCGCTCAGTATGGTCGAAACGGCTCCGCCACGGTCGAGACAGTCACGCGATCCGGTACCCGCGACTTCCATGGCGATGTCTTCGAGTTTCTTCGGAATGACGATTTTAATGCGCGGAGTTTCTTCGATACGACGCGCCCGGAATACAAAAAACACGATTTTGGATATACGATCGGAGGGCCGGTTTTTATACCGAAGGTCTACAACACCGGGCGCGACAAAACGTTTTTCTTCTTCTCTGAGGAGTGGCGGAAGGAACGTGTTCCTGTCACGTTCAACCAGCAGGTGCCATCGAGCCAGGAGCGCGCCGGGAACTTCTCGGATGTCTGTCCAGGCGCGAGCAGCCCGGTGGACACCACGAATTTTCCGAACTGTCCGGTAAATCCGGCAACGGGCGCTTACTTCCCGAATAACACGGTTCCGGTAAGCTCCTCAGGCTCAAACGCTCTTACCTTTGATCTCGACGCCTACGATCGACAGTGGCGCCTCCTCTTTCTACGACTCGGCCTTTATCCAGCCGACGACCTTCCGGGAGGAACTGGCGCGGGTGGATGAAAACATAACGGACAAGGAGCGCTTCTTCTTCCGCTTCATTCACGATTCGTGGCAAACCACGACCGCGACCCCCCTTTGGGGAACCGGCAGCTTTCCGACCGTCAACACCAATTTTGTCGGCCCAGGCGTCGCTATGGTCGCGAACCTGACCTCGACCGTGTCCCCCACACTGCTCAACGAATTCGTTTTCAGCTACACGACCGATCACATTTTCCTGAACGCCATCGGCCCCGTACAGCGCCCGAGCAGTTTCGATATGCCAGGCATTTTCGATAACGGTTTTCGCGGATTACTGCCTAACGTGACCATCGAGAACACGAGCGAGTACAGCGGTGGCGGATTCAGCGGCGGAACCGGTTATTTCCCCTGGAACAATGCCAACCCGACCTTCACCTTCAAAGACAACATCACTAAGATCATCGGTAAACACAATCTCTTCATTGGCGCCTATTTTGTGGCTGCCCAGAAAAATGAGGATAGCGCCAACTTCAACGACGTTCAGGGCACTCTGACCTTCAATGGAACGGCCAGCGGGAGCACGGGGAATGGCTTTGCCGACTTTCTCAGCGGAAATATCTACTCCTTCGATCAGACGAACCAGATTCTCAAGTATTACAACCGGTATAAGATCGTAGAGCCCTATATTCAGGACGACTGGCACGTTTCGAAAAAGCTGACACTCAATTTAGGTTTGCGCCTCAGCCTGTTTGGAACGTACCGGGACAAATACAAGACGTCGTATAACTGGGAGCCGGGAGCTTATCAACCCCGCTGATGCGCCGCTATACGGCCCTAATGGCCTGATCAGCGGCAATCCTTTCGACGGAATCGTGCAATGTGGCAAGTCAGGCGTGCCGGCCGGCTGCCTCGCTAATCACTTCTTTAATCCGGCGCCTCGTGTCGGTTTTGCTTATGATCCAGCTGGCGACGGCAAGACTTCGATTCGCGCAGGCTATGGCATCTTCTTCGAGCACACCAACGGAAATGAAGGTAACACCGAATCGCTCGAGGGCAGCCCGCCACTCGTGCAAAACATTACCGAGTACAATTTGCCCACTTACACGAGCGTCTTTTCGACGGGTTCCGTTTCCGGCCCGCTAAACGTGATATCCATTCCCACAAAGGCCATCTGGCCCTATGTGCAGCAATGGAACGTCAGTGTGCAGCGGCAGCTGCCTACCGACACAGTCCTGACAGTGGCGTATGCGGGCAGTAAAGGCACCCATCTCACGGATCAGAGAGATGGCAACCAGCTCTTTCCAGTGCCGGGTTCGCAGAATCCATATCTGCCCGGCCAGGTTATTAGCGCGAATGACTGCACGAATCTCACAGTCAACGGCATTCCTTTAATCGGTGCAGCACTTAATAACTTGAATGTCGCTTGTGGAAATGTCTCGCCGAACCTGTATCGCCCCTATCAGGGCTTCGGCGATATCACCGTTTTGGAAGATCAGGCGAACTCGAGCTACAACTCGCTGCAGGTCTCTGCGCGTCGGAACGTCTCGCGCGGCTTGACGATGAGTCTGGCCTACACCTGGAGTCACTCGATCGATGATTCTTCTGACCGTTACGACGGCACATTTGTGAACTCATATAACCTCGCAGCGAGCCGGGCGAGCTCAAATTTCGATCAGCGGCAATTGCTCAATGTCAGCTACGTTTACGATCTGCCTTTCTTTACGAAGGCCGGTCTTCTCCATACGCTACTTGGGGATTGGCAATGGTCGGGCATAGTGAGTTTCCAGACTGGCACGCCTTTCAGCGTAACCAACGGCGGCGCCTATGGCGATAACGCTGGCGTGGGCAACGGTGTGGGAACTGGTTCCTACGTGGATCTCATCGGTAATCCGTACGCGCCGGCGCCCGCGGTTCAAGTAGCAGGATCGCCGGGTTCGCTGCTCTTCAATCCGGCCGCATTTGCTGACCCAACGGGTCTCACCTTCGGCAATGGCGGCCGGAATCTTCTCAACAATCCTGCTCGTACCAACTGGGATATGGGATTATTCAAGCATTTCCCGCTGAAATCCGAAACACGTGCCGTGGAGTTTCGTGCCGAGGCATTCAATGTGCTCAACCATACCCAGTGGAGTGGAGTGAACAGCAGCGCTTCCTGCTATGCCGGAGCAAACAATTCTGCCGGCGATCCGAGTTGTCTGACCACTTCAACTTTTCTCCTTCCAAGCGGCGCGCACAATCCTCGCATCCTGCAACTCGGCCTAAAGCTTCTCTTTTGAAGCCCTAAACACAAGGAGCCTGCGAGCGGTTGAGCGCTCACAGGCTCTTCAGATCTGGCCAGCTTTACTTAATCGGTGGTGGTTTTATCGGCGACCTTATTGGCTGCCTTATTCACGCCCTTCTTGGTTGCGTGAGTGCTCTTCTTGTAACCGTTCTTTACGGCGCTGGTACTCTTCTTTGTGCCCTTTTTCACCGCAGTTGAGCTGTCGTGAGCCGCATCCTTAACATCTTGCCCAACCGTTTGTGAGCAAGCCGGGATAACGAGACAGAAACTGGATGCTAGAACCAGAGACAGAATTTTGGCTTTCATCACTTCCTATCCTACTTTGGGAAGACTAGCGAGCGGCGCCGGTAGGTCTAAATTACAGCAAATTAATTGTTGGGCGATTTAGGCCGATCGCATCTCTTTCGAAATCGCTGCATATCGGCTCAGCAACTCATCTTCGAAAGTGAAATCGGGCTTCGGAAAGCCGCGCTTACTCACAAATGCGTGATATGTCACCCGCAAACCCTCCTCGAAGTCGGTGGGCTTGAAAGCAAGCATGCGCTGTGCTTTGGTTATGATCTGCGTGATCGCGGGAACGTCGAAGTAGTCGCCAAAGTAAAGCTTTTCCGTTCCAAAGACCTTGCCGCCCGCCCGGTAAATGAGTTCGCGTGGGATAGGCACCAACTCCGGCTCCTTGGTCCCGGCGACGCGCGCCAGGTCCAATAATAATTCGTGCTGAGTTACAGCTCGAGGATTTGAAGTATTGAAAGCGTGTCCGATGGTGTTGCGATTATCAAAGACTCGTATCGCCAGATTTACAAGATCATGCACAAAGATAAACTGCATGAGGCGATGTCCTTCACTGGGGAGAATAACCGGCCGCCCCGCGCGAAAACGGTCCCAGAAGAAAGCCTCTCGATAGAACGGATTGCCCGGTCCGTACACAAACGGTGGCCGCAAGGTAACAATCGGAAATCCTGTCCTCTGATGCAGGCGAAACAGTGCCCGCTCGCTCATGGCCTTGTTTCGTGAATAAGCGTTCGGGTGATCGTCAGGAGCTAATGCGTCCCCTTCATGATGGTTTAGGCCATCCCCGTAGGCAGCAACACTGGACATGAATATGTATCGCCCGACCTTGCCATCGAAGATCTGAGCAATCGCTTCCACCTGGCGGCCCGTAGTGCCGCGCTCCCAGTCGTAAGCTAAGTCGTACACCGCGTCGAAGCGAATCGACCCGACCGCTTTGCGCACGGTTTCCGCGTCGTTTCGATCGGCAACCAGGTTATGTACGCGCTTGCTGAAAGGGTGTCGGCTCTTTCGATGCAGAATATGAACTTCGTGCCCGGCGGCCACCAATTTTTGGACGAGCAGCCGCCCAATGAATTTTGTCCCTCCGATGACGAGGATTCGTCGCGAATCTGGATCCGGTTTGGTCCCTGTTTTCCGAGAAACCGTCCTGCTGAGAGATCTCACCCTCATAGGCATAGAATCACCTACTCATTAGACGGCGAGCAAGACCAGTTAGTCGTAGTATTCGGAGCCGCCCTGCAGCGCAAGATCCTCATCTCGCGTTTGGCGCGCCCCATACTGAGGCTTCATCGGTTGGCACGACGTCGCTCTCCGGATAGAATCTACCGGAGTCATAGGTTCTTTGAAGTAGAAAAAACACCATTCCTCTGCACCTCATGCCTCCCTGCAGCAGCGCCGGAATTGAGCCCGACCAAGAAAATTGATTCCAGGATAGCGGAGCTATCCCAAAATGTCGATATTGGGCTCCATCGGGCCTGCAAGCGGGCATCCGACCCTACGTTATACTGAGCTTCGATGTCGCAGGGCAGCACTGGTAGCATTTCCACCCTCATCGTGGACGACGAGCAGCTTGCCCGCGAAGAGCTTTCATTTCTGTTAAAGGATTTCCCGGAGATTGACGTGCTTGCGGCTTGCTCGAACGGGCTCGAAGCCGTAGACCTGATCCAGCAGCTGGAGCCTGAACTTGTTTTCCTGGATGTACAGATGCCGGGCATAGACGGGTTAGGCGTCATAGCGAAGGTCAGAGCGTCGGGCGGCCCGGTCCCATATTTCGTTCTGACCACCGCTTTCGATCAGTACGCCGTGGAGGCCTTTCGCCTGGAAGCCCTGGATTATCTGCTGAAACCTGTCGAGAAGGAGCGCCTTGCCGACTCGGTAGCAAGAGCAAAACGAATTGTAGAGGATAAGCAGAGTCAAGAAAAGTCGCTCGAAGCTGCGGGAAAACCAGCCACTCATCGCAATAAGCTGCTGGTTAAGACAAACAACCGGAATCTCATCGTCGATGTTCAGGACCTGGTTTACGCGACGATCGATGATGGCATGATCACGGTGGCAACAGCCCAGTTTGAGGGGCAGTCAAATTACCGGACCATCGAAGAGCTGCAATCCAATCTTGACCCTGATCTTTTCTGGCGGGTTCACCGCTCTTTTCTGGTGAACATCAATAAAATCCGCGAAGTGATTCCGTGGTTCAAGTCCAGCTTTCAATTAAAAATGAATGACCGCAAGCAAACCGAGATACCGGTCAGTCGCATCCAGACCAGGCGGTTGCGATCGCTATTGAAGATCTAAGCTCTTGGCAGGAAACGAAATCAGTTGGCTCGTAGCCCTTGTTCTTTCGCCAAGCGAACCCGGGCGCCGTCGAGTTTCTTTTGTACCTTTGCCATCTCGTCCGGCTCAACATCTGCTGGAGCTCCGCTGTTCCATTCCTGGATCGAAGATTGCCATTCCGCGATCGCCTCTTTGGTCTTGCCCTGTTTGAAATACACGTCGCCCAGGTGATCGTGAATCGTCGGATCTTTCGACATCAGCTGCACGGAACGAGTAAGTTGCTTTTCGGCATCGTCGAGCTTATTCAGACGATAATAGACCCAGCCGAGGCTATCGAGATAGGCGTAGTTGTTAGGCTCTAGCTTCACGGCCCTGCGAATCAGATCTTGGGCCTCTGTCAACCTCGTGTTCTGGTCCGCCAGCATATAACCTAAATAGTTCAGAGCAGACGCATTATCCGGATCTTGATCGATTACCTGCCGGAAAACACGTTCGGCCTGTTCATACTTTTTCTGGCGTTCAAACATTTCTCCGCGAATGAACAGAATGTTGGTCTTATCCTCTTTTGTTTGAGAAAGCTTCTCGGCGGCATCGACGGCTTTGGCCATCTCGTTGTAGTTTTTGGCCTTCTGATAGGTATCAGCCATTTGCAGGTAGATGTCGCGATCATCCTTGCCGTTCAGCAGTTTCTTCAACTCCGCGATAGCCAGATCGTTTTTGCCTTGATCGGCCAGCAACTCCGCGCGAGTCTGAATCAACGTGCGGTCGTTAGGATACTTCTTCGATGCCGCGTCGCTGGCTTCCTGAGCCTTGGGATACTCGCGAGCCAACCTGTATGTCTCAATCACCTGGGCCTCTACTCGTGGAGTCAAGTCCGGATCCAGTTGTGAGATTTGACGGAATGCGGCGACGGCATCGTCGTACTGCTCATTTTTGCGGCAGAGAACTCCGAGTTGCTCGAGCATTTCAGCCCGCGCGCCCTTTTGCTGCTGATCGTAGTCGTGGCGGGCTGTCTTGTTGAGCAAAGTCCTTAATTCAGCGATCGCGTCGGCGGTTTTTCCTTCGTCGGAGAGCAGATTCGCATCGGCAAACAGCACCTCCACGTTCTCCGCATCGAGTGATTTGGCCTTATCGATCATCCGGCGGGCATCGGGCAATTTCTTCTGCTCGCGGTATATCTGCGCCGACCTCAGGTAAGGCTGAGCATCCTGAGGATTGGCCTCCATCAGCTCCGTGTATGTCTTCAGCGCGTCGTCATATCTGCCGGCGAGAGCCTGATCCTGCGCCATCGCCTGCTTCAACTCGGCTCGGCTTGGATCCAGATCGATCGCTTTCTTGTATGCGTCTGCGGCGAGCGAGTACTCCCGCATGGACTCGTAGTTGTTCGCCAGAATTACCAGCGCCCGAGGCGACGGATTTTTTTGTGCCAGTTTCTCGAGCAGCGCTGATGCCGCCTTGGGGTCTCCACGATCCGAGTAAACCGTCGCCAGCCCGACGATGGCGTCTTCGTTTTCAGGCTCGACCGCAATCGCCTGTTTGAAAGCGGCCTCCGCGGATACCGAATCATCCACCACACGGTCGAGGCGGCCCATCATGACCAAACTCTCGATATCTCGCGGGTCTTTTTGTGTAATGTATTTGTACTGATCGATGGCTTTGCGGGCCATGTTTTCGTCAATATGATTCGTCTGAGCGTCGCCGATCTGTTGCGTATAAATATGCGCCAGCACTTTGCGCGCATTGAGATCGTCCGGATTGGCCTTGAGCGCCTGCTGGGCCTCTTCAACGGCGTCCCGAAGATGGCCGGTCATCCTATAAAGCTCAGCAATGTCCTCCACCAGAAATCCGGCCGAAGGATCTTCTTTCATGGCCAGCCGGTAGTTGTCAATCGCCTTATTCGCGTAGTCACTCCGGTTGCCGTAGGTTCCAGCGAGGTCCTCATACAGGTGGCCTACCGCGAAGTGATAGTAAGCAGAAGCTTTAGGCGACGTTGCCTGGCTCGTCGCGGGCGGCAGCTTGGCTGCGTTCGTTGCCGACGGACTTGCATTTTGCCAGCCGCTTGGGGAAGCGCTGATCACGATTGGAGCGACGAGCATCGCGGCAACTAAAAGACAACTTTGGCCAATGGGATTAGATTGGGGGTAAGACATTCGACCGCTTTGAGCTGGGTGTCAGCACTGCACTGCAAGCACAGTGATTGCCCTTAGTATAGCTCCCATATTGGGGATGCGGGGCTTTGCCGTAAAGTTACCGGGCGCCGTCTGATGATCAAACGGCAACCCAACTACCGATTTGGCTCATTCACCCTTAATCGTGATCCTTGGCCCAACCGGCAGCGGCAAAAGCGAACTCTCACTCAGGTTGGCCGAAGAACTCGATGGCGAAGTTGTGAATTTCGACTCCGTCCAGGTTTGCCGGGGTCTCGACATCGGCTCAGCCAAACCGCCCTTATCGGCGAGGAGGGCAGTTCCGCATCATCTTATAGATTGCGTTGATCCGAACAACGGACTTACCGCCGGAACTTATGCGCGGATGGCCCGTTCAGTGCTGGAAGAAATTCGCGACCGCGGTCTCATTCCCATTCTGGTTGGGGGCACGGGTTTCTACCTGCGTGCTCTGTTGGAGGGTTTGTCCCCCGCTCCTGCTCGAAATGAAGCTCTTCGGAAAAGGTTGGCAGCCCTCGCCAAACGCCGGCCGAGCGCTCTACACCGTTATCTCGTTCGCCGCGATCCCCGATCGGGACAGCGTATTCACCCCAACGATCATCAAAAACTCATTCGAGCTATTGAGCTTGCCCTGCTCAGTAACCGGCCTGCCTCGGAGGTGCAAGGTCACCCTCGCCAAACGCTGCAAGGTTTCATGCCGCTAAAGATTGGTCTCAGTCCTGATCGGTGTAGCCTTTACACTCACCTGAATGATCGGACCGTGCAAATGTTTCGACGCGGCCTTTTGCAGGAGACTGAGGCGGTCCTCAAGTCGGGAGCGTCAGCGGAATCTAAAGCGATGCAGTCACTGGGCTACCGGCAAGCCGTAAAGGTCATACTGAACGGCATGAGTATCGATGACGCCATCGCAGAGTGCCAAACCAAAACTCGGCAATACGCGAAGCGCCAGATGACCTGGTTTCGCAGCGAGGCCGGTGTGGTCTGGTTGAACGGATTTGGCGGCCAACCGGAAATTCAAAGTGCGGCATTGTTACAAGTCCAAATGTTTCTAGCTGAATCAAGCTCTTACGTCTAAATTCCTTCTAAATTATTTCTGAATTCTTTCTCCAGATCTCCCACGCATCCAAACTCCAGAAACTTTTTCACCTTATCGATCCGTATCGCATATTGGAGCAACTCTGGCAGCTGCTCTTAAGGAGTCTCGGGCTAGGTGGGCGACACTGCGTGTCGTGCATCCGGCCCCATCAAAAAACGAGGGAGAACTGAGTTCTATGTTGAACAAATCGATACTTGCTTTCACGATGGCAGGCGCCGTAGCCGCGTTTGCCGCGAGCGGCACTTACAGGGTCAATATTCTTCAAGACAGTATTGTTGAAGGAAAGCAGATCAAAGCGGGTGATTACAAGATCTCAATCGAAAATAACAATGCCGTCTTGAAGCATGGCAAAGAATCCATCGAAGTACCGGCCCACACGGAACAGTCCCAATCGAAGTATTCGAGCACGCAGGTCCGGTACGTGGAAAACGCAATCAGCGAGATTCACGTTGGCGGCACCACGACCAAAATCGTCTTCGCGAGCGGGAGTGGATCGACGGCTGGCGGAAGCAATTAGTGCGCTTTCGCTTGTTACGATGGAGGCGTGTTTTCGAACCGCCTCCCGTTCTTGGCAGCGTTTTTTTTCTTCTTCGCTGCCAAATTCAGTTCTGCTGCGAGTGGCGCGACCGTACTGGTTCTGCAGTTTCACAATAGCTCGCAATACTCAGATCTAAATTGGGTTGGGGAAAGCATATCGGAAACATTGAGAGGCGAGTTCAGCGCGCAGAACCAGGTCGTCTTCGGCCGCGATTTGCGCGCGGAAGCGTTGAAGCGCCTATCTCTCCGGCCGGGGGCGGACTTCACCAAAGCAACTCTGATTCGGTTAGGACAAAGCGTCGACGCAGACTACATCTATTACGGAACGTATGAAGCGAATCTTCCGCCCGGCAGTTCGGCTCTGAAGGACAGTTCCATACAGGTCAGCGCACATGTAATCAGCTTGCGAAAGTTGCACGATGGACCTGATCTCGCTGAAGCGGGGAAACTGGTCGATCTGAGTCGCCTGGAGGAGCATTTGGCTTGGCAGTCCCTCCGCTATCTAGATCCCGCCTTCAGTCTTCCATTCGACCGCTTCTTAATTCCCGGAAAGATCCGGCGCGCGGATGCAGAAGAGAGCTACGTTCGCGGTCTGCTCTCTTCGAGCAAAGACCAGCAACAGAAATGGTTCGCCCAGGCTTTGGCTCTCGATCCCCACTTCACGAGTCCCGCCTACGAACTCGGCAATCTGGCGCTTGAACGCAAGGACTACCGCCAATCTCTTGCCTGGTTTCAACGTATCCCCGCTGCCGACCCTCGTTATCCGGAGGCCCGGTTCAAAATGGGAATGGCCGCCTACGGCGCCGCGGACTGGGCAGCATCTGCTGATTATTTCCGCGAAATCGTCAAGGCATTTCCGTTAAATGAGGTTTACAACAATCTCGCGGCTGCGGAAGACCGGCTCGATCAGATCGGCGCCGCGGACGATTTCCGTCGCGCTCTCGAAGGTGATCCCAACGACCCCGTGTATCTGTTTAATTTGGGAAATACGCTGCTCAAACACAACAACTTCGACGAAGCGGAGCAGCGTTTTCAAGCGGTGCTCAGTCACGACCCGAATGACACGGAAGCGCGGACCCTGTTAGGACAGGCTCAACGTCACGAGTTCACCGCTACCGCCGGAAAACCTCCCGCGCCTGATCGTCTCAAATCGAATTTCGATCTGACAGCTTTTCGGCAACTGAAAGCAGTAGTACAGAGCAAGTCAAGTCCGTAGCAATAGTGTGCAGTTTCATCTCGGTCAGTGGCCTAAAACTTGCAAGCGATTCAGGCGCTTGGACTCCTGCATATCACCCTTAGTTCCGCGTGGAGATACGGAAAATTCTGACGCGTCCATCTTGGAAAAAACTCTCAGTATAATCGGAGAGCCTTATGCTTGAGGCTTTCGGGTTGTCAGACCCAGGCTGTGTCCGTCCCAATAACGAGGACTACTTCATCAGCGACTCAGAATCGGGAATCTTTGTTCTCGCCGACGGCATGGGTGGCGCAAACGGCGGCGAATTTGCCTCGCGCTTGGGCGCGGAGCGGTTATACGATGTTCTCCTGCATTCGCCGGCCGGTGATGGCGCCGGCGCTTTAGAACAGGCGTTCATTGAAGCAAATACTACCGTACGTGGGTTTGCCAAAGAAAATCCCGCGCTCGATGGCATGGGAACAACGTTGGTGGCTGCGCGAAGGATCCGCGATGCAGTTTTCGAAGTAGGTAGTGTAGGCGATAGCCGGGCGTATCTCGTTTCGAAAGGGCAGCTTACTCTCGTCACGGAAGATCAAACTTGGCTGGCGGAGGTAGGCTCTCAATTGGGCTTGAGCGATGAAGCCCTCAAGAAACATCCGATGCGACATGTTCTCACTATGGCCATCGGCAGTAGCGAAGAACTCCGCGTTTACCTGCGCAAGATTGAAATGTCTGCTGGGGACCAGCTTCTGCTCTGTTGTGACGGTCTTCACGGAGTACTGAACGACCAGGCGCTCGGTGAGACACTCGCATCGGGCGAGACACTCCCCGAGAAATGCCGCCATCTTATTGAAGCCGCTAAGACGGCCGGCGGCCCGGATAACATCACTGTCGTTCTGATTCAAGTCGTCTGATCCGTCCGGGCGAACCTCCGTCCTGATTACGCTAGAAAAAATATAACGGCTGCGCGATGAGTTAGTGTGACCGCAAGACTCTTATCCGCGCCTCTCTCGATCTTATTGACGGTATGGTTAGCGGTGGAACCCGTCATGGCCCAATCGCCTGAAGGGCTGGAAGCAGCCGCAGAAGCACTTCAAATCAAGGTAGCGGATACCCCCGCCGCCGGCGCTGCCTGTTGCATCAAACGTCGCACGCGGTCTCATGTGACAGATACTCGATGCGGCGGGCGCCCAGGTGCCCGATGCCGCAGTGATTTTCCGTCTGCCGGACAGTGGATCTTCCGCGCGCTTCGCCGACGGGACCTTCGCCGTAGTAGCCTACACCGGTGCGGATGGGAAAGCCCGCGCGGGTGACATAAGTTGCGGCAGCGATGCGCCCAGTCCCGTAACAGTGCGTGTGACGGCTGTTAAAGGTACGGCGCATGCAGGGTTGCTGTTTGAACAGACTCCGAGCCCCACCCGCGCGGCTACGCTTGTCCCCGCTGCGGCGCGGCCGAGCGAACCGGCAGCGCCAAGCACCCCGATTCCTACATCGGTCCACGCAGTCCGGCCGCAAAATATGTGAGGTTTCAGTCGCTCCCCATCCCGTTTCCGTGACCCGGCCAGCTGTTCCCGCGAATCTTCCGACAGTTTCCGTTACGAACAATCAGGAAACAGCTGATGATTCGCAGGATGCGAATGTGCCTGCTCGCCATTCATTCGGAGCCGCTAGCGCTCTGACGGAAGTACCGGACGTCTCGATTACCAGCTCGGGTGCCGCATCCCACGGTCACAGCAAGACGAAATGGATTGCCGTTCTCGCGATTGCAGCCGGCACCGGAGCGGCATTAGCTTTCGTGCACAAGGGAAACACGAGTTCGTCGTCCTCGTCTTCCGGGATCAGTATCGGGTCTCCCAGCATCAGCGTAGGCCATCCATAGATCACGGCCAGAAGGTGCTTTCGTCATGAAACGTTGCTACATTACCGCTCTGTTTTCTGCTCTCTCGGCGGCTAGTCTATACGGAATTATCAGCGCGCCAAGTGCTGGATTCGTCAGATATGCAGGATTGCCAATCCAAAGGGTATATGGCATTAGTGGCAATCTGCTCCTAGGCGGATCCACCTTCGGCGCCGCCGGCACGGCCAGCTTCTCCGACACCGCCGGTCTTATCGCGGACAATGGGAGCCTGAAGCTCATCCGGTTGGATGGATCTGCTGTTGCAGAGTACCGCTATGCCGGCGAAGCCGTGCCATTGTTGGGAGCAGATATCACTCAAAAAGGGGCTGTCGCCTGGATAGGCGATCCGGGATCAGTGCTCTGGTGGAACGGGAAAACGTTCACCACAGTTGCCGTCGAAAGCAGCGCTCTTGATGGACGAGTAAGTTGCATTTCTCTGGTTAGCTCGAGCGTTGCCCGCTTACTTATAACTCATCGCGGAGGCGACGTGTCTAGTGTAGATATTGCGCTCCCGACAGGTAACGTGATTTCATCCGATCTTCTTCCGGGCCTCCAGGGGGCGGCTTTTCAGATCGGTTCCCGCCTGCTTTGGAGTGACGAGCGAGGTCTCGAAATCGCGTTACAGGGCGGCTCGCCGTATACATTACCGGCGCCTGCGGGCGGGTTCACCGCCGAACAGATGTCATCTCAGTGGGTGCATCTCTACTTTCCTTCGAACGGCACTCATTGGGCTCTTCACCTCGGCAGTGGCGAGCCGAGTCTGTCACGTCTACCTGCGCTTCTTGCCGGGAAAGGGGTTCAACAGTGAGATCGCTCGTACTACTTGCCTCCTTCTGTTTCGTCTCATCGGCACAGACTCTGACCTTTGCGATTCATGACAACACGGGCGCCACTCCCGATGTACCGCTGCCGGCGGCCTATCAGTTTGCTTCGACACCGCAGGGCAGTTCGTTCGGCATCATGCTGAAGGTGACCAACAACGGCTCCAGTGCGGTGGAAGTCGTGTCGCCATATGTAGGGCCTTCTTCCGGTTCTTCTGCGGCAAATCCGAATTTCAGTGTCACTGGAGTTACCCTGGACAAAGTTCTCGCACCGTCCGGATCCGAGTACTTCACCGTCACCTTTACTCCTTCGACAACCGGGCAATTATTGGGTTATCTGCAGGTCGCCTACGCAGTTCAACAAAACGGTTGTGTCTTTGGCAGCACTACCGCCGGCACAACATGTAGCTCAGGCATTGCGGCAGTCTCCACGCTGGAGGGAACGGGCACGCCACCGCAAGTGCTCCTTACGTACAACAACGGTCAAGGAAGCACCGATCTGCAGCCGAGCGCAGCGTCACGCCTCGATTTCGGCAGCATCTCTACGAGTAGCACTGCTTCGATTACTTTCACACTGACCAATGAGACGTCTTCGTCGTTGCCGGTACCAGCGGTTTCGATCAACAGCGGAGTTTTTGCTAGCAGCGCATTTTCGCTCGACTCGACGAACCTTCCAGCCACTCTAGCGGCCGGCGGCTCCGGAACCTTTACCATCACGTTTGCGCCCGGTCAGACCGGATTGACCATCGCTACACTCAACGTCGGCTCGAACTCTTATGGCATTCAAGGCACGGGAATTGCCGTAACAGATATCGACGCTCTTCAGATTTCCTACGTTGACTCCAGCGACGTTCGAACTCTGCCGCAAGCTGCAACACCAATCAACTTCGGGCAACTGGTCCCAGGAGCTGCCGGCGCGTCGCTCACATTTACCCTGACGAATCCGGCGACCTCATACGACGCGGTTACAATAGCCGCCCTTTCTGTGAGCGGGTCGGCTTACAAACTTAGCGGGGCGCCCTCTTTGCCTGCGACGATTCAACCCAATGCCTCCATCACCTTCACGGTTACGTTTTCCGCCACCGCGAGCGGAACGTTCACCGGTTCCCTCTCTATCGGCACGCGCGTCTTCGCTTTGACAGGCTTGGCGGTCGTTTCTCCCGCGCCGTCGATTTCATTTCAAGTAAGCCAGCAGCCCCTAACCAGTGCGCAGCAAGTCAACCTGACGCTTCAGGCAGCGAGCGCCGCCACCCAAACTGTGCTAGGCGAGCTGACCATGCAATTCACTCCAGCTGTGAACAATGTGCAGGATGATCCGGCGATTCTGTTTCTGGCGACAGGCAGTCGCAAGTTGTCCGTCACCCTGGCTGCGGGTTCGCAGCAAGCCACCTACGAGGGTCAATCCGCTTTGGCCTTCCAAACTGGCACAACCGCCGGAACCATCACCTTTACGCTCACCTTGCCCAATACTCCGCCGCTAACGCAATCCTTTAGCATTACGCCTGCGCTGATACATGTCTCGAGTGGTCTGGCTTCCCGTCAATCTCCGGCCCTGGTGGTTACTGTGAATGGATATGACAATACCTACTCAGCCGGGCAGATGTCGTTTACTTTCTTTGATCTCAAAGGCGCCCAGATCAATTCGGCTCTGCCGGTGGATGCCACGTCCGACTTTCACAACTACTTCTTCACCAATGATCCGTCAGGCGGCAGCTTTGCAATGCAGGCCAGTTTCCCGGTGACCGGCGATATCACGCAGATCGGTTCTGTGGCGGTTACACTGACTAATTCAGCGGGTCAAACCAGCACAACCATGAGCTTCCAGTAATATATGTTGACGTAGACAGGAGTTCTCCCTGCGCTACCGTCTAAGCATGGCCGAAGTGGCGCTCACCATAGCTGGTTCCGACCCCAGCGGCGGTGCCGGTATCCAAGCTGATTTAAAAACATTTCATCAATTCGGGGTCTATGGCGAAGCAGTGATCACTTTGATCACCGTGCAAAATACGCAGCGCGTTTCGTCAGTAAACTCCTTATCGGCGAAGCTGGTTGCCGAACAGATCGCAGCAGTGATCGAAGACATTCCCCCGAATACGGCAAAAACTGGCGCGCTTGGAAATGTCGAAAACGTGGTGGCGGTCGCGGATCTGGCGAAGACATTTGCCTTCCCTTTAGTAGTCGATCCAGTGATGCTCAGCAAACACGGACACCGTCTCTTATCGCAGAAAGCCGAGCAGGTATTAAAGCACAGACTTTTGCCGCACGCTTTTCTGGTCACACCCAATATTCCCGAAGCCGAAGTTTTGGCTGGCATGCAAATTCTTTCGGAAGAAGACATGAGGCTGGCGGCTGATCGCATCCTCGAGTACGGGTGCAGGGCGGTGCTCATTAAAGGCGGTCATCTACCGGGAGAGCCGGTCGATGTCTTGTGTTGGCGCGACAGTTCGTTGAAAAATCTCTCCCGCTTTCCCGCCACTCGCGTACACACGAAGAATACGCACGGCACCGGCTGTACCTACTCGGCTGCGATTACGGCAGGATTGGCTCTTGGCAATGCTTTGCCAGATGCTGTTTCACTCGCGCGCCAGTACCTGCAGCGAGCCATCGAAACGGCGCCCGAACTGGGAAACGGAATGGGTCCGGTAAACCACTTCGCGCGGGCTTGATCACCGAACTGCAAGCACCACCAGTGTCATATCGTCATGCTGCGGGGCATCGCCGGCGAATTCGTCCGCGGCAACAAATACCGCGCGCACAATGTTTTCAGGGCTGCTGCTCGGGTCGACTTCGCCAAGCGTCCTGAGCAAATTTCCTTCGCCCCATTCCTCCTCGAAGAGGTCCATAGCTTCTGTGATTCCGTCGGTGAAAAGTGCGACTAAATCGCCGCATCGCAAATCGATCCGGGAACTCTGATATTGCGATTGGGTCAACATACCCACGGGCGGCCCGCCAACATCGAGGCGGATTATTTGAGGCTTCCCGTCATGCCGCTTCAAAACGATGGGAGCATTGTGACCGGCGTTTACGTACGTTAAGCAGCGGGTTTTAGGGTCGTACTGCGAGTAGAAGAAAGTCGCATAGAGATTAAGGGGTGAAGCGGCATAAACCAGCCGGTTCACGTTGCACATCAGCTTCTCCAGGCTCTCTTCCGCCCCCAAAGCTTGACTCCGAAGCGACGCCTGAAGGCTGGCCATCAGCAGCGAGGCTGGAATGCCTTTACCTGAAACATCGCCAATTGCCAATCCAAGCGCGTGGTTAGGCAACTCCAGGAAATCGTAGTAGTCACCACCCACCTCACGCGCCGGACGAACGGTTCCAAAACATTCAATGCCGACAATGACCGGTGCAGTTTGGGGCAGCAATCGTTGCTGAACCTCCCGGGCAATCGAGAGCTCTCGCATCATTACCTCGCGTTGAGCGGTGTCGGCCGCGATCGTGGAAGTTAAGCGGCTGTTCTCGACGGCCAAAGCCGTTTGCTGCGCCACAGACTGCAGCAGGCGCACGTCGCCGGTCGAGTAGGGCGCTTCCGAGTGCCTGGGCCCTAAGCTCAGAAACCCAAGCAGTTCCTCACGGCGTGCGAGTGGTAAGAGCAGCCGTGAGTCAAGCCACTCCAGCTCTTCTCGTTCCCGAGCGTCGATTTTCGCCGGCCACGAGCGCGGATCGTCGGGGTAAACCAGCAGCGGTTTCTTCTCGCGCTGCAACTGATCCACCGTGGGTGATTGGTCAGGAAATGTAAAATCATCACGCGATTCGGCATAGCCGAACGCGTACGCCAGCCTGTAACGTTTTTGTTCAGATAAGAAGATCGCAATGCCTGATATATGAAGCGCGTCGGCGATGCGCGTGGCCACTGTCGTCAGAAGGGCGGATAGCTCTACGATCGAACTAACTGAGTCCGCCAGTCGCGCGAGGATCTGCTCCCGGTTGTACGCTTCGCGAAAGAAACGCCGGTCGATCCACCCGGCGAGCTTGCGTGCGCCGTGGCCGATCAAAAGAACAATCGCGAGCCCACAACCGGTAAGCGCGGCGCGACCCGAAAACGTCATTCTGCCCGAGTAGAGTGCAACAAGCAGAACGATGAAGAGAGATACCAAAATTTGGATCAGAACTAGCCCCCGGCGTGCCAGCGCGTACTGCAGACTCTGCCGCAGAATAACCCGTACGTCCATGGCGCGCTGCACGACCGTTACGTAGGCGAGTGTCACGGGGAATAGCAGGACCGCGCCGTACACCGCGAGCGAGAGCCACACCGGCTCGTGCTGCAGGTTCATGTGCATCATGCGATGACCCACAGCCTCCAACAGGATTGCCGGAACAAAACTGATCGCCAGCCCGGATAGCATGACGCGCAATCGTCGGCGCTCATCGAAATCTTGCGCTTTGAAAAGCCTCCCCGCAAAAATGAGAAGGGAAAGAAATACCAGAACTTCCAGCGTCACTGGTCTGATACGGTTGTGCGCCAGCCCCGCCATCGAGGAGAGAGCGGCCAAATTTTCGTTGTTTGCAATCCGTGTTATGACGATCACGAAATAAACAATAAGCCCAGGTACGAGCGCGATCCACTTCAGCCAGGGCCGCCGACGATCAAATTCCGCCCGATCCGGAAAATAGATGGCGAACAGCAGCATGAACAGGGGCCAACTCATAACGACCACGCTCCGGTACACCAGGGCGAGATGCTTCAGCGGAGTGTTCCACTGCATCACGCGGTCGTGAACATCGCTCCCATCGGAGATAAGACTGAAGCTGACTAGTACGGCGAGCAGCAGCCATGCCTTCGAGTCGTAGGCGCGCACGGCCGCAACATAGAAGCCGAGCACCAGGCAGGCTATCGGAGTCAGCACGTGCAGGTTTAGCATGATCACCCAGACATGCAGCATCTCCAACTTAAGATGACTGGCGTCGGGCCATAAAGACTTCATTTCGGGGAGCGAGATGGCAGTCTGGAACGTCACCGCGATCGCAAAAAGAATCGCGAGAACGGCGTAGCGTAGCGGGCTGGCCTTAGTCGGTTTGGACATGCGGCAAGATCATCAGGATTGTATCTGAATGCAGCCGCTTCTGGGAACGGGCTCTAGTATTTCGGGACGCTCGGGTCTATTTTGTCGCTCCAGGCCGTGATACCGCCGGTCATGTTACGAACGTGTTTGAAGCCGTTGGCCTTCAACAAGTCCACCGCCTTCTGGCTTCGCCCACCGCTCTTACAGTGAGCCACGATGTCCGCGTCGGGATCAAGTTCGTTCAGATGCTTCGGCAACTCGCCTAACGGAATAAGGCGCGAGCCCGGAATCCGTGCGATCTGATATTCGTGGGGCTCGCGCACGTCGAGAAGAACGAAATTGTCCCCTCGATCGAGCTTCTTCTTCAATTCGATCGCGTCGATTGCATCGCCTGCGGGCGTAGGTTGGGAAGCCATAGGTCTGATTCCGCAAAATTCCTGATAATCGATTAACTTCGTTACGGTTGGATGATCGCCGCATACCGGGCAATCGGGGTCACGACGCAATTTTAGCTCGCGAAAGCGCATTCCCAAAGCGTCATATAGCAACAGCCTGCCTTTCAGCGTCTCGCCGATACCGAGAATGATCTTCACTGTTTCAGTTGCCTGTATGATGCCGATCGTGCCGGGTAAAATGCCCAGCACACCCCCTTCTGCGCAGCTCGGCACAAGTCCGGGCGGTGGCGGCTCCGGATAGAGACATCGATAGCAAGGCCCATCTTCATAAGCAAAGACCGTCGCTTGGCCTTCAAATCGATAGATCGACCCATATACGTTGGGTTTCTTCAACAAAACACAAGCGTCGTTGACCAGATAGCGAGTCGGAAAATTGTCCGTCCCGTCCACGATCACGTCGTAGTCTTTCAAAATCTCGAGAGCATTTTCGCTGGTCAGGCCGGTATCGAATTTGTCAATCTCAATGTTCGGATTTATGTCGCGCATCCGATCCGCTGCGGAGTCCAGTTTCTTGCGGCCGATGTCTTTCGTTCCGTGTATTACCTGACGCTGCAGATTCGAGTTGTCCACCACGTCGAAGTCCACTAGACCGATGCGGCCCACGCCGGCCGCTGCCAGGTAGAGTCCCAGTGGCGCGCCCAATCCGCCCGCGCCTATCATCGCGACTTTAGCGTGTTTCAGCTTGAGCTGGCCCTCCATCCCGACCTCGGGCAGAATAAGGTGCCTGCTATAGCGGGCTACTTCTTCATTGCTCAATGCCGCTGAGGCAGGAGGCTCCGCCAGGCTTGTTGCGCCGCCTGCAATGCTTGGCACAATCGAGATGGTCTCCGTTCCTTCGAGCTGCGTGGCGTCCTTGTCCAGATAGCGGATGTCTTCGTCGTTCACATATACGTTCACAAAGCTCCGCAGCTTACCTTGCTCGTTGAACAGATTCGTTTTGATGTTCGGATACTGCGCAGTCAAATAATTCAGCGCCTCTCCCACGGTTCCCCCGCTCACTTCTACAGCGTCCTGCTGCTCCGTGAACTGTCGAAGCGCCGTTGGAATTAAGATTTTGGCCATATGAGTTCCTCTTCTTCCGCCTCTTTCTGTTCGATGTCGGGTAGAAAGCTGTTTGCGTGATCAAAAGTGCCACGCTGGATCGAAAGCACTACAAACGAATACCAGGGACAAGAGTTCTTCAGATCAGTCTCCGAAAAGTACGCGTCACAATCCGGATGAGAATGGAAGATCCCGATCAGGTCCAGCCCGCGCGTTCGCGCCTCGCTCTCGGCGCGTTTCAGGTCCTCCGGCCGGAGCTCATAGCGGGCCGATTGCTCGCCAGCGTACGCATTCTCGAGCGGTATCGCTTCCGTGACCAGCTTCTTTCCGCTCTGGGTATGCCCGAGCATCGCGCCGCAACATTCGTTCGGATACGTCCTTTCCGCATGAAGAACCATTGCCTGCCAGGGCTTCAGTTCGATTTCTATCACGGGTTTCTACTCAGCCCAGAAAGGCTCGCTCAAATACTTCTGGCCGCCATCGCAGAGCACTGTAACGATCTGCCCGCGGCGGCCCTCTTTCTCCAGTTGTTCGGCAATGCGCGAAGCCGCCAGCACGTTGGCCGCCGCCGATACTCCCACCAGCAGGCCCTCCGCCCGTGCGAGACGGCGCGCAACCGCGTAAGCTTCTTCCGTTTCCACCCAGAGATTGCCGTCTGCTAGCGTCGGGTCGTAGATATCCGGTTTGATCGAGCTCGGCATGTGTTTGGTTCCCTCCAATCCGTGTAATGGTGAGGCGGGTTGGACCGAGAAACACCGAACTTTGGGCAATTCCAGCCGGAGCCTCTTCGTCACTCCAGTGAAGGTTCCGGTCGTGCCAAGCGCGGCGACGAAATGGGTCACTTGCCCCGCCGTCTGCTCGATAATCTCCCTCCCGGTGGTTTCGTAGTGCGCCTGCCAGTTCGCAGGATTGCCGTACTGGTTCGGATAGAAGTACTTTCCGGGCTCGGCCTCATAAATGGTGTTACAGACGCGGAATGCGCCGTCGGAGCCCTCGGCCGCATCGGTTAAAACCAGCTCCGCTCCAAAAGCCTTCAGGATCTGTTTCCGTTCCGGCGATGCGTTGGCCGGAAGACACAGCTTCACGGCGTATCCTTTCGCGGCGCAGATCATGGCGTAGGCGATGCCGGTATTACCGCTCGTCGAATCGAGCAACGTTTTTCCTTTGGTGAGCAGGCCTCGCGCTTCGCCGTCTCGAATCATGTTGAGCGCCGGGCGATCTTTCACCGAACCTCCCGGATTGAAGAACTCTGCCTTGCCCCAAACCGAAACTAGCCCCCGGCTAGCCGAATCTATCCTCAATAACGGAGTATTGCCGATTCGGTCGAGCAGGGTCTGCTCCAACACGCTTACAGCTGCAACGGACATCTGTTTCTAGTTTAAGTCGATAGTCTTTCTGGAGAAGCTTCCCACAGACCGCGAAGTCGATATATCGTATAAAAATGAAAGCTGACCGCGTAGAAGTCTCCTGGGACGATCAAAAAAAGAAATGGCTCGCTCGGATTGTAGTGGGCGAGGAGGTGATCCGGCGCTACTTCTCGCAAGCGAAAGATTCCGGCCAGGAGAGCTTGCGCTCCGCCGCGGAAAAGACCGCTGTGGATGAAGGCTATCAGGTAGAATCCGCGAACGTTATCGTCCGCTAACCACTCACTCGTTACGGAGCGCGGCGATCGGGCTGACAGAAGCGGCCCGTTGTGCCGGGACGTAGCATGCCGCCGCGGTAATTGCAATGATTCCGAGAGCGGCAGAGCAGATGGAAAGCGGATCGTTAGGCTTCAATCCATAGAGGAGCGAACTTAATACCTTGGTGGATGCGAAGGCAAGCGGCAGTCCTATCAGAATGCCGAAAAACGACAGCTGCAGACCCTCTCGCAGAACCATCCAAAGCACTCGCCGGCGTTCAGCGCCTAAAGCGATGCGAATTCCGAGTTCGGCAGTGCGCCGGCTCACTCCATAGGCGATCGTTCCGTACAGTCCCGTTCCGACTAGAACCACCGCCAATAAACCGAAGAAGATGGAAAGCCGTGCGGTGAGTCGCTGGAACGAAATGGTCTCATCGAACTGCGCCTGCTGAGTCATTGGCTGAAGAAGCGCGAGATCGGGCCCGAAATCCGAGACTATCTTTTGAACCTGGGGAACAACTGAGAGCGGATTCCCGCGCGTCCTTAGCTCGAAATGCATCTCGCCGATGCCTTCGAGTTGCACATAAGGAAAGTAGGCCATGGGAATTGGATCTTCGCCTACTCCCGTATATTTGCTGTCGCCTGCCACTCCGACGATAGTGAACGGCGTACGCGGAGAAAATGATACCGTGTGTCCCAGCGCGGACCGCCCGTTCAGATAACGGTTCACAAATGTGCTGTTCACGACGGCTACTTTGGCCGATTTCGGGCCATCGGCATCGCTAATGTCACGGCCGCTGAGGATCGGTATTCCCAAAGTCTTGAAATAGTCGGGACCGACGTTGTTCCAGCGCATAGGCGAAAACTGGCCAGGGCGCGGATCTTTCCCGTCGAGAATTGCGCCGGTGTTGTTACTCCACCCTGAACCGATACGGTTCCCCATCAGTGTCACGGAGGTGACCTCGGGTACCGCTCGCAGCCGGTCTGTCAAAGTCCGATAAAACGTTATCGTGCTCGCGTCGGAGTTTGCCTGCACATGCGGGTTGATTCCGAACACGAATAATCCGGGTGTACGAATGCCAAGGTTTACGCTTTCCAGATTCCGCAGCGTGCGTACGAGGAGTCCCGTGCTGATCAGCAGCACCAGGCATAACGCGACCTGGAGGACCGCTGTCAAATTGCCCGTGCGAACTCGGGAGAGGCTGCGAAAAGCAGTGGATCCCGAGGTCTTCAGCGTTTCGCTCACCGAGATGCGGGCGAGGCCGATTAACGGGGCCAGACCAAAAATGAAGCCCGCCAGCAGCGAAATCCCCAGCGTGAAGAGCAGAACTCTGCGATCCGGCGACAGGCTCGCTTCGATCTCGGACCAGCGGGCGAGCGCACGGGTAGCGGCGAGAGCAAATATCCAGCCGAGCAACGCTCCGCTCGCGACCAGGACAAGGCTTTCTACAAATAATTGCCGAAAGAGACGGCCGCGGCTGCCGCCCAGCGCTAACCGAATACCGAACTCCCGCTGGCGAACCGCGTTGCGAGCAGCCAAAAGCATAGAGATGTTTCCGCAAGCGATGACCAGCACCGCCCCCACCATGACGAGCAGAATGGTCAAGGGCTTCTCGTATGCCTCGCGATAGCCGCTGAGGCCGCGTGTCTCGATCAGCTTCAAGACTGGCGGCTTTTCTCCGCGTTGCGGCTTCCCGCCCAGATGTTCATAGGCTGCGTGCACGAAAACCGGTTGCATCGCCGCTTCCGCCTGGGCCGGAGTGATACCAGGCCGGAGCCGGGCGGCCAGCGGCAAGCACCACCAGTTCAGATCTGCGTAATAAAAGTTCTGTTCCTGCGAACCCCAGGCGTTGAAGTCCGGCCGAGCTTGGAATGGAATCCACAGATCGGTGGAGTTGCCGTTGAGTCCGATGAAGCGGGGCCCGGCAACACCGGCAATTGTGAACGGAACACCCTTGATGGAAATCGAGCGGCCAACTACATTGCAGTCGTGGCCGAAGGCTCGATTCCAGAAGCCATAGCCGAGGACCACGGTGGCGGTATGGTTTCGTTCATCGGCTGGACTGAGCAGCCGGCCGCACTCCGGCCGCACTCCGAGAGCAGTGAAATAGTTTCCGCTCACCATCTCACCTGCAACTTCCTCCGGCACTTTTCCGTAACGGACCGCGATCTTGTTAAAGCCGAGAGGAACGTAGGCAATTACATCCGAGAAAACGCGGTGGTCCTGACGAAGCTGCTCGAAAACGTATTCGCTGAAGGACGAATCGCCGTTGCCCGTATTGCTCGCTCTGTTCGGCTGATTGGGCTCCGTGCGTAAGAAGAATACCTGCTGCGGATCGTGTACCGGAAGCGAGCGAAGCACTACGGCGTTGATCACGCTGAAAATAGCCGTGTTCGCGCCAATCCCCAGAGCTAGTGTCACGATGGCGACTGCGGCGAACAGGGGGTTGTCCCGCAGGCCGCGAAAAGTCTGCCGCAGATCTTTCGAAAAATCGTTCATCCAGTTCGGCATTGGTTCCTCTGTATTTACTTCCTCAATTGCACGACATCGATCCGCTCCAGCATGCGCAAGGAACGGGCGGGTTTCTTGTCGTGCGTTGCGATGATGCGAAATGGCCCCTGATTGTCTGGCAGAGGCGCGCCGTCGGCTTTGTCCGCCAGCAGCAGATCGCCATCGCTGAAAACAGTATCCATTTCGGTGAGCGTATAAACCACCGCATATCCGTCCCGAGCAGTCGCCAACACGTAATTTGAAAGCGCCTTCCCTCTCAATTCATCGCCGAATGGCGCGCCGGCACGTGCCAGAACGTCATGCAGCAGAACGCCGTCATATTTGATTGTCTTGCCGTGCTCCTGGACCGTTACCGAATGCGGTGGCAGCTTCGAGAGATCATCCTCTGTGAAAATCATCTGGGGCTTGTCACCAACTCGGACGACGATCTGTTGAGCGGCTACAAGCTCGGGTGGCGTACTGGCTGTCTTGGGTTGCTGCCCGCCGAACAGGGAGACGCCCAGCGAAAGAAGGCAGCAAACGCGAAGGGAAGCCAGAGTCATTTCTTGAATTATCCTCCGGAAATTTTTTCCAAGTACCATGATTACTTCGCTCCATGCGCACAGGCTCCTCTCGCGGGGCTCGAAACGGTAAATACTCTGCTCGCGTACACGGACGGAATCAGCGAAGCGATGACGGCCGAGGAAGAAGAATGGGGCGAAAAAACGCATGATCGAGGCGGCTCGAGAGGCGCTAAGTTGTTCAGCCGGCGAGATTATCAACCATATCTTCGCGGAAGCCGATAAATTCACCAACGCGGCGCTGCAACACGACGACATGACGCTGCTGGTCATGAAGGTGGAGGGTTTTTACCGTCTATAAAAAGGGCGGTACGAAGGGTAATAACGAGAAATCTGCAAGGCGAATAAGAGGCGAATATGGCTAGGCCGGCAGGTAATTCTTCAAAGGCACAAATAGCGCCTGTACGAAGGAAACGGCGGTATCGATCGCCTTCTGACGATCGGAATTAGTCACCGGAACAACCACCCGGACGAGCGATGTATCGCTGCGGTCGTAACGGATGGAATCGGTAACAGTGTAGATTTTGGCCATGTATTCGCTCGCGATGACGCGATTGTGCGACTGGTACCAGTAAAGAACAACGCTCTCATTCTCGCCACGCGCGATCAAATATTGGTTCACGAGAATGGGCTCGGCTTCACCCGGAATCGGAATCGAAACGGTGCCGGATTTCGTCTGGACCCAACCGGCTCCGGGCAGACAGTTTTTGGGAGAATGGGGCGCCTTCCCGGTGCGCTGGGTGGCGAAATAAGCCACGAAGAGGGTCGCCACGCGGCCAGTGCTCTTGTTCACATAGGCACGAGAAACAAGATCGTCCGCCTTCAGTACGTCAAGCGATTCTTTGTCGATCTGAAGCTCCTGCACGAGGGTCCAGTTAGGGTTGTCAAGGCTGAAGGCGGCGAGCGACTTGTGAAAGGGCACCTTTTCGGCGCGCGAGAATCCGTAAAAAAGAGTTGCCTGCGCAATCAGCACGAGGCTCATGATGCGCACGCTCTTGGACCGCCAAAAATCGCTCATTCCTTCAAGCCTTTCCCCATTTTGCGGCGGCCCATCCGATCACCCGGTGAAGGATGATCAGCGCCGCTATGGCGACGACAAAGACTATGTAGCCTTCTGTCTCATGATAAGCGCCTTGCGCCAAGGAGACATTGATTTCGGACAGCCAGCCGGTGACCGCCACACGGATGCCATTTGCACCGATGGCAATCGGGATAGTACAGGCAAGCAGCGCCCAGCGCATCCAGATACGCTTGTCGAAAAAGTAGGCGTAGATCAGAGACAAAAACGCCAGCGACATGAGCGAGCGGATTCCGCTGCAGGCTTCGGCGATATCGAGGGTTTGACTCGGCAACTGCAAAGTATTGCCGGCGCGCAGAACAGGAATGCCCATGGCGCTGATGAGGATTTCGCCCAGATGACTGGCCAGCATTTGCAGCTTAAGCGTTAGCTGAGCATACAGAATGGCCGGAATGGGGATCATGAAAAGAAGCAACAGAAGCGGAAACGCGAGAATCCTGACCCAACGAGTCCCGCCGATATAAAGAATGACTCCGACGAGAGCGATGACGAAAGCGAGACGAGCAGTGAAGAGCTCCGCTCCGAGCGTGGCCACCACGGCCTCGCAGGCTGCGAAAACAACCAGGAATAAGCCCCAAGCATTGGGTTTTCGCGGAGCAGCCAACAGCTGGCCGCGGCGCCGCCAGGCGATGAAGCCCGCGAGGACGGGCACCAGGAAGCCATGGCCCATGTTTTCGTCGGTTGCCCACTGCACGGCCATGCGGTACAGGATGGGGGCGTAACAGATGATAAGGAGAGCCCCGAACCAGGCTATGGCTAGCCAGGGAACATTCGATCGCTTCGGCGCAATCGACGTGGGCGCCGGGGCACTTACCATGAATGCGACAAACCTCCTTCAGTTAAACACATGCTTTCTGGCCCTTTAACTTGCCGGCGCCGAACGGCTTCCGCTTCCGAAACAGCGAATGCGGAGCTGACTCTCCGCGCGTCACACACTCACCAGGGAGTAGTCACGTTGTCGAGAAATCTCAAAAGTGGTTCTGCTTACCATAAAAGGGAGTTTTCTCACGTAGATTGGTTACGAAGGTTCCCCGTAAATTTGCCAGACATTGCTCGTGCAACTTATCGTCCATTCCGGATGCTTTCGCGACCTCCTTTTCTATTAGCGGCGGCATTTTTTCTAATCTGCGCGGCAGCGCCTCGAGCTAAAGCACAGGCGTTCTATCCTTTACGGGATGTTCATCCCGGGCTACGCGGGGTGGGACGCAGCGTCTTCGCCGGGGGCAAGATCGAAGAATTCCAGGTTGAAGTTTTGGGAGTTCTAGAAAACCCAGGACCGAAGCAAGCAATCATTCTGGCGCGACTCAGCGGAGGTCCACTTGGAGAAACCGGCGTGCAGCAGGGCATGAGCGGAAGCCCTGTCTACATTGACGGTAAGTTGCTGGGGGCCGTTGCGCTGGGCTTTCCGTTTTCGAAAGAACCGATTGCGGGCATTCAACCCATTGAGGACATGATCACGGACGCACGGGGCAGTGCAACCGGGTTGGGGCAGCAGTTGGGATTTAAACCGCCGGCTATGGCGTCCTGGCGCTTTCACGGCATGCGACTCCTGAGAGGCGCGGGAAACGAGTCAACGAAAGATGACAGTGAATTAAGAGTTGCGACAGCATATGGTTCCTTAAGTAAACTGCCGATTCCGCTTTCGTTCTCCGGTTTCGGTCCAGCCGCAACGGAAGCGCTCGCAGGTGAATTTCGCGGCCTTGGCTTCGATCCATTATCGGGGATTTCCGAGGAAATTCAGAATCGAACCGAACTGCCTGCGCTCAAGATGGCGGGCCGTGCTGAGGCGGCGGCCGCCGTGGCGCCCGGTTCGATGATCAGCGTGGGTCTTTTGACGGGCGACATGAACATAACTGCCGATGGAACGGTGACGTTCGTAAACGGGAACAAAGTTTACGCTTTTGGGCACCGGTTCCTCAATACCGGTTCGACAGACTTGCCCTTTGCGCATTCAGAGGTGCTGGCGGTGGTTCCGAGTTTAGCCAGTTCTTTCAAGCTTTCGACAGCGCGCGAGTGGGCGGGCACAATACTGAGCGACCGCAGCACCGGTATCTCGGGCGAAATCGGCCGGGCGGCTCACACAGTTCCCCTGAGCGTAACGGTCCACTCGACTGCCACTGGAATCCATAGCTATCATTTCCAAGTCGTCAATGACCGTTTTCTTACTCCGTTCATTATGCAGGCGGCTCTGTTTTCCGTACTGGATGCGACCGAGCGAACAATCGGGCGGGGCACCGTTCAGCTCAACGGGCAGGCCGACTGGGAAGGAAATCTACCGCCACTGCGAACGCGGGACACGTTCGTGACCGACAGCGGCCTGGCGCAACAGGTGGCTATTGACGCAGTGGTTCCACTCGCTTTCGTTCTGGGCGGCGGGTTTCAGAATGTCAACCTGAAGCAGGTGACGTTCAATCTGGAAGCGAACGAATCGAAACGGGAGCTTCGCGTGGCTCAGGCGTGGGCTTCGGCGCATGAAGTCCGGCCGGGAGATTCTTTGGAAATTACCGCGCTGCTTGAAGGAGAAAACGGCATCGAGATGTCACGCTCGTTGACGTATCATGTGCCTTCGGGCGCGGCGGCCGGGCCGTTAAATTTTACGGTGAGCGATGGGAACACGCTGAACTTCCCCGAATTCGCCGGGCTCGCGCAGTCGGCCTCGCGCACGCCCGCGGACTTGATACAGACGATCAATGCCTTCCGTGATGCGGATGCGGTCTACTTGCGAATCTGGCGCCCGCAGCCTTTCTTTACAGTCGGAGGGCCGTCTCCCTTCGGCGAACTGACCGATCCGCCGCCGTCGGCAGCGCTGATTTTGGCAGATCCTTCGGATTCGGCAACGAGCAACGCAGCGCTCACGATCACACGCGGTTCGCAGGTCGCGGAGTTGTCGGCACGGGTTTCCGGATATGTAGTGAGCGGCGCCAAGACTCTGCAGGTGGAAGTGAAGGAGTGACGGTCGGGATGCGGTGGGTAATGAGCGAGGCGGCTCTCTCGCGGGATTGTGAAGAAAGACGAGCACACCAATCGCTTCGCTCATGGCTCCGAATGTTCAAACTCCTGGGGCCGATCGGCGATCGGCCGGCAGCTTGGCAAGCCGCCCCACAATCGCATCGTGAAGAAAAAGGAGCACACCAATCGCTGCGCTCATGGCTCCGAATCAAGATCGCCCCACAATCGCATAGTGAGGAAAAACGAGCACACCAATCGCTGCGCTCATGGCTCCGAACGGTTCTGTGGTTATGCGCATTGGCGTTCAGCGCGCGGGCTGCGACGAGCACCGCTTGGGAGGTAAGCGGCTTCAATGATTTTCTAAAAGGGCGTCTTAGCGGACTCTCTCTCGATGCGAACGGGAGACTGCAGGCGGGACTATCGACGCGCTGGGTCGCCTCGCTTGGACAGCCCGCTTTCTGGAGCATGGTGGCAGCGGCGGATGGAACGATCTACGCCGCCACAGGTCATAACGGAAAAATATTCAGAATTTCGTCCGACGGCAAACAATCGGTTGTCTGGAGCGGCCAGCAGAGCGAAATCTTTGCGATCTGTTTCGATTCGGCAGGCGTGCTCTACGCCGCAACATCGCCGAACGGCGGAGTTTACCGCATCCAAAACGGCGCAGCGCAAGAGGTATGGCATTCGACAACACGCTATATCTGGTCGTTGCAGCCGGGACCGGACGGGTCTATTTTTATCGGCACCGGACAGGCCGGACGCGTGTATCGATATGACGGGAAATCCAGGACGGATCTCTATTACGAGACCGGTCAAGCAAATGTTACATCGCTAGCCACCGGCGCAAACGGTCATGTTTACGCGGGTACAGATCCGAACGGGCTTTTATATGACATTAGCGGGCCAGGGCGCGCGACCGTTCTTTATGATTCGAGCCTGCCGGAGATCCGGGCGATCGTCGTAGATAAGGAAGGGACGATCTATGCAGCCGCGATGGGCGGCGCGGTTCCGGCCCGAATGAACCCGGCGACACCGAGCGCTCCAGCGGCTGCCCCGACCGCGGTTGCAACCTCACCAACGGTGATCACGGTCACGGCGGCAAAAGAGAATGGAGTCCCGGCGGATGTCGAAGCAGATCAAGCAGCCAAGACGAGCGATCAATCGAGGAGCGGGATGTCATCGACTTCATCGACTACCCCAACCTCAACCACTGGCGCGACGGAGGTGAGCGGCGTGGAGAAATCCGCGATCTACCGCATTCGGACGAATGGCGCGATCGAGACGCTGCGCAGTTCGAAAGAAGACAACGTGTATGCGCTTCTGCTCGATGGGACGGGGCTGCTGTTTTCAACTGACGATCATGGACGAGTCTATCGATGGGAGGACGGCAGGAGCAGTCTCTTGAGTGAGCCGGGTTCAGGAGAGACCACGCAGCTTTTGAAGACCGGAGACAGGCTGTACGCAGCGTTGAGCAACTCCGCGCGCTTGATCAGCTTCGGCACAGCGGGAGCCTCACCTGGTTTTTACGAATCGCAAGTGCATGACGCGACCAGTGTGGCGCGCTGGGGACATTTTCAGTGGCACGGAACGGGTAACGGAGTCGTGTTTCGCACGCGAACCGGATATGCTGCGCGGCCTGACGGGACGTGGAGCGCCTGGTCAGCGCCCATCACGAACGATAGCGATTCGCTGATCAAGAGTCCGGCGGCACGGTTCATTCAGTTTCGCGCGGAGTGGCCGGCGGGCAGCGATGCGCGCATCAATACAATCGATGTGCCGTATCTCTCGCAAAATTCCGCGCCGGTGATTCGGAGCGTTACGGTCAGTTCGGTGTCGGGGACGAATACGGCGAAGACGGGCGCGAGTCCACCGTCAGCCTCATCGGCGTACTCGATCACGGTGACGGATACGGGCGAAGCGCCGGCGGCGAGTTCCGCGACTTCGAGCAGTCAGGTTGCTTCGCGGCTACAGACCACGCAGACGCAGATCTCGTGGCAGGCGGACGATCCGGATAACGACAAACTGGTGTACTCGGTCTATTTCCGGGCCGAGGAGGAGAACGGGTGGCAGACGATTCGCAGCCACATGTTCGAAAATACGCTGCTGCTCGATCCGGATGTATTTGCCGACGGGCGCTACTTCTTTAGAGTGGTAGCGTCGGATGCGCCATCGAACGCACCGCAGTTTGCGCAACAGGCAGAGCTGATCAGTACGCCCGTGCTGATCGACAATACGCCGCCGGTGGTAACGCTGGGCAAGCAGCAGCGCAACGGAAGTTCGGCCGATATTGAGCTGAAAGCGGTGGACAAGACGAGTCCGCTACGGCTATGCGAATATTCGCTCGATGCAGGAAACTGGCAGCCGATCGAATCGGAAGACGGGATCACGGATTCCCCGCAGGAGCGTTTTCACGTGCACCTGGAGAAGTTGGGGACGAGCGAGCACTTACTGGTGATTCGGGTTTACGATGTGGCGGGGAACGCGGGGCTGGCGAAGACGGTTTTAAGGTGAGGGGGGAGGGTTTGAGAACAGGGCTCGTTTCAAAGGTTTTCCATCATCCACATGTTGCTGTTCGAGGTCCAACCATATATCGCAAGATGGCGGTTATTCGGCGAAGGTATCGCATAAATATCAGTGCCTCCCTCCTGCTCCCCTGGCTGTTTCCAGAGGGTATGTGCGTTTCCCTTCAAGTCGACGTGCAGCATTACGGAGTTGCCCTGCATCGCGCCAGAGGCGAACCATCCTTTCCCGTCCGCATCCCAGTCCAGAGTCTCCAGGCTTCTCCAGCCATTGACCGCAATCTGATAGGACTCGCGGCCATCCAAAGGTACAACGTTGATTTGACGACCGGAGCGTTGCAGGATTGCAATGCGCGTGCCATCGGGGGAGAGATCCCATTTATATGCCGCTGTCGGATCGACGCGAACCCGAATAAGCTCAGAACCACGCCCTTTGATCGGGTCGAAAGCTGTCAGCACAAGCTGTTGGCCGTCTGCTGTGCGCTCGCCGATCGCACACAGAGTAGCTGGAGACCTGGAGCAACGCGGCGGTTCATGCGCCCGCGCGCCCATCATGGGGGACTCTTCCGGAGCCGTCATAAGTGTCAAAACCAGTTGTGGATCGCCTCCCGTAAGCGGGATTCGGATCAGCTGTCCTGATGTCAAACTTGTAAACAGCTGACAGAGGATCCAGCGGCCATCTGGGCTGATTCGAGCTTCTACCCTGTCTCGGAATCCGGTTAGCAACGTTTGGGCCTCGTCCGTGTCGATCGACTGCTTGAAAATCCCCCATGTTCCAAGGCGATTGGATACGAATACAATCGTGTTGCTGTCGGGTGCCCACGCTGCCGGGTACTCTTGGCCGTCACTCAATGTAAGACGACGAGGAGTTGTGGATTGCGGCTTACCGGAAGAAAGATCGGCAACATACACGCTGCGCTGCACCGACCACTTGTTGAATACAAGCCGCTTACCGTCTGCTGTTGAAGTAAGATTTCCCACGCAGAATCCTGCCCAGTTCGTCAAGCGTGTCGGCCTTGCGACAGGCTTTCCGGTCCGCGCGTCGAGCCGCGCTTCCCAACAATCGCAAGCTTGTCCGTTGATGTCTGGCTTGCTCAGAACGTAAACAATCCGACCGTCGGGCATCCAAGTATACAGCCATAGCGGAACGCCCGAAAGCAATATCGAAGGAGGTCCGCCGTTCAGGTCGAGGGTTTCGAGCGTGACGTCTATTCCTATGGCGAAATGGCGTGATGACGGATCTCGGCACGCCGCAAGGTAGCCAATGCAGTGACGCGCTTTCCATCAACTCAGCAGGCCAGATTGTGGGCGAATCAGCGGTCATCTGCGGGCCAAACAATCCGGGTCCGGGTTGGCTATCGGAGAACGGCGGGCCCCCGTCAACTTAAACACGTTGCTTATTCCCGGCTCTGATTTTCTAGAGATTGACGCGGTCTGATCGAAAAATCCCAGACGGGCTACCGCTCCGACTAAAGCACCAGCGGACCTGGTTTCTCGGGATTCACGCTCGGGCACCCAGCAAGCGATGCAATCCGGCAGAGTTTCTGATCGGCGGCAACGAAGAGGGACACGAGGCCGCTCTGTCTTAAATCGAGTGCAACTGCAAGCTGTAGGGCGTCCAGAGTTCTCAGGCCTTCTGTAGGGCCAAACTTCACAAGCAAAACTCGTGCGGCTTGATAATGTCCGGCGACGATGGGCGGACCGACCGAGAGGCGCCCCTGAAGTACATCGGCGCGCAGGCATCGCCTGCCGAGATCAACGCCGGCGGCATTGATTTCGCCGGTGCGGATCTTGCCGGCTAAAACGGACTCAATTTCGACAATGGACAGACGCGAAATGATGCACTGCGATCCCGGTTCCCGAATGATTCGGTCCATGTAATCGGAACCAGGCTCTTTGTGATACAGCTTTGCGAGCGCGCTCGTGTCGAGGAAATATTTGGCCAATTAACGTTCTTGCCGTTGCTCTGTAACGGCCGCAGACAGGGATCCAGCAACTCCCGCGAAAGCCGCTCTCACGTCATCCCAAGTCACGCTGTCATTGCTGGCGGCAGACCATTCATCTGGTGTGAAGTATCCGGCGAGATCTTCGTCGATCAGGCCGGTCTCGTTGAGCGTCAAAGTGACTTCCTGCATGTCTGCGAGTTCTAGCGGGTCCATCGGATATAGCGCCCCTTGTTTATAGATCGCACGAACCCGCCTTCCCATCACTCCAGTTTAATTGACTCGAGTTGCCTCGGAGCAGCGTCAGCATCCGAGGTTCAATCATTGACCTTTCTGCGGCTCTTGTCTGTTTGTCTGCGGGACCAATACGCTTGCATCGCGTCTTTGATCGAGGGCTGCTTCAGTGTCAACGAGAGCGCGAAGACATCGGAACCGGGTACCCGGCGGAAGCCAAGCAGCGCCCAGTGCCGCCGGAGTTTGGCCTGAGCGGCATTCCACCCGGGAATTTCTCTGTTATGGCGAATTCCCCCACCATTCGCGCCTGCAGATGCCCTGTGCTTTTGCAGCAGTTCGAACGGAGCGGAATGCAAGCCACAAGCCCATCACTTGGTGCAAAGCTGCTCATCATGGCATGGGCCGCGTACAGGCCATAGCCATTGTTCCGGCATTCAGGCAGGACCTCAATCCGATCCAGGATCAGCAGATCCCTGCCAAACGGTTGGAGCGTTCGTTCAACCCATCCCGAATATCGGGATTGCTTGACATCAAAAAGGTCCAGATACAAGGCCGTGTCGGCGCTGCGTGCGTCCAGCACTTCGACGGAGTCGACACCGTCCTCGGCAGCCTTTTCGAGCCATGCCAATAGAGCAGTTGCGTTCCGACCTTTCGCTTGTGAGAAAAATCTTCACTGGCGACCATAATGTCGGCTTCGAGATTAGTAAGGTACGCATCCGGCTCAGAGTACTCGCTCCAGGTCGGCCTAACCCTAGCAGTAAGCTCCAAAGATACGGATGGGGGTTCGATGACGTCGATCATGGTTTGTTTGCAACGGATTGGATTTGTGAGATTCTTGGCATTGCTGTTTCGATAGTTAACTGAGGGAGTCACTTTCGGATGGGTGATATCCAGCACGATCATGGTCGTTTCTGCGAGGAAACGTGATCCGATCGGAGAAGGAAACGCAACTTACGATAGAAGCGATTACGCGTCTGGAGACTTGCAGCATCCGAATTCGCAGAGTGCCGACTCGGATATGTGTTTTCTCGCGTTCGATGTCGACCTCTGCCAACAAACACCGGTATAAACAGATCAACTCCGATTTGCGGCTATTCAGCAATGCCCGCTCGATGCGCCTGAGTTCTTCAGCATCCAAGTTGTTTCTATCACGAGGTCCGGACGTGGCCGACACCAACCGATGGAGCTCGGCGATTTCCCCCGAACTGCGCCGGTCGGACTTCGCGCGACAACGAAGGGCCTTAACCATCCGATCGCTCTCGGTTTGAATCACGGCACTGGCGTGCCGAACGAAAAGGCTCAAACCGTCCTTGCTGATCCTGGCCGGACAATCAGGCCACAACGTTCGGATCACATCCAACCATTGCTCAAGCTTCGCCCGGAATCGCCGCGGACGCGAGTACTCCACCGACCCGAGTTGAGCCGTGAGTCCGCCACTGCCAAAGATCGGAATACGTTCCTCGCCTTGCGCCGTGAAGCAGCGTATGAAAGCCACATGAACAGATCGTAGAACCGCCGGCGCTGCTACGAGTACCTTTACGGCGCCCAAATCCGTCGGGATCGGATGCGCGATGATTTCACGATAGAAGTCCTCGCTCAAAACAACCACGTTTTCGCATTCGCTTGGAATGGTTTCCCCGCAATCGGAGCGGTTGTACCAAATCTGGGCCTCACTGAGGAAATTGAACCGAGCCAAATTGACGACGCGGGCGGTGGACCGCCGCTCCGTCGGTTCCGAAGAAGATTGTCGCGCCGAAAATACGTTCGAATGCCGATACAAGCCGGCGATACTAGTTGCCACCCTTCTGCATTCCGAATGTGTCCAACATCTCCGCCGCACTGCGAAAGCGAACCAGATGACTCTGCTGCTTGACAGCTAATGTGGCCGGGAAGATCGGCACGATTCTGTCCTGGCCGAAAGGCACGCCGAACTTGGGGTGCCCGGTGATTTGCAGAACGAAGTGCCCGTTGCGCCGCTCGTATAACAGCTCATCTGGCGGAAGCGCCCGGACCGGCAGTCCGCACAACATGAATGGACGGGATGCGAAACAGAGGCTCTGTTTCCTCTGTTCGCGATGTACCTTGACCAGACTGATTCCTTCGGCCTGGTTCAGCTTCTGCCGGGAGACGATGAAACTCGCCGTAGGTGGATTTGAGAATGGAATCGGCCTTGATGAGCCCTGATTTTAGACATTTACGCTGCCAGTTGAAATTTGCTGACAATTGAAGTCGCCCTTATTAGCTGCCCCGAAGCAGCCGGATGGGCGGTTCAAAAACGAGTCGGATTGGCTACGAAGAGAGTGTCGGGATCGAGCAACGGCCGTTACTCCATTACTCCAATAAGTGGCAAATCTCGAAAACTCAGTTGATGCATATGGTCAGGATGCACGCTTATGAACGCCTAAGTCGTTTATTATCAACTTACTTGTAAGTTCCCAAGCTGGGCGTCGCGGGTTCGATCCCCGTCTCCCGCTCCACGTTTTCAATAACTTACATGGATCTCTCATGTCATAAGACCCTTCTTAACGCATTAATCGCATTCTTGACGGTTCGTAACTGACTGATTTCAGGTCATCGCGCTGAGGTGAATGCCAGCTGCACGCGCTGGCGTTCGTTCCAAAGATGCGTGCGGATCAACACGATCAAACATTGGCAACCATACTAGCTTGGGGTAAGTGTTTCGAGCTAGCTGGAGTGAAAAGTTGCAGTTCGCGCCAGTGCGAAATCGGCGGACGCGCAAGCCGGTATATGCATCACCTTGCCACAGAGATGCATCAACCAGAGGACAGTTGAACAGCGCCCGGAGCGTGCTCGGCCATATCCGCGACACGACGGCATGGAGTAAAGAATGAAAGTTGAACTCGTTCCCCCCGACTCCGACACAGCGCCGCGTCATTGGGTACGGCATGATCAGGCGTTCGCAATGATGTTAGGGCCCGGCTCAATTGAGTGGGGCTCGAAGCGTTCCAGCCTGGAAAAGTTCGCCTACACAACGGGCGACTTAGCATTATGCGACCGTCATCAGGGAGAGTGGGTCGAAACTCATGAAAGTACCGCATCTGCAATTCGGTATTTCCGATGCGGCACTGATGGCTGCCTCTGACGAACCGAATGGCGAGGTCGAGCTGCGCCCTCACCGCAAGTTTGCAGACTCCCGTCTGGGTACGCTGGCTACGGTCGTTCACGCCGAGATGGTAGCTGGGTTTCCGAGCGGCCGGCTGTTTTTGGATTCTATCGAACAGGCGATGGCCGTAGCCCTGCACTCCGTTAAGCAGGGTCGTGTGCGGAGCGAAGGTCCGCGTTCCCACCGAGCCACTCGCCATTTTGAGCGAAGACCGACAAAGTTGACGCGATGTTCTTGTTGCACTCAGTGATCCGTGCAATCTCGGCATGAGGTGGACCCGCGGCTCAGGCAGCGAACTTCTCGTACCAAGTGAGGACACGCAATGCCCTCAGCGTGTTCCAACGGCTGGGCCGGTCGTCACCATCCTCGAGCGGAAAGTGGACCTTGCCGGGATGCGTATTCTCGAGTAACCAGGTTCCATCGGGCTGCCGCCTGGACCGAAGCAAAGCGATCGCTTCCCCGATACGCGTGTCCGGCTTACCCCCGACTGATCTGAAGTACTCAAGGGCGCGCAACACGTCGTAGTGCCAGTATGTGGGAAATGAGAATCGCAACCAGGCCGGGTTGACGATTTCGCCGGTGCTCTTCCGTCGGAGCAGCTTCCGTTCGAGGAGGTACTCCTCACCGCGGCGGCGCGCTGCGATCGATTCTGCAGAGCCGCCAGTTGCGCGCTCATGTGCCAGAAGCCCTTCCAGGACGTTGATCGTCGTGGCGAAAGAGGAACGGACAGAACCGCGTTCCGCCTCGCAATTCCAGCCGCCATCCTCGAGTTGCTCACTTAGAAGGCGAGCGACGATCCCGGCTACATCTTGACGAAAATAAATGCCCAACGTTACGGTTCTGCCATTGATGCAGGGCTCCACCTCACCGCTGAAGAACGGCTGCCCGGCGTGCTCCCAGTGACAGTGATCTCTGACGAGTCTAACGGCCCGGCGCACTCGTTCAGAGCGCGGATCAACTCCGAAATCATGCAGCAGTTGAAGTGTGGGAAGCGTAGCAATCCAAGGCTGGCCCTGGTCCTCGTCGGACTCATTCAGATATGGTGCCGGAAAGCAAGCGCCTCCGGCCCATTGGCCGTCTTCGCCCTGCAAGGCCAACAGTCTGGCGCCCCAGCCCTCGGTGGCCACGCGCGCGCGCTCCTCCATGGCGACTTCAGCGGGTGCGTCAAGCAGATCACTAAACACCTGCCAACGAATGGCAGGATCTGAATCGAGCAGCCAATCGAGTGTTGTCATGCCGTGTGTCTATGTGCAGCTTATCTTGACCAGCACTTCCCATTTGAGACGAAAACGGGCGATTGGCCTTCAACAAGCCGGCGGCGACCCCGATAGTTATGAGGCTTCTCGATATCGAGTCTCCTGGCGACGCCTCGATCACTTACGATGCGGCTTTGAGTTGCACGATGCGGATGTGATTCCCGAAGGGATCGCGGAGCCCGACATCTATGCCGTACGGCTGCTCGTGCGGCTCCTGGGTGAATTCGACGTCCTTAGCGAGCAGCGCCTGATAGGTTTTTCTGCAGTCATTGGTGGTGAACCCGATTGTAAAACCGGAAGCGCCCTTCGCGACGAGCTCCCGGACTTGCCGGGCGGTGGCATCGTCCATCGCCGGTGGGCCCGGCTTCTCAAGCAGGATGTCGCGTCCGGGTTGCCCCGGCACGCGCACCGTCAGCCAGCGCATGAATCCGAGATCCTGATCATTGCTGACCTCGAGCCCGAGCTTCCCGACGTAGAAATCCAGAGCCTTGTCCTGGTCGGCGACGAAGACGTGCGAGATGTTAATGGCGTTTAGCATGTAAGCGACTCCTTCCCGATCGTGAGTCATTCTAGCGTCGCTGGACCGGGCGCGCTTCTCCAAAACTGCTCGGTCTTGCCCATGCCATCATGAAACACGTCGGCACGGCCGGCGCGCATCCTCTTTGGCGGAAGGCGTTCGGTGATTCGCCGACGATGTCGTGGAAGGTCCGGCTGAAGGTGCCCAGGCTGCTGAAACCGACGTCGAAGCAAATGTCAGTTACGCTCCGATCCGTGGCACGCAGGAGAAACATCGCGCGTTCGAGGCGCCGGCGTTGGAGATACCGATGCGGGGTCTCGCCAAACGTCGCGCGGAAGGTGCGGATGAAGTGCGCCTCGGACACCTCCGCGATGCGCGCGAGTCGCGGAATGCAGAGGGGTTCCGCGAACGTACGATCCATCGCATCCCTCGCACGCAGCATCCGGCGATTACACTCTTCCACCGATCGGCTCATAAAGCTACTCTATACGCGATGCGAATCAGGAACGCGCATACTGAATCGACAAGAGTTTCTTTTGGCGCGAGAAGCTAGAAATTCCCTGTCAGCGTCTGGAGCGTTGCGAGAGCCACCCGGTAACGAGCCTGGCCATCAGCGAACGCGTTGCGAGCGGTTGCTAACGCGGTTTGCGCGTCTACGATCTCAAGTACAGTCGCCTCGCCCGCCTTGTAACGCAATGTAGTCAGGCGCAGACTCTCGGCAGCAAGATCGGCCGCTTCGCGCAACGTTCCAGCCTCCGCACGAGCCGTGGCCGCCTCTCTATAAAACGACTTGAGATTGCTTAGCGCTGTCCGCTGTGCCTGAGACAACTCAACTCGCGCTTGCTCCCGACGATATTCAGCTTGGCGCAGCCTACTGCGTGTAGCCCCCCAATTCCATATAGGAACATTCAGCGTGGCCGTGATGAAGTAGCCAAGGTTAGGCAACGGGCCGAGATCCTTGGCTGCCGCGCTCGCACTGTGTAAAGCCAGAGCATTGGCTTCGATGCCGTAATCCGCATCAAAGCTGAGTGTTGGGAAAAAACCCGCTCGCGCGATTGTGACATCTGCGCTTGCCTGTCGCAAGCTATCCATAGCGGCACGCACGTCCTGGTTCTCGCGCTCCGCCATGCCGGTCACGTCTGCGAATGGGGGTAACGCCGGCATGTCATCCATGTCGTCAACGGCAGTGAAGTTCTCGTTCAGGGTAGGGAAGAGCAGCACCGCCAAAGCTAAATGCGCGTTATCCATCGCCAGCTGCGCTTCCTGCAACGCGAGCTTCTGCTGATCGAACTGAAGATGGGCCTTAACCACGTCGCTGTGCGCCACCTCGCCCCCCTTCTCCAAGAGGTTGCTGGTACTGAGGAAATTCTGCGCTTGATCGAGGGCCTGCTGCGCAATCGCATACTTGCGCTGGGCGATGATTAGCCCGTAATAGGTCTGAGTTACTGTGACGACGAGTCCTCGACGCGCGATTTCTGCTTTGGCCTCAGCCAATGCCGCGGCGGCTGCCGCGCGCTTATACGAGGAGAGAGTAAAGAACCCGGCTGGCATGTCCTGATGAAAAACACCCCATACGCGATATACGTGTACGCCGTCGTTTGTCACGTAGCGCCCGCTCGGTGTCTTGCCGTTCCCCTGTGTCCCTAGATATTGCTGTGTGTAGCCGAGGGAAGGCAGCAGTGCATCGCGGGCCTGCAGACGATCCTCCTGAGCAACTTTCGCATCTGCCACTGTCGCCAGGTACTGGGCATAGTTCGCGCGCGCACGCGTAATTGCATCCCGAAGAGTAATCGGGACAGGCGCATCGCTATCCACCGAAGTGGCCGGTTGTACCAACCCCAACCCAGGTTCTAAAGACGTCAAGTCACTTGATACCTGTTGCGCCGCGACCGGCAACGCCCACCAACTCCAGAGAAGTGCGAGCAGCACCCTAGAGAACCGGTCCACAACGCTAGAGCGTGATTTTGCTGCCGCGCCGGCCTCCCCGGGCGCATCATTCCAGTGAGGGGCACGGCTTCTTGCCGTGAGTCTCAATAACTTTTCATAAGGCCGCATGGTTTCATCCTTTCGACACTGGTTTTCTGCTCACGCAATGCATGAAATTGCATGAGCTGGTTCCGACAGTTTGCACGTTATCAAAGGCGATGCGGGGGAAGTGTGGCGGGCGTCACGAATTGATACGCCGGCGCCTGCAATTCAGCACGGGTCGCTAACGCTCTCCGCTCGGATACGCACATACGGGTCGCTCACGCTCGCTGCTCGGATACGCATAGGTTGGGGCCGACTTGATCTTACGCGTGATTCCTTCTAAAATCAGACTGCGGCTTTGAACCAAGCGACGCCAGTCGCTGCTCCTACCTGCATTCTGATCGTGGATGATAATCCGGTCGATGTGCAAATCGTACGTTATGCGCTGCAGGAGGAAACAGATTGGCTTACCGAGATCGTAGTGGCGGTGGATGGGCAGGAGGCGATCGATTATCTTCTGGATAAAGTCGCCTCAGGAGAAGTGCGCCGCCCGGATGTGATTGTCCTCGATCTCAATCTGCCCAGGCGCGAGGGCACGGAAGTTCTTCAGGTAATGAACTCGACGGCCGCGCTGGCAGAGATTCCGGTATTGATCCTGAGCTGCTATCCGGAGGACGTGATTCGAGAGAAGACCCTCCGGGCGAATGTAGCTGCTGACGCATACATGACGAAGCCTTCCGGCATTGAAGAATTTGCAGAGTTAAGCAGTAAAGTACGGAAGTGTTGCGCTGCTCAGGAGAGGAGGGTGCATGGAAGAACGACGGCCTGTTAGCGCGACTGATCTGGAAGTCTACTTCAGCCGCAAGATCGTGGGACAGCCTAAGGCGGCAGAGCGGATCATTCCCTTTATAAAGACGTTCCAGGCGGGGCTCTCTCCGGCAAACCGGCCGATTGGCGTCTTTCTCCTGCTGGGGCCAACCGGCACCGGAAAGACCCGCACGGTCGAGGTGCTGGCCGAAGCGTTGCACGGCAGCGCGCAAAAGTATGTGCGTATAGATTGCGGGGAGTATCAGCTTGATCATGAGGTCGCGAAGCTGATCGGCGCGCCGCCCGGCTACCTGGGGCACCGCGAAACAGTGCCCGCCCTGTCAAGGCAGAAGCTCGCTGAGGCCATTACTCCGGAATGCAATGTCTCTTTTGTGCTGATTGACGAGATTGAAAAAGCGGCGCCGGCGTTGACCCGCGTGCTGCTAGGGCTCCTGGATACGGCACGACTTACGCTGGGCGATGGCACGGTCGTCAATTTCGAGAACTCGCTCATTTTTATGACGAGCAATTTGGGCGCTCGCGAGATGATGCGCGAGATGGCCCCAGCATTCGGGTTTGACGGAGTGTCGAAGACGGCGGATCAGAGGGAAGACCTGGCAGGCAAGCTCGAGGCGATCGGGCTGGCCGCTGTTCGGAAGATGTTTTCTCCCGAATTTGTCAATCGCATAGATACTGTGATCACGTACCTGCCGTTAAGTACTGAATCGATCCGGCGCGTGCTCGATAATCAGATCGAAGAGTTACAACAGCACGTGAAGAGCCGCCTCGGCGACAGTTGCTTTTCCATTGAACTGGCGGAATCGGCCAAGGAATTCCTGCTCAGCCGGGGCGTCAGCGCCGAGTATGGCGCTCGGGAGCTGAAGCGAACGGTTTACCGCTACCTGACGCAGCCTTTGGCCACGATGGTGGCGGAAAATCGCGTGCCGGCAGGTTCTTTGGTGATGGTCGATCGAAGCGCCGGTGACGCGCTCCATTTCGAAGTCCAGACCCGCGATTCTGAGCCGCAACGGCGCACGCTGCTGATTGTGGACGACAACCGGCCCTTGCTGAAATTTCTGCGGACAGTGATCAGCAACGAAGGTTGGGAGATCGTGACGGCCACATCGGCTGAGAAAGCGCTGAAGGAGGTTGAGACTCGAACGGTCGATGTCGCTTTAATCGACTACATGTTGCCGGATCTCGACGGAGTAACCCTATCGAACAAGCTACGTGCGATGATGCCCTCTGTCCGGCTGGTACTGATGACCGGAGGCGGAGAAATGATCTTCTCCAGGCAGAGCGGGCTGGCGCACGTGCCAGTTATTCAGAAGCCGTTCGCAAAGGACGACTTGCTGAAGCTGCTCAGGAGCCAGTTCCAAGCTCAGCGGGCATCGTCAGCTTCGGCGTGAGGCGGCGAGTCGAGCGCTCCGCGCACTTTTTCGAGAAGCTCAGTGGGAGTAAATGGTTTTTGGAGAAATGCGCTGCCCGGCATCGAAAGCACACGCTCCAGAATCGCGTGGTCGCTATAGCCTGACATGAAGATCATATGGATGCGCGGCCGCTTGGTAGAAATTTCGGCAGCCAGAGCCTGGCCATCCATACCCGCCATCACAATATCGGTCAGGATGAGATGGATCAAACCCTGGTGAGCATGCGCTTTGGAGAGTGCCTCCTCGGCGTTGCCCGCCACAAGCACGTTGTAGCCATTTGCCCTGAGGATCGTGTGGGCGAGATTTCTCAGGCTTGGCTCATCTTCGACCAGCAAGATGGTCTCCCGTCCACCGCCAGGCTTGGTAGGCGCTTGCGGCGGCAATTCCTGGTCTGTGCATCCGGCAACAGGGAGATAGATCGCGAAGGTGGTTCCGCGCCCGGGCTCACTATATACGGAGATCTGGCCGCCGCTCTGTTTGATGATGCCGTAGACTGCCGCCAGTCCCAGTCCTGTTCCTTTGCCGACTTCTTTGGTAGTGAAGAACGGCTCGAACAGGCGAGAGCGGGTCTTGGCATCCATTCCGTGGCCTGTATCCGTGAAGAGCAGGCGGACATAGCGGCCGGGCGCGAATCCTAATTCCTCGTGATATTCGTCTTTCTCCACAATCCAGTTTCCGGTCTGAATGGTGATCGTTCCGCCGCGCGGCATGGCGTCGCGCCCATTGGCAGCCAGATTCATCAGAACCTGGCTGATCTGACCGGCATCGAAACGTACTCTCTCCAAGGAAGGATCGAGCTGGGTCTTGATCTCTATATCGTCACCGATCAGGCGGCGCAGCATGGCGAGAGTTTTGCCAATGGCCTCATTCAGGTCCAAGGATTCGAGGCGGACGTTCCGGCGACGGCTGAAAACCAGCAATTGGCGTGTGAGGTCGGCTGCTCGCTCGGCCGCACCCATAATTTCAGCGATCATTTCACGACGCTCGGCGTCCTCTTTCAGGCTGGCCTGCAATAAAGCGCCGTACCCGGTGATGATGGTCAGGAGATTGTTGAAATCGTGAGCTACGCCGCCGGCCAGACGCCCGAGCGCCTCCATTTTCTGCGTGACCTGCAGCTTGTCGCGTAATTGCTTTGTCTCGGTAATATTCCGCGCCACATGAGAGATGCCCACTATCTCGCCGCTTGCATTCCGAACCGGCGAAACGGTCAGAGAGACCTGAACCGGCCTGCCCTCTTTGTGAATGCGAACCGTCTCGAAGTTTTGGATACGCTCGCCCCGCCGGATTTTCGACAGGATAAGCTGCTCCTCTTCGAGCAGGCTTTTCGGAAGGAGAGCGGACATCGGCCGGCCGATTACCTCTTGCGCGGTGTATCCATACAGGCGCTCGGCGCCGGTATTCCAGGTCTCTATAATGCCGTCAGTGGATTTGCTGATGATTGCGTCATCTGACGAATCGACAATTGCCGCCAAACGGGCAATCTCTCTGTCGTGCGCCAGCGCAACGGATGGCTTTCCGCTGGTTTTTCGCATTCTGTGATCAACAGCCAAGGCGCATTAAGGCCGATAATACCGCACTGAATGATAATGCTGAATCGGCGATTCGTCCGTGTTGTCACAACCGGCACATCAGCCCGGTCTTCTTTTGCAGGTGATATGAGAATGTATTCGGCGATACTGTTCATCCATGTAATTGCGACGTTAGGATTGGTCGCAGCAATGAGCGTCGAAGCGATAAGTTTGCGCCAACTCCGTCGCGCGCCAGAAATGAGTGATGCTGAATCCTGGCTTGATGCAATACCGGGATTGAGAATCTTCGCGTCTATTTGTTTGCTGATCCTTTTCTTTTCGGGCGGTTATCTTACCGATCGTTTGTCGATGTGGCAACTCGCATGGCCCAAAGTAGCGGTAGCTATTGTGTTAGGGTTTGGAGCGCTGGCTGGTATTTCCGGGCGGCGTCTAGGGCAGATTCGGAGCAGGAAAATAGTGAGCGGTGATGCGAACGCATCTTTTTTCGTGATTTCGCTCAGCCTGCGAACCGGCCTCCTGGTAGCGGCTGTGTTTCTGATGACAGTTAAGCCAAACCTCATGCAATCGGTTGTTGCGGTTCTCGCGTTATTGCTCATATTCTTGGGCATCGGATTACTTGGAACGAAATCGCAGGAGTCTGCCGCTCCGAAGAAATTCGAGCCCTCAATGAGGTAGAAATGTCACGAACCGAACTTCTCATGGCCCTATACGAAGCCTTCAATCGGCGGGATTTTAGCCGCGTGCTCGCAGCAATGAGCCCGGATGTCGATTGGCCGAATGCGATCGAAGGAACACGCGCGATAGGGCACGATCAGATACGCGCTTACTGGACCGGGCAAATGGCCATCCTGAATCCGGAAGTGAAACCCACCGGTATCGAGGAGCTTGATCCCAATCGAGTGATTGTGCATGTCCACCAGGTAGTGCGGGACTTGTCCGGTAATGTCCTTAAAGATCAAAATATCGATCACGTTTACACATTCAATGGCGACCTGATCAGTCGAATGGATATTCGCGCCGCAGAGGAAGGAGGCGTTTCTGAGCATCACTAAATCGGTCGACAGTCCCGAAAAACTGTCTGACGATGCTGCCCGCCTCGCGACATTCGACCAATACAGAGGGCTTCTCTTCTCGGTTGCGTACCGCATGCTCGGCACCGTGGCGGATGCCGAAGACATGTTACAGGAGACTTTTTTGCGCTGGCTTCAGGCGGCAGACGAGGAGATTCGGTCCCCGAGGGCTTTCTTGGTGACGATCATAAGCCGCCTCTGCATCAATCAGCTGCAATCCGCGCGCGCGCAACGCGAAGAGTATGTCGGGCAATGGCTGCCGGAGCCGCTGGTCACTGGGCAGGGAGGCGATCCGCTCGGCCTGATACGGGTCGATGAAACACTTTCGATGGCGTTTCTGGTTCTGCTCGAGAGGCTCACGCCCGCCGAGCGCGCCGTGTTTCTTCTGCGGGAGGTGTTTGAGTACGAATATGCCGAGATCAGCGCCATTGTCGGGCAATCGGAAGTAAATTGCCGCCAGATCTTGAGCCGCGCGCGCCAGCACGTCGGTGCTATGCGGCCAAGATTCGAGGCTTCGCAGGAAAAGCAGCGCCATCTTCTGGAACAGTTCCTGGAAGCTGCGCGGACAGGCAATATGGAGCAACTGCTGTGCGTGTTGTCCGAGGACGTTGTGCTCTATGGCGATGGCGGCGGGAAGGGATTTGCTCCGCCGGCGCCTGTTCGCGGCGCCTCCAACGTGGCGAGAGGGGCGGTTGCGTTCCGGAAGCAGGTGGCGCTAGGTCTTCTGCCTCGAATCGCTGAAGTCAACGGCGAGCCCGGCATCGTAACCTACCGGAACGGAAAGCCGCACTCGGTGATGACAATCCGCGCGCAGAACGATCGCATTCAAGCGCTTTACCTGGTCACGAATCCTGAGAAACTCGCTCATTTGCCGGAGCTCACGGAACCAGAGAGCTGACGCAAGGGTAGAGAAAACGAAAGAAAAACGCGCAGTCAAGGCCGCGCGTTCTGGGCGCGCCGCGACAGCGTTCGCAGGGTAGCGGAGAGCGCAGCGATCAGAAGAGGTAAGGCACCAGGGCAGCGGTCTGATGAGCATAGCTGGCATACGTTTCGCCAAACTGGGCACGCATCCACTGTTCCTCCATGCGGAGCTTGATCCAGAACGCGAGGAAGAAGAGAAGGAAAACGATCAATCCGCGCACTTGGGAGAGAGCAATCGCAGTACCAAGGAGCCCGGTCAGCACGCCGGTGTAAATGGGGTGACGGACCACGGCATAGGGACCGGTGGTGATCAGCTCGTGGTCCTGCTTAATGGTGACGGAGCGGCTCCAGTTCCTGCCGAGATACCCGCGCGCCCAGATGGCAAACAGCAGGCCGGCGATGGTGACGGCAGCTCCCAGCCAGAAGGGCCAAAGGCCAACTGGCCAGAGCTGGAGGTAAAGCCAGGGCAACGGAATGCGAGTTGTCACGAGGAGGACGATCGCGATCAGGAAAATGAAGACGCGCAGGATGCGCGAGGCAGCCGGCTCGAGGCGCTGGGTGGTTTTGGTATTGGCGGCTTTGATCTGCCAGTAGAGAAAAAAGAAAATCCAGACCACGGGAAAGAAAGATTTGTAGAACCAGAGCATTCAGGATCTCCGGGCGCTGAAGGTGTTTACGCAGGTCAGCGAGGGGAAGTTCCAGGGCACGCGACATTTCGCCGTCTCATATGCCGAAGTGCGCGCTGCGATGTTGAATCGGCGAGAGCAACCGCGGATCGATTCTGGCCAATCTTGCCAATGCGCGTGCGTCCAGCCGGTCGTCCTTCTTGTGGCTCTCACCGATCAAACGCACGTTGCACGCGTTGGCTACGATCACCTCATGCCTACAGGCCCCAGACCGGCCTTCTCCCATCCCATCTGTTCCTGTTTGGCGGCACGCATCCTTGCCCCTGGCGCTGTTTAGATCGCGGCGCCACCAGAAACAAATATCGTTTCGCCCGTGATCCAGCGAGCATCATCCGATGTAAGAAAAGCCACTGGCGGCGCGATGTCTTCCGGCTTTCCGGCCCGGCCGAGCGGAGTCCCGGCAATGGCCTGTTTTTCGAAATCGCCGTTCGCTAACCCGGCCGCCTTAGTTCCTTCAGTAACGACATAACCGGGATTCACGGCGTTGACACGGATCTTGCGCGGTCCGAGCTCTTTCGCCAGCGACTTCGTGATGGTGTCCACCGCGCCTTTTGTCGATGAATAGACGGCAGCGGCTGGAGGCGCCAAAGTGCTGACGACAGAGCTGATGTTCACCACGCTTCCGCCCTCGGCCGGGAAATGCGGCAGAGCAGCTTTGGTAGTGAGCAGGAGGCCCAAAACATTGGTGTCGTATTGCCGTTTGTAGTCTTCTGCAGTGATCTGCTCTAGCGGCGAGAACGAATATACTCCCGCGTTATTGACAAGGATGTCCACCTTGCCAAAGATTTTCTTTGTCTCTGTAAATAGATTGTCGATCTCGGCCTCATTTGCTACGCTTCCACCGATAGCGACGGCCTTACCTCCGGTTTGGGCGATATCGGAAACAATTTTCTCGGCAGCCTCGCGGCTGCTCGCATAATTGACAACAACCTGGGCGCCATCAGCGGCAAGCTGCTTGGCAATTGCCGCCCCAATACCCTTCGAAGCGCCCGTCACCACCGCCACCTTGCCTTTTAATTTGCTCATTGCTCTACCTTTCGCGACGAGACGTCTGTCCCGTCATTTCGATGTCTGTCGAAATGATGATGCCGGTTGGCGAAAGGATTCAAGGAGTGGGGCGGGTCAGTCGAAATTCTGTATCCGAGTGTAAGGATCGCTAGAGCGTTGACAGTCGTCTCAGATAAGCATTCCAAACATCACGGCGGAATGTGAGGTGAGCAAACTTGCCCTTGCGCTCCACATGAATCAGCCCCGCCATATCGAGTTCTTTCAAATGGTGTGACACAGTGGCCGGCGCTAGTCCCGTCCAGTCTCGCACGCACGAGCAGGTGGGCGCCTTACTGGCGTCCGCAATTTTCTCGAGGATTTGGAAGCGCATTGGATCAGCCAAAGCTTTACTGATTAGCGCGAGTTGCCGATCAGCGACTTCGACTCCTTTGGCCGGCATCTGAGCTCGATGGTATCGCGCTCGCGCCAACTACTTTCTGCGTCGAAAGAGCCGCTCATCCCAGACCACATCCTGCGGCTTTGCGGCGGTGATGTCTTTGAATGCAGGATGCTCTGCAGTCTCCAGTTAGTCTTCTTCGCAAAACTCCAAAATCCGCTTGCTTGCGCGCGCGGCTCGGACCGAGCCGGCGTGCTTACAGGAGCGGTTGACCGACGCTATTTTGCGATGGAAAGTAGCGTAGATAGACTCCGGCTGCCGCGCGGGGCAAAACCAGCGTGCAGAACGAGAGCGACGCCCTCGTCTTGAAGGTTATGAAATAGACTAGTGGATGACAGCGGAGTAAATATGAAAGTCGAGATTAAACGCTGCTTCATTTGAAGTGACATCAAGGCTGAGGCCGTGAGCCTCAAGAACGAAATCGAACGCGAGCTGAATCTCCCAGTCCGATTGCGCGCCGGCGCACCCGGTGGACTCGACGTCTCCGTCGATGGCGAACAGATCTATTCGAAAAGGAAGACCGGCCGTCTGCCTCGTGCCGATGAGATTATCGGTGCCATCCGTTCCAAACTTACCGGCGCCGCTCAATCATCGTCGCCGACGGCACAATCGTAGGCGATTGAGCCCAGCTTCGGAATCTCTGCTTGCTTAGACGTGTCCGGCCGAAGGATCAGGGTTGGCGGCTATTCACTTTCGAGAAACAAGTCCCTGAACCGGGGTGGTTGCGAACGAAGATATTGGTTGGGCGCGCGAACGCGTCCGCCTAGCTCGGCAGCAGCATGCCAGGGCCAGCGCGGATTGTATAGAATCGTGCGTGCCAGCGCAATCAGGTCGGCATCGCCGGTACCAACGATCGCCTCAGCCTGTTCAAAGCCAGTGATCAGCCCGACTGCGACTACGGGAATTTTCACCGCGCGTTTGACGGCGCGGGCAAGAGGCACCTGATAGCTCGGTCCCAACGGAATCTTTTGCGCCGGATGTAGTCCTCCGCTGGAAACGTGAATGGCATCGCAACCACGCTTCTCTAATTCCTGAGCGAATACGATCGTCTGCTCGACATCCCAGCCGCCAGTGACCCAATCTGTCCCAGATAGTCGGACAGATACAGGCTTTTCAGAGGGAAAGGCCTCACGCACGGCATCAAATATCTCCAGCGGAAATCGCATCCTGTTCTCGAGCGAGCCGCCGTACTCGTCCTCTCGGTTATTGGAAAGCGGCGACAGAAACTCGTGCATCAGATAGCCATGCGCGGCATGGAGTTGGATCAAGTCAATTCCGAGTCTGGCGGCTCGAACAGCGGATGCGGCGAAGGCTTCGCGCACACGGCGCATGCCTTCCCGGTCCAGCGCGACAGGTGGGACGTTGTCCTCAAGAAACGGGATTGCCGAAGGGCCGGCGGTTTGCCATCCGAGCGGATTATCGGGAGCGAACTGGCGACCGCCTTTCCACGGCACCTCTGTGGAAGCCTTGCGTCCGGCATGAGCCAGCTGAATGGCAACTGGCATTTCGGACCAGCGCCGCACAGCTTCCATCACGCGAGCGATTGCCGCCTCGGTCTTGTCATTCCATAGTCCGACGTCCGCGTAGGTGATGCGGCCTTCCGGGAGAACTGCTGTGGCTTCAATGGTAAGCAGCGCCGCTCCGGAGAGCGCAAGCTGGCCGAGGTGGATGAGATGCCAGTCGTTCATGCACCCGTCCTCCGCCGAATATTGGCACATAGGCGCAATCACGATGCGGTTCTGCAGAGCAAGATTGCGCACGCGGATCGCTTGAAAGAGAGCAGATTTCGGCACGGGTTTATCCAGCAACCATCCTAGTGGGCCCCCAGGTTACGTTTCAGCGCAAGCGGCTGCAGATTGCCTTCTGCCAATCCCCACAAACCTGGGTAATATTGGCGTTAGTTGCTGCACTGTACTATATAATTTCAGTTTGCTCTGACTTGCCAACCACGCCCTGAGCCGGCCGCCGGGTTCTCAGGAGTCACCAAGCCGGTTGTCATCCGGTCTCTTACACGCGCAATTTCTAAACGGCTCTCCACGCACTCATGCGGCTTTGAATGGAGCGCCGAAGCATGACGGAGGCTATCCCTATTCTCGTCGGTAGTTACGATTATCGCCTGGTAGGCTTATCGATTCTAATCGCGATCTGCGCGTCGTATTCGGCACTTGGATTAGGATCCCGAACCGCAGCCGGGACTGGCGCCCGGCGGCTGGCATGGCTGATTTGCGGCGCTGTCGCGATGGGATTCGGCATCTGGTCGATGCATTACGTCGGAATGCTCGCATTTACATTGCCGGTACCTGTCTTATACGATCTGCCAACCGTCATTCTGTCGCTGCTGGCAGCGGTGTTTGCGTCTGCCGTGGCTCTGTTTGTGGTCAGCCGCCACGTGGTGACGGCTACAGACGCTGCGTTTGGAAGCATATTCATGGGTGGCGCAATTCTTGCGATGCACTACACCGGAATGGCTGCGATGCGGGTGCATGCGGTTTGTCACTACAATCCAGCGCTTCTCGCCGCCTCGGCAGTGATCGCCATCGGAGGCTCTCTGGCGGCACTGTGGCTGACGTTTCGCTTTCGGAGTCCGTTAAGCGGCATAATCAACTCGAAGATTGCGAGCGCTGTTGCCATGGGAATTGCGATCGCGGCCATGCACTATACGGGAATGGCAGCGGCGAGTTTCTCGCCGTCGTCCGCTAAGGTCGATTACTCGCACGCCGTAAGCGTCTCTGCGCTGGGCATGACAGGCATCGTCATCGTTACATTTCTGCTTCTCGGGTTTGCAGTGTTCAGTTCGGTAATCGACCAGAGATTAGCCGCGCATCGCGCAATAGCCGAAGAACTTTATCGCTCGCGGCATATGCTCGAAAGCATTCTCAACACTATTCCGCAACGCGTCTTCTGGAAAGATCTCGCCGGCCAATTTCTGGGTTGCAATGAAGCATTCGCAACCGATACGGGCTTGGCCAGTCCGGAAGCAATCTGCAGAAAAACCGATGCAGAGCTGCCGCTTATGTACGAATCCGGCCGGTTCTTGGCCGATTCTGAAATCGTCAAGCAAACAACGCTACCTGTGCTCAATACCGAGTTTGAGAGTGTAGCTCCTGACGGTGAACCGCGCTGGTTTCAGGGAAGCAGTCTTCCACTTCGCGACTCGCAACAGCGCTTGTGGGGTGTGCTCGGCGTCTACGAAGAGGTTACGGAGCGCAAGCGAGCTGAAGGCGCAATCATACGGTCGAACGCCTCGCTTTCCGAGTTCGCGCACGTAGTTTCACACGATTTACAATCACCGGTCAGGGCGGCAAACACTCAGCTCCAACTGGTGTTGAAGAGGCACGGGAATCAGTTCGATGCAGAAGTGCGTGACATTCTCCGCCGTGTTGAATCCAGTCTGGTTCACATGAACGAGCTCATTCGAGCCCTGCTCACGTATGCGACGGCGACGGAGCCGGAGCCAGCCGGTGAAAGCGTATCGCTCGAATCCTGTTTGGAGCGTGCAATCGCGAATCTTCTGCCTCTGATCGAAGAGAACCACGCCGAAGTTACACATGAGGCATTGCCTATTTTGACAGCGCATGCAGCTCACCTCATCCAGGTGTTTCAGAATCTGATTTCAAACGCCATCAAATACCGCAAACCGGACGTGCAGCCGTCTATTCACATATCGGCCACCGTCCACGGCGAGGAGTGGATCATTTGCGTTCGCGATAACGGAATAGGGATTGCACCGGAACATCAACAACGCATCTTCTCGCCGTTAAAGCGGTTACACGGCCACGAAATTCCAGGTTTCGGCATAGGACTCGCAACATCCCGGAAGGTCGTCGAGCACCATGGCGGCCGCATCTGGGTCGAATCTCAGATTGGTGTAGGATCCCGTTTTTATTTCACGCTCGGAAAAAATCAAGCCGCGAAACCGGCCGGCGATAGGCTACCGCAATCCGGCGCCGCTGCAGCGGGAGGGCATCACATTTAGCGGAGGCGATATTGTAGGACTTCCGCAGTTCATGCACTGCCGGAGTTAAACACTGGAGGCCCAACATGCACTTCAATTTGATGATCGCCGCAACGCTGGTATTGCCGGCCGCGCCCGTATTCGCTGCGATTCCATTCCATTGTGGGGATCGCATTCCGTTACAAGCCGTTATTGATTTCGCTCCTGCCAATGACACGATTCTGCTCAGCGGAACGTGCTCCGGGCCGATCGTGATCAATCGCAAAAACATCACATTAGAAAGCCGCGCCGACGCAGTGATTGACGGCGGCGGCAAGGACACGATTAGCGTGACTGGTCCCGTGCGTCTCTCGTTGACCGGCATTACAGTCCAGCATGGAAACAATGGCATCAATGCCACAGCCGGCGCGCAGCTGATCCTCACGAATACGCAAGTGGTTGGGAACACGTCGAACGGAATTCTCCTGGCAGCCGCATCCTCGGCTACCCTGGCAGGCGTCGCGACAAACAGTAACGGCGTGAGTGGCCTGGATGCCGAGGGCTCGTCCGCCGTAATCGTCAAGGGAGCATATCAAAGCAACAACAACGGCGTGTTCGGGGTGAACATCAACGGAAGCTCGAGTTTCACTCTCTTCCAATCGCAGGTTTCGGTTTCCGGTAACACGCTTGGAATTCAGATCGGTACCAGCGCTGGGGCATTTATCTCGGATCCGGCAACCTCTGTCACGGCGAGCAATAACGTGACTACCGGTCTGACAATCGTTTCGGGGGCCCATATGGTCGATTTCGGCGGAACGATTACGGTCAGCAATAACGGAATACATGGCGTCTCGGTCGATTCGAAAGCGGGGCTCGACCTCGATGCTGCCGGGACACTAAACGCAAGCGCTAACGCTCAAGACGGAGTCCACCTGGAAGAAACATCCGTGCTGACGATGTTTAATACGCCCGCTTTTTCAGGAGCTCCGGGCACTACTACTATCAACACGCACGACAACGGCGGTAATGGTTTGAATATCTTGACCGGCTCGAATTTCAACGTGATCCACCAGGCGATGCTGGACAGCAAGAACAACATGTTGAATGGCGTTCACGTGGACGACGGGAGCAGCATCACGCTGATTGGGTCCACCGTAACCGGTAACAGCGCGCCAGATGTGGCGCTGACGTTCGGTTCACGCGCCGACATCACGACTTCTACGATCGGGAAACTGACTTGCGATGCGACCGTACTGCTGCGCGGTTCGTTCACGCATTGCGCGCCATGAACGAAGGGGCCGGCTGCTGTCAAAGAATCGATTGGCGCCGGCGACCCGTTATCTCGATTTTGCCGTTAACGATCCTGCGCAGTCTGCGTTTCGCTTGTCCGCTACTTCTCCGAAGGACTGTCATCCGCTTTCAGATCGCCTAAAGCGTACTGAATACCAGCCCGAAGGTGTTCCAGCATAGGCGTCATAGCATACACGCGGTCACTGTGCCCATGTCCTTCGTAGAAGACGCGGCCCTGCCCTTCGCGGCGAATGTAACTCAGCGCGTAATCCCCATCTGTCCGCGGATTCACTTCCTTCGCCTTGTCCTCAGGGCTCATCTTGGCGTAGTCGATGCTTGTCAATACATGCACATTTTTGCGTGAGAAGGAATCCTGCGCGAACGTGTATGTCTCATCGTGAATCTCGAATTCCTTGCCGTGAAACATGGCCGTTAAAGGACTGTTCGGATCGTCGATTTTGACATAAATCAGCTGTGGATCGGGCCAGTGAAATTTGAAGTATCCGCCGATCAATTTGTTGTACTCAGGCCACTGGAGCACCGGTTTCGCTTCTCCGCCCAGGCGCGGACCGGGCGCCGGCAACGACGAATTGAAATGCGAGGCAAAATCTGCCCGGCTGACCTTCCCTGTCTTGTCCGTATCCAGCTTTTCGAACCAGTCGTCCCCAATCGCGGTCCACTGCTCGCGGGTGACGCCTTCTTTATGATCCTTGTCGCCTACAGCAACAAGCCGGGCGGCCAGGATCATGGCCATGAAATTCGGCCCGGTGCTGCCTCTGCCTGCGGCTGCCTCGGCTGCCAGGCAATCCGTGTGATACGCGTCCGTAGCCGCGTGAATCCCCACAATACCTTTGCCACCCCTGACAAACTCGAGGAATGCCGCGCGCCGCGCTGCCGTTACTGACGGATCCTTATCGTCAAGAAAGCAGGCGGTCGTGCTGTCCAGGAAAATCGCGTCGTATTGCCTGAGGTTGTCGGTGTTGATATCGGCTGCGTTGTAGCTGACCGTGGTGGCCCACAAATGATCTCGATTTCCCAAAGCCTCCACCGTCTTCGCTGCAACCGGGATCGACGCGTGCACGAACCCTCCCGGTCCGGTATGCGCAAAGACCAGCACCTTGCGCGGCCGTAGCGGCTTTACTCCCTGAGTGGTGGGCAAGGCCGCCTGCATGGCGTCCACGGCAGCTTGCGGCGCGGTCATTGGCGTCGAATTCCCGTTACTGTTGAACGTGTTTCCCTGACCGGGCTTGGCGGCAGGTGGCGCAGGCAGGATCTTGCTTAACCCGGCCGAAATCTCGTCCTGGGTGAGCGTCCCGGTATTGGCAGTATTCCAGCTCGTAAACCAGGAACTGAAGCCTGACTCCATCTCGCTTCGTGTCAGCGTCCCATCGCCGTTTGCATCCAGAGCAGTAAATACTGCCTGGGCAGTTCGTCCTGCCCCCGGTCCTTGCGCCAGGCTTGCAACACCAATTGCCAGAGCTACCGCCGCGCCCGCACATGCATTAATAAATCCGGTTTGTCTCATACAATCTGCCGACACGAGTCTATCGTGTTCGATTGGAAGATGCGGCAGCGTTAGGGAAAAACGCGGGGTTTGCGACTATTCCTTACAACGACCTCTGACGCGAAGCACGCCGCCGCCAGAGCAGCATGCCTGCCAGCCCGCCGCCAAGCAGAGCGAGCGAGCCCGGCTCCGGAGTTATCGACACGCCACCACTCACATAATCCAAGGCCGTCGCGGAGGTCGCGACCCCTACACCGTAGTCGATGTGACCGGTGCCGGTGGGGGTACCGTTACTCCACAGGTCGACCACTGTGCCACCGCCGATATCGAAGAGGAGCCCGTAAATATCGAGGAATCCGCCATGCAATGGATAGTCGCTGGCGGTTTGCGGCGAGCCGCCGGGGTAGTAGAGGTTATCGTACGTCAGAAAGCCATTGCTTATCGGGGCGAGGCCCGATGCCACCGCGAACCGGCTGAAATCGTGCGGCGCGAGCAAGTTGGTTGATTCCGGCGTGTCGTGTCTGACGGGCACGAGCGGACCAATCGGTACATTGACGAGGCTGAGACCATTATTCGAGTCAGAGAAAACACCGCTAATTCCGGTGACCTCAAAGGCTTGGTGATATTTCGCGTCCGTGGCTGTGCCATAAGTCAATGCGACTGTACCACTCACTCCGGGGCCTGCGAAGTTGAAATCGAATGTGCTGGCCTGCGCCTCCCAAGAGAGCGATGCAGCCAAGAGCAGCGTCGCTGAGACCACGAGTTTCTTTCTCATTTATGAAAGCTCCCTTTTACTAAGCTCTGATTTTCATCTGATTAACGCCCGTAACTACAGCCGGATTTACCGGTGAGCAGGGCACCCGCACTTCGACGAGCCCGGCCGCGAGTCGCCCCGAACCCCAGGAAATTATAACCAGCGGAGCAAGGAAATAGCAAAAAACTGTTAGCCTTGTTGCCGAGAAAAAGGTCTAGTACCAGAAACGTGAGTGCAGCGAGATTCGCGGCCAAGACGGGCTGGCCGGAATCGTTGGAACGGAGTGCTAAGCTTCTCCCGGAAGGAGCAGACAAATGAGCAAGGAACAAAATGCCGCGGCATTGACCAAGTTTGCGGAAGCTGTGGGCACGGGTAATTATGATTTGTTCGACGATGTGGTGGCGCCGGATTCCGTCGATCATGATCCCGCTCCAGGGCAGGTTGCCGGGCCAAAAGGCTATCGAGCTCTCTTCACGGAAATGCGGCGCGCTTTTCCCGACATGAAGGTAGAACTGGCGGCGCTGGTGGCGGACGAGGATGCGATTGCGTTTGCGTATACCTTTACCGGAACGCACGATGGTCCGCTGATGGGTATTCCAGCAACAGGGAAAAAGGTGAAAATTCGCGGCATGCAAATTTCCAAGTTCAGTAACGGGAAAATGGTGGAACGCTGGGGCAGCTCGGATCAGCTCGGCATGCTACAGCAGATCGGCGCAACCACAATTCCGAAGCCATGAACTCGTCAGAGCATCTGCGGGAGGGTAGCGCAGAGCTTGATGCTTCAGCAGAGCAACACAACCCCGATCTACGACTTCATTCTGTTCACATTTACGTTCGCGACCAGGAACGCAGCCTGCGATTCTATATCGAAAAGCTTGGCTTCGAGCTGGTTTTCGATGCGCGCCTGCAAGCGGGGGAACGTTGGGTTGGAGTTTCACCTCCTAATGGCACCGCGGTGCTGACACTCATCCAACCTAAGCCCGAATCGGCAGAAAGCAAGCTGATCGGCCGGGCGACGCGAGTCGTTTTCGTAACGGAAGATGTTCCCGGCAAATTCCGTGACTGGAGCAATCGCGGAGTTCGTTTCCGGCACACGCCACGGCTCAGGCGGGTCAAGTATCAGATCGATCGCGCTGTCAATGGCCCGCTTGAGGCAGCTTCGAGCAGCGTGGCGGCGCCGATCTGGGGAGAAGTATTCACGCGCTTCGAGGACATAGATCGAAACTCGTTTGCTCTGGTCAGCTTCGATGCGGTCACTGCCGCGATAGAGGCGCAGAGGCGCGCCCATGCCGAGAAACTCGAAGCCGAGCGCCGCATTACTTACGAACTGGACATTGCGAGACAAGTCCAGTCGAGACTTTTTCCGCAACGGTTTCCGCCATGCGCTAGCCTTGAATACGCCGGAATCTGCGCGCAGGCTCGACAGGTCGGCGGCGATTACTACGACTTTCTATCGCTCGGGGAAGAGCGTATCGGCCTGGTAGTGGGCGATGTCGCCGGGAAAGGAATCGCGGCAGCGCTTGTCATGGCTAATCTTCAGGCTCATCTGCGGAGCCAGTGTGCGATCGCCGTGATTGAACCTGAAAAACTGCTGCGGTCGGTCAATCAGCTTTTTTTTGAGAACACGACATCGACCGCATATGCCACGCTCTTCTTCGGCGAATACGATGGCAATCTGCGGCGCCTGCGCTACGTGAATTGCGGTCATCTTTCGGGTCTTCTTGTGCGCGCCGATCAGTCGGTGCAGCGTTTGACGTCTACCGCTACCGTGCTCGGACTGTTCACGCAGTGGGATTGCTCGGTTGCGGAATGCCAGCTTGTCAATGGAGACACGCTGGCTTTGTATACCGACGGAGTAACGGAATCATTTAACGAGGCGGGCGAAGAGTTTGGCGAGCAGGGTCTGCTCGAATCATTGAAACGCCATGCCGAGCTTTGTCCCGGCGACATGGTGCAAGCAGTGCTCGCCGATGTGCAGCGCTTCGGAACAAAGGAGCAGCACGACGACATCACGTTGATGATTGCCAGGTGCCGGATGGCAAGTCTATAGCCGCGGGTCCACTGGTTCGCTCTCCAGCGCCAATACACCGAATACGCATTCATGTACCCGGCGGAGAGGCTCCCGCGCGACGAATCGTTCGAGGGCTTCTATACCGAGCGCGAACTCGCGGGCGGCCAAGGATCGTTTTGCCGAAAGCGCGCGTGAACGCAGTCTCGACAGTTGGTCGGCGGCCGTATATTCGGGGCCATAGATTATGCGTAAATACTCACGGCCGCGACACTTGATCGCCGGCTGGACCAGCCCCTTCGGCCCATGAGCGACGAAATCGAAAGGTTTCGTCACCATACCTTCACCCCCTTTCGACGTCAGTTCTTCCCACCAGCAAGACGCTCGCTCCACCGCCGCGTTATCTGTCACGTCGACTTCCAGAAATGGGGTGCCGATGATAAATCCGGAATCAGAGGCGGCCAGGCGGCTCAACGTCTCCATGTGCCAGCGATTCGTCTTATCTGTGTGAACCGCTGCTTCTGAAGCGAGCAGATGGAATGGCGCCAGACGATAATCTGCAAACGATGTCACCGGCCAACAGTAGCGGCGGTATGCATCGCGGTATTTGCGAAGCCGGCGCAATCGCTGTTCATAAGGCTCTGATAAACCTGCCGCCGCCGGGCTCTGTTGAATAGCCTTGATTGCCGCTTCGAGCGATGCGACTCCCGCTGCACCGACTGCGGCGTACTGGCGCTCGATCAGCTCGCGAGCCTTTGCCGACCACGGCATCAACTCGCAATCGAGGCAAAACCACTCAGATCGAAACTCCTCCCAAAATCCGGACTGCGTCAGGGCGGTCTGAACGCGTCGTACGAATTCCGCTTCGTCAGCCGGATCGGGAAAAAAGGCTCGCCCGGTACGTGTATAGCACGCGCCCACACGGCCGTCGATTACACCAAATCTCTCTCGTGCTGCTCTGCTGTCGCGGCAAATTACCGCGACAGCTCGCGAGCCCATGTGCTTCTCTTCGCAGAGTACTCGTTGGACGCCATTCCGGCGGAAGTATTCGAACGCCTGGGTGGGGTATTCCAAGTAATCTGGCCGGGACGAGGTCTCGCTCGGTGACATTGTCGGCGGCAGGTAGATCAGCCAGTGTGGGTCAATGGCGAACCGGCTCATCACTTCCAATGCAGCAATCGAGTTCTCTTCGCGAATGGTGATCGTGCGCTGCAGGCGCGTTTCTATAATGCGCTTGCCCGTGACATCTCCTAAATCGAGCACGTCGTCCAGTTCCTGCTGGCTGGTACGCGCGCCCGGCTTGGGCTGAGCAAGCGGTCGGATCGGCTTACAGTATTCCTCCGCAGCGGCGAGCGACACAAACTCGCGTTCCGGATAGCGCAAAACCGTCAGCCTGCCACCAAACACAGCCCCGGTATCAATATTGACGGTGTTGTTCAACCATTCGAGCTCAGGAACAGGAGTATGACCGTAGACGATCGTCGCTCTCCCCCGATATTCCGAGGCCCAGTTGTACCGCACGGGCAGCCCGAATTCATCGATCTCGCCCGTGGTCTCGCCGTATAAACAGAACTCGCGAACGGCGCTTGAACTTCGCCCGTGCATTTCCTCGCGGAGACCCGCGTGCGCGACAACCAGCCGCCCTTCATCAAGCACGTAATGGCTTATAAGCCCGTCGAGAAATGACGCGATCCGGTTGCGATCTTCAGATGCCAGGTGCTCCACTTCCGCGATTGACCGCTCGAGTCCGTGCTTGATTTGTACTTCTTTTCCGCGGAGCCAGCGCACGAACTTCACATCGTGATTACCTGCGACGCAGAACGCCGTGCCGGCGGCGACCATGTTCCGGACGATGCGGATGGTGTCGATTACATGGGGTCCGCGATCGACCAAATCGCCGAGAAAAATCGCTTTGCGGCCGGAGAGATGCCGCCAGCACTCTTCGCCCCACGGCGAGTCCTGGGCCGGCAAACTGAATTGCTCCCATCCAGTCTGTTTAAGCAGCGCTCTGAGTTCGCCGGCACAGCCATGCAGATCCCCGAAAATATCGAACGGGCCTTTCTCCTGCTTCTTGTTGCTCCATAACGGGACGCGGCGGATCTCGACCTCTTCCGACCCGTTCAGAATATGCACATACCGAAATCCTTCGCGTTCCAGCCCTCGAATGCCGCGCTTAAGGTCAAGAATCTGACGCCCTATGACATGTGGGCCGAAGTCGCGGTCCGGCCGCTTTGCATTTCTCTCGCGGCAGATTCTTTCCGGAGTGTTCACCACAATCGCAACCGCAAAGCAGTGATACTTGCGAGCGTGCTCGATGATGCGTTTGCGGTCCTCGCTGCGCACGTTCGTCGCGTCCAGCACCGTCAATCTTCCGCGCGCGAGTCGCTTGTCGAGCATGTAATAGAGCGCCTCGAATGCGTCGTGCGTGCACGTTTGGTCGTTTTCGTCGTCGCTGACCAGACCACGGAAGAAGTCCGAAGAAAGGACTTCGGTCGGGATGAAATGGCGGCGGGCAAACGTCGATTTTCCGGAACCCGAGGCGCCGATCAAAGCCACTAGCGCCAGTTCAGGGATCTCGATGGTCTTCATTCCACCCCGCCAACCGGCAACGAAAAAACGGCCATCTGCGATGGCGGCCCGTACTGCGGATCTACGGGTCCGATTGCCTCGAAGCTCACCTGGTAGCCGAAGCGGGCGGCCGTTGCTTCAGACCAGGCAGCGAACTCGGCTCTGGTCCACTCGAAACGGTGGTCGCTGTGACGCATTGCTCCGGGAGAAAGGGTCGGGAACAAAACGTTGTAGTCGCGATTGGGCGTGGTTATTACTACATGATGTGGGCGCGCGAATTCGAAGAGCACCCGTTCGAGCGCGAGGAGGCGTGAAGGATCGAGATGCTCGATTACTTCGATCAGTGCCGCAGCGTCGAACCCGTTCAGCCGCTTGTCGCGATACAGCAGCGAACCCTGTATCAGTTGAATGCGCTTCTGCTGGTGCTCAGCCATGCGATCGAGCCTGAGTCGCTTAGCTGCACTCTCGAGCGCGCGATGGCTGACATCCATGCCCACGATTCGATCAAACATTCGATCCGCCAACAGCCTTCGCAGCAGTTTGCCTTCACCGCAGCCGAGATCCAGGATAGATTTCGCCTCTAAGGCCTTGAGCTTGCCGGCTACCTGATTCAACCGCCGAGTGTGGAGCGTCAACGGCCGCTCCAGATCTTCCTCGGCCAGAGCGGCCCGCTCGGTTTTTGCCTCGCCAGCTTCTACGGCCGCGTTCTCTTCGTCCAGCAGTTGTGCCAAGGCTTGATCGATCAATGACCGTCTTCGCTTCAGATATCTCTCGACGATCAACTGGCGCTCCGGGTGGTTGCCCAGCCAGCCTTCTCCATGCCGCAGTAACTTGTCGATTTCGGCTTCGCCGATGTAATAGTGCTTCTGGTCGTCCAGAACCGGCAACAACACGTACAAATGCGACAGGGCATCGTGGACCGTCATGCGCGCCTCGAGCGTAAGGCGGTAATACGGGCTCTCGCCCCAATCAGGGAATTCTTCATCCAGGGGAATCGGCTTAGTGCCAACGCAGTAACCAAGCGGCTCAAACAATTTGTGCAAAATATCTGCACCGTCTCTTGCGCGTATCACCTCCACGGTTATTTCCAGCGGCAGTTTGGTATCGATCAGTTCCGGACGCTTTTGGCAATTGCCGGCCAAAGCTGTTCCAAAAACGCGGCCCATCGCTACCGTCATATACGACGAGGCCACGTAAGGCCGGTCGTTTACGTAATCTTCCAGTTGCTGCGCGCCGCGCACCAGCTCTACCGGATCGAGTTCCAGCAGCAGGCATGCCGTCGAGCGCCGTTCAGTTGCGCTGGAATAGAAGACGTACGCCTTGCCGAACGGCAATTCCCCGCAAAACAGATTTGCTGGATTCTTGTGCAGAAGAAAACCGAGATCGGTGGCCGGCTCGGCCGTGTTGGTAATCGTGATCAGCACTCTATCCTCGTGAAGCCATCCCGCGGTCGCTCAACAGGGACTAACCTATTTCCTAGAGGATACCGACCACATGGAAAACAGCAAAATAGCGAGGCGCGAATTCATCGCCGGACTTGCAGCAGCTCAAGCGGCGGCTTCACTCGAGGCTGACACCTCACAGGGGATGATCTACCGGAAGCTCGGAACAACCGGCGAGCGCGTTTCGGCTATCGGGCTCGGCGGTTATCATATCGGCGTTCCCCAGGATGAGCAGGAAGGAATCCGCATTATCAGAACTGCGGTCGACCGGGGGATCACGTTCCTCGACAATTCGTGGGACTATCACGACGGGGGCAGCGAGATCCGCATGGGCAAAGCCCTCAAAGATGGCTACCGCAAGCGCGTTTTCCTGATGACCAAATACAACGGCCGCACGCGTGAAGTGGCCGCCAAGCAAATAGACGAATCGTTGCAGCGGCTGCAGGTCGATACGATCGATCTGATTCAATTCCACGAAAACATTCGCATGGAAGACCCGGACCGGTATTTTGCGCCGGGCGGAGCGCACGAGGCCGTGATGGCTGCCAAGAGAGCCGGAAAGATCCGTTATATCGGCTTCACCGGGCACAAAGACCCGGCAGTGCATCTCAGAATGCTGGATGTAGCGGCCCAACATAATTTTCATTTCGATAGCTGCCAAATGCCCTTGAACGTCTTGGATTATCACTTTCGAAGCTTCGCGCACGAGGTCGTTCCGAGGCTCGTCAAGGAAGGCACAGCGGTGCTCGGTATGAAGCCGATGGCATTCGGGAACGTGTTGAAAGCCGGTGTCGCCACGCCGATCGAGTGCTTGCATTACGCTTTGAATCTGCCGACCTCTGTTGTTATCAATGGGTGTGATTCGATGGAAAGACTGGAGCAGGCCCTCGAGGCCGCCCGCACGTTCAAGCCCTTTACACAGGCTCAGCTGAGCGCGCTGGTTGCTAAGACGAAGGAAGCAGCTTTAAGCGGGACGTACGAACCATTCAAAACGACTGCGGAATTCGATGGAACAGCGCAGCACCCGGAATGGTTAGGATAGCGTTTTGGCGGCGCGCATCCGTGCCTTTGCGCTCCCTATGTAGTCCTGCGTAGACCTCTTCTGTATTTACGAGCGCTTTCTGAGCCGCGCCCGAAGGAAGCAGTTGGACTCGTAGCCGGAACAGTTTCCGCCGACACCGCTACACCCACCTCAAGAGGGTTGCGCCCCAGGAGTAGCCGGTCCCGAAGCCGACCAGCATCGCGACGTTGCCTGGTTTCAGCCGGCCTTCTGCCAGTGCATTCTCGAGCGCGATCGGAATGGTGGAGGATACTGTATTTCCGCAGTGCGCCATGCTGATCTGGAATTTCTCAGCGGGAATCTTCAGTCGCTTGCGCAAGTGTTCCAGCATATATCGATTCGCCTGATGAAATACGAATAGATCGATCGAGTCGAGCGGCAGTTTGGCCTTCTCGAGCAGCGCGTTGACGCTTTTAGGGACGGCGCTCAAAGTGAAATTGAAGATCTCCGGGCCGTCCATGAATAAGTTTTCGGCGCTGCGGACGTTTCCGCCCTCATCTTCGATCGCGATCGCGGTCTCAGACGCGCGCGGCTGTCTCATCCCGCCGGCGGGCACGATCAGATTCAGGGCGCCCCTGCCGTCCGTTCCATATACAAACGGTCCCAACAGCGGCTCCGCGGCATCGATAGCTCTCACCAACGTGGCTGCAGCGCCATCTCCGAAGATGGTTCTGACACTTCTATCTCGCGGATGGAGAAACTTCGAGTAGGTCTCTGCGGTTAATAACAGAATGTTACTCGCTTGGCCGGTTGTTACCAGCCCTTCGGCCAAACCCAGACCATATATAAAACCGGAGCATCCAAGATTGAAGTCCAGCGCTCCGCAGGAGACAGGAATGCCGAGCCGTTCCTGCAAGACGCAAGCGGTAGTAGGAATGAAGTAGTCCGGACTCTGAGTACAGAAAAGAATATAGTCAATGTCTGCCGGGCTGCAGGCGCCGGAGTCGAAAAGTTTGCGCGCCGCCGCTACGGCAAGATCGGACGAACACTCGTCTGCGGCGGCAATGTGGCGGTCCTGAATGCCGGTCTTCTCGTCGATTTTTTCGACAGACCACTCAGGAAATTCAGCCGAAAGCGCAGCGGTTGAGACGACCCGCTCCGGCAAATAATATTGGATCGCAGCAATGCTGGCGTGCATTGTTCAGGCCCGGTTTTTGATGCCTTCGCAGCTGTTCGGTAGGGGGTTGTTCCCGGCTCGACGGTCAGGAAATTTACTCGATTCCAGCCAGCCTGCGCAAATCGTCGATAGAATTACAATCTCTGATTTGACGCGGAGAAAGTTGTAAACCATTGTTGGAATCTGCCAGCGCAATGTATTCAACCATTGCCACTGAGTTCCAGCTCTCCATGTCTTCGAGCTTTTCAGGACCGCTTAACGTGTTATCCGGCAGCTCGAGTATGTTGGCCATCGCCAACAGGAATTCGTGTTTTGTCACTTAGGATGTTTTGCAGCTGAGAAGATAATCAGTTTATATGTACTGGTATTTTATCAACCTTTCAGTATCTTGCTGATGGGGTTGAGTGTATCGCAAACTCAATGTGGGTATGATTGCTCTTAACTCGCTGATCTTGAAGATCAAGCGGGGCGATACGCCGGCTTACCGGCGGATCGGTTCTATTGCCCGCGGCTTCATTCGGCCCCAGGCTCCGATTGCGCCGCCCATTCTCAGACCAGTACTACGGTCTCTCTACGAGTTTCACTATTTAGTGATCCAGACCGCCCGTCTGTTGATCACCTTGTTTTACAGGCATCCCCTGTTCCAGGGCCGGTGCGCATCGATCGGCCGCAATGTGTCGATCGATGGCTTGCCGTTTGTGACCGGGCATTGCGAAATCCACGTTGGCAATAATGTCTATCTCGGTGGAAAACTCGACGTTCTATCGGGCCGCTTCTTCGAGCAGCCCAGATTGATGATCGAGGACTGGGTAGAGGTGGGGTGGAACGTCCGATTCACGGTAAACAAGGAAGTCATCGTCGAAGAGCATGCGCGCATTTCCTCGGATTGCCGCATCTCCGATAGTGACGGCCACCCGCGCGAAGCGGATTTGCGCGCGCAGAACGCCCCGATCAGTCCGAAAGATATCAGGCCGGTCCGAATTTGCCGGGATGCATGGATCGGCAGCGGCGCCCATATCATGAAAGGCGTGACCATCGGCGAAGGCGCGATTATCGGAGCCAACAGCGTGGTCATCACGGACATCCCGCCATTCGCGCTTGCCTTCGGGAATCCGGCAGAAGTATTTTTTCGCAACGTCGGCCGCCCCTCCAGAAGAGATCTCGATCCTGACAACGTGCTGAAACCGCAGCACACCTCACGCTGATTTGATTTCGGTCCAATAGCGGTCTCGCAGTTTCTGCGCGGCCTGCGGGAGTGGCCGGAACCATTCGCCCCGGCTCAAAACATCGGAGCCGGGATACAGGATTGGATTCTGGCTCAGCGATGCCGGAAGGACAGCGCGAGCGGCAGCGTTGGCCGTAGCGCCGCGGATTTCCAGCGCAATCGCAGCCGCCACTTGCGGGCGCAAAAGATAGTTGATGAATTCGTGCGCCAGGGCGGCGTGCTCGCTTTCGCGCAAAATCGCGCACGTGTCCGCATATAAGGCGAAGCCTTCGCTCGGATACGCGAATTTCAGCGAAGCCGGCGCGCTCTCGATGGCAACTTGCGCTACCTGCGTCCACATCTGCGCTACCAAAACGTCACCCGCCACGACCTGGTCGCGTACTTCTTCGTTCAAGTAGGCGCGCAGAAACGGCTTCTGTTTTTCAGCCAGGTCGCGGGAACTGCGAAGCTGCGCGGGGTCAGCGGAATTGATTGAATAGCCATCGCGCTTCAAACAGACCGCGAACACTTCGGCTGGATCGTCCAGCATCGTCACACGGCGGTGATACGCGCCGGTCCAGAGCATGCTCCAGGCGAGCGGCGCGGGTGTGGCGGAATTAGCGTACAGAATTCCGGTCGCGCCATGCATGTACGGAACGGAAAAAGCGAGCGCAGGATCCCATTCCGGCGCGCGAAACAGCGGATCGAGATTGCGGAGGTTCGGAAGACGCGTGTGATCGAGCGGCAGCAGCAGCGAGAGTTGGCGCATCGGTTGGACGAAGCTGTTCGAGGGAAATACAACGTCCCAGCCGGAGTTGCCACTCATCACCTTTGCAAGCATCTCCTCGGCGCTGCTATATGTCGCGTAACGGACGCGGCAGCGGAATTCGCGCTCGAAATCCGGGATGGTTGTCGGGGCGACGTAGCTTCCCCAGTTGTAGACATTCAGTCTGGGAAGCCGCTCGCGGAGACATCCGGCGCTGGCTCCGGCGATGCCCATGAGGAAGATCCGGCGCTGCATGTTTAAGCCTTCTCGAGGCGGCCCGCTAACAGAATACAGAGGCCTAGTCCACACGTGATAAGCATCGAGAGCGCATTGATATCGGGACTGATGCCCTTTCGAGCGAGACCGTAAATGATCATGGGCAGCGTTTCAGAGTTCACGCCTGCTACCAGGCTGGTTATGACGTAATCATCGAAAGAGACAGTGAAGCAGAGCAGCGCGGCGGCCAGAATACCGGGCATGAGGATCGGCACGGTGATTCGGAGGAACGCCTGCCACTCATTCGCCCCGAGATCCAGAGCGGCCTCTTCCAACCCGATGTCAAATGCTCGAAGACGGGCCAGTATAACGATCACTACATAGGCAATGCAGAACGAGATATGCGCGAGGATAACGGTCGCCATGCCAAGGTGAAGATGCAGAAATCGAAAAATCCATTGAAAGAGCGCCAGAAGCGAGACGCCGGTGACGATTTCGGGCGTTAACAGCGAAAGATAAAGCGATTGGCTGAGCCAGGGCAGCCGCTTCTTCCAGAGCGCATAGGCGGCGAGCGTTCCGCACAGTGTGGAAACAACCGTAGCGACGCCCGCAATGATCAGGCTATTCACCGTTCCTTCAGCGAGCGCAGAGTTTTGAAAGACCGAGACATACCAGTGCAGACTGAAGCCGCGCCAGACAGACAGCTTCGATGAATTGAGACTGAAGACGCCTAAAACTGCCAGCGGAGCGTACAGAAACAGATAGGCAAGCGCCGCGTAGAAGACGAGAAAACGCTTCATATCAGATCCTGCGCGCGCCGGGAAATGAAGCTGGTGAGAGCGAGTACGACTACCATCAACACCAGCGAAACAGCAGATCCAAAGGGCCAATCGCGGGAGGCAGTGAACTGGTTCTGCACCAGGTTTCCGATCATCACCGCTTTACCGCCGCCCATCAGATCCGGCGTGAGATAGGCGCCCAGACAAGGAATAAAGACGAGCAGTAGCCCGGCAATAATTCCTGAACGGCTGAGAGGCACAATAATTTCCCATGCCGCGATCACGGGATTCGCGCCCAGGTCGGCGGCGGCGTCGAGCCAGGCGGGATCGAGCTTTTCGATCGTCGCGTAGAGCGGCAGCACCATAAACGGAAGATAGCCGTAAACCAGCCCCAGAATCACCGCCGGGGTGTTGAACAGGAGTGGGAGCGGGTCTTTGATCAGCCGCAGGGATTGAAGAAGAGTATTTATCAGTCCGGTGTCGCGTAGGAGGAACATCCAGGCGTAAGTGCGGATCAGAAAACTGGTCCAGAACGGCAGCATTACCAGATTGAGAAGCAGCGTCTTGTGGCGGCTATAACGGGCAATGTAGAGCGCCAGCGGAAAGCCCAGCATGAGGCACGCGACGGCAGATACGGCGGCGATCCAGAACGACCGCCAGGCGATGGAAAGATAGAGCGGGTCGAAGACTCGCAGATAGCTTTCGGCGCTGAACGGCAGACTGACTCCGCCGTATGCGCCGCGTGTCAGAAAGCTATAAAGCAGGACGATCAGCAGCGGGACAAAGAATAGCGCCACCATGATCGCCGCTGCCGGCAGCAGAAACAGCCGACGTAAGCGCTGCACGTTCTATACAGGCTCCAGCCGGAATTCGTCATCCGGATGCCACCACACGTGGACCTGCTCACCCGACTCGAAATCGCAATGATGCTGAGGGAGTTCGGCAATACAAGCTGCGCCGTCGTGCAACGTGGTCCGTAGATGAACGCAGTTCCCTAGAAAGCTGCAGGTTTGGACGATAGCCGGGGCGGATCGTGGAATATCGAGTGGGCGCTGGCGAGAGACGCGAACGGCTTCAGGCCGAATGCCGACCCCCTGCATCCAATTCACGTCCCCGAGAAATTCGGCGACGAACTTCGACGCCGGCCGGCGATACACATCCTGCGGCGAACCGACCTGCTCGATACGGCCCCGATCAATGACCGCGATCCGATCGGACATCGAAAGCGCTTCTTCCTGATCGTGAGTAATAAAGAGAAAGGTTATGCCGACGCGCCGTTGAATATCTTTCAACTCGCGGCGCATCTGCCGGCGCAATTTAGGATCGAGCGCGGAAAGGGGCTCATCGAGCAGCAGCACTTTAGGTTCGAGAACCAGGGAGCGCGCCACCGCTACTCGCTGCCGTTCTCCACCCGAGATCTGGTTCGGCAGCCGTTGCTCTTTTCCCTCCAGCTCTACAAGCGCTAGAATTTCACTCACCTTCTTGGCTATAAGCGCCTTCGACAATCCACGCCGTTCCAATCCGAATGCGACATTCTGCGCGACCGTCAAGTGAGGAAAAAGCGCATAATTCTGAAAAACCGTGCTCACATCGCGCTGGTATGGCTTGAGATGAAGAATGGAGGCGCCGTCGAGCAGGATGTCTCCTGAAGTCGGAGCTTCGAGGCCGGCAATCAGGCGCAAGGTAGTGGTCTTGCCGCACCCGGAAGGACCGATCAGCGAGTAAAATTCGCCGCGATTCAGTTGGAGGGAGATGCCGTCTAGAGCTCGATGTGTCGGGAAATGCTTGCTGAGAGCGCGCAGCTCTAAAACCGTGTTCACCTGAATATGGCTTCATGCTAGCGCAGGGCCGCGATTTGCCCTTGCAGCCATCACAGCCTGTCGTGTTGCGACAATTGATCCAATGAAAATGAACGCCCTGATTTCCCTGTGCAAACGGCGCGGGATTATTTTTCAATCGAGCGAAATTTATGGAGGCCTGAACGGATTTTGGGATTATGGCCCGCTAGGCGTTGAGCTGAAGAGAAACCTGAAAGATGCCTGGTGGCGCGATATGATCACCGGCCACAATGAGTTGATCGCTCCGCCCGGCGCGCCGTCGTCTTATGCCATGACGGGTCTGGATTCGACAATTATTACGCATCCGCAGGTCTGGAAGAACTCAGGTCATTACGATCTCTTCTCCGATTACATGGTGGATTGCCGGGAATCGAAAAAGCGTTACCGGTTCGATCAGCTGCGGGGCGCCTGGGCCGAAGCGAAAGGGCAGCGGATTTTCGTAACTACCGCCGCCGAGTCCGACGAGGAAGAGGAAGACGTGCGGCGGCGCGCGCTTAAGTATTTCAAGATACGCGAGAAGCACGCCGGCGAGTTGAAGTTAGGACCACTTACGGCTCTCTCCGAGATAGGCGATATGTCCAGCGTGCTCGGGCCGGATGCCACAACTATCGGAAGTCTAACCGAGCCACGAGAATTCAATCTCATGTTTCGCACCCAAGTCGGGCCATTGGCGAGTGAAGAAAGCGAAGCCTTTCTTCGCCCCGAGACCGCGCAAGGAATATTTCTGAATTTCAAGAATGTAGTTAATAGCCTCAGAATTCGTGTTCCTTTCGGAGTGGGACAAATTGGCAAAAGCTTTAGAAACGAAATTACTCCCAGAAATTTCACCTTTCGCTCGCGAGAGTTCGAGCAAGCAGAGATAGAGTTCTTCTGTCATCCGAATTCCTCGCGCGAGTGGTACGAGTATTGGCGAAATCGGCGCATGAGCTGGTATTCCGAGTTAGGCCTTTCGAGCGAACACCTGAGATTACGAGAGCATTCAAGCGCCGAACTAAGTCATTATTCTCGAGGGACGGCAGATATCGAGTACGCATTTCCGTTTCTTTCGGAAGGCGAATACGGAGAACTCGAGGGAATCGCGCATCGCGGCGACTTCGATCTGCGCAGCCATGAGGAAGGAAAGTTGGATCCGAACTCGAGGCCGCTCGAAGTCGAGAAAGGACCCGACGGTAAGCCCAAGTGGCGAGGGAGCGGTAAAGACCTCTCTTACCGGGACGATCTGACGAACGAGAAATTCCGGCCCCACGTGATTGAGCCTTCGGCGGGAATGGATCGTGCCATGCTTGCGTTTCTATGTGATGCCTACTGCGAAGACGAAGCCCCCAACGATCAGGGAGTGATGGACCAGCGCATCGTATTGAGGCTGCATCCCCGGCTCGCTCCAATCAAAGCAGCAGTTCTGCCGCTCGTAAAGAAAGACGCCATGCCCGAAATTGCGCGCGAGCTATACGGCGAGCTCAAACGCCATTTCAACGCCTTCTATGACGAGAAAGACAGCATCGGCCGGAGATACCGGCGGCAGGATGAAGTTGGTACTCCTTTTTGCATTACGATCGACAGTACGACTCTCGAGGATAAAACCGTCACTATCCGGGAAAGGGACTCTTTAGTTCAGCGCAGGATTAAGATCGAAGACTGCCGGAGAGAAATCGAGTCTCTTCTGCATAATCTCCCGTCAAAACAAACGATTGCTACTTGACTATTATCCCGAATAGATCTAACATACGGGTCCAGACGGGGTTCGCCTGTGACTTCTTACAGGGTTGTCCTTGTTCGCATGGCCGCTGTAAGTGTGTCCCAGCGGTAAGTGCTAAGGACGTTTTGGATCGCTTCTTAAGGGGGGAGAGATGCCAAGTCGCAAAGGGTTGTGGTGTATTTTTTTGGGCATCTTAGTCGTTTTGACGATGATGCCGAGCGCCGGCTGGGGCCAGAACGTATACGGAACGATTGCCGGTACCGTCACCGATGCCAGCGGCGCTGCAGTTGCCGACGCCACCATCACCTTAACGAACGTGGCTACTGGAGAATCGCGCAACATCCAGACAGACTCCTCAGGTAACTATACATTCGTGAATATTTCGCCCGGCCACTATAAGTTGGAGGGGGAAAAGACCGGCTTCAAAAAGTTTGTGCGCGAGTCCATCGACGTGCAGATCGAAGCCGGCTTGAGAATTGACATTGCCTTGGAAGTCGGAGCCGTAAACCAGACCGTCGAGGTAACCTCAGCCGCGCCGCTGCTGCAGCCGGAAACGAGTTCGCTTGGGCAAGTCGTGGAATCGCGAACGGTCACTGAGCTGCCGCTGAACGGGCGCAATCCGCTGGCGCTGGTGGCTCTAACGGCGGGCGTCGTACCGCAGGGCCAGCCCTCGGCCGGTAATTCGTCGACCGGCAATCCGGTGGGCGCCAATCCCTTCGCGGCGGGCGATTTCCAGATCGGCGGAGGCCAGGCCGGCCAGAGCCAGATCCTGATAGACGGCGTGCCCACGAACGGCGCATACCTGAATGTGGTAACCGTCATACCTACGCAAGATGCGATTGAGGAATTCAAAGTCCAGACAAACAATCTGGGACCTGAGTACGGGCGATTTGCCGGCGGAGTGATCAATCTGAATACCAAGTCGGGAAGCAACGCCTTCCACGGCTCCGGCTACGAGTTTCTGCGCAACAAACTGCTGAATGCGAATGACTTCTTTTCCAATGCGGGCGGTAACCCCCGCCCTGCATTTACCCAAAACCAGTTCGGCGGCAACGTCGGCGGGCGTGTCATCAAAGACAAGCTGTTCTTCTTCTCGAGCTATGAGGGCTTCCGGCAACGCAAGGGAAGCGTCCTGACCACGCGGGTTCCCACTGCCGCTGAGCGCACCGGCGATTTTTCACAAATAGGGTCAAGCGGCACGAGCTCGGTGCTTTCCATTTACGATCCAACCACCAGCGCAAACTGCGTTTCCGGCGGGCCCGCCTGCAGGGCAAACTTCCTCGGGAATAAGATTCCCGCCACCCGGCTCGACCCCACTGCCCAGGCGCTGTTGAACTACTTCCCGCTACCGAATCAGCAGGGCAACTCTTTCGGCAACTTCGTCGAGAACTACAGCACCGGCGGTAACGTCGACCAGATCAACGAGCGTATCGACTATAACCTGAGCGACAAGCAGAGAGTCTTCGGACGGTACACGCGTTCCCACGTCTTGTCCCTTCCCGATAGCCCTTTTAACCAAGTATGCAGCGATCGCTGCACCGAAGATACAGTTGCCAACCAGATTGCGCTCGGTGACACGATCCTGTTCTCCCCGAAGACGATCCTTGACTTGCACGTTGGTTACACGCGCTACGTTTACCTGCGCACCCCTCTCAGTGAAGGTATCGATCTATCGAAGTTCGGCCCCAACTGGGCTGCATTAGCGCCGGAGATGACTTACACTCACATTCCAACGGTCTGCGTCTCACAGGTTTCCGGCGACGACCGCTGGGGAAGTGGCAGTTGGTGCGCCGCAGGAACGGGAAGCGGTATCGGCGCTCACGATGACACGTATAGCTTCGAGCCCATGCTTTCTAAAATCGTTGGGAAGCACAGTTTCAAATTCGGCGGAGAATATCGCATGCTCCGCAATAATTATTACCAGAGCAACCAACCTGCCGGATTGTTCCAATTCGATGCGGGCATGACGTCGGCAAACCCCAAAACCGGCGTTCCCGGGACCAATTCGGGCAACGGGTTGGCATCTTTCCTGCTCGGGTATGGCAGTACTACCAATGGCAGCAACGCGAGCGAGCCCGGCGAAGACCGCCGACCAGAATCTCTATGGCGCGTTCTATGCCGGGGACACTTACCAGCTCACCAGAAAGTTGACGCTGAATCTGGGAGTTCGCGTCGACTTACAGGGAGACTGGACGGAGCGATATAACCGAATCGTGGTTTTCAATCCCGACGAAACAAGCCCCATTGGCGCCCAGGCCGGAATTCCCGGTCTGAAGGGCGCGTATGACCTTGGTGGATTCGTCAAATCATTCGAGCCGCACTGCCTTTCCCTCCTGGAACCACGCCAGCCCGCGTCTGGGGCTTTCTTATCAGTTCGATCAAAATACGGTGGTCAGGACCGGTTATGGAATCTTTTATCTCCCGGTGGATGTCCGCTGGGATGATGCGCCTCACAATCTCTTCATCAACTCCATCACTACAATTGGTTAGTGGCACAGGCGGACGGCGTCACACCAAAAAATCCCCTGTCCAATCCCTTTCCAGGCGGAATTGCTCCGCCTCCGGGCCGCAACCAGTCCTTTATCAATGTGCAGGGAAATGGAAATTCAGCTCCATTAAGCAATTATCTGGCGCCCTACGTCCAGCAATGGAACTTCGATATCCAGCGCCAGCTTCCCGGTAATGCGCTGTTCGATATTGCCTATGCCGGGTCCAAGGGTACGCATTTGCCGATGCACAACCAGGACCTCGACCAGTTGGCGCCGCAGTTTCTTCCAACAAATGCGGCGCAGGTGGCGGCCCTCACGACACTGGTGCCCAACCCGTTTTTTGGGGTCATGCAATCGGGCAACATCAGCGCGAATCCAACGGTAAAAGCAGCTCAGTTGCTCCTGCCTTATCCTCAATTCGACGACGTGGGGATGGCCGAGCCCGACAATCGCGATTCCATTTACCACTCCATGCAAGTCAAGCTACAGAAGCGCTTCGCCGCCGGGGCGCAAGTGCTTGCCACTTACACACTGTCCAAACTCATCGACAACACCAACTCGGAAATCAATTGGTTGGAAGCCGCCTCGCCAACCTGGGGCGATTCCAATGCCTACAATATCCGCAGCGCGCGCAGCCTCGATGGGTTCGACGTTCCACAGCGCCTCGTGATCGCCTCCGTTCTTGACCTGCCCGTTGGCCGGGGCAAGAAATTCTTAGGCAACCTGCATGGAGTTGCGAATGCAATCATCGGCGGATGGGGACTTGATACCATCATCACCTTCCAAAGCGGCTTCCCCGTTATCATCGGCGGGTGCCCGGGCGCCCTCAGCAGCTCCGGTATTCCCAATATTGGTTGTGCCCTCGCGACGAGGGTTGGTAAAGAGACCTTGACTTCCGGCTCGTTGAACCAAAAGCTCGCCCATTGGTTTGACCCGTCCACATTCACTTCCGGTAGTCCGACGGATTACGGCTATGGTAACGATTCGCGTACCGAGCCGAATATACGGGTCGACGGCGGGAAAAACTTCGACTTCGCAGCGTTCAAGAATACGAAGTTTGGTCCGGATGAACGGCTGGGTCTCGAGTTCCGGGCAGAGTTCTTCAATCTCTTCAACCGGGTGCAATTCAATCCGCCCAATACCAGTTGTTGCGGCGGCTCCAGTTTCGGGCAAGTAACCGGGCAATACAATCTTCCGCGCATCGTGCAGTTCGCTTTGAGGATGACGTTTTAGCCGTCTAAGTTGTGGGGCGGCTTGCCAAGCTGCTGCCGATTGTCAATCGGCATGGCGCTGGACCAGAAAAATTGGTGCGGGGCGGGTATCAGCGCCGCCGTGACCGGATTCATTTCGATATAGCGGCCGATAGGATCCAACTCGCGATCATTGCGGACCAGCCGGTCATAGCTTTCAGCTTGCCAGAATGGTCGCCCTGTTCGACTCAGGATCCGATTGGCTTCAAGTGCGGTGAACAGCTTGAGCGAATGCATCAGTTTCGAAACTGGTTAATATGTAGGTGCGAAGTGCGAAATTCTCAGGGTAGAAAAAGGGCGATCGGCGATCGACCGCAGGTTGGCAACCCACCCCACATCTAGGCTCCCCGTTGTAATGTCCAATCGAGTGAAGGCGGCCACTTGTGTACTTCTTGTTCTCTGGTCGATTCCCCCATCCGCCACCTGCCAGACACCCGACGACCAAATCGAAGCTTCTTTTCACGCCGGTCAGCAGGCTTTACAGCAGCGCGAGTTTGCCCGTGCGGCAGAAGAATTCAAGAAGGTGCTGGCGCTCGATCCAACGCTACTCGAAGCGGAGGTCAACCTGGGGCTCGCCTATCAGGGCCTCTTCGAATACGATTTGGCGGTGCGCCATCTGGCGAAGGCTCTGCGCGCGAGACCGAACCTGCTCGGGCCGAATGTGATTGTCGGAATGGATTACCTCAAACTGGGTTCGCCAGATAAGGCCATTCCCTTCCTGCAGCAGGCGCTGAAGCTTGATCCCTCCAACCATGATGCTCGCGCGGCCTTGGCTTCGTCCTATCTGGGCCAGGACAACTTTCGAGGCGCGGCAGAGCAGTTCCGTCAACTTGCTGCCGATAATCCCGACAAGCCTGAGGCCTTGTTCAAACTCGGACACCAGTATCTGGATTTAGCCGCTCGTCTGGCGTACAGGGGAGCGCATTTGTATCGCGATTCAGCCTGGGGGCATCGCTTTCTGGGCGATCTCTTACTGCAGCGCGGCCGTTCAGAGGACGCAATCAAGGAATACCAGAAGGCTCTCAGCGTTGACCAGAAACAATCCGGCTTACACGCATCCATAGGACAAGCCTATTGGCACGCGCAAAAGTTCGACGAAGCGGAAAAAGAATTTCATCAGGAGCTTCAGCTCGATTCGCGAAATGAACTCGCATGGCTCGGTCTGGCGAACCTGGCGTTAGCCCGGAACCAGGCTACATCAGCGCTGGATTGCGTCAAAAAAGTCTGGGAAGTCTCTCCTGAATTCTTGTCGCTACAGCGGGATTTTCCCTCGAGTGAACTCCCTCAGGAGATGGCAAAAGCCTCGATATCGGGTTTGCAAGGCGAACCGGAATCGCCGGCGAAGCATTTTCTGTTAGCCGGACGTCTACGCCGTCACGAATGAAAGCGCCCGCGCAGATCGCGAATGGAAACTCTTCCAGAACAACTTTTCCGCATGGCAACAAGCATCGAATACTGCGGGACTCCGCGATGATCAGAACGCCTGCAAGGCTCACCGCTACGCTCGCTGCATCGATTCGCTCAAAGCTCGCAACGTCTGAGCAATGCAGAGCAGTTGCTGTTGGGGAAAACCGAATTTACATTGCAACAATACGCACCGGCGGCGATTGCGCTGGCGCAAGTCCAAGGGGTCACCAGTGAAAATGCCGAGGCCAGCTACTGGCTGGCGCGCGCATACCAGGCACAGGGCGCCGAGGCATATGCGCAACTGCAGGAATCTTTTCCCGATTCCTGGCGTACTCACCAGCTACGCGCTGAAGACCGTTCTCTCCACCACGATCCCGAGGGCGCGTTCAAGGAGTTTCACCTCGCTCTGCAGTTGCGGCCCAATGAACCGGAACTTCATGAGGCGCTCGGGGAGCTCTACCTTGACAATCAGGATGACGATAATGCGGAAAATGAGTTAGAGAAGGCGTTAGCGCTCGATCCTTCAAGTACACATGCGCTCTATCTTTTGGGCCGGCTGTATGTGAAAAAGCAGGAGAACGATAAAGCGGTATCGTGCTTGAACCGCGCATTGCGCCTGCAGCCGGATCTGGCCGAAGCAAGCAGCTTGTTGGGGAGGGTTTATATGCGCCTGGGACAGTTTGCCGATGCCGTCCCGAGACTCGAGAAGGCGGCTTCTTCAGACCACTATGGGAACATTCATTATCAGTTGTATTTAGCGTATAAGAAACTCGGCGAGCCCGCGCTCGCGCAGAAAGAACTGGCGCGTTCGCAGGATCTCCGTCGAAGCTCTCTTGAAGGTGACCAGGCCTTGGTGATGGGATCTCCGCCGCCGGAACCTGATCCACAATGAAGCAGGTAACGTTCTCTCTCCGGCACTCCGCTAGAACGGTGGCGCATGCACACCCGCCGGCGAATTAAAGTAACGGACCCAGAAGTCCACTCGATCCTTGTCGGCGAGAGGCATCGCGCCCATTCGGGATCCGATTTCCATCGTGGCTGGAATGTCAGGTTGAACAGGCTTCCACTTCGCCAGCTTGTCGCCGTTCGGATTTCCGTTCGCTGCAAAGTTCTTTAGATACGATTCAACCGTCCTCGAAAGGTCCCGGTCAACTTGCTCCCATGGCCGGTTCAGTTTGTTGAGATTGCCAAAGAAATAGGGGATCTCGCCCGTATGGAAAGCGCCGAACTCGGGATGCTGCGGCCAGGGAATGGCACGGTCGAAGAAGTAAGTGAAAACGGGTTGACGATGATTCTTTGTGCGGCGGCTCGCCCAGAGAAACATCGAGACCCGATCGCGATCGCGAGTGCTCTCGATCACGACTTGCTTGATATCCTCCGCAGCCTTCGCCGGATACAATTTCTCAAACTCGCCAGCGAAATCGGCGTAGCGTTTCTTTGCGAATTGGTCGAATGCAGCCAAGGTAGGTATTGGCGGAATGAAGAGCAGTCCGTCATTCGCCTGATAACCGGTAATCACCGGGACATCATTGTCAGCTCCTCGGGCGCTGAGCGCTGCGGGCGAGTCAGGCAATACCCAGCCATCGATATCCGGCGAGAATCTGAGTGAGTTCTCATGTTCTCCGGGCAACAATTGTTCAGCCGGAATGGCGCGCAGTTCCTTGAGAGAGGCGGCGTGATGTGCCGCTGCGAAATCTACGCCCGCCTTCTCCGCTGTTTTCAAATCTGCCATCGGTAGTCCAGCCACGCCGATTCCGCTGTCCGCAACGGCGCGCTGAAACAACCCCGAGGCGAGTGGCGAAGCGATCAGCGCGCTGACACTGAAAGCTCCCGCCGATTGGCCCCAAATGGTAACGCGCTGCGGATCTCCGCCGAACTGCGCAATGTTGTCCCTGACCCACCGTAAGGCTGCGATTTGATCCAGCAGACCGTAGTTCCCGGAACTATGATGTTCCGATTCGGCTGTGAGCTCGGGATGCGCGAGGAATCCGAAAACGCCCACCCGGTAGTTGATGGTCACCATCACAAGGCCAGTGGCCGCCAGATTCTCTCCGTCGTAGACGGCGATATCGCCGGCTCCCTCCACGAATCCGCCGCCATAGATGAAAACGATCACCGGCAGATGCGCACTCGAAGACGCATCGGGAGTCCAGATGTTCAGGTACAGGCAGTCTTCACTCACACGATTGTGAGTGAGAAATTCGGATGTCCAGGGAAGGAATTCTTGACGCGTCCGCTGCATGCAGCTCGCGCCGAAATCTTTGGCATTGCGCACGCTTTTCCACGGTTTCACCGGTCGCGGCGGTTTCCAGCGAAGCTCACCGGTTGGCGGCGTGGCAAACGGGATGCCCTTAAAGGATACGATCCGTGAATCTTTGCTCTGCTCGCCCCTGACAGCTCCCGCAGACGTCTGTACAGTTCGGTCCTGGCCCCCGATGGGGCTGGTAACCGCGAAAAAGAATACAGTGCCGGCGATCAGAAACCAAAGGGAATCAGTCTTGTTCATAAACGATTTGCCAGTTTTTTAAAATATCGACCTCGCCGACGCATGCTTGATCCACATGGCTTCAGAGCTTCGAACGGGCGACATTCTCACGCTCGATAAGGATTTCAAGGTGTATCGTTGGGGTGGAAACCGCGCCTTCAACCCCATCCCGCCTCTTCACCGCTGGTTATGAACGCGGTTTGCCATGGGAAACCCGAACACCGCGAGCGCGGCTACAGCGAACCCTCACAGCAGAGTCTTCTGCGCCCATTCCAGAACCAGGTCATCGCTCAACTCTGGCTCGACCCGGAAAGCAAGATTTCCCTCGTGACCTGGCTTTCGAGTATGCTCGTATCGCCGGTTCATACGCCGCCCGAGTATCGCTCAAAGGAACTCCTTTACCTTGCGGTCCGACCGTGTTCACGAGCCATATCGGTCTAGGTGCCAAGGAGGCGCAAAGCTCCGGCAAATCCAGCCTGGGTAAAAGGCCGAAGGCGACTGTCGAAAGCAGCACGGCGCAGTCTTTGGAAGCCACTAGCGACTCGAAACTGATAACCGTTTGATTGAGTAACAAAGAACGAACACGCTGATCCAGCGCCGCCGACGCGATAGCAGGCAAGCCCGTTTGACTAGTCGCAATAACACCGATGTGCGTGCCGGCGATGTCGTGTCGCGCGCGAAGAAAATCGAAGCAGCGCATCAAGTCGAACGTTTGCTGACCTACAATCGGCGTCCCGAGACTCAGATTCACGAGAGAATAAGCAGTCTCTACGCCGAATTCATAGAACAGCGGGCCGGACGAAGGCAAGCGGGGGGTTGTAACTCCCAGCGTTCGAAGATCAACGGAACAAATTGCAACCTCCGAGCGTGTCAGTTTCTCAACCAGCGCCCAACGATCGAATATTCCGTCTTTTCCATGGTGATTCACCATTACTGCCACCGGGTATTCGGATCTTCCCGTGGAAGGTTTCAGGAACCAGCCGGGCACCCGGATGCCGGGTTCGGATTCGTATTCGATATCTTCGATCACGACGTTGTCATAGGTCCTGGTAGAGATCGAAGCAGCACGAATCGCCTTCGATTCGGACGCGAGATTCAGAACCTTTCGGATGTTTGCCTGTAATTCAGTTTTATCGAGGCCCTCGTGATCCATCCGCGCTTTGTGCTTTTGCAGCCTGTCATAGTTCACCTGGGTGGCCGATCGCCCGCCGAGTGAAGTAAGAACTTGCCCCGTCGGCGTGCACCACAATGCCGATTCCGGTGACTCGTCAAAAGCGGCTTCTTCCGCATCTCCGTGTCCGTCGAGCAGCCACTTATTGAACCATTCATAAGTTGCCCGGCGGTGGAAGTAATCGTAATCGTGAGGAAGGATTGATTCGAAGAGTGAAACTTTATCTTTGGCGTCGTAAACACCGTATAAATCTGTCAGCTCCTCAAAGATCTCGTGGTTACCTTCGATGTAATGCGCCGAGTAAGTGGTCCCGTTGTCGTTGGGCGTGAAGCAAATTCGCAAAGGCTTTGGAGCGAATGCCGCGAGCAGATCGCCTCTATCGAGGGCCAGATTCAGACTGCCGATGAGATTCTGCTCCGCATCGGCGTAGGCGCCGGGAGGCTGGTAATCGGCGCCCGCCAGGTTTTCGGTATGTCCTTCCACCACCACCGCAGCTTTGATACGAGGCTCGAGCGCGCACAGATACATGGTTTGCGTGCCTCCGCCGGAATGGCCGCAGCACCCGATCCTCTCGGGATCGATTTCCGGCCGGCTCAGAAGATAATCGAGGGCTCGAATCCCATCCCAAACTTCGAATTGAGTGGTTGTCGAACCGATGAGCAGCGCCGGCCATCCAAAGCGGTCATGTTCTCCGGTTGGCCCGTAGAGAGACTGATTGGTTCCAGGCTTGAGATATTGCAGGCGCTCCCCTTGACCGGGAGGATCCCAGGCAAGCACCGCGAATCCCTTGCGCGCGAGATTTTGAAAAACGATCTGGTAACTCGGATAAGCTTTACCCTCCGCGGTATGGCCAAGCGGTGCTAAGATCCCCGGGTAAGGTTTGTTGCCTGAGTTAGGAAGATATAAGTTGGCGGTAACATAGAATTCCGGCTGGCTTTCGAAAATAACTTTCTCGATCCGATAGCTCGTCCGATCGATAATCCCGGCATTTTTCGCGCGCAATGGAGATTCGGCAGGTTTCCCGCCGATCAGCTCCCAAACCGTCGTTCGAATCATCGATATCCGCTCCGCCGCGGCTGCGGACGACGTTATTTTGGCCAAGTCCGCTTTACGCTTGGCGCGGGCGGCATTCACCCTCGCGATCATCAGATTGGGCAGATCGTTCCAGTAATCGCGAGCGCTGGAGGCCGGCGGAGCGCTTACTTCTTCGGTTTGCTGCGCCTCAGCCATCCCGGTTGCGAGAGCCCCCAACGCAAAGGAGCTTGCTCCAAAGAATTCTCGTCTCGATTTCACGTGGGCAGGCATAGACGTTGAGCAGTTTGGAGTCTATCACGGTCCGCGCAAAATTAGACAGATTTCCTGTGTACGATAAACGTTTCCTAAAATATGCCACATAAATCGACAGAATGGCTCTTGACGGATGATCGTGAGATCCCATATACTTCATCCACGGTTTAGAAAAGCCTGCTCAAGCCGCTCACGGATGTAGCCAAGTCGCGCCGCTGACTTGAGAAATATTTCTTGGATGCTCGTGCATCCGGCTGAACTCGAAAAGGAGGTTCCCTTGCGAGGTCTACTTCGACAATTCATGAAAGGCCCGGCAATTCCGCTGCTGGTTCTGATGCTGAACGGCTCGATGAGGGCCCAATACACAACTTCGACTTTGGGCGTCACGGTAGCGGATCCATCGGGCGCTGCTATCGGAGGAGCCACCGTAACCGTGCGGAACCTGGACACCGGTTTCCAGAAGACCGCCGATACGACGAACGATGGCGCCTTCACCTTCGCTGCGCTACCCGTCGGCAACTACGAAGTAACGGTTGAAAAGGCTGGGTTCTCGAAGTTCGTTCAAACGGGCATCACTCTCACGGTCGATCACCCGGTTAGCATTCCGGTGAGGATGCAGATCGGAAGCGTCCAGGAGCAGGTCACAGTGTCATCCGATGCGCAGTTGGTTAACACCGAGTCGGGTACGGTGGGGCAGTTGATCAGCAGCAAGAAGATTGTTGATCTGCCGCTTGACGGCCGGCAGCCTCAAACGCTCCTTTTCTTGACGGCCGGGACGATCAACGAAACCGGGAATTACTGCCTGGTTAACTGTCAAGGCGGCGTCTATCCCGGCGAGCAGGATGCCAATGTCAACGGAGCCGGACCGCGCGGAGTGAACTACGAGATGGACGGCGGCGGCCACAACGACACTTACCTCAATGCCAATCTGCCGTTCCCTAACCCCGATGCCATGCAGGAGTTCAATGTCGAAACTGACAACTTATCTGCCCAATACGGGATCGGAGCCGGAGCGGTGGTGAATCTGGTGACCAAGTCCGGCACGAACGACATACACGGGGATGTGTTTGAATTCGTGCGCAACGGCGATCTGAACGCCCGGAATTTTTTCGCTCCGACCCAGGACACGCTGAAGCGGAATCAGTACGGCGGCGCAATCGGCGGACCGATCATCAAGAACAAGCTGTTCTATTTCGGCACTTACCAGGGGACTAAAATCCGCAGCGCCGCGCAGGGCAATGTAGAATTCGTTCCGACCGCTGCCGAGCGGACCGGGGATTTTTCGGGTTCGGGTATCACAGTGTCCGATCCTTCCACAGGCGTGCCGTTCGCCAATGACCACATTCCATCGAATCTATTGAGCGCACCTGCTCAGTTTTTCTTGAGTCACATGCCGCTGCCCAATGGGCCTAATGGACAATTAACGTTCGCCGGAGCAAACGTCGTGCAAAACGACGATCAATATCTGGTCAAAATCAACTGGATCACTGGCAAAAACCAGGTCAGTGGTAGCTGGTTCTGGACGCGCTTCAAAGAGCCCCCCGATGTCGCCATAGCCAGCACCAACATCATTGCGGCCGATGGCAATGGTAACCAGGTTACGGTGAAGAACCTCGCGCTCAATGACACGTATTCGCTCTCTCCAAGGGTGCTCTTCAATACCTGGTTTAGCTGGACCAGTCAGACCGGAGGCTCGCTCTCGGGCGCACCTTTTGGATTCCCCGCTGCCGGAATTGCTATCGCCGCACCGACCCCACCGGAAATATCGATGTCAGTAAACGGATTCTTCTCCTCGAATACAAATCATGAGGGCATCTTCAACCGGGGCGATTATTCTTTCCGCGAAGATGTGACTTTAGAGCGCGGCGCTCACGAAATCCACCTCGGCGGCGAAGCGCTGCACGTGTCAAATAATTTGATCAATACCTACAACATGTCAGGTAACTTCACCTTTGGAGGCGCTTTATCCGGCAGCAATCTATCTGATTTCCTCTTGGGAGCTGCTTCCAATTTCACCCAGGGAGGCGGCGAATACAAGAACCTGGACGGCGTTCTATGGAGTCTGTACGCGCAGGACAACATTCGCGTGAGTTCCAAGCTCAAAGTAGAAGCCGGACTTCGCTGGGATCCTTATTTCCCGTACACGGAGCAAAGAGGGCGCATCGTCTGTTACCTGCCAGGCACCCAAATTCACTCGACTCGCTTTCCAAACGCGCCTCTTGGCATGCTCTTCGGCGGCGACCCGACTTGCCCGAAAGGCGGGTCCCAAACGGACGCTCTCAACTTTGCCCCGCGTCTCGGATTTTCTTATCAGTTAGGCAAGAACACCGTTCTGCGCGGGGGCGCCGGGCTCTACTACACTCCGCCTGGCAATCATGAATCGAACGGTATGGTGGATACGGCGCCGTTCAGTCCTCTATTCAACTACACCGGGCTAGTCAATTTTGCCAACCCGTATTCGAGCATCGGAATTCCCAACCCGTTCCCGGCTCAATATGCAACCACCTCTCCGGCTTCGAACGTGCAATTCACGCTTCCGGTCTCGATTTACGGGACGTTTCAGCATGATTGGCATATGCCGGAGCTTGCTACCTGGAATCTCAATCTGGAGCACCAATTCGGGCCGTCGTGGGTTGCCAGAATTTCGTATGGCGGCAACAAGGGCACATATCTTGCCAGCGGCGTGCTGGGCTTCAACGAACAAAATCCGGCGGTTTACATACCGGGAGCGTCGACCGTTGCGAATACTCAGGAACGCCGCCTCAACCCGCTGTTCGGCAGCGTGGGTCTATTTTCGTCAGACAACAATTCCCATTACGAATCTCTCCGGCTGAACATCGAAAAGCGCTTCAGCCATGGACTATCGATCCTGGCGAACTATACACGTTCTCGCATGCTCGACGATCTAAGCGCAAATGGCGGTGAGGGGCCGCACCGATCCGTTCGACCGTAGATTTGACTATGGTGTCTCGAACGATGACGTGCCTAACGTCTTCAACTTCTCGGGCACATGGCAGATTCCCGGAGCGCCACTGCATGGCCTCTCGGCCAAACTCATAAACGGCTGGGAACTGACAGCGATCACTAACTGGCGATCCGGATTCCCCTACACCGTCTTCAGCAACGTGGACAACTCGTTAAGCGGAGTAGGTTCTGATCGCGCCGATTACATCGGTGGACCCGCCGGTCTCGATCCAAATCGCCCGCATGGCGAGTTGGTTAAGGAATACTTCAACGTTGCGGCCTTTGTTCCCAATGCGATCGGCACGTTCGGCAACTCCGGCAAGAATATTCTGCGCGGTCCTCGCTATTTCAATACCGATATGGGTCTTTTGAAGAATTTCCCGATTGTCGAACGCATGGCCCTTCAGTTTCGGGCCGAGTTCTTCAATGTGTTCAACAATGTAAATTTCAGCCAACCGCAGAGCGCTCTGGGATCGTCTTCGACCGGTCAGATTACATCGGCAGGTAATCCTCGAGTGTTGCAGTTCGCGCTGAAGCTCTCATTCTGATGCCGGAGAGAACATAGTTTTGCCACTACTCCGAACTCTGCTTCTTCTCGGCCTTCCGCTCAGCCTCGCTCTATCCCAAACCAGCCCGCCAAAGTTGATCGATTGCCACGTGCATCACGATGGCACGCAGGATTTTTTGGAAAAGCTGGTAACGAAGATGGAAGCGCTGCAAGGCATGAGCATGCTGATCACCATGCCGAAGGACCTGGACCAGGTGACTTCGTTCATGAAAAGCCATCCTGGCCGGCTGATCGGGTTGGGGCAAATCGATCTCGATGCGCCAAACGCCTTGGAAGATGTCGAACGTTTCCACAATGCAGGCTTTCGCGGCTTAGGCGAGCTGACCAAGCCGCATTACTCGTACGACGACCGGCGCTACTGGCCGATCTATGAGCGTGCCGAGAAGTACAAAATGATCATTCTGTTTCACACCGGGATCGTGAACCGCACCCATCCGGAAATTCCCGAAGACGCCAGCTCGGATCGCATGCGGGTCTCGACGCTCGATCTGATTGCGCGGCGCTTTCCCCGGCTCACCATCATCGGAGCGCACCTCGGCAATCCGGATTATGCCTGGGCCGGTGAGATCGGCCGCTGGAATCCGAATCTCTACTTCGATGTGTCGGGTTCAACGCTTATCAAAAAGCAGGAAGACTACGCTTTCTTCAATTCGATCTTCTGGTGGACGAGCGTGCAGAGCGCGCATACGCCCAAGACCAATGCCAGCGCTTTTGAGAAGCTGGTATTCGGATCGGATGTCTTCGAAGGCGATCTGGGCGAGCTCGACCGCGAGTTGGATCGTTACCATCGCATGCTTGACGCTTGTCACGTTTCGCCTGAGACCCAGGCCAAGATTTTCAGCGGCACACTCTGGGCCATCCTGAATCGCCAATAGTCGAGTACTTAGAAATTCGCTTGAAACAAAGGAGCTGGTTGTGAACCGAAGGCATTTCATCATGGGCTCGGCCGGAGCCATTGCAAGTTATCGCGTCGCTCAAGCGAGTCCAAACGACACCGTTCGCGTGGCGTGCGTAGGCGTCCATGGGCAGGGTCAAAGCCATATACACGCTTACGCCAAGATGCCGAATGTCGAAATCGCTGCGCTCTGCGATGTGGACGAATCCGTTCTGGGGCAACGGTTGAAGGATGCCGAGGGGTTAACGGGTAAACGTCCGGCGGCTTTTGTCGACTTGCGAAAGTTGCTCGAGGATAAATCGATCGACGCTATCTCTATCGCCACGCCGAATCACTGGCATGCGTTGCAGGCGATATGGGGATGTCAGGCGGGCAAGGACGTCTATGTCGAAAAGCCATGCGCCTATAACATTTTCGAAGCGCAGCAGCTTCTCGCGGCCGCGACCAAATATAACCGCATGGTTCAGCACGGCACGAACGCCCGCTCCTCGCCCGCCATGCAGCAAGCTGTGCAAAAAGTTCGCGACGGCGTGATCGGAACTCCCTATATGTCCCGCGGCCTTTGTTACAAATGGCGCGACACGATCGGTCGTACGCCGGTTGAGCCCGTGCCCGCAGGCGTTCACTATGATCTGTGGCTCGGGCCCGCTCCGGAACGCGCGTTTACCCGCAACAGGTTTCACTACAACTTCCACTGGTTCTGGGATTACGGAAACGGCGACATCGGAAACCAGGGCGTTCACCAGATGGACGCGGCCCGCTGGCTCTTGGGCGTCAAGTATCCGACTAAGGTCACGGCGACCGGCGGTCACTTCATGTTCGATGACGATCAGGAAACGCCGAACACCATGGTGGCTACATTCGAATTCGATGAAGGCGCGCGCAAGATGCTGGTTTTCGAAGTCCGGCACTGGATCACAAATGACGAAGCCGGCATTCTTTCGGTCGCGGACAACCGCTCAGGCCCGGCGGCCGGCACACATGCAACCGTCGGCAATGTAATTTACGGCTCGAAAGGCTACCTGAGCAGCGCGCACGGCTTCGAGACCGTTTTAGGAAAGGAACATGAGCCCGGTCCTAAAGCGGAGAACGAAGAGAACGGAAACAACTGGGCGAATTTCATTGCGGCGGTGCGCAGCCGTAAGCATTCCGATTTGAATGCGCCGATGGAAGAAGCAGTACCGTCGGTCGTGCTCATCCATCTGGCGAACATTTCCTATCGCCTGGGACGGAGTTTGCGCTTCGATGCGAGCACGATGACGTGTCCAGGCGACGCAGAAGCGAATCAGATGTTCACGAGGAAGTATCGGGAACCGTTTGTCGTGCCGAACGTGGCTTGAGTTCAGTGAGTTCGTGCGGATGAATGGAGCACTGCTCGAAACCTTAAAACGATCAGAGATTATATGGGTCTTCCGAGATCCAGTGGAAGCCACGCGTTGTGAGCAGAAACTGGCCTGGATTGACTCGGTGGTAGCGCAAGTCAACGTGCTTACGGTCGATCGTACCGGTCAGAACCAGATGTTCTTTATCGCGTTGTAAGTAGGATAGTTCGGCAGAGTGATCGTTACGCCAGCCTTTCAGGTGGAGCGCGTGAGCCTTCTCGTCTGCATTGGAAACGAAGCGCAGAAGCTTGCCGCCTGCGGTACGAACACCCAGACCTCCCGCCGGAGGCAGATACAGTCGGCGCCACTCATCTTCGCTATCAGCCGAGGAATCCTGGAGAGAGGCGGAATTAGCAGAAGCGTCCAGCTCCCACGCTCCGTTAAGAACGCTGTTCTGGGTGGCTGTCGCTCCGTTCTTTTTGTAATACGCATAATTCGGTGAGATCGCGCCGTACAAAATGCCGCCAATGACCAGAATCTGGAGCCCAATCGCGGTCGTTCGCAAGGCGCGGCGTTCCCAGCGCGGTAATACAAATACCCTGCAATTGTGCAAACCGGCGCAAGATGAAAAAGTTCCACAGGGGCGCCATATCCGCGACCAGTAGAAACAGCGCCATGAGCAGAAGATGGCAGGAGAACAACTTCACCGGTACGTCGAAGCAGAAGTTGAGTGCCACGATGTTGCTCATTACAGCGAAGGCGATCAGTGCGCCCACTGTAGTGGTCTGCCGGAAGAGCAAGAGTAGTCCTGGTATCACCTCTGCCACTCCGCTGAACATTTCGTAAGGCCCTGAGGCACCCATGAAAGCCCATAGCAGACCCATAGGGGAAGCTTCTCCAAAGGTTTCCGACAACCGCGTGAAATCAGGAGCCGGAAACTGCAAAGGAAAGACTTTGCTGAAGCCATAGAACAACAAGGTGGCTGCGAGATAAAACCGGACGATCAAGCGGATCCAGGGATACAGGATTTGGCTGCGCTGTTCCCTGCGGTCCAGGATGGACCAGATAACCGCGCCAAGCGCCGCCAGAACGGCGAAGCAGAAAACCTGTATGTAATCGAGCGTTGTGTCGCCGCTACCGGTGGGATGATACTGCGTAACGGGTCCGCTCAGATGAAACACGTGCACGGCAACCCAGGGGCAGATAAGCCGCCAGGCAAGATCGATGGGTTTTGCCAGCGACGGGACGGCTTTCACCGTGACATCGAGTATGGGCGAATAAGCGCTGAAGCCGATAATAGCGGAGAAAATGGGGAATGGCTAGACAAAGGCGTCGAATTGCGGATAGCTGAATCCGTGGACATGAAGGCCTCCGGCTCGCGCGTGCGGCTGAACGATCTGGTCTCGCTTGCGAGCGGCAGTGTTGGAACGAGAGCCGTGCACAAACGGGAATACTGGCGACGGACGCGGATTCCGAGGGCCAGGAATGATAGCGAGACGGAGAAACTCGTGGATTTCGCAGGACTGCACCTGATCGTCGGCGAAAGCCTGCCAAGATGTTCGCGCTCCACAAAAGTGCGATATCAGCATACTCATGTCGCAGCGCTTCCATTACGTGGATACCGAATGCGCGGAGTGCAGAGGAAATGAGCTTCTTCGGCTTTTCGGGAGCCCTCGGCGGCGGAGGTCATCCTCCAGCACTGGAGATGCTTGCGGCGATTTCCTTATGAGCAGCATATCGGATTGTGCTCGGCGGAAAAAGCCGCTGAGCTTGTGTAAAATTGCCGAGCTTGGCGCATGCTTACGCTTCGTCTCCGATAAGCTTTTCGACGAGTCCGCTGATGCGCCGCCAACGTTCGGTTTCGCTGGCGAGGACCTTTTCACCAGTACGCGTGATGGCGTAGAACTTGGCTTCGCGATTGTTCTCGGTCGTGCGCCAGGAGCCTTTAATGCAGCCCTGCTGTTCAAGGCGAAGCAGAGCGGGATAGAGCGTGCCCTGGTTCAGATTGAGGAGATCGTCCGAGACTTGCTGAAGGCGCAAGGCAAGCCCATAGGCGTGCTGTGCGCCCATGGTGGCGAGAGTGCGCAGAACAATGAGATCGAGGGTGCCTTGCGGTATTTGCGAACGCGGGCGCTCTTCTTTAGGCATTCAAGTGGAACTCTGCTAGACATTGTAGACCGCTCGTTTAGATTGTCAAGATTCCGAAACAGAGCCGCGACCGCGAGGGAGCGGTTTTCCCTCTGAATTTTTCTTCTTTTCCGCGCTAAAAGATAATCTTCGCCGCCAACTGCACGTTCCTCGGAGCGCCTGGTCCGATGCCCGGAGCGCCGAACCAAACATCGTAAGTTGCAGGCTATTTGTCCCAGGTTGCTGCCTTGCAGGTTGTTTCCATTATCCGGACGAATTCCGTAGTTCACGAAATTGAAGATGTTGAAGATTTCAGCTCGCAGCTGCAATCTGACCCTTTCGGTGATGCTGAAATCTTTGAATATGGAAAGGTCGATCTGGTGAGTGGGTGGTCCGTAGAACGCGTTACGGCCCAGGTTTCCGTATGTCCCTGCGGCCGGCGAGACGAATGCAGCCGGATTGAACCAGTAATAAGTACTGGTGGCTCGATCGGACGCCGGCACATTCGCAAAGGGATTGCCGACGATCTCCGCTCGGTCGGCAAATTCGGCCGTGCCGCTCGAATCATTCCCGGAGAGTACGTTGAACGGCGTGCCGGTGAAGAAAGAGAATAAAGTATTCACCTGCCAACCTCCAAAAATTAACTTATACTTAGCCGGCTGCGGGAGGGCGTAAGCCAGGAACATCGAAAACGTGCTGCGAATATCGAAATCCGAGTTACCGTAATCGCACCGCAAGCAATAACTGTTCTGCGGAAGGATGCTCCGTGCATATGACAGATCGTCCAGCGAGTGCCCGTACGTGTAACTTAGCTTCGTCGTGAAGCCATGAAAATTGTTCGTCCGCAGCGAGGCAAGCAGGGCATTGAAATTGCCATTGCCGACCGACTGCACTTCGTTGATGGCCGCGAGGTAAGGAAACTGGCTGTAATACGGCCGCGATGTCACCGCTTCCGGCGAGCCGATCGGGATCTGATTGATGTCCAGCGTGTCCGGCAGGTGGCGGCTCAAACTGCCCGAGTAACCAACCTCGCCCACAACATTCTGCGCCAACTGGTATTGAACGTTGAAATTTGTGTTCATGCTGTAGCCGGTCACGAAGTGCCGGCTCACGGAGAATGCGCCATAAGGACCTGTTGCCTCGCTTGCCGCGAAGATAGGAACGCCCGTCTGAAGAGTAATCGGCGTTTGAGTCACCAGGTTCAAAACCGGTGACGGTCCGCCGATGTTGTCGTTAATGCCGGTCGCTGCGCCATTGGCTGTGGAACTGTTGCCGAAATAGGAGAGGTTGGGAACTTGATAATACATGCCCCAGCCGCCGCGAACGACGAGCTTACCCCCGATCGCCGGTTGGAACGCAAATCCGAAGCGCGGCGCAAAATCGTGAAGATCGCGAGGCCAAAGCGTGTTCAGTCCGTGCGTGCCGACATAGGTGATGCCGCCATCGGCAGGGATGAAGGTCGAAATAAGGTTGGCCGGGTTGGAGATCGGGCTCTGATAAACCCAGTTCAAGCCGTAGTTCAGCGTCAGCCGGGGAGTGACTTTCCACGTGTCCTGGCCAAAGAAAGAAAAGCCGTTCAACCAATAATTGCGCTGCTGATTCCCGTAGGCGATTGTGGCGTGTCCGATGCCGATGCGCCCGGCAAGAAAGTCTGCCAGCGAGTCCAGTGACGGATTCGGAGACTGTCCGCTCGCCGGACATGCTCCACCTACTTCCCAAGTGTCGCCCGGGCACGATATGGCGAATGGTCCTTGCGTGCCGTCGAAGGTGAAAGTACCGGGCGCATTCGCGTCATAAAAGACGTCGAGACGCGAACGCCGATAATCGCCCCCGAAACGGAACGAGTGCGCGCCTGCAGTGTAGGTGAAGGTCTGATCGATGTGCCCGGTGGTGTCGATACGTCCGAGCTGAGGTGTCAGACCAGTTGCATCGAATCCGGTGATAGTCATGTTTGGGGAGCCAAAATCGGTAGGATTCGTCACGCCCGTATTCAAGCCGATCGCCGGCATATCAAAGCCGTGATTGGCATCGCCGAATACTTGTTTGAAGTAATTGACGCCCGCTAGCGTCTGGGCGACAAAACGAGGCGAAATAACCCGGTTGTAGACCACCGAAAAATTGTGCATCCGGCTGGGCGCGGCCTGGAAGTAGTATGGAATCGCCGAGCCGATATATTCAGTCTGATTCCCGGTGCCTCCGAAATAGCGGATCGCAATGTTGTTCCGTTCGTTGAACTGATGGTCCAGCTTGATAACCCCGTTGTAGCTGTTGGAAAGATTGATGCCGCCGCCGTTGAAGTTATGTACCGCGGCAGGGCCGGTCAGGCTATTCGCTGGCCAAAGAGTATTGATGAGCGCCAGAGCTAGCGGATTTACCGGCACGCCTGCCTTCGCCATGATCTGCGAAGTTTCCGAAACCCACGCAGCCGAGGGAGTCGTCCCCACCGCGGTCAATGCCTCTCGATATTTCTGCTCCTCATAATCCATGAAAAAGAACGTGTGGTTCCTCACGATAGGGCCGCCTAGCGAGAATCCGCCCTGGTTGTTCCGCAGTTTCGAACTCGGCGAACCAGGGGGAGTGAACCAGTTACTGGTAGCAAAAAACTCGTTCCGGTTGAAGTAATAAACAGAGCCGTGGAAATCGTTGGTGCCGGATTTGATCACAACATTCAATACGCCGCCCGAGTTGCGGTTCTCCTCGGCGTTGCTGCTGCTCTGCAGCGAGAACTCATCGATGGCATCGATGGGCAAGACCACGCCGGCAATCCCCGATACTCCGCCTTGATTGACTGAATTCGTGTTGTGCCAGAGATCGTTGTTATCGGCGCCGTCGATCTTCCAGTCGATGCCGTTAAAGCGCGAGCCATTCAGAGAGCCGTTTGCATTCGCGCCGGGGTTGAACTTCAGCAACTGTGTAAAATCACGGCCATTTAAAGGAATGTCGAGAATCTGCCGGGTATCGATTAAGCTCGTCTGCGCAGACGAAGCAGTCTCAATCGCCACCGCCGATGCCTGGACTTCGACGGTAGTCGCTTGCTTGGCAACGTCCATATTGAGCCCGAGATTGGCGATCTTGCCGGCATCGACAACCACGCCCGACACGTGAACGGTATCAAAACCCGATTGGGTAACAGTGACGTCGTATTTCCCCAGCGGAAGATCCTGGAAGACGAACTCACCGGCGGAAGATGTGGTAGTGTCGCGCGTCAGACCTGTATCTGGACTTACTAGCTTCACGGCCGCATTGGCGACGACTGCGCCGGAAGCATCGGTTACTGTACCGCTAATTCCGCCCCTGAAAGTCTGAGAGAACATTGGCGTAGGGGCAAGACACGCCAACGCTATTACTACTGAAAACAGCCTGAAAATCATGACCAACTCCTTCTCATACACCCTTCGCATGTAGAACGAAGGGCACTATCTACGCCTCTTCTAAACGGCATCTTTCGGCGGCAAACGTTATGTTTGAACCGCACTTCATAACAGATCAGACTACTTTGCGGCTACGGGGCGCGAGCAGGTCGGATTAAAGGCCCGAGTTTAGCACATCTTCGCGACCCGAGGCTGATTCACACGCACACGTTCGATAACGCCGCTGATTGGCTCAACGAGGTCTTTTGGGCTCGCATTATGCCGGCTTTCATTTCCACCACTCTCTTGAGGATGCTGTCGAGCTTGGAAGGCGCGTCAGCCGGCAGCTATTCGAAAACCATTTTCAAAGTACGGAGCACCGCCGCTGGCCGGATCGCTAAACAGCAAGGCCCGGGCCCGCCAGGTGCATCTTGCGCTTAGGAGATCACTCGTCTACTAAACTTCAAGCATGCACCTGGTGCGCTCAAGGCGCAAGCTTCTGCCGGTCTTCTTTATCTCTTGTTTTTTTCTATCCGGCTGCCTGGTCAGGAGGCGCGTGGTTGCCCCTGCCGGACAGAAAGTTCCAAGACCTCTGCTGACAGCTACCCGAGAAGAGCTCCTGCAGAGAGTTCACCAGATTGCGGACCCGATTCAATCCTTCACAATGAAAGCCGATATGTCACCGTCGGTCGGCGGTATACACGGAGGCCAGGTCACCGATTATCCCACTATCAGCGGTTTGATCGTCTTCCTGAAACCAGATAACATTCGCGTCATTGGACTCGATCCAGTCATCCACAGCACTGCCTTTGACATGGTCTCAACCGGCAATGATTTCCGCGTCTCTATCCCGATAAAGAATCAGTTCTTCGAAGGACAGAATGACGCGCCGGCGACCTCAAAAAACAAACTGGAGAATCTGCGGCCTAGCGCTTTTTTGACGGCGCTCCTCATCAACCCTCCGGATCCCACATCTACCTTCGTGGAGGACGATACCAGCGAGACCAAGGCCGTCTACATCCTGATGATGATTGGGCACGAGGGCGACCGCTACTTTCCCGTACGCAACGTTTACTTCGATCGCTACACGCTGCAGATCAATAGGCAGAAGACGTTCGATCACGCCGGCGAAATTGTCAGCGAAACCAGATATTCAAACTGGGCGGATCACAATGGGATATGGTTCCCCTCGACTATCGACATTCAACGGCCTAAAGACGGCTACGAAGTGGTGCTTCAGGTGACCGATCTGAAGATTAACGCGGGCGGCATCACGCCCGCGAAATTTATCTTGAATCAACCGCCCGGATCTCAGCTGCGGAAATTGCAGTAGAACTGAGCCGCGCCCGCCAGGAAGCGGTTGCTCGGGATTCTCAAAACCCGAACGATCGGAGCTTTACCCTATTTCTCCGCTGATTTCGCTCAATTCACGTCCGAGACCTTGCCGTCCTTGAAAGTGATCTTCATGTCCCTGTAGACGTAGATCTTCTTGGCGCCGAGATCGACGACGGTCTGCGGAGACCCCTTTGCCGCCATCACCGCTTCGAGAGTCTCGCCCTGTGTAATTTCTGTCGGGGGCGCGGCCGGAGCGGGTATCGGCTGTGGCGTGGTAGTCGGATTAGTCGCGACTTGCGTTGCGCCCGCAGGTTGCGGCGCCTGATTGAGAGCTTCATTCTCGGCCTGGGTCGCCTGTTGCGATTGCTGGCTGATCTCGGTGGCCGCGTTCGGGTCCGGCGGCGGCGCAGTGGAAACGAAATTGGCCTTCACCGGCGCGCCCTGGGCCGATACCGGCTCGCTCGGCAGCCCGCCTTGGCCCTGCTTCTTCTGCATCTCGCCCATGCCTTGGTCGATAGTCTCGCGCATGTGGTTCTGCATGTCCTGCAGGTCGGTCACATTCACCGCCACCATACTTCCCCGGCGGCATTCCGGGCCGCCTTTGCTCGCCAGCACGATCAGGTTCACCGCTGTGTCGTTGGTCTGAACCGGTAAGGAAAGCTGCAGCGCGTCGCCCTCGCTGAGCGCGCATTCGCTGCCTCCCGTGTCCACTACATCGATGTTGCTGCCCGCCACAAACACATGCGCCGTGTTGTCGCTCAGCATGCGCTGAACACTGCTCGATGCCGGATCGGGAGCGCCGTTCGCTCCGCCCTGCGCTTCCGCATTCTCCAGCGCAATCTGCCGCTGCACTTCCGCTGCGATCAGGTCCTTCACCTGCGGCGTGAGCGCTGCCGCGTCAGCGGCAGCCTGCGCCTGCGCCGCTGCCGCCGCATTCGCTTGCGCCTGATAAGCCGCTGCCAGCGTGGCCGAAATCATGTAGTCGGTCAACCACAGAGAGGCGTTGGCATACACCGGATAAGGCGTGAAATAGTAGCCATAATACCCGTACCACGGATTACCCGCCCAACCCCAGCTGTAAGCTACCGGCGCCGCCCACGGGTTATACGCCCAGCCATAGAACGCCGGCGGATAGTAATAAGCCGGAGCATAATAATTCACGTACACGCCGCGATAGTAGTAAGGCGCGTAATACCGGCCGTACACCACGTTGTTATAGACATAAGTTCGCTGCACATAAGTGCGCCCCTGATAGCTGTAGGAATGTTCTACATAGCCGGCGCGCCCGCCCCGTTCGGATACCACGCGCGTCCCATCCGGCCGCGTCGTAACCACGCGCGTTCTGCCCGTCAGACTGTGGTGAATGTCCATATTTCGACTGGCGACGTGTACCTCCGCGGGTTTGCCGTTTGCGCGAGTAACAACTTTGTCGCCCTTGGCAGTGGTGTGCACCGTCTCGCCTTTTGCAGGGGTCGCCGCTCTCGTGCCGGCCCTTGATGCAGTGACTGTGGCGTGCGGAGTTGTAGCAGTAACACGCGGATTGCTCGTCGTCGCCCCATGAGGGTTACTGGTCGTTGGCCCATGAGGACTGCTGGTCGTCGGACCGTGCGATGAATTTGTCGTCGGTCCATGAGCCGAGTTTGCCGTAGGACCGTGACTCGCAGTTGTCCCTGTGCCGCCAGCTTTGCTAGTGGAACTCGCAGGCGTGGATGACGCCTTCGGCGCTGGCGCCGAAGTCTGCTTCTTTTGTTGTGCGTTGGCAACACAGCATCCGAAGAGCAAGACCAATACACCTGTTAGACACAGGTACGAGAAGAGCTTACGAATTTCGCGCGCGAACATAAGATTTTCCTCCGACGGTGGGGTCTGAAAGTTATTGCACGTCGGTGACCTTACCGCCCACGAAAGTCACCTTCATATCTTTGTACACGTAAATCTGCTTGGTACCGGCGAGCTTGATAACCTTATCCGGCTGTCCAACCGCGGCGGTCACCTGCTCCGGAGTCTGTCCCAGCGAGATCGTCTTCGGGTCGGCAGGGGGCGGCGGCGGTGGAGCGATTGGCGGAGGTGCGGCTTCGGCGGGAGCTGGCGCTGCGGCGGCGGCCGGTGAACCCGGTGCCTGTCCCTGCGCAGCCTGCTGTGCTTGCGCGGGCTGCTGGCCCTGGGCAGGCTGTTGCTGTTTGTCTTTTGCATCGTCCGACGGTTGTACCGCGAAGACCTGCTCTACCGTTTTCTGCACTTCCTCTGGCGAGGGTAGCGACCCTTTTGCAAACTGAAATTTGAGCGCCGCCTTATAGCGCACGTCCGAGTAAGCATCGGTAAAGAGATCGAAAGTAACGCTGTCGTCCTTGACATCGATCTTTGTAAGCCACATCTTTTCGCCCGGGACGAAGGTTCGCGTCGCTGGCGTGCTCGGGGCGGAGGACATACCGGGGAAATGGCTCGCTCTATCAAGCAAGTGTTTGCCCTTGCCGAGAGCATTCTGGCTGATTCTTCCATCTTTGTAAGTGTTCTGATAAAAGTTGGTGCTCGTAACAGGGGCCATCAGAATGTCGCCGTGGCCTTTCTGGAGAACCAGAACAGAGCCCGCTGTTACGATGTCGGTGTCATCGCCTGTCGGCTGGGTGAGCGAATACTCCGCCCCCAGCTTCTGTTCGATAGCGGCTTTTGGATCCTGGGCTTGGAGACAGCAGGCTCCGGTTAACAGCAGGGCCGCGTAAGTAGACAAACTAATGTTCCGCATAGACATAATCAGACTCATTGGCTAGTGTCTTTCTCTTAGATTCAAGGCTTCAAAAAATCAGGCCGCAATAGATATACATCAAAAGGACCGTACAATCAAATACATTTCACTTGATTTAGGCTCTTAGGGTTTTCTTGGGTTAGCAATACTCTCTAACAGACATTGCGTAAAAACGAGGCTCGAGTGCTCACATGCGGCAATTTTATTTTTGATTGCGAGCAGCATGCCGCATCTCTGCCTGCCTGCGGCTGTATACTGAGCGGGAATGGCGAGGACGCGGGGAGAGTCCGAGCAAACTCCGAATCTTACGCTCCTGCTCCGGCAAATGCAGGAGGGCGATGCGGAAGCCGCTGAGAAGGCAGTTGGCCTGGTTTACGCCGAGCTTCACCGGATCGCGGCGCGCGAGCTACAGCACGAGCACCCCGGTCACCTCCTGCAGACCACAGCTTTGATTCATGAGGCGTACGTCAAACTGATCGATGCGCATAAATTGCGCATCGAAAGCAGAGTACATTTTTTTGCGATCGCCAGCCAGCAGATGCGCCGTATTCTGGTCGATCACGCGCGGCTCAGGAACGCGCAAAGACGAGGCGGCGGAGCGGTGAGGGTAGAACTGAGTGGGGTGCAGATTGGCTTTAATCCCAGAGGAGTCGAGCTTCTTGCGCTGGACGAAGCTTTGACCGAGTTACAGGCAATCGATGCTCGTGCTGCCAAAGTCGTAGAACTCCGATTCTTCGGGGGCTACACCGACGACGAAGTCGCTCAGGGGCTCGGCGTTTCACTCGCGACAGTACGACGCGACTGGGATTTTGCCCGGTCGTGGTTATTCGACCGGATGCACGGCCCCAGCCCTGAGAAGCCCGTGCACAATTGACGAACGTAGTGCGGCTGATAACTGGCTCGCATCACTCCCCGCGCAAGAGATACTCTTAGAGAACAACGCGATAACGAAAACATGAGCCCCTCGATGGCCCCGGAGTCCCTCCAGCGCGTTCGTCGAGTCTTCGACGAAGCGATGCAAAAACCTGAGCCAGAACGATTACGCTTCGTCGAGGAGGCCTGCACCGGAGATGCCAATTTACTCGAGTCTGTCCAGCGGCTTCTGCGTGCCCACAGCGCCTCGGAGTCCTTTCTGCACACGAGTGTCGGGCAGGCGGCCCGGGTCGGACGCTATCTCATCCGCGGTGAGCTCGGCAGAGGAGCGATGGGTGTCGTTTACGATGCGGTCGATCCGCTGATCGGGCGTAGTGTCGCTATCAAAGTAATTCACTTGAAAGGCGCCGGATTTGAAGACCAGCCGGACTTTCTGCGAGAGCGCCTGTTTCGTGAGGCCCATTCCGCCGGTCGTCTCTTTCATCCGGGAATTGTCGTCATCTTCGATGTGGGCCAGGATGGCGATTTGGCTTTCATCGCTATGGAGAGCGTCGAAGGCCTGTCGCTCGACCGCTGGTTGGTATCCCGGCCACCGTTGTCCACCAGCCAGACTCTGGCGATTTTGCATCAGACGGCGGCGGCCCTCGACTACGCACACGAGCACGGCGTCATTCATCGCGATATTAAACCAGCGAACATCATGCTCAGCAGCGACCTCTCCGTTAAGGTTGCCGATTTCGGAATAGCGAAGATCGTTTCCAGCCAGCAGGTAACCGCGACCGGCGTTGTGATGGGCACGCCATCCTACATGTCACCCGAACAGATCGAAGGGCGTCCGGTTAGCGGTCGTTCGGACCAGTTCTCGCTGGCGGTGCTGGCCTACGAGCTGCTGACAGGCTCGAAACCTTTCGAAGCCGATACGATGGTCACTCTTGCGCATTTGATCGTATATGGGCCGCGGCCGCGCGCCCATTCGCAAAAACCGGCTTTGCCCGAAGGCATTGACGAAATTTTTGAGCGGGGTCTGCACCGCTTCCCCGAGCAGCGGTTCCCGACCTGCGCTGAATTTGTTGCTGCACTGGAGCGGACGCTTCAGTTGCAGCCGGCCAAACATGCTCGAAAAAGGATCTCGCGCGCGGTCGTGCTGTCTCTGATCGTGGTCATTAGCTTTGCGGTCCTGGCTGTAGTCTTCCTTCCGGGTGACTTCAAGGAAAATTTCCAACGAATTGCTGCGCTACTTATGACGAGACCACCTTCGCGCGAGACGATCGTGCCGAAGGTTCTCGCCGCGCCGGCGCCTCCGGCGGCAAAGCAATCCGAGGTCTTGCCTCCCACCGTCAAGACCGGTCGAGAAGCTGCGGCGGATTTCAGAAATGTAACCCGCCCACCCGCGCCCGAGGAGGTGAAGCCCAAACCAGTCCCCGCCGCGATTCGGGCAAAGCAACTCTACTCTGCCGCAGTCGAGAAACAGAAAGCGGGCAGACCTGAAGAAGCCACGGCATTGTTCCGGCGAGCCGCGGATCTCGGCGAGACGGACGCCATGATGCAACTCGGCGAAAGCTACCATTCCGGCGATGGCTTGTCTCAGGACGCCCAGCAAGCTCTGCAGTGGTTCCGCCGGGCTGCGGAGGCCGGGAACTCTTCGGGCATGGTTTCGGCAGGTGCGATGTACTTGCTGGGCGATGGAGTGGCAAATGATGATGACGAAGCGCTGCGCTGGTTTCAAAAAGCGGCGGATCGAGGCAACGCCGCCGGCATCTACGATCTCGCAACCATGTATGAAAACGGCCGCGGCGTCACCAGAGATCTCGAGAAGGCCAAAGAGCTGTACCGAAAAGCGGCCGGCTTGGGCGAAAGCGAAGCGCAAAACCGCCTCTTTCAGCTGGAGCGCGCACGCTAGTCCATCAGCTCAGTACTTCCCGAATCGCCGCTTCGAGCCAGATCACTACCGCCAAAGCGCCCGGATCTACGTTGCCGATCGCTCTGTCTCCCAGATAGCTTGAGCGGCCTCGGCGCGCGACCATTTGCGCCGTGCTTTCGGCTCCCTGCTTAGCCGCTTCGAGCGCTGCAATCAGCGATTCGTCCACGCGACACTCTTCCGCGAGGCGCTCGCTGAACGTTCGAGCAAACGGCACCAGTGCGTCGAGCATTGTCCGGTCGCCCAGACGGGCTCCGCCGAGTTCGCCGATCGCTCCGCAACCCTCGATGATCGCTGCCGCCCACTGCTTCGGATCATTCTGCGGTCCCTGTTCGAGCGCGCTTGCCGTCCTCAGCAACAACGCTCCGTACAAAGGGCCCGACGAGCCTCCCATCGTCTGCTGAATTTTGAGTCCAATCCCTTTCAGCATTTCGGCCGGATGGTCGTACGGAAATCGACCTGCCTGGATAGCCCTCGCCGCGCGCGCCATATTGTCCCCAAGATCGCCATCTCCTACCGCCTCGTCTGCTTTTTTAAGACGGTAAAAACCCTCCTCTAAAGCCGCACAGGCCGCCAAAACAGCCCTTCTTGAGCGTTTGCCTTCAAGGGTTTGAGGAAATCCTTCGATTTCGGGAGCTGGAGTTATTACCGTTTCGCCAATGATTCGCTCCGCCACCGATCCCGGTCGCTGCTTCGCGGCGTTCGGCCATGCCGGCGCCAAAGTCGAGGCATCTAACCAGCGCAGCCGCTCGTCGTCAACACGCAGCAGCGATATCGAAATTCCCGCCATATCCAGGGACGAAACGAAGGTTCCCGAGTACAACCGCTCGACTACGAGCCCGCGAGCTTCGAGTCGCGAGAGCACTCTACGTCCTACGATGGCGAGTTCCATAGCGGTCGTAGCGCCCAGGTTGTTTATCAGCACAGCGACGCGTTCTGCCTGTCGAAGGCGTTGCGTCGAGAGAATGTTGTGCAGAAGCTCGTCTACCAGCTTGTCAGCCGGAGCGATGGGCACGCGGCGCACTCCTGGTTCTCCATGGATGCCGAGCCCCAGCTCTACTTCCCGGTCGAGTTTAAAACTGGGTTCGTCTACGCCCGGCGCGGTTCCAGCCGACAGCGCTACACCCATGGTTCCGATCTGCTCTGCCGCTGCTTGCGCGATAGAGGCGACTTGCGGAAGATCCTTTCCCTCGGCCGCCGCTGCTCCCGCTATCTTGTGAACCAACACTGTTCCGGCGAGTCCTCGCCTTCCCGCATGTTCCTCGGATTTCGCGAGCGCTACGTCATCGGCAACGACTACGCTCTCGACCAGATATCCCTCGGCGCGTGCTATCTCGGCCGCCATACCGAAATTGAGCCGATCTCCGGTATAGTTCTTGATGATGAGTAACGCGCCCAGCCTTCCGGTGACCGCTCGGATAGCAGCCAAAACGGAATCGGCGCTTGGCGAAGTAAACACTTCACCTGCGACCGCCGCGCTCAACATGCCTGCTCCCACATATCCGGCATGGGCGGGTTCGTGGCCGCTGCCCCCGCCCGAAATCAGCGCCACCTGATGCTCGCGAACGGTCTCGAAATCGGCTCTGAGAATTACGTTTTGATCAGCGAGCCGCGCCAAGCCGGGGTGGAGCGCGAGCAAGCCGTCCAGCATTTCATCGACGGCCCGCTCCGGCCGGTTGATCAGCTTTTGCACCTAATGAATCGCGGTCTTCAGATCTTGAGGAAAAGTTTGCGGCGATACATCCAGAACAACATCAGCCAGAAAATCAGAAGCACGGCGGAACCCAGCAACAATGGCTGGTAGGCAGGGCCGAAGATCTCGAAAACTCTGTCGCCGAGATGGATGCGCAGCGAATCCGTGACGAACCGTTCGAATAAATGAGCAATTAAATAGGCGGCGATCGAGTTCATGCCAACCACCACCAAGAAGAACGCCCATTTCCGAAAGCCTTTGACGTCGATGATCCAGCTGAAGGCGGCCAAAAAGAGGAAGCAGATGCCGCCGCTGAACAGCGTCCACGCGGGGGTCCAGATGCGCTTTACGATTGGGCAAATTCCGGTGTAGTGCAGCAGGAGTCCGGCCGCAATTCCAATCAAGCCGGCAATCACAAATCGCTTAACAGGAATCTTGGGCGCGAAGGCGCGGTACCACCGGCCGGCAACTAAGCCTAGAATCATGGTCCCGAGCGTCGGAATAAAGCTCAAAGTCAGATAGCCGCCCTCGTTGTCCACAAACGGCTTTGTTCGGGGGAAAAGATTCAGGAACCACTGATCGAAGGCGTTACCCAGGTTGCTGTTCTTGTTCCAGTGTGAGGCGAAACCTGTGAAATTGTGCGCCCAGTGCGCCGGAACGCCGACGGCAGGATAATCGTATCCTGGGCCCGGAGCCGGATAGAGCGCCCACGCCAGCCAATAGCCGGTGAGTATGAATCCCAGAGCCCACCATTGCCACTTTGGCGGACGGAACCCGAGAAGGAAAAGGAACGGATAGCCGAGTCCGATCTGGCTCAGCGTGTCCTCAAAGGTGAAGTAAGTTTGCGTGTGGTCGATGGAGCGCAAGAAGATTCCCAGCACAACCAAAAGAAACGAGCGCCATAGAGCATGAGCGAAGAGCTTTCCGAAAGTTCCACCTTTTCGCAGGCGAGCCGCGATCGAGTAGGGAAGGGCGACCCCAACGAGGAAAGAGAATCCCGGCTGGATCGTGTCGTGAAGCGAGCAGCCAAACCACTCAACGTGCGTTTGATTGAAGGCCAGAATGTGCCAGAACCAGTTGCCCGGTAAGGCGTGTGAAACGCGGGCTAAATGCAGCACCTCACCCATCATCAGCAGCATCACGAGCCCGCGGTAGGCATCGACCGCCACATTGCGTTGAACTGTTCCTGCCGGCCGAGGCAGCGGCCCCGGGATGACATCGATTTCATTCGCAGCTACTTCTCTGGACGGTACTTCTCTGCTGACTGTCGTGTCGCTCATACTGTTGAATTTCCGCGCATTGCCCTTGCTACGAACTATACCTCTTTGCCGTGCTATTGACATGGCAGGGTCATCGGCCCTATTCTCGATCTATGAGAGGGAGAATGGTCCTATGCCAACGTATTCTCATCCCGAAGTCTTAGTTTCAACCGATTGGGTCGCCGGGAACTTAGCAACCCCTGGGGTTCGTCTGGTCGAAGTCGATGTCGAAAACAACGCCTACGATCAGGGTCATATCCCTGGAGCGATCGCGTGGTCCTGGCAGCGTCAGTTATCTGATCAAGTGCGCCGGGATATTATTCCTTCCGATCAGTTCGAATCCTTATTGTCAGAGTCGGGCATAAAGAACGATACGACTGTCGTTCTTTACGGCGATAACAACAACTGGTTCGCTGCCTGGGCATTTTGGCAACTCAAGATTTATGGCCACCCGGACGTTCGACTTTTAAACGGCGGACGCAAGAAATGGCTTCAAGAAGGGCGAGAGCTGACGAAAGAAGTTCCGAATTATCCGCGGACGAACTATCGAGCAAAAGAGCCCGACTACTCGATCCGTGCCTTCCTTCCTCGCGTCCAGGAAGCAGTGAGTGGAGGAACCGCTGCTCTGGTAGATGTGCGCAGCCCGCAGGAGTTTACTGGTGAGATTCTCGCGCCTCCCGGCTTACCGGAAACGGCGCAGCGAGGTGGTCATATTCCTGGCGCGCGCAGCATCCCCTGGAGTAAAGCCGCTAACGAGGATGGAACCTTCAAGAGCTTCGAAGAACTCAAGGCCCTGTATCGCGACGAAGGCGTCGACGGAAACAAGCCGATCATTACTTATTGCCGGATAGGAGAACGTTCCAGTCATACTTGGTTCGTACTCAAATACCTGCTCGGCTATCGAAATGTTGTAAATTACGATGGCTCCTGGACGGAATGGGGCAGTCTCGTTGGAGCGCCCATCGAGCGCGGAGCGGCAAAGCCCGCGGAGGTGTTAGCGGCGCATGCGAGCTGAAAACTGGGACAGACGGGAATCAGAGATAGAAGGGTGGCCGGTCAAGGTCACCTCTTACCAGATCGGCGATTCGTATATCACCGAAATCGAGGCCAGCGCCTCGGGATCGACCATAGCGCGAGGCATCGGCAAGACATCAGGCGATTCGTGGAAGGCAGCCTCGGAAGCGGCTAGCAGGCGCTTGCTCCGCACGCGCCGAATGGATCTGACAATCGGAGGCTAACTTTACAGCAGTTCTTCTCTATTTTGAGAATCTAAAGTTTTCACGAGCTTGCTGACATCCTGCGCATGATCGCGGCTGGCGACCAGCAGCGCGTCGGGGGTGTCAACGATGATCAGGTTTTCGACTCCGACAAGCGCCACTATCTTGTTGGCGTCGACGTAATTTCCGCGACTCTCTTCGACGACAAGTTCTCCTCGGGAGGCGTTTGCGTTCCGGTCTTTCCCGGCGAGATCGTAGACGGCCTGCCAGCTCCCGACATCGTTCCAGCCGATGTCCTCGAGGGCAATGCCTAGAACTTGATCTGCCTTTTCCATAATGGCGTAATCGACCGAGATATTTTCGCAAAGAGGGTAAATCTCCGCGAGCTTATTCACGAAGTTCCTACTCCCAAAGGATGGTAGGCCCGCCAAGAGGGTCGAGGTCTTGGGCTGGTGGCGGCGCGTCAATTCCAGTACGGTTGCGGCCGGCCAGAAAAACATCCCGGCATTCCAAAGAAAGTTTCCACGCTCCACAAACCTCTTCGCCGTTTTAGCATCGGGCTTCTCCCGGAAGCTGGTCACCGGGACTGCGTCGAGAGCGCCCAACTTCACGTTTTTCGGGAATTCAATGTAGCCGTAACCGGTTTCCGCCCAGCGAGGCTGAATCCCAAGTACCACGGCCCGGTCAGCTTCGGCGGCCCGGTATGCCGCCTTCACGAAATTCCGGAAGCGCGACTCTTTGACAATCAAGTGATCGGCCGGAAAAACGCCGAGTATCGCTTCCGGATCCAGATCATGCAGAAGCTGCGCTACCAAGGCGATACATGGCGCGGTATTTCGCTGCGCGGGCTCTGCGAGAATCTGCTCCTTTGGAATCTCCGGCAGCTGGTTGCGAATCTTTCGCTGCAGGAACTCGTTCGTTACTATCCAGATGTTTTGCGGCGGAATAACTGGTTTCAGCCGGTCCACGGTCTGCTGGATCAAGCTGCGTTCGCCGAAGAATTGAAGGACTTGTTTTGCGTTGCGCTTGCGGCTGCGCGGCCAGAATCTTGTGCCACGTCCGCCGGCCATAATCAGGCCGTATCGGTGATTCACTATCGGTTCCTCAGTTGGTGTGCTATGAAGACAATTTCGCGCGCAGGCCGTTCTCTAAGGATTCGGGTTCCCCGGATTCAGTGGAAGCGCGTGATCCGGCAGGCGAGAGTCCGGGAACCCCCGGAGAATTTTGAAGGTTCGGGTCCAGCGAGTCCTCGTGAAGAAGTGCTCCACAAGATCCGTCACGTGGCTGAAGAGCGAGTCTACGGACGTGCCGGCCAAATCCTCGGTCGACGCCTTGTAAGACCAGTAAATCATCAGCGGTTTGCCGATGATGTTGTCCCGTGGAACGAATCCCCAGTAGCGGCTATCGAGCGAGTTGTCGCGATTATCACCCATCGCGAAATAGCTATCCGGCGGTACTACAATTTCGCCGTTAACCACGTGGTGTTCCAACATGTCACGCTGATACTGCGCCTGCAAACCTTCGGCGAATGGCGATGGCTCGCCCGGAAAGTTATCGCGTGAGGCGTCGTACGGGAATTTGTGATAGGTGTACGGCTCGTTGAGCGGCACGCCGTTCCGGTAGACCGTGCGGTTAACCATTTTCAATCTGTCGCCCGGAACTCCGATGACCCGTTTGACGAATGTCTGGTTGATATCGACCGGATAGCGGAACACAATGATATCGCCGTGTTTCGGCGTTTCATAAGGCAAGATGTACTTGCTGATCGAACCCCCCGGCGCGTAGGCCAGCTTATCCACCAGCAAATGGTCGCCGATCAACAAGGTGTCTTCCATAGAGCCGGTGGGAATTACATAAGCCTGGACGAGCGTCGTTATGCCGAACAAAAGCAGGAGAATGGTCACCGCCCATTCCGCGATGCTATTGCGCGCCTGAACTGCCTGCTTTTTCTCTACTTTTGCCGCCTTTGACGCTGGAATTGTTGTTGTATTTTCTGCCATCCGTTTCTGCTCAGCACTGACCCCGAAGTTTTATTGTATCTTTCAGATGGGTGCCGGTTTGTTGAGCACGATGGCCGATAAGCTGCGCCTTGAAAACTCAAGGGGGAAAAGTATGCGCCATAAACGACCGGAATTGATTTTGGCTCTAGCGGCTGGCTGCCTGGCGGTAAGTTGCGCCAAGAAGAGCGTGGACGATCAAAGCCTGACGACTGCCATTCAATCCAAGCTATCTGCGGATGACTCCACCAAAGCCGCCAACATCAAGGTTGACGTCAAGAACGGCGCCGTGACGCTAAGCGGTGACGTTCCCAGTTCCGACGTGGAGTTGGAAGCCATGAAGGTGGCGAACGGAACGCAGGGTGTCGCCAGTGTGAACGATCAGATGAAGGTGAATACGGCGGCTGCTACTCAACCAGCGCCGCCCGCTGGGGCGCCAGCTGCGGCGCCCCCCGCCGCAACGCCGGCTCCCGCGCCTGCGGATACGGCCGCGAGCACTCCTCCACCTCCGCCCGAGCCCGTGATGGTCACGGTTCCCGCCGGTTCGCGTTTGCAGGTTCGCATGACCGATGCAATTGATTCGCGAACCAATACGGTCGGGCAGACATTCAACGGAACGCTGGATGCGCCGCTCGTGCATGGGGATCGCGTGGTTGTGCCTGCCGGCGCTCCGGTCGTTGTTCTGCTGACCAATGCCAGCAGCGCGGGCCGCATTCGGGGCTCGAGCAACCTGCAAGTTCGGGTAACGAGTTTGACGGTAGGTGGTCGTCAATATAAGGTCGACAGCGATGTGTACGAGGAGGCCGGTAAGAGTAAAGGAAAGCAAACAGCGGTCCGAAGCGGCATCGGCGCTGCGGCGGGTGCCTTGATCGGCGGCTTGGCAGGAGGCGGCAAAGGCGCTGCCATCGGAGCGGGCGCAGGCGGCGGCGCGGGCCTGGGTTATCAGTTTTTCACTCACGGCAGCCAGGTGAAGATACCGTCGGAATCGGTGGTGACATTCCGCCTGGCCGCTCCACTTTCTATTCGCAAATAGCTCTTTAGCTGGCTCTACGGGCGCGATTCCCACGGACGCGCCCTCAACTTTTTTCGCGAATCATCCGACAGATTACTGACTACATAGGTATCCGCGTATGGGCGGACACCCGGAAGTTCCACGCGATTAATCCCGCACAGGGCTCCTCATAAGTTACGGCTGGCAGTTATACGTTCATGTGAAGAGCAAATCAGACGTAGAGCCAAGTGGTTCTGTTCAAAAGTTCTCAATCATCCACATGTTCCCGCTCAGGCTCCAACCATAGATCGCCAAATAGCGACCGTCTGGGGAGGGCAAGCCGAACGGCGCGGCACCGGGATCGCCGAAAGGCCGGTTCCAAGGCGCTATGCTCCCGCTCTGTTGCCACAACACGTGTGCTTCACCTTTTAGAGAGAGGCGCAGAAGCACAGATCCCTTTTGTACCTGGCTGGAGGCGAAAATTCCTTGCCCGTCCGATGCCCAATTAAGGCTCAGCAAACTACTCCAACCCTTCACGAGAATCGTCTGTATCGGTTGGCCGTCCAAAGGAAGAACGTCAATTCGCGCTTTGGGATAACTTAGGATCGCAATGCGCGTACCATCCGGGGAAAAATCCCAGACGTAGGAGTTCCCGGCAGCGGGATCGGTGTTGAAGCGGGTGAGTTCGCCGCCGCGTCCACGCTGCGGGTCAAACGCAGTGAAGATGAGTTGCTTGCGGTCCGAGGTGGGCTCCGCAATAACGCACACGGTCGCCGGGGACCGCGCGCACGCAAACTTTTCATAAATGCGTCCCGTCAGTACTAATTCCGGCGAGCCTCCTTTTATGGGAACTCGCATTAAGCGGTCCACCGCCGAAGGCTCCGTCGCAGCAAGCACGTAAAGAAGCCACGCGCCATTTGGGCTGGCGGTAGCGGAGGTTATCGCCTCGCCTTGTGCGCCGCTTACGATCGGTTCAGCGGCATCCTCATCAAGCGATTGCCTGAAAATGCTCCAGCGGCCGTCTCGGTATGATCCAAAAAGAACAGCCTTGCTATCCGGCGTCCACGCGAACGGGTAATTCTGACCTTCGTTGAGAGTTAAGCGCCTCACTGCGCCGATGCTTGTCCTGTCAGCTTGGATATCAGCGACATAGATAATGCCCTGGGGAGCGAGCTTTCGGAAGGCAAGCCGTTTTCCGTCCGCCGTCACGGTTGGATCCTGCATGCAGAACCCGGCCCAATTCGTCAAGCGCCTTGGCGAGCCGATTGTCTCGCCCGTTCGAGAATCAACGCGTATTTCCCAGAAATTGCAACTCCCGGTAAGCGGGCTCGCCTCCTGCAAAATATAGATGATGTGCCCATCCGGCGACCACGTCCAGTCGGCGATTTGGCTGGTGCCGCTGACGACCACGGGGCCGCCTTTCAAGGAGCGGCTTTCGACGGTTGTTACCAGCTTGCCACCCGTCAGATGGCCAGCGAAATAGGACAGCCGCTGGCCGTCGGGGGACCAATCAGCACCGAAGAAGCCATTCTCGTCGTCACCTTCATAGAGCTTGGCCGCGTGAGTTCCATCGGGTCTCATCAGCCACATTTCGCGATAAAAGACTCTGCCAGGATTAGCATTGAAGGCGACCCAAGCCCCGTCGCGCGAAACGGCCCAGGCATAAGCATCGTCGCGCAGCTTGCGAGGCGCTCCGGTGAGTGCCGGAACTACCCAAATGCTCGGCGGCTTCCCTTGTACGTTGGCGGTTGCAATAAACCTCGAGCCGTCGCGCACCCAATTGGTAGCGATACCCCAATTCACTTGCATTCCCTTCAGGACCTCCGGCTGGGGAACAGTTCGCGTCTGGCCGGTTTCGATGAGCTTAACGTGCATCCCGGCGAGGTCAGCATAGGCCAGGTATCTGCCGTCAGGGGAAATGCACCCACTTGAAACGGCATTTTCATTAGAATTCGTCGTGAGTTGCCGCTGCTTCAGCTCGAGAGCACCACGCACGGAATGCGATTGAGTTCTCACAAACCAGAAGGCGACCGCGGCAATCAGCAGCAGTGTGGCTACCGCTGCGGCTAGCGGCACGGCAGTGTTGCGCCTCCTCGCCGGAGCGGCTCGCTCGGTGTCGAGCGGCAACCGGACGGCTAAAGACTTCAGGGCCGCACGCATTTCCGATGCTGTTTGATAGCGCAGTTGACGATCTTTCCGGAGAGCTCGATTGATAATCTGCTCGAGCCGGAGAGGCAGCTCGGAGTTCAAACTGCGGGCGGCGGCTGGCTCGCGATTCAAGATCGCAGCGTAAACCGTCGCGCCGGTTTCGCCCTCGAACGCCTGCCGTCCCGTGGCCATTTCGTACAGCACCAATCCGAAAGAAAACAGATCCGTGCGAGTATCCAGTTTCTCTCCGCGCACCTGCTCCGGCGACATATAGGCGGCGGTGCCCATCGCTATACCCGTCCAACTGAGATTGGGGCGAGCACTCACCTCCGTTTCAGCCAGATGCGGGACGAGGTCCTCCCCTGCGTCCACTCGCGCCAAGCCGAAGTCCAGAATTTTGGCCTCACCGCGATTGGTGAGAAAGATATTTGCCGGCTTAATGTCGCGATGGATGATGCCTTTTTGATGAGCTGCCTCCAGACCTTCAGCGATTTGAAGAGCGAAGTTCAATAACCGATTAGTCGGTAACCGTCCACCTTCGGATATCCGGTCTCGCAAAGTCTGGCCCTCGAGCAGTTCCATCACAATGAAGGGCTGCCCTTCGTGTTCCCCGAATTCGTGTATGGTGCAGATGTTAGGGTGATTGAGCGTTGAGGCGGCACGCGCTTCCCTCTCAAATCGCCCCAAAGCCCTGGCCTCACTGCCCAGTTCTTGCGGCAGGAATTTCAATGCGACCCGGCGGCCCAGCTTCAGATCCTCCGCTGCATAAACCACGCCCATGCCTCCACCACCCAACATTTCGAGCACACGATAGTGAGAGACCTTTTTGGCGGTCTGGCTGGCGGCTTGTATTTCAGGCTCCCGTTGCGGAGACGCCTGATTGACAGGCCGGCTTGGTTGCAGCTGCTCAACGGGAACCATCAAGCGGTATCCTCGACGGGCGACTGTCTCGATATACCGTGGTTTCTCCGCCGGATCACCCAGTGCCAGACGCAATTTCTTAATGGCAGTGTTGATGCTGTGGTCAAAGTCGACGACCGTCCCATGCGGCCAAAGCTTGTCACGGATCTGCTCCCGTGAGACCAGTTCCCCGGCCTGATCGACGAGCATTTCTAAAACTTGAAATGGCTGCTCTTGCAGGCGAATCTTTTGATCCTGCTCATACAGTTCGCCCGCGGCGAGATCGAGCCGAAACGGTCCGAAACGGACGAAGCCGGACCTTGTTGCACCGGGCATGGAGAAAGCCTAAAAACGGGAGTGCCTACCATCCTAACCAAATAAAAGCGTCTCCGCAGGCATATGTTCACCCGCAGTTCACCGCGAGTTCACCGCTAGTGCATTGAGGCAACCGCTCGCTTGAGCCAGTATCTAGCTGTTTCACGAGAAAGGCGAAACAGATGTTCTTAAATAGGCTGGTTCCGGTGTTGTGGGCAGTGATGGTTCTTGGCGGCTCCGCATTGGCTCAATCAGATCGCGATGGCGGGAGCCGGATCGCATTTATTCAAGGTGCGGATGTGTACACGATGAGGCCGGACGGGAGTGATGTAAAGCAGCTCACGAATCTCGGGCCGAATAACTCGGCGTTTTGGGCAGCCTGGTCACCCGATGCAAAGCAATTGGTTTTTGCAGAGTTTCCTCCGAACGTGCCCTTCCCAGCTCTGGATCATGAATGCGGATGGGAGTAATCAGCATCAACTTTTCCTGAATGACCCGTCCTATGCCGACACTGCTCGCGAGCTTTACTCCAAACGGCAGCGAAATAGTGTTTACCCGTTGCCAGACCGACTTCGAGGGACATGTGCAATTTATCGAGTAAGGACGGATGGGACCGGGCTGAAAGCCGATCACAGATTTTCAGCCGGACGTGTTTGAATTCGCCTGTGTATTCGCCGGACGGATGGACAATCGCGTTCGAGAGTTTCAACCGAGGAGGTGTACTTGGTGCGATTTACTTGATGGAATCCGACGGTACAGAAATTCGTCGACTCACACCAACTGAACTTGGCGCGCCAGTCAAGCGATTCTGGTCGCCAGACGGGGAGCAAATCGCGTTCCAGACAGCCAGTGTTGCAATCCGCAAAACGCGGAAATTTGGACGATCAATCGTGACGGTCATGAGCTTACCCGGCTTACGGGTAGTGCTGCGAGCGACCTTGACATTCCGGTGGCCCACTACAACCATGGACCCCTCCTGGTCTCCGCGGGGGCCCGCAATGGTTTTCGGCAATACCTGCCTACCTCCAACAGCGTCCGCGATCTTCATCACGAGTGCTGACGGAAGTGAGTGCACTCAGATCCGGCGCTCTCCTCCTCACCGCGTCAAAGCCGAGGATTCTCGCTGGAAAAAGCGCATCACTCGCCGCATGAGATCGAAAGCGGCGGCGCAGACCCGCGCTGGAGTCCGGCGCAATGGTAGATGTCATTGCCGAAGCAGAGATCAGGGAGAACATATGAAACTGAGAGCTCTATTCGTTCTTGCCGCGCTAGTGCTGTCGCTCGCAGTAACTCCCGCCCACGCGACTTTTCCTGGAGAAAACGGCAAGATCGTTTTCGTCGGCAATCAATCCGGAACCTGGCAGCTGTACACCATGAATGCAGATGGCAGCGACATAGATCAGATCACGAACTTACCAGCCACGAACTTCGTGTTATGGCTACCGACCTTTTCACCGGACGGGCGGCGAATCCTCTTCGCTCACGATACATCGAACAGTCCTTGTGCTCCCGGGGTATTTCCGCCCGGCTGCTCGGTTGACTTATACGTCATCAATGCCGACGGAAGCAATATGACGCGGTTGACTAACGATGGCCTTTCTTTCTTCGGTAAATGGTCTCCTGATGGTGCTTCGATCGTGTTCGCACGGGCATCCCGGCTAACCGGTCAAGTGGTAATCACCACGATGCAGGCCGAAGAGAATGCCAAAGCATCCGGGCTTACCAGCGAGTTCTGGCTCAGCTACCTCCCCACGTACACACCCGATCAAACAAAAATCGTCTTCGGCAGCCAGCTTCGTGGACTTGTCTCCGCGGCATGGGTCATGAAGACTGACGGTTCGAACCAGACTCGCTTAACGCCTGCCCCGTTGGAGGGAGCTCCGTACGACGTTTCACCAGACGGCGAGCATGTCTTGCTTGTGAGCCAATCGAATACGGGTCTTCCAACTGCCATTTATGCAATGAAACTCGACGGCAGCGATTTGAGGCAATTAACACGCCCTGGAGGCTCCTCCAGCGACGCCATTCCCGGCTACTCCCCTGACGGCAAGAAGATCGTATTCGTGAGCAATCGCCTGAACTCGGAAAACAGCCTGGATATCTTCACCATGAACGCTGATGGCTCAAACGTTACCAGAATCGCCAGCGGCCTCACCGTGGGCGGTTGCCCTGACCTCCAAAACTGTGTTGACCCAAGCTGGGGTCCAAAGCCGAAGTAGTGAAGGAGACATATATGAGACTGAGAGGTCCACTCGTTCGTGCTGCGCTAGCGTTGTCGCTGGCAGTAATTCCCGCGCAGGCAACTTTTCCCGGAGAGAACGGAAAGATCGTCTTCGTCGGCAATCAATCGGGAACCTGGCAGTTGTACACGATCAATCCGGACGGCAGTGACATAAGGCAGATCACGAACCTACCGCCAACCAAGTTGGAGCTCTGGACACCAGCTTTTTCGCCGGACGGGAGGCGAATCCTCTTCGCTCACGATACCGCAAAAAATCCTTGTAGCGCCGGCATGTTCCCGGCTACTGGTTGCGTGGACTTATACGTGATCAACGCAGACGGGAGCGGACTGATTCGGCTTACCGATGATGGCCTTTCTTGGCTGGGGAAATGGTCTCCAGATGGCACTTCGATCACGTTCGGACACATTTCGCCACTTACGAATGAGGTAATTGTCGCCACGATGAAAATTGCCACGAGCGGCGAGGCCACCGAGCTTACCAACAAATTCTGGCTTAGCTTTTTGCCCGTATACACTCCGGATGGTAACAGGATCGCTTTTGGTAGCCAGCTTGACGGGCTCGTTTCAGCAGTATGGGTCATGAACCCTGACGGTTCCGACAAGGATCGACTAACACCAGCCCCACTCGAAGGAGTCCCATCCGACGTTTCGCCGGACGGGCGTCGCATTCTGGTCGTTGACCACGAGAATACGCCCATTCCATCTTCCATTTACGTGATGGCGCTGAACGGGAGCGATCTGCGACGATTAACGCGTCCTGGGAACTCCACTGACCTCCAAGCGGGCTACTCGCCCGATGGCAAGAAGATTGTATTCGTAAGTAATCGCTTGAGCTCGGATAGCAGCTTGGACCTTTTCACGATGAACGCCGATGGATCAAACATCACCAGAATCGCCAGCGGCCTCACCGTAGGCGGCTGCCCTGACGAAAACTGCGTCGGCCCAAGCTGGGGACCGAAACCGAAAAAGTGAAGGAGAAGAACGTGAAATCCAGATTACTGAAGTAGCGTCGCCGCCGCAGCGATGTTCATTGCGCTTTCGATCCCAGCGCAACTGGCGGCGCAAGAAGACCAGGAACACCATAGGACGCATCACAAATACAAACTCATTTGACATGGGGACCTTCGGTGGTCCGTCAAGCTTCTTCTCTGACGGCAATCCGCCGCTTACCAAAATCGTAAGTAACCGGGGCACGGCGGTTGGGCACGGCGGATACCTCCACTCCCGATCCTTATGCTCCAGACTGCATTGCGGACTGCTTTGTGGCCACAGCTTCCAATTTCGCAATGGCGTTTTAACAGACTTGGGGTGCGCTTCCGGGCGTCAACACCAGCTTCCCGGTAGCGATAAATGAGCATGGCTTGACAGTCGGCGCTTTCGGAGAACGGCGCGATCGATCCGCTGACCGGATTTCCCGAAACGGATGCTGTGCTTTGGAGAGACGGTAAGATCATCAATCTTGGGACGCTTGGAGGAAATGCGAGCTTTGCTATCGGAATAAATGAGCGCGGTCAAGTGGTTGGAGTGGCTCTGAAAGGCAACACCCGATCCCTTCGCCAGCGGCTTCAATTACTTCTTTATCTTCCCGATCGCAACTCAAGCGCGTGCGTTTCTGTGGCAGGACGGAGAGATGCAGGATCTGGGGACATTGGGCGGCCCTGACAGCGCTGCCGCTTACATAAACGAGCGCGGCGAAGTGGCAGGCGAATCTTACGTGAACTCAATTCCGAACTCAGTAACCGGCATTCCAACCATAGACCCGTTCCTTTGGGTGCCATGTGATCGGGACCGTTGGGATAAGGACGATTGCAGGATGAGTGCGGCATTACCAAAGCGGCAAATGCTGGATCTCGGCACTCTGGGAGGGACGAGCGGGTTGGTTGCGGGCCTTAACAACCGCGAGCCAGGTGATCGGTCAATCGAACCTGGCGGGAGATCAGACGCACCATCCCTTCCTCTGGGACCGCGGCCATCTCACAGACCTGGGCACGCTGGGCGGTGATTTTGGATTTGCGTCTTGCCTTAACGAGAGCGGGGAAGTCGTCGGAACCGCCAGCCTTCCGATACCCTGCCCTGGGTGCGGAGAAGGCCCGCAGATTTACCACGCATTCTTTTGGAAGAACGGCGTCATGAAAGACCTGGGCACGCTTGATAAGTGCAGTCTCGGGTAACGGCATTAACTCCAAGAGTCAGATCGTGGGCTCGTCCGGGTTGTGCGGCATCGCTAAGCACGCGTTCTTGTCGGAAGACGGCGGCCCCATCATCGACTTGAATACTCTGATTCCTCCCGACTCGGGTCTGACGCTGACCGGAGCGATATACATCAATGATCGCGGCGAGATTGCCGGCTTCGGATTGCGACCGAATGGGGACGAACACGCTTACGTGCTGATCCCGTGCGATAGTGATCACCCGCGCGTCGAAGGCTGTGATTACGATCCTGCCGATTTAGATGCTTGGCCGCAAGCGCCTCAGCGAAGAGCGCGTCTTCGCCAACCGCTGCGAACCAGCATCCAAACTCTGTCCACTTTTGCTCACAAGGTACACAAATAGTTCCGAGCCCGACTGAAGGAGGGCATATGAATTTCAAAAAGCTCGACGTGTATTATTTTGGCGGCGTTCATTGCGGTGGCGATTCCCGCTGCAACTGGCCGCGCAAGCTAAGGCGGATCATCACAACCACCATCATTACAAGCTGATTGACCTAGGCACCTTCGGTGGTCCCACCAGCTCTGTGCCCGGCTCCCCGTTTGTGAGCATCAACTCTCAGGGAGCCGTGATCGTGCAGGCGGATACAACCATTCCCGACCCGTACCCTTTCAGCTGCTGGCAGGATTGTTCCTGGTGAGCCATCCGGGGATATGGCAGGACGGTGTCCTAACCGATTTGGGAACGCTTCCGGGCGTCAACAGTGCTGGGCCCCAATGGATCAACGACCGCGGGGTGGCCGTTGGAGCTTCGGAAAATGGAGTGATTGATCCGTTAAATGGCTTGACCGCCGTTCGTGCCGTTGTCTGGAAAGACGGTCAGATCATCGATCTCGGAACCTTTGGAGGGTACGCAAGTGCGGCCCAAGCAATCAATAACCGCGGCCAAGTGACTGGAATCGCACTGAATACCATCCTCGACCCCTTCGAAGCTAGCTTCGGGCCTCCGAATTTATTTTGTTGCGGAGTAACACAAATGCACGCTTTTCTGTGGCAAGACGGCCCGCTTCAGGATTTGGGCACGTTGGGTGGCCCCGATAGCGCAGGGGAGTTCGTCAATGAGCGCGGGCAGGTGGCTGGGGTCTCCTACACGAGCTTTATCCCAAACCAGAATACTGGCCTTCCCACGCAGGATCCGTTTCTCTGGATCCCTTGCAATCGCGATAGTGGTGACAGGGACGGCTGCGAGAACGATCATGAGAGCGCAACTGCCGAGAAGGGCCGAATGATAGACCTCGGCACATTGGGAGGCACGTCGGGCTGGCCGTATGGCCTCAATAACAGGGGTCAAGTGGTCGGCCAATCGAATCTGGCAGATGACGTGAACTTCCACGCCTTTCTCTGGGAGCGAGGCCTGCTTAAAGACCTGGGCACATTGGGAGGCAATCGATCATCCCCAAGGTGGATCAACGATGCGGGAGAAGTTGTGGGCCGTGCAGACTTATACCCGGGTTTGATCACACGCCACGGTTTTCTCTGGAAGAAGGGCGTAATGGCCGATCTCGGGGTTGTGGGTAGCGATCCATGCAGTACAGCGTTTGCGATCAATTCGAGCGAGCAGATTGTGGGCGTTTCGGCACAGTGCGGACAGTCCGGGCACGGGTTCCTATGGGAGAACGGAGGCCCCATCGTCGACCTGCAAACCCTGGTTCTTCCGGGCTCCGACTTGACAATAGGGGAAACGCTTTTTATCAATGACGCCGGAGAGATTTCCGGGTTTGGAACGAATTCCAATGGTGATCAGCGTGGCCTGCTGCTGATCCCATGCGACCGCGATCACCCGCACGTGGAAGGCTGCGATTACGATGCGGTAGATTCAGACGCCCCGGCCGAGGATGCTCGCGCGAACAGCACTTCTACGCCGCCAACCACAGCGATCCAGCCGCGCCCTCTCTCGCGGTTTGCTCGCAGAATCGACAACTAAACTCCCAGCCCGATTCAGAAGGAGGGCATATGAATTTCAAGAGCTCGACGTGTATGATCGCGACAGTTTTAGTCGTCGTAGCGATTCCCGTGCGACTGACCGCGCAAGGAGACCAGAAACCGAAGAGGGAGCACCACAGATACAAAGTCGTAGACTTGGGCACGCTCGGCGGACCCGCGAGCTTCATTCCCAATCCGTGGTCACAGGATATCAACCGCCCGGGCACGGTGATCGCCGAGGCGGATACGACAACCCTCGATCCTAACTCTCCCAATTGCTTCCAACCGGATTGCCTCGTGAATCATGCAATCAAATGGCACAAAGGTATCCGGACCGATTTAGGCGCGCTGCCGGGCGCTAATAGCAGCTTTCCGGCTTGGGTCAATGATCGCGGGTTGATCGCGGGATTTTCGGAAAACGGCCTTATCGATCCTTTGACAGGTTTCCCCGAAGTGGTTGCTGTCCTTTGGAAAGGGGAGGAGATGATCGAGCTCGGAACATTTGGCGGAAATGCCAGTTATGCGAACGCCATCAATCATCGAGGCCAGATCGTCGGAGGCGCCCTGAACGAGAATCTCGACCCCTTCGCCTCCGGGTTCTGGCCCGGCTTCACCTTCTTCCCGGTAGCGACCCAGTTGCGTGCCTTTTTGTGGGAAGACGGAGTCTTACATGACTTAGGCACCTTGGGCGGCCCCGACTCTGCGGCTCTCTTTCTGAATGAAAGTGGCGAAGTGGCCGGCGCATCCTACACCAACTCGACCCCAAACGCCACGACCGGGAACCCAACGCAAGATCCATTTCTTTGGATGCCGTGCCACCGGGACAGTCGGGATAATGACACCTGTAGAGATGATCGCGAGAGCACAGGCGCAGAGAACGGCAGAATGCTGGATCTTGGCACGCTCGGCGGCACCTTCGGTTACCATATTGGCTTAACAACAGCGGGGAGGTGGTCGGCCAATCCAACCTGAAAGGGGACAAGAACGTACATCCCTTTCTATGGGACGGAAAGAGCATGAGGGATCTCGGCACTCTTGGCGGGGATGACGGAATTGCATATCGGTCAACGATGCGGGCGAGGTCGTCGGAGTTGCCAACCTGCCTGGGAATCAGGCACACCACGCATTTCTATGGCGACGTGGGGTGATGATGGATCTCGGCGCGCCGGAAGGCAGCCAATGCAGTCACGCGTTTTCCATCAATTCGCAAGGGCAGGTCGTGGGTGAATCATCGGTTATCTGTGGGCCAAACAATCCGGTCCTGGATGGCTATGGGAGAATGGCGGTCCCCCATGTCAACTTGAAAAAGCTAGTGTAGCGTTTCGACATCAGAATAGTTTAAATTAACTACATCAACGACTGTGGTGAGATTTCCGGGTTTGGAACCAATTGCGATGGCGACCAGCGTGGCTTAGCAGCAGATCCCATGCGGATCGCGACCGCTCGCATGTAGAAGGCTGCGATAACGATGCGGTAGATGCATACGCATTGCGCGGAGGATGGCTCGCGCGAGTCAGCGGCTACGGTACAGCGCATTTGGGATGCTCATGGCCTGCAACCGCATCGCACAGAAACCTTCAAGCTTTCGCGCGACAAACGATTTGTCGAAAAGTTGACTGATGTGGTGGGACTCTATCTCAACCCACCCGACCGCGCGCTGGTGCTGTGTTTTGACGAGAAGAGCCAGATTCAAGCTTTGGATCGCACGCAACCGGGACTGCCTATGAAAAAGGGACGCTGCGGCACCATGACACACGATTACAAGCGTCACGGGACGACCACTTTGTTCGCCGCCCTGAATGTTCTGGATGGCACCATTATTGGCGAATGCATGGCGCGACACCGGCATCAAGAATTTCTGAAGTTTCTTCGCAAACTGGATTGCGAAACACCCGCCGATTTGAGCTTGCATCTCATTTTGGACAACTATTCCGCCCACAAGCATGATGCGGTGGGGCGCTGGTTGAAGCGGCATCCCAGATTCCAGCTTCACTACACTCCCACCAGCTCGTCCTGGTTGAACTTAGTCGAACGCTGGTTCCGTGACATTACCCAAAAGCGTATTCGACGTAGCAGCTTCCACAGCGTGGCGGAATTGCAAGCCGCCATCGCAGGCTATCTTGCTCACAATAATCAACAGCCCAAACCTTTCATGTGGACCGCTAGCGTCGCCAAGATTCTCGAAAAGATTAACCGTTGTAAAGCTATTTCTGAGACACTACACTAGTTGTTAACGGCGCTGAATTTGTGAATTTCGAGGCAGTCTTTATCAATGATCGTGGAGAGATTGCCGCGAATGGAACCCTGGAGGGAATCGGCCCGCACGCTGTGTTGTTAGTCCCATGTGATCGCAATCATCACGATGTTGAGAGCTGCGATTACGAACCAGTTGTTACATCCGCGAGCACGAAGAAAGTGAACCCTGCAATCAGCACGCCGCCGCCAGGTACTTACCCGCCGGCCAACAACCGCTGGATTCGCCGAGGCGGGATACCGCGATCATAAACCAATTGGCCGGTTAGTTCGGGAAACATATTCTGTGCTAACGGCTTGTCGTGCGATCAGGGCTCGATTCCGATTCGATCGTATACAGCTCCCCGTATGCGCTGCTTGCACGCAAGAAATCTTCGTTGTCTGAACGGAAACATGCCCCGCCCATGGGGATAGCGTCCTCCGGAAGAGCTGTTTCGGGTTCGGGTCAAATCCCATGTAATCGGCCAATCGGAATACCGAGTTTCGCCTTACACGGACGCGCCCTTAACTTTTTTCGCGAATCATCCGACAGATTACTGACTACATAGGTATCCGCGTATGGGCGGACACCCGGAAGAGCTGTTTGCCAACGTACCGTCGAATCTCCAGCAAAGCTTACCGCGCAAAATTTGCGCGACAAGCCTTTTGTTTATTGGTTTTCGCGGTTTGCGCTCTTTCCTCACAGTCCGCGCCGCTCCCCACGTTAACCTCCATTCGCCAAATACGTACGCTCTCGCGCGCGGAAGCGAACCGCCATTACCCTGTGCACATCCGGGGAGTAGTTACCTTCTTTTATGTCGTGCCAGACGCGGCGAATCCGGTCATGTCTACGAACATGTTTGTTCAGGATTCTTCCGGGGGGAACTGGGTCAAAGCAAGCCTCACTCAGGCTCCTCTGAAAGCCGGGGACTTGATCGAGCTGTATGGGCACACCGAGGAAAGCGATTTTGCGCCCGATATCGTTGATCCCCGCTGGCAGATCATCGGCACAGCTCCGTTACCTGCCACAAAGCGTGAAGAGTTCGGACGCCTGGCATCTACTACTCAGGACAGTCTGAGGGTGGAGATTGAAGGCATTGTCCACTCCCTCGATCTGGCGCAGGGCGCTCTTCGCGTCGATGTCGCTATGGAGAGCGGTCACGTCACAGCCTACATCCCAAACACGGGTTCGAACGTCCCTCCCGGATTAGTCGATTCCAAAATACGCGTCCGCGGCGTTTGCGGGGCGATGTTCAACGCCAAAGGGCAGCTTCGCGGAGTGAATCTGTTTGTTCCTTCGCTTAAAGATGTAGAAATCCTTGAGCCGGGACCTGTGCAGCCCTTTGCGCTACCCGAACAGTCTCTGTCGCGCATCCTGAGATTTACCTTCGATGGCGAGTCCGGACACCGAGTAAAAGTGCGCGGCATCGTTACGCTGCAACGTCCCGGTCAATTTGTTTTTCTGAAAGGCGATGAAGGGAGCATTCGCGCCGATTCGAATCAGCGGATCGAGCTTACGCCGGGTCAGGAGGTGGAAGCGGTAGGATTTCGCGCCTTTGGGGACTACGGCCCGATTCTGCAGCGGACAATTTTCAAGGTGGTGGGCCGTGACGAGTTGCCTTCTGCGGAACAAACGACTGTGGCGCAATTGCTGCAGGACCAGCGCAACAGCGAGTTTGTTCAAGTCGATGCCCAATTGCTCGATCGAATTCTCACACCGGACGAACAAATTCTGATCTTGAGGAGCGGCGCGACCGTTTTTCAAGCTCAACTGGAAGACGATTCCGCGATTTCTCAACTCGCAACGATTGAGCCCGGCAGTTACCTGCGCCTGACCGGTATCTGCTCCGTTAAAGACCAGCCCGGGTCAGGAACCATTACGTTGCGCCTGCTCTTGCGGTCTCCGAGAGATATTCGCGTCCTATCGCGTCCTCCGTGGTGGAATTTTCGGCATGGAGTTTGGTTGTTTGGCAGTATGGCACTGTCGCTGATTGCGATTGGCGCGTGGCTCGCTGTACTCCGCCGAAAAGTGAAGACGCAAACCGAATTAATCAAGCGGCGCCTCGAAGCCGAGGCAGCTCTGGAACAGCGGTATATCGCCGAGCTGAAACACACGGTCCGCAAACTTGAAGAGCGCACAACGTACCTTGACGCTCTAATTACCAACAACCCTTTGGGCGTCCTTGCCATGGATGCAAAGGGGCGAGTGCTCTCCTGCAATCACGCGTTTGAGGAGCTGTTTCAGGTTCGATCTGCAGAGGTGATCGGACACGATACGGAGGAGTGGGCCGGCCGCCCAGAGAAGTTTTCGGACGGGAGCGCAAAGGGCACGGATGCGCATCGCCAAGCAGAAAAGGAACTCCCCTGCTCTTTGGGCGGCGTGCCTGACACCGTGCCCGTTTTGCGCGCGTTCTTCAAGGGAGACCAGGAATCGGGAACTGGTGCGAGGAAGACCACCTGCACGGTCGCGCGCCGCAAGCGCTCGGACGACACGTGGATCGATCTGGAAGTTCATACCGTTCCGATCATTATTGACGAGCGGATCACGGGTTTTTACGCAATCTATCAGGACATCAGCGAACGCGTGGCAGCAGAAGCCGAATTGCGGTCTACCAAAGACGCTGCTGAAGCGGCAAACAAGGCGAAGAGTGAGTTTCTCGCCAATATGAGCCACGAGATTCGTACGCCGATGAATGGCGTCCTGCTTGCCGCGGAGCTGGCGACCGCGGAAAATCCAACGCCCGTTCAACGAGAGTATCTGGACACTATCCGAAATTCCGGCGAATCGCTACTTCTACTCTTGAACGATCTGCTCGATCTGTCCAAGATCGAGGCCGGGAAGATGTCGATACATTCGTCGGATTTTTCTATACGCAAGTGTCTTCGCGAGTGTATTAAATTACTCGATCCGCGGGCACGCCAAAAATGTCTGAAGCTATCTGCTCAGATCGATGAGAAACATGCCTGAGTTCGCTGCGGGCGATTCGCTGCGCCTGCGCCAAATCCTGCTGAATCTCCTGGGTAATGCTGTCAAGTTTACGCAGCGTGGCTCGATCACCGTGACAGCCAGGTTTCTGGGCATTCGGGATGGCCACCTTGACTGCCAATTCTCAGTAAGCGATACCGGCATAGGTATCCCACCGGAGAAGCAGGCCGCGGTGTTCCGTGAATTCGAACAGGCCGACGCTTCAACCACGCGACGCTTCGGCGGTACAGGTCTCGGTTTGGCGATCAGCACTAAACTCGTTCAACTAATGGGCGGCAAGATGTGGCTCGAAAGCGAGGTCGGGAGAGGAACGACGTTCTACTTCACGGCTTCCTTTCTCCCAACGTCATTGCACAGCACTCCGGAAGGCCGTTGTGCCGCCGGCTCCTCGCGTCAACACAAGGAGTTGCGTGTTTTGCTGGCCGAGGATAACGCGATCAATCAACGGCTTGCGATTCGGATGCTCGAGAAGGCGGGTCATTCGGTGAGCGCGATCAGTAACGGCAGAGAAGCGATTCAGCTATTTTCGCGCGAGCGGTTCGACCTTATCCTGATGGATGTTCACATGCCCGAAGTAGACGGTATTGAGGCAACACGCCAGATTCGTCGCATGGAAGCCACAACTTCCGGGCACATCCCCATCATCGCCATGACGGCCAGCGCCATGAAAGAGGATCGAGAAGCGTGCCTGAAGGCAGGCATGGATGCCTACATGTCGAAACCGATCTGTGCCGAAGAATTATTGGCTACTTTGAATAGCTTGGCGGATCAGCGGGATTGGGCGATTCCGGCGTAGATTTCATTCACGCCCGCGCCGAGTAGGGCGCGAATATGCGAACCGGCAGCGAGAGCCAGGCCTTCGAGATTGTAGCCACCCTCCAGGACGGAAACCAAACGGCCCCGGCAATGGGCCGCGGCGAGGTCGGCGAGCATTGTGGTGAGCTGGTGGAAGTCTTCGTCCCTGAGAAGGAACTGGCCGAGCGGATCGCCGACGCGGGAATCGAATCCGGCGGAGATCAGGATGAGATCGGGACGAAATTCCGCGGCGGAAGGTAAAAGCAATTCGCGGAAGGCGCCGAGGATTTTGCTCGATCCACTGCCGGCGGGCAAAGGGCAGTTGATGGTCTTGCCCGCACCGGCGCCCACGCCCGTCTCATCTGCGGCGCCAGTACCCGGATACCAGGGCGACTGGTGAGTGCTGAAAAAGAGAACGGAACCGTCGGAATAGAAGATGTCCTGCGTGCCGTTACCATGATGGACGTCCCAGTCTGCGATCAGAACGCGCTCCGCGCCATGTTTGCGCTGCGCGTAGCGCGCTGCGATAGCGACGGTATTGAACAGGCAGAAGCCCATGCCGCGCGCGCGGCCTGCGTGGTGTCCCGGAGGCCGCGTAACGCAGAAGGCGTTCTGCACCTGACCGCTGAATACGGCATCTATTGACGACAGGGCGCTTCCGGCGGCGAACCGCGCGGCTTCCGCCGAGTGAACGGAAATCGTTGTATCGCCGGTACTGAGCTGACGCCTGCCCTCAGTTATTTCGCGTTCCACAAGGCTGATGTATTCGCGTGCGTGAACCAGGGCGAGCTCGTCATCCGTAGCTCCGCGAGGCTCGATGGAGACAAGACGATCGATGATGCCGTTACTCTTGAGGTGATTAACAATCGCAGTGAAGCGCGCCGGAACTTCGGGTTCACCTGGAGCTACTTCGTGCCGCCGGACACGAACATCGGCAGCGAGGCCAGTGCTCGACATCAGGCGCTCGCGGCTTTTATGCGGACGAGTTGCTCTTCAGGCACCGGCTCAATGGTTCGGGTTTGTTCACCACGGAAGAAATCAAAATAGGAGATTTGGTGCACGCAGGAGATCGTGCAGAAGGGCGCGCAGGATTTTTGCGTCACGTATTCCCGCCGGATGTCTTCGATAGTGTAATTTTCCAGCGGCTTAGCAGGAAAGCCGCGCTGCTGCGAACAGTAGTGCACCAGGCCGTCCTCGCAAATATAGAGATAGCGCGAGCCGGCGCGGCAACGCCAATTGCTGGGGCGCCCGTCGGCGATGCTTTCCTGGAAATAGTTGATCCGGGAGAAGTGCCGCTTCTCAAATTTTTTCATCTCGATGAATACTTTACGCTCACGATCGGCGAGCGGGCGAAGCTGGCCGTCACCGTCGTGGATAATGCCGACGGTGGAGGTGAAGCCCAGTTCCATGGCCCGTTGACCGACAACCAGCGCGTCTTCCGGGTTGCGAATCCCGCCGCCCAGGACCGAGTTGATGTTGATGTGAAAATCGGCGTGTTCAGCGAGAAGTTGCAGCTTTTTGTCGAGAACTTTGAGGCTTTTTTTCGAGACCTCGTCGGGCATGACGTTATCGATACTGATCTGGAGGTAATCCAGGCCAGCATCGTTAAGCCGCTTGATGCGGTCCGCCGTCAGAAGATAACCGTTCGTGATGAGGCCCGCCAGGATAGCGTTCTTACGGATTCCGATTATGATTTCATCCAGGTCGGGATGGAGTAAAGGCTCGCCACCGCTGAGAGTAATGACACCGGTTTTGAGTTTGCCGAGCAGCTCAAGGCGATGCAGAATCGTCGGGAGCGGCACCGGCTTCGAGAAGTTGTCGTATTCGTTGCAGTACGCACAAGAAAGATTGCAGCGCCGGATCGGGATGATGTGAGCCATTATGGGGTGGTCGGTTGAGATTGCTCCCCGCATCACCAACTTGGCTTCACGTCGATGCCTGTCAAAAGCGCGGCGCCGGCGCTGACTATTCGGCTCTTTCTCCAACATTAGCGAGACATTTACATTAAAGCATAACCCGATCTTTTCAAGGGATAGATTTGACGTCCAGCAGTCGATTTAACTGCTTGAAGGCAGAAGAGTTAAGGCTGAGTGGTCAGAGGTGGGGGCGGGGGCGAATAAGGCGAAGGCACAGCGACCGCAGCGGGCACAAAATGAAGGATGAAAGAACGCATAGCGCGTTCCATGTGGCTCATGCCGTAATGGTTAGCTTCTTCCAGGGCACGAGTGTTGGACCATCCGTAATGTTGCATACGGTAACAGGCGATGATGGTGCCCGTCCGGTCTTTGCCGCGCCAGCAGTGAACGAAGGCTGGCTGGCTCTCCAGCAGCGAAAGGACGTTCCGAACCTGGTCCGGAGTAGGGGCCGACCAGGGGCTGAGGGGCACGCTGACGTAGCGCATACCCAGGGCCGTGACCTCCTGTCGTTCCCGCAGCGTGTCGCGACCGTTTTCGCGGAGGTCGATCACCAGCTTCACGCCCTGGGCCTGAAGCTCCTGAAGGGCAGCTTTGGAGGGTACCGCGCCGCGATAGAGATGATCGTCTACCTTGCCGAAATTCCGGACGTGAACGGGTTCAACCGGACCGGCCCAAACAAAGGCCGAGGTGACCAGCAGCGCGGCGAGAATTTGATGGCTATTGCGGTGGCGGCGGATTGGAAGGCGGATTCTGGCCCTGAGAGGGCTGCGGAGGATTTGTTCCTCCAACCGCGCCATATTGAATGGTGCTGTGGGTTTTGAATTCAAATTTCTTGTAGTGATCGTACTTAACAATAACCTTGATACGTTGTGACGGGCCGTCTTTAAAGTTGAGGGTGTCGTCCGCATACGTATAAACCGGGAACCAGTATTTACCGTCTATTTGCTGGCGGTAGGTTTCAAATTTCGGGAACTGCTGATCCTCACCGCGCCGTAGAGCGCCCACACCGCGCCCGTACGTCTTGACAATCTGGAGGTCTTGATCGTCCACCCAGATCTGACCATCGAAGTAACGCTTTCGGTCTTTGGTGAGCTCTTTCGGTTTAACGGAAAAGACGTAACACGGTATTTCATCGACCTGTTCGCGGCCGACATAGTTGACGATGTATTCGTTCGCTGTGCTGTTGGTCATCACGAACGGCATCACGTTGCGCAGATCCTGTTCGTCTTCATGCGTCATCATGATGTGTACAAATCCACCGGCCGGCGCGTAAAGGACGTGAGAGGTGCGCTTCTCTTGATCGTCGAAGCTGACTTCTTCTACGATTTCATAAGTGCCACCGGGCGGATCCGTTTCTTCCATCTTGCTGGTCTGCCGGTAGGTGTACTGCTCGCGGGCGATAGCGAACTGGGTTTCTTTGTCGGTGAACTGCTTGATGATGTTCTGGATTTGATCTGGTGTGGGGTTGGGCTTGGTATCAGCGGCGTTTAATAGAGCCGCGCAGCCCAAGAGTCCCAAGGTGAAAACACAACCGTTTAGAGACACTATAAGTATTGTGACGCATCGATGGAATGCTGGCGTTACCGCGATTTCCGATCGAGCAGAGCTTTGGCGATGGTGACGCGCTGCATGTTGCTGGTGCCTTCATAGATGCGGCCGATTTTCGCGTCACGATATAGTTTTTCAACGGGATAATCCCTGGTGAAACCCACGCCGCCGAACACTTCGATGGCTTTGGAAGCCACTTCTTCAGCAATAGTGGAAGCAAAGTATTTGGCCATGGCGGCTTGGGTGACAAAGGGCTGGCCGGCATCCCGGAGCCGGGCGGCATTATAAGTGAGCAGACGGGCAGCTTCGATGCTGGTTGCCATTTCAGCCAGCTCAAATTGCACTCCCTGGAAATCGCCTATCGGCCGGCCAAACTGCTTGCGATCACCCGAATAAGCCAGGGCGTGTTCGAGGGCGCCCTCAGCCAGACCAAGCATCTGGGCCGCGATTCCGATCCGCCCCTCGTTTAGAGTTTCGATGGCTATCTTATATCCCTTGCCGGTCTCGCCGAGAATGCAGCGATCCTCGACGGGCACACCGTCGAGGATCAGCTCGCAAGTGGAGGAAGCACGAATGCCAAGCTTGTCTTCTTTCTTGCCGACCGCAAAGCCGGGAGCAGAACGTTCTACCACGAAACAGGTGATGCCGCGATAGCCGGCGGATGGATCCACAGTGGCGAAGACCAGAAAAATATCGGCTTCAGCGGCATTGGTGATCCAGAGTTTGCGGCCGGACAAGCGGAAACCATCAGTGTCTTTTGCGGCACGAGTGCTGAGAGCGAAAGCATCGGAACCGGATGCAGCTTCAGAGAGCGCGTAAGCGCCGACGCTCGAGGTTGCCAAACGCGTCAGATAACGTTCTTTCTGCTCTTCGGAGCCCCAGTTCTCAATGGCGTTACTGACCAATGTGTTCTGAACGTCGACGATGACAGAGGCGGAGGGATCTACTTTAGCCAGCTCCTCGATGGCTAGGGCAGATTGGAAAAAACTGCCGCCTTGACCGCCGTATTGTTCCTTGATGTCGATGCCCATGAGGCCCATGCGGAACATTTCCTGCAGGAGGTCGGTTCGAAACTTTGCCTGCTCGTCCATGACCCGGACGTGGGGGGCGAGCCGTTCTCTGGCGAACTGCCGGACGGCAGACTGGAAGAACTGCTCTTCTTCCTGGAGAACTGTCAAGGGAGCTGGAAGCGCGGAGTCAGCGACTGGCGGCATGACGGGACCATGATAGCTCCAACAAAAAGCATTCTGTGATGTGAGGTCATCATCTCATCACAGCATCATTGTCGTGGTAGACTCAAGAGGTGCGCACGACAGTGGATCTAGACGAGGATCTCTTGAGGTTGGCCAAACATCTTGCTCACGAGCGCGAAGAGAGCCTGGGCCGGGTGCTCTCCGATCTGGTTCGCCGCGGACTGCAACCGGCGCCGGTCCGGCATCCGCGCGGCAGCAGGATCCCAGTCCTTGCGCGCAAACCGGGGGCGCGGCCAGTTACGACGAGCGCCGTCCAGGAGCTTCTGGAAAGCGAGATTTAGTTGATGGCCGCCCTCCTCGATGTGAACGCGATGATCGCCTTAATCGATTCGGATCACGTCGAACATCGAGTCATGGAGAAGTGGTTCTTGAAAAACCACAGGTCCGGCTGGGCGACGTGTCCACTGAGCGAAAATGGCACGGTTCGGGTCCTCTCGCAAGCGGCTTACCCCAGCGGACAGCGTACGCCTGCCGAGGTGATTCAGACACTAATCGCCTTGAAGTCGGCGTTCGATGAGTCTTACGAATTCTGGCCGGATGAGGTGTCTTTATTGGACTCGAAGATTTTCAATGAGGCTCTCATTGCGGGGTCGCGTCAGGTTACAGATGTTTATCTTCTTGGGCTGGCGATGAGGCATAATGCGAGCCTGGTGAGCTTCGATCGAGCGCTCGCCTGGCACGGCGTACGCGGAGCGACGGCGGCTATGATTCACTGCCCTCGATCCGCTCACTGACTGCTCAAGGGCAACCAATCGCGCGGTACTCCGTCCAAACCTACGTACCGTAAGCTGAAAGTTCGAATGAAACTGCAGAATATAGGTGTAGCTCTCCTGTTGTGTGCCGGTCTTCGGAGCGTACCGATGGGCGCACAGGATTCGAATTCAACCGATGTAACGCGTGCAACACTCGACAACGGACTGCGCGTCGTGATCATTCGCGATCCGCTCGCTCCAGTTGCCACGGTGCAGGAGAATTACTTGGTAGGCGGCAATGAAACGCCTGCTGGTTTTCCTGGCACGGCGCACGCGCAAGAGCATATGGCGTTCCGCGGGTGTACCGGTTTGACCGCGGACCAGATTGGAGCGATTTACGCGCAGATCGGTGGTTTTCAGAACGCGGAGACGCGCCAGCATTCGACACAATATTTTGTGACGGCGCCGTCGCAGGATCTGGACGTGGCATTGCGGGTCGATGCTTCGTGCATGGCGGATGTCGAGGATTCGCAGGCGCAGTGGGAACAGGAGCGCGGCGCAATTGAACAAGAGGTCGCGCGGGATCTGTCAAATCCCACATATGCCTTCATCACCAGACTGAATCATGATCTGTTTCGCGGTACGCCGTACGAGTTCGATCCGCTGGGGACGAAAGAGTCTTTCGACAAAACGACAGGCCCGATGTTGAAGGATTTCTACACGAAGTGGTATGCGCCAAACAACGCGATACTCGTGATTACCGGGGATGTAAATCCGGCGGCGACGTTAGGAAAGGTCAAAGAATATTACGGGAGAATTCCGCGCCACGCCGTGCCTGCCAAGCCGGCGATCAACCTGCAGCCGGTTGCCCACGATTCATTCACTCTAGACAGCAACCTGCCCTATCTGCTCACCTTCGTTTCATTCCGGTTTCCGGGAACCGATAGCCCGGACTTCCCAGCGTGCGAAATACTGAGCGATGTTTTGGCGAGTCAGCGCGGGGATGTATATGGACTCGTACCGCAAGGAAAGGCATTGGGAGCGTGGTTTGCGATGCTCGAGACCTACCGGAAGGCGAGCGCAGCCTTCGCCGGAGCCGCCTTGCCGGCGGGGGCGGACCCGAGCGCGATACAGACCGAGCTGAAAAACATTTTGACGCGCTATGCCACGAATGGCCTGCCGGCAGAGCTGGTGGAGGCGGCGAAAAAGGGAGAGATCGCAAGCGCGGAATTCGGGCGCAATTCGATTTCGAATCTGGCTTCGTTGTGGTCCCAGGCGCTGGCCGATGAAGGGCGAAACTCGCCAGACGAGGATGTGGAGGCCATCAAGCGCGTCTCGGTCGACGACGTAAACCGAGTGGCCAAGAAGTATCTGTTGAACCAGCCTGAATTGGTATCGACCCTGAAGCCGCGGCCCTCGGGAGAACCTGTGGCGTCGAAGGGCTTTGGAGGCACGGAGAAAACCACTTCAACACCAACAACACCGGTCGCCTTACCTGCATGGGCGGAGGCATCGGTGAAGGCGCTGCGAGTACCGCAGTCGTCGATTCATCCGGTAGACATGAAATTGGCCAACGGGATCAGGCTGATTGTCGAAACCGAAGAAGTAAGTCCCACAGTAACGCTTCTCGGATCGGTTAAGACGCAGACTCAGATGCAGACGCCTCCTGGCAAGGACGGAGTGTCGGACGTGCTCGAAGGATTGTTCTCTTACGGGACGAAGACCCTGGACAGACTGGAGTTTCAGAAAGCGCTGGACGACATAGCGGCTTCGGAATCGGCCGGATCCAATTTCAGTCTGAAAGTGCTGAAGCAGGATTTCGCCCGCGGCGTGGAACTGCTGGCGGATAATGAACTGCACCCGGCACTGCCGCGCGAGGCTTTCCAGATCGTGCAGCAGCAAACCGCGCAGGAGAGCGAGGGTGAATTGCAGAGTCCGGGGTATCGCACGGAACGGGCCGTGACGATAGCCCTTGTTCCGCCGAAGGATCCGTTAACACGCGAAACAACCCCGGCAACGATCAAGTCAGCCAATTACGATGACCTGCAGCAATACTACGGGAAGACATTCCGGCCCGATCTGACGACGATCGCGGTTATCGGCGATATTTCCCCCGAAGAGGCCCGGCGCGTGATAGAGAAATCATTCGGAAGTTGGCAGGCTGAGGGACCGAAACCGGATGTCACACTGCCTCCGATACCGGGCAGCAAGGCAAGCGCTGTGAACGTTCCTGACCCGAGCAGTGTGCAGGATCAGGTCCAGCTGGTGCAGGGGCTCGAAATGAATCGCTTTAGCCCGGATTATTATGCGCTCCGGCTCGGAAATCACGTGCTGGCCGGCGGACTGTATGCAACGCGCCTGTGGCGGGATTTGCGGCAGAAGACAGGCTACGTTTATACCATCAACGATTCAATAGAAGCCGGGGAAACCCGAACGAACTATGCGATCGATTTCGGCTGCGATCCGAAGAATGTCTCGAAGGCTCGAACGATGATTGATCACGAGCTGATTGACATGGCGCAGACGAATGTTACACCGACCGAGCTTCAGCAGGCCAAGGCGCTGATCCTGCGACAGATACCGCTCGCGGAATCGAGCGAAGACGCGGTGGCAGGAGGATTTATCGCGCGGGCGCGAATCGGACTTGCGCTGGACGAGCCGTTCCAGGCTGCGGAGAAGTATTTCGGAATGAGCGCCGACGAAGTGCGAACGGCATTTGCCAAGTGGATTAAACCGGGCGATTTCGTACAGGTGGTGCGCGGACCGGCGCCACAGTGATATAACGCGAGAGGATGTTCGAGCGATACACGGAGAAGGCGCGCCGGGTGATCTTCTTTGCGCGATACGAAGCGAGCCAATGCGGATCACCTTACATCGAACTGGAGCAGATGCTCCTCGGACTTATGCGAGAAGCCCGGCCGCTGTTCGACTCTTTGCTCTCGACCCAAGGATCTGCAAAGCTCGAGGCCGAGATTCGCTCTGCAGTCGCCGAGCCCATGCAAAAGGTATCGACCAGCGTGGACCTGCCACTTTCGAGCGCAGCGAAACAAATGCTGGCGTATGCTGTCGAGGAAGCAGAGCGCTTCAATCACGACTATATAGATACAGTTCATCTCTTGCACGGGTTGATGCGGGTGCCGTCTTCAACGGCGGATGTGCTTCGGAACTACGGATTAAAGATTGAGGATTTGCGAAGCAAGCTGGCCCAGCCAGCCGTTGCCTCGATAGTAAGCCCGGCGGAAGCTTTGGCGGAGTTGAGGCGGGAGTTTATGCCCGCGCTGCCGCGCTTGACGCCGGAAATCGAACCTGCGGTCGTGTTCCGTCTGCAATCCGGCGTGAAAGAATCCGCTTCATGACGGTTCGCGAGCTCGGTACGATTCTGCGCAAGAAAGAAGTTTCGTGCGCGGAACTGGTAGATCATGCGGTTGAGGAAGCGAAAAAGCAGAGCGAACTTCGCGCCTTTATCACGATCACTGAGAAAGAAGCGCGCGAGGAAGCAGCCGATCGAGATCGAGAATTGCGAAGCGGGATAGACCGTGGGCCGTTCCACGGCATTCCCATCGCTTATAAAGATCTTTTCTATACGCGAGGGATTAAGACCACGGCCGGCTCTCGGGTTTATGAGAATTTCGCGCCGGATTTCGACGCCGACGTAGTTGTGCGGTTGCGCGATGCGGGTGCGGTCAGCATTGGCAAGACAAATCTCCACGAACTGGCTTTCGGCATCACATCGCGCAATCCGCATTACGGACCCGTCTTGAATCCGCTCGACCACTCGCGTTTGCCCGGAGGATCGAGCGGCGGCTCGGCGGCGGCAATTGCTGCAGGCATGGTGCCGATGGCATTAGGAAGCGATACCGGGGGATCGATTCGTATTCCGGCATCGTATTGCGGCATTGTAGGGATCAAACCGACCTACGGCCGAGTGAGCCGGCGCGGAGTTTTGCCGTTGGCCTTCAGCCTCGACCATGTTGGGCCGCTCGGCTCATGCGTGGAAGACTGCGCACTTGCCTTCAATGCCCTAACAGGTGCGGAGAATGCTCTTGGGCCGGAGCCGCTCACCGATCTCAAAGGCTTGCGATTGGGCGTGCCGCGCAATTTCTTTTTCGACTTTGTTGAAGACGAAGTGGCGGCGAGCGTGAGACGGAGCATTTCGCAAATGGAGAATCACGGGGCCATACTGATCGAAGTGCAGGTGCCCGATTTTGCAGAAATTAATGCTGCGCAACGAATCGTTCAATCAGCTGAGGTGGCCGCGCTTTATGTCGCGCAGCGGGATCCCAAATTGATCGGCAAAGATGTCTGGTCTTTGCTCGAGCAGGGGAGATTGATCGCCGGACATGAATACGTCAACGGCCAGCGGTTGCGGACCTTGTTCCGGCGCGAAATGGATCAGATTTGGGAAACGATCGACATTCTGGCAACTCCGACCACGCCCATTGTGGCGCCTCCGGTCGATGCACACATTGTGAAGATCGGGGGCAGGGAAGAAACAGTTCGAATGGCCACGACACGCTTTGTGCGCGGCATCAATTATCTGGGTGAACCGGCGCTCTCTATGCCGTGCGGGAAAGCGAAATCCGGATTGCCAATCGGGCTGCAACTCATCAGCGCACCATTCAGAGACGAGAAACTACTGAAAATCGCGCAGACGTTAGAGAGGATGCTGCAGGGGTAATCCCGAGGCCTCGATCGCGCGCCAGCCGCCATCCAACGAAAGTACGTTCGTATAGCCCATTTTTTGAAGATTGTCTGCTGCTAAAGCGGAGCGATAACCGCCGCCGCAGTAGAGAACCAGCCGCGTGCTTTTGTCCGGGAAAGTGGTTTCGATATCGCGCTCGATGATGCCCTTCCCGAGGTGCATCGCACCAAGCGCGTGATTCGCTTCCCATTCGTTGTCTTCACGCACATCCACCAGCTGTCCGGCATCTCCGGCATCGCGCAGGCGCTTGTATTCGTCAATATCGATTTCGCGAATACGCCGGCGTGCATCATTGACGATCGCGAGAAAGCCTTCGCTATGATGCTTGACCGGCGTGCTCATGTCGTGTCGCGCCAGAGGCGAGGGCCGCGTTCAACGATCCCTGCCGATAGCCTTCCAAATCAAGCGTGACGTAAAGGAAGCCGAGGCGCTTGAAGATGTCCGAGAACTGCTGCGCCATCTCCATGGTCAGCGCTTTGGATAGCTCGTCTTTAGCAATCTCGATGCGGGCCAAATCGCCATGGAAGCGGACCCGGAACTGCCGGAAGCCAAGAGCGCGAACCGACTCTTCGCCTTGCTCGATCTTCTGAATGGTCTCTACTGTAACAGGCGTTCCGTAAGGAACTCGCGAACTCAAGCAGGCGGAAGCGGGGCGGTCCCAAATAGATAATCCTGCACGGCGAGAGAGCTCTCGAATCTCGGCCTTGCTCAAGAGCGCATCCGCCAGAGGCGCCTCGACTTGATGTAACTTCGCGGCTTGCTGGCCAGGCCGATAATCGCCCAGGTCGTCAAGATTCACGCCGTAAACAATATGCTGGTGTCCCGAGCGCGCGGCATAAGCCTGCAGGCGCGTGAAGAGTTCATCCTTGCAGTGAAAACAACGGTTTTTGTCGTTCTTGACGTAGTCAGGGTTTTCGAACTCCTGCGTCATGATGTACTCGTGACGAAAGCCACAGGCTAAGGCGAAGTCTTCCGCGGCGCGTTTGTGGGAAGCAGGAATCGATGGGGAATCCGCTGTAATGGCAATCGCCGCTTCACCGAGTACCTGGTAGGCGGCCCATGCCAGGTAAGCGGAATCCGTGCCGCCTGAGTAGGCGACTATAACGCCGCCAAGCTTGCCCAGATCAGCGAAGAGCCGCTCTTGCTTTTGTTCGAGTTCTTCCGTTGCGGCCGACGTTGCTGTGCCTTGGATCGTCACAAGGGCGCCCATACCTGAAGTATAGGGCAGCCCTTGCGCATAAGACCGCACAAATTACTGCAGAGGCAGCTCGCCGTTCCTGCCGGATTCTTCTTCCGATTCAGGAATGCAGGACGCGGCGGCAACCAGATCGCTGTCGTCCATGCGAACGAGCCGTACGCCTTGTGTGGAACGGCCGGCTTGCCGGATCTCACCGGATTCGAGGCGGATGATCTTTCCGTCCTTCGTGATGATCATCAGATCCGTGACTTCTTTGACTGAAAGCACAGCGACCACCTTCCCGACTTTCGGCGTAGTCTTCATGTTGATGACGCCCTTGCGCCCACGACCAGTTAAGCGATAGTCCTTTAAGGGAGTTCGCTTGCCATAGCCTTTCTCCGAGATGGAGAGAATCAGACCTTCTTCTTCGACAACTAAGAGCCCGATCAGGAAGTCGCCTTCCTCCAGGTCCATCGCTCTTACACCGCGCGCCTGGCGGCCCATAGGACGAACTTCATCTTCGCTGAAGCGGATCGCCATGCCCTCATGGGAGCCAAGGAAGATGTATTTATCTCCAGTGGTGATGGTGGCGCCAAGTAGCTCATCCGCGTCATCTAAGGCGACGGCGATGATCCCGCGCGCCAACGGATTATCGAATTCGGTGAGTTCACACTTTTTGATGACGCCCTGGCGCGTGACCATGACGATGAACTTACCCGCCTCGAATTCCTTGACCGACAAGAACGCTTTTACGCTCTCATCGGGCTGAAGATTGATGAGGCCGGAGATGTGTTTCCCTTTCCCCGTGGTTCCGGCATCAGGGATTTCATAAATCTTGAGCCAGTAAACACGCCCTTTGTTAGTAAAAATAAGCAAGTAGGAGTGGGTGGAGGCAATCACCAGGTGTTCGACGACGTCCTCCGATCGCGTTCCCATCCCGATACGGCCTTTCCCGCCACGAGACTGGCGGCGGTAGGTATCGACTGAGGTGCGCTTTAGATAGCCGCCCCGCGATACCGTGACCGCGACATCCTCCATTTGCACGAGATCTTCCAAGCGGATTTCGCCGTTATCCTCAATGATCTGCGTGCGGCGTTCGTCACCGAAGTCTTTCTGGATTTCCTTCAGCTCTTTGACTATCAGGCTTTTCAATACCTTTTCCGAACCCAGAATTTCCGTGTATTCGCCGATCACGCGCTGTATTTCCGCGAGCTCATCGACGATCTTCTGCTGCTCCATGCCGGTCAGGCGTTGGAGCTGCAGCTCGATGATGGCCTGCGCCTGCCGCTCGCTGAACTCGAAACGCGCTACCAGACCCTCGCGCGCCTCCTTAGGATTCTTAGCCGCTCGGATTAGCGCGATGACTGCGTCCAACTGATCTAATGCTTTCCTAAAGCCGAGCAGGAGGTGTTCTCGCTCGCGGGCTTTTCGCAGGAGGTAATCGGTGCGCCGGCGGACCACATCAGTACGATGCTCGATGAATCGTTTGATGAGATCGATGAGTCCGAGCTCGCGCGGCTGCCCGTTGACAATGGACAGCATGATCGCGCCGAAGTTCACCTGCATCTGTGTTTGCTTGTACAGATTGTTGAGAATGACTTCGGCCTGTTCGCCGCGTTTCAGTTCAAAAACGATCCGCATTCCGTCGCGGTCGCTCTCATCGCGCGCGTCTGAAATGCCTTCGAGCTTCTTGTCAGCGACCAGGGCCGCCACGTGCTCGAGCAAGCGCGCCTTATTTACCTGGAATGGAATTTCAGTGACGACAATCGCCTCGCGATCTTTGCCGATCTTTTCTGTCGCTGCCTTGGCGCGCAGCTTGATACTGCCCCGCCCCTTCGTGAAGTAGTCAATGCTACCTTGACGTCCAAGAATAAACCCGCCCGTCGGGAAGTCGGGTCCCGGAACCATTTCGATGATCTTGCTAAGCGGGGTGTTCGGATCGTGAATCAGCGCAATCGTCGCATCGATGATTTCTTTCAGATTATGCGGCGGAATATTAGTTGCCATGCCGACTGCGATACCCGATGAGCCGTTGATCAGCAGATTCGGGACACGCGCGGGAAGGACTTCCGGCTCGTGCTCGCTGTCGTCGTAATTAGGACGAAAATCGACCGTCTCTTTGTCGATGTCTTCCAGCAACGTGCCGGCAATCCTGGTCAGTCGGGCCTCGGTGTACCGCATGGCCGCGGGCGGATCGCCGTCTACCGAACCAAAATTCCCCTGGCCGTCGATCAACGGGTAGCGCATGGAAAACGGCTGGGCCATGCGCACGAGCGAATCATAGACTGGTGCGTCACCGTGAGGATGGTATTTACCGAGAACCTCGCCGACGATCTTCGCGCACTTGCGCGTGGGCCGGTTGTAATGCAGGCCCATCTCGTGCAGGCCATACAAAATACGGCGATGGACAGGTTTCAACCCGTCGCGCACATCCGGCAGCGCCCGGCCTGCGATCACGCTCATGGCGTAATCGAGGTACGAGCGCTTCATTTCGTCTTCGATATTGATCGAAATGATGTTCTTGGCTTCGCTTGGAGGCGGAAATAGATTACCGTCGTTAGGTGGCTTCTGATCGGCCAAAAGAGACTCCTGACAGCCTATGAACTTGGCGTGCAAGTATCTGATGCACGGCAAGTTAACTTGAATTTCGCTGCTTTCTTATTGTAGCATTTCTAAGGGTTTATACGAGGAACTCCGCTACACTGAAAGAGGCGCTGTTATGCTGTCCCTAGTCATTCCCATTCACAACGAGGAACCTGCCATTTTGCCGCTCTACGACCGGCTCACTACCGTGCTGGAGAGTCTGCGTCGGCAGTACGAAATCATCTTTGTGGATGACGCTTCAACAGACCGAAGCTTCGATCTTTTGGCGAACCTGGTCGAAACTGATCCGCACCTGAAAGTTCTTCGCTTGCGACGCAACTTTGGACAAACTGCGGCTCTTGCTGCGGGATTTGATGAGGCGCAGGGCGAGGTCGTGGTTTCGCTCGATGGCGATCTTCAGCACGATCCAGAGGATATTCCGCTACTGCTCGAGAAAATCGACGAAGGCTATGACATCGCAAGCGGCTGGCGCAAGGATCGCGTCGATAATGCTGTCACACGCAAGTTCCCTTCGCGGATCGCCAATTGGATGATGAAAAGCGCTTCCGGAGTCGATCTGCATGACTTTGGAACAACTTTCAAGGCGTATCGTTCAGAAGTCTTGAAGGATATCAATCTTTATGGCGAACTGCATCGTTTCATACCGGCCCTCGCCAGCTTCTATGGCGCTCGTGTAGCCGAGGTCCCGATTAGAAACATCGAGCGTCCGAACGGAGCGTCGCATTACGGTCTCGGCAGAACCTTCCGCGTCTTTTTCGACATTCTGACAATCAAGTTTTTACTTCGTTATCTGACCCGTCCCATGCACTTTTTTGGCAAGTGGGGTTTAGCGGGCATCGGCACGGGCAGTTCGCTCTTAGTCTGGATGCTGATCGCGAAGATCGCCGGGCATGACATCATAGCCGAACACGGACCACTGCTGGTGGCCGGAGCTTTGCTTTGGATTTCCGGACTGATGGCTTTCAGCACGGGACTCATAGGAGAGGTTCTGATGAGAACGTACTTCGAAAGCCAGGGCCGCCGCATTTACGCGATTCGCGAAGTGCGCAGCCGTCCGGAACACGTCGCCGATGGCGCTTGTTGACTCGTACGGCTCCATCATCTTCGATTATGGCGGCGTTCTTGCGCGCCATCAGAGCGAAGCCGATCAGGCGAAAATGGCAGGCCGGTTAGGTATCCCTGCCGAGCGCTTCACAGATCTTTACTGGGCCAAACGGTCCGAGTATGACAAAGAAGTCCTGACGGCTGCTGAATACTGGAACGACGTTGCGCGAGAAGGCGGTGTGCGCATCACGGCCAATATCGTCGATGAATTGACAACACTCGACACCGACAGCTGGATGCAATTCGATGATGTGATGTGGGATTGGGTCGGGCAGTTGCGCGAGGCAGGCAAGCGGGTTGCTATTCTCTCGAACATGCCGCGCGAGCTCGGCGAAGCGCTGAAAACTCGAACCAGGCGGCTGGCGCAGTTTGACCAGGTAACGCTTTCCTATGAGATCCACGCCGTAAAACCCGATCCGGCGATTTACGAGCATTGCTTGCAGGGCCTCGGAAGCGCGCCGCGCAACAGTTTATTTTTCGACGATCGACTCGAGAATGTTCAAAGCGCGGAGTTGCTCGGCATGCGCGCGATCCAATTTCTCGATCGTGATCAGGTGCTCCGGCAGGTGAGGGACGGAGCAAAACGTTCCTGAGGACGTCGGCTTTCTTGCCCAGTGGATTACGTGAATAAATCAGGGCCGGGGCGCCAGGTCCCGTCAGCGGTTCCATACGGGCTGGCGACTACGACAGTGTAGCCGTCCGGATCGCGCATCCAACACTCCCAATGGTTAGGGCCGCCATCGCTATCGGGAGGGTTGCGATGGCGGGGAAGGACAATCTCGACACCCATTTCGGCGGCGCGCTTCATTACTGCGTCGAAATCTTCCACCTCGAACCAGAGCAGCACACCATTGCCGTAAGGCCTGTCGGCGCGATTACCAATCGGGCCGTGATGGTGCTCGACTTCAAAGCTGTGCAATTGCAGGATGAGCGAGCCATCCTTCACCAGTTGTTCATATTGCCGGCCACCGTGAGCCCCGCGGCAACCCAGCAGGCGCTGATACCAGCGGCTGCTGGCTTCGACATCCGTGACACAAATGAGAGGCTGGGGGCGCATCGCTCAAGGCTACCAAAATGCTGGCTTTGGCGAGCAGATATAACATACGTCAGAACAGCGGATTAAGCCGAAACCGGCACTATTTCGGCTTCGGTCTCGGCAATCCCGCGATTCCAGTAGCTTTCGAACAAGCCGGCCATTGCCTCCGAGAAGCCCTCGTGTTCGAAAATCAGTGAGGTCCAGGAAGGCCGGGTCAGAACCGGGTCGAGGAGCGCGACCAGTCCGCATTTGCCGTCGAACAAAGCGAGCTTGAGGGGCAGGCGGTCGAGGAATCGGATTTCCACGCCGGCCGCGCGGTAATCATGGAGACGCTCACGATGTTCAGGATCGATTTGACCCGCTTCTATCAGGAGCCTTGCCCGAACGCCTTTGTGAGCCGCTTCCTTGACAAGCTGTTCGTCGAGCGGGTCCACCGCGAACGGTGGTCTCGAAAACTCGACGAAATGGTGGCTCACGGTGGTCAGCATGCGGCGATATTGAATGGCGGTTTGCGTCGGATCGCTCACCAGATTGAGAAAGTCGAGGGTACCGCGGCCATCCTGCCCTTCCAGGTACGCCAGGCGGAGATCTTCGATCAAGCCGCTGGCGAGCCGTCCCTGCTCGGTTAACTCGTGTTGCAGGGCACGCGTGCGCCGGGCAAGATAACTCGGAATGGCCAAGCTCGGGTCCACGGCAGAGAACAATTTGGTCTTCTCCTGAACCACTTGGGCAAAGCCTTTCTCGACCAGGCTGTCGAGTACTTCATAGATCTTCTGCCTGGGGACGTGGGAGCGTGCCGCCAGTTCGAGTGCCTTGAAACGCGGATGTCCCATGAGCACCATATACGAACGCGACTCATAGGCGTTGAGGCCCACCTGCTGCAGCTTGCGCCAATTGACCTGATAATCCGCCCCGGCTACGTCCCCAGTCTTCATTGAACCGAGAACATATCACATTAAGAACAAGCTGGCGGCGTATTGATGGGAGAAGGGCGGCAGACTCTACACCGCTCTTTTGTTCAGGTGTTTTTGGCCGTGTGGCTCTAGAACGAGAAGCGCAGTTGCAGGTCGATTCTCCGCTGATTGCTCGCTACCGATTCCGGGCCAAATCCGCCGGTGATGCCGGTAGATTCGAGAAAAGAGGGCGAGGTCAGCACGCCTACGGGCGCGTTCAAATTCTCGTGATTCAGAACATTTCGCGCCATGACCGAGAGCGTCAGGTTATAGCGATGGCTGCCGGACTCATTGAACATGCCGCCGGGAGGCGGACCGCCTCCTCCGGGTCCACCGCCGCCAGGACCGCCTCCTGCTGGACCACCGCCTCCGGCGCCCCTAGCTCCGCCGGGGCCACCGCCGGGAGGTCCGCCGCCCTGCTGTGCTCTGGTCCCGCCAGACATCCCCTCGAATTTTGTCGTGCCAAAGCTCCAGGTTTTACTAACTCGCATATTCAATTCGAGAAAGCCCGGCCCGGTACCGGCGTTTCTTTCGAGTATTGCCTGATTCGCCGTTGGAATCGAATCCAGATATCCATAAGGAGTGTCGATGATATCGGTTCCGGAGCCACTCGCTATTCCGGGTCTCGCAGTCGAAGCGATTTGCCCCGTGCCGTAGATGTCTGTGCCGGTTGTGATGTTGAATGGAATGCCGCTGTGCGCGATAAAGAACGGCGAGATGCGCAGTCCCCAGGGCGCCGAAATCGAGCCGCCCAGAAAAAGCATGTTCCTGATATCGAGCGCTGAGCGTCCCCACTCGTCTGCAAAATTATAGGGGTTTGCCGGCATAGTTGTCAGCCCGTCGGTGTCGCTGTGCGCGTTCCCATATGCATAACGGCTGAATAGCGTCACCCACTTTCCGATCATGCTGTTGACCCCTACCGAGAGCTGTGTCTGCTTAAAGATGCCGGTCGATTGATAATCATAAATGTCGCCCGCGTAAGAGTAAGGGCGAATGCCGGAAACGCTGAGAGCTTCTGTTGGATCATAGGTGTAAGTACCGGGGAGCGGAGCGTTGATATCCACGGTACGCAGTTCATGTATGCCGCGCGAATCGGTGAAATTCGCGTTCAGGGTGGTATGAGAAAGCAGTTGTCTTTCAAATCCGATCACTGTCTGCATCAAACGCGGCGCTTTCAGATTGCCGTCGATGATGTATTTCTGCTGAGCGGTAGATACCTCCAGGTCGCTGATCGGAATCGCAGTAGAGAACGTGCTGTTATAGATCGTCGGATCCTTCGCGAGATACGTGACTTGATTTATTCCGTTGTAGCGGTAAGCATTCAGCACATTCATCGCTTGAAAGCGATCGTAGAAGATGCCCCAGCCGCCCCGAATAACTGTCTTCGGATGCCCGGCGGAGTTTCCGAACGGGGACCATGCAAATGCGACGCGCGGCGCCCAGTCATTCTTATCGGCGATATTGGTCTGTGATTCCCAGCGAAGCCCCAGGCTGAGAGTGAAGTTCGGGCGCAGCCGCCAGTCATCTTGGATGAAGGGGCCGAAGTCCAGTTGCGAGAATCCGATATACGGCTGACCGACGCTCACACTGTATTGGGAGGGGCCGTATCCCATCGCAGTCACCTGCGCGCTGGTGTATCCCTTGTCGAGCAATTGAACGGTCGTCAGGTATTGGTCAATCGAAGAAATACCACTGGAGCCTTGGAACGAGTAGGTTCCATTGAAGTTCTTTGGCGAGAAGTCGGCGAGCGCGTCCGCTCGGATTCGGATTCCGAATTTGATCACATGAGCGCCGCTCGTAACCGATGTGTAGTTCTGCAATTCGTATTGGTTCTGAATGTCGTAGCTCTGGCCGTACTGGCTGGCGCTGTAGCCGGATCCGCCCGAGACGAAGGAGTTCGTCACATTCAGCTCCGGCGCATTGCTGGCGCTCGAGTCGTAGATTGCGTCTCGTGCGAACTGGAAATGCGTTTCGTTGATGACGCGTGGATTCAGAACTGCTGTATCCACAAGTTGAAAAAGATGCTCGTTCGCCGATTGAGTGTAGCCATTGCTCGGGAACGTTGTGGTTCCTGCCGTGAGTTCAGGGAGGTTGAACTGTCCGATTCCCGTCATCAATTGATCGTTCTCCAGGTAAGCGTAGCGAAGGCTGAGGGTGTTGTTGGCGCTTAGCCGGTAATCAACTCTGGGGCTGACGGTCGTGCGCCGTTGGGGCGTTGGATAGTAGGACTGCAGCAAGCGCGTGTTCAAGAAATCGCTTGTGGGAACGGTTGCATTCACGATCCCGTTGTCATCGATGTTCCTTCGATCTACGTCGATGAAGAAGCTGGCGCGGCTTCCGAGCGGGCCGCTGATGTTTCCCCCGAACAATTGCGTTTCAAACGGCGGCTTCGTCGTCAGAAAAGGATTCCGTGAATTCCAGATGTCTTCACTCGTCCCGAAGTATCCCTGGCCGTGAAATTTGTCGGTACCCGGTTTGGTAAAGATTTCGATACGCCCGAAGCCGAGCTTGTCGTACTCCGAGGAGAAGGGGTTTGAGTTGATTCTTATCTCGCGGATCGAAGACTTCGGAGGGAGCCGCCCGCCTGTAAAGCCGTCGATGAAAATTTGATTCCCTCCCGGACCCGCCGAAGGTCCCGCCAATGCCTCCAGATCCGCTTCCAGATCGTCGGGATCGTCCGGAAGGGCATCCAGGTCTTCCTGACGCAGAACTAAAGCGGCTGCATTGTTGGCCGCTTCCGTGCTGACTTGATTCGTGTTGGATCCGGTTATCGTAACTTCCTGTTTCTGCGTCGCGACGACCATTGAGATGTTCGCAGTCACCGTTTCTCGCGCAGATACTGTGACCAACGTTGCCTGACTCTGCTCGAGCCCGCTGAACTCAGCCTTCACTGTGTAGGTACCCGGAGGCAAACCTCTGACGACGTATTGCCCATCGCCTCGTGTTTGGGTCACGTGTATACCACCGGTTTCGTCTATGAGCGTTATTCTCGCGCCGGGGATCACGGCGCCAGAGCTATCCTTCACTACGCCCCGCACAGTCCCACCACTGGTCAGGTTCTGTCCCGGTAGCCGCTTCGTCGTGAGCATCGCGACCACTATCAAGGTAAGAAGCGCGATGCGCATGCTAATCAGGGGATTGAATTTCATACGGCTCCAGAAAAGTGGTCGCCCCCGGCCTAAAAGCAGGACTCTTGAGGGTGGAGTCTTGCGAGCCCGAAGGCGACCCGTCGGAATGACTTCAGTTGACCAGGAACTTGTAAAGTCGTTATTAAGATCGGCAGCCTTTTTGTAAAGGCGCGGTAAAAGGATGTGTTTTCTTCGAAAAGCAGAGCCACAATTGTGAAGATGGCATCGCCAGTTATCAAAGCGGATCCCCTCACGCGAGTCCTCGTCGTGGACGACGATGTAAAGCTTTGCCGGCTGATTCGCGATTATCTCGAGCCGATGGGCTATGAAGTATCAGCGGCTCATAACGGAGCTGCCGGGCTGGAGATGGCCCTGAGCGGGTCCTTCGCTGCTGTGATTCTGGACGTTATGCTGCCGGGTGTAGACGGTTTCGATTTTCTACGCCGTCTGCGCGCCGAATCGAATACCCCCGTTCTCATGCTTACCGGCCGCGGCGAAGAAGCAGACCGGATCGTCGGTTTGGAACTCGGAGCGGACGACTATCTGCCGAAAACCTTCTCTACTCGCGAGCTGCTCGCCCGCCTGCGTGCCGTCATACGCCGCTCAGTCATATCTTCGACGGCGCGGACTGAAGCAGAAGCTACAGCGATTGTGGTCGGAGATCTGCATATCGATCGCGCATCACGCTCCGTAAGCTTGAGAAACGAGTCTTTGCAACTCACCGCTGTCGAATTCGATCTTCTTGCTTCTCTGGCGAGCGCCGCAGGACGCGTGAAAACTCGCGAGCAACTCCTTCTTGAAGTAGCCGATCGCGACTTCGATGTCTTCGACCGCTCGGTAGATGTTCACATCTCCTCGCTGCGCAGAAAATTGGGCGATGACCCGAAATCGCCGCGTTTTATCGTTACGATCCGCAGCGCCGGTTACATGATGCGCAAGCCAGGGGCAGAAGGCGAGTTATGACCTTGCGCCCGTCGCTTTCACTGAAGATCTCTCTACTCGCGTTCTTCAATATTGTTTTGCTGGCGCTGGTATTTTTTGTTTTCGCGCGAGTGCAATTCCGGCTGGACCTCGGCTCGTTTCTCTTTGCACCGGCGCGCGATCGCATGCTCTCCGTCTCTCGGCTGCTGGCACTGCAACTGCCACAAGAGCCGGCGAGCCAGTGGAATCAATCGCTGAATCTCTATTCGAAGAGCTACTCCGCGGAACTCTATCTTTTCAATAACAGAGGGGAGCAACTGGCGGGCGCGTCGACAACTTTGCCCGAAGACGTGCGGACATCTTTAACTCGCGGTCATCACGATCCGGGTGCGCGAGAGGACCGGCACAGGATTCCGCCCATGTTGGGGCCGCCGCCCATCTTCATGACTCGCAGCCCGCATTCCCACGAGTATTGGGTGGGTGTGCCCATTCCTATATGGACGGGTCCGCGGGTTGAGCCGGTGCATGGGACCGTCATCTGGCGATTCTCTTCCATCTGGACCAATCCGTTCTTTTTTGATTACCGGCCGTGGCTGGCGGTCATTCTGGCAATTGTTGCGATTTCGGTTGCCTGTTGGCTGCCGTTGATCCGAGGATTGACTCTCGCCATCGGTCAAATGACCCGTGCTACTGCGCAGATTGCGGAAGGTCATTTCGAAATTGCGCTCTCTACCCGGCGGCGCGACGAACTGGGCGAACTTAGCGGATCTATTAACCGCATGGCACACCGTCTGGCGGATTTGATTCAAGGTCAGCGACGCTTTTTGAGCGATATTGCGCATGAACTCTGTTCGCCCATCGCTCGCATGCAGGCGGCTGTCGGTATTTTGGAACAGCGCGCTTCAACCAGCAGCATCGAGTATGTCAGCGATGTCAGCGAAGAGCTTACCCAGGTATCCGGACTGATTAACGAGTTGCTGTCTTTTTCCAAGGCGGCGCTTGGCCCTCAGGTCCCGCTAGAGCGCGTCAATGTGGCCGAAGTGGCGATGCGGGTTCTCGAGCGGGAGAGCACCGATCAGGCACAGATAGAAAACCGCATTAAACCCGATCTCAACGTGATGGCGCAGCCGGAGTATCTTTACCGGTCCTTGGCAAACCTGGTGCGGAACGCGGTCCGATACGCCGGGGCCAGCGGTCCCATACTGCTTTCAGCAAACAACGGCAACGAGAGGGTTTCTATTTGCGTAACCGACCAAGGGCCCGGCCTTCCCGAGAGTGAACTCGAGAACATATTCAAACCTTTCTATCGGCCGGAATTTGCGCGCCAGCGCGAAACCGGAGGGACCGGCCTCGGTTTGGCGATCGTAAAGAGTTGTGTCGAGGCTTGCGGCGGTTCGGTGTCCTGCCGGAATCGCTCCCCCCATGGTCTTGAAGTCGAGATGATTTTTCCGGCCGCCGGCTCGAAGCATTTGTGATTTACACAAGCTTTACAATACGCCTCACGTGAGAAACAGAAGCTTTACAGCGATCTGCTTCACTGAGGTAAAGCTCGTATGGAATATCCTCCCTTCAGCCGGCGGAAGTTCATGTATAGGAGTGCTGCCGGCGCTGCCGGCTTATTTCTGCCGGCCCAGCAGATTGTGGCCGCGGTACCGCATGCGGAAGCCAGCGTTTGCACGCTCGACCCGGAACTCACCCAGGGACCGTACTATCTGGATCGCGGAATCTTGCGTCGAGACGTTACGGAAGGTAAGCCTGGCCTGCCATTGCGACTCCGTCTCAATCTGATCGATGCAAGAAGCTGTACTCCGCTCCAAAACGCTGCGCTCGAGATTTGGCATTGTGACGCCAGCGGCATCTATTCCGGATACACGAAGATGAATCCAAACGGACCGCCCGGAATGGGTCCTCCTCCGCATGGTCCAGGTCGGCCGCCCGGACCTCCGCCAGATTTCGACCGCAACGGCGGTCCTCCTCCTCGGTTCGGTGCACTGCATTCGACGGACAATACGACTTTCTGCCGTGGCCTCCAACTCTCCGACGCCAAGGGCGTCGTTGAATTCGACACGATTTATCCAGGTTGGTACGCAGGGCGGGATATTCACATTCACCTCAAAGTTCACTGCGGTGGGACTATCAAAAACGAGAAAATAGCCGGCGGACACGTATCGCACACCGGACAGCTCTTCTTTCCCGATGAGCTCAGCGACGAAGTCGCGAAATTGCGTCCGTATGTTGCCCGCAAGAATATCGAGCGGACGAGATTGGATGAAGATATGGTCTTCGACGATGCTCATGGTGCGGGCACGATACTGAGGTTCGAACGAATAGAAACGGGTTCGCTGAAAAGAGGTTTGGTTGGTATGGCGACGGTTCAGAGTCGATCCTAGCCGCACCCCGCATTCCGAAACTGGTCACGGTCAGCCCAGGTTTCCCCAAAACAGTTAGCCTCACCACCCAAAAGCCCTTAGTCCTTGACAATCTACCTATTCGGGCGCGAATATGTAGAAAGACTAGGGAGAGCCATGCCAATCGACAAGTCCGACCTTCTGCAGGGTACGCTGGACATGCTGATCCTCAAAATTGTGGCATTAGGTCCAGTTCACGGATACGGCATTTCACAACGCATCAAACAGATTTCTAAAGAAGTTTTGCAGGTGCAGCAAGGCTCGCTTTATCCCGCTCTTCATCGATTGGAAAAGCGTGGCTGGCTGGAAGCGGATTGGGGCGAATCGGATAAAGGAAGGCAAGCCAAGTTCTACCGGCTTTCGGCAAAAGGCCGCAAACAACTAATCAAGGAAGAATCCAACTGGGAACGGCTGGCCGGCGCGGTGACCCTTATCATGCAGACCGTCGAGTAGGAGAGAGACATGTCCTGGTGGCCTTGGAGCAGAACACGGCGTCGGGAAAGCGAGTTGGATTCAGAACTCCGATTTCACCTGCAGGAGTTGATCGACGCCAAAATCGAGGAGGGTCTGCCTGCGGAAGAGGCCCGTAGACAGGCGTTACTCGAATTCGGCGGGAACGAGCAGGTCAAGGAGGAGTGCCGCGACGTTCATCGCATCATATCGTTGGAGAACACTGCCCAAAACCTGAAAGCAGCTCTGCGCTTCATGCGGAGGTCCCCTGGTTTTTCCATAACCGTAATACTCACCCTCGCGCTCGGCATCGGAGTTAACAGCGCCGTCTTTTCCGCGATCGACGCCGTTATACTTCGTGCGCTCCCGTATCCAGACGGCGACCGGCTGCTGGTCCTGCATCAACACCCGAACAAAGGAAAGAGCTCAGAAAGTTTTGTTGCGCCGCAGCGTTTGGAAGATTGGAACAGGATGAGTGAGGCGTTCCAAGGCATCACCGGCTATTATTCGCAGGACATTTCGGAGACTTCAGGAATGCTGCCGGAGAAGTTGACTCAGGTTTTGGTGGCGCCCCGCTTCCTGTCAGTCCTCGGAGTCAGTCCAGTGCTGGGGCGAGACTTTACACGCGAAGAAGAGCACTTCGGCGGCCCCAATGCCGTCCTGATCAGCTACGCCCTTTGGCAGCGGCGCTTTCACGGTGATCCCCATGTATTGAACAAACAGCTTCACTTTGGAACGTACTCGTATCCGATCATCGGCGTGTTGCCGGCTAATTTTGCGTACCCGAACCGGACGGCAGATATTTGGTCGGTTAGTCCGCCTGACGCTCCCTATGCGCAAGACCGGAACTCTACCTGGTTCTCGGTATTGGGGCGAATGAAACCGGGTGTAACAATCGCGAAGGCGCGAAGCGATCTGGCTGCGGTGCAGTCTAGGCTCGCAAGACAATATCCGAAAAGCGATAAAGAAATTACCGTTGAGCTGGAGCCGCTCAAAGCATCGATCGTGGGGAACTCAGGCAAATCGCTATGGTTGCTTTTTGGATCGGTTTCTCTACTGCTGCTGATAGCCTGCACGAATATCGCGGCGCTTCTGCTGGCGCGTACCTCGGAAAGGACCCGCGAAATCGCAATACGCTACTCTCTTGGAGCTTCGCGCGCTTCCGTCATTGTGCAATTGCTGACTGAGTCTCTCGTATTGGCGCTCATCGGATCGGTGGTGGGTTGCGGAGTGGCAGCGGCGGCATCGACCGTATTTCGATCAATGGCGAAAGCCTTGCCACGCGTGAACGAGATCACTCTGGACTGGCGCATGCTGGCATACGGACTCGCTTGCGCCGTCACTTGCACTCTGGTCTTCGGACTCGTGCCGGCGATTCAGGCGACGCGCCGCACCGTTTCTGGATCGCTCGCTCGTAACACTCGCACACAAGTCGCGGGAAGCAACCCACTCCAGTGGACATTGGTGGGTGTGCAGGTTGCTCTTGCCGTGACGCTGCTGCTCGGAGCAGCGCTTCTACTCAGAAGTTTCCAGGCCCTGGGTCGTGTTTCTCCGGGTTTCGATGTGGAGCACATTCTCACGCTGCGTATGAGCGGCAACTGGGGCGAAACCGCGGATATGAAGGCTCTCACCCGGCGGATTGATGGCGATCTCGACGCGATCCGTGGTGTGCCCGGCGTGGCTGCTGCGGCGACATCAGCTACCCTGCCAGGTGTTCCCAGTGAGTACCCGGGCGAGTTTAAATTGCTGGATGGTCACGCTACTAAAGATCAGATTCTGAGCGACCAAAAGGCGGTGTCTTCTGGGTATTTTCAAACCATGCGTATTCCGCTACTCAACGGAGAAGAGTGTGAGAGCGGAAAAATGCTCAGCACGGCGGTTGTGAACCGCAGCTTTGTGACGTCGTTCTTGGGCGACCAGCCCGTTATTGGGCGCCACCTGGAGCGGCTGCATGATGCTTTCTTCGTGGCGCCGCAAGAGATTGTCGGAGTCGTCGCGGACGCGCGCGAGAACGGAATTGATCGGGTCCCGGCGCCGACCATATACGTCTGTGTCAGTGCCCCTGACCCGAGCCCTTACTTTCTTGTCCGAGCGCATGGCGATCCCTCTGCTCTGAGCTTGTCTTTACGTCGCAAGCTTCACCAGGTCGAGCCTGCTCGTTCGGTATTCGACATCGTTCCTCTTGCGCAACAGCTGTCAGACGTAAGTTCGGAGAATCGCCTGCGCACTCTGTTGCTCACCTTGTTTTCGCTGACCGCGATCTTGCTGGCTGCCATAGGCCTCTACGGAACCCTTGGCTACTTCGTCAATGTCCGCCAACGCGAGGTTGGATTGCGAATGGCCCTGGGCGCAATGCCCGGCCAGATTCTGCAGCGCTTTCTCAGGCAGGGCTTGAGTGTTGCCTGTCTCGGCTGTGTGGCCGGCCTGGCGCTCGCGGCAGCATTTTCGAAGGTGCTCTCCGGGATGCTGTATGGAGTGTCGCGAGCGGATGCAATCAGCTATGCCGGAGTAACTCTGCTTGTGCTGCTCGTAGCGGGATTGGCTTCAGTGCTGCCGGCAGCGAGAGCAGCAAGATTCGATCCCGTACGAGCTTTACGCGAAGAGTGAGACTGTCCGTCCCGCCGAGCCACACTGCCTCGGCCTGAATATCAGGCTGAGGCTTCGCGCTGGAGCAAAGCAAGTTTTCGTTCCACGCCCCAGCGATAACCGGAAAGTCCTCCGTCCTTGCGCACCACGCGATGACACGGGATGGCAACCGCAACAGAGTTTGCAGCGCATGCCGCAGCCACTGCCCGCACCGACTTTGGCGCGCCGATCCGTTTGGCTATCTCCTCGTAACTCGCGGTCGAGCCCGCCGGAATTTCGCTCAACGCGCGCCAGACGCGTTGCTGAAAGGCAGTGCCCTGTAAATCGAGAGGCAGGTTTAAACCTTGTGCGGGGTGGTCGATAAATCCGATCACTGTCGCCATCCACTGCTCGAACTGCCGGTCCCCGCCGACCAGTTCCGCCGCGGAGAACCGCTTCTGAAGTATTTGTGCGAGCCGGTCCGGATCGTCGCCGAGCAGAATCGAGCAGATTCCATTCGTAGTAGCTGCGACCAAAATGGAACCGAGAGAACATTCGCCTACGGCAAAGCGGATCGTAGCCCGATCGCCACGCGAGCGAAAAGCCTTTGGTGTCATGCCGAGCATCTGGTTGGATTGCGCGTAGAACCGTCCGTTCGAGTTGAAACCCGCGCCGTAAATCGCTTCAGTAACCGTTTTTGCGCGCTCCAATTCCGCTTGCACCCGCTTTCTCCGGCACTCGGCAAAATAAGCGCGCGGAGTTGTTCCAGTCACTTCTTTAAATACGCGCTGAAAATGGAAGCGGCTCATTCCGGCGCCTGCGGCGACCTGGTCCAGGTCAGGCGGTTCCTGCGCAGCTTCGAGCGTGCGGCAAGCCTCTTCAATCGCAGATACCCGGAGAGCCGAGGCCTCAGGATCACTGGGCCGGCAGCGTTTACATGGCCGGAACCCCGCCTTTTCGGCTGCTTCGGTTGTCAGATGGAATTGAACATTTTCTTTTCTTGGTTGCCGCGATCCGCAGGAAGGCCGGCAGTAGACTCCCGTCGTCGCGACGGAGTAGTAAAACTGATCGTCTGCGTGTCGGTCTCTGCTGACCACCGCCGCCCAGCGCTGCTCGTCCGTCAGGTAGGGAAGTGAAACGCTCCCATCCACATTCGCTAAATTGGTCATTTTGAATCTCGCCTCTGCTTTACAGTCTGAGGCTACTGAGGAATCAAAACACTCCGGCTGTTGCTCTCAAATTCCGATTACACTACAGTCGCAAACGCGATTTAGCTCTATTGGAGCGGCGAGCGAACCGACCCGTGCGTTGCAAAGGCCAATCGCGAACGTAGCTGTAGACTTTTAAGCCGGTTGCGGGCTCTCGCCACCCAACAATCCCGGAACTGGACTCGGGTGCGGCCCAACAACGATGCCGTTGTCCGGCGGGTTCGGTGTGGTCGTTTGCGGAGCCTTGGGCGATTGCGACAGCGGCTTACCGTTGATCAGATCCAGGACCTCGCTGCCATCCAACACCTCGCGCTCGAGCAGCGCCTCGGCGATGCGAACCATCGCATCACGACGCTCTTCAATGATACTTTTCGCTGTGTTGTATCCGTCCTCGACCAGTTTTCGCACCTGCCGGTCGATCTTGATCGCTGTTTCCTCGCTGTAATCGCGATGCTGCGCGATTTCACGGCCAAGGAAGATCTGCTCGTCCTTCTTACCGAAAGACAAAGGGCCAAGCTCGCTCATGCCCCATTCGCAAACCATCTTGTGAGCCATTTCGGTGGCTCGTTCGATATCGTTGCCTGCCCCGGTCGTCATCTGATCGAGGAAAATCTCTTCGGCGATCCGTCCGCCCATCAGAATGGCGAGCCGGGCTTCCAAATCCTTCTTGTCGTGCGACAGTTTGTCGTCGAGCGGAAGCTGCATGGTTAAGCCAAGCGCCATGCCGCGCGGAATGATCGTCACTTTGTGCAAAGGATCGGCATGTTCGAGCAGAGCGGCCACGATTGCATGTCCAGCTTCGTGGTAAGCGGTCATCCGCTTTTCTTTATCGCTGATGATCAGGCTCTTGCGCTCCACTCCCATCAGCACTTTATCCTTCGCCAATTCGAAGTCGAACTGGGTCACTACCTTCCGATTCTGGCGTGCAGCCACCAGGGCGGCCTCGTTCACCAGATTTGCCAGGTCCGCACCGGCAAACCCAGGCGTGCCGCGCGCGATGACGGACAGATTGACGTCGTCACCCAAAGGCGTTTTCTTGGTGTGAACCCGCAGAATGCTCTCACGTCCTCGTACGTCCGGTCGATCAACGACTACGCGACGGTCGAAGCGGCCCGGCCGCAGCAGCGCAGGGTCCAGCACATCCGGGCGATTGGTAGCGGCAACCAGAATCACGCCTTCGTTCGATTCAAAGCCGTCCATCTCCACCAGTAACTGGTTCAGCGTCTGTTCACGTTCATCGTGACCGCCACCTAATCCCGCTCCGCGATGCCGTCCAACGGCATCGATTTCATCGATAAAAATGATGCACGGCGCATTCTTCTTGCCCTGTTCGAACAGGTCGCGTACACGACTCGCGCCTACACCGACAAACATTTCCACAAAGTCGGAACCGGAAATCGAGAAGAAGGGAACATTCGCCTCGCCCGCGATGGCTCTTGCCAGGAGCGTCTTGCCGGTGCCTGGAGGACCAATGAGCAACACACCTTTCGGTATTCGGCCGCCCAGCTTCTGGAATTTTTGTGGTTCTCGCAGGAACTCTATAATTTCCTGCAATTCTTCCTTCGCTTCATCGACGCCCGCCACATCCTTGAACGTCACCTTTTTCTGCTGGGACGAGTGCAGCCTGGCGCGGCTCTTACCAAAACTGAGCGCTTTGTTGCCGCCGCTTTGCATTTGGCGCATCATAAAGATCCACAATCCCAGAAGAATCAAGACCGGAACGGCATTGAAAAGAATGCTGATCCAGCCGCTTCCGGTGGAATCCTTCCACGTGTACTTAACTCCCTTTTCCTGAAGCATCTTGTAGATGTCAGGGTAATTAGGAGGGATCACAGTGTGATACGGCTTTGAAATACCACCCTCGAGCAAGTTGCCTTGTACATCGGTGCCGGTAATATTGGCATCTTTAATCTTTCCGTCCTGAATATCGGAGACGAACTCCGAAACCGACAGGCTGGTTGGAGTGGGCCCTCGCCCCGTCTTCACGGCCATGTACACCAACACGACCGCGCAGATGATAACCACCCAAAACACTGCGGTTTTTACATTAGCGCTCATGAACTCACCTTCTTCTGACCACGCTTCCGGTCAGACGCGGGCCCGCCTGGCCCTACTCGTGCCCCTTACTTTAAAAGACGTATATTCCACTGCTTTCGATTCATAGTAGCTGTCGTCTAGGCGCAGTCCGGGCGTTTGTAGAGCACTTCCATTTCTTCAGGCTCGTCCCGTGTAACGCAGAACTTCTCAGCTACGCCGAAGCTGCGCACCCAGGCTATTTCCCCTCTGCATTGCAGCAGGGGCCAGTGGCGACGTTCCCAGAGCCGTACTCGATGTTCCTGAAACAGCTTCTTTATCTTCTCTGCAGATTGGTGGCCAGAACGGTGCAATTCATCGCCAGGCTCCCAATTGCGCACCAGAAGCGGACATCCGTTCACAGCATGCCCGCTCAAACTGGCGCGTTCGATGCCAAATTCTTGATCTTTCTTGAACTTATCACAAATCGCATGCTCCGGTTTCACTCGGTTGATACAAATATGGCCGGCGCCAAATGGAATTTCGTACCATTCCCCGACGCTGATCGCGATCTGATAACCCCGCGGTTCTGCTGCGAGCCTTCCGGCTTGGCTAAGGAGGAGCGAATCGAACGATCGTAGAGCGTCGGCGCCGGGCACCACCACCCGATCGTGGCCTTCGGTTGAAGCGCAAAGAGCGAGAATCGCATCAACGTGTTCCGAGTCGATTCCGCGAAGCAAATCAGGCCGGATATCGTTAAGAGCTTGGCGTATCAGCCGCCGCTGAACTGCCAGATGCAGACTCCGTAGGTCAGCGAGTTGAAAAATCGAACCCAGGCGGGTTCGTTTCACAAAAATCCGGTAAATGCGGTCAATCTCGGCGGACCAGAAATCTTCCTCGGCCTGGGCCAGATCGGCCGTGTTCGCCAGAACCGCCTCGAGGTTTTCGTTATAGTCCCTGGACAATGCTGGAATGGTTTGTAATCTGAGCCGGTTACGAACGAAGCGGAGATCGGTGTTCGAGGAGTCCTCGCGCCAGCGCAGCCCTTCTTGCGCCGCCCAGGCCCGAACCTCTTCTCGGCTGCTGCTTAGCAGAGGCCTGATAAAGCCGTCAGCCGCGACAAAGCGCATGGCGGCCAAACCCCGAGTACCACTTCCGCGCAGGAAACGATGGAGAACTGTTTCGGCCTGGTCGCTCCGTGTGTGCCCAAGAGCGATGCGGGTAAATGCGTGCGATTCGCGACAGCGCTCGAAAAATTGTCGACGTTCCAGTCTGGCTTCTGCCTCCAGATTACTTTGACCGATGAAGGATTCGCCTGCGATGAACTCCAGACCCATCGATTCCGCTAGCAAACGAACAAATCTTTCATCGTTTTCAGATTCCTGTCCGCGGAGGTGATGATTCATGTGCAACACCGCCAGCTCCGTTCCAAACTCAGCTGCCAGCCGGTGCATAAGATGTAGCAGCGCAACCGAATCCGCGCCGCCCGACACCGCCACTCCTGTCCGGCTGCCGGCCGCCAGCATGCTATAACGAGAGATGATTTCGGCGACTCTTTCGATCAGGGTTTGCGCCAATACTTGATTCTAGGCGCGCCTCCCTGCCTCCCATGCAACTGAATCCCCCGCTCGACGACGAAAGACTGCATCAGCTCGCCTCGAACGTCAAAATCCTGCTAATGGATGTCGATGGAGTTCTTACAGACGGCCGGCTCTACCTGGTTCCCGATCTCGAGAACAACATGGTCGAAACCAAGGGCTTCGATTCGCAGGACGGAATCGCCCTCCGCTGGCTGAGTTGGTTTGAAATCAAGACCGGAGTCATCAGCGGCCGCAACTCGCCAGCCACCTCTGAGCGCGCCCGCCAAGTGGGTATGTCCTGGGTTTTTCAGGGCCATATCGAGAAAATTCCGCTTCTCGAGCAGGTATTGTCGGAAGCGAAGGCAGATCCAAAACAGGTGGCGTACATCGGCGACGACTTAACTGACGTCGTGATCATGCGCCGTGTCGGACTGTCTTTCGCCACCGCCAATGCCCGCCACGATGTAAAACGGGCGGCTATGGCGGTTACCGATGCTCCAGGAGGGCAGGGAGCGGTTCGGGAAGTGATTGAACTTCTTCTGAAAGCACAGGGTCACTGGGCCAGTGTACTTAAGAAGTACGAGATCGAGCCGTGATCGATTCTTCCGGCAAGGTCGGGCTGCTGATTACAACCATCAGCGGACCGGGTGTGCTGTACCAATTGACCGGCGTGATTGCGCAGCACGGCGGCAACATACGATCGGTCTCGATTGTCGAAGAAGGCGCGGTCGAAACCAGAATTTATTTCGAACTCGATCTGCCTGGCTCGGTCCAAGAGCTAACAGAGGCTTTGTCGCGACTCGAGGTTGTCCGGACAGCTGTTCCGGTGCAGTCGTTGCAGAAAATTTACGGCAAGCGGATTATCATTATGGGCGGCGGCGCGCAGGTGGGGCAAGTTGCCTTGGGCGCGATTTCCGAGGCTGATCGCCACAACATTCGCGGCGAACACATCTCGATTGACACCATTCCGCTCGTTGGCGAACAGACTCTGGCAGCGGCAGTTCGTGCTGTTCGCCGTCTTTCGCGTGTGCGGGTCCTGGTGCTTGCCGGCTCCTTGATGGGAGGAGATATTGAAGCGGCGGTTCGGGAGGTCAGATCGGAAGGATTGCTCGTGATCAGTTTGAATATGGCGGGAAGTGTACCGGATGCTTCCGATCTGGTGGTCACCGATCCGGTTCAGGCAGGAGTAATGGCGGTGATGGCCATAGCCGACACCGCCCAGTTCAGCATCGAACGATTACGCCGCCGAGTTTTCTAGGAAATCGCCACTCTTACTTAATTTCGAAGCGGAATTCGCGCAAAAGTTCGTGTTCGGTACCCGCGCCCGGAGCATAAAAGCGCAGGAAATAGGGGCCAGGCTGCGAGATCTGCGGCAGCTTGACTCGGGCGCGCTGGTTGGTCACCATAGTCTGGCCTTGCCAGATTTCGCTTCCATCCGCGCCGACAACCTGGACATCCACCGGGCCTTCCGGAATATCTGTGGCATCCAATCGAAGATTCAGGGGTCGATTTTCCGGTAACGTGGCGACTTCAACACCTCGACAGGTTGCCAGATCCGTGTCGCTGCCGTTCGAACCAGCGCAGGCCGTAAGGTCGCGCTCGGCCATTTGCGTGGTGCCGGCAGGAGAGTTTGGCGAGTTGTGCAGCGCGTGCGGAACAAACGTCAGACCAAAAATCAGAGCGGCGCAGGCAGCCCCCGCCCAGGACAGATTTGGCACGCTGAACCAGCTCTTCCAAATGGAACGTTTCGGGTTCAGTTCGTTTTGAATACGCTTTTCTTCCCAATGGGCCAAAGCGGCTTTGAGATCATTGATTTGAAGTTCCAGGTTCTCCAGACGTGTGATGCAGCTTTCACATGCAAGGATGTGTGTCTCGACGACGTCTAGTTCCTGGTCTTCTGAGCGATGCAGAAGGAAACGCTCGAGCGCTTCTTCGTTCGGATGTTCGAGATAAGAGTCTGTCATACAGTTGGAGGGATCTCGCCCTCTCTGGTATGTAAGTGCAGTTTAGCCCCCTTGCGCTCTCACGAAAACTGAGAAAATTCCGCTGCTTGCCAGTTTTTTCTTACCAATTTCACCAAATTTAGCCTTGGCACGGGATTTGAGCAGGCGAAACTGGGTCTCGGTGAGATCCATTTCCAGGCAGATCTGTTCCTGTGACTGTTCCCGCAGATAGAAGCGTACCAGAATGTCGCGGTCTCGCGGCGAGAGGGACGCAAGGGCGCTGTTCATGAGCGCGGTGTTCTGCCGGCCCATCGCCTCTTGTTCGGGGTTTTGTTTCTTGTCGGCCACCATGACACCGCTCTCGAGGTCTGCCTGTTCCCGGCGATTGTGTACGGCGTTCTCGATGTATGCCGCCACCTGGCGGCGAACCACCGTCCGCACAAATCCCATCAGGCGCTCCGGTTCGCGGAGATCGCCACGCTTAATAGCGTTAACAACGATTAAAAAAGTATCGTGGACTTTATCTTCGAGTTCCTGCGGTCCGAGTTGGCGGCAAAGATAATAGCGGATACCACGGCTGAAGAGCTTGTAGAGCTGCTCCATGCCGGCGTTCTCCCCATTCTTGATCTGTGCCACAAGGGAGGGCCAGTCCACTGCGGGAAAGCTGGTTCGTTCGCCCGGTGATTCTCCGGTTGAGGTCTGGCTCCCTGTGCCAGGCGTTTGGTCCAATTTCTGTTGGGTTGCTTGCATCGCCTGATGAAAATCACTCCTTGGAAATAATCGAGTAGGCCGCCCAAAACTGAGGCGCGCTGCGATATCCGCCGCTGTGTTCCATCTCCACTTGGGCCTGGTCTAAGGCCAGGGCGGCGCGCTCGGAAAGCGAGCCTGACGAGATGGCTCCGAAATGGTTGTAAAAAGAAGAGAAGAATCGCCCCGAGTCATCCGGCGTAGGCCACGAACTGACGATCACGGCGGAAGCGCCAGCCAGAAGCCATGCCCGGCTCAAGCCTTTTAAGCCCGCTCCAGGCAGAATCTCGCCCTTCTGGGAAGAACAGCCACTCAAGATCACTAAGCTTCCGGGCACGCGCAAAGTGGCGATCGCCTCCGGAGTCAACAACTCGGGCATGTCTTCCTTTGTGAGACTTAAAGCGAGTGCGGCTTCCGAAGGCGGCCCAAGGCTTGGCTTAGCGGCCGGATTCGAACTCACTACGTGTACTGCGAAGTGCAGAATTTCGGGCTGCTCGGCGATTGCCTTCTGCAGACTGGAAAGCGGTGGCCTCCGAGCCGGTCAGAATATCCGATTGTTTCATCCCGCTCTGTTTTGCAGCGGCACGGACTTCGTGTTCGCTGCCTGCCAGACGGGCAAGAGCAGTGGCCGCCCGGCTTGGATCTTGTACGTGAGCGGATTTTTGCCGGCGAGAATCAGCAATGTTATAAATTGGATCGCCTATCCCCACAAAGCGTTGTTGTGCTTTAACGCTATCTGTGGAAAGGAGCAGCAGTTCGCTCGGCAGAAAACGAATATAGTGCGCATCGGCGAGGAGCTTATCCCCGGAAGGATTTGTCAGATCGGATAGGCTAGCGAAAGGAACTCCATTGAGAAGCGACCCGTCGGCGACGATCAGCCATTCCGGTTTGCTCCAAAGATTCTCGGGTACGCTGGCAAATAACGCCTGACTCAAGCGGTGTCCGAGGGCCTTGGTGCTGGCCTGACGGCGTTGTACCGCTTGCGAAAACGCTTTCGTGAGCCCGGTAATTTCGTCCTCCCCAGCTAGTTGATGTACGTCTACCCGGTCCCTGGTAACTACCCAAAGGAACGATCTCTCCTTGCCGAGACTAAAGCTGAGAAGAACCTTGTCGGTCAGACGTGCCTGAATATCTCTAAGTGAATTCCTATGAAGATTTCTCTCACTCCGCTGGGATCTCAAACCAAGTTCATTCTCGACGCTGCCAACCTCGAGTCGCACTTGCTGGAGCCTTGCCTCATCTTCGGGCCTATTCTCACCGAGCGTAACGCGCGCCTGAGCTGCCTGGAGTTCGGACAGCAGGTCGAAATAACGTCGCGGCAGGCGCTGTTTCTGAAACAGGGCCAGCGTGATCTCTTCCCGAAGATTCGCAGCGCGATTTTCAGCTAACACCTCCAGTGCGTCCCGAGCCAGGTCTGAGTTGTGGTTCTTGATAGACAAGTCCGCAGCCAGCTGAGCGTAATCCTCATAAACCTGGTGAAGAACGACGACCGTGCGTGTACTGATCGCGTCTCCCGGGAGTGCGCCTTGCCGCCACTCTGTGGCAGCATCGGCAGCCCGCCGGAGTTCAACTAGCGCATCATTTTCTCGATTCAGTTTTTCGAGCAAGACGCCCCGGATGTGCAGCGAATAAAACCTTGGCGTGGTCCTAAAGGAGAAGCTCTTTGAAGCGAACGCCTGATCGATCAGTTGAAGCGCGACGCGATAGTTCCCCTGTTGTAGCTGCAACTCGGCCTGATGAGCCAGATTGACGGCCAGGGCGTTTTCATCCCGGCTCGACGATTCCAGAAGATAGGCTTTATGAAGCGGTCCTTCGGCTTGCTCGGGACGATGGGCAAGCAGCAGCGAATAACCGAGTTCCTCCCATAGGTTGACCTCCAGGAACGTCAAACCGGCCGCGTGCGCAACGTCGACGCCGCGCTGATAATTTCGCTGGATCTGCTCAAGATCGCGGCGCTCCGATGCGGAGTCGCCACGGGCTCGTTCTTCTTCGATTTTGGTTCTGAGCCGGTCGGCCTCGACATTCGAGTAAATAAGAAGAGCTTGCGCAAGCCGCAGTTTTTCGGGCGTGTCTTGCAGTAAATCGGCGGCGCGAGCGGCTTCCTTTCCGGCCAGACTGAAATCTCCTAACTGCGAGTAGATAGTTGCCAGGTTGATCGAGGCGGAGCCGGCGATGGTCCGGTCGTCGATTTTGAATGCCAGATTGCGCGCCGCCTCGGCTGCTTGCTGCGCATCGCGATAATTGAACAGCATGATGCGGCAACCGCTCAGTGAGAGGAGCGCTCGAGCTTGTCCGTCAGAGTCGTTTATGCGCCGAGCTGTGCTCAGAGCCGAGTTGAGGATGTGAGCGGCTTCCTGTGGATGGCCGTTCTTCATCAGGTCGCGCGCCGTCTTAATCGACGAGGCAACTTGTCCGGCCTCAACCTGCCGGCTTTGAGTTTGGGCCGCTCCGAGCAGCCCAGAATATGCGGTAACGGAAAAGAAAGAAGAGGCTAAAGGCAGCCACAGGGCAAGTGCCCCTTCAGCCAACTTTCGTCTTAACAGAAATACATCCAAGCAAATTTCTTTGCTTGGATGTACTCTAACATTTTCTGGAACAAAATACCAAGTAATTTTTACTTGGTTGTGCGGAATAAAGGCAAGTTATTGATTTTGAGCAGAAATTATTATTCGGATTAATCCTAGAACTGAGTGAAATTAATTTGCAAGATAGATGATTACTGGCGGATGCATTTGCGTCGATTCTCCTGACGTCAAATGAAGCGCGTGCCCACCCAGTCAGAGCCGGGCGCCCGATCATCCTTGTAAGTTATTTATCAATAAGTGTTTATCTGATTTTGCGACGCCCGTTTCAGAGCCAGAGAAGCGCTAAAAGGCCGGCGCTGAGCAGTCTTGGGACCCGTTTCGAAACGCCATCACCTTCGTCCGTTTCAATTCGGGAAAGCCAAGGATGGTTCCGAAGTGAATGGCGATGCGGGTAGACCGGCGCTATTAATAAGGTTCACGACAGGCGTGTTCGACCAGGCGTACCGCACAAATTGCGGCCTCTGAATTTGAGGGCTGGTGACGAGTACGGTGGACCCGGTGATTCGAGCCGTCGCCTTCACGAAGTGGTGATCGGGCCCGGCAAGCTCAAAGCTTTGTAATTCCCCATCTTTGCTTGTTAAGCCTTGCGCATGATCGAACCAGACGCGTAATCCGTCGCTTTCGGTGCTGACCTGACGAAACATCGGGCCGGAGTACTCGACATCTTCCCGATATGCAAGCGCACGCGCGCCCAGCGCCAGGCGTTCTCCGACATCCTGTTTGTCTGCAGGATGAATATTGTTGGGCTCTCCTATATCTACCGTGACAGCCATTGCCGTGTTATTGAGCGAAAGTGTACGGCGTTGGGCCTCTCTGACCAGTGGCCAGTTGTCCGATGGCCCAGCGTCATAATTAGCGATCTGTACAAAAAGGAAGGGGAAGTCTCCTTGTCGCCATTGGCTGCGCCAATCGCTGATGAGGGCGGGGAACAACTTTGCATATAAGGGCGCCAGCTCGGACGCAGCGTTCGATTCCCCCTGGTACCAGATGACACCCCTGATGCCCAAAGGGGTGAAGGGCGCCACCATGCCGTTGAACAGCCAGGATGGAGCCCAGGAATCAAAATCAGGATGCCACGGGTGCTCGGGTGGCGGCTGGTGTTTGCTGCGGGCAAGCTCGTCTTCGCGCTTTTGGGCGGCGAATCTTGCCTCGATAGTCGTTTGTTCCCTCGCCATCTTGGCCCGAGCCGCGAACAGCGGCATCAGAGAAGCGTCGGACGCTATCCCTTCAAGGCTCATCCAGGCCTCTGCCGGCGTGCCGCCCCAGGAAGAATCGATGAGTCCGATCGGCACGTGTTCGTGTGCAGCGAGATCCCTGCCAAAGAAGTAGGCGACGGCCGAAAAGACGGCTGCCGCTGCGGGTGTACAAACCGTCCAGGACTGGTCCGTTCCTATGTCCTCGAGTGGATAGCCGGAAGCCTTCTTCTTCACCAGGAGAAGACGTATGTCAGAATGACTTGCTCCGGCGATTTCCTGCGCGCCGTTTTTGATAACTGCCGAGCCGGGGAATCCTCGCAGCGGCATCTCCATGTTGGATTGACCGGAGGCAAACCAGACATCACCGATCAATACGTCTTCCAGAACGATCTTGTTATGGCCCGAGAGCGTAATTTGAAGCGGACCACCCGAAGCTCGCGGCGGAAAGTAAACACTCCATTCACCCAACGAATTTCCCGAGGTATTTCGTACTTCGTCGCCCAGCGCGACTGAAATATTCTCCCCGGGTTCGGACCAGCCCCATAAATGTATCGGACGGTCGCGTTGGACGACCATGTGACTGCTGAGAAGTTTCGGAACTCGAACTTCAGCTCGCGCGACGCATACGCCGAGACAAAAAAACACCGGAGCGAGTCGGTAAGTGATTGCAAACGCGGCCACGCCTTTCTGAGCTGCGCACGCCAGTAAGCGGTGTCTTATATTTTTCAACAAACTCCTAGTTTTCTTCGGCGGCAAAAACCTGATCTAGCAGCAGTGCGAAATCGCGACTCTTGTGTTGCACCGATTCGCGCAGCGATCCCAGCTCGCGTTCCGCAATACGGAGCCGGTCGGCAAGATGAAGGCAGGCGAGCACGGCGGTGCGAGTGGAATCGAGATTGCCCGCGCGCCGAGCGATCGATGACATAAGCTCGTCTATTTCATGCGCTAGCTGCTCGGTGTCGCGGGGATCGCCGGAAGTGGAGACGTTATAGGTCTGATTGAAGATGGTAATCCGGATAGTCTGCTTGTGGCTGTCCGGATCTTCCATAGAGAGATTTGTCAGCTTGCGCTGAGCAGGTCCAGCTGGCTTAGTAATTTTTCGATCCGAGTCTTTACCTGCTTGCGTTCGCCCTTTATCGTATCGAGCTCTTGCGAGAGCCTGGAAATCTTCTGCTCGAGTTCTCCATTCTCTTTCTGGAACTCGTTGGAAAGTGACTGCGCTTCTTCTAGCTCGGCTCTTGCCGAATTTGCGCGCTCTTCGGCGGCCTTGAGCTGCTCTTCGAGGCGACTATTTTCAGTGCGTAAATGGGAAATTGCCTGGACGGCGCGAGTGATGCGCTCCTCCAGACTGGCCAGCGTATCGATGCCCTCTTGAACTGCTTCCATGCTTGAATTACTCTTTTACCAACCTCTAGTCAAAGTCTAGTGAACCCGAGCCTGATGTGCAGCTTTGGCTCTCTCCACAAGGGTAGCGAATCCAGCAGTATCATTCACAGCGATATCAGCAAGAACTTTTCTATTCAGCTCGATACCTGCCCGCTTCAACCCGTTGATGAACTTGCTGTAGGATATTTCGGCGCTCCGGCAGGCCGCATTGATTCTTACGATCCAGAGTGACCGGAAATTGCGCTTCTTGAGGCGCCTCCCCACATAGCCGTAGCGCAGCGCCTTTTCTACAGCCTCTTGCGCGGCGCGGTTGAGCTTCGATTTCGTTAAGAAGTAACCCTTCGCGCGGCGAAGCGTCTTGTGGCGATAATCCCGCCGGTGAGTACCTCTTTTTACTCTTGGCACGTTTTCTCCTTAAATTTGAATTGCGCTCTTGCGAGCGGAAGAGAGATAGCAGGCACGTGCGGCGCTCTGCTTCTACTCCCGAAAGCTTAATCGTTAATAGGGGAGCATCACCCGCAGCTTCGGCTGATCTGCCTCATCCGCCAGAACGGCGTGATTGAGCCGCCGTTTACGCGACCGCGGCTTGGAGGTTAGGATATGTCTCGCGAAGGCGTGCCGGCGGACGATTTTGCCAGTTCCGGTCTTCTTGAAACGCTTGGACGCACCCTTATGTGTCTTTAACTTCGGCATACTCTGATCTGTTTTCTAATTGGTTGGCTGACAAGCCTCGAGAACCGCCCGGAAATGGTTCCAAATTCCGGCACAATAGCGGAACTGCTCTCGCAAGTATATCACGCGAGCGCAAAGCGTCTGAGGCTATATGGTTGCAATGCACATATCCATATGCTAATTTAATATGCATGAGAACCACCCTGATCCTCGAAGAGGAGTTGATCGAGCAGGCCAGAGAGGCGACCGGCATCGATGAGAAGACCGCGCTCGTCCGGGCGGGCCTTAAGGCCCTGATTGCACAGGAGTCTGCTCGACGCTTGGCCGCCCTTGGCGGCAGCGACCCTGACTTGCCATCAATTCCGAGACGGCGCTCTGAACCGGCGCAGTGATTCTGGTTGACACCTCAGTGTGGATTGACCATTTACGCGCCGGGTCAGCAGATTTATCGGCTTTGCTGACGGCCGGTCTCGTAATGACCCACCCGTTTATCGTCGGCGAGTTGGCGTGCGGGAACTTGAAGGAGAGAGATCAGTTCCTGAAATACCTGAGGGCGTTGCCGGCGACGATACCGGCTACAGACAAGGACGTCACGTACTTGGTCGAACAGAGGAGACTCTGGGGCAGGGGGATCGGGTGGATCGACGCGCATTTGCTCGGCTCGACGCTTATCACGGGCTGTCGATTCTGGACAGCGGATCGGAAGCTCGATCAGATTGCGGTGGAGTTGGGAATACCTGGGCGGCCAGCTTTCTGAATGCATAAATCTGCGACCGCTTGGCCCTCTTCCACGCTGGCGCGGCTCGTTAGTTTGGCGCTCTTGACCTGTTCGGTCTCGCTGGCGGCAACAGTCGAGCTTCCGGCCGGCAGAACTCTTGAAGTCCGCCTTACGCGTTCGCTGGCTTCCTTTTCCTCGCGAAAGGGCAGCGAGGTGGAGGGCATGATTGTTTCGCCTGTTCTGCAACAAGGAAAAGTTCTGGTTCCCATGGGGTCGAAAGTCATAGGAACCGTAAGCGAGATCAAACGAGTGGGATTGGGTCTGATTCACGAAACAGCTCGGATCAGCATCGATTTCAACCGTCTTGTACTTCCGGATGGAACCTCTGCGGCGATAAAGACCCAGGTCACCGAAATCGACAACGCACGGGAGTCGGTAGACAAAGCTGGTCGCGTGAACGGTATACGCTCCACGGGAACAATCGGCTACAGGGCGAACAACCTGATTGCCGGAGTCGCAATGTTCGATCCGATTTCCTACGTTTACGTGACGATCGCTTCAGCACGCATGCTGCGCTTCTCGGAACCTGAGATCTGGTTTCCAGCCGGAACTGAACTTGTAATCAAACTCGCTAGCCCCTTGGATTTGACTCATGTGTACGGGCCGCCCGTTCCGCCGCTACGAGTTTCTGCGCCGGAGAGCGCCCGCTTGCATACCTTGCTGCGCGCGCTCCCTTATCGCACGCTGACGGAGAACTCTAATAAGCCATCGGATCTTACAAATCTGGTATTTTCCGGATCGCCGGGAGCCGTCGAAAGAGCTTTCACGGCCGCCGGCTGGGTTCAATCTGATCAATTGAACACCATTACCGGCTTTCTGACGCTACGATCGATCGCGGAGAGTCAGCGCTATCAAAGCGCGCCCATGTCCGTTCTGTTGCTGGATGAACAAAGGCCGCGCTTCACATTTTCGAAGTCACTCGATACATTTTCGAAGCGGCACCACGTTCGTGTTTGGCTACGTTCAGAGACTTGGAACGGCAAGCCCGTTTTAACGGCGTCCTCCACTCAGGACATCGGCATTGAGCTTTCGCGGAAGAACAGAACCTTTATACATACCATCGATACGAATATCGACAACGAACGAACCAAGATTGTGAATGACCTGATTTTTACCGGCTGCGTCGACGCTGCCGGACTGTATGCCAGGCCTTGGATACCAAAAGGAGCACATAATGCGACGGGAGAAGAACTAAGAACCGATGGCCGCGTAGCCGTCCTTCAACTCAACGACTGTTTGAGTCCGAAGAACAGCATAAATTTGCAGGCTGCGCCCGATAGAGCGATCACCGGTAACACGGTTGAACGCGGATTCCGGCAGGGATTCCTAATTACCCGCAACGATATATACCGAGGCAACCTGATCTACCAGGGTTATGCCGGCACCAGGTGGGCAGTGCATTACCTCAAGCAGAGAAATAAACCGCCGGGAGCCGGCGGCACGGGCGCGGAAGAAAATGCGATATCCTTTGAGCCCTATAACGAGGCCGATCTGCAAGGAGGTGCTGCATCCCGACCTCCCGCAGCAGAAGGGCCCCCCGAGAGTCTGGACGATGTTACTGAACGTCCCAAGAAGCAAGAATGGCCTGCGCCGCTCTTCGAATTGGGGATCGAAGGAGGCTGGTTGCGTTTCGGAAATACGCTCGACGTGACGAGCATAGGAATCGTGTCGCACAGCCCCGAGATTCCCTCCTTCTCGCTTGTTTTGCAGAACCGGCTTGCACAACGGATGGGCCGCCGGAACATCGGTCACCTTGAACTCGTGGCGATATTTCTCAAATGAATTCTCGTTTGATTACCAGCGCGGCAAGTATCGCGCGGCCGCCTCGTTCAGTGGCTTCAACGGCCAGCCACCCGTTCCGTACCAAGAGGAAACCACCGGACTGCTCACAAACCAATTCGGTTACGCTACATTGATCAACTTACGTCCCCGTGATAAACGCTTACGGCCTTACGTGGCAGTCGGTTTAGCTTTTCAGCTTCTTCACATTACCGATGCTCCGTTCAAATCTGCCGGTGGCATTTTCAACGTCGGCTTGAAGAACGTAGGACTGATTCTTGCCGCCTACAATTTTGCAAATGAACCTCCCTTGAATGGCGGCGGAGTTTTTCAGTTTGGATTTCAATATGGAGGGGGAGTGAAATTTCGCTTCAGCAGACGCTGGCTGGGCAAAGTGGATTATCGGGAAACTCTGAGCCCTCAACCTAACTTCATCGAACGTTCCATCACGATCGACAAACCCGAGCCCGGAGACCCATTCGTGCTCAATTACGCAGCAGATCGGCCCGCTGGACCGCTTCGCGAGCAACGATTGACAGCCGGAATCGGTTTCGTCTTCTAATTGCGCGCCGTCAGAACGGTTTTCCCCGGGGCTTTGCTTTCTCTCGCTATCTCGTACAGAGGCGAAAGATCACGGAGCTTCCGAACTACCTCCACGACCCGGCCGCCCACGTAGTCAACTTCGGCTTCCGTGTTGAATCTTCCGAGGCCGAACCGAATGGAGGAATGCGCGATCTCGTCGCTGACCCCAAGTGCCTTTAGCACATAGCTCGGCTCGAGAGTAGCCGAAGTGCAGGCGGACCCGCTCGAGACTGCGACGTCGTTTAGTCCCATGAGCAGGCTCTCCCCTTCAACGTACGCAAAGCTCATATTCAAGTTATTCGGCAGGCGCTGCTCCATCGTGCCGTTGACGTAGACTTCGTCCAGCTCGCTGACTAACTTGTCCTTCAGCTTGTCTCGTAAAAAGACCAGACGTTTGGATTCCTCGGGCATCTCGGTACGGGAGATTTCACAGGCCATACCGAGACCGACTATGCCCGGAACATTCAAGGTTCCCGATCGCATCCCGCGTTCATGTCCTCCGCCCTCCATCTGCGCGGTAATCTGCACTCGTGGATTGCGCCGGCGGACATAAAGAGCTCCGCAACCTTTTGGCCCATAAATTTTGTGGGCCGTCAGAGACAGCAGATCGATCCCATCGGCTGCCACATCGACCGGAATCTTTCCGACAGCCTGAGAGGCATCGCTGTGGACAAGAACGCCCTTCTTCCTGGCGATCGCGCCAATCTCAGACATCGGCTGCACTACGCCAATCTCGTTGTTGGCATACATGATCGAGATCAAAATCGTTTTGTCCGTGATCGCATCCTCTAGCTGATCGAGATCAATCAACCCGTTTGCTTGCACCGGCAGATAAGTGACGCGCGCGCCTTCTCTTTCCAAGCGTCTGCAGGTGTCGAGCACGGCTTTGTGCTCGGTAGCTTGCGTAATGATGTGATTCCCACGCTCGGCATACATCTGCGCGATGCCTTTCAGAGCAAGATTGTTCGATTCGGTAGCCCCACTAGTGAAAACGATCTCTTTTGCTGTTGCCCCGATGAGCTCGGCAATCTGTTTACGTGCCTTCTCGACGCCTTCTTCGGCTTCCCATCCGAAGCTGTGGTTTCGGGAAGCTGCATTGCCGAAAGTCTCGAGGAAGTACGGCTTCATCGCTTCAAATACACGCGGGTCCACTCGAGTGGTCGCGTGGTTATCCATGTAAATCGGCAGTTTCACGTGCTTACTTCCGCAGCAAGCTCTGAGATTCAGATGGTTTCGGAGCTATCCCGAGCGTCACGAGCGTACTCGGAAAAGCTTGTGGATGCTCGTCTTCCGATTCCTGAAGCATGTCTTGGATGCTCACGCTATCGAGCAGCCTCAGAATACCTTCATGAATCTTCCGCAGGGGCCGCTTCACTGTACACCGGCTCGAGTGCCCGCAATAAGCGCTTTCAGTAAAACAATTTGCAAGCACGATCGGACCATCGATAGCCCGGATCACCTCCAGGGCTGAGATGCGGTTCGGGTCCCGGGCCAGGCGATATCCACCATTGGTCCCATACTCCGATTTGAGAAATCCGCTTTTACCCAACTTTTGCAATAATTTGGAGAGCACGGGAAGGGGTATTCCGCAGGAGTCTGATACCTCTTTGGCGCTCACGGCGTTTCCCGTTTCGCGCAGCAGCATCGCAAAATGCCTGAGAGCAATCAGACTGTAATCTGCCTTCTTTGTAAGTCGAAGCATTGCGAGCAGGGCGAGAAGAAGAATCGATCTGGAATTATCCGGATCCTACCTCGTTATACCATGGCGCCGGCCAGTTCGAGGCAACTTTGATGTGCTACGAAATCAAGCATTTCTGGGGAATACGGGGCCGCGTTTTTCGTTCAAATCGCTATTATCAGTTGAGTATCCTGGAAAAGTTCCGTGCCAAGTCTAAACTTCATCTCCGGTCATAAGAAGCTCGCGTGATTCGGCTTTTCCGCGTATTTATTCCTGCCACTGTTGTTGCGCTGCTGATTTCGGAGATCGTCCTCGTCCTCGGCTGCTACATCGTTTCTCTGCTTATACTCGGCCTCGACCCAGGCTTCTATTTGTTCGGCGAGAACAACTACTGGAAGTTATTGATGGTTACCGGCCTGATCATTTTGCTGCTCTACTTCCAGGATCTATACACAACCCTCCGCATCAGGTCGCGGGTAGTTCTGGTCCAGCAGGTGTGTCTTGCGGTAGGATGCGCGCTTCTGCTCATGGCATTTGTCGGTTTCCTGCAACCGGACTTTCTACTGGGCCGCTGGCTCATGGTAATAGGCAGTTTCGGCGTCATCATTGCGTTGCCTTTATGGCGTGTTGTGTTCTGGAGGTACATCGTCGCGGGCCTTCGCTCGGAGCGCGTCCTCTTGCTCGGGAATTCCAGCATATTGCAGGAAATCATTACTCCTCTCCTGGACCGGCCGGAGTTTGGCTATTCGATTCTGGGCTATTTGTGTGAAGACGAGGAATGCGACTTCACAGTGCCTTGTCTCGGCAAAGTCGAACAAGTTCGCAGCGTGTGTGCTGAATATAAGCCCACTCGGATCGTCGTCGGAATGGCCGAGCGTAGAAATCGTTTGCCGCTGCAGGATCTGCTCGAGATTCGCTTTGGAGGCGTAATGATCGAAGATGCGGCGGATACCTACGAAATGGCGATGCACCGGGTCTGCAGCCGGAAGATCCAGCCATCACAGCTCATTTTTTCTTCCTCGCTGGGGCCGCGTGTTCAGGCGATCGCGTTTCAAAAAGTCTACTCGCTGGTTTTTGGGGTGATCGGTGGTATTCTTACCCTCCCTCTCATGGTGCTCACAGCACTGGCTGTGAGGTTGTCATCGAAAGGACCCATTCTGTATCGTCAACGGCGAGTTGGTCTGGATGGCCGCATCTTCAAACTGTATAAATTCCGTTCCATGTACGTTGACGCCGAGGCGCGTACCGGAGCGGTTTGGGCAAAAAAGGACGATCCCCGCATCACCCCGGTTGGCAGATGGCTGCGCCGCCTCAGACTGGATGAGCTTCCGCAGTTCTGGAATGTGATCCGGGGCGATATGACGATCGTGGGACCACGCCCCGAGCGGCCGGAGTTCGTCGAGCTGTTAGCCCAACAGATTCCCTACTACCGGCAGCGTTTGGCGGTAAAACCGGGAATCACGGGTTGGGCTCAGATCAATCACAAGTACGGCGACACGCAACTCGATGCCATGATCAAGCTCGAATACGATCTCTACTACATCAAGCACATTGCTCCTGCGCTCGACTTCTATATCATTTTCCACACCATAAAAGTGATGTTGCTGAGCCGCGGAGCCCAATAATTGTTCGCGCTAGTTGAAGTGGACTGATACTTCCGCGCCATAGCGATGATAGTCCGAGAATTGCATGCTGTTCCACTCCTTGCGGCCCGAATCGGCGTAAACAACTCCATAATCCGCGGTATACGGTAGAAGCCATCGATCGCCGTTGAGATCGACCGCGTGAAGCGTAACGTTCCAGTGGATCTCGGCAATTCCTAACTCTGCCGGCGCCTGCATCGAGGTGCGCTCGATCCTTTCGATCAAGTGCGACGATTCAGATACCCAGATTCGCGTATGAAATGCGATCTGATAGTGCAGCCCTCCAACTTGGAGATCCCAAGGGCTCTCCGCCGACCCGACATCGAAGGCATAGATCGCTACGTAGCCATCGGATCTCTTCTCTTCGCCTTCCAGAATGACCGCTCTTTCGGGAAGTAGTAGCTGAGTCTGCCTCAGAAGAGTGCCAAACTCGCCTTTCGACCATGCGCCCTCGAGCATCGCGAGGTCCTTTATCGGATGATTCTTCCGGCGAATCTCCGAGTACTGTTCCTCGCCATTTTCAAACGACACTCTCGTCGTGATTGTGTCGAAAAGTTTCCCTTCTTCTGTACCGTGACGAGCGCGGTGGCGTTCGATTCGCTCCTGGCAGACGAACGATTGGATTGAATGGAAGGCGGCTTCATTGCTTAGTTTCACCAATGGCAGGAAGGCATCGGCTATCCGAGGCGGGACGCCGCTCAAATCAGCCGCGAAAGAATTACCGGCCCCCCAAGTGGACAAAACGCAAGAAAAGAAAACGAGAATAATGAAGCGAAAACCCGACACGAAGGAGTCATCGGCTTTTCTTCACAACCTCAGAATGGCGAAGGAAACTAAGAAAACTGCGATCTATTGCGGTGGAGCGGAATTTTAGCCTGCAACGCTAGTTTTTGCCGGCGTCTGGATGTTTGGACATTCGGAAGGTGGGCTTTATAGCCCGCGCGTAGCTCAGCCACAGCGAAAATCGCCTGGAGTTACGCGGCTCTCGTTGTTTCGAATCCCACCCCCGCCGTTAGTACGTTTTCATATCTGCGGATCAGCGGTATTCGTTACAAAATGACGGAGCGCTTCTAGGCCCGAGTTGCGCGCAGCCGCGCCTTATCTCGTCAATAATCATTGAGCATGAGTTCTGCGCATTGCAAGGTGGGTGAGTAGCCGCTGACACGGCCAGGCAATCTTGAACCATTCGATTTGCTCGTTCCGGCCCGGCGGATTGATTGCATGAGGCGTCAGAACCATACGGGCTGATGGCGCGCGGATTTTCTGCCGTCTGGTACGCAACTCCAAAAGCAGAAGAGATTTGCTGGAGTTCAGTTTGGATCTTCTGCCAGCGCGACGTGGTTTGGGGCCCTAAGTTCACGTTGCTGATCACCTGATCGATTTGATTCGCCGTGCGCTGCACGAGCGGCAGTTCGGTATCGGCCGTTTTCTTGTCCTTGAAGTGATTGTGCATGGCCTCCGTTTCCTTTTGGAAACGATCGGCGAGATTCTGCGCGTCCTTCGCTTGGCTGGTCCTCCGGATCGTGCTCTTCTTCAAAGCAGAAGTGAATACCGGCTTGAAGGACTTAGCGTCGTCCTTCAGATTCGCCATCAGATTCTGGACATCTTTATCGCTCAGGCGACCCTGAGCCTTTGCCAGCGGAGTAGACGCACTCAAGAATAGAAGGCCCGCAGGCAAAAAACACGAATACAACTTTAAATACGCCCGCATTCTAATGACCTCCGGCACGCTTGAACCATCGACGCAGGAAAATTATAGCAACTATAAGGGCTACTGGACAGTTGAGCGCGACCGCCGAGTTTAATGATTCTTATCTTGCCAGATGGATGCTGCCTGATATCTAATGTCATCATCAACGCTGAAAGGAACTCCCCGACTATGCTTAAGCTTCTTGTTGCTTTCAGTTCGCTATTTGTTGTGAGCGCAAGCAGCGCCGCTGTGCTGAACGTACACTGCAAAAATGCTACCGCCGATACAGCGGCTTTGAACGATACGATCGCCCGCAGCATGGAAGGCGATGTCATCCGGATTCACGGCACGTGCCTGGTGGACCGAACCATCGTGCTGTATGGAAATCGAAGCTATGTGGGTGATTCGCGGACCGGCACCCTCATCCGGCAGGCAGCCAATGCGGAGCTGCCGGCGCTGTTGGCTTCCGACAGTTGGGCCAGCGACTCGGCCACTACCGGTGACCCGGTTCGCATCGCGGATCTCACGCTTGACGGCAACAGCGCCGGGAACCATGGAACGAATGCGCTCGTGATTCGGTCATGGCTGACGGTGATTGAAGACATTCAGATAGAAAACGCTCCCGGCGACGGGATCCAAATCACGAACCTAAGCAAAAACAAGGTCGCGCTGACCAATACGCAGGTGAACGGCCGCATCAGCAACTGCTTTGTCACCAACTCCGGCGGGGACGGCATACATATCGTCGATACCGGCAACAGCCTCACGGATTGGGATCTGCTGGATTGCTGGGTGGCCAGTTCGGGGAAATCGGCGATTTACATGGACAATGCGGCCGGCTGGAAAATACGCGGCAACCATGTTTACGGAAACCCGCAGCATGGCATCTTTGCAAATCGCTGCTACGCGACTACCATCGACAGCAATTATGTGGAGGACTTCGGCGATCAGGGCGGAGCCGGCAACACCTCGTATGGAATCGCGTGTACCGTACAGGGCGACGCAGCTTCCGTCATTAGCGCAAACAAGGTATTTCAATTCAACGGCGAGCCGGCCGGCGGAAATTTTGTTTATATTGGCGTGCCGCAGGTGAACTACTCGACGGGTGTACTGAACGTCGTCGACAACGTAATCCGTGGCGCGAATGGAAAGCATGACACGGGTTTGTCGTACCGGATAGGAGGCGGGCAGGGGCTTCGGGTCTTATCCCATGACAACAATGTGCAGGATGCCGGAGTACCGCGGGTGGTTGGGCCGGGAGTTACGCTGGTCGAGGGTTGGTGAGACGGATTATGTCCCACAAGATCTAACGAGCCCCTTTCCGATACTCGAGGACGGCTTTCTCGTGCTCGGCCAGCGAGGACGAGAAAACATGCGAACCCACCCCATTCGGCTTGGCGACGAAATAGAGGAAGTTGGTGTCTGCCGGGTACAGCGCAGCTTTGAGCGATAAGGCTCCGGGATTCGCAATAGGACCAGGAGGCAGCCCTATGTGAGCGTAAGTGTTGTACGGGCTCGCGCTCGCCAGATCCGATTTGTGAATGACACCTCGATAACGGTTTTGAAGAAGGGCCGCATAGACAGTCGTCGGATCGCACTGCAAAGGCATAGACAGGCGGAGCCGGTTTAGAAAGACTGAGGCTATCTCGGGCCGTTCCTCTCGTACCGCCGATTCTTTTTCAACGAGCGAAGCCAGTATCACAATCTGATGGATCCTATCGGCCTGTTTTTCGCCGCCTAACGAGCGCCATTGCTTACGAAACTCTTCAGTCATCAGGAGGCAAAGCCGCCTCGCGGTCGTTTGGTGAGTTACTCGATAGGTGGAAGGAAAAAGATAGCCCTCCAGATTGGGCGCCTGGCTGTCCAGATCCCGAATTGCAGCGGGATCGGCGGCCGCCTCGAGAAAAGCGGCGGGTTTAACCATGTCCGAGTTTCCCAACAACTCGGCGATATCGAACATATTGCTGCCCTCGGGAACTGTAAAATCCTCGTAGAAGATTTCACCGCGCCGGATGGTCTCAAAAACTTCGAAGGGTGTTTGCGCCGCGCCGAATCGGTACTCACCCGCCTGTAGCGATGCTCGCGGATGCAGCAAGCGTACGGCGAGAAATGCCCATCGCGAGCGAACCACGCCTTGCTCTTCGAGCTTACGCGCTATTTCGCCAGATGGCGTTCCGCGTTCGATAGTCACGAATGTCTCATTGCGGAAGTTCCGGTAAGGCGCGAAGTACCAGTAGGCTGACAGCCCGGCTCCGATCACGGCGCAGATCAAAGCCAGACCGAACGCAAGTCGCAGGAATTTTCTGAAAGGACTGCGGTCCTTAGCCAAGGGCGCCTCGTGAAGCGGTTTGAGTCTTGGTCTCCAGGTATCCCAGATAGCTCTCGAGAAGCAAAATTGCTGCCATGCGATCGACGGCCTTTCTGCGCTGATCGAGCGTCGTACCTGCTTGCTTCAATAGACGTTCGGCCTCGGCCGAGGTTAGCCTTTCGTCCCAATATGCGACGGCTACGCCCGTCTTTGCGCTGAGACGCCTGGCAAACTCCTCCGTATATTCGCTCTGCCGGCTTTCCGAGCCGCTCATATGAAGCGGCCTGCCAATCAGAAGCAACGACACATTGAGATTTCTGATCGTGTTCTGGAGAGTCTCGAGATCCTCGCGAATCCTGGTGCGCTGAAGCGTCTCGAGCCCCTGCGCGGTGATCCGCAATTCGTCGCTTACCGCAAGACCGATTCTCTTTTTTCCGACGTCGAGCGCAAGAATTCGGCCTTTCCTTTGCTCCTGTTCCGTTCCTTCCACGTCTGGATTATAAATCGCATGTTAGAGTAGCGAATACCGAGGCTGCAATTCGCTTTGGCACTCCTCAGCCTTCCGTCCATTCCGCAGAGCACCTTCGGCATCGGGCGAACGCTGATCGCGATAGCGGCGCTTGTCTCTCTCCTTTATTTCGGCCGTGATTTCTTCGTCACGTTGATTATCTCGGCGGTTTTTGCCTTTATTCTCGATCCGGCGGTATTGCTGGTCATGAAACTTCGAGTCCCTCGGGCCGCAGCCACTGCGGTGGTGATTGGCGTTGCGCTGGTTGCCGTGTATTTGTTAGGCGCAATGGCATGGGCTCAGATCGCGACTATCAAACAGGATCTTCCGACCTACAGTTCCCGAGTCGGCGAAATTGTCGATGCCGTCAACGCCCGGGTCGATGATATCGAGAAGAAGACGCTCGACTTGATGCTGCCGAAAAATATGCTCCAGCAACAACAGCAGATTCAGCAGAAACCGCAGGAGGCGCAGAAGGCCCGGCGGCGGCGGTCAGGGCTCGTGCCGGCGGCGCCCCCGCAACCACCGCCTATTCAGGAAGTTCATATCCATACCGAGCCCCGGCCCTTCATTACAACCGCCTATGGCTACGTCTCGGGCTACCTGCACACTCTAGTGATGGCTTCGTTTGTGCCCTTTCTCGTTTATTTCATGCTGAGCTGGCGAGACCACATCAATCGCACATTCCTGCTTTTGTTCGCTGGTGAGAATCGCTATATCGTCGGGAAAAGCTGGTCGCATATTGGTGACTCCACTCGCGCCTTCGTGCTTGGCAATTTTCTGCTCTGGGTGTTCCTGAGTTGCGTCAGCTCGCTCGTTTTTTTCCTGCTCGGATTGCCGTATTGGCCATTGATCGGACTGCTCAGCGGGTTTTTCAGCCTGGTGCCGTACGTAGGCTTACCACTCAGTCTCGTGCCTCCCGTCTTGGCGGCGCTGGCCATCCCGAATAAGTTCAAGATCGTTGCCACCGCCGCTGCGATTACCGCTGTGCTGCATATCGTCGCAATGAATTTTCTTTACGCGAAGATCATCGGAAGACGGGTGCGCCTGAATCCCCTCGTCGTAACCATAGCCATGATGTTTTGGGGATTGCTGTGGGGCGCTGTGGGCCTGGTGCTCGCGATTCCTATGACTGCGGCAATCAAGGCGGTGTGCGATAACGTCGAATCCCTGGTGCCCCTCGGCAGACTGCTCGGCGAAGACTGATTAGGCGAGTGAGACTTTAACGGCAGGCTCGCTGTGTTCCAAAACCAGTTCACCATCCGATCGGATCGCCTCGGTCCGCAGGTATGCCATTCCGATTACTTGATTCAGAGCCGGAGAATATACTGCCGAGCTGATCTTGCCGGCCTCAGCACTGCCGCTCATTACCTTGGTCCCAGCAGGCGGCGGTGTCTCGGATGCCATGCGAAGCCGTGTGAGTAAGCGATGAACTTGTCCTCGCGACCGGACTCTTTCTACAATCTCCTGGCCGAGATAACAGCCCTTGTTGGGATGAACAGCGCTGGTAATTTGGGTCTCCTGGACAAGATTGCGCTCGCTGATTTCCTCGCCGTAGCGGGGAATGCCTTGTTCGAGGCGTACTATGCGCGCTTCTTCTGCTGTGGCCGGAACAGCGCCTCCTGATTGCAACCGATCGATCAATTCTTTTTTCTGCGCGGCTGGGAGTAAGACGCGCAAGCCTTCCATGCCCGTAGAACTCACGCGTGCCGCAAGGCCGTCGCGGTAACATTTCAACGCCAATTTGTCAGGAACAGGAATGCCTGTTTGGGCAGCGACCTCCAGACTTCCCGGGCCTTCTAAACCTATGGCGATCATCGACTCACTCTCGTCTTCCAGCGTCACGTCATCCGCAATGATGTACCTATCGAGATGCTCGTAAAGCTTGGCCCGTGTTTCCGGCTCAGTGTCCAGAAATAACGCCTGCCCCAGGTTATAAATGAACGCGTCGGCTAGTATGCGGCCCTTATCGCTCAAAAAGAACGCATACAGAGCCGTGTCGGGAGCAAGTTCCTCGACATTATTCGTACACATCGCGTGCAGCAGACGAACACGATCTTCCCCAGTTACACGAATTTTCCCCCGGCTCGATAAATCGATCCACGCAGCTGCATTCCGCAGCGCATCATAGCCAGATTGGAAGGTGGAGTTTACTCCGCGCAGGTCTTCAGACCTGCTGGCCGCTACTGATCCCGTACGCTCTTTCATAAGATCCCAACCATTCTTCGCTAATATTTCGATCCGCTCAACAGCCCTTTGATGTACGGTTCGAGGCCGGGTGTACAAGCATAGGCGTTCCCGCCGTAAATAGTCGCTTCTCCAGCGAAGCTGCGGAAAATTCCGCCGGCTTCTTCAATCAGGATCTGGAAAGGCGCGAGATCCCAGGGCTTCGCATCCGGCTCGATCCAAACATCCGATTTGCCTTGTGCAACCAGGCAGGCGTCAATCGCGCCTCCCATACTGCGCACCGCCCAAAACTGCTCGATCCAGGGCAGAAGTCCTTTCGACAGCCGGCGAACTCCCGCTTTATTGAAACCATTAAACGAGAGAACGGCGTTCTCCGGATGAGTTTTGCCAGACACTGTCACTCGGTGTCCGTTGGCCCAAGTGCCGTTGCCTCGAGCGGCTGAGAGAAGCGTATTCTGCCCGGGACTGTGAGCGGCACCGGCCACGATGCGGCCGTCCTCTTCCAAACCGATCAGCACGGCCCACAGCGGAATATCCCGTACAAAGTCGCGCGTACCGTCTATGGGATCTATATGCCATTTGCGCCCGCTGTGGCTCGCGATGTTCGTGCCTTCTTCTCCTTGGATACCGTCGTCCGGAAATTCCCGGGAAATCGTCTCGACGATCAGCTTTTCACAGGCACGATCCGCGGCGGTAACTGGAGATTCATCCGCTTTGGTTTCCGCTGTCACGCCCTTCCTCGCGTAATCCAGCGCAAGAGCGCCAGCTTCTTGAGCAGCAAGCTTGGCCAGCTCTAATTCCCGTTCGAATGCCATTGTAATTACGTATAACAGGCCAGTTCTTGCTTGCAACGGCTCCCCTGCCGTGTAACTTTATCCAAAACGTCATCCGTTGCCCGAATTCACAAATTTTTGCAGCGGCCGTTTCAAAACGGTGCAACGGGTATCGCTGTCTCTCGCTAGATTCAGTGACAATCCGAGCTTAAGAGGAAAGCCCATGACGAAGCTGCCGCTGCAAGATCATGAAGGCGTCACACGGGACGTCTGGCATTCCCGTTACAAAGGTCCGGATATCGACCGGCTGAGTGAATTTGCCGACTACGACCCACAGGATGTTGCCATTTCCTCGGCCTACACTACAGCCATCAATCACTACGAATCCGGACACATGGTGTACGTCAACGAAGACGTGCTAAAGAAGTTCCGAGCCGACGTGGCCGGGTTTGTGAAAAGCGCCTCCGAACCGGTAGGAAAATAACCCAGAGGAAGTTCGTCACAACCACTCGCTTGCGCTCGTGGGCTCAGAAAGCGCTCCCATCTTTTCAACAGCTTGCCGAGCCGCGACCGCAAGGAAGCGGTTTCAATATTCAACGTGACGAAGTTCGGCCAGAGCCCAGGCGGAAGCTAATGGGAGTCGGGCCCCTATTGGCCTGGATCTCACTACGTCGTGAGTTTCTGTAGACCAGGTGATGCTGAGTGGAGATACAAAGGCATTACTCGCGCATGCGCTGGCCAATGGAACGCTAGCCCCGGAACAACAACCCTCCGCAGGTGATAAGCCCTGCTCCCAGTACAAACATTTCGTTGCCAACGAACCAGCCCATGAGACCCACCCAGATCGGTATCTGAAGCAGCAGCGCGAAACCGCAAAACAATATGATCGGCTTACTCGTCCGGGTTCTGGCGAAGGTTGCGATCAGCGTGACAACCGCGACGACGATCCAGGTCAATCCGATCATCAGAAAAACAGCACGCAGCGCATTTCTGAGGTCTTCATTGAGGTTCGATGTTGCCAGAGCTGCCGAGACTCTCGGATACGCAGCAATCAAGTGAAGAGTGGAGCCCGCCAGCACAACGAGACATCCGAGCCCGATTAGTATCTGTGCAATTCTTTGATTCTTGTTCATCTCACCCTCCTACTTCGCCCCTATCACGTTTTCCACATCCCTTAACAGAATCCTTTGAGATTTCGAGCCTGGCGCCGGCTGGACTTCAACATGATCGAGAATTGCATCCTTCAACTGCTCCAGGGATAAGCCATTGCGCCATGTGGACGAATAAGGCTTCTCCCAGTTGATTTCGACATTACTCATACGCAAACCACGTGCTTGGCGCACCACGAGCGCCGTCTTCGTGTGTTCGTAAGGCGCTCTGGGATCAGACGAGACAAAAAGCTTCACATTATCCAAACGCACTCCTTCAAGCCAGCTCGCCGGATGGCCGTTAATAACGGATGCGCCTGCGCCGTGGGCGATCACATTCTGAATGACTACGTTGCGAATTTTGCCAGCCGGAGGTTCGCCGGCACGTTTAGCGCCGTCAACCTCACTGCGGCGTTTGATATTGAAGTGCAGCGGATCGCCATCGCCCCACCAGAACCAATCGAAACGGCGGGTTTCGATCGTGACGTTAGATAACACAACATCCTCGACGATTCCACCGTCGAACACCATGAAAGCGATCCCTCGGTTGGAGTTCGTAATGACAATGTTGTCTATATTGACGCGGCGGATAGCATTCGAATTGCCGTCGCAAAACTTAATCGCACTGGAAGACGAAGAAAAACGGCAGTTGGTCACTGTAATGTTCTCGGTTGGCAAAGCGGGACCCCAAATGGTAGCGGAATAGAAGACCAGCGCGTCGTCTCCCGTTTCGACAATCGAGTTAGAAATTCGGACGTCCTGGCAACCGTCTGGATCGATGCCATCGGCCCAGACGCCTTCCTTCTGGCTCGAGTAGATATAGATCCCGTCGATAAGGAGCCGCTGGCAGGCATAAGGATTGATGGTCCAGCTCCGCGAGCGCGAGAATTTCAAGCCAGCAATCCGTACGTCGGTGCAGCGCAGGAGTAGGATCATGCGCGGATAAGTCTTCTCATTAGGGAAGCCGTGCGGGAACGGCCGCATCAGCGGCTTGCCGCTTTCCTCCATCCGGTGCTGGTTCTGCAGGATGTAGTAGTCGGTAAAGTTGTTGCGTTGCCATTCATAGCTTGCCTGGCCGTCCAGCGTCCCTCGGCCTTCTAAGGCGATGTCATGTAGATCTTCTCCGGAGATGAGGGCCGATTTGGGCGGCGAGTCAAATTCGGCGCTATCCAGCGAGGCAAATAAAGTGGCGCCCGCCTCGAGATAGAGCCGCACTCCTGAGCGCAAGTGAAGTTGGCCCGTAGTGTAATCGCCGGGCCCTATGTAGACGGTACCACCACCTGCTTTCCCGCAGGCGTCAATCGCTTTCTGAAGAGCCGTGCGCGCATTATCGGACCTCTTACCAAGCGCGCCATAATCCTTCACATTGATAATGAGTTGAGCAGCGAGCTGACTGGTGCACAGTATGACCAGTGCTAGTAGCCGGGGAGGCATTAGGAGAGCGTATCACTCGTTGCAAGATCCCCGAGTAGTATTAAGGTGAAATATCTAACTTAATCGAAACATTGACAGGGTTTATAGCTGCGATGTAGTCTGAAGTTTCGTTAACGATTGGCGCTTAACCTGGAGATATCTCCCCCGGCGTAGAAGTATGCGCCGGTTGGGTATCCACCGAGGACATTGATGGATAAAGAGTACTTTGTTTTCGACTTAGCAAACTCCTTAAACGGCAAGGTCAAACGCGTACGAATCAGCTATCGCTCAGTTGCATATGGTTTCACCGGCCTGCTCGCAATCGGCCTTGCGGTTGTCGGTTTGGGAATCGGTTGTCTGTGGATGAGCCGGAGAGTATCGAATTATGAGCGGCTTCGCTCGGACTTCGACCATCTCCGAATTCAGTACGCCGATTTGCAGCGGCAGGTGAACCAGCATCAGCGGCAAATGGCTTCGCTTGAAACTCTCGCGACTGAGGTGTCGGTTGCCTACGGGATCAATCAGCCTCCCGACATACAACAGGGAGAACCCCTTGACGCCGACTCCGTACCAAATCTTCGGGAGTCGATCGAGCAGTACGCTTTTCTGCAATCGGCTTCGTTTTCGCAGATCTATCATCACTATGCTTACCGTTGGCAGGTACATAACGAGCCAAGCCTCTGGCCGGTAATTGGAGTGGTGCGCAGCACTTTTGGCGGTCGGTCCGATCCATTTTCGGGAGAAGGAGCGTTTCACACCGGGATAGATCTCCAGGTCCCTACCGGAAGCGCCGTTCATGTGACTGCCGACGGAGTAGTGGAAACGGTCGGCTGGAGCGGGAATTATGGGAAATTGGTCGTCGTGGATCACGGAAACGGATTGCAGACCTATTACGGGCATCTTTCACACTTCCTCGTAGTTCCGGGCCAGGAAGTCCGGCGCGGTGAAGTGATAGCTCTTTCCGGGTCTACAGGCCGCGCCACTGGTCCGCATGTGCACTACGAAATCCGGCTCAGCGGTACCCCTGTGAATCCTTACCGCTTCATGGCGAAGGCAACGGGGTCCCGTAACTTCAGTCGCACTCATAACGACTTGGGACTGTAGTTTTGCAACACCGTCCCGGTCCTTAGCGTCATCTCATTAGTGAGGTCTGGGATTACACGTCGGCTGCTGCTTGGAACGTGCTTCAGCGGCTCTTTAGCTGCGCTGGTTCGGCCTGACAGAAAAACTCAAGCCGTCCCCGGCGGCAGCGAGTTTCTCCGTTTCGCAGATCCGACCACCGAAACAATCGTTGTACGCTTGACCAGTCCGGCTCACACTAATATTCTTCCATCCCCTACGAATCGCTTCATCTCGCTTAAGCCGCGCGTTCTGTTTTGCTCGTCAGATCGTTCGGGGAAAATGTCTCCCTTTCAAATCGACCTTCGATCGGGCGTGATCCGTCAATTGGCGGAAACGAATTCGCTCGATCCGAGTTCGCTGACTTTGGATGCCCAAGGGCGATCGCTGTATTTCCTGGACGGAGGAACGCTGAGTGAGATAGCACTTAGCAACCGGCGAGAGCTAAAGAGAGCTAACGTACTCGCCTCCAACATTGACAGCTTCGGCATTGGAGCATCGGGCACAGAGCTCTTCGGAATCCGCGGAAGGCAGCTCGTAAAATTGCAGGGCGACAACTCGGCAGTGCTCGCCGAAAACGCTGAAGGCCCATGCCTGGCACGCCCAGGCGGACGAGGGTGTCTCTTCACCCGCCCGATTTCGAGCGACGAACGGGAACTCTGGTATGCGGCAGCGAATGCACCTCCGGCCCCCATATTGTTAGCCAGGGGTAGAGTCTCCGATCCGTGCTGGTCGAGCGATGGGGATTCGGTTTTGTTTTTGCGCGACGTCGCCAAGAACGGCGTCTACCTCTCGGAGCTGCGCGAGGTGAAACCGGAGGAAGGAAAAGAGCAGTGCGTCTCCAAGACCAGCCAGTTTGCTGCGTTTGCCCCGAATGAGAACGATTCGGTGTTCGTCGGAGCAAGCCGGAGTAAGGCTCAGCCGTATATAATCCTTCTGCTTCGCTCAGCACAACGGGAGCTGACGCTTTGCGAACACCGCTCCAGCAATCCGGCGCAGGTGAAGCCGGCCTTTTCTCCGGATAGCCGGCGAATATATTTTCAGAGCGATCGCGAAGGGAAGTCCGCAATCTACTCGGTGAATGTGGAGCAGTTGGTAGAGCCTACCGCAGCTCCGTAGAGCAGTGACCATGGTTTAAGATGCGGCGCTTCCTGTTCCTGTTCTCTTTAGTCATCTTGTGCCAATCGTGTGCCAGCCGCCTTTCTTCCGGAAATTTTCAAGTAGTGCCTGGCCAGCCGCAGTATCTCCTGCGTTCACCCGACTCGACGACGACGCCCTTTAATGAAGTGCTCGATCGCTACAACGGTTTTGTACCGGGTAAGGATTGGATGGATCTGCGTCCCAGGATGGAGCTTCGGATTGAGAATGCTTACTATCAACCAGGCGCTCCGAGGCGAGGTCTCAACGGATATCTGGGAACGGAAATCGCTCAGTACCGCGTAACGCCGGAAGGGACACTTCATCTTCTTTCCGTAAAACCGATGGCGGGCCGTCCCGGCAATGACGCGCCGGTTCAACAGCTCATCTCTCCTGGACAGGAGCACTATCGGTTTCATCGTTTCTACTTCGAGATCTTGTTTAGAAATAGTGCCCGGGGTTCGGTTCTGCTTGGCGCAAATTCGGCGGCCGGGATTGATAGTCTTGCCGCTCGGCTGCTCAGTGAGCCGGACTCGGTTTGCGGGCGCGAGTCGATCTACTGTACTGTTTTCCCGGAGGCTTGCTCCGTCTCGGCCGAGATGGAGATTGTAGTAAATGGCGCTCGGAAGGTAGTCCTTTGGGGCAGTTCGCTCGCGAGTGTTGCGACGAATCCACGCGAGCTGAACCTCAGACGCTTTTATAACGGAAGCCAGCGGCCAATCGAGATCGATCCTCATGATCCCGACGCGCTCCGGTTGCCTCTATTACCCGGCGATCAGATCCGCTGGCAATAGTCTCACTCGGAAACGGGCGAGCCTATCGCAAGAAGTTTCCCGAATCAGTTAGCCGGATACAGAAGGTGCTGGAAGAC
>CAVTXN010000027.1:0-45449 GCA_963738555.1 Terriglobia bacterium
AGTTCCAAATGCGGTTTCGCCAGGTGACATCTACCAACTGTGAAGCAACCCGGAAACATTTAAACGGGGACGCGACGAATGGGACTTCGGATATGAACGACAATTTGAAAGGAAGAGTATGACTGGAATGCTTCTCACGGAACCGGAGGTTGCAGACCGACTCCGCGTGACCCTGGCATGTTTGCGGCGGTGGCGTCTCGAGAGGCGCGGCCCTCGTTTCGTGAAGGTGGGATCGCTTGTCAGATATCCCGCCGAAGAGCTGGACCATTGGATCGAATCGTTGCCCGCCGGCGGCACTATTTCTACAAGCAACACAGCGCGCAACTTCCGCCGCGCTGCGGCGGTGTCACTCCGCCACAGGAATTGATCTGATATAGGCTGCGGTATCAGCATAGAACATGTCCTTATTTCAACCCAAATTTAATGACCCGAAGACAGGCAAGCGAAAGCCTGCCGCAGTCTGGTGGTATAAGTTCTATTTCGCGGGTCAATGCATCCGAGAATCTGCCAAAACGACTTCGAAGACGCTGGCGAAGCAAGCTGAGCAGAAGCGGCGCCGAGAACTCGAAGAAGGCTTCAACAGCATCACGGATCGTCGCGAGGAACGAATCAGGACGATAAAGGAGTTAGCCGATACCTACCTGGACGCGTACAAGCTTCGCATGAAGGCGGTTCCGTTTGCCGACTATGCTTTGGGCCATCTAACATGGCATTTAGGTAAGCAAATGGCCGTCGAGGTGACTGAGAAATCCGTTAAGGATTATCAGACGGCGCGCCTGAAGGAGAAGGCCGCCCCGAAAACGATCAACGAGGAGGTAGGTTTTCTGCTTCGGCTTCTCGGCGAGCAAGGAGACGGCATCCGAGCGAAGCTGCGCCGTCAGAAGGCGTTAAAGCTTCCTACCCGGTCGGAGATCGGTAAGGCGTACACACCGGAAGAGAAGGGCCTCCTATATGATGAGGCCAAGAAACGGCGTTCTAAGGCCATATATCCAGCGTTGGTCCTGACGCTGCACTGTGGACTTCGCGATAAGGAGCTTCGCCACTTGCAATGGGGCCGCCTCCATCTTCGCGAAGCCTACCTCGCCGTCGCCGAATCGAAAACCGACGCTGGAAGTGGAAGAACTGTTCCTCTGAACGCTCTCGCACTGGAAGTTCTCAAGACATATTCCAACTGGTACCGCGAAAAGTTCAATGATCTGAAACCTGAGTGGTTTGTTTTTTCCCGCCGGGAGACCTCAGCCCACCGATCCAACCAAACCGTGTACAAGTTTCAAGACAGTCTGGCGGATGATCAAGTCGAAGGCAGGGGTGAAGGGTCGCTGGCACGACAACCGCCACACCTTTGTCACCGGACTTGCTGAATCAGGAGAGGCCAGCGATCAAACTATCATGGACATCGCTGGCCACGTGTCTAAGCGGATGCTGAAGCACTATTCACACATCCGGATGGAGGCCAAGCGCCGTGCGGTCGCCGCACTCATCCCGAGCGAGACTCACACGACCACGAAGAAAGAAAAGGTCTCTAACCCAAACTCAAAGAAGCCCCGATTCGCGTCCTAACTGACTTGGCCATTATTCCGTATTGCGATCACCGCGTGCGTGCCTACATAAAAAACCGGAATTGGTAAGGCGCGCCGCCCAGCACATCCATGCGTTTTACCACGCGCGCGAGGGTCTTCGCATATTCAATAGTGACGGGCAGGGGATCATACAGTGCATCGTTATTCCAGTCCATTTTCGATAACGCGAGAATAGCGAACGCGGATTCATCCCAAGGGCCGTGACCGGCGTGCCGCACGAGGCGGAGAGGGCGGGGCGTACTGCGGCCTCCTTGAAAATAATGACGCTGTCCTATGCCGCGCACGCTGCCATGAGTCCATAAGAGCGCTTCACCTGGCGCGATTCCCACAAGAGTGCCACGCGAAAGCGGGAATGCCGTGGGGGCGCCTTTTCGGGTGCCGCGACTGCCCTCGATCTGAACACCTCTCCATCCAACTTCTTCAACAATCTGCACAAGATCGACTGCCTCGCACAAATGTAGAGCTTCCATGCATCCGTCGATTTCCTCCACCTTGAATTCAGTCGTTTTGTGAACCATAACCTTACGAGGCGAGCGGCCCGCGTGGCGACGTCGATAGAGGTCCATCGACCGGGACATCACCCGGAACATTTCTGCGCGTGACAGGAACGGGTTGTCCCGCTGCACATCGACTTCGTTGGCATCGTAGGCGACAAACTCCAAACCTGCGCCGTCGGCATCAAAAACCTGAGCTGCAACAGGTTACAAACCGGGGCCGGTCTGATTCAAGCGGGCGCAGTGCATAAGAGATGCCGATATAAGCAGTCTCCGAATCTGTTTCAGCCAGTTTCCACGGCACGCCACCGGCTTTTGCATATAGTGCCAACCCGATGCGCCACATCACACTCGCGCGGTCCGGGTAAGCAAGGGCTTTGTCTTCGCGAACAAGCTGTAACGGAAAACGGCGGGCTGCCGTGGTGGCTTTCAGATGGTCGTGAAGATCGAAATCTTCGTCGGGCCCCCAACATACCCGAGTTCCCACTTTATTGGTACATAGATAAACAGCACGTCGAATTCTGCGCGGCGGGCATCGAGACTCCTGACTGCCCGGACAAGCCGATCAGCGAGCACGACATGAGGGGACGAGGAGGCACGAAAACTCACCCTCAAATGACTTATCAAGCTCAAGATGGCAATTTCGGGCCGCAGCTTTCATATGCAAGCCGAACACCCGGTGGAAGCCTGGCCATTCCGGCAGGTAGTCGATCCGCTCGGTTGGCTTGGCTGTGGAATTTAGCTCTTTCATGAACCCAAACAGTCGGGAACTGTCGCCCGCCGGCGCGATCGTGGCAACCCGTATGGGGTCTGGAATAAGGCCGCTGGAATAGGGGCCGAACCGATTAAGCCGAGCAGAGGATGGATGTCCCGATCGGATTCCCTCTCGGGATGAAACGCAAGCTTGGGCTCGGAAAGGCAAACATGCGGGCAATTTCACTGCTCATACACCAGACCCTCCGAGAATAAGCCGTGTCAGCGGACAACCGGAAGACTCCATCGACGCCGTCTGACGATCCCGAGACTGCGTAGATCGCCGCCGTCACCTGCGAGTTGCTTGGACCAATAGGCAATAAGATCATTAAGTTGGCGGTTATAACGGCGGATCGTCCTCTCGCGCGCGAAGTCAGCAGCAGCAGCACGGTTCTCATCATCGACTCCTTCAAACACTGTCGAGGCTCGACCAGGAGCCAGAGGCGGTCGTCAGCCCACTCCAGCCGAAGGCCAAGTCCCTCGGACCATTGCAACTGCGGATAACCTGTCAGCTTTCCCGATAATAATCCGACTTCCTGTTTCAGCCACGACCACCTGTTGTCGCGCAAATCCAAAGGCACAAGAAGATCGGTGTGACCCCGGTGAACGGACTTTAGACCCCGATTTCGTGCGATGGCGCGCGTCAGCGCCTCGCGCAGCAAACCACGTTCTCCGGATTCATAGCGCAAGCGTTTTACCTCGATCGTGTGCAAATCGAAATTTGTGATGCCATAGCTGTCGAATGTTGATCGCATATCCGCATCTGTTCCGAATCCCAATACGCCCGCGTTCGTTCGTGCCACCAGAACCTCTACGCTCGCCGCCTCCACGGCCGGTTCGTACATCGGCATATCCGCCTATCCCGCAGACAACACGCCGGCATACGCTCGGCACCTGCGTGACGGGTAGAGCATTAAGCCGAACGACGGGCCAGCCGCGGTTACCAACAGGGCGTGGGGCTGGGCTCCAGCGCCTCCGCCCGACGGCAAAACTATCCAGCACGGTGGTGTTGATATCGGTCTTCAGACGGACCAGATCACGCATGATTTCGTCAAAGTTTTGAATCCGCACCAGCGCTGCTTCAATACCAGATTCCGTGGCCCGCGCCAACAGTTGATGGACACGCGGCAGCGGAAGATCTTCACCACGATGTAACCAAAATAAGCCCGCAGGAAAAGCTTCCTGCTGCTTAAGTGTCTCCTCAAGCGTGTCCATGACGGAGGAATCGCGGCCGCTGTAGCCCACGATAATGAGGCCAAACTGCAGGCAGCAGCCAACCATCACTTGTCGGAGGCGCTCGTCCTGCAGTCGCAACTCATCAGAGGTATTCTTTAGCCGCCGTGACCGAAAATCACCGTGCAGCTTGACCTCGACGGGCCACCTCCCTTCATTAATCGATCGGCGCGCTAAGTCAGGAGCATCGAGAGCCACCGTAGTAAGATAGCCTGTTCCGTCGTAGACTTTGGCACATGCGTCGGCCACTCAGAGGGTCGAAGTTTGTGCTCCAGAGCAAACGTGTTAGCTTCGCCTGCATCAACGTCGCGAGAGCGATGTGCCCAAAGGAGGGTTTCGCTCCGGAAATCTTGGCGTCAAGGTAGGCGCGACGATCAGCCTCGGCCGGATACACTGCTTCGAAAATAGCGGCATACTCGTCAGGCGCACCGAGGCCGGGCAGGCTGCCGGATGAATCCACATGCGCCTGTAGCCTGGCCCGGATATTCGGACTGCCGAGGTCTGCCACTGCTTTCGGCGATACTCGCCGTTGGCTGATAAACAAAATTTGCTTGAACTCCCAGATCATGTCGGCGGCAGTGGGGATGCCTGCTGATGCACGAGGACACCGGCGCCCAGAAGCCACATAAGGTTCGCGGCACGCAATGAGAAGCGCCGCACGAAATCGTCGACTCTGATTTCAGGTAGCGGGCTTTCGCTGTGCATGGGACCACCTGGATATCATGGATTTACCGCGGAACTACGAAACTGCCTCTCGTTGGATAATATCGAAACAGAAAAGGTCTGAATTGCTGCAAACCATTCTACTCTCGTTCTGTTTTCTGAGGCGATCCGTTCAGTGTGGGAGAGAATTCCGTGGTGGCTTACGGCGGGAAGATCGGCCCTTTCGCGCACTTCGTTTGTGACGCCGAATGTCGGTATTAGTCTCTTGCCAGTGTCGCGAAGCAGCATTCGGAACAGTGTTCTCGCGGCACTCTCTACAGCATGGGATGCATCACTTCAACTGAAAAACCGGGTTTGTTTCTCAGCCGGGGCCTTGGATTCAGTTGGTGCCGGCAGCGGTTTATTCTTCAGGAGCTTGCAAACTATGACATCAATAGCGTTAATCTGGCTTCGAACTAGATCTCTGGCTTGCTCCCGCACATTCGCAAGACCGCCCTTCAGCGAATTCGCTACGCTACTCATGATCTCGGTGGCAGCTCTCGAAAGAGCAACGATCCTCTGGTGCGCAGGGTCGTTTGGATCATACAGCGGAATAGGACACACTTCAAACGGTCGTCTGTGAATGTCCCGCTTCCCCTTATAGACTCCTTCCGTCTGATAAGGCTTGATCGCGTCGTTTACGACGGTACTGTTTAGGACACCGTCAAGTAGAACGCCTCGTCTTCGGCTTCTGTGTAGATTCGATAGGTGACGGATTCCGCAACGAAGCCACTGACCACAAGATCGCCGTGATGCCGCGATTGCTCTGCAGTGAGAAGCGCAGCGCTGATGTTCGTTCCCGATTTGTTGTAGAGGACGATGAATGGTTCGTGTGGTGTCTGGCTGGTCAACTTTTGCTGGTAATTCAAGTACTCTTCAGCCGTCGTGCCCTTGTCTTTAGTGCCTTCCGCAAAGATTTCTTCGGCTTTCTTTACCCAATCTGACGCTGCCGGGAAACCAGCCGCAAGTATCTCTTCATGATCCACAACAATAAACCGCTCCGGTTTCACGAGGATCGGAAGCACCGTAAGTGTCAATCCTCGCACTGCGAACGGCAGAATGTCATCCGAGAGTGCTGTGACGAACAAAAACTCTCGTTCGATCAGTCCACTGATCTGGAGCTTCCACTTCTTTTCCTTGCAAAGAGCAAAGGCTTCTGTCGAGGTCCGCAAAAACGGTCGAGTAACATTCAGCGGCACGTCGGGATCGGGTTCGACAAACCAGAGAGTGTGTGGATTCAGCGTTGCACCCTGAAATGCTCGGTCGTAGTATGGGGACTGGCTCACACTTCGATCAAGGAAGCTGTACGTGGTCTCTTCAGAACTCAACATTTCCCGGCACTCACGTAGCGTCATGTTCTTTCGAGGCAACATTCCATGCCAAACGGTCATCGGAATGTTCTCCCGAGTAGGATGCCCCATATCGACAACGACGCACGACTTCACGTTGAAGAAGTGCTGGTTCTTCAAACCGACCACGTTCACCTTGCTCATGTCGTGAATATGAGTCAGTCCATACTCCTGAAAGCCATGGTGCTGTTTTGAAGGGAGGACCACGGTTTTGGGCATCACAAACGCAATCCTGCCACCTTCCTTCGAACTCCCGGCGACAATGGACGTAGAAGAGCGTTGAAAGTTCCATCTGCGTGAACAGATTGCGTTCGGTCTTGGTCAGCAGTTCATACGAAAACGTCAGGTCCTTGATGCGATCTTTGTATGCGTTTTCTGCGATGTCACGAAACGACAGCCAAGGCGGATTTCCTACGATTACATCAACCTTGGAACGGCGCAAGTACGCTGGCCGATACGCGTTCTTCAGAATGAATCCCCACACTGTATCTCGCCGTTTAGTTATGAGATCGACCATCCGAGTGAAGTTGAGCCGCCAGTAGTTCGTTTCCTCTACACTTAGGCCTTTGATCTTTGCCAGAAACCCTTTCAGCGCATGTTCCGAGGAAGCGCCCTTTTCCGCCACATGATTGCCAAATGTCACCATTTCATCGATGATGCGGTCAAGATCACGCACGGACTCGATGCTCGCAAGGGGATTAAGAACTCATTACCCATTCCATCAGGCACTCCGATGTACTTCTTACCTTTTTTTTCTTCCGTTTGAAGGGTGTCAGACATGTACACTCGAAGCTGAACATCGTAGTCTCGCTTGGCCTTCATCTCAGGTGCGAAGCCAACAGGATGTTCGCCTTAGCCATCAAGACGGCGACAGGATGCACGTCGATGCCCTGGATGTTGTTCATCACGTACTCGACCAGCGGCTTTCCCGATAATCCAGATTTCCGAAGACGGTGAATGGCGGTGAATAGAAATGTGCCAGAACCACAGGAAGGGTCTAACAAGCTGCCCGATGTGTAGCCGATGTCTTCCAGTATCAGTTCCGCAAGCCAGTCCGGGGTGTAATATTCGCCCAATCCGCTCCGATCAACCGGGTCGATCAACTCCTGGTACAGCATCTTCAGCAAATCTTCGTCCAGCTTCGTCCAGTCGAATTCGTCTAAGCGCCGGAAGATGCCGTGGAAAACATCAAGGAACTGCCATTCAACTGCCGTGTCCAAGGCCCAGGAGAAGAAATCTGGTTCAGCTAGATTCAGGATGTTTTGATTGCGAAAAAACTCTCCGTGAGCAAATTACGGTAGAGGGCTCTCCCGCGATGAGCCTTTGGAAACAGAGCCATCGTCACAATTGCTCGGGACAGGATCGTCAGGTACGTGTGCCGAAGGAAGAGACCCTTGTCGCCGACGGCATTGCCATACACCTTTGAAAGCAGCGAATTCCACTCCCGGAATTTGACGGCGACAGCAGTGTCTTCCTCGACTAATGTAAACGCATCGAGTAGCTGTTGGTTGGCACGCAGAAACGTCGTGCTCTTCAGGCCGAAGCGCCCAACGATGTCATAGGAGCTTGGCGGTATCTTGTTGCCAGATGCCAACAGTTCATCAAGTTCGAGGTAGACTTGTTGTGGCTTGTCGGGTTCAATCTGAAATATGCGAACCAGACTTGCTTCCTTTGAGACGGGGTTGTAGTCGTAGATCTCGAATGACAGGCCATCCGTGACCGCTGCAATGTAGTCGCTCGGGTGATTGCGGGACTCGAAGTATTTCTTCAATTCCCTGATGGCATCTTGACGCTCTCGTTCGAGGTCAATCTTTACTTCAAAGATGACGTACTTGTAGAACGCGTCGATCCGGCCACGAGCTTCCGCAGCCTTGACCTTCAATTCAAGTTCGATCTCGTCAACTTCGATGCTGAACGTCTTGCGAAGAAATTCGATCAACAACGCACGGCGGTGGTCATGATGCGCGTTACGCCGGACTGCATCACTAATCTGTGAGTAGTACGCCGCCAGCCGATCGTTGAAGGTCTTCGGCAATCCGGTTAACAGTTCCGTCATGGAGAGTATTCCCCGCAATTTTACTCCTCGTACGGAACAAATCGCCCGAAGAGTGTTTCAGGAATGGCGCAAGGATCGGGCTCAGGCGCCCCGAGCGGATGGCCTCTAGTTCCGGTGGCTGGGGCTGACCCGTGAATGCAGGATCAGGTATTCAAAGCAGGCACCTGGTTTGTGCGATTTCGGAAGCGTGGGCAAAGAATTGGGCAAAGTGGCGATTCGTGATTAGAAGCACGCCTTTGTAAGTGCTTGATTCTTTTGGCTCCTCAGGTAGGATTCGAACCTACAACCCTTCGGTTAACAGCCGAATGCTCTACCGTTGAGCTACTGAGGAGCACCGCGTTCTGCCTTGCACCGGCATGAAATCAGGCCGCTGCAAAACAGGTCTTCCCCATTAAAACACACCTCCTGCTCATTCGTCGCTCATCGCAAATACCTCATCTTTCGGTCGCCGGTTCGGATGATACGCTGAAAATTCCCATGCAACTCGAGAAGGTCTACGAGCCGCAGCGCTTCGAACAGCACTGGGCTCAGTGGTGGATCGATTCCCGCATTTATCGCGCTGATGAAACGGCCGCGCAACACTGCCCGGTTTTCTCCATCGTCATCCCTCCACCAAACGTCACCGGCTCGCTCCATATCGGCCACATGTTCGAACACACCATGATGGATGTCGCCGTACGATGGCACCGCATGAAAGGCGAGATCACTCTCTGGCTGCCTGGAATGGATCACGCAGGAATTGCCACGCAAATGGTCGTGGAGCGTCAGCTCGCCTCAGAGAACCTCACGCGCCAACAGCTCGGCCGCGATGAGTTTGAGCGTCGCGTGTGGCAATGGAAGGAAGAATATGGCGGACGCATCCTTGCGCAGATCCGCCGCGAGGGTGCCAGTGTTGATTGGTCTCGCGAGCGCTTCACCCTTGACCCGGGCCTTTCTCGCGCAGTTCGTGAGGCTTTTGTCCGGCTTTGGGACAAAGGGCTCATTTATCGCGGCGACTACATGGTCAACTGGTGCCCGGAGTGCCAGACGGCCATCTCTGATCTCGAAACCGTTCATGAAGAAACGGAAGGTTATCTCTGGCATGTGCGATATCAGGTCACAGACAGCCGCGAATCCGTTACGGTTGCCACAACGCGTCCTGAAACGATTCTCGGCGATACGGCTGTCGCTGTTCATCCAGACGATGAGCGCTACCGGCATCTGATTGGCAAAACCGTCAGGTTACCCATCCTAGGCCGCACTATCCCCGTTATCGCCGATGCCATGGTCGATCCCGAATTCGGTACTGGCGTCGTGAAGATCACGCCCGCTCATGATCCAAACGACTTCGAAGCCGGCAAGCGCCACAACCTCGCTTTCGTGAAGGTTATCGGCGAGGACGGCCGCATGACCGCGGCGGCCGGTCCTTACTCCGGCCTGGATCGGTTCGAAGCTCGCAAACGAGTTCTCACTGCGTTGGAAGAGTCGGGTGAGCTGGTCAAAACTGAACCATACAGAGTAAGCGTCAGTAAATGCGATCGCAGCAAGACTATCGTCGAGCCGCTCGTATCTACCCAATGGTTCATGAGGATGAAACCGCTCGCTGCCAAAGCCATGGACGCGGTTCGAAGCGGCCGGATTCGCTTTGTGCCTGACGATCGCGAAACGGTTTTCTTCCAGTGGATGGAAAACATCCGCGACTGGTGCATCTCTCGTCAGCTCTGGTGGGGACATCGCATCCCGGCCTGGCACTGCCGGAATTGCAAAAAGATCACCGTGGCACGAGAGACACCTGCCACCTGCCCGCATTGCCAGTCGACGGAGCTTGAGCAGGATCAGGATGTACTCGATACCTGGTTTAGTTCCGGTTTGTGGCCATTCTCGACACTGGGCTGGCCGGACAATACAGCCGATCTGCGCGCATTTTATCCGACGTCGCTGCTCATCACCGGCTTCGACATCTTATTCTTTTGGCTCTCCCGCATGATCATGCTCGGAATCGAGATGACCGGCGATGTTCCGTTTCGCGAAGTTCATATTCATGGCCTTGTTCGCGACACCGATAAGCAGAAGATGTCGAAGACCAAGGGGAACGTCATAGATCCTCTCAGCATCATGGATCACTACGGGACCGATGCCTGCCGCTTCGCTCTCCTCATCTCGGCGGCCGCCGGCGCCGACATCGCCCTTAAGGAAGATCGGATGGCGTCCGGTCAACAATTTGCGAACAAATTGTGGAACGCTTCACGCCTGATCTTTATAAATATGGACCGATCCGGGGTAAGAGGCTGGACACCGGAAGCCGGGCCGCCCGTCAACCACTCGGACTCGCTTGAAGACATTTGGATTTTCGACCGCCTGAATCGGACCATTTCTGCCGTTACGCGCGCTCTCGAACTGCATCGCTATCATGAGGTGGCGCAAACGCTTTGGGATTTCGTTTGGCATGATTTTTGCGACTGGTATCTCGAGATTAAGAAATTGCGCTTCCGCGAGAATTCAGGATTGGATGATCACTGGCAGTCCATGCTTACGGTGTATGAAGCCACACTTCGCCTTGCGCATCCAATCATGCCATTTATTACGGAGGAACTGTGGCAACGGCTTTTGCCTGGAGTGGCAACCAAGTCGATCTCGCTTGCAGCGTACCCAACAACCTTTACAGAGGGCAGCTCAGAAGAGGACATTGGACGTTTCAACATACTTCAGAGCGTAATTAAGAGTGCTCGGGACATTCGCGCCGATAACAAGCTTGATCCGAAGATGCCTTTGGATGCGACGCTGCATATGACAGGTGTACTTTTTGAAGATCAAGACTTGCAAGCGATGGAAAGGATCGCGAAGCTCCGGCTTGAACAGCGCCGCGAAGGTTCTCAGAACGGGACAGGCTACCGGCTACGGATCCACGTGCCTCTTTCTCCGGAGGCGCGCACAAGAATTGCAAAGGAAAATGCCAGTCTCGAAAAGGCGATAGCTAATTCCGAGCGCCAGCTGACAGATTCCACGTTCCTCGGGAAGGCGCCCCCGCAAGTTATAGCAACTCTACGCGCCAAGCTCGCCGGCTATCAGAGCCAGCTTGAGAAGAACAAGCGCTTGCTCGAAGGCGGCAATTAAAGTTGATGTTCGATCTCACGCATCCCGAAGTGTGGAATGCGGTCGAGCGCGCCCTCTCTGAGGATATCGGTCCAGGTGATGTCACTTCTCGTTTAACAGTCCCACCCGATTTGCGGGCACGAGGCCGTTTTCTTGCGAAGGAGCCGTTTATCCTTGCAGGTAGCGAGCTCCTGCGACTTGTTTATAGATATCGCGAAGGCGCTGATAGTCGATATCCTCAAATCGAGCGGATCCTCTGTTCAGGCAGGCGATGTAATCGCAACCGTGTCGGGTTCGGCAGTAACGTTGCTCGAGTGCGAACGTGTCTCGCTGAACTTTCTGCAGCGCCTCAGTGGAGTAGCGACATTGGCCCGGCGCCACGTCGACGCCGTTGCCGGGACAAAGGCACAAATTCTAGATACACGTAAAACAACTCCCGGTCTCCGGCTCCTCGAAAAATTTGCAGCAGCAGCCGGCGGCGTAGTCAATCACCGTCAGGGTTTGTTCGATGCTGTTCTTATTAAGAACAATCACATCACGGCGGCTGGCGGAGTTCGCAATGCACTCGCGAGAGTCAAGGAGTTCACTGGACCCGTTGAGATCGAGGTTCGTACCCATACCGAATTGGACGACGCGCTGAGCTGTGGCGCCAAACACTTGCTGCTGGACAATTTGACGCCGGACGAAGCTCGAGAGTGGATCGCATACATTGGCGGGCGCGCGACGACTGAACTCTCCGGCAACATCAGTCTGCAAAACATCCGCCCCTATGCGGAAGCGGGTCCCGATTTCATTTCCTGCGGCGCGATTACTCACTCCGCAACAGCAGTTGACATTAGCTTCAAACTCGAACTGTTCTGATGCGACTTGACATGGCAGCAGTTCGTGGTCTTCGACCTCAGAACGAATTCCATTACTTTAAAACGATCGGTTCGACAATGACGGAGGCCTCTCGTTTGGCGATGGCGGGCGCCGATCACGGAACGGTTGTTATTGCCGAGGAACAGACCCGCGGAATCGGGCGTCTGGGCCGTTCCTGGATTTCCGAATATGCTGCCGGTATTTACATGTCGGTTCTGCTCCGCCTTCCTCTGCCGCCACACAATTTGCCGGTTGCCAGTCTGCTCGTCGGATTAGCGACAGCTGAAGCGATTGAGAAATCGACACAGCTGCAATGCGATCTCCGCTGGCCGAACGACGTGTTGATCAAGGAACGCAAAGTGGCTGGAATCCTGCCTCAACTCGTGAACGATTGTATTGTTGCGGGCATTGGAATTAATGTAAACAACGAGCACTTTCCCTCGAATCTCCGTACGCCGGCCACCTCTCTGTTAATGGGAGGCACGCGGCGCGGCTGTACGCCACAGTCAGGAAGGGAACTCGCTGGCTCTTCGGGTGGCGCGCCGAGCGCACAGCCGTTGGTGGCGTTGTGCGCGATCTACATGACCCGCGGCCATTGTGCGCGAGTTCCTTAAGCGGCGGTCGTCGTCAGTCTCGCGAGACGATCGTCGTCCGGCTTCTCGAAGCATTAGATATTTTCTCGGATCTGTTGGTCAACAGCGGCTCTGAAGCCATTCTGCGGGCCTTCGGCGCGGCGTCCACCTATGTAGCGAACCGGCGGATCGTGGTTGAAGAAAATGGATTGCGAGGCACAACCGCGGGCCTCGATTCGCATGGCTTTCTGCTGGTCCGCTCGGCTGACGGACACACTCAGCGCGTTTCGTCGGGTGGGGTTCGATTCGATCCAGAAGGTGCCCCGTGACCCACGCGGAGAATCCGGATAATGAATCGGACTGGCCCGTCAACTACTTCAACTACTTCACCGAAATCGAAGAACATTTTCAACGCGCGCGTGGCACAGGATTGTTTCTCATGTCTCCACTCGACTGGGCGCTGATTGAAAGCTGGAAAGATTCGGGGGTGCCGCTCGAAGCTGTTCTGAAAGGCATCGATGCCGCATTCGAGAAGTGGCGTAGCCGCAAACAGAAGCGACGGTCGATAAATTCTCTGGCCTACTGCACGCAGGCTGTAATCGAAGCGACGCAGCGAACTCCCGCCAGCCGCGAACGCACCGGGAACACCGGAGAGGCTCCTTTCACAAGCGATCAACTTGCTTCGTATCTGAATGAGGCTGTCGCCGCAATACGGCAGAAACCCGAGGCTGCCTTTGGCGAGATCGCGTCTGCCCTGGAGGCTATTTTGCAGCACGTCCCGGAACACCTCGCGAATTTAGAAGAGTTGGAGCGACGTTTGACGGCGCTTGAAGAAAAGCTTGTCGCTCATGTCCGAACTCTGCAGACCGACGAGGATCTCTATTCTTTACGGGTAGCCCTCGACCGCGAGCTGAGACCTTATCGCGGGAAAATGACCGCCGAGCAATTATCCATGCTGGAGCATCGATATCTGGACACTGCTTTGCTGCAACGCGCCCACCTTCCGCGCCTGAGTCTCTTTTATCTTCACTGACCGCAAGCGAAGAACGGCGATTTGATACAGTGCCACACATGACTTGGGCGATCGGCAAACCGCGCGCGTTACACTGGTTTGCTCTCTCGCTTCTGGTTATCTCCGTTTGCATCAACTATGCCGATCGCGGCAACCTGGGCGTGGCCGCGAAGAGCATTTCCGTCGACCTCCATCTCGCTCCCGAGCAGCTCGGGTATCTGCTGGCGGCTTTTTCGCTCACCTATGCGTTCGGGCAGATCGTATCTGGCAAAGTGATAGATCACTCGAATGTCAACTGGGCCTACGCCGTGGGTTTTCTGCTATGGTCCGCAGCCACCGGTCTTACCGGCGCAACCCAAACATTTTGGGCCATCCTGATTCTTCGACTGGTGCTGGGCGTCAGCGAATCGATTGCCTATCCAGCCTATTCCAAGATGATCGTAATCAGCTTTCCGGAGCAGCTGCGGGGTACCACAAACGCCCTGATCGATGCGGGCTCCAAGCTGGGTCCAGCATTGGGAGTACTGCTCGGCGTCAAAATGATCGAATGGTTCAGCTGGCGCGGCATGTTTCTGATTATTGGCGGAGCAAGTTTACTTTGGCTGGTTCCGTGGTGCTTCGTAGCTGCTAAATTGCCCAGCACACCGCCCGTCGAGTTTGCTGCGCCGTCCGATATTCCGAGTTTCCGCCAGATCGCCTCGAAGCGTGTTTTCTGGGGCACTGCCATTGGGCTTTTCGGAGGCAACTACACATGGTTCATATTTCTGAACTGGCTTCCCTACTACTTCGAGACCCAGCGCCACTATACACGCGACCGGCTCGCCTTATTTGGCTCTTTACCGTTCTGGACGATTGCTGCCTCATCGCTTCTGTTCGGCTGCCTGGCCGATTTCCTGATTCACAAGGGCTGGGACGCCGGACGCGTACGACAGACCTTCGTCTGCACCGGACTGCTCGGCTGCTGCTGTTTAATGTTTCCCGCAATCGTGGTGTCCGGACCGCTGCTGGCGAACGTTTTGCTGCTGCTCGCTTCCATCTCTATGGGAGCCTGGTCATCCAATGGCTGGGCCTTCACGCAATTGCTCTCCGGACCGCATGCAGCGGGCAAATGGACGGGCGCGCAGAACGGTTTTGGAAACCTTTCAGGAGTTTTGGGCCAGGTTGTGAGCGGCTATGCCCTCCAAATCACCCATTCCTTCGTGGTGGCATTCGCTATCGCTTGCGGCGTGCTGCTGATCGGCATCTTCGGGTATTCGGTGATGGTAGGGCGGCCTCACGAGGTCTGCTGGTTTCCGGTAGCTGCTGAGGCGGAACTGCCGCCGGGCTCATCCGCGCTGAAAGTTTGACGCCACTCACAAAGTACTGAGTACGTTAGCGTTTTGCTCCACTTTTCGGACCTTGCGAGTTGTGATAAGCTTGTCGGCAAGACAAGCGCCGGCCGTAGGGGCCGTGCGCGCGCCGGTGGGTATTTCCTCCGAGTGCCCACCGGCTCCTCATTTCAATCCAATCCCCTTCACTTGAATCCAATCATCGATAAGCGAAAAGCCGGACGGTGAACTCGAATTTGAACATTCGTTATCCCGGCAGCCTGCGCTAATCGCGTGAACTCATCGGCTCGAAATCCCGCTCGCACCGACTTCACCCCATCCTCGACGGTGATTCTGTTCCATCCGAAGAGCAGCTTTGTCGCCGGTAGAAATAGGTAGGGAAGAACGTGCCGTTCCAAGTCGCACACGATCAGACCTTTGCGCGCTATTGCATAAAAATGCCGGAGAAGGCCGACAATTTCGTTGTTCTGAAAATGATGGAGGAACAAGGAACAAAGAACATAGTCGAAGCTTTCTCGTTCGAAGGGCAGTTCGAACGCGTTACCGAGCAACTTCGGATGCGGAGCTTTTTCGATATTGGTGGCATTGCGGTCAAGGCTCGTAACGATCGACTCGGGAAATACTTCTTGAACGACCCCGGCCGCATCTCCGGAGGCCGCTCCCACATCCAGGAAGGTTGGTCTGCTCTCAGTCGAAGGGATCAACCGCAAGCATCTGCGAAGAACGGAGTGCCCGCCGAATCTCCGATTGATCCGAACCAGATCGGCAAGATTCGGCCGCGCTTCTTCCGGCGCCACATGGTCCAACAATTCCGGCTCAATAACGCGTTGCTCAAACATACAGCGGCTAGGGACAGGGAGCGAGCCGCAAGCGGTGCGCGGTCATAGTTGCCCTCGCGCAATGCGCGATCATAGTGGCATTGGACACCATGTGCCCCAGCTCGGGATGGATAGAAGCGATCTGCGGGCCCATGTTTTCCGGAAAGACCGAGGAGTTGATTCGCCGCCTAAAACGAACCCAGATCGCACGTAAGCACGTACAGGTCTTTCACCCCAGCTTAGACAATCGGTATTCAGATTCCGAGATCGTCACGCACGGAAATGTCCGCATGCGCTCGGAGCCGGTTGGATCCGCGCAAGAACTTCTAAAGCGCCTGGACTGGAGAGCGCAAGTGGTCGGTATCGATGAAGCGAATTTCTTCGGACCCCGGTTGGTCGAGAGTGTCAGCCATCTGGCCGACTCCGGCAAACAGGTGATCGTGGCTGGTCTCGATACGGATTACCTGGGGAGGCCCTTCCCGCCAATGCCGGATCTACTGGCGTTAGCCGAATCGATCACCAAGATGCTGGCTATCTGTATGCGATGCGGGGCTCCCGCCAAACATACCCAGCGCCTAGTGGAATCGGAGGAACTTATTTTCGTCGGAGCCGTCGATTCGTACGAGGCGCGTTGCAGATGTTGCTTCGAGCCCGGTGTCCCGCGGCAGGACGTACTGGAATTCACCTTGCCGGACCAGGACAAGATTTCTGCTTCGGATTGAAACATAATAAATAAAATGAGTAGTGCACCTCAGCAGCCAACGTATATCATCCCGCCGCCATCCAGCCCAAACTGGAAGACGCCAGTAGTCATAGGGATTCTCGCCTTATTGGTGGCGGCCAATGTCTATCTGTTCGTGCAATTGGATCGTATGAAGACCGCCACTCGCGCTGAAAACGCGAAACTATCCGCGGAGTTCAATGGCGCGATGGAAAAGATGCGTATCGACTCGAGCGAGGAGGTGCAACGGTCACGCCGCAGCGTGGAATTGCTGCAGGCGCGACTGGCCCAGCAGCGCCGGGCAGCGGATAAGGCAGTTGGACAGGCAAAGATAGACGCCGAACAGAAGGTTCAGAGCCTGCAACAGAGTGTTGCGCAGGAACAGGCGGCACAGCAGGCAGCGATCGCACAAGTCAAGCAGACCGCGGATACAGCGACCACTCAGATCTCGAGCGTGTCAACTGATCTTGGGACCACCAAGAACAAGCTGGAAGAAACGGTTGCCAACCTGAAGCGGGCGACCGGTGAACTGGACAACCACTCTAGCCTGATTGCCACAAACGGTAAGGAACTGGAAGCTCTGAAAGAGCTCGGCGAGCGCAATTACTCTGAATTCACGATCACCAGGTCAAAACAGGCGACGCGTGTGGGAGATGTGATGGTGTTGCTCAAGAAGGCCGATGTGAAACGCAACAGGTTTACAATTGCCATTACCGTGGATGATAAGACGGTCGAAAAGAAGGATCGAACCATCAACGAACCGATCCAGTTTTATACTTCCAAAGCGCACCAGCCGGACGAGATTGTGGTGAATTCGGTCAAAAAGGATACGATCGTCGGCTATCTTGCTTCTCCTAAGGTGCAGAATGGAAGAGCAGGCACTTAATAGAATCATGCGATATCCAGAACAACTCATAGCGCGTATGCGCGAAGATTTAACACAGTACGGTGTCGAGGAGACAAAGACACCGGGAGAGGTGGATCGACTGGTCGGCCCGAACAGCAGCGGTACGGTGCTTATGATCACGAATTCGGTTTGCGGATGCGCCGCGGGGAAAGCCCGTCCGGCAGTCGGAATGGCGCTACAGCATTCGAACCGGCCCGATCACGTTGCTACCGTTTTTGCGGGAGCAGATCTTGAAGCGATAGCCCGCGTTCGCGAGCTGCTGCCGGGGCATGCGCCCTCTTCTCCCTCGATGGCGTTGTTTCGCGATGGGAAGCCGGTATTTGTCCTACATCGTTTTCAAATCGAGAGAAGTGAAGCGCCGCAGATCGCCAAGGCGCTCACCGACGCCTTCGATCAGTATTGCGTAACCGCCAAGCAGTAACCTGCCGCTTACACTCTCGCTTCTGAGCCGTAAAGGTGGTGGGCATCGATAAAGGCCCGCACGCCGTCCGGCAACTCCGGCGTGGGCGCTCCAGCGGCCAATTCGGCGCGAATCTCTGAGCTCGATACAGGAAGTTCGAGCCCCTCGAGGGCGAAGGCCGTCGCGCCTTCCGGTGTTCGGTAGGCAACGCCGGGCCGTGTGACGACAATAAAATTGACGGCCCGGACCAACTCGGTCCAATCCTTCCAAGTTTCCAGCTCGTCGAAAGCATCAGCTCCGATCAAAAAATACAATTGATCGGCGGCCTGGAGGGTAGGTCTAAATCGCCTGACCGTATCAATCGTATAGCTGAGCTGCTCTCCTTCTTCGAGCCGTGAAGCCTCGAACGACGGATAAGGAGCGCAGGCGATTTGGACCATGCGGAATCGCTCCTCGTATGGGGTCAGTCCAGCCGACGGCTTGTGCGGAGGGCTACCCGCGGGAATAAAGAGCACCCGGTCGAGCCGGAAGCGTTTGACGGCTTCCTCGGCGAGGCGCAGATGAGCACAATGGATGGGATCGAAGGTGCCTCCAAAAAGGCAAATCCGCCGGCCACTACACTTGGATTCCGGCATGCAATGCGTAGCGGTCGAGCCCGGTCTTAGACTCGCTTGAAATTTGTTCTTGCGCAGCGCGGCTGGCTAGCTCGTCGCACCGGTTGTTATCTTCGTGAAGCGCGTGACCTTTTGTCCATTTCCACTGCGTCAGATGCGCATTTACCAGTTCATCGAGGGCAATCCAGAGGTCCCGATTATTCACCGGTTGTTTGTCGGCTTTGCGCCAGTTGTTTCTCTTCCAGCCGTGGATCCACTTTGTGATGCCGTTCTTGACGTATTCCGAATCGGTCACGATCTCGACCGCGCAGCTTTCTTTGAGGCGGCTAAGACCTTCAATCGCGGCGGCTAACTCCATCCGGTTATTCGTTGTGTGAGGACTGCAGCCGTAGATCTCACGGTAAAACTCACCGAATCGAAGGATGCAGGCCCAGCCCCCCCGACCCGGATTGCCCTTACAAGCGCCATCGGTGATCAGCCGGACCTGCTTCAAGCAACCTCAACGCAGTCCGCTGCCGGATTCCGGTCGCCGGCAAAGAAGGCGTCCACAATCTCGAGAATACTCGCCACGCTGGCGGCCCGATAAATCTCGGTGCGCAGCTTGGAGCCGTTGCGCACGCCGTGTGTAAAGTAGGTCGCGAATTGTTTCATTTTGCCGACGGCGTCCGATTCCCCATGGTCCTCCAGCATAAGGTAGTAGGTCTTCATCATCTCGTAGCGCTCCTGGTCCGACGGCACGAAATAGGAGCCGGTTGCCAGGTATTCTGCTATCTGCCGGAAAATCCAGGGATTGAAGGAGGCGCTACGGCCGATCATCACCGCATCGCAGCCAGTCTCCCAATACATCCGAACCGCATCCTCGGGTGTCAGAACGTCGCCATTGCCAATCACGGGTATTTTGACAGCGGCTTTGATCTCGGCGATCCGCGTCCAGTCAGCATGTCCGCTATAGCCTTGCTCCCTCGTGCGCGGATGGAGAGCAACGGCCGCCAGACCGCAGTCCTCCGCAATCCGGGCCATCTGCACTCCCACTAGTTCGTGGTCATTCCAGCCAGCCCGAAATTTGCAGGTCAACGGGATGGAAATTGCTGAACGAACCCTCCGCAAAATGGTCTCTACCAGAGGCAAGTCACGGAGGAGCCCGGAACCGCCATTGCACTTAACTACTTTATTGACAGGGCACCCAAAATTGATATCCACAATGTCGAAGCCGCGCTCCTCGCAGACTTTGGCGGCCTCGGCCATAACTTCCGGATCGGAGCCAAACAGCTGGCAGGTGATCGGGTGCTCCTCGGGCTCAAAGTAGAGATAGCGGAAATTCCTGTTTGGCTTCTTGGCTTTGCGAGTACTCACGACGCCATGCGAACTGGTGAACTCAGTCATCAGCAGACCGCAGCCGCCTTGGTTGCGGATCAAGCGGCGAAACACGGTATCTGTAACCCCAGCCATGGGGGCGAGGACGGTGGCTGGGCAGATCGATATCGGGCCTACCTGGAATCCAGATGGGAATTTGGGGATCGGACGTGCCGGCATTCAGGGGAAACGGCCCGCAATCAGTTCGGGTCACCCTATTTTAGCGTTTGGAAGTGCAACGTTTCTCCGGTATCTTACGTTTGAAATAATGAAGAGACAGTACGATGCGTTCGAGCGCTGTGAGATTTGCGTTGGCATTCGTAGCGGGCCTGATGGTTGCACTGGCCAGCGCCCTCATTTATGTGAAGGCGGGCGCCAAGACAGACTCTCTCCCTGTAGCGCAGGTTGAACAGGCGCCTGAGCCCGAACCCGCTTCGCCACCCCAACCTCAGGCAGATACTGCTGCTCCGTTATCACAGCCGCCGGACGCATCACAGCCGGAGGCCTCGCCCGAGCAAAGCACTCCACCGAAATCAGTCGAAAGCAAGAAGCCTCTGCGGGCAAGAGCTGTCCGGCATACGAAAATGCAGCCGCCTGTGCAGGTTGTTGAGAACAAACCTGTGACGCAACTCGACTCCGCAGCAGCGCCACTTGCTCAAACAGCAACCTATCCCGCGACGAGCCAAGCCAGCCAGGATCCGCCGGCCCCGATTCCAGCGCAGGCTGCTCCGCAGGCACCCCCTCCGATGCCTGAGCCGCATGTCGTCGAATTAGCTGCCGGCACCGAGCTGGTCATCCGCTTGGGCGAGACCCTCTCAACGGATCACAACTATACGGGCGATACATTCCGCGGGACCCTTGAGCAGCGCATTATCCGGAACGGATTTATCATTGCTGAAAAGGGTTCGACCGTCCTGGGCCGAATCGTCCAGGCCGACAAAGCCGGGCGCATGCGCGGCGTCTCTCAGTTGAATGTGGCCTTGACCGAGATCAACACAACTGACGGGCAAAGGATCGGGGTACAAACAAACTCGGTAGAAAAGCGCGGCCAGACCAGCACCGGCGCGGATACTGCGAAGATTGCAGGGGGCGCTGCTTTAGGAGCGCTGATCGGCGCTCTCGGGGGTGGGGGCAAAGGCGCGGCGATCGGTGCGGGAGCGGGCGGTGCCGCAGGTACCGGAGTCGTATTGGCTACTCGCGGCAAGGCAGCGGTACTGCCAAACGAATCACAACTCACTTTTCAATTGGCCAGCCCAGTTACGATTACCGAAAAGCTAAACAGGTAGCCTTGGAGGGTGGAGTTTACTCCGCGCAGGCCTCCCAGCCGATCCGTTCGGCGGCTTCTGTTCCTCGACAACCTTCGCTGGACCATAATCCTTCTGGTCATCAGCATGCACGCCGCGGATACCTACAGCCCCTTGGGTAACTGGTACTTCGTCGATCGTTCTCCCCTCAGCCTGCCCGAACTCATTACCTTCGCCGCCTGGCAAATGTATTTGCAGTCTTTCTTCATGGGGCTGCTCTTCTTTGTAGCGGGATTTTTCGTGCCCGCCTCATTTGACAGAAAAGGTCCTCGAAAGTTCATCCGCGACCGTGCTTTCCGCCTGGGGCTCCCGGTCCTGTTTTATATGTTCGTCCTTGGACCAATCACCGAATACTTCATTGCTCACTCCTGGACATCCAGCGAACCGACCTCCTTCGTGAACGAGTGGATAAAGCATATTCGAAACTTTCAATTTCTACAGGAGAATGGTCCGCTGTGGTTCTGTCTTGCCCTGCTGATTTTTTCCGTGACGTATGCGGGAGTCAGAATACGCAGGACTTCGGAAGAATCTATCCCGCCGCCCGGCAACACTCAGCTGGTTCTTTTTGCCTTGCTGATGGCGGCGTTTGCATTTTTGCTGCGGCTAGTGCTGCCGCCCGGTTTTGCTTTTCTGAACATGCATCTGGGCGATTTCTCTCAGTACATCCTCCTGTTCGTCGCCGGCATTCTGGCGGCGCGTGGCCAATGGCTGTTCCGGCTGAATCCTTCGTTGGGACGGCGGTGGGTTCTTGTTGTGCTTCCGCTCGGATTCGCGGCGTGGCTCAGTCTGCTCTTTGCCGGCGGCGCGCTTCGAGGAAATAGTTCCGCTTATTTCGGCGGATGGCACTGGCAGGCTGCAGCGCTCGACCTTTGGGAATCGTTTACTTGCGTCGCGCTTTGCTATGGCTTATTAACTCTGTTCGAGCAGAAGTTCGATTCCCAGGTATGGCTGGCGAAGTTTCTCTCCGATAATGCATTCTGCGTGTATGTCTTTCATCCGCCAATCGTCATTCTTACTGCACGCATGCTGCATGGCGTAGCCATACCCGCTATTCCAAAATTCGCGGTCCTTACATTGCTCGCCGCGATAGCTTCATTTGTCCTGAGCGCGGCCGTGTTCAGGCGTATTCCCGTTTTGCGACGAATACTGTGAGAGGCCGTTTATGCTTACCGGCGCAGGCTGCCCATCGGAAGGTGGGCTTCCAGCCCGCGCGTGGCTTCAGCCACGCAACTGTTTAGAGAAACCTCCTAGCTTCGGCACACGATCAATTCGAGTGAGATATTACCGGCGCAGGCTGCCCCATCGGGATACTCCCGGAGTGCCAGTGTTTGTAACTTGGCGGCTCTCGGGAAGCCTGCCACCGACGCGCTTGTTCCTTCCCGAACACCTGGTTAGGGGTGAGGCTTTCCTCGCCTGGGACCGGCTCTTGGACATGGCGCGAAGTGGGCCGATCTACTTGCGTGAGCCGAAAATTGCTGGTCTGATAAGGGATCGGCTGCAAGAGATAGCTGCCGCGGACCTCTGCTCTCTCCATGCCTACGCGGTCATGCCGAATCACGTACACGTGCTCTGGACGTCTCACATCCCACTAGCCGATTTGATGCGGCGCGTGAAAGGGTCCACTGCCCGTTACGCTAACCAACTCTTGGGTCGCAGTGGCAATTCATTCTGGCAACAAGAGTACTTTGATCGGACAGTCCGGAGCGATGGGGAATTCCAGCAAATTCGCCGCTATATAGAGTGGAATCCGGTTAAAGCTGGTCTGGTTGCTGAACCAACGGAGTTTCCTTGGTCTAGCGCCTATCCAGCGGAAGCGTGGCTGAAGCCACGCGCCGGCTCAAGCCCGCCTTCCGCGTGATTGCAACAATCTAGAAGCTCTAACGAGTATTCTAGAACGCCCTAAGGTCGGCTTTCTACCGACTTACCAGGTAAGTACGCCGGAGTACTGCACCCGGCGCATGGTGGCGCCATTGCCGTTGTAGGCGATGTTGGTGATTTGACCTGCGCTCGCGCTCTGCACGTCAGCATTTGGGATGTCGAGATTCGTGTGATTCAGGCTGTTGGTTGCATCAAACCGTAGCGTAAATTTGAATCGTTCAGTGATGCTGAACTGCTTCATGATTGACGCGTCCAGATTCACAAACTGCGGGCCATAAAGATGGTAGATCGGATAGTTGCCGAACGTGTTCGAGGCCGGGAATTGAAAGGCCCGAGAGGTGCAACTGCGCATTGAAATCGCCGACGATCCAGGAGCTCCGATTCTGATTTGAAGAATACGGACTGCCCGAACCCTTGTCCGGGATATTGTTGGGGCCGGTATACGGCTTGGTGTTAGTCCCATAGTTGTCTATGGTCGGGTAGAATGGGCGCCCAGTGTAGTAGGTGAAAATGCCGCTCAGGTTCCAACCGCCGAGAACCGCGTCAACAAACCGGTTCGTCATTGGCGCCGAATTTCCTTCCGCGGCCAAACGGAAGATCGTAGTTGCTGGCGAATACCCATTGCTGTCTTGGGAAATCGCTGTTGTAGACGTAGTTAGCCGCACGATCGTAAAGGAATGTATATGACTCGTCCGGTCCGTAACCGTTGCCTTGCGCGAGCTGGTACGTGTAGTTGCCCTGCAGAGTGAAACCCGATGATCCTCTTATCGTCACCGTGCTCTGAAAGGAGTCGTACCTGCTGTCTGCGCAATTGCAGTAATTATCGATCGCGGTGGTATTGCCGTAGTTGTACTTCGGACCCAGGTATCCATTGAACGGGAACAGTCCGTTCAACTGTGCTGCGTTAGCACCGGGCAGGAAAAACTGAGTAGTTGACGTCGAATGCGAGGTCGCCTACGCCGTTCGGTTGGTGGCGGCCGGAGTTTCCGACGTATCCGCCAGTGAAGGCGATATTTTTCGTCAATTGCCGTTGAACGGTGAAGTTGTAGGCGTACACGACGGGCATTGTGAAAGTAGCGGGCCGCGTCTTGCAGTCAATTCCGGTAGGGCAGGGTAAAGTTCCCTGCGGGCTGACGGTAAACGTCGGCGGAGGCGCGGGCCCGGTGGCCAAGTTGAAGACGTCGCAGAAATTGTTGCCGCACGTCGACTGTTGACGTAAGGCTCTGGTTGGCCAGAACCGGCGGGTTCTGCGTCACGTTATGTCCAAAGGTAGAACCGAACGTACCCAGGCTGTAGGACCAGCCATAGCCGGTACGAATCACCGTCTTGGGGGTGATCTGGTAAGCAATCCCCACGCGCGGCGCGAAGTTATGCCAGTTCATGGATTGGTAACCGTGACCGCTGATCAGGCCGGTACCAAACACGTCTAGTAAGCCGGTGTTGAGGTTGTATTCGGCGCCGTTGCCGGGCCCGTTCACTCTCTCCGGAAATACCATCTCCCAGCGCAGCCCGTAGGTCACGGTAAGCTTGGGATTCGGACGCCACTCATCCTGCGCATACCAGAACCAGCGCCTCTGGCGCTCCTGCAGCGTTCGTGCTGGAACTGACGTAGCGGTTGAAGCTGGTCACATCGCCTAATAGGAAAGTTGCTATGCCAAGGCCGCCGCTGGAAGACCCGGTGCCATTGCCCAACGCGGTCATGCTGTTGTTGAAGTGCAGTTCGCCGGCGCGATGGCTGTCGCTCGGAACCCGCAGATTCAGAGCGTACCGAATGTCCGCTCCAAATTTGAAGCTATGCTTACCGTGGATTTTGCTGACGTTGTCGACGAACTGATATTGCCGTTCATTCTCATCGAGCGGGCAGTTACACTGATTGATATCGAGAGGCATATCCGATGCTATTGTCAGTACCCGTGCTCGGATTATCGATATCGAAATGCCGGCAGACCGGAGGTGTAGAAATTATCCCGATTAAGCCTGGAATGCCCGCTTGCGTCGCAGGACTCGTATCCGACGCCGTTCGGCACATCGGTTATGTGGTAGTGGAGGAAGCCGAAGCGGAATTCGTTGATCGTCGTGGCATCCTTGGTGTACGTCCAACCACCGGCAATGCTCTGGTTTAAGGTGCTGGAGCTGCCCGCGTAATTGGCATTGTTAAAGTTCGGACCGCCCGCTTCAAGCCCGAAAGCACCCGGCGCGCTCAGGTCAAATGCTGCGTAGCTATATCGCCCGAAAAAGGTGTTCTTTTCGTTCCCGTAGTAATCCCAACGCGTGTTCCACAGGTTACCGTTGTTGGTTAATGCTCCGCTACCCGCATAGTTGTTGTAGGGCGCTACAATGCCGTTGACTACCGTGCCGGCCGTGTTCGGCAGCGGGAAATACTGCAGAGATTGCAGGGCCTGAGGGCTCAGACGGGGCGTGCGGAATGATGTTGCCGGCGAAAGGAGCACGGCCGGCTCCGGTGGTGGGGTTGCCGGTGTGCTGGATCGTAAATTTGATACTGCGAACCGAGCGCCAGCCAGTCACTCAAATTGCCGGTCCGCTCTTGAGCGGTGGGAACGTTGGTAAGAACCGACCCGCCCTTAAGGTTCCGAGTTAACTGGGCGTCGCCAAAAAAGAAGAGCTTGTCCTTAATGATCCGTCCGCCAATGGAGCCGCCGAACTGGTTCTGGTGTGTCGTCGGCGTGAAGGCGCTGGCGTTGTCCGCCGATCGGCGTATTTTCCGTGAACGGGTTGCGGCCGAAGTCCTGGAATCCGGGCGTGTTGACAAAAATATAGTCAAACGCATCGCCGTGGAAAGAGTTTGTGCCGGATTTCGTGGAATAGGTAAGCAGCCCGGCGCTGAAGGTATCGAACTCAGCGTCATAATCCTGGTTCGCCTGCTTCACTTCATTCACTGAATCGAAAGTAGGATTGATTACAATGATTCCCAGGATCGGGTCCTGATTGACAGTTCCATCCAGGTAGTAGCCGGTCGCATAGAACGGCTGGCCGTTGACCTGGATCTGCACACTGCCTTGCGGATTCTCATCCGCCGCGTGCGCCCAGCCCTGCTTTACGGTTCCCGGATCAAGCAGTTCGAACGCCTGCAGGTTCCGGCCTATGCTGGGCAACTGGGAAATCTGCTGCGCCGTAAAGGTCTGCGCCACGTCGGCCCGATCTGTCTGGAGGAGCGGCGCGGCAGCCGTTACCTCCACAGTTTGCGATGACATCGCCTACCTGCAAAGAGGCATTGAATTGAGATGCCTGGTCAACCTGCACGGTGATGTCGTTCGAGACGACCTTTTGGAACCCGGCGGCTTCAATCGTCACCCTGTAAGTGTCCGGGAATCAATTGGCCCTTGGAGTATTGGCCAGAGTCATTCGTCGTGACTTCAGACGATGTGCCCTTCGTAACGTCAGTGATGGTAACTTTGGCGTTGGCGACAGCCGACCCCGACGGGTCGGTAACTGTACCGATGATACTGCCGAAGACCTGTTGAGCGCTCGCGCGGTTGTTCAGCGAGACGAGCAGCGCAAAAACAGAAAGAACGCAAAAGCAGAGCCCTTTACGGAAGCAAATCATAACTTCTCCTTGGAAGCTGACCTGGCCTGGTGCGCCGACACAAACACCAAGGCGCGGTAACTACTAACTCACACCTGGGAGTAGTGTAGTTCATTTGCGTCGTTTTGTAGCCCGAAAGTTGCAAGAGAAAGTAAATATTTTGGTGAAAGCGCTCACAATACAAAAATCCATAGAAATGCGCCTAGATCTATACTTTTCAATATGTTCCAGCTTGTAATTTGCTTGATGTTGGCTGGCGCAAGCGTGCGCGTCGACCGTGCATCAGCGAGGCTCTGGAGCTCTACCGTCAGCAGAAGTATGAAGACGCGATTGCGGCGTTCACGCAAGCCGTCAAAACAGAAAATCCTCAGTCGGCCGAGTTCAAGGAGTCCGCGCTTTTAATAGGTCAGAGCTATTTCATGCTGTCCCAGGCGCCAAAGGCGATCCCGTGGCTCGAAAAGGTGACTTCCGTGAACGAGGCGAATTACATGCTGGGTTATGCCTATCTACAGACCCGTCAGGAAAATGAATCCCGGGCGGCATTCGCGCGACTGTTTGACCTCGATCCAAATTCCGCCGCCAGCGCATTTAATGGCAGGCGAGATGATGCTCAAAAAACAATATGAGGACCAGGCGCTGGCAGAAGTTCGAAAAGCGATCGAATTGGACGCGAAGTTGCCCCAAGCGCATTTTCTTCTAGGCGAGATCGAGATTCATCGGGGAAGATTGGACGAGGCGATAGCGGCGCTCAACCAGGAGATCGCGCTCGACCCTAACTTTTCCATGGCATGGTACCGGCGCGGCGACGCCTATGCGCGCCAGGAGAAGTGGGATTCGGCAATTCCGGATCTCCAACGCGCCGTTTGGCTGAACCCGGATTTTAGTGGGCCCTTCATCTTGTTAGGGAAGTGCTATTTCAAAAAGGGCAACTATATGAATGCGGAAGGGATTCTGCGCCGCGCTTTGAAATTGGACCCTAACAATACTTCCGCGACTTATCTGCTAGGGCAGACGTTGATGGTCGAGGGGAAAAGCGATGAGGGACGCGCCGTGTTGGAAAGATGGAAGACGCTCAATGGGCAGCAGACGCAATGAGCCGCCCGGGATACAAACTCACCTGGCTCTGTTGTCGGGTTTCATGATCGCGAGTACTGCCGTCTGCGCAACGCCAACCGGCTGCGTCGTCTGTCATCCGGCCGAGACTAAGCTGCACGAGCGCTCACGCATGGCTCATGCCATGCTGCCGGTACTGGACAGCGCGTTTGGGAAGAATCTACCCAGCCAGGCTGTGCGCGAACGGGATGGCGGCTACGGAGTGAGCTATCGTCTTTCGCCGTTTGGCTCGATCCTGGTGACCGCTTCGCGCGGCACCGATCGCGCCGAAGGACAGATCGAATGGGTCATGGGAGCCGGAGCGCAAGGTCAGACGCCTCTTGTGGAAACCGCTGAGGGGACACTCGAATCTCACGTCAGTTACTTCCCGCAGCTAGGCCGTTTCGGCATTACGATCGGGCAGGCCGGGGGAGCTTCACCGAACGCGGGCGCGGCTCTCGGCTTGAAGCAGGGGCCGGCGGCGCTTCGCGCCTGCGTTGGATGCCATGCGACCGGCATAACTCCGGATTTCAGACCGGTTACGCCCGGTATTCAGTGCGAGCGGTGCCACTCCGGCGCGGCCGCCCACGCGCAGAACAAAGGTCCGGTGGCCAATCCCGGCAAAATGAGCGCGCTGGATCAGGTGCGGTTCTGCGGCGCGTGCCATCGAGATAAGCCGGCCGTCGATGACACGCAACTGGAGAACGTTCGATTCCAGCCGCTGCGGCTTATGAAGAGCAAGTGTTTCACCTCCGGCCAGCTTGCATGTACGACCTGTCACGCGGCACATCAGGATGCGCGCCGTAACGACGCCGCGTTTTACAACAGCAAATGTCTGGTGTGTCATAGCGAACGAACTGGCCGGCGATTTCACCTGGATGCTCGAGGAAAAGGCGACTGCATCTCCTGCCACATGCCGTATGTCGAGTTACACCCCGCTTTGCACTTTACAGACCACTACATTCGGGTAGTAAAGGCAGGAGACTATCCGGCATCGATGATGCGCGTGCGCGCTGGAGGAAGTAGCTGATCCCGCAGACCCGACCGTGAGGGGCGGCATATCGGTCACGAAAACTCAGTCTTTATATCTTCTTTCTTCTAAGTCATTTACAGCCCAAAAATTTTTGCATAGTTCGTTTTCGCCCTTCCGTGTGCTATGTTCCGGCAGGCTCGTACATGGTCTTCCCGGCCATTCACGAGCCATTTTTATTTAGGAGCACCGCCCCATCATGAAATCCGAATCTCCCGTTTCCGAATCCCGCATAGCCGCCAATCGCGCCAATGCCCAACTCTCCACCGGCCCACGTACCACCCAGGTAAGGCCGTCTCTTCCATGAACGCCGTGAAAACCGGTTTGACCGGCCGCACCGTCCTGCTGCCGTCTGACGACGCCGAAGCCTACCAGCAGCACCTCGCCGCTTACGAAGCCGAATATAAACCGCTCGGTCTCCGCGAACGCGAACTGGTCCAATCGCTCGCCGACGCGCAATGGCGCCTGCAGCGCATCCCCGGTCTCGAAATGGCGATCTACGCCCGCGGCCGCGACGAATTTGCCGGACAATTCGAAGAACTCGAGCCCGCCGCCCGCGCGGCGCGCATCGATCTGGAAACCTTCCTCCAACACCAGAAGCCCTTGCGTAATCTGCAGATCCAGGAAGGCCGCCTGCAGCGCCAGCGCCAGAAGGACATGGACGAACTGTGCGAATTACAGCAGGAGCGCCGCGAGGCCGAGCAACCCCAAAGCGCGCCGGCAGGAATGACTACTCCCGCTGGCAAAATCGATATCGGATTCCTCAAGGAGCTATACGCGAAAGCAACCGCCCCTGTGCCGAATACCGGCGCTATCGCCGCCCTCAAGAAGTTTGGCTTAGATATTTCAACTCTCGCCGCGCCATCCCGTTGAGCGCCTGTCGGCCGGCTTTCTGAGCCACGAGCGTAAGCGAGTGTGAAAAAATCCGTGACGAATGCACGCATTCTTCGTAGGTCGTTGATTCTTGAATCGGAGCCATGAGCGACGATGAGGCCGCGGTTCTCAGCGAGCCGAAGATTCAAAGAGCGATTGGTGTGGTCGATTTTTTCACAACCCGTAAGCGAGTGGTTGTGACGAACTTCGGTTAGGAACCGGAGAGTGCTAGCCGTATCCGGCTTTCGAGGTCTGCTTTTGGAAGAGTCGTACTAATAAAAAGTTCCTGCCGTGCGCCGGCGCTGAGCGCGATCGCCTTCCAACCGTTCATGGTGGAAACAGTGATACGGATGGACGGAGATCCCTTGGCGTCGCGTACCGGCCGGATCACGCCGGGGATGACCGAGCGGATTTCAGCGTTATTTCGCAGCAGCCGTTCGAGCACCGGACGGAGGCCGTCGATGATGCTGTGCTCGATCTTCAGTTTGCCCTCGGCGGCGCGCAATCTCATACCGTTACTTTGTTACTTGAAACGCCTTTTGTACTGGATGTCGATGCCGAACTCGCCATTATCATCGCGCAGAGCGACGACCGAGTATTGAGGATTGATCGACCATTCGATACGGAAGATTTGCTCCGAGGTCTGCTCGAGATTGGTGACGTACGTCACGGTAATGGCACGCGATACCTGCTGCTCGAGCGTGAGGCGAGATTGCGTCGTGTTACTGATTCCTTGGACGAGAGGATCGAGTTTGATATTGGTTACGCCAAATAGCTTAGAGAGACCTGAGGGGGGAGCCATCGCCTGCCCGAGCACGCTGTTTGCTCCGGACTGGAGAGCGCTGACATCCGTGGCGGCTTGAGTGGTTTGTACATTGGAAGCCTCTTGCGGCGTTCGACCGACAGTAAGCAGCGCAATAATATCGCGCGGCTGCAAAGGCGGATCGGAACGATACGCGATGTTCAGGTGATTGAGAGTTCCGGAGATAGTCACGTCGACCGTGATACCGCGGGCTTGGGTCTGGAGGTCGAGATCGAGTACCGGTTCAATTTTGTTCGTGTCGATAAAGCTGATTTGGCCGCGATTGATGCGGTAGCGGGTACCGAACGCGCGTATGTCGCCTTGATTCGCGGAGACGGAACCGAGAAGGACGGGGCGATCCGGCGTGCCGCGAAGACGGAGATCGATTCCCGCTTCGACGTCGCGGCTCAGAGCAGTGCTGATTTGCAGGTCAGGCGAGCTTTCGATAGCTATATCCAAGTGCAGACCGGTTAACAAGTCCTTCTGATTCGCGGGCGTCGGCACCGGGGCGGCAAAAGCGCTGAGCACGTTGCCGACATCGGTATTGGTATTGAATACGATACGCGAGACCGTCGCCGAGCCCGACAGAACACTGCTGGTGCTTGTGCCCGTGAGCCGAAGATCGGTGTTGGCAGTCACGCTAATGCTCGAGTATCGTAGTCGCACGGCATCGGCGCGAGCGTCCACATGATATACGAGAGGTCCCGAACCTCCGTAGCTGATGAAGCCTCCGATCCGGAGCATGCCGCCGCCTGAAAGCGCGGTGAGGCGCTCAATCGTGGCGCGGTTCTCCGTGAACGTTACAACACCATTTACCGCGCTCAGACCATTGGCGAAATTTCGCAAGACGAGAGACGCGTCATTCAGTTCGAGCCTCCCTTCGAGAGCCGGAGCGAAAAGCGTGCCCTTGACAGAAGCTTTGACCCGCGACTGACCGCTGGAATCAAGATTCGGATCGAACAGTTCGAGAAGCCGAAGATCCACCGACCCGTCGATATCGAGACTCAAGGGCGCCGTCCGCGTGTAGCCGGCTGAGCCGGAGACAGAAAGTTTGGTGTCTCTGCCGAGCAATTCGAAACTTCGGATGGCGGCTGAGCCGCCCGCAAGATCGAGCACGATCGGCCGCTCATTGTGCAGATCGAAATCGGGCTGCAGCAACGATGTGAGTTGGAGGCGGTCTATGTGAACGGTGGAATGCAGCTAGCGGTAGATGGGCGAGAGCACCTTGAAACTCGATACCACCACTCAGAAACCCTTGCAAACGAAAATCCTGATTCTTACCGGGACGGCCGAGTGACTGGAGCGTGGCCAGACTGATGCGGTCAAACTGAAGTTTTCCCGTGACAGGAGCATCTTGAACGAGTTTCACTTGGGCGCTGCCATGAAAACGGGTGTCGCGGAGATCGCCCTGCAGGACAAAGTTCATGGTTTCCGATTGTGTGGTCACATTGGCGTTGACAGAGCCCAACTCGACGCCATTTGACGACAAATCGCGAACCACGGCATGACCATCGATCTGCGAAAGCTGAGCGAAACCGTTGACAATGTGAGCGGCGAATTGTGCGTCAATGTAGGCGTTGCCAGTAAGCTCCGGCGCGACGGCGCGGACAAACCTGAAGTCTTTGACAGAGAGATCGCCACCATTAGTTTGAATCGACAGCTGACCATTCTGCCAGTCTCCGCGAGCGTGCCGGTACAGCCCTGAAAAGGAAAGGCGGCCGCCCGCGATTCCTTCAATCGATGCATGCTGAATTCGGAGATCATTCGCCGAGAAAACCGCGACGGCTTCCAGCTGGTCCGCCGCTTCTCCGTAGGCCCTCAGGCTTTTGATTGTGAGGCGCGCATTTCCTGACGGTTGCTGAATGGAACCCGCTATGTCGAGCGTGCCCGAAGCGGTGCCCTGCTCCAGGGGTGAGCGGATCCTGGTGTAGCGCGAAAGAAACACCGGCACATCCAGGCCGTTGTAAGTCGCGTGCAGACGGATGGGAGCATTCGTGGCTACTTGCCAATCGTGAAGCTCAATGTGCCCGGATCCGGAAGCATGCAGGATTGCGCTGTCGGCGGTCAGAGAAGAGCAGTCGAGCGAGCCTGGCGTTACCGTTCCTTGTGCGTGTAGCTGGTCCCATTGCTCACCCGCGACCCTCAATCGAGTGAGTGATAGCGCGCCTTTAACCGACGGATTTGACAGCGAGCCCGCGAAGCTGCCGGCGAAATGCGCCGAACCTCCGGGAAGAAGAACCACAGAACCGATTACCGGGTGATTGATTTTCAGAAAATCAAGAACTGAGGTCACATCCGCAAGATTGGTGGTATCGATCGCCGCCTCTATGCCGGTACCCAGAGTGCCGTGAAACGCCGCTTGAGTGGCTGGTAGAGCGAGTTGCGACCTGCCGAAGCGGATATCGGATGCGCCGGTCTTCGATAAATCCAGAGTTCCCGAAAGCGGAATGCCGCCTTTGGCGGGCGAGATCTGCAGCGCGGCTTTAAAAGTCACGTCATGCGGGAGAGAAGGTGAACGAGCGTCGATTGAAAGTTGCCCGCTCGCAAGACCGCTCCACGGTATTGGTCTATTAAGAGCGGCAGCAAACTGCTGCAAATTGATGTTGACGAGGCGGCCTGCAAGTGCAAAGGGCGCGGATGCGCTGCAATCGAGCCTTGCGCGTTGCCTTCAAAAACTCCTTGAAACGCCTTGGCTGCCACATGGTTCAGAAGCAGCGAACCCTTTGAGAAATGGAAGCCGGATGAGAGATCGAGAGCGCCAACAGAGAGAACGGGAGAGCGGTACGCAAGACGGCGTACGCGCAAATCCCCGTCGATTGTAAAACCGTTCTGTGAATCGAAGCGGCCGGAACCATTCAGCAGTATATTGCCGTCGCGAAGCGCATCGAGTCTGACAAGTTGCGCCATCTGGCGAGCATCGAGATTACCGCGGAACTGGAAGCCGGCCTGTGGCTGGTTGAAGTGTCGAAGTGTTCCACTTGCGTGGAGCATGGAACTGCCCGAGGTGACGTTCGCGTCCACTATTTCAATCGCGCTCTTACGGACCACGGCTTGAACATCGAGCGAGAGCGGAAGATCACGGCAGCAATCTGCTGTTACCCACACTGAATGAGCCGATAAACCGAGGTGGTAAGCGGTCTGCGCCGAATTGTAGGTTGTCAATGCGTGAAGGTCTTGGCCTCTCACGTTCAGGGGATAGCTCTTCTGATTGATCAGCAGAGTTCCGTGATCCAATAAGAAGCTCTTGATTGCGAGATCGACCAGTTGATTAACAACATCCTGCCGGCTCAGATGAGGCGTGGGAATATTTGTGCTGCCGTCGGCGCGCACCAGCAGATAGGCCCGCGGGCGTTCTGCTACAACACTCGAGAAATCGATTTTTTGTTTGAGGAGCGAAGCTGCTTTCAGCTGAAGCCCGAGCGAGGCGACCTGCAAAAGAGGAGGGGATCCCACGGGCTCGGTGCCGTGTATGACAAGATTGTCGAGGCGCGCAGTGAGAGTACCCCAATGGAAGCGAAGCGATCCGACTTCTACGCGGCCTCCCGTGGCGCGCTCCAGCGACGAGACTACACGAGAGCGAATCTGCTCTTTGAATGCGGTCGTGCGAACGACGAAAAAGATGAGTCCGACGATCAAGATCAGACCCGCGACCAGTGAGCCCGGTACAACTAGAACGGCTTTCGGCTTCCGGGGCATATTATTGAAGCGTCTTGTCGAGGTAAACAATGTTGTATTGTTTACGGGCTTCTTCGAGCCACGCGTCGAGCGCTTCATTCGAGCGCCTTTCGACCAGCTGCTGCCGGGCCGAATCTACATCGCTCTGCGAATGTTCGCCGTGAACCAAACTCTGAGCTTCCGCGTCGCTGACTGAAACCCCCTGACTGAAACGAATCTGAACGAAGCGTAAGGTGGCAAGCTGCAGTTCGAGGTGGCGCATGAAAGTATCTCTGTCTAGACCGTATTGAGCAATTTGTTCGTTGAGCTTAGCGGCTCCTCCGAAATCTTTCGCGACCTGATCCAGATAAGCTCTCAGCTCTGCCGGATCGGGATCGGGATAGCGGCTGACGCGCATTTCTTCTCGGATCAGGAATTGCTGGACGAGGCGGTCCGCTGCATCGCGCCGGGCCTTCTGATCTCGAATCAACGGCTTGTGATTGAGGAGGGCGGTTACTCGAAGCTCTTCGTCGATCTGCAGTTCGGTGATGATTCGGTTACCGATGGCGATTGCCACGCGATCGATAATCTCGCCTTTTAAGGTAATCGCGAGCGCCAAAAATACGAGAAATGCTTTCATCAGAACGCCTGTCCCAGAGAGATATGGAATTGAAACGCATTGATCTTCTGAACCGTGGAAATGGCAGTATTGTTGATCAAGTCATCCAATGTGCCCTTCAGGCCGAAGAAGCGGGGCGCGTTCGGGCTGAACGAAAAGTCCATACGAATCGGCCCAATCGGAGTCTGGTAGCGTATGCCAATGCCGGCCGACTGGACCATATAGTTGAAGTCCTCTAAATTTCGCTGACGAAATCGGAAGCTGATATCGCCGAGCGTGCTATAAACGTTGCCCGCATCTTCGAAAAGCACTCCGCCTATATTGTCGCCATAGAGCGGGAACCGCAGCTCGAGATTATTCACAACCAACGCGTTGCCGCCCAAAACGAAACCCGTTTGAGGATCGCGCGGCCCGGCCTGGAAGTCGGGGAACGAGCGCAACGAGGTTGAGCCTCCTGAATAGAGACGTTCAGCAAGAGGGATGGTGTTTCCGCCACCCAAACGCGATATGACGCCAAACTGAGTGCTGCGGGCAAAAACAAGGTCGTGGTGAAACGGGTAATAGGTGGAATTGCGAAACAGACCACGAACAAAACTGGTTTGAGAGCCGAGAAAAACTGGAGCGTAACTGAAGTCTGCTGTGGAGTAGACGCCCCTGTGCGCGTCCGTCGGATTATCACGTTTGTCCTGAATGATCGAAAACTCGCCAAGGCCGAGACGTTCGGGCTGCGAAAGCAAGGGGACGAGAAGCTGGTTGATTTTGAGGTTGCTCAGTGTGACGTCGCGGAATACCATTCTGTACTGAAACGTGTAAGCTCGCGAGAGTTTTTGGCCGAGCTGCATTGAGGCCTCCTTTTGGTAGGCGGTGTACGTCCGAATATCGTTCGAATTTTCGATGAGGCCCGTGGTAGTGAGGCTGAGATTGCTGCGGGATCCGAATTGCGGGATGAAGTAGGTGAGCGCAGCTCTCTGCTCGATGGTGGAAACGGCGGTCTGCAGTCCGAGCGTTTGGCCCAGGCCAAGAAAATTGATTCGGCTGATTCCGAAAGCTAATCGGGGTGCGAAGCCCGTCGATCCGGCGGGGTTGTCCAGCGTGGTAGCTCCACCGCCGATTCGGCCGATTTGTGCTCCGACGCCGACATTCAGAGAGTAGTGGCGCGCTTCGTCCAGGTCATAGAGAACGTACTTATCGTTTTCATCGCCATCGGGATTTTGTAAGGCCGTGTTGACGCGGGCGAAGATTCCGAGGTCATAAAGGCGCCGCTGGCTGTCTGTTTCTTCGGTAAGCGATAAAGGCTGGTTGTTTTGCAATCCAATCCGATCGGTCACCAGATGGCGCTTCGTTGTCTCTAAACCGGTGACGATTACGCCTCGAACATACTCTTGCGCTCCCGGAATGATGACATAGCGCAGGGCCATCTGATGGCTCTGACTGGCGGGTGTCTCATAGAACTCAAAGCTCGCGTGCAGATATCCGAGACCGTAATAGAAGTTGAGAAAGGAATCACGGTCCTGAGCGATTGCGGAGAGGCTATAAGGCTGGCCTGCGGTAGAAACTGCGCGCGAACGCAAGAAGGCAGCCTCGCGGGCGGACGGACCTTCTATGGAAAGCTGGGCAACACGCCACTGCGGCCCTTCGTTGATCGTGACGAAGGCGGCCAGGTGGCTGGTCACGCCCCTATATGTATCGACGATTCGGGAGGTGACGCTCACATCACGAAACCCATTCTCGACGTAGAGATTCTGAACCGACTGAACATCCTGCTTCAGATAAATCGCGCTAAACCGGCCGTAAGGGAACCGCGGAAATCGCGCCGGCTGTATGTAGAATCGTTCACGGATAAGAGCATCGGGAAAATAGTGATTACCGGAAATCTTTAAATAAACAAACTTGTGACGCTCACCGAGCTTAACCGTATAGGTGATGATCTGCCGCCGCGAACCAGCGCCTTCGACCCTATGCGAGACGGAAGCCTCAAAATACCCTTCGGATTGTAGATAGCTCTTGATATTCCGGTCCCCTTCCGAAAGGAGATCGGAGTCGACTGATTTTTCCTGAACGATCGGCACCAGTTCGTTCAAGCGTGCGTGCCTGATCCTCGCACCCTCCACGCTGAGTATGATTTGCGGACCAGCCTCCATATGGATTGTGGGCCGGAGGGTATTGTTTGAATCCTGGTAATCGAGGCGTGTGAGACTGACCTCAGATTGAAGCCGGTCGCGCTTGTCGTAATAATTTCGAAGATTGTCGATGCCGTGTTGAACACGCTCTGCTGTAACCGGCTGCCAATGCAGCAAACCGTACAGACGTTTCCAGTGAGTAGAACGGATAATGCTGTCCTGCGAACGTTCCGGATGGCCGGTAATGGCTGGTTCTGTGAACCGCGCGCGTTTCCCGGATTCTATGGTGAACGTGAGGTCTGCTCGTTCAGTGTCGCGGTGGTAAGTCGTTTCCTCCTCGAGTTGCGCATGATAGAAGCCGTTGGAGATTAACAAATCCTGCAAAGAATCGAGCGCCTGATTCTTATCTGGTTCCCGGTAAGACTGGCCGAGACGAAGCTTGGTAGCGCTCAAGAGCTGGCCGCTGTTGGGAGGCTGTTTCACGCCTGTCACTAGCACGCGACCCACAAAGTACGCGCGTTTTGTAACGAAGCGGAGCGATACTTTCGAGCCATTGTCGGCGGCATCGACTGCGAGATCGGAATAGCGGCCCGAGGAGAAAAGATTTTGGATGGTTTCGCGAAGCGCGTGCTCCGTGAAAATAGATCCGGGTCGCAGTACTAATCTTTTGCTTAATTGTTCCGCCGTCAGGGGCTGATCTGCCGGTTCAAACTGAACGTCGTCGATGATACGGCCCTCATAGCTGCGCATTTCGCTAAGAGAAGGGGCTTGCTGCGTTTGCGCGATGGCCGGGCGATTTAGCGATGCCAGCAGCGAAAGCACGCAGAAGCAGGTCCGCGTGACTGCTAGCATCGTCGTATATGTCACCGGAAGAGAAGGAGCGCTATTCCCGGCAGATCCGATTCTCTCCCATCGGCGAAACCGGCCAAGAACGAATCTGCAATGCTCGCGTCTGCGTAATAGGCTGCGGCGCACTAGGAAGCTTCCAGGCAGAGGCTTTGGTGCGGGCCGGGATTGGCCATCTGCGCCTGATTGATCGTGATTACGTCGACTATACGAATCTCCAGCGGCAATGGTTATACGACGAGAGCGACGCGGAAAACGAAACTCCGAAAGCGATCGCTGCGGGACGGCGATTGCGGCTGCTGAACCGGCATGTGGAAGTCGAAGCGTTGGTCAATGATGTCACGCCTTCTAATATCGAAGAGCTATTGGCGGATTGCGACCTCATCCTGGACGGTAGCGACAACTTCGAAACACGATATCTTCTCAATGATCTTAGCGTCAAGCAGGGGACACCGTGGATTTACGGTGCGGCAATCGGCAGTTATGGCATATCGATGCCAGTGGCGCCCGGCCGTGGGCCCTGCTTTGCCTGCGTTTACCCGGAGCCGCCTTCAGGGGCACAATTGACATGCGATGTGAGTGGGATTCTCGCCTCAGCGACCGCCTCGGTAGCGGCCCTGCAAGTCTCTTTGGGGTTGCGTCTGCTACTCGGATGGGAAGACTTCGAGTGCCGGATCCACACGATGGATGTCTGGGCAGGAACGGCGAGGCAGGTTAGGGCTGGTGAACCGGATGTAAAGTGCCGGGTGTGCGGAGCGCGAGAATTTCGATTCCTCGAGGGCAGCCGCCATACGCCAGTGAGCCTTTGCGGCAGAAACGCTGTACAGCTTCACGATCGTTCGCGGCCTCTCGATCTCGAGCAACTGGCGCGCCGGTTGCGTCCCTTCGGCGAAGTGCGAGTAAACGAGTTTGCATTGCGGGTCGCTTTACCCAAGTATGACTTCACTGTTTTCCCAGATGGGAGAGCCATCGTTAAGGGTACGACGGATATTGGATTAGCCCGCAGCGTCTACGCTCAACTTGTGGGAAATTAAGCCTCTTTGGGGAGCTCTCGTGCGACTATGATGCAATAGAGCTGTTCCTGAGGATACGGGCGGTTAGCTCAGCCGGTTAGAGCGCCTGCCTTACAAGCAGGAGGTCGATGGTTCGATCCCGTCACCGCCCACCATAACTAACTTGAAATAAGTTAGCGGAGTAGCCTTAGGCGCCCTACAAACAGCCTCATCAAAACCCCATCAATATCTCACTTGTCGAGAGGAACCTTAAACGCGTTTAGCGATTTTGGACGCATGTCAGAATTCGCTAAAGCTGCTGCGGAGCATGCGCGATGTCAGCGGCCTTCCAGTAGGCGATGCGTTCGCTCAGCGAAAGCTCATTCGCCCCGCAGAAATCTGGCCTATTGTGCCGGACCCGCGTTCTGGGCGGTGATTCTTTCCTGCCGTACGATATCCAGCTTGCAGACCTTTCCATCAGCGTCCTGAACGAACAATTTGTTTTTGGCTTGCTCGTACTGAATTGAGTCGCCGACTACCATCCGGCACCCATGCTTTCTATTTGCGATCGCCCTAGCAAGTAGTCCCTGCGTTGGTATCCCGACCGCTTTCAGACTAAGGTCATCGACAGCATATATGTATTCGCCGCCCCGAATGACGATCTGATTGTCCTGGAAGACCGTGTGGTGCACCTGTTCGGCTCCGAGTGTCGTGCTTTGCCCAGACGCCTCAGTTGTGGCGTTCAATGTGGAAGTGCCTGTGTAATTTGAGACACTCCCATTGGTTGTGGCCGTGGCCGTCCCGAACGTATGCGCTTGAAAAGTTGTGCCCGTCTGCACGATGTTCCGCGTTGCGTTCGCGTCGAGGACTTGACCGACAGACCAGTTGTGGTCGGCGGCGAAGAGAGCACCCCCCACACAAATGAGGAGCAAGGAGACTTGCATTGGTTTCATTGAATCGTTGACTCTTCCAGATGAGAATTCTTTTCAGAGGCTGAAACGGAAGACTCTCGAGTTCCGTGTGGCCCTAGTTACTTATCGCCGGTCCCGATCCAGATTTCAGCCATTTTGTGGCTTCACTTACAAGGATTGGATTGCGGAAAGGAAATGGTTTCCGCACACTACGCGGCAGAGATCTTCTCGTTCTGTTTGCAGCCGATTTCAATGGAGCGTGCGAACCGATCGAATCTCCAACAACTCGGTGGACCGCTTTCTAGCGTGTCGTTTTCGGGTCAGAAGTCGGCAAAACGGGCGATTGGTTCGATCAGTCTACACGACAAATAAAGAGGCGAACAGAGCAGATAATTGGAAGTAGCTTGCAATTGCGTTGGGAAGGCCCGAACGCTGCACGCGCCGCCTGGACGACGACATTCAAAGACAAGAGGCAGTGAGCTGTGCAATCAATGCAGGGCCGTGGTTCAAAGCTTTTTGGGACCGAGTTGCGACAGGTGGCCTTAAGTAATCCATTGCTATGCTTGCTTCTGTTTCTCTGGTAGCGGAGTGTCGGATTCGCGCAAGGCCAGTGGCTCTTCCTCCGGCTGCTTGTTTCGTTCAAGCTCGTCTGAACGTGCGGCTTTCTCCGGTTTGAGAATTGGTCCGCTGCCACCTGCGCTATCATCGCCCATCTGCTCGAATTTCATCATGGATTTGGCGATCTCAACCGATTTAAGATTTAGGATTCTGACGGGTCCTCCGTCGCTGATGACGTTTCGGTCTCGCGAAGAGGTTTCGGAACCTCATCCTGCTCTTTTTTCAGCACGGGTCCCTTTGGTTCGTCTTGTTGGCAGGCGGGTTCGCTAAGTGGCCCCCCACCAGAGCCTGATGAGCGTGGGTCATCATACCGTTGCTTTGGCATTTGCGCCCTCTTGCTTCCTATGCATTCTGCTTAGTCGCATGGATCGACTCCTGTTTATTGCTGCCGGTACAGTCGATCACAACAGAATTAGTCCATCTTATAGCCTTTCTGCGGATTAAAGGCCGCACAGTACCGACAACGCGACCCTCCAACTTCACAGCCACGGCCCAAGACGGAATGACAAACGCTTCGCTTTCATGGAAGATCACTTCTTCAGGTTCAATCCAATAATGATTCTGAAAGACGTTGTACCATTTCCCGTCTGTCTCCCATTTGACCCGAGCAGCGCCTGGGCTAACGCCGTCAGAAAAAAGCAACGTGTATCCTGATCGCCCATGCTCCAAAGTGATCAATGCCTTACCAATGTGTTTTAGTGTGAGTCGAGGAACAAACAATCGCCGTGCATCGGTATCGCTCTTGAGTGGAATCATGGTTCCTGAGCATGTCAATTCCATGCGCGGATAATACGTGCGACTTTTGACGAAGTTGAAGTAAACCCACAGCGCAGCGACTACGTAACCCAGAGCCTTGGCAATGCGGGCACTCCAGAACCAGACAGTGGTACCCCACGGTAAGCTGGCGACCCAAGACCATACAGCTTGAAGAAGGCGCAAGTAATTCAGAAAGTGCAGATGGTAATCGATTATGTCCAAGCGGGTTTAGCCTAGTGAGCCAGAGTGCAAGCTTATCAGAATTCAACAGTTATTCTGGCCGAAGTGGAGAGTGTAATCGCAGCTCCGACGATCGAGTCAAGATCCGGCCTTACCGGTGTGAGATCTGCAAGGCGTGGCACATAGGGCATTGACTTCGCACAAGTCGAGTAGCTCCGTCATGTGTGGAGTAGGAGTGGACCATCAGTCGACGGTCTTCTCCAGGTCTCCCACTAACTGTCAGCTCAGCACGGAAGCAAGCACATCCACTCCCCGACGCAATTCGGCAGGCGCCGAGCCTGCAAAACCTAGAATGAGTCCGTTCGGTGCTGACTGGCGAAGAGCAAACTGCGATATAGCCGCGATCTCGAGTCCTTGAGAACGGGCTCGCTCAGCTATTTCGCGATCTTTCTCTCCTTTGGGAAGCCAGCCGATTGTCCGCATGCCGGAAGTGGCAAGTTGGACATCCAGTCGCCCGGCCAATTCTTTTTTAGTAGTTTCCACCAGTACATTCATTCGCTCCGCGTAGACCTGACGCATCCGCCGGACGTGGTGCGCAAAATGCCCCTCGAGAATGAACTCGGCCAGGATCGCCTGTCCCAGGGTCGGGCGAATGCCGGTCGATCAAGCTTCGGGCAGCCGCAAAGGCCTCCACAACTCTTACCGGAAGCACGATAAAACCCAGGCGCAACGAATTGAAAAGCATCTTCGTGAAAGTACCGATGTAAATCACGCTGCCGGACTCATCCAAACTTTGCAACGCCGGAACCGGCCTGCCGACGTAGCGATATTCAGCGTCATATTCGTCTTCGATAATCCACGCCCCTTCCTTGATTGCCCAGTTGAGCAACTGCAGCCTGCGTGGCAGGGACATTGTCGTGCCCATAGGAAACTGGCTGGTCGGGGTTGTATAGATCATTTTGGGGCGGTACGGCTGGCGAGCCGCCCAGTCGACCTGAATTCCATGATTGTCCATCGGAACCGGCACAATCCTCGCGCCGGCTGCTTTAAAAGCGAAGACAGCGCCTGGATACCCGGGATCTTCGATGCAGACGGCATCGCCGGGATCGAGCAATAACCGCGCGACAAGATCGAGCCCTTGTTGCGCGCCTGCAGTGACGATCACTTGATCGGAATCGCAACGAACTCCCCGCGCGCTCCCCACATACTCGGCAATTGCCTTGCGAAGTGGCGCGTACCCTCGCGCATCGCCCTGGCCGTAAAGCGACCTAGGGGCTCGGCGCACGACCCGCCCCGCAAGCCGGGACCACAGTTCCACCGGGAACAAATCAATGGCTGGTTCGTACGCCCGAAAAGCTTTGCCAATCGATCGCGAGACCGGCAGGGTCAATACATGTTCAACCGTTATGCGGCCTCTCTTTGATAAGCCGGCGCGCGAAGGATACTTCGGAGAGCGAATATGGGTGCGTCGAGCCAGCAACGAGTCGTCCGGAAGCGCCGATGCTACGAAGGTACCCGCTCCTGTGCGAGTTTCAATATAGCCCTCGTCTTGAAGCTGGCCGAATGCAGCCACCACGGTTCCACGGGAGCAATCGTATTGACTCGCCAAAGCCCGGCTCGAAGGCATGCGCGTCCCGCGTTTTAAACGCCCGCTCAAAATAGCGTCGCGCAGTTCGTCCCGCAACCAGCGCCATAGCTCCTTTGAACCGCTTTTCTGTTTGAGCGGCAGGTCCTGAAACACTTCTGCTTTGCCCATACTGGACTACTTCAAATTTCAATTATGGTCCGGTCCACCGGCCACCCAGCGGATAGCCTGAAATTGGAAGGAACACATAAATGCAATCACGTTTGGAAATTCAAAAGATCGCGCCGGAAGCATTTCGCGCCATGCTCGGGCTCGAAACCTACGTCAGAAATTCGGGCTTGGAACCGGCTCTGCTGTTACTTATGAAACTACGCGCCTCGCAGATCAACGGCTGCTCTTTTTGCATCGACATGCACACCAAAGATGCCCGTGCAGACGGCGAGTCGGAGCAACGGCTATACGCGTTGACGGCTTGGCGAGAAACTCCATTTTTCACAGACCGGGAACGGGCGGCGCTTGCCTGGACCGAAGCTGTCACATTAGTCAGCCAAACCCACGTACCGGATGAGGTTTACGAAGAAGTGCGTCAGCGATTCACGGAGGAGGAACTGGTCAACCTGACGATGGCGATTGTCTCGATCAACGGCTGGAACCGGCTGTGCATCAGTTTCCGGGTGGTCCCGGAACGTATGAGCCCAAGGCGGTTCACGCATGATCACGGCCGCCGCGAGAAGGGCTGCTCGTCGCTTAGGGTGATATTGAAGTTATGCTGGATACCGCGAACGAAATTGATGTTTTGATCGCCGGGGCCGGTCCGGTGGGCCTGTTCCTTGCAAATGAATGCGCACGGCGAGGTTTGCGATGGCGGCTCATTGAGGCGCGCTCATCACAATCGGAACACTCCAAAGCACTCGCCATCTTTCCACGTACGCTTGAAATCTTCGATATGGCAGGCGTCGCCGGTCCGGTTCTCGAAGCGGCCAATCGTGTCACGCGGGTTGCAGTGACGGCACATGACCACCAGCTTGCGCATATTCGATTCACGCCCGAGGGCAGCCCTTACCCTTTCGTTGCGATGGTTCCACAGAATGTCACCGAGAACCTATTGCTTCAGGAACTGCGGCGAAAAAATGGCGATGTCGAGTACGAAACGGCATTTATTTCGGCAGAGCAACACGATGGCCTCGTGGAAGCTTCCGTGGACCACAATGGCGAGCCAACCACCATTCGAGCTTCCTTCGTCGTGGGCTGTGACGGAAGTCACAGCAAAGTCCGGCAGGCCATGAATCTCAGTCTCGAAGGAGGCGAGTACGAAATGCCATTCATGCTGGCCGATGTCGAAACGAACGACGTTCTGCCGGGTGACGAGTTACAACTATGCCCGAGTCAATTCGGACCGGTCGCGATTTTTCCGATGAGCGCTACACGCCGGCGCATTGTGGCAACGATCGAGCGGCCCGAAGGGCAAGCTCCGAGCCTAGAGCTCGTAGAAAGGGTTCTAAACGAGCGCGCGCCAAGCGGGATTAAGGCGCGTGCACTCCATTGGAGCAGTTACTTTCGCATCCATCACCGGCATGCCGCACAACTGCGTGCAGGAAGGTTGTTCATTGCCGGAGATGCCGCCCATATACACAGTCCGTTTGGCGGTCAAGGAATGAACACCGGATTGCATGACGTCTGGAATCTGGTCTGGAAGCTCGACCTTTTTCACCGCGCTCACGCCAATCAGCTATTGCTGGATAGCTATGCCAAAGAGCGCATCCCAGTCATAAAGAACGTGATCGAGACAACCGATTTTCTTACAAAAGTAATGGGAACTCCAAACAAAGCCGCCCAGTTTCTGCGTGACACCATTATTCCTGCCGTTTCACATCTGCCAATGTTCCAGCACAGGTTTGTCGAGCGGCTGTCTGGATTAGGTATTGCCTATCCGGAAAGCCCGATTGCAAGCGGGCCGGGCACGCGGTATTTCGAGGACTCGATGCGCGGCGGCGAGGGCATCCGAAGCCGTTTTCTGCTCTTACTCGATAGCGAGTCAAAACCATCCATAATGGAAGCGGCCACTCGACTCTCCGCAGATTTCAATGAACTTTTGGAAACCAGAGCATCTCGAGAAACGGGCATCAAGCTGGTCCGGCCTGACGGTTACCTGGCTTATGCTGCCGGAAACGGCGAGAGTTCCACCGGACTGGAATCGGTGCGTAAGATTTTGAGCCGGCTGGCCGCTTAATTCATGCCGAAAGCTGCCCGATGCGATCTGCAAGCCCAGCTACTACTCAAAGGAGATTTCTCCCCAGAATAGCTGCCTCGGCCGCCGTTTCTATCCGCGCCCGATGAACGGCATGTTGGTAGCCATCAACGTCATAAACTGCACGTTGGCATCTAACGGCAGGTTCGCCATGTAGAGGACTGCTTCCGCAACGTATTTGACGTTCATCCTTGGCTCAACGGCGGTAATGCCGTTCGCCTGCCGCACACCGGCGGCCATCGGCTCAGTCATTTCAGTAGCAGCGTTGCCGATATCGATCTGGCTGCAGGCGATATCGTACGCGCGGCCGTCCAGCGATATCGATTTCGTCAGCCCGGTGATGGCATGCTTGGTCGCTGTATACGGCGCCGAATTCGGTCGAGGCGCGTGCGCAGAAATCGAGCCGTTATTGATGATGCGGCCGCCGCGCGGGTCTTGTACTTTCATCAGCCTGATGGCTTCCTGCGCACACAGGAAAGCGCCGGTAAGATTGACATTGACCACGTCGTTCCACTGTTCCTAGGTAAGCTCGTCTATCGGAACTGCCGGAGCGCCTTTTCCGGCATTATTGA
>CAVTXN010000028.1:0-35954 GCA_963738555.1 Terriglobia bacterium
CAAACCTGAATTTCGTCCGGGTTCGGTCCCGGTGGCAAGAAATTGCGGTCCGTGTTGCCGTCGGGGCGAGCAGGGCACAGCTGTTTCAACACATCATCGTGGAGAGCGTCTTGCTTTCGCTATCCGCGGCATTTGCCGGCCTGGTGCTCGCATACGTGCTCGTGCGTCTCTTCAGCAGGCTGTCTCTCACGGAGATTCCGCGTCTCGAAGAAACTTCTGTCGACTATACGGTCTTCCTGTTCGCATTGATTATCGGCGTTCTGGCCGGCATTGCATCGGGCGTCTTCCCGCGCTCCGCTCAAACCGGTTGGATCTGAACACGGCTCTCAAGCAGGCCGGCGGCCAAGCGACCGAATCTCGCACTGAGCAACAGCTTCGCCGGATATTCGTCGGTTTAGAGACTGGCGTTGCCGCTGTGCTCCTGATTCAATGCGGGCTCTTCGTCAAAAGCTTCGTCAAAGTCTCAGAAATCAATCCACATTTCGCAACCGATCATGTGTTGACCGCGTATCTCGCGCTGCCCTCCTCTCGCTACGGGGCTCAGCATCTCGACAGGCCACAGGTCCTCGTACGCGGTGTGCTCGAGCGAGTAAGAGCCTTGCCGGGCGTAACTTCAGCCGCAGCTACATCCGATTTACCGCTCACTGGAACAGCCGCCGGGGGTGGTGTTCTCGTTGAAGGCCAAGCGCTGCCGGCACAGTTCTGGGAAGCTCCTTACGTGCTGCAGGCAGATGTCTCACCGCAATTCTTTAAGACGCTAAAAGTCCGCTTCCTTACTGGAGTCGATTTCGACGATCGGAACTCCGGCGCGAAAGCAGCAATTGTCAATCAAGCCCTTGTGGGAAAGCTTTTTCCCAATCAAAATCCCCTTGGCAAACGCATCGCGCTCGCTACTGAAAAGTTGGATTGGCGGCAGATAGTAGGAGTGGTGGCGGACGTGCCTCAGACCTCGATCGAAGACAAAGCCCAGCCGGAGCTATTCTTCCCTATGACCAGACTCAACGCGCGCTGGCTTGCTCTTGTCCTTCGGGTAACTGGAGATCCCCTGCGCTACCTCGGCGCTATACGTAAGGAAGTGACCGCTGTAGATCCCTCGGTGGCGGTCTTTTTGCCTCGCACCATGGAACAGATTATGGAGAAACAGCGCCAATGGCGCGGACTTCAAACCTGGGTTGTAGGAGCATTTGCATTTCTGGCAGTCACACTCGCCTCCCTCGGCGTGTACGCGGTGATTGCATATTCGATCGGCCAGCGGCGAAGTGAGATCGGCCTGAGAATGGCGCTCGGCGCATCCGAGGCGGCTGTCAGGCGAATGATCGTCTGGCAGGGTATCAAACCCGCCATGATAGGAAGCGCCTTTGGGCTGCTTTGCGGATTTGCATTGGCACGCATCACAATGAGCCTCTTGTTCGAAACAAGACCGGACGACGCTACAGTCTATGCTGGCGTCTTCGCTCTTCTCCTGTTGGTATCCGTGGTCGCAAGTTTTCTGCCCGCGATGCGCGCAGCCGGCATAGAACCTTGGGAGGCGCTACGCCACGAGTAGCGTTATACGTCCAGGTTGCGCACATCGAGCGCATTTTCTTCGATGAATTTGCGCCGGCTCTCAACGTCCTCACCCATCAAAGTAGAAAAGACAGGCTCGGTTTCGGCGTAATCCTTCAAATCGACTTGCAGCAGCGTGCGCGATTCGGCGTTCATTGTCGTGGACCAAAGCTGCTCGGCGTTCATTTCACCGAGCCCTTTGTAGCGCTGAACGGTCACTTCACGGGTACCTTCGCCCTTCACTCTACTGAGAAGATCGCGCCAATTTTGTACGATATCCCGATGCCCGTCCTTCACCAGCGCGAACGGAGGAGTATTCAAACGAGCGGCCTGCTTCACCAAAGCGCGCAAACGCCGGAACTCAGGCATCGCCAGGAATTCCGTATTAATCATTCGCACAGCGTTGGTCGGGTCGTGATAACCGACCATCCAGGCAGAATGCTCCTCATCCCGCTCGACTATAACTTGCAACTTCAGCTCACGAAGCCGGTCGGCCAAAATCTTGACACTTTGTTCGTTCTGCAGATCCGCCTTAGTGTCGATGGGCAGGCTCACATCGGTGAGGACGTCCACCACGCGGCTGTCGCGCACACGCCTCTCCAACCGCTGGCTGATTTGGGCTAGCTCGTCTAGCGACATCAGAAAATTGCGTAATTCAACCCCCTCGATAGTATTCGACGGAGCCACCGCTTTTCCCGCTCCGTCGCTCGCGGCGGTGAGTTCTACCGCGAGATTCTCCGTAGCGCGTTTGAGGATCTCTCGCGTAAACTCCTTATCGTCCTTGATGTACTTCTCGCTCTTCCCTTTCTTGATCCGATAAAGGGGAGGCTGCGCCACGAACACCTTTCCGCGCGTAATCAGCTCTTGCATGTGGCGGAAGAAAAAGGTGAGCAGGAGTGTTCGGATATGCGAACCATCGACATCCGCATCGGTCATGATGATGATCTTGCCGTAGCGGAGTTTGGCCAGCTCGAAATCATCTCCCTTACCGATGCCGGTGCCGATGGCAGTGATCATAGCCCGAATTTCTTCATGCCCGAGCATTTTGTCGTAACGCGCTTTTTCCACATTCAGGATTTTTCCCTTGAGGGGCAAAATCGCCTGATAGCGCCGGTCGCGACCTGATTTGGCCGTGCCCCCGGCCGATTCACCCTCTACCAGGAAAAGCTCGCAGCGGTCCGGGTCGCGCTCCTGGCAATCCGCTAGCTTGCCCGGCAAACCTCCGGAATCCAGAGCACCTTTGCGACGAGTCAGGTCGCGTGCCTTGCGAGCGGCCTCACGCGCACGCGCAGCATCGATGGCCTTTCCGATAATTTTCTTGGTGACTGCCGGATTCTTGTCGAAGAATTCACCCAGTCTTTCATTCACCAGCTGAACAACGTGGCCCTGAATGTCCGAATTCAGCTTGCCCTTAGTCTGTCCCTCAAATTGCGGCTGAGGGAGCTTGACACTCACTACGGCTGTAAGGCCTTCACGGACGTCATCGCCCGTCAGATTTTCCTTCGCCTCCTTCGCGAGACCTGTCGATTGAGCGGCAGCATTGATCGTACGCGTTAACGCGCTCCGGAAGCCGCTCAGATGGCTGCCTCCGTCAACAGTGTTGATATTGTTCGCGAAGCTGAAGATCGTTTCCGAATACGAATCGTTGTACTGCAGCGCCACCTCGATGGTGATCCTGCCTCCGCCTGGCAGATCACGTTCGCCTTCGAAGTGAATCGGCTTTTCGTGCAACACGGATTTTCCGCGATTCAAGTGCTTGATGAATTCCGCGATACCGCCGCTATAAAAGAACTCTTCCGACCGGATGTTTTCGCCACGTTCATCGTTCAACGTGATCTTAAGACCTTTATTCAGGAACGCAAGCTGGCGCAACCGGACCGCAAGGGTATCGAAGTTGAATTCGGTGGCATCCATGATGGTCGGATCCGCCTTGAATGTGATCTTAGTGCCGGTTTTATTCGATTTCCCGGTTTGCGTAAGCGGTGCTTTTGGAACGCCGCGTTCGTAATCCTGCTCCCAGGTACCCTTGTTTCGCCAGACTTCCAGATGCAAAGATTCCGAGAGGGCGTTCACGCAACTCACACCCACACCATGCAGACCGCCGGAGACCTTGTACGTATTCGAGTCGAATTTTCCGCCGGCATGAAGTTTCGTCAAAACAACTTCCGCGGCCGAAACTCCTTCCTCCGCGTGAATGTCAACTGGAATACCGCGGCCGTTATCGACGATCGTGATCGAGTTGTCGATGTGAATAGTAATAGTAATCTCGCTACAGTAGCCGGCTAATGCTTCGTCAACCGAGTTGTCCACTACCTCATATACGAGGTGATGCAATCCCAGCTCACCTGTAGATCCGATGTACATAGCCGGTCGAAGGCGGACGGCTTCGAGGCCTTCCAGGATCTTGATGCTGGTTGAATCATAGTTTTCATTACGAGGTACTGTTGACATATTCTCCGGATCCACTCTTTCGGGAGGATCTGCTTCCTGATCTTTCACTTCAAAACCTTGCGGCTGCTGACGATTCGTCAAATACGCATCGGCATTACTACGTAGCGATACACCGTTCCGGGTGCGCCGGCATGTGGCCGCAACTCACCGGCACTGTTTGAGTCTTTAAAACGAAACTCCACTTCGCTGCCATCCACCGAGCGAAGAAAGTCGAGAAGATACTGAGCGTTAAACCCGATCTCAATGAGCTCGCCATCATAATCGACCGGTATCGTCTCCTCGCTTTCACCTGTTTCAGAAACGGAAGAATGAACCTTGAGCTCACCCTTTACAACTTGTACGCGGATGGCGCGCGAGCGCTCGTCGGCAAATTGCGAGACGCGCTCAATCGATGCCTTCAGCTCATCTCGTTGAATCACCAGCGTGTGCGGATGCTCTTTCGGCAACACGCGCTCATAGTCAGGGAAGTTACCGGTTAATTTGCGGCTCAGCAGCAGACGCTTGTCGATCCTGAAAAACAGATGATTCTCATTTCCGGAGAATTCAATCTGCTTGCTGCTATCGTCACTGGCCAGCTTTTGCAGTTCGCTCATCGCTTTTTTGGGCAGCAGCGCGCGATAAGAACCAGTCAGACCCGGAAGCTCGACAGCCTTTTCAAGAAGAGCCAGGCGATGGCCGTCTGTCGCAACCATCACCAACCCCGTTTCTTTGAGGATCAGAAGCGCGCCGTTCAGCGTAAACCGTGATTCTTCAGCCGAAATCGCGAAGATCGTTCCAACGATCATCTGAGAGAGAACGCTGAGCGGCATCTCCGCCAATACTTCAGGCATTTCGGGCAGTTCGGGAAAACTCTCACGCGACATCCCCGCGATTCTCGTGCGTGACCGTCCGCAAATTAAACTCGCCCATTGATTGTCAGCTTGCTTCACCTGGACGTCCGCATCCGGCAGGAGTCGAACGTAATCCAGGAGCTTGCGCGCCGGTATCGTCCCGGAACCTTCCTTTTTGATCCGCGCGGGACACGAACAGCGGATTCCCAACTCCAGATCGGTGGCTGTCAGCCAGACCTGATCGCGATCCGTTTCAACAAGAATGTTCGAGAGGATCGGAATGGTAGTTTTCCTCTCAACAACGCCCTGAGTAAGCCCGAGTTCACGTACGAGATCTGACTTGCTGACCGAGAATTCCATATTGATTCTTTTGCGAGAAGACCCTTCGCCTGCTGGCGCTTACATTCTTTCTAGTCCGGTATAAACAAACACTAGTAAAGAACCGTATTAGTAGGAGCTGTGGAAATGTTGAAATCCTTCTAAATTATAGCAAAAACTACAGCTTGCGTCCATTCTCAACTGAGGAATACTGGCAGCGTAAATCTCGAAAAGCGAGCTGTCCGGACTTCCTGAACAAGCAGTCACAGCCAGACGCGCAGACCAGTTGTGGAAAAATCCCATAAGTCTATTGCAGCGAATCGATTAGCTTCTGAAGAAGATTGTTCAGATCTTCATCATGCTGTCGAAGGCCCTCGATTTTTTGAACCGAATGAAGCACCGTCGTGTGATGCTTGCCGCCAAAGTAGCGCCCGATTTCAGGTAGGGAAGCATGTGTCAGTTCCTTCACCAGGTACATCGCGACCTGGCGCGGGTAAGCGATCTGACGGGTGTTACTCTTCATTTTCAACTGAGCGGGCTGAAGTGAGAAACGCTCCGCTACCGCGCGCAGAATCGACTCGACCGTAATCCTCCGCTCCGGCCCGGTATTGAGGTGTTTCAAGGTCTGCTGCGCCATGGCCAGCGTGATTGGCTGCCCGGCCATGGAGGAAACCGCAATGAGCCTCGTTAGAGCGCCTTCCAGTTCGCGCACATTCGATTTCGTCCTGGTCGCGATAAAGATTCGCACGTCCTGCGGCAGCCTGACGCCTTCTGCCTCAGCCCTTTTATCCAGAATCGCCATCTTGGTCTCCAGATCGGGCGGCTGAACATCCACCAACAAACCCCATTCAAAGCGTGAGCGCAAACGCTCTACCAGACCGGATAGCTGGTTCGGCGCTGAATCGCTCGAAAGCACGATTTGCTTTCGGTGATCGTAGAGCTCATTGAAAGTGTGGAAAAATTCCTCCTGCGTACGCTCCTTACCTGCTATGACGTGAATATCATCGATGAGCAGAACATCGGCCGAACGATAGTGCCGGTGAAAAAGCGACATGCGGTCGAGTTTGATTGACGAGATCATCTCGTTCATGAACCGTTCGCTGGATGTGTAAACTACATTGAGCCCGCTGAAATTATCCAGGAGACGTCGCCCAATGGCGTGCATCAAGTGCGTCTTCCCGATGCCGACTCCTCCATAAATAAATAGCGGATTGTAGCTACGTGATGGCATCTTCGCTACCGCTTGCGCCGCAGCGTGTGCTAGCTGGTTCGAAGAACCGACTACATAGGTTTCAAAGGTAAGCCGCGGATTAAGCCAGGTCGCCGTGTTTTCAAAAAGCGGCTCAACGGCGGCCGCATGATTCGTTGCTGTATAGGAACGGCCGCCCGCTGTTGCATGAAAGCTTCTTTCATGACCGGCGCCGACCATCGAAAGAGCCTCAATTTCGTAGTGGATGCCACGGACGGGCAGGTTTAACTCCTGGATCGCGGTACGGATCTGAGAAGAATACTCCTGGCGAATCCAAGCTTCCGTCATTTCGTTAGGGACCCGAACGGTCAGCTCGCCGGCTTGCAACGAAGCCAGCTCCGTTTGAGATATCCAGTTCTCGTATGCGCCAGCGCCGAGCTTTACAGCCAGCCAACCCTTAATCTGTTCCCAAGCGTCACTCAATGCTCGCCGCTCTCCTTCACACCCCGAGAACGCAAGTTTCCCACAGCTTTTCCACTTCTGTGGAAAAGGGCGGGAAATAGAATCTGTTTGGCTGACCCGCTACGCATGGGCAGCGAGTTGAATTGGAAGCTTCCGTTCTCGGAAGACTCAGTCTAGCACAGGCTTCCATCTTTGGAAGAGAAATCTAAGTGTTTCGTAAGCAAATGAAAATAGGACGATTAATCTACTTGACACAAATCCAAAACCGCTCCTCCAGGGAACGCCGCGGCTTGGTGGTAGCTAGTAAATTACTCTATTGCAATCAGATGAATTGACTTGGGAACAAGATCAGCCGAGAATGTGAGTTAACCCTCAAGCGGGAGTAACTCAGCTGGTAGAGTGCAACCTTGCCAAGGTTGATGTCGCGGGTTCGAATCCCGTCTCCCGCTCCATTCAGCCAGGTGTCTAGCCCGGACACATAGGTAACAGATTGTTCCTAAGACATAGGTAACACTTTTGGTTTGCGGGATCGGTGGGATCGCCTTGGCTTCTATTTAGAGGGTGCTGAAAGCTTTGCAGAAAAAAGTGACGGGCTAGGACGCCCTATAACGCAACGGAGGGGACCGGGAGATAGGACAGCATCCCGCAAATCTCGCCTTAGGGCACGAGTTTGGCTCCGAAGGGATTGGCGAGGGGCTGCAAAGTTTTTTCCTCCAGATCTACGTAACCGAGATCGTATTGCATGAAGCTGACGAGCCAGATGCCGTCCTCGACTTCTGTGATGCCGACGGCCTGACCGGCCAGGCAAGTGCTTAAGTTGATCTTTTTGCGATACAGGCAAAGGCGACCGCAATTAGTGACGACGATGGTCTTGTCGTGAAACGGGTACTGCGGTTCGCCGATGCCGCGATATGGCCTAGGGGAAGGCGTATAGACTTCGGCTGGGCATTTCATGTTGAGCGCCTCATGCGGCCGTTCGTGATTGAATTCTTCCAAGAAGGCGTCGAACTTGGCCTGTTGCTGCAGCAGATTGGCACCCGCGGGCCGTGTTGCTTCTTGCTTCAGAGTCAAATGCATGCGTTCATGACGCCCATTCTGTGTGGGGTGACCGGGCTTAATACGTTCGATGCTGATGCCCAGCCGCAGCCACCAGACCGACAATCGTGACAGGTTGAATAATCCATTGGGGGAAGCGAACGGAACGCCGTTATCCGAACGAATCGCCTGCGGCAAACCGCGCTCCTTAAATAAACGCTCAAAGGCGGTGAAAGCAAACCGTTCCTGGTTAGATTCCATGGCTTCACACAGCAGCAGATACCGCGATGCCTGATCGGTAACCGTCAGTGGGTAGCAGTAGCGATGATTGCCGAGTTTGAACTCGCCCTTATAATCCGTGCACCACAGCTCATTCGGATGGAGGCCGGACGACAGCCGTGTACCTTCGGTATGTGTCCGCGAGCGCTTCATCGGTGTCACCAGCCCGTGCCGGTCGAGGATGGCATGGATGGTGCTGCGGGCCGGCACCTTAACTTCCGACGGCAAGCGCCGCAGCAAACGTTCGCGAATCTTGCGCGCACCCCAGCTCGGCTTCTCGCGCTTGCTGGCTACGATTGCCGCTTCCAGCTGTTCCGGCAATTGATTCGCGTAGCGATGAGGCCGTCGCGCACGATCCGTCAAACCCTCCCAACCGCATTCCTCATAGCGGTCCACAATCTTATATCCGGTCTTGCGCGAGATCCCGAATTCTCTGCACAGGGAAGCCATACTTTCCCCGTCCTTCAACCGAATCACAAAACGAATTCGTTCGTCCATCACAGAACGCTCCTTCCAGGGCATCCTTCCCGCCTCCTAAAAGGCAAAAAGTGTAACCCATGTCTCCGGAACGTTCTGTTACCTATGTCTCAGGTCGCACATCAACGATTTACGAGACTTGCTTCTCTTTCGATGCCCCTGAAAATCGCCCGACTGTAGCGAATTTTGTAGGGACTCTCCCTCAATTTTCTTGCCATCGACGCGCAACGGATCGCACTGCTGTTGTTCGATCATCCCATCTGAATTGCTGGCCGAAGTGGGCTTCACGACTGATTCCAGGGCCTCTTGTTTCGCCTTCATTCGAATGTGGCTGTAGTGCTTCAGCATCTGCTTCGAGACGTGTCCGGCGATGTCCATAATGGTCTGGTCGCCGACCCTTCAGAGACCTGAACTTCTTTAAGCCTCCGGATTCATTCAAGTCCAATAGAGCGATAGCGCCGAGCTCAATATGAGCTTCATCTCGTTTCGCAATTCATCCGGCGAAATGACCTCGACGGCATCACCCCATCCCAGAATCCAGCGGCGGATTTCAAACGGCCCGCCGGCGCGGAAGGTCAGTTGAACGCCTCCATCGGGCAGATCGGTCAGCTCTTGGCTCGGGTGCCATAAACGCTCGCGCACGTAAGGCGTCTGGTCCACTCGGAAGCGCAGAACGATATCCGCCGGGTCCTGCCATGACACCCCAAATGCGTCTTCGCGACACTTTTTAGGATCGAACGTAGGGTCCACCTGAAATTCCGTTTTCGAAAGAACTACCGAGAGCAGGCGATCAACCGCCAGCGTAGCCGTGCCGGCATGTTTCGGCACGCGCCCGACCACGTAAAGTCCTCCCCCTACAAACAGCAGTCGGTAGGGATCGAAATCATAGGTCTTCGGTTCCGAACGCGATGGCGTCCGATATTCAACAATGCACCGCCGCTTGCGTAGAGTTGCCTCAATCAGGAGCGCGATACGGCCCTCATGCGCGCGATAGTCCTTCCAACCGCAGCTCCAGGTATCGAACATCTCATCCAAGCCGGGCGTAGCTGCATCCTGAGCCGATTCAGCGAGCGCTTTCAGCTTCAAGGCTGCGGATGACAGCGACTCGGTGTTGGGGAGAGCGGCCTGGGCCTGCGCAACCGCGAGCAGGAGTGCATCCAGCTCCGGAGCCGAGAAGCGAATTTCGGGCACCTGTGATGAAATCAGCCGCGGCCGTGAGAGACGCCCACGCTCATCCCCGGTAATCGGATATCCGCTATCTTGCAACACCCGCAGATCGCGGTAGATCGTTTCGCGGCGAGTCCGAAATTCTGCCGCAAGCTCATGCACGGTGGGTCTGCGCCCCTGTCCCAGGACTCGGAGAAGCGCCAAAATGCGCACGATCTGTCGTTCACGCCGGCTCGAGTCGAGCCGCGGCCTGGTTTTGGAACCCTGCGGTTCCGGTTTCGACGGACGGGTGCGCATCCTACGTACATATCGACTGATTCCTGCGCAGAATTCCTTCGGATATATCCGGCCCAGTACCCAAGCGGGCACTGCTGTGACATTGGATCGCACAGCGGACCGCTATCCTGGGCACAATCCCGGACAGATTCCATTCCGAGTCAATCCCTAGCTGCGCGTTCTTGTAATGACGTCCGCAATAAGGACAGAAGGTGAGTGAACCAGACGACCTGCCGCGCCTGCCCGAAGACCGGATCGAGCAGCTTCCGCGGAAAGTCAGTGAATTAAGGCCCGGCGAACGGGTGATTTTGCACGCTGCTTTTAACACTGCCGTGGATGAAGAAGGGCACGTTTGGGTGGACAGCGGTTCACAGGTTATGCAAATTGCGCTCATCCCAGCATTGAGCTTGCAAGCCGAGCGAACGGAACAGGGATTCATTCTCTGGCTGGATGAAAAAGTGAAATTCAAGCGCGTTCGGCTCCGCCACAAGAATTACTTACCTGTAGTGGAATTTCGCGATGCACCACAAGAAGAGGAATAGTGGGCAAGTCCTCCAGCAGCATCTCCTGGTTGCTTGCCCTGCTTCCCGGGATTTTGATCAGTGCCGCAATGTTCCTCGCCCTGTGGCTCATTGTGCGCAAGAGAAGTTGGCGGGACTGGAAGCTGCTTGCAAAGGCGACCGCTATGCCGCCGGAGCACGTTGCTCCTGAGCCCAGGACCACCAGAGATCTTGCTATCGGTGAAGAATTCTACGTGGACCGTTGGGCCATTGTTACCTCCAAGCGAGGGCGCCGGGTATTCGTTGCCTGGGATGGCAGGATCACGGAAGCACCCCCAGACCCCAATTCTCAATTCGCGCCGTTACGAATACGAAGATTCAAACGCGGTTTTTCCATTACTGTCAGGCCCGGCGATGAATTTCGCTCCAGCCCGTTGCCCTGGGGATGCTATGCACCCGTGATCGAGATCTTGCAAGCCGCGCCTCTGCCCGCTCTCAAACAAAACGATGAATCCAAATCCGATGATTGACCCATACGCCAAGCTGCTGTCCCAATCTTCGCTGTTGACCAGAGGAGGAGGTCTACAATGAATTCTCTTGCATCAGAATTTGGCGGGATCACAATCGGGACACCCGTCAGCTTCCAGAATTCGGATTCTGAACGTGACTGTGCTCGCCCCCGCGAAGCAGACCATTGTAATTCCCGTTTCGTGTGTAGAAGCGGACCGTTGGAACATGGCAGCGCCTGATTTCAAAACGGCGGGGCACGTGCTGTATAGTCAGTCAGGCGGCCAAGCAGCCGCTATTCTCGACGAACTCGTATGCCCGGAGCAAATTCCATCGGTCGGGCTCGTCCTCATGTCTTCGGCGCTGGTTGCCCATCAACAAACTCCCAGTAAGCGCTTGGTAAAGCTTCGAACTCCTCGGTGGTTAAGCGAACACGATAGTTGTAGTTTTTAGACCCGTAAACGGGATGATCAATCTGGTCAAGGAAACTAATTGCAGTTTTCAGGATCGCTCGCTCCTTCAGGGAAAGACTTGGGCCTTCCTCTTCCAAAATCGCCTGGAGCCGGTCAATGAGCATCGAATCCCTCCAGCACCATTCTTAAATGAGGCTCGGGTCCCAGTACGTCCCCGGTGCAATCTGTGACGTTGGATCGCACAGTGGCGGTCTATCCTGAGTGACTTGATGGCACAAACGGCCGCGACGCGCAACCCCGCTGTTGATTTCCACTGCCATCAGAGTTGAGCAGGGCAGATGTGGAAGGGTACGCCTGGACTCGACAGTCTGATGAGGGCATTTGATCGCGGTCGGAGCAATCAAAGCCAAGAGGAAACAACTGCCTCCTCGGACTCGTCAGGCGTTCCCGATCTGTTCGCGAACAACGACAACCTTCGTGAAATTATTGAGGTTCGTGATGCCGTTCGCGGGCTTCGAAGGGAGGCTAGAACCCTCGATACCGAGTCGGAATTCTCAGCCAAAAGCTGCGAAGCTGACATTCGACGCTATTGTGTGCTCGTGTGCGGACGGATCATCGGCGGTCAGAAGCGCGACTTGATCGAATTGGACCGTGCCTGTCTGGAGCAGGTACTCGGATTCCGAATCGATCCGGCAGATTTCACGGCCATCGGCTCGGAGTTACGGTCTCGACCCGTCACCGAATTGGACGCGATATTCCCCGAACTGCTCCGCGGGAAAATTACCGCGGATGGCCGAATCTACGATCCATGTGATTCGATCATCCGCCAGATCGAAACTGTTGCGAAGTCCACTGGTCACGTATACGGTGACAAGCTTGGCAAACGCGCCAACATGGCCAAACGCATCGGCTTACAGCTGCGCTGGCTGGTGGATACGGAAAGAGAGCGCGAGGCGGAGCACCCTAAACGCGATAGAGCTGATGTCAGCCCGAACAACGTGACTTCCGGAGACGAGCCACAAAATACCGAGACGTTAGATGACGTGAAAGCGGAGCTGATGGGCCTGATTGGTCTGGAGCCTGGGAAGAAAGATTTCCTCTCCATCTCGAACCTGCTACGTATCCGACAGCTCAGGAGACAGCACGACCTGAGTGCAGAGCCGCTTTCGCTCCACCTTGTGTTTACGGGCAACCCGGGCACGGGCAAAACCACGGTCGCCCGACTCCTTGCGCGCGCATACCGGGCGCTCGGGGTCCTGAGCAAGGGCCACTTGGTCGAAGTGGATCGATCCGGACTCGTCGCCGGTTATGTCGGACACACCGCACTCAAGACCAAAGAGGTTGTGAAGCGTGCCCTCGATGGAGTTCTGTTCATTGATGAAGCCTACGCGCTACTGGGCGAAGGTAAGGACTTTGGGCCGGAGGCGATCAACACCTTGCTCAAATTGATGGAAGATTACCGGGACCGGCTGATTGTGATCGTGGCGGGTTATACCGATCGAATGACCGCTTTCCTGGAGAGCAATCCGGGGCTGAAGTCGCGCTTCAACAAGTTCATCCACTTCGGGGACTATACAGCACCGGAGATGGCGCGAATTTTCGAGTACATGCTTGAAAAGGCTCAGTATCACGCTACGGAAGAGGCGCTCGCGGCGATCGAACGCGGAATGTCCAGGTTGCATGACAATCGGGAAGAGCACTTTGGGAACGCACGGCTCGTCCGGAACCTCTTCGAGCATGTACAGCAGGAGCACGCAAACCGGCTGTCGTCCGTTCCTGAGCCGACGCGAGACGAGCTGCTCACCATTGAGGCCTCCGATGTTGAGGCTGCACTCACTGCAATTCAGCCGATAGCACCCGTGGAACGGGGCCAGACCCATGGCGAATAGAAGAAAGCTCGCCTATATTGTGAGATTTGTCATGCTTTGCTGGGCTGCTATAGCCGCGGTCATTGGGATTTTTGTTGGCCTTGCTCATCTTTTGAATAGCGCTCTCGCGACAGTAGTTGTGTTTCAACTGATCCTTTTGAGTTGCCTTTTCGGATTTCTCGGATCGCAAATATACAAACGGAAGGACGAACGGGACGGATGGCGCCGGGCCGATATGGAGGGACGCGATGAGGCGGACGAGGTTGAGGATGCCAGCTTCGCCTGGAGGCGAGGCCGGAAGCGCAAGATTGCACCGGTGTGAGTAAATCATTAGTAATTCGAACCACGTTGACGGCGAAAGAAATGGAACGCCTGGACCGTCTGCGCCGTCGCTGCAACTGGCTTAAACGTCGTATCGCCAATCACCGTGGACCCAGGTTTCGACAAGGCGGAGCTCTCCGCCTTCGAAAAGGTTTGGCTTGTACCCACATCTTGAGGTCCTCTTTCTCCGGTGTCCGGCTCTATCAGAAGGATTGAATCTGTATCCCAGGCGGATTGTTTTTTCCCGCAATAGAATAGTGTGGCGAAGCAGGTCGTCAGGCCATGGTGCCGCTAATAGTTCTTCTGGTTTCTTTCGGAGCTCTTCGTCTCGCAGGGTTTCTCGGTGTGGCTATCCTCGACAACTGGAACCTACCGCTCCGTCATAGCTCTTTTTTAATGTTTATGCTGACCGCTTCCGCGCACTGGGGACGCGGAAGACCGGACCTCATTCGAATGGTTCCTTCGACATTTCCGATTCCAGACTTGATCATTACCGTCACCGGTGTGCTGGAAATTCTCGGTGGCGTCGGTCTGTTGATTCCCCGGACGGCTCGTATTTCGGCAATCTGTCTCGCCCTTCTCCTGCTTGCAATGTTCCCGGCAAATGTCCGCGCCGCCCGCCAAGGGCTCACCATTCTTGGCCGGCGCGCCATGAGCGTTCCGCTTCGCGGAGCAATCCAGGTGGTGTTTATCTGCGCCCTCGTCGCGGTCGCCGCTGCCTAGTCGTCGCAGACAGCCCCTGAAAAATTGGTATCGGATTGCTAGCGACTCTCGAGCCTCCTGACTCCGGAAACGGAACCCCGAGCACACCTCAGTGAGCCAAAGCTCGGAACGCCATAATCTCAATGTGGCCCGCTCAGCCTTAGCTCTCTTCCTCGCCCTCCTCTTCGCCAATCCCGCTCCCGCCTGGTGGGAAACCGGGCACCGCACCGTCGCCCGCATTGCCGTCTTTCACCTTACTCCGGCCGCCCGCGCCCGCATCGCTCGTATTCTCAGCGTCCCCGACACTCCGGAAAGCGTTGCCGATGCCCTTAGCGTCGCCTCTACCTGGCCTGACGAGACCAAAGCCGAAACCAAGACGGGCTCCTGGCACTACATCGATTTGGCGATCCAGGACGACGAATCCGATATCCCCTTACGTTGCAAGAACGACGACTGCGTGACCGCCCGTATCCGTCTCTTCGCCGCTCAGCTCTCGGGCTACGCTTCGAGCACATCCGTCAGTGAACCCGATGCGCTCCGCTATCTGGTCCATTTCGTCGGAGATGTTCATCAGCCGTTGCACACCATCTCGGACGCAGATCTCGGCGGGAACTGCGAGCAAATCGCTCCCCCAATCGGCGAAGCCAAGAATCTACACGCCGTCTGGGACGGCATCATCGTCAACAGCATCGGCGAAAGCGATCGGGATCTGGCCGCCGATCTCGAACGCAATCTTGAATCCTTCTCCGAGCAGTTGCGCGGCGATCTGGCCCTCGGCACAGAAACTGATTGGACCTGGGAGTCTCACAAGCTCGGCATAAAGGACATCTACAGGAGCCTGTCAATACCTGTCGAGCCCGTCATCTTCCCAGCGAATTGCCAGGCAGCGCCGCTTGAAATTTCGAATCTGGCGCTGCATCTGCCCTCGTCTTATATAGACGATATGCGCCCCGTCGTCCGGGAGCAACTCACCAAAGCCGGTCTACGTCTCGCTCGCCTGCTCAACGACTCTCTAGCCAGCCGCTAATTTTGCCGGGTTATACCAGGGTTACCATATATATTAATGCAATATATGCTCGGTCAAGCCTCGGATCGCGAACTGAAAAAGGGCTCCGCTGAGTTGTTGATTCTTTCGCTGGTCCAGAGCCGGCCCCGCCACGGCTACGAAATCGCCAAACTGATCGAATCCCGCTCCCAAGGAACGCTGTCCTTTCAAGTCGCCTCGCTCTACCCCCTGCTTTACCGGCTCGAAGCTCGCGGCTGGATCGAAGGCCGGTGGGTTGAGAAAGCAGGCCAGCGCCGGCGACGGTACTACCGGCTAACCAGAGAAGGGCGGAAGATGCTGGCAACCCAACAGGAACGCTGGCGGCAATTTATCGAGGCCGTCCACCGAATTACAGGAGTCGATTTTGCCTGATTGGAGCTCGCGCAGCGCATCGACGAATCGCTATGCGGAGCCAGCAACTGCTATGAGAATGCGTACCTACTCCGTCCGCAATGCTTCCACCGGATTAACCGACGCAGCGCGATGGGCTGGTATGAAACTGGCCGGCACGGCACATGCTGCCAGCACCAGAGCGGCGCTTAGTAATGTTGGCACGTCCCACGGCTGGACGCCGAACAGCATGGAACGTAACAGCAGTGCTGCTCCGAATGAACCCAGCAGACCCAACACGACGCCAATCGCTGTCAAGCGCCCCGCTTCGCCGAGTATCAACTTATATACAGTCCCAGGCTGCGCGCCCACGGCCATTCGAAGGCCGATTTCTCGAGTTCTCTGGCCGACCGAATACGCGACAACGCCATAAAATCCTACTATGCCCAGCACCAATGCAGCGCTCGCGAAGCCTCCGACTAACCATGCCGCAGAGCTGTGAAGATATGCCGATGGTGACTGATTAATCCTTTCCGTCATCGCCTCGCCGGCGGAAACGGTAATGAAAGGATCTATCCGGTGAATGACAGCGGGAATCTGTCGAAACAGTGATGTTTCGGCGTGTGCTGTTCGTACTAGGATCGCCGGCCATGCGATCGGATTTTGGCCGTTAGGAACGTAAAGCGCTCCCCAATTCGTATCTTCGAGATTTCCTTCTTTAACATCCTCGACCACTCCGATGATTTGCATCGGGGATTGCGGCGCCCCGTCATAATAAATTTGCTTTCCGATGGGATCTTCGCCCGCGAAATAGCGTTTTGCCAGCGTGCGGTTGACAATGGCCACCAGGCGCTTTGAAGTGTTATCAGCCAGGCTGAAGAATCGGCCCTTCGACAGCCGGGCCTGCAGCGCCTTGAAATAATCGGCGCTTACCTGCCGGTTAATAACCTCGTTGTTCTCTTTGTGATTCGGCCGGCCCACAATGTGGAAAGATGCGGCACCCCAGGCCGAGTCGACCGGCGGAGCCTCAGAGCTGCCGGCGGACGCAACGCCCGGCACGTTCTGGATAGCATCAATCATCCGCTGATCTAATGCGGCGAGATCTCGATCACTGTCGTATTTGCCGGGTGCCCACGAGGTCTGGAAATACACCAGGTGGTCGGGATTGAAACCAACATCCACGTGAAGCAATTGGTACAGACTTCTGGCTAGCAGCCCCGCGCTCACCATCAGCACCATCGCTAACGCGACCTCGGCAACCACCAGGCCGGACCCGAACCGCCGCCAGGAACCTGCGCTGCTTCCGCGAGTTCCCTCCTTTAGTCCATCCATCATCCCTGCCATCGAAGCCCGCGCGATCGGAATCACTGAGAACAGCAGGCCGGCCATCAGCGAGATCGAACAGGCGAATGCAATCGTAGTCGCGTTCAGGCTGGTGTCGCGCAAGTAAGGCATCGTTTCCATCTTCTCGGCCGGAACTAAACTAACGAGCAGGCGAATGGCCCATTCGGCAAGTGCCAATCCCACTACGCAGCCCGCCGCGGCCAGCAGAAATCCCTCGGTTGCGAATTGATGGCATAACCTGAAAAACGATGCCCCGATCGCGCCGCGCACCGCGATTTCCCGCTGTCGTTTGTCGGAACGGGCAAGAAGCAGGGTAGTTACGTTCACAGCCGCAATCAGCAAGAGGACGCCCGCGCCGCTGATCAAAACCAGCAGTATCGGGCGTACGTCGCCAACGATGAAGTCCCGCAAAGGCACCAGATTCGCCGAGCCGAAATACCGGTTGGTGTCCGGATACTCTCGCTGAAGACGCTGCGCGATCGACCGCATATTGGCGGAGGCGGTTTCGATGGAGATTCCGTCTTTGATCCGCCCGATGGCAATGAGATTATGACAGCCCCGGTGTCGCTCACAGCTATCCGTGGAACGAAGAGTAGCCCAGAACTCAGCGCCACCGTATGGAGCGAATTGAAACCGCTTCGGAAGCACGCCAATGATAACCGCCGGATTGCCATTCAAGTTGACCGGGCTGCCGAGTACATCTCGCCTTCCGCCAAAACGCTTCTGCCACGCCGGGTAGCTGAGTACGACCGTCCTCGCCGCGGCCGGAGAATCTTCGCCCGGACGAAAATATCTACCCAAGGCCGGCGTCACGCCCAGAGTATGAAAGAAACCCGCGCTCACTCGCATCCCAAGCACCTGTTCCGCTCCGGTGCTCGTGCTCAGAGTGAAACCGTCGTTCAACGCATATGCATCAAGCGAGCTGAACACCTTGTTGAGCTTTTTCCAGTCTGCGAAATCGAAGTATGATAGCCAGCTGCGGGGAGCGCCGGGCGAAGACTCGAATACCGCTACAAGCCGCGACTGATCCCGATATGGAAGAGGTTTAATCAGCGCTGTTTGCACGAAGGCGAAGATAGCCACTGCGCTTGCAATTCCTAGCCCTAAAACGAGTACGGCGGTGCACGCGAATGCGGGGTTTTTTCGAAGCTGGCGCATTGCATATCGAAAGTCCTGCACAATGTCGTCGAGAGTATTCAAGCCTCGCGTATCGCGGCACTCCTCTTTCCGTTGCTGGATATCTTTAATCGACTGCAGCGCGGCGCAGCGGGCATCCTCAGGCGTCATACCGGCGCAGACACCTCGTTCGATCTCCCGATCCAAGTGATACTGCAGCTCTTCGTCGAGTTCCTGCTCGAGTTTTTTCCCGGAGAAAAGGGATCGAAGCCGAAGCCGGATGATTGTCATGAAACGCATCGCTATATCCCCTCAGTAACTGACAACAGTGTAGGCGATGTGCCCATTACATTGCAAGCCGGCAACAGGTATACTTCCTATTCTTCCTTCAGGGCAGCCACCGGATCCAAACGGGCCGCGCTTTGTGCGGGAATCCAGCAGGAGAGAAGTCCGATAACGGCAATAATCAGCGCGGCGCCGGCATAGACGCGAAAATCACCTGCGCCCGACCCGTACAGCAGGTGGCGAACAAGGCCGGACGCAGCAATCGCAAGTGGAATTCCGAAGGCAGCGCCGAAGCAAACCGCCGTCATCCCTTCACGCATCAGCATGACAAATACCGCCGTTGCTCTTGCTCCTACTGCCAGACGAATTCCGATCTCTTTCGTTCGGCGCGAAACCGAAAAGGCCAGCACCCCATACAGTCCAACGCCGCTCAGTAGCAAAGCTAAGCCAGCTGCGTAGGTGACGAACGTCGCTGTAATGCGGAGTGAGCTTATGCTGCCGGCCATCCGCACTGATAACGGGATTGTTTCAGCAACGGGAACGGCGGGATCGATTCGATTTGCGACCCTCACCAACCCCGGGATCATCGCAGCGGGATCGCCCTTCACTCGTATGCACAGCCGCGCATCCATCTGCGCGGCGTTCTGCCAAAACGGTATATACACGTACGCCTGCTGAGGCTCAAAACGGCTCTGTAACGGAATGTCGGCCACCACCCCGACAACTTGCCGGGCTTCGTGGTTTACGACAATCGTCGAACCGATCACGGAACCTCCGGGCCATAAGCGCCGCGCCAGCGCTTCGCTCACGATCGCGACCCTGGGCGAGTGCAGGCTGTCGGTCTCACTGAATTCCCGGCCACGCAAGACAGGAGTTCGCAGCGTCTCAAAGTATCGGGGTCCAACCTCGATGTAGCCAACAGTGATACCCTCCGCATCGCGCCAGTCCGCTAGCGACACCTGCGTACTTCCGCCCACCAGCACGCCTCCTGGCGCCACCATGCTGGCGCACTCGACACCCGCCGTCGCATTCAATTCTCGGACGACGGTTCGCAAATAGCGCTGCGCTTTCTCTATTGGATAGTTGACCAGGCGTGGCCTCAACCTCATCAGCGCCACATGTGAAACATCGAAATTAGCGCCGCTCATCATCAGGCGGTCACTCGCAATCAGAAGGCCGGAGACTCCTGCCAGCGCTACCGCTATGACCGCCTGAATTCCGGAGAGCCACCTGCCCGCGCGCGAATCCGCGCTCACTGCGGTCGATTGCCGTTTGAGCCGCTCGGCAGTGTCCTGTCTGGTCGCTCGAAGAGCTGGCGGCACTCCGAATACAAGCCCCGCTGCAACACACACTGCGAGCACGGCAATCAGGACCGGAAGCTGCAGGCTGAAGTCGTAATACATCGGATGTCCTTCAACATCCACCGAGTAGAACATTGTATTGAGGCCGTTCGTCAATGCGATAGAAAGCGCGGTACCGAGAACTCCACCAAGGAAGGCCACCACGAACGACTCAGTAATTAACAACTTGATCAGCCGCGAGCGGCCCGCGCCCAGCGAAGTCCGGATAGCAAGCTCGCGAGTTCGCGCGGCGTTGCGTGCAATAAGCAGGCCCGACAAATTTGCACAGCAAATCAGAAGTAAAAGACCCGCCACATAGGCCAGCAGCCTGATGAAATGTAGCCGGCTCGCGCGTGTTTCGTCACTATCCATCGCGCCTTTCAAGGCGAATGCCGTGATTCCCGAATTTTCGCCGCCTTTCGCCACAGCCCACGATCGCGGCAAGAGCGCAGTCATTTCAGTTCGCGCCTGTTCCACACTGTAGCCATCGCGCAGCCGTCCAACCATCTCGAAGACGTTGCAATCACTTGCCAGCGAGTTCTCACACCAGTGATATCCGGCGCTCGCCATCATCGTCGGGATATAAATCTTGTCCGGCTTCACGGTCACGCCCTTAAACTCGGAGGGCGCGACGCCGATCACCGTAAACACAACGCCGTTGATCCTCAACTGCGAACCCAACACCTTCGTCGAGAGACGTAGCCAATCACGCCAAAAATCGAAACTGATCACAGCAACGGGATTACGATTGGGAACGGCATCTTCATCCTGGCGAAAGAATCGCCCGCTCGCCGGTCGAACCCCCAGTACCGGGAAGAAATTAGCCGAAACGACCGCGCCGTTTATTTCCTGTGACCGCCCGTTTGCCGCCACGAACAGAGGCGCCGTGGAGTACGCCGCCGCTAGGCCTTCCAGCGTGTTGGTATGGTCGTGAAAATGAACGTAGTCCGGATAAGAAACCCATCCTGGAAGGCGGCCATGCTCGCGCGTAGCCTGGAGCACAACCAGGCGGTCCGGACGATAAACGGGAAGCTGCCGGAAGAAAAGAGTATTCGCGAGCGTGAACACAGTTGCCACTGCAGCCGCGCCAAAACCAAGCGTGACCATCGCCGTGAGGGTGAAAGCACGGCTACGCCATAACCCACGAATTGCGTAACGAAAATCCTGGATGCTCGTCTCCAGCACTTCCACGCCGCGCGCCTGGACCCTTCTGCAGAAGCTGCGCAACCGAATGATCAGATCACTGAGCATGGGCGATGCCTACGCCATATCCAAAATCGATATCCAGTGACGCGCTGCAGGTCCGGCAAGGATCGCTTGGACTCGCTCCAATATCGCCCACCCGTGTTGAGGCTCGAGATCGACACGACAGTTCATCACAACCTTGTCGAAGCCGAAGGGGAGCTTCAGCCACGCTCTCCAGTTTAGGACTTCCTGTGGGGTGGGTTGCCAACCTGCGGCCGATTCGCCCGAAGCGACCTTCTCCAATGCCTTGAAAGAGGTAGTGGCTCGGCCTCTTTCCTTCGGCGATTCGGTCGGAATTGTCGTCGGAATGATGATCGACCACCGCTCACTCGGAGCCAGGAACGAAGTGACTGGTGTGCGCCTGATTCACGGAACCGCAACTGTCAGGAAGCCTAAACGCCAAACTGTCGTAGGTGATGATCGAGATGCTTATGCATCAGTTTTGACCACTCCTGTGGCGTAAGCGCGCCGAAGAAAGCGTGAGGATGACTGGTGCAACCCGCTGGTCCCCGCGTGGCGAAACGGTCGATCAAGCTGCAGATCTTTCCTTGCTCTACGTGGAAATCGCGCTCATCGGAAATCACAAGCGCTTTCGAGGTGGGTGAGTTGCGGCGCAAGGGTTCGCGATCCCTTAATGCCAAGGGTTTGATCAGGGGGCCGATGATGCGGCCGATTAACGAGCGAGGGGGGCGTATCTCACCCGTGGCCATCTGCAATGCGGCCGAACAATGAGCGAGCGCCTGCGATACACCCATCTGACCCCACTGTCTGGGACTTTGCGGAGTAAGGCGCAGGATTCGTTGCTTTACAAGCTCCACTTCACTTGGCTCGAATAGTGATTCCATCTGTTCCTGTTAAGTCAGCCTTCGGAGTAAACAAGTCTCGTTAAGCAGTATATTTCCACACCGATTGCGGGTTTACCACCATAGAGACGATCTCCATATCCACAAGATCATCTCCAGCGGGCAAAGGAACTCGCAACGCTCTCTGTCTCCGAAATCGCCCATGCCGTGCAGCAATTCGGCCAGGAAGACGACATCACCGTAGTCTCAGTGACGCACCAATCAGTGGCGGTTTACATCGCGTAAGCTCTCGGTGGTCGCTGCGGATGACGACCTGACAACCATTCTGGAATCTTGAGACGCAGAAGCAGCGGTGGAAAGCGCGGATCGGAACGAAGTGGATCCAGTTCGGGGTCGAGCGCGAGATACGTGAAACGAGAATCATGTTCCCTGTAGGCTTGCTCGAGGTTTTGGAAAGCCCGATCCTTTTCACGTAATGCGCCGTAAATCACGGCCAAGAGATAAGGCGAGGGACAAGGGGTGCCATGCGTTCCCTGAAGCTTTTGGAGAAGACTTCTTGCTTCATCAATTCGTCCGGCGCCTGCATAAGCATAGGCTAGATCGCAAACCAAGAGAGGTGTTTTGCCCAGCGCTTTGGCTCGTTCCAACTCCGGCACGGCTGCTGCAAAGTCGCGTTTCCCAACATAAGCCTGGCCGAGGCACCAGTGACCTAGGGCGAAATTCGAATCGAGCTCAATCGTCTTTCTGCATTGGTCAAACGCCTTATCGAAGCGTCGGGCATCGCGGTAGACCCTCCCGAGTGTACTATTGACAGGGAGCGAAAGCGGGTCGAGTTCGCGGGCGCGCTCCAATTCCGAGACAGCTCGACCGGCCTTTCCGATATTGATCAAGTGCTCGCCATACCAGTGATGAACGAACGCGGAGCTCGGATCCATCGCCATGGCGCGCTCGAAATCCCGCTCAGTCGAACTCCCAATAAGAGGCTGCCGCAGCTCGCGCCGTGTAAGCCTCCGAGAGTGTCCCATCCAATTGCAGCCCTTCGCTCCCAAACGCTTTAGCTAGTGGGAAGCTTTCTTCCGGCGCAAGGACCTCGTACATGCCAAGTAAGTCATACGTCACCGCGAGGCTGGCGTAAGCCGGCGCAAACTGGGGGTCCCGTCCGAGTGGTATGTGTTCCCGTACGGCAAGCCGCGACCGAATGATCCCACGCGCCCGGTAACGACACTCAAGACCGCCTGGCACAACCTCCGTAAGAAAGCCGGCGTTCAGGGCCGCTGGCACGACAACCGGCACACGCTCATGACGGACCTGGCCGAGAGTGGGGCGAGCGATCAGATGATCATGGACATCGCCGGACACCTCTCGAAGCAAATGCTGAGGCACTACAGCCATATCCGCATGGAGGCGAAACGTGCCGCGCTCCAATCGATCGTTCCAAAGCAAACCGCCACGCCGAGCCGTGAAGAAGAGCAGAACAACTCACCGCTACCCACACCTGCGCAGCAGGCGGAAACGGGGTACCCACAAAACTCCCCACAGGTGTTAAAAAAGAGGGGGCAGAAGCGGGTGAGGAAGGGATCTAAACCGTTGAAAACATTTGGCTCCTCAGGTAGGATGCGGACGCGCTCGCCGGATCGCCGGACCGTACCTTCGACAAAGTTGCACGTTACACCGTTCATTTTTCCCAGACGGATCGCATTGGGAACTTGGCGGTTGCACTTGCATTGCGCTGAATCAGACGCCAGACCGCAATATTTCTTAGTGAAGCTCAAAATGGCTACGCGCGCATGTTGAAGTCGTTTCCGCAGAAGTTCGGGAGAAATGCCAAGAACCTCAGCGGCCTCTGGTCCCGGTAGTTCGATGATCTCACCGAGTATGTATGCCGACCGATGCGGCCGGTCAAGACACTGGAGCATGCCGAATGTGCATCCAATTTTGACCTCTTCAACCAAAAGGGACTGTTCACTTTCCGAAGGTGCCTGAAGGTTCAGTCCGGTAGTAAGATGCTCCGCGAGCAATTCGAAACTGAGGTGTCTGCGTTCCACTGCACTCTTCTTGACATCCAGAATGTAGTTGACCGCAACACGGTAAGACCAGGTCTTTAGTTTGCTACTGAACTTGAATTGCGGCAGGTGCGTGACGATTCGGATCAGGATTTCCTGAGTTGCATCTTCCGCGTCCTCTCGATTGCACAGCATTCGAAGTGATAGAGCGTAAACGTCATCCTGCAGTTCTCTGACGAGTTGATCGAGAGCGTTCCAATCTCCGGCAATCGCCGCTCGCGCCAGGTCTTCAAGTACCACGGCTCTCGATTCTTCGTCAGTCATTGCACGTGAACCCTGCCAAACACCATAATGACGGATTGCGGATTTTGAGTTTATTGTCGCTAACCGAAGCTAGACTCCGAACGAGTAGTCGCCATGTGTTTACTGATCCTGCTCTCTGTGGCTGAAATACCGGCATATCGCCGATTGAGCCCGTGAACCGAAGCTACTGGGTGACGTCGAACCTCTGAACGCCGGGAATGCTCACGCCGAAGCAGTATCAGGCTCATGGCAAACCGATTGTGTAGCAATCTGATACGAAATCCTAACCGCGGATGAAGTACGTTTGAGCGCTCAGGAGACCGCTGGGCCAATTTGTGATCACGTATAAAGAAACGTATGAGCAATGTGCCAGAATCCATGGTCACCACCGCCTTTGAGCTGAATGGTTTCTGCGTTAAAAGAAATCTCGGCGTTGTCAGAGGAATCACAGTCCGCTCGCGGTCCGCTCTGGGCTCGTTGGCCGGCGCGCTGCAGACATTCGTTGGCGGAAACATCACCGTTTTCACAGAGCTATGCGAAAAAGCCCGCACGGAGGCGTTCGAGCTTATGTTGCAGCATGCAGCGGCGATGGGCGCGAATGCAATTATTGGCATGCGCTATGACGCCAATGAGGTCACAGATGGCGTAACGGAAGTACTTGCTTACGGAACTGCTGTTGTTGTCGAGGCAGAACATTCGCCGGAGTCGTTACGCTAAGACTCAGACGCGCTCCCAGCGGGGCGCTCCATCGTGTAGCCGCAGCGAAAAATCGAGTCCTAAACCGAGCTCACGACCGCACCGAAAATCAAATCATGTTTACCACAGCAGGAATCATCGAGTTACACGCCACGCTGCACGAGCGCTTGGATCTTTTGCTGCGTCATATCTCAACGGTGCCTGAAGGGCTCCATCACAAGCCAATGTCAGGATTCGGCCATCCGTCAATTTGGAAGCAACTTGTACATATCCTGACCTGTGAGGAAGGCTGGGTTCACGATTTGCAGAACCAACCCTTCGCTGGCTGGTGCGAAGAAGATTGCCCGACAATGACCGCCTTGCGAACTGCCAAAGCTCGAATACGAGAGGCGACACGAACTTATTTGGGCGATCTCAACGAAGCGCAACTTAACACGACGCTTGCACAGCGTCCAGTGGACTGGGGCGGCGAACTCCGAAGTCCTGCTTTTATCCTCTTGCATGTCATAACCCACGCATTTCATCACAAAGGGCAGGTTGTCGCCATGCTACGCATGCTCGGATATCCAGCGCCAGACACAGACCTGCAACAGATATAGATTTCATCGTCCCGTAGCGTCTATTAGTTTCCGGAAGCCCAGTTTGGGTCGTAGAAAGTGAGGCCATGAGGGCGGAAGCGACCAGGCTCCACTCCTTACCCCGATATCAGGATATCAAGCCCTCCTTCGTAAGTCTAATGAGCTGAAAACAAACCAAATCGAGTTACATCGAAGCCTCTTTTCCCAATGATTTGCAGCCCGAATTTCCAGTATGATCGCTGGGGAGTTCTGATGCGCGTACTATTTTCGACAATCGGATCGCGTGGTGATGTCCAACCTGTCGTGGCGCTCGCGTCGCATCTGAAGGCGCTCGGCCATGAAGTCAGGCTCTGTGTGCCGCCCGATTTTCGCGAGTGGATTGAGAGCCTCGGCATCCCGGTGACGCCCATCGGCCCGGAGGTGCGCAGGTTCGCTGCGTCCCGTACGGCGGCCACACAGCCGCAACTGCCGCTGACAGCCGAGCAGCGTCGTCAGATGGCGGAAGCGACGGTCGCGACACAGTTCGACACGTTGATTACCGCCGCGCAAGGTTGCGACGTGATCGTCGCAGCCACCGCGCTGCAGGTGGCGGCGCGATCCGTGGCGGAGAAGATGAGAATTCCTTACGTATTCGCCGCGTATGCGCCGGTGGTGCTGCCATCGCCGCACCATTCGCCACCGCCGTTACCGCCCTTACCGGGACAGGTTCCGCCGACGGCGAATGACAACAGCGAGCTTTGGGCTCTGGATGCGGCACGATTCAACAATCTCTTTGGTGCCGCGGTGAACGCGCGCCGGGCATCGCTGGGACTGGCCGAAATCAGCGACGTACGAGGTCATATGATGACGGACCAGCCGTGGCTCGCAGCGGATGCCACGCTTGGGCCGTGGCCCGATCCGGCAGATAGCCGCGTTTTTCAGACCGGCGCATGGATCCTGTCCGACGAGTATCTGCTGTCCAGCGACTTGGACAGGTTTCTCGACAGCGGCGATCCGCCGGTTTACTTCGGTTTCGGCAGTACGCGCGCGTCTGAAGGGGCGGGTCCGGTAATGCTCGATGCGGCTCGCGCGCTCGGCCGCCGGGCCATCGTATCGCAAGGTTGGTTCGACGACTCACTTGTTGAGAACCAACACGACTGCCTGTCGGTCGGCGAGGTGAACCTGCACGCGCTGTTTCCGCGCGTTGCAGCGGTTGTGCACCACGGCGGCGCGGGGACGACGACCGCCGCCGCCCTCGCCGGCGCGCCGCAAGTCGTCATCCCGAATCACTACGATCAACACTACTGGGCGGAGCGAGTCCAGACATTGGGCATCGGTACGGCGCACGCGCCCGGCACGCCAACGACGGATTCACTGGCCAGCGCTCTCCTGCAGAGCCTGCGACCTGAGGTGGCCTCACGCGCTCGCGCAGTCGCGGGCTCAGTGCGTCGGGACGGCACGACGGTTGCGGCGGAGAGGTTGGTTGCGATTGCTTGAGTGGCCGCCGCCCGCCCGCGGCTCAGCGCACCAAACAGGGACGCTTCGAGTCGAACCTCCACCCCGGAATCAGGTACTGCATCGCCACCGCATCGTCGCGTCCTTCTAGCCCGGCATCCTGATACAGCTTGTGCGCCTTCTCGACTTCCGCCATGTCGATCTCGACTCCCAAACCCGGCCTGTCTCCCAGCGTGATCGCCCCGTCCGAAATCTTCAACGGTTCCTTCGTCAGCCTTTGCCCGTCCTGCCAGATCCAATGCGTGTCGATGGCCGTAATCCTGCCCGGCGCGGCCGCCGCTACTTGTGTGAACATCGCCAGCGAAATATCGAAGTGACTGTTCGAGTGCGAACCCCAGGTCAGCTAGAGTCACTTCCTGACCGAACGTGTCTCGCGAGGTGCGGCACGTTTGGCTCACCTGCCATTACCCTTCCATTGTTGGCGCGGCCTAATGGAATGGCCAGACCTGCTCAACGGTTTTACTGAGCATCCATTCCTTGTCGCCGGCATTCAGAAACGGCATGTCGTCTCGAACGACTGTCAGCCTCTGACGGTAGGTAGCGCGTTCTTTTGCAATGGGCCAGTCGGTCGCCCACATGAGACGTTGAGGACCGAAGGCGTCGTAAAGGCGTTTCACAAGAGTTTGCGCGTCGAGCCAAGGATACGCGCCTTTGGAGAGGGACCAGGTATGAGAGATTTTGACGTAAACCCGAGGATAACGGCGCAGAGCTATCAGGTCGTTCAACTTTTCAGGACGGTCGACCGGACAATCCGCCATGTGATCGATCACGACAGTGATATCCGGGAACCTTTCGATCAACGGCTGTACGTCAGGCATGCGATCGATAGGGGCCAGAAGAGTCATGGGAACGCCCAGGCTCTTGCATCGCGTCCAGAGAGGCGGCATAAGCGGTCCGCGAATCCAGTCGCCTTCAGGTCCAGCCTCCGGACTGAGACGCACACCTCTAAAGCCAGGTAACGCCGATACTTCTGAAAGGTGATCGGGAGCGGCGGGATCGAGAGGGTCGACGCGGCAAACACCCTTGAAGTGTTGCGGATATTGCCTCAAGACAGTGGCGAGATAACGGTTGTCGTAACGATAATGGATGACTTGAATGATGACTGCTTTCGAAATGCCATTTGCATGCATGAGATCCAGCAGCATTTCCGGAGTGGCATCGTAGTTTGGCACTTTAGCGCCGCTGGCGAAGGGGAAGCCGGGGTCATGCTTCCACACGTGGACATGCGGATCTAGCACCGGATACTCGGCGAGCGTTGAGACGACTGCGATTTCCAGAAACTCCCTTCGACTTACATTACGCATAGATCGATTCAAGCGAATGCACAACGTACGCGCCGCATGTCCGGTAACTGGCAAGCGGACCCTTACGGGCTATGTCCAGATCGACGCATAGCCAACCCTCGAATCTGATACTTCGCAACACGCGATGGCAGGCCGGGAAATCTATCTCGCCGTCGCCCAGGTCAAATGTATTTGCGGCATAGTCGGGTCCGAGTCCGGCACGTTTCGCGTCTTTGTAGTCCGCCATCAGCAAACGATGTTTGTACTTCTCCATGATGAGAGCGGGATCGCCGCCGGCGAGATAGACGTGCGCCGTGTCTGGAGAAAGATAGAACAGCCTGGGGTCAGTCAACCGCATGCATTCATGGATCTCTTCAGGGATTTGCACCATTTGACCTAGATGACTATGTAAGCCGGCTTTGAATCCCCGTTCTGCGGCAACTTCGCCGAGTTGATTATAGAAGCGGCACATCGTGGCGAACGCCTCGGGCGGCTTCCCGCGGCGCGGCGAGAAGACGACCAGACGGTCAGCGCCGAAACGCCGCAGAAAACCCATCGCTTCGCGGGCGCGTACGAGTACCTGACCGTGTTGCGTCGGGTCGTCTGCAGCACCGTTAAAAGAGATGGTGATGAGAGAAAGGCCGCGGGTAGATAATTCGTGTTCGAGCTGCGCGGGCAGGATGCCGTACTTGCTAAGGATCTGGGGATATTGAGTCAGCCGGAGACCGATAAAACCGGTATCCCGCATGAGATCGAGAATATCGACGAAACGAATACCCGGATAGGAGTTCCAAAGATTGGAACCGAGCGCCCAGCGAACATTTCGGTTCGCAGGAAAATCACCCGCGAAACTCGCCAAGGATGCTCCCAGGCTCGCGATAGCTTCTCTTCGCGTCATCAGAGAGCAGTCTACTCTGACGGGTTTGGCGGCTCAAAGCGTCTTTCACAGCAACTTGAACACGCGATCCCAACGCGTATGTGTTCTCGAAGGGTAGATCACCATTCGCCTTACAGGCCTGACGGCCAACAGCCCGACGCATCGCCTATCCCGTTTCACCGTTTCTCCAAGAATGCCGTTACGCTGGGTTCCTGCCGCTCTTTGATCGCCATACACTGATCAACCGACTCCAACACTTGAGCGAGTATTCTCGTGGCGCCGCTAAGTTCTGCCAGCCGCGGTTCGAAGAAGCTTTTCAACTCGTTTTTCGACTGTGCGTCACAGAATCCTTGGCCCACCATCGGCAGTTGCGATTTTCCAAAAATCGGATTGTCCGCAAAGAGCTTCAAGATCGGTTCATAATGAGCTTGCAAAAACCGGAAGGGCACACGGCGGCTCTCGCCTGATTCCCTGCCCGCATAGAAGAAGAGCCAGGAGGCCGGCGTCAGTGGGAGCTTGCCCGAGAGAACGGCCTGCAGCAACGTCTCCACCGCTTTGGGATCCCGAAACCAGAACATCGCTTGCAATAACGATTGCTGCTGCTGAGCGTCAAGGCTTCCCCAAACCGAAATAAACCGTTCGGCCAGCTCCGCATCGCCATAATAAGCAGCGATACCAAGCACAGAAGTGAGCACGCTCGGGTCGATTCCGGATCGCGTCTTCAACCACTGATTCGTCAGCGATTGTACCTCGTTTGCCAGCGTTTGGTCGCGCGCCTCGGCTGCAACGACTCCAACCAGGTCCGATCGGAGCAGCTTCGCTTCCTCCGGTTCGCCTGGCTTAGGTGTCCAGCCGAGCTCACGTGCTTTCGCTTGAAAATTAGCCCGGATAAACTCGGCGTACTTCGGCGCCACCTCAGGCATGACGAGATCATGCCGGGGACTGATAGCTAGCCAGAATGCTCCCGAGATGACGTGGCGTTCAGGATCTGCGTGAAAGGCTGGTACCAGCGCCAGCGCATCCGCGGCCGGCATTTGTCCGGACTGCATCAGGGCCGGCGCGTTTCCCAGTAGATCCACTCGCTCCGCCGCGCTCAGGCGCGTGGTGGGATCCCCGTCCACCAGCTTTCCGAGTAATCCACCAGCGTAATCGAAACGATAATAACCCGCCGCCTTATCGTTCGCCTGCACCCATGTCGGGCAGCCACTTGCGTGAAGTGGCACATCCATCGCTTTCTCCGTCAACAGATTGCACGCCGCCTGCTCGTCCGTGCCCGTTTCGTAACGAACGCATACAGGAATATTCCATCGTGGATCGCCCGCCGCCTTCGAGCCTAAAGGCAGGTACCGTTGCTGTGTCAGATGCAGCTTGGGAGTGTTTTGCTGACAATCGAGCGCAACCGATACGATGGGCACACCAGACTGATTCAGGAATGTCGAGAACGCCCCGGTCACGTCCGCCTTGCTCGCCGTACTTAACGAATCAAGGAAGTCCCCGGTGGTTGCTGTTTGGAAGGCGTACCGTCTCAGGTAAGCCTGTACGCCGGTTCGGAAACTCTCCTCTCCCATCCAGTTCTCGAACATTCCGATCACCGCTGCGCCCTTCAGATAAGTAATCGAGTCAAAAGCGTTCTCCACATCGCCCTTCGATTCGATTTCTTGCGTGATTTTGCGGGCCGTAGTCAGGCTGTCCTTGTCCTCCGCGAAAAGCTTCTGGTTGGCGTCGTCGGCGCGCGTTCCCCACTCCGGCTTCCATTCGGCTATGAGCTTGCTCGACATCCATGATGCGAACGCTTCGTTGAGCCAGATATCGTTCCACCACGCCGTTGTCACCAAGTCGCCAAACCATTGGTGAGCTAGTTCGTGCGCTGCGACGGAGGCGTACTCGCGGCGCCGTTGCTCCGTATCGCTTTCGGGCTTAGCCAAAATGCCCGTCTGCCCATACGTCACCATGCCTGCGTTTTCCATCGCGAAACCCGCCGAGATCGGTATGGCCACTTGGTCTGCCTTGGCGTACGGATACGGAACTCCAAAGTAATCCTCCAATCGCGTCAAGATCGTCGCACTTACCTCCGCCGCGTACTTTGCTTCATTCGCTCTGCCCTTTGGCGTCACAATCCGCACGGGCACATGATTCTTACCAGCAAACCCAGCATTCACAAACTCGAACGGCCCTACGCCAAATGCAACCAAGTAGCTCGGCAGCGGCTTTGTCTCTTGAAAAATGTAAGTCTTGCGTGAGCCGGTCGTCTCCTCGGATGCCACAGGAGTATTGCTAATGGCTCTATCTTGTGCCGGAACATGCAACGTCACCTGCCAAGGCACTTTGTATAGCGGCTCGTCGAAACACGGAAACGCTCTCCGTGCGTCGGTCTGCTCAAACTGCGTCAGCAGGTAGTGATTGCCTTGGTCCTCTGTGCGAAAAATACCGACTTGCTGCGTGAGCACGAACTTACCTGTATAGTCGATCCGGACCTTTGCCCGCCCGGTCGGAATGGGAGTGTTGAAATTCAGCCCCAGAAAATCGTCACCGCCCGGGACCACTGCAGCGCTTTCTTTTCTGCCGCCGAACTCGATAGACGCTTTTTGCACCTCTATGTTCGTGGCATTGAGCCAGAGCGTCGGCACTGTCCGCTCGACATTGATCCGGATCTCGATCGAGCCGCTGAAGTTCTCACGGTCCGGGTCAAGTGTCAGCTCCACACTGTAGCTTTCCGGCTTTACTTGTTGCACTTCGCCGAGCCGAAGCTTCGGTGGTCTATCCACGCCCCAACTCGCTGAACAAAATAGTACGCCTGTCAACAACACGCGAATGAAGTTAGCGCTCGAGCAGAGTTTCATAGCCTCGCTATTCTTTCATAAAAGTGCGTGGAACCGGAACAGCACCCCACAGGGTCGCGCGCATGGCGAATTGGATACACACAGTCCAGCCGCTCTGTTTTGTTCGAGGATATTCAGCTCTTCCACGCTGGTCTGGCTAAACACGGACGCTTCGGTCGAACCTCCACCCCGGAATCAGGTACTGCATCGCCACCGCATCGTCGCGTTCTTCTAGCCCGGCATCCTGATACAGCTTGTGCGCCTTCTCGACTTCCGCCATGTCGATCTCGACTCCCAAACCCGGCCTGTCTTCCAGCGTGATCGCCCCGTCCGAAATCTTCAACGGTTCCTTCGTCAGCCTTTGCCCGTCCTGCCAGATCCAATGCGTGTCGATGGCCGTAATCCTGCCCGGCGCGGCCGCCGCTACTTGTGTGAACATCGCCAGCGAAATATCGAAGTGACTGTTCGAGTGCGAACCCCAGGTCAGCCCCCATTCATCGCAAATCTGCGCCACACGAATCGCGCCGCGCATCGTCCAGAAGTGTGGATCGGCCAGCGGTATGTCTATCGCGTGCAGCTGAATCGCGTGCCCGAGCTCGCGCCAGTCCGTAGCAGCCATATTCGTCGCGACAGGAATCCCCGTCGCTCTGCGAAACTCAGCCAGGGTCTCCCGCGATGAAAATCTGCCTTCCGCTCCGCACGGATCTTCGGCATACGCCAGAATTCCGCGCTTGCCCTCGCACAGCCGGACAGCTTTCTCTAGCGTCCATGCGCCGTTCGGATCGAGCGTAATGCGAGCCTTCGGAAATCTCTCAGCCAGCGCCATCACTGCTTCCATCTCTTGCGTGCCTTCGAAGACCCCGCCCTTCAATTTGAAGTCATGAAACCCGTACCGCGCATGCGCTGCTTCCGCGAGTTTCACGATTGCTTCGGAGGTTAAAGCGGGCTCGTCACGCAGTCTTAACCACTCGTCTTTTGCGCCCGTTTCGCGCCGGTATCGAAGGGGGGTTTTTACCGTTTCGCCCGTGTAGAAGAGGTAAGCCAAAACCTCCACCCGATCCCGTTGTTGCCCGTCCCCCAGCAGCTGGTAGAGAGGTACGCCCAAATGCTGCCCTTGCAAATCGAGCAAAGCACACTCTATGGCCGCCAGGGCGTGAATAGCTGTTCTCGAATCGAAAGTCTGTACTCCCCGTCCAGCGCTGTCTATGGAAGCGAACCTGCGCCGTATGGCGCCCAATGAAGCGTACGCCAGTCGGCGTCCGACAATCAGGTCTCTGGCGTCCTCCAGTGTCCGGCGAATCCGCTCTCCGCCGGGCACTTCTCCAAAGCCTAAATGGTCCAGATTATCTTTTATAATCAGTAAGTTACGAGAAAAGAATGGTCCGTGCGCGCCGCTGAGATTCAGCAGCATGCTGTCGTATCCCGCCACCGGGATGACGAGCATTTCTCTGACAATTGGCGCGTCTTCGGTACTTACCGTGTCCCTTTTTATAGACGGCAAAAACCCCCTATCGGACGAACTGAACAGTCACCCGCAAACCAATCGGAAGTGCCGACGAATTCGGCGCCAGATCGACCAGCGCTTCGAGGATGTCGCGGTCGCTCTTGTCGGCCGGATTTCCCGTGTCGATCGTCTTGCGTCCCATCACTGAAGCAACGCGCCCGAGCGTTCCATAAAAGTGCCGCCCCGGATATGCTTCCGAAGTCAGAACAGCCTTCTGTCCGACATGCACCCTGCTGATGTCGCGCTCATCCACTTCAGCTCTGACGCGTCGTGCAGAGAGATCCGCAATCATAAACAGCGGGTGCGGCGAAATCGTCGAAAATGATTCGCCCTGCCGGAGATCGACTCGCAGAATCGTTCCTTGCACCGGAGCCACTACCGTACACTTGCTGATTTTTTCCTGGGCCAGTTTGATCCGATCGTCGGCCGCTCGCACATCGGCATCTGCTTTGGCCACATCTTCGGAGGTCGGGCCGGCATTCACCAGCTCTTCGTTGCGGATTGCCTCTTTCAATTGCGCTTCCGCCACATCGTTATCGCGCCGCGCCTGGTCTAACGCCGCTTGCGAAATCGCCGCCGCCTGGCTGAGTTGAATTGCTCGATTGAATTCGGCCGCCGTATGTGCGACTACTGCGCGGGCAGCCGAGGTCTTCTTGCCGCCGCTTCGCGCTCTTCCGGCCGGCTGCCTCGAAGCAGATGCGCCCTCGCCTGTCTCACGCTCTCTGCTTCCGCCTGTGCTACCGACAGAGAGGATTGAAGATCGCTGCATCCGATCTCCGCCAGCACAGCTCCTTTTGCGACAATGTCGCCTTCGCGAACATGCACCGCCTGGACCACTCCGTCGGTCGCCGCTCCAACGGCGATCGTGTCAGAGCGCCCTTCGACACGGCCAGGACAGGCCACCACCACCGGCTCCGAGTCCGCCTGCTTTTCCACCCCCGTCTCGCGCATCGCCGCCACCGTCGGGCCGGAAGTCAGCACCCGTAACAGAATCCCCAAGAGACAAAGGGCGGCCACGCCGATTGCAATTCGAATTGCGCTCTTTTTCATTTCGCTGTTATCCTTTCCCCAGTTACGCGCCCATCCGACAGACTAACCACCCGATCGGCGAACTTCGACCACAACGGATCATGCGAAACCACGACCGTGGTGTATTTCCGCGCATCCGATAATTTCCTGAGCAACTCGCAAATCTGCATCCCCGAGTGCGAGTCGAGCGAAGCCGTCGGCTCATCGGCCAGTAACACCTTGGGATGCCGAGCAGTGCTCGGGCAATCGCTACTCGCTGCTTCTCGCCGCCGCTGAGCTCTTTAGGCTTTAGAACCAGCTTACCCCCTAGACCTAGCTCGGTCAGGAGATTCGCGGCCGTTTCCCGGTCCTGCTTGTTGCGCTCGCCTCTGATGTCACGGGCTATCAAGGCATTGTCAATAGCCGAAAGCGCATGCAAGAGACGGAATGCCTGAAATACAAATCCCACCTGGTTGCGCCGCAGAGACGTCCGCTCATCCTCGTTCAAGCTGCTGATGTCGTTTCCATCCAAGTAGACGTTGCCCTTGTCCGGACGCAACAGCACGCCCAACAGAGAGAGCAAGGTAGTTTTGCCGCTCCCGGACGGGCCCATGATGACCGTCAGCGTCCCCGGCTTGAATTCGAGCGAGACGTTGTCGACCGCCGCCGTCCGGGCATGCTCCGGCCCGAAATAGACACTCACATTCTCGACGGCCAGCTGACGATCAGGCACGAAATACCCTCGCCGGCTCGATTCGCAATGCCGCCTTCACAGAAAGTACCGACGCCAGCACGCACATCCCAAGCGTCGGAACCGAGGCCGCTAAAGGGAGCCACCAGGATGTATAGACCCAGGGAATCGTAGAAGTCGCCACTTTCACCATGGGAGCGGTTATAGAGTCCCCAGGATATATCCGCCCGCGCCGCAAATCAGAGCCTGCCAGACGATCACTTCCGTAATCAAGCGCCGGGACGCGCCGATCGCTTTGAGCGTCGCGAACTCTTCAATGTTCTCCATTGTCGTGGCATAGATCGCCTGCGATACGATCGCCAGCCCAATGAAAAAACCAAGCATCGCGGCCATCAAAATGGCGCCGCCCGCCCCCGTCTGCGAAATCCAGTACCAGCGCGCTTTTCGCGAAAACTGGCCGCGCGTCCAGACGTCGACATTTGGAAATCGCGACCTTAGCTCGTTTTGCACCTGCTCTACCGAAACTCCCGGCTTCAGACGAAGCACAAAACATCGTCTCGTCTTCCCCGAGCCGGATGTACTTCGCCGCGTCGTCATAGGATGTGAAGACATAAGGACTGCCTATGAAAGAGCTGAATCCCGATGTCTCTCCATTACGCGCGCATGCAGATTCTCGGCTTCGACTTCCAGTGGAATCTCCTGCACATCGAGCAGCTTGGCGTTGCTTTTGTCGATCACCAGAGCATCGGGCTCCATGGGCCCGGAAGTTCCCTCCAGGTCGGGCAAAGGAAACCTCGGTCCAACCTCGAATCCGCCCCTACCAGAACCACTTGTTGCCGGACTCCGTCCG
>CAVTXN010000029.1:0-43692 GCA_963738555.1 Terriglobia bacterium
AAGGTAAACGGCACATCGCCGCCCGCACGTCACGTCTCTACTTTACTGTTGCCGTGAGCGGCGTCGTGCAGAATGCGCACCGTCGCGCGGCGATGGGAATGTCACTCAAACACTCCGGACATTTCTTCGTGGTGGGATCGGGCGGCGCCTCACCTTTTTTGATTCGTGCAATCAGCGTATTAACCGGCAGCACCACGAAGAAATAAACCGCCAGCTCCAATCAGCAGAAATGAGATCAACGCATTTATGAAGTCTCCGATTGCAAACTTGCTTCCGTTGATCGTAAAAGCAATGTTGGAAAAGTCGGGCTTACCAACTATGGCAGCAATCAGAGGCGTGAGTAAGTCTTTGACTAATCCCGTTACGACTACCGAATGCCGCGCCCATCACGACCGCTACTGCCAGATCAAGTACGTTACCTCGTAAGATGAACTGTCTGAATCCCTTCATCTCTGCTTTTCTCCACGTCTGCTTACTATAGAACGACGCGCAGGCTATAGTCTATTGGAACGAGTAAGTCGCTCCAAGCGTGAACTGGAATGAATTCTTCTTGAATCCCGGCGGCGGAGTGTTCAGGAAATTATCCAGAGCGCCCAGAGTGAAGCCGAAACGATGATATACAGGAAAGGTTAGCCCGGCGCTCGCGAATGCAGAATAGGCGCTGGTATCGTTCCAGGCCGGCGTGAAACCTGCCTGCTCATCGAAAAGAATTCCATGTGCGAATTTTCGATTCTAGTTTCACCGAAAACCGACCCAATTAGCGACTTATTCAGACTTGAATCCGTATAACGCTGGTTGATGTAATCCATACTCGCCTTGAAATCGAGTTCTTGATTGGGCGTTTTTAAAACAACCAGTCCCACGCCGCCGCCATAAGTCTACTGTAAGTCCAGACCCTGCGAGTAGCTATGGTCGAGCAATGCCTGCCCGAACAGAAACACTCTTGAGGAAACATACCAATCCTGCTCGAACCCGAGATGGAACAGCGAAGTTTTGACGGTCGGGTAGCCGGCTGCGAGATGGTTCCGTCTGCTTCATTGAACGTGAAAATGGTGCGGCTTCGCACGTCAATCCAATCTTCGGTTGGAACCGAGCGCACCAGGTTTAGGGCGGCAGTATAAGTCTCATTTTTTTGCGTTGCTTCTGTCAACGAAATCCCCGCCGTGGCGCCTCCTGTCCATCCCTGGAGGAGACTCGTACGCTCGAAAGCTTTTTGGAATGACGCTTCGCTGACCACATTCCCGACATTGCCGACGGGAATCGTTTGTGACTGCCCCGGCCCACCCGTCAATGCAAGTTTCTGGTCGGTCATTGTTACCGTGCCTTGCGGCACCTTGCTCGTATCCGAACTCTTGGTGAGCTTCGTGTCTTTTGGAATGGCCGCAAATTTCTCGGATGTGTGGAGTTCCTGTATTTTGTTCCAATCGACCGTCACCTCCCCGGTCATGTTGCTTTTGAACTTGACCGACGAACCGGTAGCGCTTTCGAATTGGCCGATCAATTTCTCCCCGTCGGTAAAAATAAGCACATCTGTTGCCGGCTTGCTGCCGGGCGCTTGTCCATAAAGCTGAAGAGCCGTTGCGATACCGGCAAACAAGAGAGATGTTATCGAAGTTATATATCGCATATCATTTCCTTTACCGTTCAGAGATAAGGCATCCGTAGCGGTTCGTGCGCTCAGATAAGATGCCGGAATTCACATTTTGTTTCCCGAGCCGAGCTCTCCTCCTTTGCCGGCTTCCAACCTCGGTGACCAATTCGGAGTTTACCTTGTCCCCGTGGTACGAGCCCGCTTCCATGGAATACTGATAGCGAAATCACTCTCGCCAGTCCGAATTTTCCTGGATAGCATCGCTCCAAGCTCGTCAACTTCGGGCTGATGCGATAGAAATAATAGCGATGGACCTTACTCGCCGAAATCTCGGTTTCTTGCTTCCGCTTCTCGCCGCCCAGGCCTCTGGTGCAAAAAAGAAAGAAAAAGGCCTTCCTTCGCACTGCTATTCCTTCGATAGTCTGCCGGTGAAAACAAATCCGCAAACTGGCGCCCAATCTCGCCAGGTCTTCACCGGCACCACTCATGACGGCTTTCCAATCGACCTGCACATTACGACGATGCCCCCCGGTCAGATGCCACATCCGGCGCATCATCATGTTCACGAAGAGATGATGCTCGTGCAGGACGGCTCTCTACAGGCCACCATCTCCGGACAGTCCACGATCGTTGGACCCGGCTCCGTCATTTATATTCATTCGAATGAAGAGCACGGGCTGAAGTGCGTCGGCGACGTGCCCGCGCAATACTTCGTTCTTGCGCTGGGTAAACGTGAGTCGGAAAGTTGACTCAAGCCTATTTTTTCTCTGCTTCGCGAGAGGCTTTGACGTCCCCAATCTACCGTTCCCGCCCCCCTTTTTATAGACGGTAAAAACTCCTTCTAAAGGGGAATGTTTCCGTGCTTCTTCCGGGGCATCGTGTCCGTCTTGTTGGCCAGCATTCGCAATGCTCGAATCACTCTCGGCCGCGTCTCATGAGGCTCGATCACATCGTCGACGTAGCCACGCTCGGCCGCTACAAACGGATTCGCAAAACGCTCGCGATACTCCTGTATTTTGGCCCTCCGGCTCTCTTCTGGATCCGCCGCTTTCTCCAGTTCACGCCGGTACAAAATGTTTACTGCGCCCTCCGGACCCATCACCGCAATCTCCGCCGTCGGATAGGCAAAATTAATATCCGTCCGCAGATGTTTCGACCCCATGACGCAATAAGCGCCGCCATACGCCTTGCGAGTTATTACCGTAATCTTCGGTACGGTGGCCTCGGCGTAGGCGTAAAGCAGCTTCGCTCCATGGCGGATGATCCCGCCGAATTCCTGCGCCGTTCCCGGAAGGAAGCCGGGAACATCCTCAAACGTCAGAATCGGAATTTGAAACGCATCGCAGAACCGCACAAAGCGCGCGCCCTTGGTGGACGAATTTATGTCCAGACATCCTGCCAGGTACGCCGGTTGGTTTGCCACAATCCCGACGGTTTCGCCCGCCATGCGCCCAAAACCAATTACGATATTGCGCGCAAAATGCTCCGCCACTTCGAAAAAGTTTCCATCGTCGACTACTCTGGCAATAATGTCCTTGATGTCGTAAGGTCTATTTGATTCAGGCGGAATCAGGCTATCGAGTTCCGCGTCTTGGCGCTGCTCCGGATCGCCGGTCGCGACTCGAGGAACACCGTCCAGATTGTTTTGCGGTAGAAATGTTAACAGCTCGCGTAAGCGCTGCAGACAATCCTCGTCATCGAGCGCGAGGAAATGAGCCACACCGCTGGTCGCGTTGTGAGTAGTTGCGCCCCCCAACTCTTCCTTCGAAACGTCCTCGTGGGTAACCGTCTTGATCACATCCGGGCCGGTCACGAACATATGGCTCGTCTTGTCCACCATAAACACGAAATCCGTCAGGGCTGGCGAATAAACCGCTCCACCTGCGCATGGCCCCATAATCGCCGAAATTTGTGGCACCACCCCGCTGGCGAGCGTGTTCCGCAAGAAGATATCTGCGTATCCCGCGAGCGAAACCACGCCCTCCTGAATGCGTGCCCCGCCCGAATCGTTTAAGCCGATGATCGGAGCTCCCGTTTTCAGAGCCAGCTCCATCACTTTGACGATTTTCTGTGCATTCGCTTCTGAGAGAGATCCGCCAAAAACAGTGAAATCCTGCGCGAAGACAAAGATCTGCCGCCCGTGGATCGTTCCATAGCCGGTAATGAACCCGTCGCCGTCAATCACGGTACGGTTCATCCCGAAGTTGTGCGACCGGTGACGAACCAGCTTGTCGAGCTCCTCGAACGTCCCTTCATCGAGCAGCAGTTCGATACGTTCGCGAGCAGACAGCTTTCCCTCTTTGTGCTGCCGTTCGCGCCTTTCTGCCCCGCCACCCTCTTCCGCTCCTGCATGCCGGCGCCTCAGCTCCTCTAAACGACTCGTATTAGTGTGCGTGTTGGATTCCCCTGGATGAGACGATAAAGTCAGTTCGCCTTGCATGTCAGATAGTCATCTTAACGCTCCCCGCAACATCGTCATCGGGACCGCCGGACATATCGACCACGGCAAAACCTCACTCATACGAGCGCTAACCGGCATGGATACCGATCGTTTGGCAGAAGAGAAGCGGCGTGGCATCTCCATTGACTTGGGTTTCGCCCATCTCAACCTGCCGGACGGCCACTGCGTAAGCTTCATCGATGTTCCAGGTCATGAGAGATTTGTTCGCAATATGCTCGCGGGCGCTTGTGGAATCGAGGCGGTCCTGTTGGTTGTCGCAGCCGACGAATCTGTCAAGCCGCAAACAATTGAGCACTTCGACATCTGCCGTCTGCTCGGAGTTCAGAGCGGCATCATCGTTCTCACGAAAGCTGATCTCGCTACCCCGGAGCAAATTGCGGCTGCGCGTGCCGCAATCGATCAACTCCGATCCGGATCTTTCCTCGCCAGCGCACCGGTTATCGCTACCAGTTCGGTTACCCGCCAAGGATTTGACGAGCTGATGCAGGCGTTCAAGCAACTTCTCCAAACAAAAACCTGTAGCGAGACGAGTGATCTCGCTCGCTTGCCCATTGATCGCAGTTTCGCTCTGAAAGGTTTCGGCACCGTTGTCACCGGCACGCTCTGGAGCGGGAGCTTGCGGCTGGGTGATACGGTTCAACTCCACCCATCCGGCGGGGAGGCGCGCATCCGCGGACTGCAGATTCATGGAAAATCCGTGCAGGTTGCTGCTGCGGGACAGCGCACGGCCGTGAATCTCAGCGGCATCGAACACTCCAAGATCGCGCGGGGCTTTGTTCTGACGCGCCCGAAAACTCTCGAAAGCACTAATATGATCGATGCTTCCGTCGACTGGTTGCCGGGCGCCGGTATTGCCGGCGCCCATGAAAACTATCATCTTCACATCGGTACCTCCGAGATCGGCACTCGGATTCAGAGCCTTTCTCCGACGCTCATCCGGCTCAAGCTTGCTGGGCCAGCCATCGCCCTCCCGGGTGATCGCTTCGTCTTGCGACGCCAATCGCCTGCCCAGACCGTCGCCGGCGGGATCGTTATCGACGCCTTCCCGCCGAAGCGCCTGAGCCGGGCAAAAACAGTGTCGCGGCTGGAGTTGTTAGTTCGAGGCGATCTTGCTGTCCGTCTCAAACTGCTTGTGGAAGAGAAGGAAAACGGACGCCGCCTCGATGAATTGACTCATGTCACCGGCAAGACAAACCAGGAATTAAACCGGGTTCTTACCACGATGCCGGAGTTGATCTGCATCGATGCTTTACAGCGGGTCGTAACTAAAGAGTGGCTTGATCGTCGCCGGCAGCTGCTTGTCCGGTGGCTTGAAGAATTTCATAAGAATCATCCTTCACTTCCTGGCGCTCCGGTACTTCAGGCCAGACTGGGGTTAGACGCTCCTCTGGCGAATTTCATCTTCACTGGTTTTTCCAGTATTCGGCTTGAAGGTGATCTCATCGCGCTCCGCAGCCATCAAGTCCAAATCAGTAGCGAAGAAAGCGCCGCACTAAAACGTCTGGAACAGGAGTTCCGAAAAGCGGCATATCAACCCTCTCATCCCGACGAACTCTTGCGCTCTGCCGCCGTGGATGCCAGGCTGGGCCGCGCTCTGCTGGAAAGGCTCATCAAAGACGGTAGGCTGGTGCGGGTCTCGGAGAACCTCGTCTTTCACGCCGATGTACTCACCCATATCCGCAAATCGCTCTCGCCTCACAAGGGCCGCCGTTTCTCCGTTCCAGAGTTCAAAACCTGGACAAATGTCTCCCGCAAATACGCCATCCCGCTTCTCGAGTACCTGGACCATCAGCATGTCACCAGGCGCGAAGGCGATAACCGGGTAGTGCTCTAAACAACTTCGAATATCAGACACTTCAGGTAGTGCGTCTCCGGCACGGTCAACAAAATCGGGTGGTCTTGGGATTGAGTCCGTCTTTCAAGTACCCGCAACCTTTTCCCGCAATCGAGGGCAGCCGCTGCAATCACTTCCAGCAGATGAGCTTCGCTCATGTGATGAGAACAGGAACAGCTAACGAGCACACCTCCGGGTCGCAACAATCGCAACGCTCGAAGATTGATCTCCTTATATCCTCGTACCGCACCTTCGATCGCAGAGCGCGATTTGGTAAATGCCGGCGGATCGATCACGATGAGGTCGAACCGGCGGCGCGCGTTCACCAGACTTGGAAGATATTCGAGCACATCCGCCTGCCGGCTGCTGACATTGGCAATGCCATTTCTCTTGACATTCGATTCGAGCGTTGCCAAAGCAGAGGCGGAGCTGTCAACAGCCTCGACTGATTCGCAGACCGAGGAAAGGTGCAAAGCAAAGCCACCCGTTCCAGTAAAACAATCGAGAGCGCAACCGCGGCCGTAATGGCGCACGGCCACATAGTTTTCTCGCTGATCGAGGAATACACCCGTTTTCTGGCCTTTTAGAAGATCGGCAATCAGCTCCAGGCCGTTCATCTGGATGCTGACTTCCAGCGGTATTTCGCCAGTAAGGATAGAGACTTCTTGGGGAAGGTTCTCTTTAGTCCTGACCGCCACATCGTTTCTCGCGACAATCCCTCTGGGATGGAATAGGTCGGATAGCGCGCTGCTGACTTGATCCCTCATCCGGTCCATGCCCTGGTCGAGCAACTGCACGGCAAACCAATCGCCGTAGCAATCGACGATCAGCCCGGGAAGCAAATCTCCTTCGGCATGCACCAGACGATAAGCATTTGAGTTCCGGACGACCCGCCGCCGGTACTCGCCGGCAGCCACCAAGCGATGCCGGATGAAGCCATCATCGACGGCTTCAATCCGTGTGCTCAAAAACCGCAACGCGATCTGGGATGTCGAGCTGTAGTGAGCAACCCCGAGATTACGCCCCTTGGCATCTATCACGCGAACGACATCTCCGGGTTGGGCCCCGCCTGAGTTGATCAGGTCACTTGCAAAAACCCACAGATGTCCCGCCGTGATGCGATCTGCCCCTTTTCGATTAACTCGGATCACCGGCAGCGATTCCACGCAACCATATAAGCAGACTACGCAGTCAGGAAAGGCGGTGTATGGGAGATTGTTAAACTCAATTGTTTTAAGTTTATTTTTCCGCAAATGATGCAGGATTTTCGCCTGGCGGCGCGCATTGCGCGGAAGAATAAGGGGAGCACTATTGCAGCTTTTCTAGCGCTCTCCCTCGGCATCGGTGGAGCAACCGCTATCTTTAGCGCTGTGAACGCGGTGATGCTTCGCCCCCTGCCTGTCAAGAATGGCAAGCGGCTGGTTCGAATATTCGCGAGCGACTCCAGCAGCGATGAAGACGACGTCAGCATGGCCGATTATCTCGACTGGAAGCGAAACCTTCGAAGCTTCTCCGGTATGGCGGTCTTCAGAACCGCGCAAGCGACGCTGGAAGGCGGCACAGCGCCCGAACGTGTCGTAACAATCGAGACGGAGTCGACACTTTTGCCGCTGCTGGGCGTGGTTCCGATACGCGGCCGCAATTTTCTTCCAGCCGAGAATGAGCCTGGCCACACTTCGGTGGTCATTCTCAGCTGGCCTTTCTGGCGAAGCCATTTTGGAGGCGGAGATGCCCTGGGGCGAAAACTAATGCTGGACGAGCGGCCCTACACGGTCATCGGCATTCTGCCGAAGAGCCTCACATTGCTCGGTCACCGTGATATCCTGCTTCCCCTTCCCTTCGATCTCGACGCAGAACAAAATCGGCGAGGCTACCATGCCTACACCGTTTTCGGACGGCTGTCGCCGGGTGTAACGATCAAGCAGGCAAATTCAGAGCTTGCAGCCATCTCAGCTTCCTTAGCCGGGATGTTTCCGAATCAGAATAAAGGCGTTGGCGCGAAGGCCGTGACACTGATCGATTCACTGCAAGGCGAAGGTGTCGGGTCCGCTCAAGCCAATTTCAAACCGGCTCTTCTCGTCCTGCTCGGCGCGATTCTTTGTGTCTTACTGATCGCGTGCGGAAACGTCGCAAACCTGAATCTCGTCCGGGTTCGGTCCCGGTGGCAAGAAATTGCGGTCCGTGTTGCCGTCGGGGCGAGCAGGGCACAGCTGTTTCAACACATCATCGTGGAGAGCGTCTTGCTTTCGCTATCCGCGGCATTTGCCGGCCTGGTGCTCGCATACGTGCTCGTGCGTCTCTTCAGCAGGCTGTCTCTTACGGAGATTCCGCGTCTCGAAGAAACTTCTGTCGATTATACGGTCTTCCTGTTCGCATTGATTATCGGCGTTCTGGCCGGCATTGCATCGGGCGTTCTTCCCGCGCTCCGCTCAAACCGGTTGGATCTGAACACGGCTCTCAAGCAGGCCGGCGGCCGAGCGACCGAATCTCGCACCGAGCAACAGCTTCGCCGGATATTCGTCGGTTTAGAGACTGGCGTTGCCGCTGTGCTCCTGATTCAATGCGGGCTCTTCGTCAAAAGCTTCGTCAAAGTCTCAGAGATCAATCCACATTTCGCAACTGATCATGTGTTGACCGCGTATCTCGCGCTGCCCTCCTCTCGCTACGGGGCTCAGCATCTCGACAGGCCACAACTCCTCGTACGCGGTGTGCTCGAGCGAGTAAGAGCCTTGCCGGGCGTAACTTCAGCCGCAGCTACATCCGATTTACCGCTCACTGGAACAGCCGCCGGGGGTGGTGTTCTCGTTGAAGGTCAAGCGCTGCCGGCACAGTTCTGGGAAGCTCCTTACGTGCTGCAGGCCGATGTCTCACCGCAATTCTTTAAGACGCTAAAAGTCCGCTTCCTTACTGGAGTCGATTTCGACGATCGGAACTCCGGCGCGAAAGTAGCAATTGTCAATCAAGCCCTTGTGAGGAAGCTTTTTCCCAATCAAAATCCCCTTGGCAAACGCATCGCGCTCGCTACTGAAAAGTTGGATTGGCGGCGAATAGTAGGAGTGGTGGCGGACGTGCCTCAGACCTCGATCGAAGACAAAGCCCAGCCGGAGCTATTCTTCCCTATGACCAGACTCAACGCGCGTTGGCTTGCTCTTGTCCTTCGCGTAAGTGGAGATCCCCTGCGCTACCTCGGCGCTATAAGTAAGGAAGTGACCGCTGTAGATCCCTCGGTGGCGGTCTTTTTGCCTCGCACCATGGAACAGATTATGGAGAAACAGCGCCAATGGCGCGGACTTCAAACCTGGGTTGTAGGAGCATTTGCATTTCTGGCAGTCACACTCGCCTCCCTCGGCGTGTACGCGGTGATTGCATATTCGATCGGCCAGCGGCGAAGTGAGATCGGCCTGAGAATGGCGCTCGGCGCATCCGAGGCGGCTGTCAGGCGAATGATCGTCTGGCAGGGTATCAAACCCGCCATGATAGGAAGCGCCTTTGGGCTGCTTTGCGGATTTGCATTGGCGCACGTCAGCGCCAGTCTCTTATTCGGCACGAAAGCTAGCGATGCGACAGTATACGTTTCCGTTGCTGCGCTTCTTCTGTTTGTCTCCGCTCTTGCGAGTTTGCTTCCAGCGATGCGCGCCGCCCGAATCGAACCTTTAAAAGCTCTTCGCGCATGAGTGAAGCGAAGGGGTGGGTTATACGTCCAGGTTGCGCACGTCGAGCGCGTTTTCTTCAATGAATTTACGCCGGCTCTCGACGTCTTCGCCCATCAGAGTCGAAAAAACAGGCTCGGTTTCGGCGTAATCCTTCAAATCGACTTGCAGCAGCGTGCGCGATTCGGCGTTCATGGTCGTGGACCAAAGCTGCTCGGCGTTCATTTCACCGAGCCCTTTGTAGCGCTGAACGGTCACTTCACGGGTACCTTCGCCCTTCACTCTACTGAGAAGATCGCGCCAATTTTGTACGATATCCCGATGCCCGTCCTTCACCACCGCGAACGGGGGAGTATTCAAACGGGCGGCCTGCTTCACCAAAGCGCGCAAACGCCGGAACTCAGGCATGGCCAGGAATTCCGTATTAATCATTCGCACAGCGTTGGTCGGGTCGTGATAACCGACCATCCAGGCAGAATGCTCCTCATCCCGCTCGACTATAACTTGCAACTTCAGCTCACGAAGCCGGTCGGCCAAAATCTTGACACTTTGTTCGTTCTGCAGATCCGCCTTAGTGTCGATGGGCAGGCTCACATCGGTGAGGACGTCCACCACGCGGCTGTCGCGCACACGCCTCTCCAACCGCTGGCTGATTTGGGCTAGCTCGTCTAGCGACATCAGAAAATTGCGTAATTCAACCCCCTCGATCGTATTCGACGGAGCCACCGCTTTTCCCGCTCCGTCGCTCGCGGCGGTGAGTTCTACCGCGAGATTCTCCGTAGCGCGTTTGAGGATCTCTCGCGTAAACTCCTTATCGTCCTTGATGTACTTCTCGCTCTTCCCTTTCTTGATCCGATAAAGGGGAGGCTGCGCCACGAACACCTTTCCGCGCGTAATCAGCTCTTGCATGTGGCGGAAGAAAAAGGTGAGCAGGAGTGTTCGGATATGCGAACCATCGACATCCGCATCGGTCATGATGATGATCTTTCCGTAGCGGAGTTTGGCCAACTCGAAATCATCTCCCTTACCGATGCCGGTGCCGATGGCAGTGATCATAGCCCGAATTTCTTCATGCCCGAGCATTTTGTCGTAACGCGCTTTTTCCACATTCAGGATTTTTCCCTTGAGGGGCAAAATCGCCTGATAACGCCGGTCGCGACCTGATTTGGCCGTGCCTCCGGCCGATTCACCCTCTACCAGGAAAAGCTCGCAGCGGTCCGGGTCGCGCTCCTGGCAATCCGCCAGCTTGCCCGGCAAACCTCCGGAATCCAGAGCACCTTTGCGACGAGTCAGGTCGCGTGCCTTGCGAGCGGCCTCACGCGCACGCGCAGCATCGATGGCCTTTCCGATAATTTTCTTGGTGACTGCCGGATTCTTGTCGAAGAATTCACCCAGTCTTTCATTCACCAGCTGAACAACGTGGCCCTGAATGTCCGAATTTAGCTTGCCCTTAGTCTGTCCCTCAAATTGCGGCTGAGGGAGTTTGACACTCACGACGGCTGTAAGGCCTTCACGGACGTCGTCGCCCGTCAGATTTTCCTTTGCCTCCTTCGCGAGACCTGTCGATTGAGCGGCAGCATTGATCGTACGCGTTAACGCGCTCCGGAAGCCGCTCAGATGGCTGCCTCCGTCAACAGTGTTGATATTGTTCGCGAAGCTGAAGATCGTTTCCGAATACGAATCGTTGTACTGCAGCGCCACCTCGATGGTGATCCTGCCTCCGCCTGGCAGATCACGTTCGCCTTCGAAGTGAATCGGCTTTTCGTGCAACACGGATTTTCCGCGATTCAAGTGCTTGATGAATTCCGCGATACCGCCGCTATAAAAGAACTCTTCCGACCGGATGTTTTCGCCACGTTCATCGTTCAACGTGATCTTAAGACCTTTATTCAGGAACGCAAGCTGGCGCAACCGGACCGCAAGGGTATCGAAGTTGAATTCGGTGGCATCCATGATGGTCGGATCCGCCTTGAATGTGATCTTAGTGCCGGTTTTATTCGATTTCCCGGTTTGCGTAAGCGGTGCTTTTGGAACGCCGCGTTCGTAATCCTGCTCCCAGGTACCCTTGTTTCGCCAGACTTCCAGATGCAAAGATTCCGAGAGGGCGTTCACGCAACTCACACCCACACCATGCAGACCGCCGGAGACCTTGTACGTATTCGAGTCGAATTTTCCGCCGGCATGAAGTTTCGTCAAAACAACTTCCGCGGCCGAAACTCCTTCCTCCGCATGAATGTCAACTGGAATACCGCGGCCGTTATCGACGATCGTGATCGAGTTGTCGATGTGAATAGTAATAGTAATCTCGCTACAGTAGCCGGCTAATGCTTCGTCAACCGAGTTGTCCACTACCTCATATACGAGGTGATGCAATCCCAGCTCACCTGTAGATCCGATGTACATAGCCGGTCGAAGGCGGACGGCTTCGAGGCCTTCCAGGATCTTGATGCTGGTTGAATCATAGTTTTCATTACGAGGTACTGTTGACATATTCTCCGGATCCACTCTTTCGGGAGGATCTGCTTCCTGATCTTTCACTTCAAAACCTTGCGGCTGCTGACGATTCGTCAAATACGCATCGGCATTACTACGTAGCGATACACCGTTCCGGGTGCGCCGGCATGTGGCCGCAACTCACCGGCACTGTTTGAGTCTTTAAAACGAAACTCCACTTCGCTGCCATCCACCGAGCGAAGAAAGTCGAGAAGATACTGAGCGTTAAACCCGATCTCAATGAGCTCGCCATCATAATCGACCGGTATCGTCTCCTCGCTTTCACCTGTTTCAGAAACGGAAGAATGAACCTTGAGCTCACCCTTTACAACTTGTACGCGGATGGCGCGCGAGCGCTCGTCGGCAAATTGCGAGACGCGCTCAATCGATGCCTTCAGCTCATCTCGTTGAATCACCAGCGTGTGCGGATGCTCTTTCGGCAACACGCGCTCATAGTCAGGGAAGTTACCGGTTAATTTGCGGCTCAGCAGCAGACGCTTGTCGATCCTGAAAAACAGATGATTCTCATTTCCGGAGAATTCAATCTGCTTGCTGCTATCGTCACTGGCCAGCTTTTGCAGTTCGCTCATCGCTTTTTTGGGCAGCAGCGCGCGATAAGAACCAGTCAGACCCGGAAGCTCGACAGCCTTTTCAAGAAGAGCCAGGCGATGGCCGTCTGTCGCAACCATCACCAACCCCGTTTCTTTGAGGATCAGAAGCGCGCCGTTCAGCGTAAACCGTGATTCTTCAGCCGAAATCGCGAAGATCGTTCCAACGATCATCTGAGAGAGAACGCTGAGCGGCATCTCCGCCAATACTTCAGGCATTTCGGGCAGTTCGGGAAAACTCTCACGCGACATCCCCGCGATTCTCGTGCGTGACCGTCCGCAAATTAAACTCGCCCATTGATTGTCAGCTTGCTTCACCTGGACGTCCGCATCCGGCAGAAGTCGAACGTAATCCAGGAGCTTGCGCGCCGGTATCGTCCCGGAACCTTCCTTTTTGATCCGCGCGGGACACGAACAGCGGATTCCCAACTCCAGATCGGTAGCTGTCAGCCAGACCTGATCGCGATCCGTTTCAACAAGAATGTTCGAGAGGATCGGAATGGTAGTTTTCCTCTCAACAACGCCCTGAGTAAGCCCGAGTTCACGTACGAGATCTGACTTGCTGACCGAGAATTCCATATTGATTCTTTTGCGAGAAGACCCTTCGCCTGCTGGCGCTTACATTCTTTCTAGTCCGGTATAAACAAACACTAGTAAAGAACCGTATTAGTAGGAGCTGTGGAAATGTTGAAATCCTTCTAAATTATAGCAAAAACTACAGCTTGCGTCCATTCTCAACTGAGGAATACTGGCAGCGTAAATCTCGAAAAGCGAGCTGTCCGGACTTCCTGAACAAGCAGTCACAGCCAGACGCGCAGACCAGTTGTGGAAAAATCCCATAAGTCTATTGCAGCGAATCGATTAGCTTCTGAAGAAGATTGTTCAGATCTTCATCATGCTGTCGAAGGCCCTCGATTTTTTGAACCGAATGAAGCACCGTCGTGTGATGCTTGCCGCCAAAGTAGCGCCCGATTTCAGGTAGTGAAGCATGTGTCAGTTCCTTCACCAGGTACATCGCGACCTGGCGCGGGTAAGCGATCTGACGGGTGTTACTCTTCATTTTCAACTGAGCGGGCTGAAGTGAGAAACGCTCCGCTACCGCGCGCAGAATCGACTCGACCGTAATCCTCCGCTCCGGCCCGGTATTGAGGTGTTTCAAGGTCTGCTGCGCCATGGCCAGCGTGATCGGCTGCCCGGCCATGGAGGAAACCGCAATGAGCCTCGTTAGAGCGCCTTCCAGTTCGCGCACATTCGATTTCGTCCTGGTCGCGATAAAGATTCGCACGTCCTGCGGCAGCCTGACGCCTTCTGCCTCAGCCCTTTTATCCAGAATCGCCATCTTGGTCTCCAGATCGGGCGGCTGAACATCCACCAACAAACCCCATTCAAAGCGTGAGCGCAAACGCTCTACCAGACCGGATAGCTGGTTCGGCGCTGAATCGCTCGAAAGCACGATTTGCTTTCGGTGATCGTAGAGCTCATTGAAAGTGTGGAAAAATTCCTCCTGCGTACGCTCCTTGCCTGCTATGACGTGAATATCATCGATGAGCAGAACATCGGCCGAACGATAGTGCCGGTGAAAAAGCGACATGCGGTCGAGTTTGATTGACGAGATCATCTCGTTCATGAACCGTTCGCTGGATGTGTAAACTACATTGAGCCCGCTGAAATTATCCAGGAGACGTCGCCCGATGGCGTGCATCAAGTGCGTCTTCCCGATGCCGACTCCTCCATAAATAAATAGCGGATTGTAGCTACGTGACGGCATCTTCGCTACCGCTTGCGCCGCAGCGTGTGCTAGCTGGTTCGAAGAACCGACTACATAGGTTTCAAAGGTAAGCCGCGGATTAAGCCAGGTTGCCGTATTTTCAAAAAGCGGTTCAACCGCGGCCGCATGATTCGTTGCCGTATAGGAGCGGCCGCCCGCTGTTGCATGAAAGCTTCTTTCATGACCGGCGCCGACCATCGAAAGAGCCTCAATTTCGTAGTGGATGCCACGGACGGGCAGGTTCAACTCCTGGATCGCGGTACGGATCTGAGAAGAATACTCCTGGCGAATCCAAGCTTCCGTCATTTCGTTAGGGACCCGAACGGTCAGCTCGCCGGCTTGCAACGAAGCCAGCTCCGTTTGAGATATCCAGTTCTCGTATGCGCCTGCGCCGAGCTTCACAGCCAGCCAACCCTTAATCTGTTCCCAAGCGTCACTCAATGCTCGCCGCTCTCCTTCACACCCCGAGAACGCAAGTTTCCCACAGCTTTTCCACTTCTGTGGAAAAGGGCGGGAAATAGAATCTGTTTGGCTGACCCGCTACGCATGGGCAGCGAGTTGAATTGGAAGCTTCCGTTCTCGGAAGACTCAGTCTAGCACAGGCTTCCATCTTTGGAAGAGAAATCTAAGTGTTTCGTAAGCAAATGAAAATAGGACGATTAATCTACTTGACACAAATCCAAAACCGCTCCTCCAGGGAACGCCGCGGCTTAGTGATAGCTAGTAAATTACTCTATTGCAATCAGATGAATTGACTTGGGAACAAGATCATCCGAGAATGTGAGTTAACCCTCAAGCGGGAGTAACTCAGCTGGTAGAGTGCAACCTTGCCAAGGTTGATGTCGCGGGTTCGAATCCCGTCTCCCGCTCCATTCAGCCAATGTCCGGCCCGGTTCCTGGCTTGAGCCCCAACAAACCAACCACTTCGTCAACCACTTTCTCCTTCATCCGTTAAGACCTATGTGAAGCGAAGCGCAGCGATTCGAACGGCGGCTGTCGTGGCCTCGCTGGTCTTTCTTTTCTCATCCTTTTCGTCCGCAGAAGGACTGAAACTCCGAAAAATGAAGGCTGACGCCAATCCGCCGCACTATCTTGCCTTTAGCCAGCCGCTCTCGAAACAGGAACAATTCATTCATGCGCTCGACCGCTTTACTTTTGGACCTCGTCCCGGCGACTTGGCGGCGATTCAGCAGATCGGCTTGAAACGCTGGCTGGATAAGCAACTGAATCCCGAAAGGATTCGGGAAAATCCCGTACTCGATCAGCGGCTTCAGCAAATCGCCTGCCTGGGAATGAGTATCGACGAGGCCGCGCGCCAATATGCCTCTCCGCAGGATCGCAAGACGGTAGCACGCGATCTGAGCGAGGCCAAGATATTACGCGCCGTCTACAGCAATCGCCAACTTGCCGAGTTGCTCGACGATTTCTGGTTTAACCACTTCAATGTCTTTCTGAATAAGGGCCGGGATCGCTACATGGTCCCGAGCTATGAACGCGACGCGATCCGGCCGCACGTCCTGGGAAAGTTCTACGATTTGCTGCTGGCCACAGCCGAGAGCCCAGCAATGCTTTTCTATCTGGATAATTGGCAGTCGGTGGGCACCCAACCAGCCGGTTATCAGCCATCTCTCCTCCTGAAGACCCGCCGCGGGTTAAATGAAAATTACGGCCGGGAGCTGTTGGAACTGCACACCCTCGGCGTCGATGGCGGGTATACCCAGAAGGACGTCATCGAAGTCGCCCGCTGCTTCACCGGATGGACGATAGCAAATCCGCGCAAGGGCAGCGGATTTGAATACAATGACCGCCTTCACGATAAAGGCGAGAAGGTCGTTTTGGGACACGTGATCCAGGCCGGGGGCGGAATGAACGACGGTTTGGAAGTGCTGGACATTCTCGCGCATCATCCCTCAACGGCTTATTTTATTTCTTTCAAGCTGGCGCAACGCTTTGTGGCGGATGACCCGCCGCCATCCCTTCTGAAGCGCATGGTAAGCACCTTTCTAAAAACGGACGGTGATCTCAGACAGGTGATGCGAACTATGCTGATGTCGCCGGAGTGCTGGTCTGAAGGGGCATATCAGGCCAAAGTGAAGACACCTTTTGAAATGGTGGTAAGCGCCCTGCGGGCGACCGATGCCGCGGTGACGACAACATCCCAGCTGGAAACCGAAATACGCAAAATGGGTGAGCCTCTCTACCGAAAGATCGAGCCCAACGGGTATTCAGATCGTGAACTCCGAATGGATCAGTTCAGCGGCGCTGCTGGAGCGAATGAACTTCGCGCAAGCACTCGCCGAAAACCGCATCCCTGGCGTAACAATACATACCTCAGCCTGGCAGGTTGACCGGCAAACGCCCGTTGAGTTGGCCAAGTTGATCTTGCAGCAGAACCCAAGTGCGCAAACCAGATCAGCCATTGACCGGGTAGTTTCGAATCAGGACTCGCCCGATCGGCTTTCGCAAACCGAACTAAGGAGCCCGGCGCAAGTGACGAGCCTTATCGCCGCGCTGGCACTCGGTTCACCGGAGTTTCAGCGGCGCTGAACCGCCGCCGAATTGGAGCTTAGATGCTAACCCGTAGAGTTTTTCTGAAAAATTCAGCGTTGGCCATGTTTGGTGTGGGTTCCGTACCAAGCTGGCTGTCACGAGCGGTTTACGCCACGGAAGCGCCTGGCCGGCGTAAGAAAGTCTTCATCGCGATTTTTCAGCGAGGCGCCGTAGACGGATTAAACATGGTCGTCCCGCACGGGGAACGCGCGTATTATGCGATGCGTCCCTCGATTGCCATTCCCCGCCCGAATCATCAGGAGACTGGGGCGATCGATCTCGATGGCCACTTCGGGCTCCATCCCGCGCTCGAATCTCTAAAGCCTCTGTGGGATCGCCGCCAATTGGCAATTGTGGAGGCGGTGGGCTCGCCCGATCCGACCCGCTCCCATTTCGATGCCCAGGATTACATGGAATCTGGAACACCCGGGCTGAAAACCACCCAGAGCGGTTGGCTAAATCGCGCGATGCTGCAGGAAGCGCACGCCTCACCAATTCGGGCGGTTAGCCTCAGCCCCGATCTCCCACTCACTTTGCGCGGCCAGAACGAAGCACTGGCAATCGGTAGCATCGGCGATTTTCGAATTCGGGATGCACAACTGGCGTCTACTTTTGAAAGTATGTACGAGCTGTCAGCCGACAACACATTGAAGGGTACGGCCCAGGAAACGTTCGAAGCGATGAAGATCATGCAGTCGCTTCAGAAATCGCCGTATTCGCCAGCGAACGGAGCTCGATATCCCAACGGCCGTTTAGGCAGAAGCATGGCTCAAATTGCGCGCCTCATCAAAGCGGATGTTGGCCTGGAGGTCGCGTTCACCGACGTCGGCGGGTGGGATACGCATGTGAATGAGGCCGGCGCGCAGCCGCATATCGGTCAACTGGCCAATTTGCTCCGCGATTTTGGCGACTCCCTGGCGGCTTTCTCGCAAGACATGGGCGACCGGATGGAAGATATCACCATCGCGACCATGTCCGAGTTCGGCCGCACCGTAAAAGAAAATGGCAACCGGGGAACAGATCATGGACATGCCAATGTGATGTTTGTTCTTGGCGGGAATGTGCGCGGTGGCAAGATCTATGGGGAGTGGCCGGGTTTGGAACAGGAACAGCTTTACGAAGGCCGGGACCTGAATGTCACAACCGACTTTCGCACCGTGCTCTCCGAGTTAGTTACTAAGCAAATGGGCAATCGCTCGCTCGCCGATGTGTTTCCTGGCTTCCGTATCGGCGAATGCCGGCAAATTTTGTCGGCATAATCCGGGCATCCTCTGAGAACAATCGGGGCGTACAGCTACTTTTTTGTGAAAGCCCCGATGAAGCCAAAAATTTACAAGATCGGACCCACTTGGATTTTGTGGGTTCCCGGTGTTCGCGTTTATCGCTTTACCACCTGGGGACGAGCCGTTCAATACGCGCTCGCTAGCGAAACTCAACCGAGTTAGCGAAGAGAGCGCAAAGGCGCGGCTGCGCGCCGCCAATCAGGGAAGGGAACTCGCTGGCTCTTGGGGTGGCGCGCCTGATTCCGCGACCGTTTTGCGCGATTCCTCGAAAACTCGTTGCCGGGCAAATTGCCAGGCATCTGAGACGATTTGCTCCAGACCGGCACGAACCGGCTTCCACCCGAGAGTCCTTTGCAGTTTGGTTGAATCGGCCACGAGGCTGGGAGGATCGCCTTCACGCCGAGGTCCCAGCTTGAATGGAACCCGCGATCCGGCGACTTTCTCGACCGTAGCCAGAACCTCTTTCACTGAATGGCCAACACCCGTTCCGACATTGAAAACATCCGAGCGTCCGCCGCGGAGCAGATTCTCAACAGCCAGGATATGAGCGTCCGCCAGGTCGGATACGTGAATGTAATCGCGAATGCATGTGCCGTCGGGCGTGGGATAGTCGTCCCCAAACAGCGTCACCGGCCGGTTAGTCTGAACCGCTTTCAGTATCAAAGGAATGAGATGCGTTTCGGGATCGTGCAGTTCCCCTAAGCCGGCTTCGGGCTCCGCTCCGCAAGCATTGAAGTAGCGAAGACAAATGCTTCTGAAACGGCGGTAGCGATCGAGCCACTCGAGCATCTTCTCGACCATGACCTTGGATTCGCCGTATGGGTTGATGGGGACAATGGGCGCGTCTTCCGGAATGGGCACATGCTTCGGGATGCCATAGGTCGCGGCCGTCGATGAAAAGACGAGGTTGTTGACACCGGCTTCCAACATCGCTTCAAAAAGTGTCAGCGACCCCGTCACATTGTTAGCAAAATAAAGCTCGGGTGCCTGCGTGGACTCACCGACATAGGCGTAGGCGGCAAAGTGAATGACGGCTTCGATGCGCTCTTGCTTCAGCAGAGCGGTCATTTCATCCTTCTGCCGCGTATCGAGCACCCGGAGAATACTCGCCGGCACAGCTTCCCGATAACCACGCGACAGATTATCGACTACCACCACGGAATGGCCCCGTTTCTCGAGAGCAAGCCGCGTGTGCGAGCCGATGTATCCGGCGCCGCCGGTCACAAGGATTTTAGCCATCATTCGAGTGTAACTAAGGCTCGTCTGAACACAAAAAATGAGCGATCTCGCGTAAACATTAGATCCTGGAATAGGTATGGCACTGCTCGAGGCCAGGAAAGTGACGAAGATCTACCGGACGCGCGGCGAGCAGGTGGCCGCGCTACAGGATGTTTCGTTCACATTAGCCGCCGGGGACTTCGTGGCCCTAGTCGGCAAGAGCGGTTGTGGAAAAACTACGCTTTTGAACCTTTGCGGTGCGATGGACTTCCCGACAGCGGGCGAAATCGAGTTAAATGGCCGGGCGACGACAAATCTGACAGACGCTGAACTCACGCAGCTGCGCCGCCAGCAGGTCGGCTTCATCTTTCAATCGTTCCAGCTGATTCACACCCTTTCAGCACTCGAGAATGTAGAGCTACCTCTTTTATTAGCTCGCAAAGCCAAGGCTCGCGAAACAGCTATGGAGCGACTGCAATGGGTCGAAATGGGGCAGTATGCAGACCGGCTGATTCACCAGCTCTCGGGTGGCCAGCAGCAACGGATCGCGATTGCGAGAGCGTTGGCGAACGATCCCAAACTCTTACTGGCCGATGAACCAACTGGCAATCTCGATACCACAACCGGACAGACGATACTTAATCTGCTAGGCCGCACCGCCCGCGAATTCGGCGTAGCGGTGATGATGGCGACGCACAGCCCCGAAAGCGCAGCCGTGGTGGACCGCGTCATCTACATGCGAGATGGCCGCATTATGGAGGCAGCAGTCCTGTCGTGAACGGATACCTGCTGCTCTTTAAGCGTTTGTTCGTTCGGCCACTTGCGCAGGAACCGGTTCGTACTGCGCTGACCATACTCGCCGTCGCTCTTGGTGTCGGAGTCGTAATCGCCATCGATCTGGCCGGCCAAGCGGCGGCCGGCAGTTTCCATGCGTCCCTCGAGTCGCTCACCGGCAAAGGCGATCTGTTACTCACTGCTACCGCCGGTGTTGACGAGCGCCTGCTCGGTGCATTGGTCGAGTTGCCCTACGATTTGAAGTTCGCGCCGCGGATAGAAGGCTTTGCTTCGATCGAAGGCAAAGGCGAAGCGCTCCCTTTCATCGGACTCGATTTGATCGGGAGCGCTCAATCGTTCAACTTCGATATGAGCCGTGCCGCGTCCTCTTCTCCGCTCTTCACGGAAAAGAATCCGATCTGGGTCGGTTCGGCAATAGGCGCGCGCGCCGGTCAACATCTCAAACTGCTTATCAACGACACGATTCGCGATTACACTGTTGACGGCGTCTTCAAAACATCGAAAGATCAACCCGCGGAGTCGAACGTGATCGTCGCTGATATTGGGCTGGCGCAGCGCGTCACCGGCAAAGCCGGCAGACTCGACAGTATCGATGTGCAGATACCGCCCGGAGGTTCGATTGATTCCTGGCGCCGGATACTGCAAAAGCATGTACCCGCTTCGGTCACAATCGAGCCTCAAGGCTCGCGTACCGACGAGAACCGAAAAATGCTGGCCGCATTCCGTTGGAATCTACGCGTACTGAGCTACATCGCGATCGTGGTAGGCGCTTTTCTGATCTACAACACCATTGCCATTTCGGTTGTGAGGAGACGCAATGAAATCGGTGTGCTGCGTGCCCTTGGCGCCGCGCGAAGCGTGATCCTCTCCGGGTTCCTGGCGGAATCGGTTTTCTTCGCTCTGGTCGGCAGTCTGCTCGGGTTGTTCTTTGGCCGGTTTATGGCAATCGCCGCGGTACGGCTGATCGGCAATACTGTGCAGTCGTTATACGTTAGCAGTCAGCCCGCTCCGGTTCACATCACCTTAGGCGCCGCCGTCACCGGTATCGGATTGGGCGTAACGATCTCCATCCTCGCCGCGCTGGCCCCTGCGATGGAAGCCTCGCGGGTCATGCCGGTGGAGGTCATGGCGAGAGGTCGCGAACAATATGTCGCTGCCCTGCGATCGAAATATCGAGCGGTGTTAGCTGGCGCCATGTACGTTGGTGCAGCGGCATTTTCGCAACTGCCTCCCATACATCGACAGCCGATCTTTGCTTATATCGCGGTAGCGCTGCTGATTGCCGGGACAGCTGCTGTCATCCCGGGTTTAATCGCTTTCTTTGTAAACTCGTTCCACCGGCCGATCGGCAAGGTATTCGGTGTGGAAGCGCTTTTCGCAGCGCTTTCACTACGGGCATCTCTAGGCCGCACGACCGTCTTGACAGCTGCTCTCGCGACTGCAGTGGCCATGACTGTGAGCGTAGCGATCATGGTTGGCAGCTTCCGTGAAACTGTTGCAGTCTGGATGAACCATCAGTTGAAAGCGGACCTCTACCTTCGCCCTGCCGGCAGCGTAGCCGCCGATCAACACCCAACGATGGACCCCGCCATTGCGGATCAGATCGAAAAGCTTCCGGGGGTTGGTTCGGTCGATCGCTTCCGCGCGTATCCGATTTCGTACCAGGGTTTGCCGGCGACTTTGGCTGGTGGTGAGAGCAGCCGCGTTCGCAATTCCGCTGGTACAAGGTTCCTTGCCGGCGAAGATGAGCGTGCCATCCTTTCAAAACTTCCTACCGGAGATTACGCTGTCGTCAGTGAGCCGTTTGCAAATAAGCATCGCGTACGCGTCGGCAGCAATCTGCGAATCCCATTAGCGGGCGCCATGCGCAACTTCGAGGTTCTTGGAATTTACTACGACTATTCAACCGAGCGCGGTTTCGTTGTTCTCGATCGCGCGACGCTGCTGAAATATCTACCGGATCGAGCAGAATCGAACCTGGCCGTTTATCTCGCGCCAGGTGCGAAGCCCGATGCAGTGCGCCGCGAGATCGATCGTGTCATCAGCGGCCGCGGGGTGCTGGTCTTCTCAAATAGAAGCCTTCGGAGAGGCGCAATTGTCACTTTCGATCGCACGTTTCGCATCACCTATGCCCTGGAAGCCGTTGCTCTGACTGTGGCGGTAATGGGCATTGCTGGTGCGTTACTGGCTATGATCATTGATCGCCGGCGCGAATTCGCCCTGCTCCGGTTTCTCGGCGCATCGCGCGCGCAGATGCGCAAGATTATTCTCTGCGAGGCTGGATTTTTGGGCCTGTTCGCGAACTGTATCGGACTTACCCTGGGCACTGTTCTTTCGCTGATTCTGATCTTCGTCATCAACAAACAGTCTTTCGGCTGGACAATTCAATTCCATTGGCCGGTCACGATGTTGTTGCTGGTCCTTTCCGGCATTTACGCCGCAACTGTCCTTGCGGGCTTTTATCCCGCCAGAGTCGCGCTTGGTATGAACCCGATCGAGGTGATCCATGAAGAGTAGTTTGCTTCTCCTTTTAATCTCCGTCGCGCTCTGTGCCCAAAGCTGGCAGGCTGCCCTTCCGGGCTATGAGTTCGAGTTCCCGCGCGATCACTTCAGCCACCCCAATTACCAGACCGAGTGGTGGTATTACACGGGTAATCTGCATACCTCTGACGGCCGCCGATACGGTTTCGAATTGACTTTCTTCCGGCAAGGAGCGCGCCTTTCGCGAGAGGCTGCCGAATCGGAAGACAATGTCTGGAAACCAGATCAACTCTATCTAGCACATCTTGCGTTGAGCGATCTCAATGATCACTCCTTCTATCACTTTGAACGGCTGAACCGCGCAGGGCCAGGCTTGGCGGGAGCGAATCTCCCAAGCGCGCGCTATTGGAATGGCAACTGGGAAGTGCGCTGGACGGCACTCCCGTCAGCAAAACAACAACTCACCGCCGTTTGCGACCGATTTGCTCTGCATCTTGATTTGGAATCTGCGAAACAGCCAATCGTCCAAGGGCAGGATGGCATCAGCCGCAAAGGTCCTCTCCCCGGGCAAGCTTCGCACTACATTTCTTTCACCCACCTCACAGCCACAGGCCGCCTGCAGCGAAAAGGATCCGCCATCGATGTTAGCGGTACGGCTTGGATGGACCATGAATTCTTCACTGAGCCGTCCGACAGCAATCTTGCTGGATGGGATTGGTTTGCCATTCAGCTCGAGAACAATGAGGAATTGATGCTCTACCGTCTGCGCAGCCAGTCCGGTCAAGCCAATCCTTATTCGTCGGGTACGTACGTCGATTCCCGGGGCCAGGCGCATTTTCTTCGCGCCGGCGATTTCTCGCTGATCCCGCGAGAGACATGGCAAAGCCCTCATTCGCAGGCGCGCTATCCCACTGCCTGGCAGATCCGCGTTCCTTCTCTTCAGCTCGCTCTCGAGGAACGAACTGAGTTGAACGATCAGGAACTCTGGAGCCGGCAGCATAGTTCGCCGAGCCTATTGGGAAGGGGCCGTTACGTATAAGGGCGTACTGCGCGGCAGTCCGATCGATGGCGTTGGCTATCTCGAAATGACAGGTTACAGCGAAGCGATCCGGTTGAGCGGCATGTCTCAGAGATGAAATTGGCGCATCAAAAATGGATCTCCGCCGGTCTTGCCGGCGCGCCGGGAGCAGCCAGGGATCGCATAGACTGCGCCAGTATCGCCGATATCAGGCAGCACGCAACCACAATGCCGAGCGCATAGCGCAGTGTGACGAGCTGCGAGGCGAACCCAATAGTTGGCGGCCCGACTATGAATCCGATGTAGCCGATTCCGGTGACTGTTGCTATTCCTGCGCCGGGACTGATCGATGCCACTCTTCCTCCCGAGCCAAAAACGAGCGGGATAATTACTGAAAAGCCCGCTCCCGTCGCGGCAAATCCCGGGAACGACCATCCAGGTGATTGCACGGCCAGCGCCCATACCAGCCCTCCCGCCGCAACCAGGCTACCGGTGCGCACGGTTAGCATGGGGCCGAGGCGAGCCGTGATGATGTCGCCCAGAAAACGAAATGTAGCCATCGAGGCCGAGAAGACGGCATATCCCAGTGCGGCCGTACCAGCTCCGGCCCGGAGCACCTGTTTTAGATAAACCGCAGTCCAATCGGCCATGGCCCCTTCCGAGAGCAAAGAACAAAACCCGATCGCGCTCAATGCGAACAGCACGCGCGGGATCTTACTCAATGGCAATCTATGTTCTTTCTGCAGATCGGTTTCGTGTGCATCTAGTAAAAGCCGCGAACTCAGGACCAGGACGAGAAAATTCAAAGCGGCGCTCGCGCTGAAGTGCGGCAGAACTCCGATTCCATGCGCTGCAGCCACGCCGCCCAAGCCGGCGCCAATCATGCCCGCGAGGCTGAACATGCCGTGGAACCGGGACATTGTCGGAGCCTTCAGAAGCTTCTCTACTTCGACGCCCTGCGCGTTCATCGCGACATCCATCGACGCCGCGAATGCGCCGTAGATGAACAGTGCCGCTCCGAGCGAGATGCCGTCAAAAGCCATCCCCATAAGCGCGACCGATACGCACAGGAGCAGGCCGCTAAAGATCGAAATTCGTTTGCTGCCGTACCGGCTCACCAGCCAGCCAGCTACCGGAATAGCGGATACAGCTCCCACCGCTGAACTCAGTAAGGCGAGCCCGAGAATTCCATTGGGCAGCCTGAGCGCGCTTTGCACCGCGGGAATCCTCGATACCCAAGTCGAAACGATCAGCCCGTGTACCAGGAACAGGACTACCGTCCCCCACCAACCCCGGCTGACGAATCTAGGATGCCGGCCGGTTGCGAACATAAATCGCTATCTCTTGTCCCCCGCGCGTCCATCTGGCCCGCGGTTCAAGTCCTTTCATCTCACACTCGGCAGGCGTAATTTGCGGCTGCCAATCATAGAAATTCTGAAGAAATCGCCGGACCAATGGAATCGAGATCACGCCGCCCTGGGGCATCCAGGTGCGAGTGTAAACAATTAAGGCATCGAAACTGCGATAGGGCAGCGCGTCAATTGAAGAGAAATGAAAATCGCCGGTCTCAACGACCTTCAGTTTACGTGAGACGAAGCCGTAATCGACGCTCTTGAGAGCTGCCGAAAAAGGCCATGCTGTCGCAATAGTCAGGTCGGGAAGTGCCACCTCCGCATACTGTGCCGCGCTTTGCTGAAGGCGGACGAAGTCGACCATGGCGTAATTGTCCTCGTAAGGAAACGGATAGGGCGGATTCCAGAATAGATTACCGGCGAGACCCAGAATCAGACCGAGCGTCGCGACAAATCCCCACCACTTAGACAAGTGAGCGAGGCCGATACTTACCGCGATATAAAAGACCGGCAGTACCGGCAAGAGATATCGTTCGAGCTCCGCTCCCCCGAGCACCGAAACCAGAATCAAAGTGGCAAGGCTAATAGTCAGCGTCAGACGCCATGCAAAACTGCGGAAAATCGCGAGCTTGCCGGCCGTGAAGAGCAGCACCAGAGTACCGATCCAACGAAACTCTGCAAAAAACAGATAATAAGCTCTCCGCAATAGCGAGAAAACAATTCGGACTGGATTTAGCGCGTATTCAACGTTGTAATGGCCAAATCCCGGGTTGCCCAGCCAGTATCCGGTTTTCGAATGCAACAGCAACAGCCATAGGCCCAAAGCCCCAGCGGCGGGCACAAACAGCAGAGCTCGCGTCCAGACTCTACGGAGCAAACAAACAACGCCGAACACGGCCGGTACAATCAGCGCCGTCTCTTTGACGAGTACAAGCGCGATGCAGGCCAATGCCGCACCGGCGTAATGTTCTCGAAGAAAGAACAGGATCGCAGCGAGACTCAATACCATGGCGGGCATGTCCAGCTGCGCCATCATGCCTTGCGTATAAAACAGCGGCGAGGCGAGCAGAAAGAGCGGCGGCAGAAACGCGGGCGCTCCCTCTGTTCCTCGACTGAGCTCAATCGCCAAGAGAAAGGTGAAGAGCAAACCGGCCGCAGCGAACGCAAGCATGGCGACACGGGTCACTGGGATTGAAAAACCGAAGAGCCGGTACCACAGAACAAGGTAAGCCTCTACGCCTGGAGGATGCACGTTCGGCGTCGTAGAATGTGCTACCCACGCGCCAGTTCGCAGAAGATCGAGCGCGGTAGGAATGAACTGGCCGTGCTCGTCCCAGAAGAACGGTAGATTCAGTAGTTGAATGTGGAGCGCAATCAGAAGCGCAGCAAAGAATCCAAACAGCAGGACGTAATAGGACCGTCTCTTTATCGCGGGCGTAGGCACCGGCCCCGCCAGCGCGAACGGCGGCAGCTTCGGCATGGGCGGTCGATGCTCAACCGGCATTGCGCGTTATTGGATGATATCCCCTTGGGTGTGAGTTTCCAGGCGAATCTCCCCGAAAGCGGCCTCGTACTGTTTCAGATTTTGTTGCAGCAGGTTCGACAATGCCTTGGCCTGCGGAGGGCTAAGGTACACACCCTGGAAATTGGCAATCGTTACTGCGTCCGGCGCATTCTGATTGATGGTGCCGAACATCAGAAAGAAATCCCAGAGGCTCACACGCATTTGAACGCTGTTTGCATAATGTTCGCGGTACTCAGGCGTATTCGTGAGATGAACTTTTGGGGGCGGCTGGCCGGGTGTCATTTCTCCAGTATCCTCGACCCAGACATCTTTCACATTTCTCTCCGTGCTCGAATAGATTAGGAAAGATCACCGGGCCCCCACCTTCTCCAATGCCGGACCGCATTTCTTCTCCTTACGATGATGTAGCGGAGATGTATCACACGCTCTGGGCGGATTGGTACCTTCCCGCAACGCTGCCCGCTCTGGAACGGCTCTTCTTTTCGCAGGTCGCTCCAGGAACTCGAGTCCTCGACTTATGCTGCGGCTCTGGCCATGTCACAAAAGAATTGGCCGCCCGCGGATATCGGGTTACAGGCGTCGACAATTCAGCAAAGTTGATTTCGCTCGCCCGGCACGAGCTGCCCAACATTGATTTTCGTGTGCAGGATGCAAGAAACCTCACGCTGGATGGAAGCTATGGCGCGGTTCTCTCTACCTTTGACTCGTTGAATCACATCCTCTCGCTCGAGGAGCTAAAGAACGTTTTTGCCGGCGTTCGCCGGATACTCGAGCCCGGCGGGCTGTTCGTTTTCGACATGAATCTCGCGGAAGCTTATTCTGCCGACCTGCGCGAATGGTCCGTCAACGTGAGCGAGAGAAGCGTCGGCCTGGTGCGGGGGAAATTCGATCCGGTGCGCAAGAAAGCCGCTACCGAACTGATCTGGTTTGTGCATGAGGCAAATGAGAAGTGCTGGACCCGGCACGAAAGCACCGTAGAACAACAGTGTTATGACCAGGTCGAAATACTCACAGCCTTGAGCGAAAAGAGATTCCGGTCAATTGAAGCTGTCTCAGCACGCGATATCGGCGTAACTTCCGAGCTTGGCTTTGGACGAACCTACTTTGCAGCTCGCATTCAGGAATAAGGGAACACGCGAACATCGATTCCTTCAGCAGAGCGAATCAAGCGGTCCACATCGCTGCCAAAAACCCGCTCCCACCATTTCTCTTGATTTTTGTGGCCGATGAAGATCTGAGTGATTCCGCGCTGTCGAGCAAACTCCAGAATGGCGGCGACGGCATCCTCGCCGTCCAACTCCGCGATCTCCGCATTCTTCTCCTTGGCTATTTGTACGGCATCCTCAATCAGTTGTCTTTGTTCCGGGGACCACTCCGGCCGGTTCATGTGCGCCACGATGAGCTCGCCGTGAAAACGGTCGCGATTTCTTGCGCCGGAATCGAGCATTCTTCGCGCGTTTGAATCGGGAGAGAGGCAAACTAGAATCCTCTCCTGCGTCCCCCAGGATTGCTCGATTCCGTGGCTCGTAAGATAACGCTCGAGCTGTTTATCGACCACGTCGGCTGCCAGAAAGAGCGCAATTTCGCGCAATTCTGAGAGCTGCATCTGCGACAGTTTTTGTGAGGCTCCCGGTTTCGAATCATCGGAGAAGCTGACCCGGCTTTCAGCAGGTGCGTCTACCACCACAATCTCGTCGGCAGTTTGCAAGAACTTCAGCGGCACGGTCTGCGTCACGTGCTTTCCCGTGATCGCCTCCACCTGTTCACGCTTCTCTTCAATGTATTGAAGATTTACGGATGTAATGACGGAGATGCCTGCTTCGAGAAGTTGTTCCACATCCTGCCAGCGCTTTTGGTGCAAACATCCAGGAGGATTGTCGTAGGCGAGTCCGTCCACTAAACAAACCTTTGGCGCCCGGCGTAAAATGGCGTCGACGTCCATAACCTCTACGTCGCCTTGCGCTTTGAGCGGAATGATCTCCAGCGCGGACACCGACTGAAGCAGATCCCGCGGCAAGTTTTGCTGGATTGCGCCGAGCACGACGTCCTGGCCCCGTTCGTGGCGGCGCCGGCCTTCGTCGAGCATTCGAAAGCTCTTGCCAACTCCGGAGGCGTATCCGAGAAAAATTTTGAGCCGGCCGCGCGACTGCTCATGCGCATCTTTCTCAAGCTGCTGAAGCAATTCTTCGGGCGTGGGTCTACGAGCCGTCAAATCCGGGTACTCTTCATTATCTGGCCGTATCGCCTGATTCTCAGTAGGCCGGCTTTCACCAGGCCCGGTCTTGCCGCCCCACCACCAAACCAGCCCGAAGCGAGCCTACTTGCGATGCTTCGGAAAACTATGATCGAGTGCCAGGTTCAGTTCAAGGACATTCACGCGAGGCTCGCCTAAGAACCCAAGGTCGCGACCTTTCGTGGCGCCCGCGAGCATGCGTTCCAGCACAGCAGGATCCGCCCCGCGAGCCTCTGCGACTCTGGCAAGTTGAAGGTGTGCGTTGGCGACGCTGATTTCCGGATCGAGACCGCTGCCGGATGTAGTGAGAGCGTCGGCCGGAATTGGCCCAGAATACGTCGGGTTCTCTTTGCGAAATTGTTCGGCGGCAGCCTTGACGCGATCGTATAGTTTCTGGCTGAGAGGTCCTAGATTGGAACCACTCGAATTGCTGCCGTCGTAACCATCATTGCCGGCGGCCGACGGTCGCGGATGAAAGTATTCGGGTCTTTGAAAATTCTGACCTATGAGACGGGAGCCGGTGATACCGCTGTCAGTAACGATTAGGCTGCCGTTGGCCTGATCTCTGAACAAGAGCTGGCAAAGCGCAGTCAGGGCTGCAGGGTAAAGCAACCCTGTCAATACAGTAAGCAGCACAGTGAGGCGTAAGGCAGGAGCGAGTTGTTGCAACATGCTATTTCTTCTTTCTTTGCGCTATGCAAGATGCAGCCATACGAGGAGCTGATCAATGAGCCAGATACCGGGAAAAGGAACTATGAGGCCGCCTACGCCATAAATCAGTATGTTGCGGCGGAGCAGGGATACGGCCCCCGTCGGGCGGTATTTCACGCCGCGCAGCGCCAGCGGTACCAGGGCAATGATGATCAGCGCATTGAAGATCACGGCCGCCAGCACGGCGCTTTGAGGCGTGTGGAGATCCATGATGTTAAACCGGCGCAGCACCGGATAGGTAGTCATGAACATTGCCGGAATGATTGCAAAGTACTTGGCGACGTCATTAGCGATCGAGAAGGTGGTAAGAGCGCCGCGCGTAATCAGGAGCTGCTTGCCGATTGCTACTACCTCGATTAGCTTAGTCGGATTGCTATCCAGGTCCACCATGTTTCCGGCTTCTTTGGCCGCCGTGGTGCCTGTGTTCATGGCAAGACCTACGTCGGCTTGCGCAAGAGCCGGGGCATCGTTCGTTCCATCGCCGGTCATGGCAACCAGTCGACCCTCGCTCTGTTCGCGTTTGATGTACTCGAGCTTGTCGGCTGGAGTAGATTGAGCAAGGAAGTCGTCCACGCCCGCTTCGCTCGCGATGGCCGCAGCAGTGAGAGGGTTATCGCCAGTAATCATGACCGAGCGAATACCCATGGCCCGCAGCTGCGCAATGCGTTCTGCCATGCCGCCCTTCACGATATCTTTCAGATGGATGATTCCCAGCGCCCTTGGGCCATCGGCCACTGCCAGCGGGGTTCCCCCGGTTCGGGATATGCGATCGGACAGTTCTTCAAAGTCGCTCGGGATCTTGCCGCCGAGCTCTTTGACGAAGTTCGCAATTGCGCTGCTTGCGCCTTTTCGTAGCATTCGTCCGTCGATATCTACGCCGCTCATCCGCGTGTAGGCCGAGAACGCTATGAAGTGGGCGTCGTGTTCTGAGACTTCACGCCCGCGCAGCCCGTAATTTTCCTTGGCGAGAGCAACAATGGAGCGGCCCTCCGGAGTCTCGTCCGCGAGACTTGATAGTTGGGCCGCGTCCGCTAGCTCATTTTCTTCCACACCGGAAAATGGGATGAATTCGACGGCCTGACGATTACCGAGAGTTATGGTGCCGGTCTTGTCGAGCAAAAGCGTATTCACGTCGCCGGACGCTTCCACCGCCTTGCCGCTCATGGCGAGAACGTTGTGCTGCATCACTCGATCCATTCCCGCAATTCCGATAGCGGACAAGAGACCGCCGATAGTCGTCGGGATCAGGCACACCAGCAGCGAGACCAGTACAGCGATGGTGGGAACATGCCCGCTCCCGATCGAGGCCACAGCGTATATCGCGAATGGATGAAGCGTGGCTACGGCCAGAAGGAAAATCAGCGTCAGGCCTGCGATCAGAATGTTCAAGGCTATCTCATTTGGTGTCTTTTGGCGTTCCGCGCCTTCCACGAGGGCGATCATTTTGTCGAGGAAGGTTTCGCCGGGATTGGACGTGATTCGGATCGTAATCTGATCGGATAGAACGCGTGTTCCGCCGGTAACAGCGCTCCGGTCCCCCCCAGACTCCCGAATCACCGGCGCGCTCTCACCCGTAATCACTGATTCGTCGACCGTTGCGATACCCTCAATTACTTCGCCATCACCGGGAATAAGGTCCCCGCACTCCGCGATGACGATATCGCCCTTGCGCAGCTTGGTGGAGGAAACAATTTCACGTCTGCCGTTTGCGAGAATGCGCTTTGCAGTCGAATCGCTTTTCGTCTTGCGCAGGGCGTCGGCCTGAGCCTTACCGCGAGCTTCCGCCATCGCTTCAGCGAAATTCGCAAACAGGACTGTAAACCAGAGCCAAAGCGCAATTTGAAGCTCGAACCCGTTGTTCGAAGCGCCTGCGAACAGGTCCCGAATGAGAAAAATGCTGACGAGTGCCGCGCCCACTTCAACCACAAAAATGACCGGGTTTTTCACCAGCGTCAGCGGGTTCAGCTTGATAAATGAATCGCGAGTGGCTCGGCGGACGATCTCAGGATCGAAGAGCGGGCGAGCCCGAGTCAATTTGCCGGGCAGCAGTGATGTCGGATCCTGCGCCGGACTGGAAGGAGATACGGCCGGTGTTTGAATCGATGTGGTCATGGCGCGGTTCAGCTCCCCAGAGGAAGTGCAAAGACAGCGAAGAGGCGGCCGGTTTGCATCAGATAGTGCTCAACGATCGGGCCGAGTGCCAGCGCTGGAAAGAATGTCAGCGCGCCGACCAGAATAACGGTTCCTACTAAAAGGCTCACAAAGAGTGGCCCGTGGGTGGGAAATGTGCCGCTCGTGGAAGCGACCCGCTTCTTTCGAGCTAGATTGCCGGCCGCCGCCAGCAATGGAATCAGAAAAAAGAACCTGCCTGTCAGCATGGCTAGGCCGAGGGTAAGGTTATACCAAGGTGTGTTTGCGCTTAGGCCTGCAAAGGCGCTGCCGTTGTTACCGGCTGCGCTGCTGTACGCATAGAGATCTTCGGAGAACCCATGCGGTCCGGAGTTCGTGAAGTTGGCAGTAGCCGAACCAGGCGGATTCCAGTAGCTCTGTGCGACAGGCTGGCCCTTAGCATCTTTGCCAGGAGGCGCAAATCGCACGGTGGCAGAAATAGCCGAAAAGACCAAAATGCTGAAGGCGGTGGCGACTAACGCAAGCATGGCCATCTTGACTTCCTTTCCCTCGATCTTCTTGCCGATGTATTCGGGTGTTCGCCCCACCATCAGGCCGGCGATGAAGACGGTTAGAATCGCATACAGAAGAATGCCGTAAAGGCCCGCGCCGACTCCGCCAAAAATTACTTCGCCGGTTTCAATATTAAAAAGCGGAACAAGGCCACCCAACGGTGTAAAACTGTCGTGCACGCTGTTGATTGCCCCGCAGCTTGCGTCCGTAGTGACGGTCGCAAAGAGCGCGCTTGCGGCAATGCCGAAGCGTGTTTCCTTACCCTCCATGTTCCCGCCCGGCTGCGCGAGAGTTGCGTTCGACTCGACCCCGAGCTTCGCCAGATTCGGGTTTCCTTTCGACTCAGCCCAATAACAAGCAAACGCTCCAATAAGGAACATCGCCGCACAAGCAGCGAAAAGGGCCCAGCCTTGTCTGCGATCGCCAACCATGACGCCGAATGTGTAGGTCAATCCGGCAGGGATGAGGAAAATCGCTATCAGCTGGATCAGGTTTGTGAAAGGCGTAGGATTTTCGAACGGATGAGAGGAGTTGGCGTTAAAGAAACCGCCGCCGTTGGTACCCAGCATTTTGATCGCTTCCTGCGAAGCCACCGGCCCTTGCGCGATCACCTGCTTCGCGCCCTCCAGGGTCTTGGCAACCGTGTAGGGATGGAAATTCTGAACCACGCCTTGAGCGCAAAATATCAGCGCAAGCACAATCGAGATCGGCAGCAGGATATATAGGGTAGCCCGCGTGACGTCCACCCAGAAATTACCCAGACTATTCATCTGTTGGCGGGCGAAACCGCGGACGACCGCAATTGCGATCGCGATGCCCACCGCGGCGGAAGCAAAATTCTGCACCACCAGAGCCGTCATCTGAACGAAGTAGCTGAGCGTGCTTTCGCCCGAATACGCCTGCCAGTTAGTGTTAGTCACAAAGCTCACCGCAGTATTGAAGGCGAGATCAGGAGTGACTAAGCTGCCGGCGAATCCTTGCGGGTTCAAGGGCAGAATGCCTTGCAGCCGTTGAATAAGATAGGTGAAAAAGAAACTGAATATGCTGAAAGCCAACAACGCCGCAGCATATTGTGTCCAGCGCTGTTCCGTGCTTTCATTGACGCCAATCAGCTTGTAAGTAAGGCTCTCGATCGGGCGGATGACCGGGTGCAAGAACGTGCGTTTCCCATCAAAAAGGCGGGCCATGAAAGTGCCCATAGGTTTTGCGAGGCTGAGAATGATGAGAAAGTAGATAACGATCTGCAAAATTCCGTTGCTAGTCATGCTCTAGAACCTCTCCGGCTTCAATAAGGCGTAAACCAAATACCCGAACAGAAATACGGTCGTAATGCCGCCGATGATGTAGTCCATTTGAATCTCCGATCAGAGGCGATCGCAAGCCTTGGTAAACGCCCAGCAAAGGCCCAAAAACAATACCGCGAGTGCGACATATAGTACGTCTGACATAAGCACGTCTTCAATCTAGCCGCTGGGTGCTAAAGAAGTCATAAGGATGAAAATCACGGGGTCTCAGGGACAGCCTGGCGTGTGTTACGCTTGGAGGGTCCGACGTTTTCCACACCTAGGGGACGTAGTTCAGCTGGTTAGAACGCCGGCCTGTCACGTCGGAGGTCGCGGGTTCGAGCCCCGTCGTCCCCGCCATTTTCCCCAACACGAACAAGGCTGCATGATGGTGCCCGGGGCGGGACTTGAACCCGCACTCCGCTTGCGCGAAAAAGGATTTTAAGTCCTTTGCGTCTGCCGATTTCGCCACCCGGGCTGCTTTGCAAGCCGGTAAACTCCATGATAGTGAACGTCTCGGAAAGCCCGTGAAAGAGGCGCGAAATTCCGGCGAAATCGCCCTTTCGACGGGTTTTCGTTAGGCAGGGAGCTGGTTTCAGGCGCGCGGACCAAGAAAATGGCTGAAAAAACGCACTTTTCTTGTGGTTTGCCCTTTACAACCCGGTTGCACTCCCTTATGATCGAGTTGACAAGTTGGAGCTCAAACATTTCTTTATCGTTCTGTTTCATACATTCTCGGAGGCGCAGCTGGCGCCCACCCGACAGAGCGTATGAGCGATAGGAACATGCGGAGTTCTTTCCCCCAACAAGAGTTTTAGGAGGTTTATCGTATGGCCGAAGTAAAACGGATGACTCAAACCGCGATTGTCAGAGAACTCGCGGAGACGGCAGGTGTCAACAACAAGGTTTCGAAGCACTTTCTCGATTCGCTTGCAGAGCTTGCTGTTCGCGAAACCAAGAAGAACGGCGTTTTTGTGCTGCCGGGCATCGGGCGGCTGGTAAGGGCGGAGCGGAAGGCGCGCATTGGCCGCAACCCGTCTACCGGGGAATCGATTAAGATTCCGGCTAAGAAGGTAGTGAAGTTCCGGCTGGCCAAGTCCGTTAAAGACTCGATCGTGCCGCCTAAGAAGAAGTAGAGCTAAATCACTTGACGACAAAACCCCGCGTTTTCGCGCGGGGTTTTGTCGTTTTGAGCTTGGGATTCTAGACCTGTTTCTTGTCGTCTTTTGAATCATCCTCGCTCTTGACAGAGTTCTTGAAATTGCGGATGCCCTCGCCGAGTCCCTTTCCAATGTCCGCGATCTTTTTCCCTCCGAAAAGCAGAATGCAGACGATGATGATGATTATTAGCTCAGTCGGGCCGATCGTGCGGAACATTCAGATTCCTATTCGGTATCGCCTTCATTGTAAGACGTAACGGGGTTCTGTATTTTAGCGCTGGAACGCCGCTCCCGCCAGCCGCAGGATGATGCTCAACAGGATTAGCGGCAATACTACGGCAAATGCCTTGCCTCGGTTGACTTTGAAAGCGGCGCTGAAGATGAGCACCATCATCACGATCCACCAGATTTCAAAGACCGAGAAATAACCAAGGACGGCCGCCAGGAATTTGTTTGCTCCGGCGGGCAGAAAAATGTCCAGTCCGAGCGCGGGGCGAAGCTCAGCCAGGGTTGAAACCTCCCCTTTGGACTTCAGAACCACGATGCCTGCGATGGCCGCCAGTACCTGAATCAGGCTGCATCCAGCGATCAGATTAAAGAGCTGCCGAAATCTTGCTCCGATACTCAGGACAGCGGTCGCCGCAAACAAGACCAAGGTCTGAATCGCGAAGATCAAGGCGACCATGATGGGAGCGAAGTACATGCTGATTCGCTGGATGGTCAGGCCCACTTCCATGCTCTTCTGATATTGTTCCGGCGACACGCCTTGAGGGAGCGGGGCCACTTCCATCACGTGGCGGGTCATCGGCATGACGACGTAACTGGCCAGAATCGAAACGATCGAAAAAACGATCAGAGGGCCGATCCAGAACCATTTGCTGTGAACGCGGCGCGCGGCTCCCGCGGGATCAATCAGGAAGTTGCCCATTCCGGCGATATCGCTTCCAAAGCCTTCGCCTGAACTGCCGGGCAGGTCGGCCACTGTTGCCATAGCGTTCCTCGAATCGATTTGCTCCCGCATTATATCGGTTTTGGCGAGTGGTTTCAGGCATAATTTTTTAGTGAAGATCTTTACGCTCGCTCTTTGCGCCGGATTGCTGCTGGCTTGCGGCAGGCAGTCATCAGGACCGGAGCGCCACTACAATCTGACGGGGAAAATTGTGGCTTTAGACAAGCAACGCCAAACGGCGACGGTAGACGCGGCCGCGATTCCGAACTACATGGAAGCGATGACGATGGAGTACCCGGTGAAGTCGAAAGGCGATTTCGAATCGCTCCGGGTAGGCGAGCAGATCAGCGCAACGGTCGATGTAAAGAGCGACGACAGCTACGCTTTATCGAATATCAAGCCGCAAAAGAAGTGAGCAATCAGTAGCCGGCGTGGTGAAGAGCGGCGACTCCCACAGCGGCCAGCAAACAGTAAATTCCGAACAGATACCACTGGCCTTTTTCGAGCCAGCTGCTGAGCCACTTGAGAGCCACCAAGCCTGCCAGAAAAGCGCATAGCGCGCCGAGCAGGCTAGGCATCATGGCGGAACTCAATCCGACGGCATTTTCAGCGTGTTGAGTTTTGATGAGCCGCAGAGCTTCGCGGCCGATAGCGGCGGGCGTGATGAGCACGGCGAGAGCGAAGCTGAAGGCCTCGGCGCGCAGTTTCGAGATACCTAGCAACATGCCAGTAGAGATCGTCGCTCCAGAGCGCGAGAAGCCGCGAAACGGCAGGCAGAGGCCTTGTACGGCGCCGATCAGGCCGGCTTCTCTCATGCCGAGACGATCGACGTCCTGCACGTTTACGTTGACGCTGGCAGTGCGGCGTTCATAGATGCCGGCTACGAGAATCAGAATGCCGGCGATTGCTAGAGCAGGCGCAATCAGCTCGAGGTGGCTGAACAACTGCTCGACTTCGGCTTTGGGCTGGCCGCGGAAGGCGGTCTTTTCGATCCAGGCGATGAGCCCGTAACCGATAACGCCGGTGATGACGGTCGCGACGATGAGCAGCGAAGCGTAGCGCTTGAAGGACTCGGCGCTCTGGAAATAGGTCCGGCGCCATTGCTGCCAGAAATAAACGATGACGGCGAGCATGGTTCCGGTATGGAGCATGACGAGCAAAAGAGTCATGTCAGCAGCGGAGGGATTCAGACCCATGAGTTTCTCGGCCACGACGACGTGGGCGGAACTCGAAACCGGTAATAACTCGGCCAGGCCTTGCACGACAGCAAGGATAATTACCTGAATAATGTTCACGTTAAGAGTCTCTGAATCATTATGGCGTCGGGGTTTTTACCGTCCCTAAAAAGGGTGTGGCGGGAGGTAAAAAACCAGGCGGACGTACCCTATGACGATTTAGGGGAAGGGCTGCGCTGCAAACAGCGAAAGAAGGCAGAAAAGTAAGCACGACGGCAGCGAGAAATCTCCTACAAGATGTCGAGGGACTGGAGACCGCGCATGTTTTGGCGATTCTGACTGACATCACCGATCTTAACCGGGCGGTCACGGTTGCCGATTTTTTTTCAAGTCTCCTCGTTTCAGGAGATTGGCGCGGTTGCGGAGGGTTGGCCGGACGAGCGCTGCGAAAAGCTAACCATACCAAGGGACAAGCACGTTCCGAGGGTGGCGAGGGAGAAAAGAAGCGAATGGCGCGACCAACCTTTCAGGTGACAGAGCAGCAGAGCGAACAGGTGAAAACGATGGCTTCGCTGGGATTGCGGCAGGATGACATCGCGAAGGTGCTGAACATTGCTGCGAAGACGCTGCGGAAACACTTTCGGAAAGAGCTGGACACGGGCGCGATTGAGGCGAATACGGAGGTGGCGAAGACCTGTTATCGCATGGCGACGTCGGGGACGAACACGACGGCCACGATTTTCTGGCTGAAGGCGCGCGCCGGGTGGCGAGAGAATGCGCCGATCGAGGAGAAGAAAGAGCCGAAAACACCGGATACGCCGGGTTTGCCGTTGTTCGCGGTCACCGAAACAGGGCAGCACAAGCGAGAGCCTCTTGCCTAAAAAGCGGGGTAAAACGCCAGCGGAGATTACTGTCGAACTGCGGCCTCCGCAGATGGAAGTGTTTCAGTGCGAGAAGCGTTTTCGCGTGCTGGTGGCAGGGAGGCGATTTGGGAAGACGTTTCTGGCGACGGTGGAACTGCTGCGGGCGGCGTGGGGACCGGGCCGGATGGTGTGGTATGTGGCGCCGAGTTACCGGCAGGCAAAACGCATCGCGTGGGAGCGGCTGAAGCGTTTGACGGAGCCGTACTGGGACGGAGCGCCGAGCGAAACGGAGCTGGCAATCCGGCTCCATTGGGGCGCAACGATCGCACTGAGGGGCGCGGATCAGTACGATTCGCTGCGAGGCGAGGGCTTGGATTTTGTGGTGCTGGACGAGTATGCTTCGATGCGGCCGGAGTGTTGGACGGAGGTGCTGCGGCCGGCATTGAGCGACAGGCGGGGCAGAGCATTGTTCATCGGAACGCCGCAAGGCCGGAATCACTTGTTCGAGCAGTTCGAGCACGCGCAGAACGATCCGGAGTGGAGCGCATTTCAATTTTCGACAATCGAAGGCGGAAACGTCGGCCAGGATGAGCTGGCGAGCGCGGCACGGGAGCTAGATGAGCGGCTGTACCGGCAGGAATTTGAAGCAAGCTTCGAACGCGCGGGTTTCGGCGAGGCGTATCACGCGTTTTCGTATCCGGAGAATGTGCGGCGGGTTGAGTATTCGGCCACGGATGCGCTTATCTGGTCGGTTGACTTCAACGTGCATCCGATGTGTTCGGTGCTGGCGCAGAGGAGCGGCGACAGCATTCGCGTGCTGGACGAGATGGCGCTCGACAATGCGCACACGGTGATGGCGTGCCAGGCGCTGTTGGATAAAATGCGTCCCTGGATGGGGATGGGACCGATTACCCTAGAGGTCTATGGCGACGCCAGCGGGCACCAGAGGCGAACGAGCGGGACGGATACGGATTGGGGGCTGATTCGGGAGTTTTTCGGGCGATTGCGCGGGCAAGTAGTGCTGCAGATGCGGACGACGAGCTCGAATCCGGGGGTGCGCGACAGGATCAACATCGTCAACAGCCGGTTGTGCAGCGCGGCTGGGGAGCGGCGTTTGTTTATCGATCCAAAATGCAAGGAATTGATACGAGATCTGGAGCAAGTGCGCTGGAAGACGGACGAGACGGGGCGAGCGACGGGCGAACTGGACAAGTCGGACCGGATGCGGACGCACGCGAGCGATGCGCTCGGGTATTACGTAGCGCAGGTGTTCGGGATGCGAGGGAAGTTTGGGGAGCAGAGGGAGCGGCCGCTGTTTTGTTAGGGCACGGGAGCCTGGATGAGTGGCTGTATCGATCCGTGCTCAATGTTGATCGGGCATGCACATCTTGGGCGGGCGGGAATTCTGACCGGGTAGTGAGAAACGGAAAGTTGCGCCTTTCCCCGGTTCGCCCTCAGCCCAGATGCGTCCACCGTAGTGGGCCACGATTCGGGCACAGATGGCGAGACCGATCCCTGTGCCGGGGTATTCGCCATGGCGGTGCAAACGCTTGAAGAGGCCAAAGATGCGCTCAGCATAAGCGGGGTTAAATCCGATCCCATTATCGATGACCGAGAAAACCCATTCGCCGCCCGCCGACTCTGCGGAAATCTGCACGACCGGAGCCACATCCTGCTTCCGGTATTTCAGAGCGTTTCCGATTAAGTTCTGGAACAGTTGAGTCAAATGGAACCGCTGCATCCGCACCGCAGGAAGAAAATCGAATCGTACTTCCGCCTTATTTTCCAGTATCTGCGTAGCGAGGTTTGCGAGCGCCTCCCGGACGCTGCCGGCCGCATCTGCGAAAGCTTCGAGCTCCTCCGCGCTATCCAGAGCGCTTGAGAAGGCCAACAAGTCCTTTACCATCGTGTGCATCCGTTCTGCATTAAGGATGCTCTCGCTGACGCACTCGGCGGCGGCCGAATCGAATAGGTTTCCCTGCTTCCGGCGGAACATACTCAACCTGAGGATGATGTTGCGCAAAGGTTCCTGCATCTCGTGCGCGGCGGCGTATGCGAACTGCCGTAGTTCATCGTTGGCGCGATGCAGCGTCCGCTCCGTAATCTTTTGCTGGTTGATGTCGGTGAATGTTCCAAACCAACGTATACTGCCCGAAGAATCATCATCCACAAACAGACCACGGCACAGAAACCAACGATATCCGCCGGTTCCGCGGTCGAGAAAGCGAATCTCACTTTCGTAAGACTCCTTTGCATGAACAGCAGCTTGCCAACTTCTTACAAAGTCCGCTAATGAGTCCGGGTGAATGATTGAATGGACATCTTCGGTAAGGTGATCGGAGAGACCAAGGCCGGTGAATTCGTGCCAGCGCTGATTCAGATATTCAATGTGTCCGTCCTGAGTGGCCGTCCAAACGATCTGGGGCATAGAATCGGCGAGCTGACGAAAGCGTAATTCGCTCGCCCGAATCTGCTCCAGGGCTCGCTTTCGTTCCGTGATATCGGCGTTGACTTGCAGAAAACCCGATGTCTGACCGTTGGCCTGGGTTTGAGATGCCCAACGGGTTGCCACGGTGATTTGGGAGCCATCCTTTCGGGAGTGCTTCAATTCCGCCTCCCAAACACCGGTTGCGGTAAGCGCCCTGGTCACCTCTTCAAGCGGCACGGAGGATCGTAACAATTGGCGTGAGGTCTGCCCGACAGCCTCCTGCGACGTCCAGCCGTACATCTGTGCCGCACCCTGGCTCCAATATCGAATCACATCGCCGCTGTCTGTAGAGAGAACGGCAACGGGGGCGAGATCGAGCAATCGAGCCTTCTCACTTAGCCGTTGCTCATTCTTCTGGAGCTCCAGAGTACGCGACTGGACCCGTCTCTCCAACTCGCCAGCAGCAAATTTCAGCGCTCTTTCGGCCTTGCGTTTATATCGGGAGATGCTGCTGACGAGTAACGAAAGAATTAATACCAGGCCAAAGCGACCGACGTCGGGATGCAACGGAGTCCCTGGTAATAACAAGCGCGGGATGAAAAACGTTATCAGAATGCCTGCCAAAACGCCTTCGCCGTACCCCAGCCAGGCGCATGCGAGGAAAACGACGTCTCCGATGAGGGACACGGCCAGCGTAGCTTTCGTGCCGAACGCGTTCATCAATAGCGCGGCTAACGCGGTGCCAAGCGTCAGTTGGCTGAACGCAAATAAGTAGCGGCGTAGCCAGACTGGTAGACACCTGAAGAAGTCATTGATTCGCCGCATCGGTTTGAGCAATCCGGCTAACAGCGGCGCCCTCTTTGATGTTCCGCCGAGTCTCCTACGGCTGGAATATTCTTTTGGGGGAAACAATTATCGATGATCCTCGATGATACTGCAAGCGTGACGACAACGGGGTGACAGAACGGGAATGGCAGGTTTTTCAAGGGCCGCTTACTGACGTGCGCGGCTCGGTCGGGCGGCTCGGTCGGGCGGTTCGGTCGGGGGCTACTCGCTGGACTCGCCGACCTTCAAAACGGCCAGAAACGCTTCCTGAGGAATATCGACGCGGCCGACGCGCTTCATCCGGCGCTTGCCTTCCTTTTGCTTTTCAAGGAGCTTCCGTTTGCGGGTGATATCGCCGCCATAGCACTTGGCCAACACATTTTTGCGCATGGCCGAGATCGTCTCGCGGGCGATGATCTTGTTGCCGATGGCGGCCTGCAACGCGACTTCGAACATCTGGCGGGGAATCAGTTTACGGAGGCGCTCGATCAGACTTTTGCCTCGCTCGTAGGCGAAATCACGGTGCACAATCATCGAGAGCGCATCGACAGGTTCGCCGGCCACAAGCACGTCCAGCTTGACCATGGGCGACACGCGGTAGCCGGAAAGATGGTAATCGAGAGAAGCGTATCCGCGCGAAGCAGATTTTAGACGGTCGTAGAAATCGAGAACAATTTCATTGAGCGGAAGTTCGTAAAGAAGGAGCACGCGGCCAGTGCCGATGTATTCGAATTTTTTTTGGGCGCCGCGCTTCTCTTCGACAAGTTTGAGAATCTCGCCGAGATATTCTTCGCGGGTGATTACGGTGGCATCGATGATCGGCTCTTCGACTTGCTGAATGTTGGACGGATCGGGGAATTTTTGCGGATTATCGATTTCGAGGATTTCGCCGGCGCTGGTTGTGATGCGGTAGCGGACGCCAGGAGCGGTGGTGATGAGATCGATCTGGAACTCGCGTTCCAGGCGCTCCTGGATGATTTCGAGATGGAGCAGGCCGAGGAAGCCGCAGCGGAAGCCGAAACCAAGGGCGACGGAGTGTTCAGGCTCAAAGTTGAAGGCGCTGTCGTTGAGCCGCAATTTTTCGAGAGCGTCACGCAAGAGAGCGTGTTCGTGCGACTCGACGGGATAGAGGCCGGCGAAAACCATCGGCTTGATTTCCTGGAAGCCGGGAAGCGGTTCGGCGGCGGGATTGGCATCGTCCATAAGAGTGTCGCCGATCTTCGCGTCCGAAACCGTTTTTATATTGGCGAAGACAAAGCCCGCTTCGCCGGCCGTGAGTTCATCGGAGGGAACCGGTTTTGGGGATTGAAAGCCGAGACCTTCGACATCATAGGAGTGGCCGTTCGAGAACAGGCGGATCTTTTGGCCTTTGCGGAGCGTGCCGTCCACCACGCGCGTGAGAATGATTACGCCGCGGTAAGGGTCGAACCAGGAATCGAAGATCAGCGCGCGGAGCGGCGCGTCGGGATCGCCTTTAGGCGGTGGCACGCGATGCACAACTGCTTCGAGAATTTCTTTAATGCCGATACCGTTTTTGGCGCTGGCGAGAATGGCGTTGGAGGCGTCGAGGCCAATCACCTGCTCGATCTGTTCGCGGATGCGCTCGGGCTCGGCGGATGGCAGATCGATCTTATTGATGACCGGGATGATTTCGAGGTCGTGGTTGATTGCGAGATACGTGTTGGCCAGAGTCTGCGCTTCGACGCCTTGCGAAGCGTCGACCACCAATAACGTGCCCTCGCAGGCTTGCAGACTGCGGGAGACTTCATAAGTGAAATCGACGTGGCCGGGAGTATCGATCAGGTTCAGTTCGTATAGATTGCCGTCGCCAGCCTGGTAGTTGAGGCGCACGGCATGGGCTTTGATGGTGATGCCGCGCTCGCGCTCGAGGTCCATCGTGTCGAGGACCTGATCCATCATCTCGCGCTGGGAGAGCGCGCCGGTGAACTCCAGCAAGCGATCCGCGAGAGTGGATTTCCCATGATCTATATGCGCAATGACAGAGAAATTGCGTATAAATCGAGGATCCATGGTGCGGTAGACTGAGGGGGTAAAACTGGATTATCCCACAGTAAGGACGCGCTCCCCAGCGTGCGCGTATTCGCTTCATGTCTATTCGCACGCTTCAAGGTTCGCTCGATGCAACCAATCTGCGTATTGGGATCGTAGTCAGCCGATTCAATGAATTTATCACTGAGCAGTTGATCAAGGGCGCGCTCGAAACACTGGAGAAGCGGGGATGCCCGCCGGAAAACATACAGATCGTGAAGGTTCCAGGGGCTTGGGAACTAGCGATCGTAGCGCAGCAGCTTGCCTCAAAGCAGTGTCACGCGATTGTCGCGCTCGGCGCGGTCATTCGCGGGGACACGCCGCATTTCGATTACGTAGCGGGCGGCGCGGCAGACGGCTTGAACCGAGTGAGTCTCGACACGGGAGTGCCGATCGCGTTCGGCGTCTTGACGACAGACGACTTGCAACAGGCCATGGACCGAGCAGGCGGCAAGAGCGGTAACAAGGGAGCAGAAGCAGCGGACGTGGCGATCGAGCTGGCAAATCTTCTGCGGCAACTGAAGGAAGCCGGTTAGTCAATGCCTGCCCGGCACAGATCGAGAAAGCGCGCGCTTCAGGTGTTGTTTGAGTGGGACATGCGCGGAGAGCTGGTCGACTCGGCGATCCAGCATTACTACGATTCGCTCTATTCGGAAGAAAGCGAGAGCCGACCCAAGCCCGACAAGTTTATGGAAGAGCTGGCGCGG
>CAVTXN010000030.1:0-184660 GCA_963738555.1 Terriglobia bacterium
CGGTAACAATCGAGGCGGCTGTACTTGGTACTCCGATGGTGACTTTTTATAAGGTCAACCGACTGAGCTGGCATGCCGGGCGGCGGCTGGTCAAGGTTCCGTTTCTCTCCATGGTGAACCTAGTTGCCGGGAGGCGCATCGTACCTGAGTTGATCCAAGAGAAGATGACAGCGGTCTCTATCGCGTCTTCGGCAGAAGAGTTACTTAGCCGGAGCGATGTAGCTGACCAAATGCGTCAGGATCTTGCGCAGGTGAAGTCTGCTCTGAGCTCTCAGGGGAATCCTCTCGAACGTGCGGCGGATGTGATCGCACAAGCGATTGCGCCGCGATTCCGCCGGGCCGAACCGGGTTGCCTGCGATGAGCCGGGAGACAATAAGGAAGATGGCGAGCAGTATTCGATGGATTTTCCTTTTCCTTGTGTTGGCCTCCCTTGGCTGGACTCAGGAAAAGCAGGGCAGCAGCATTCAGGTTCAGAAATATACCATCGACGCCGACATCAATCCGCGAACACAATCCATCACGGCAACGGCTAAGATCGATTTCACGCCGCTTGATAATTCGAATGACATCTCGTTCGAGTTGAACAATGCGCTTACGGTTTCGAAAGCGGTCGATTCGGCGGGCCAGCCGCTGGCGACTTCCCGCAATCCGCAGGACTTCACGGTGCACGTGAGTTTTCCGAACGGGCTGGTGAAGAGTCAACCTTGCGAAATTTCTCTCACCTATGACGGTAAGCTGACCGGGAATCAGGACTCACCTGTTTCCGGAATAAGTTTCGCAGCCCTGCATCCTGATTTCGGGTATCTTCTGTATCCTGCTCGCTGGTTTCCCGTAAGCGGGTATACCGTAAACCGGTTCATGGCCGATCTGCGAGTTACAACGCCGGCGGAATACCGAGTGATCGGGAGCGGTGATGTGAAGACGGACAGCGCGAAGAATGGCGGCATGATGTTTTCCTTTCACTACGACAAGGCCAGTTTCCCCGGCAGCATCGCGATCGTGAAGGGAGAGGGTACGCGCGTAAGTTCCGAAGGGATAACGACGCAGGTGTTCTTCCGTGAAGATCATGCAGGCGATGTTCAGGCGTATGGGGAAGAGACCGGCAAGATCATGACGTTTCTCACGTCCGAATACGGCTTGGCGCCACAGGCGAACCTGGCGCTGGTTGAGACCGAAGCAGGGGCAGTCAATGGCTATTCGGCTCCGGGCATTATCTTTCTCGCGCCCAGCTCGATTACCAAGACGCTCAACACTCGTGTCCTGACCAACCAGCTCTCGCGGCAATGGTGGGGCGTGCTGGTATCGCCAACTAACAGAAATCACCTCTGGTTGGAAAACGGTCCGGCGCGCTACTCGGAGTTGCTTTATATCGAACACACCGCCGGTACCGCGGCAGCCGATGGCGAAATCAAAAATACTTACGTCGAAGCGCTGACGGTAAAGGACCCGCCTGTTCTGCAGGCCGCGCGGTTGGAGGATTACTCGCCTGAGTATTGGGCGCTGACGGCGGCAAAAGGGGCCGCGGTTTTGAACATGCTGCGGAGCGTAGTCGGAGACGCCAATTTCAAGAAAGGCCTGCACGCGTTTATCGACAAGTACAGCTGGCAATCCGCAAATACCGAAGACTTTCGCAAGGTCATGGAGCAAGTCTCCGGCCAGGAGCTTCGCTATTTCTTCATTCAGTGGCTGGAATCAAGCGGCTCGCCAGAATTCAAACTCGAGTACACGGTATTTCGTACTCAACAAGGCTTCCGCGTTGTCGGGAAGATCAATCAGGATCTGGATACTTTCCGCATGCCGGTTGATCTGAGAATCGAAACGGAAGGGAATCCGGAAGACAAGGTTATAGAAGTCACTGGAACTTCTTCGGAATTCAGCGTGGACACGTTTGGAAAACCGCGCAAATTGACTCTCGATCCGAAGCACGTACTGCTGCGGCTCGATCCAACCATGGAGATCGCGGTCGCCATTCGCCGGGGAGAGCAGTTCGTGCAAATCAGCGATTTCGCCAATGCGTTACGCGAATATCAGCGCGCCCTTGAAGTGAACAGGAACAGTTCGCTCGCGCATTATCGCATCGGCGAGCTGTTCTTCAAGCAGAATAACTTCCAATCGGCCGCCAACGAATTCCGCGCGGCCATCAATGGAGATTTAGACCCGAAATGGACCGAGGTTTGGTCACACATCGACCTCGGAAAGATTTTCGATGTCACCGGGCAGCGCGATCGAGCGGTGAACGAGTACCGGCTTGCTGTTCGGACCCACGACAACACTGGCGGCGCTCAGGGGGAGGCCGGCCGCTATCTGACCCATCCATACGAGCAGAAGAATTCGGAGATCTGAGCGCGCTACGGCCGATTGGCAATCGGCCAGCAGGTTGCCTTCGGCCAACCCGCCCCACACACTGGAGTGCGCTAGTGTTTTCTGAGCGGGCCTAGAGGAAATCCTAGGGTCTCAAGGCGCTTTCGATATCACAAAATGGTCAGCGTTTGCCCTGCGCGAGGGCACTCATTTGTAGCAGTACCAGAGCCGGGGTGTGGACGGCCATGTTTTCGGGCATTGTTTTGCGACTGAGGCTTCATTGGATGCTAACCTGAAAGTGCGGCGGGAAAGAGGAGATTTTGGACGAAAAACTCAAAGAGTTGATGCAGGAACTTGGAAATGCGATCAACGAATCCCTTTCCGATTCGGACCGTATTGCGGGTGCAATCGGTGACATCAAACACGCTGGCTATGACGTCTTCCTGGTGCTCGAGGCGACCATAGGCTTCAACAAGCGCGACAAAGAAGATAGCGAGGCCGATGGCGAGCAAGCGGAGAAATCCGACGTGCCGATTCGATTCGAGTCAACCGGTAAGATTCGTCTCACCTCACAGGACCAAAAGTTCTTGAGGGCACTCAAAATCGCAGTCGAAGAGGACGGAAACAACCGCTCTCACAGCAGTTCGGAATAGACTGCGTACGTCTTCTCAATCGCGTTCGTCCAAGTAAATTCTCTCGCGCGTAATTTCCCGGCGGCGGCCAGTGTTTCTCGCAATGATGTGCTGGCGGCCAAGCTGTGTAGAGCTCCGGCAATTTCCGGAACGCTCAATGGATCTATCAGGAGGGCTGCATTGCGCCCCAGTTCGAGTAACGCCGAGCTATTCGAAGTAATTACGGGCACTCCCCAGGCCATAGCTTCCAGCACAGGAATTCCAAAGCCCTCGTCGAGCGAGGGAAAGGCAAAGATGGAGGCGCGCGCAAAAAGCCGGTCGAGCTTTTCTCGAGCCAAATAGCCGGTAACTTCTATGCGGCCGCACGCGGGACTTGCTTTGATTCTGTCGAGAATTTCCTGTGCCTGATACCCGCTCGGGGCGCCAGCCAAGATCAAGCGCCATGGAGGCGGCAACGTTTCGAAAGCTTCCACGAGGCGCTTCACATTTTTTCGAGTCTGAAGCGCGCCCACAAACAGGACGATTTCCTCACGAGCCTATCTGGGGCGTGCTCGAAGGTACAGCGACTCCGTGCGGAATGACTCGGATACGCGCGCGCTCGATATTCAGCAGGGAGGAGACTTGTCCGGCGGTGAATTCCGAAACGGCAATCAGCAGATCGGAACGCTGCGCAGCTTCTCTCGCGCGCTCCGTGAAGCGCTGCCGGAAGCTTTGCGACGAGTACTCGGCCGTGATCACGAAGAGATCATGGAAGGTCGAGACCACTCTGCGTGTTTTACGCCGATCGACGCGCTGATTCAGAGCATGAAAAATTTCGGCGCGGAATGTTGGCAGTTCCGAAAGCAGAATAGCGCGACTTGTGTTGGGCAGCTGCGGCGAACCTGCCTGGAAAAATTGCTTAGGACGATAGCAGTAGATGAATTTGTCCGCTGGATGGTATGTTGCCAAGCCGTGTAGCAGGTGTTGAGAATAAACGGCTATGCCGGAGGGCTGCGGGTCTACGCTGTAGGTGGCATCTAGCGCAACGCGCACTCACCAATCTTACAGTCCGTATTCTTTGAGCTTGCGGTAGAGAGTAGTGCGTCCGATACCGAGCATGGCGGCCGCGACAGTGCGATCGCCTTTGGTGTAGTCGATGGCGTTCAGAATGGCCGTCTTCTCCACTTCCGCCAGCGGAGTAATGGCTTGGGGCGCGGGATAGCTCGCCAGGTGGGCCTGTAAGTTTCCGAGCGACGGCGATGTGTCCAGCGCCCGCTCGCGGTTCCGGTTGAGAAGCGTGGTAGGAAGATCGGCACTGCCGATCCAGGGGCCGCTGTTCATGGCGACCATCTGTTGGACGGTGTGTTCCAGCTCGCGAATGTTGCCTGGCCAATCGTAGTCCTGCAGGGATTTCATCACTTCATCGGGGACTCGGTGACCATTGCCGTAACGTCCGAGGAAGTGTTCGACGAGCGCGGGGATATCGTCCTTGCGTTCGCGCAACGGAGCCAGCCGCACGCGCATGACGTTGAGGCGGTAAAACAGATCCTGGCGGAAGCGCTTGGCTTCGACCTCGGCCGCCAAATCGCGATTGGTCGCAGCAATGACGCGAAAATTAGAGCTGCGCTGGGCGAGAGCTCCGACTGCCCGGTATTCCTTCTCTTGAAGGACACGCAGCAACTTCATTTGCATGTCGAGCGGCAATTCACCGATCTCATCGAAGAAGGCGGTGCCGCCATTGGCTGCATCAAGCAAGCCGAGCTTCTGGGTGTGAGCACCGGTGAATGCTCCTTTGGCATAACCGAAGAGCTCACTTTCCATTAATGGGCCCACGAGGGACGAGCAATCAACGACCACGAAGTGGCCGCGCGCTTCTATCCCGTGAATGGCCCGGGCGACGACTTCTTTGCCGGTACCGGTCTCGCCGAGGATCAGCGCCGGAAATCTGGACCGGCCCATACGGGAAACCAATCGATGTACCTGTTTCATCGCGGCCGAATTGCCGATCAAGGTCGATAGCGGTGAAACGTCAAGGGCAGATTGGGGCAAAAGGATCTCGAGAGTAGCGAAGAGTGCTCGTCAAGATAGTGCCGGGGCCGTGAAAAAATCTCCAGCGCTAATGACCCTGGCCGGAAGGCGGCGGACTGCTCATCTCTGCCGATGCTCCGTTCAAGACGGTCTGGTCCAGCCGGACCACGAAGACGCTCTTGTTCTCCGCGCCAAGAACAATCGCCAATTGCTGCGCCGCCTCGAGCGATGGCTCCTTGCCAACCAGCACTCGCCATAGCGGGACTGGTCCAGCTTTGAAAGCGAGTTGCGCGTTGCCGAACTTCTGAGCGTACTGTGCGCGTAAGCGTTCAGCGCTAGCGCGTACGGCGAAAGCTCCGGTCTGAACGGCGTAGAAATCATTTGCCGGAATGTCTCTTGGGGCCGAAATCACTTCGATGCGAACTTTCCCGAAGCCGGGGCCGAGCAGGCCGATGTCTCTGGCAGCTGCCTTAGAGAGATCGAGTATGCGACCGCGGACGAACGGGCCGCGGTCGATGATTCTGACATTCACCGACTGGTTGTTGGCGAGATTCGTTACCTTGATCCAGGTATTGAAAGGCATGACGCGGTGGGCGGCGACGAGCTGCTCCATATCGTAGATCTCCCCATCGGCCGCGGGCCGGCCGTGATAGGGAACACCGTACCAACTCGCGATCCCTTCCTCGGTGTAGCCAACAGGAATTGCGGCTCGGCTAGCGGCTTTTCCTTTTGAAACAGCTGATGGCTGAGATGGTAGACGCGACACACTGGCGTGGTGATGCCGACATCCAGTGGAAATGATCACGAGGATGAGCGGCGCAAGGATAGGGCTCTTTTTTTTCATGCGCATCGAATTCGATTGGCTGCCACTGAGGTTTTGATCATGATCGCATTTACCGGCATGACGATAAAGCCGACCGAAAAGGGTAAAACAAATTTAACTCGCTACGTTTTCCAGCTGTATTTTGTCCCCCTCATTGCCCGAATAACGGCCGCCATGATTTTTTTTCTTGACTTCTCTTGCGAACAATCTTATATATGAATCACACTGCGATCTGTATGGATTGCAAATTTTACGTTTAGGGAGAATCTTCTCGATGAAGAAAGCAACTAAGAAAGCTGCCGCGAAGAAGGCCACAAAAAAGGCCCCGGCAAAGAAGAAGAAGTAACGAACCTCCCGCGCTAGCGGGACATTATTAACCACATCGCCCCTGGCTCCGCCGGGGGCGTTTTTGTTATTGGCTACAAAAAAGAAGGGCATCGGTTTCGGCCGATGCCCTTCGCAGTCCACGAACTCCGAATTCAGGGCAGCGTGTAACGGAGGTTGAGCCAGTACATGTTAGCGTGGGTATCCTTTGGGCTGCCGGCCGCAAGATACCAGGGATTCCGCGTCAAGTACGAGTATTGGCTGATGAGTGAGAGCGCGCCGTAGTTCGAGCTCTTCCAAAGCGTGCGCACGATTCCGAGGGTTGCTTCCTGGACGGTCCGGTTCTGACTGGTTGGGGCGCCCTTGTAGCCGTATCCGACATAGACGGGGTTTGCCAGAGTGCTGCCGGCTGCAGTGGAATCGAAGACCTGATCGCGATCGATGTAGATGCCGCCATAGTATGCGTACAGCAGCGTATTTTTTGAGAGGTTGGTTTCGAAGCCGTCGACCGTGGAATAAGAATGAAGCGGAGCGATGCTGCCATCGGCGCGAATCACCACGTCGGGCGCCTGCGCAAATATGTAGCGGCCATTGCCTGATCCGAAGAAAGTGTTGGCGATCAGATGAAAATTGCCGGCGAGCTGCAGGTTGGCGTTGACTTCTCCGGAGGCGGCAGTAGTGGAATAGGTGCTGTACGACACCGGCTTTCCAGTCCCATTCGCAAATTTGAACGAGCGAATGAGCCCGGCAGCTTCCACGTGCATGACCTTATCGCCCAGATGGCCGTCATACGCTCCCTTGAAGACGATATCGGGATGGAGGTTCGGGACGGTGTAGTTGGTTCCACTGCCGTTGTTGAACTGGGTACTGGCAGCCGTGGCGAACGCTGCCGGAACGACGGCCGCGCCGGCCCCGTTTCCTCCGCCAATGTACTGCTCGGGATTTTCAAGCGAGACACCGAAGGCAAGATTATCGCTAGGGTGAGCGATAAAGCGGAACTGCGTTTGCCGCGACCATACGAGACCAGCCTGATAATTGGTATCCATATCCTGCGTATAAAAGATGTCAGCAGGCAATGGCGAAAGGCCTACGCGGTTGGGAGTCATCAGGCTCCAGTCCTGCCCACCCAAGACCTCGAATCCGTTTTTCTGCACATCGACAAAGACGTTGCGCATGCGAAACGTATCGGAGTTGCTGCTTACGAACACGGTAGCCGGTTGATTGCCGAGGAAGTCGGCCTCGAAGTATCCGAGTACCTGGGCGCCGAAGACATTTGAATCGACGCGGAATCCGAGGCGCGAGTTCTGCGTGGAGAAATTCATTTCCGACAGATGACCGGTTGCCGCAGTGTTGTAGGGGATGCTGCCGAAGTTCGTACCGATGCCGCTGCCGAGGTTGGTGGAACGACCGAAGAACGTTGCGTCGACAAAGCCAAGAGGCGTGAAAGTTGTGTTTCCAATCTTAATGGAAAGCGAGGAGGGCGGAGTGGCGAGGGTATGTTGACCAGATCCCGGATACCCCAGGCCGGTTGAAGCAGCAGATAGCGGGGCGGTTCCATCGACAGCCGGAATCCATTTGACTGGTTGGCCACCGATAAGACTGGCGCTCGCGGGCACAACCGCGGTACTGTCAGCAGTCGTGCTGGCCGGCTTGGCGCTTGCTGCAAGCGATCGTTCGAGCAACTTCTCCTGTTCGTCAACCGCCTGTTGGAGGTGTTTGATTTCCGTTTCCTGCTGAGCGATCCGGTCCCGAAGTTGTTTAAGTTCTTCCGAACTGGTCGCGAGAGGAGCATGATTGGCTGGCGGGGATGGATCAGCCGCCGAGGCGGGCGCGATTGAGGTCTGAGCCGTCCCGAGCTGCGAGACAAGTACGGCTGTACAGAGTGTTCGTAAAATAGATCGCTTACTCATAATCTCCTTGGAATTACTGGGCTTACGCGCCGGCAGATGTGTTCTGAGACACTCCTACGCAGGTCCAAATTTGGCGAAAGTCAAATTAAAGTTACCGAGGTTGTGTTACAGAGCGATTAAGGTCGTGTAACGAATAAAAGACCCACGGGGGAGTGCGGTTCAGTGCTGATCCCGGAACGGGGAGGCAATTTGTGTAACCCTAGTGAGTGGGCATGACAGTTACGACCGAACTGGATCCAGGCGATCGACAGATTCTCACGCTTCACGATCTGGCTGATCTGGAGCGCGCCTTCGAGGAGGTATGCCGGCTTAATCCGGAGGCACGCATCGAGCAGACCAGTGAAGGAGAAATCGTGATTATGCCTCCTGCAGGCGGCGAGAGCGGCTTTCAAAGCGGAGAAGTGATTCGACAACTGGGCAACTGGGCAATCCGCGATGGCAGCGGGCGGGCGTTCGACTCGAGCGCAGGATTCCGGCTCCCGAATGGCGCGAAACGATCACCAGACGCATCCTGGGTGCGGAACGAAAAGATTTTAGCGATTTCCAAGGGAATGCGGAAAGCCCTTTTGCCATTCGCGCCGGATTTCGTGATCGAAGTCATGTCGCCGAGCGACCGCCGCAAAGATCAGGAAAAGAAGTGCGAAGAATATGTGGCGAACGGCACGACGGAGGCTTGGCTGATCGAGCCGGAGAGCAAGACGGTCTTGGTATACATTGCCGGTGAACAGGAGTGCAAAAGCTTGGCTGGTTGCGAGTCGTTGACCAGCCAGTCGCTCCGGTCGTTTACGCTCGATTTGAAGCTGGTGTGGCAGGGCCTCGACATCTGAGAGAGCAGACCGGTTAACTCGTCTCAGCCGTTACACTGGTGTTAACGCGCATGCCCGAACGCCCGTTCGTTCACCTTCACTGCCATACCGACTATTCGCTTTTAGACGGCGCCTGCGATATCAAGAAGTTGATCCAGGTCGTCAAACGGCAAGGGATGCCAGCGGTCGCGATGACCGACCATGGCAATCTTTTTGGAGCCGTCGAGTTTTACAACGAGGCATCGAAAGAGGGTATTCACCCTGTCATTGGATGCGAGGTCTATGTTTCTCAGCAAGGGCACAAGACACGCTCCGATACGGATCGTTATAACCACCTTGTTCTTCTGTGCGAGACACAGGAAGGCTACAAGAACCTCATCCAGTTAGTCTCGACCGGTTATTTAGAAGGTTTTTACTACAAGCCGCGAATCGATAAAGATTTGCTGGGACGTCATGCCAAGGGGCTGATTGGGATGTCCGCTTGCCTGCGCGGGGATATCAACGAAACGATTTTGGCGGATCGTTACGAGGACGCACGGGGGCTGGCTAACGAGTATCAGGATTTGTTCGGGAAAGGCAATTTCTTTCTCGAGTTGCAGGACCACAATCTCGAGCAGGATAAACGCGCCATGCCGCAGATCCGGCGCATGTCGGCGGAAACGGATATCCCGCTGGTGATTACGAACGACGCGCATTATCTCGAGCGCGGTGATGTACGGGCTCACGAAATCCTGCTCTGCATTCAGACAGGCAAGACGATGTCGGATCCGAACCGGATGCGGTTCACCACTCCCGAATTCTTTGTGAAGTCGAGGGCGGAGATGATGGCGCAGTTTGGCGAACTCGAGCACGCATTAAATCGTACATGGGACATTGCTCAGCGCTGTCACGTCAAGCTGGAAAAAGTCAAAGACCCATTTCCGCGGTTCGATGTTCCCGCCGAGCACAACGCCGACAGCTATTTCGCGCAGATTGCGCGCGAAGGGTTTGAGAAACGGCGACCACGTCTCGAAGGTCTGCGGCGCGAAGGCCGATTGAAGCACGATATCGCCGAATACATCGAGCGCCTCGAGCGCGAGATCGGCATGATCCAGCAAATGAAGTTTGCGGGTTATTTCCTAATCGTCTGGGATTTCATTCGATTCGCAAAACAGCGCCGCATTCCAGTGGGTCCGGGGCGCGGATCGGCCGCCGGGAGCCTGGTTGGTTATGCGATGGAAATCACCGACATCGACCCACTCGAATACGGTCTACTGTTCGAGCGCTTTCTCAATCCGGAGCGCATCAGCATGCCGGATATCGATATCGATTTCTGTACGAATCGCCGCGGCGAGGTGATTCAGTACGTCACTGAAAAGTACGGGCGCGAGCAGGTGGCGCAGATCATCACGTTTGGGACGCTGGCGGCGAAGGCGGCGATAAAGGACGTGGGACGCGTCCTCGATATGAGCTTCGCGGAGGTCGATCGGATCTCTAAGCTGGTTCCGAGACAGCTCAATATCAAGCTCGAAAAAGCGGTAGAAGATGCCGATTTGAAAGAGCTCGCGGAGCGCGAGCCGAAGGTAAAGGAAGTACTTGACGTCAGCCTGAGGCTCGAGGGGGTCTGCCGGAATGCGGGCATGCACGCGGCCGGGGTAGTGATCTCTTCGGTTCCGCTGCGCGAGTTTGTCCCACTTTACGTCACCAACAAGCAGGAAATCGTCACGCAATACGACATGCTGGGTCTCGAGAAGCTCGGCCTGCTCAAGATGGACTTCCTGGGTCTCACCACTCTGACCATCATCGATGAGGCTCTGAAGCTAATCGAGAAGTACTGCGGCAAAACCGTTGTGATCGAGGACCTTCCGCTCGATGATACTGAGACCTACAGCAAGATTTTCAGCAACGGTTTCACAAGCGGCGTGTTTCAGTTCGAGTCTCCCGGCATGCAGGATATTCTGCGGCGCTACCAGCCTAATCGTATCGAGGATTTGTGCGCTCTGAACGCGCTGTATCGTCCTGGCCCGATTCAGGGTGGCATGATTCCCGATTTCATTGACCGTAAGCATGGCCGCAAACCGATCGTGTATGACCTGCCCGAATTGGCGGAGATTCTCTCGGAGACGTACGGCGTCATCCTCTACCAAGAGCAGGTGATGCAGATCTCGAATAAGCTTGCCGGTTATTCGCTGGGCGATGCAGATATTCTGCGACGCGCGATGGGCAAGAAGAGCCTGGCGGAGATGACGCAGCAGCGAGAGCGCTTCATCGCGGGAGCTACGGCCCGCGGCTATCCAGCGAAGAAGATCATCAAGATCTTCGATCTGATGGAGCAGTTCGCGGGATACGGGTTCAATAAATCGCACTCCGCTGCATATGCCTATCTGGCCTATGTCACGGCCTATCTCAAGACGCACTACTCGGTCGAATTCATGTCGGCTCTACTCACTTCCGAGTCGGGCAACATGGACAAGATCGTTAAATACATTAACGAGTGCCGAGAGATGCAGATTCGCGTGCTGCCGCCCGATGTGAATCATAGCGACCTGAATTTCACGCCGGCAGGAGAGGCGATCCGGTTTGGGCTTGGGGCAGTAAAGAACGTAGGTCACGGGGCGGTGGAAGCTATCGCCATGGCTCGCGAGGAAGGAGGACCGTTCACCTCTATTTACAACTTCTGCGAACGGGTGAACCTGAACTCGATAAACCGGCGGGTGGTCGAGAGTCTGATCAAGGCTGGAGCGCTCGACTCTCTTGGCGGAAACCGGGCTCAGCTCATGGAGGCGCTGGACCGAGCAATGGAGACGGGATTGCGTTCGTCGCGCGATCGAGCTCGGGGTCAGCACGGGCTGTTTGGTGGATTCGCCGAGCAAGAGACCAGCTATCCGCTTGCCAAGCTGCCCGATTGGACGATGGAGCAGAAGCTGGCAGGCGAGAAAGAAGTTCTGGGCATCTACGTCTCCGGCCATCCTCTCGACCGCTGGGCCGAAAAGGTAAGCGATCTGGCGACGCACTCCAGCGACAAGCTCGAGGACCTCGAAAAGAATACCGAGGTGAAGCTCTGCGGGATCCTGACGGGCATCGTGCGCAAGACAAATCGGGAAGGCAAGCATTGGGCCACAATGAAGCTGGACGACCGGCGCGGCACTGTCGATGCGATGGTGTTTGCGACGCGATATGACGAGCTTCTTCCCGCGATGAAGGAAGATGCGGCGGTTTTTGTTCGCGCCGCCGTTTTACCGGAAGAAGGCGGTCCTCCGAAACTTTCTGTTCAGGAAATGGTCAAGTTGGAAGACGCGAGAGTGGATTTGCCTTCTCTGATTTCGATTCGTATTTGGCTTAAAGACGAGACTTCAACCGAGAAAGTCAAAGCCTTAAGTGACCTGTTTTGCCGGAAGCGTGGCACAACTGACGTTCGTCTACGGCTCGAAAAGCCGCGAGATTTTTCGGTGGTGCTTGACGTTCCCAATACGAAGGTACGCCCGGACCGGGAATTTCGTGCTGAATTGGAAAAGATTTGCGGGCCCGAATCGATGGAGATTCTCGCGAGCTGAGCGATGGCCGAAGACGAGCAGGACACTTTCGCCCTTCCTGAACTCGACCCGCCCGAATTTACGCCGGATGCGCTCGCGAACCCGAGCTGGCAACGCGTGCAAATCGCGCGTCACCCAAAGCGCCCGCATTCGAATGACTACATCCAGAGTCTGATCACCGGCTTCATAGAACTGCACGGCGATCGCTTCTTTGGAGACGACAAATCCATCATTGGCGGCATGGGCTTTTTGGAAGGGAAGCCCGTCATAGTCATTGGCCAACAGAAGGGCCGCGATACGAAAGAGAAACTGCTGCGCAACTTCGGCATGCCGAAGCCGGAGGGGTATCGCAAGGCATTACGCATCATGCATCTTGCGGAGAAATTTCACCGGCCCATCATCACGCTGATTGACACGCCCGGCGCCTATCCGGGAATTGACGCCGAAGAGCGCGGACAGGCTGAGGCTATCGCGTACAATCTGCGAGAGATGGCTCGACTACGGACGCCCATAGTCGCGGTGGTCATCGGTGAAGGCGGCAGCGGCGGCGCCCTGGGGCTGGGAGTGGCCAATCGAATCTACATGCTTGAAAACGCTTATTACAGCGTGATCTCGCCTGAAAGCTGCGCAGCAATTATCTATCGCGATTCCGGCAAAGCTCCTGAAGCAGCCGCTGCCCTGCGCATGACGGCCAACGATCTGTTGGAAATGAAGTTAATCGATGGGATCATTCCGGAGCCGTCAGGCGGCGCACATCTCGATCCAGAGGTATCCATCGCGGCGGTGCGGCGCACCGTACAATCCGCACTAACTGAGCTGGCTGGACTTTCGCCCGATGCGTTGATCGAACAGCGATATAAGAAATTCCGAGAGATGGGCAACTTCTTCAGCGAGGCAAAGCTCTGAAGATCGGTTTGATTGTAGTGCTATTCGTAGTGGCGATTGTGGCGCTGATTGCTTACTCTACTTTCAACGGACCGCGTTACCGAGTAGAGGTTTGCATGGCGTATCAGGGGCGTTCGGCTTGTAAGACAGTGAGCGCCAAAGATGAAGCGGCTGCGCTGCGCTCTGGAACGGAAAACGCCTGTGCGGATATTGCCTCTGGCGTGACCGATACGATGCGGTGCCAGCAGACGAACCCGCAAAGTATGCGCTGGCTGGAACGGCCGGTGAGGCATTGACGGAGTACGACTCCCTGACGATCTCACGAATACGTTCGTGGCCGATCGGCGATCGGCCCGCAGCTTGGCAAGCGAAGGAGGGGGAAGCGGCGCCGAAATTTACTGCCGAAGATCTGAAAATCATTAGCAGTCCTCTCGATCTGGTCGGAATCAATATTTACGGCCCGACTTATATGCGGGCCGCTGAAGGATCCGCCGGTTTTGCCGTGGTTCGGATGCCTTCTTCTTATCCACATATGGCGTCGCCCTGGTTGAACGTAGGACCGGAGGGTTTGTACTGGGGCGTTCGCCACCTCGCAGAGATCTGGAACGTTAAGGACATCTACATCACGGAGAACGGCTGTTCTTCAGCCGATGTCGTCGCTCCCGACGGGCAGATTTATGACGCCGACCGCGTGATGTTTCTGCGCAATTATCTGATCAATTTGCATCGCGCAGCCTCCGAGGGCTTTCCGGTCCACGGATATTTTGTCTGGAGCCTGATGGATAATTTCGAGTGGGCGGACGGCTATGGCCTGCGTTTCGGACTGTACTACGTGGATTACGAAACACAGAAGAGGATTCCGAAAATGAGCGCCCGTTTCTATCAGGAAGTGATCCGCCGGAATGCGGTTGTGTAACCGCTGAAACGGAGCCGGAAGCGTCAGCGCAATGTCATTTACTTAAGGCGCGTGCTCGACATCGAGATACCGTCCCGGCGTTTGAAATCTTGACACGGAGCGGCGAGTGTGAGCGAGCTTGACCTGGACTGAAAATCCGCGCCACTGTTTGATTCGAGACGACGAAATCCGGGTCAGTGAACTGTTGCCGCGCGCAGAAAAAGATCAAAGCCGAAAGCTTCCAGAACGACCGCCCCGGTGAGTGAAAGCAGAATGCAGAAAGCAAGGACGGCCAGGTACTGGAGCGTGTTTCCGGCGGCCGTTTGTCTGGGATGCAGTAATCGCTGGACGTAATGGGCGGATGCGAGCTGCGCGATGAAAAAGAGCAGCAGGGCTGCCGTCGAGAACCGCGTCAACCAAAGCGATTGACGAGGAGCAATGCGAGTATCGGTTGCGGCGAGACCGCAGACGAGCCGCAGGTAGAGGAGCGCCGCCGGGAGGCAGATCGCCAGTACGAGATGCAACAGCCTCTTCCCCTGATACTTTTCGGCTGCGTGACCCCGCGAGGCCGCCGTCACGGTATTCCCAGATGGAGTCGCGAAGCGGGGCTTTTCGTCGCTATCATGCATCAAAGGGACACATCCTAACTTATTCCTGATATGCCGCTCCTCCTCCGTTATCTGAGAGTACATTGGCGATTCGTGGTGCTCGCGCTGATCCTGGCGGCGATAAACCAAATTTTCTCTCTGCTCGATCCGCTCATTTTTCGACACATCATCGATAGCTACGCGACCAAATTCCATCAATACACCACCGGTCAATTCCTCCGGGGCGTAAGCCTGCTGCTAGGCGCAGCGGTTACTGTGGCATTCATTTCCCGAGTTGCCAAGAATTTTCAGGATTATTACGTCAATGTGGTCACGCAGCGCACAGGCGCGCAAATGTACGCCGACGGAGTAGAACGCTCGCTGTCGCTTCCGTATATAGTTTTCGAAGATCAGCGCAGCGGCGAGACGCTCGGCAAGCTCCAGAAGGTTCGCACAGATGTCGAACGGTTTATCACTGCGTTCATCAACATTCTATTCACCACAATCGTCGGACTGGTCTTTGTTACCGTCTATGCGCTGCGTGTCGATTGGGTCATTGCTCCGGTGTTTCTCTTGACGGCTCCGTTGCTTGGCGTCATCAGCACGGTACTGAGCCGCCGGATCAAAGCGATTCAGAAGACTATCGTGGCGGAGACGACCGCGTTGGCCGGCGCGACTACGGAATCGCTACGCAACATTGAGCTGGTCAAGACTCTGGGCCTCGCGCGGCAGGAAGTGAACCGGCTCAACAACACAACGGAAAAGATTCTGAAGCTGGAGCTGAAGAAGGTCCGCTATTTGCGCAGCCTCAGCTTTTTACAAGGCACGGCTGTGAATCTGTTGCGGACGAGCATCCTGTTTATGATGCTCTACCTCATCTTTACGCAACGCATCACGGTCGGAGAGTTCTTTTCCCTATTCATTTATTCGTTCTTCATTTTCGGGCCTCTGCAGGAACTTGGAAATATCATCAATATCTACCGTGAAACGGAAGCGTCGTTGAACAATCTGGAAGAGATTCTGCGGATCCCGCCGGAAGCAAAACCGCTATTTCCAAAGGCGCTTGGAAAGGTAGAGACGCTGGATTTCGATCGCGTCACGTTCCAGCATCGAACCGCAAACCGGCCGGCGGTATCGGATGTGAGTTTCAGCATGGAGCGCGGAGAAACAGTAGCCTTTGTCGGGCCTTCGGGAGCGGGCAAAACAACACTGGTGAAGCTGCTGGTCGGACTCTATCAGCCGGAAGAGGGCACAATCCGTTACAACGGTCTGGAAGCCGGCGAAGTGGATCCAGACGAGCTGCGAGCCCAAATCGGGTTCGTTACGCAGGACACGCAGCTGTTCTCGGGCACGATTCGCGAAAACCTGCTGTTCGTGCGGCCGGATGCGACCGACGCGGAGTGCCTGGACGTACTGCACCGCTCGGCGGCAGATTCGCTGCTGGCGCGGGCAGACAAAGGACTCGATACCTTGATCGGCGAAGGAGGCGTCAAAGTTTCCGGGGGCGAAAAGCAGCGCCTGTCCATTGCTCGGGCGCTTCTTCGGAATCCGCGGCTGCTGGTCTTTGACGAAGCCACTTCCTCGCTCGATTCAATCACGGAAGAAGAGATCACGCACACCATTCGGGCGGTAGGAGAACGGTCCAACGTGATGACCATCCTGATTGCGCACCGCCTTTCCACTGTTATCCACGCAGACCGGATCTACGTTTTAGAGAAAGGGCGGATTGTCGAGCAAGGCTCTCATTCACAGCTGCTGACGAGAACGGGCCTCTACTACGCTCTCTGGCGCCAGCAGATCGGGGAAGGCGCAGAAGAGACCGCGCGCATCCCGGCCTAAGCGACAAAGCGCGAGTTATTCGACCGCTCGATATCCTGGAAACTCGTGCTGAAGCTTATGCTCTGCTTGCTCGTTCTGATCACGAGCAGCGCTGTCGCTCAACAACCAGCTACTTCATCCTGGACCGGTATTCTTACCAGCTCAGCCGGTGGCGCGCTTGCCGGTGCGATTATCCGGCTGGCTTCGGGCGCGATTACGCGAGAAACCAAGACAAGCTCGAACGGAAGCTTCCGATTTGATGGGCTGCCTACCGGCCGGTACAGACTATCGGTGGAATGGCAAGGCAAACATATCGATTACCCGGCGACGGTCGATATTTCGGGCGGCAATGCGGTGAACCAGCTTGTCCTAACTGCGCAAGGGACTCTATCTCTCACATCTTCCAGCGCGACCGTTGCCCGGTCGGGCGGCGAACAGCTATCCAGCCAGGCCGTATCCTCAATTCCGCTGAACAAACGCGATTTCAGTCAATTGCTTCTCCTCGCCGCCGGCACGATGACCGACACCAACGGCACGACGAATTTCACGCAGCAATTTGCAATTAACGGCCAGCGTGGAGTGGAGGCGGTTTTCGCCATGGATGGCGCCGATATCAGCGACCCCGAGATGGGCGGGGCGACATTTTCCAACTTCAATGTCGATGCCGTCCAGGAGATCCAGTCCAGCTCGGGCTGGATGCCTGCTGAAATCGGACGCGGAGCTGCCGGTTTCACAAACATTATCACCCGCAGCGGCGCGGACGGCTTTCATGGATCGGTCTTCGAATTCGTTCGCAACTCCGCATTCGACGCGCGCAACTTTTTTGATCGAAGATCTATCGCCAATCCGGGGCGCATTCCGCCCTTTCGCCGAAATGAATTCGGCTTTACAAACGGCGGGCCCGTTATTCTTCCCGGCATCTATGATGGGCGCGGCAAGACTTTCTATTTCACGGAATATCAAGGTTTTCGACAGGTGCTCGGAACTACGCAGGTGTTTCCGGTTCCGACCGCTGCCGAACGCCAAGGGATCGACATGACCGCCTTTCCGGGCGACACGTTGTTCGTGCCGGTGAATAGCGCGATAGCGAAGATACTCGCACGATATCCGTTGCCGAATGATATAGCAGGGCCGTTTGGAGCTCGCACATACGCCACATCCTCCAAGGTCTCGACCGACGCCGATCAATTTTCCATTCGCATCGATCAAAAAATCTCCGGCAAAGCTCAATTGTTCGGCCGCTTCACGATGAACAACTTGAGCGGCCCGACGACCAATCCGGACCAGACCGCGATCGACCCAAGTTTTGGCATCCAGTACATCGATCGCCAGCGCAATGCAGCCCTTACCTATACGCGAACGGTTTCCTCCGAGATTTCTGTGGACTTCGTCACTCAGCTTCACGCGTAGCACGCCCTCTTTCCCGACGCCGAACCGCACCGACCCCGCGGTGACCTTTAGCGATGGTCTATATGAAGCCTTCAATTCAGCTGCAGGATCGGTAACAGCAGCGTATGGGAACCTTTTCCAGGGCCGCCAAAATTTCTCATGGACTACTGGCACGCACAGCATCAAGGCCGGGGCAGAGTTTCGCGGTAATCGCGATTCCACGTACTTCGGTATCACTCCCAACGGCGCCTATACATTCGGCGGAGGCACGGCCTATTCGCCCGTAGCTATCCGTTCTTTGAGCGGCGCGCACGATGTTGCCGTGGGCGCGCCTCTGCCGGACACATTGACCGCGTTGCTTACCGCAAGCCCGTTTATCTACACTCTGGCAGTAGCTCCGTCATACTTTCCGCAAGGCGATCAGATTGGCGTCGCCGCCGATTCGCGCTACGCTACCAATTTTTTTGTGCAGGACACCTGGAAGATCTCAAACCATTTGGTTCTCGATTATGGTCTGCGCTACGAGATTTACACGCCGATCAGTGAAAGAGCCAAGAGAACGTCTGGGCTGCTGACTTTGAATGGCCCGAATGGCCCGTTTCAGGAATACTTGATCAATCCTCAGCCCGGATACCGGCTGGACCTGCGCGGCTTTGGACCTCGAGTACGACTCTCCTGGCGCGCCGCCAAGGATCTGGAGATCAATGCCGGTGGCGCCATCACAACGATCCCGCCCAATATCTGGCAAGACAATTCGCTGACCGGCTCGATACCGTTTGTCATTTATCCGCGATTGACGGCGGCGCCGGGAGCACCGGTGCGATTCGGTGTGCCGATCACGCCCGCTGAGCTGCCCGAAGTATTCACTCCTTCCGGAACCGATATATTTGCCGCCCGAAATACGAAACTGGTTCCGCCGAACACGGTCATGGATGTCAATCGCTTCGAGCAGGGAATCGCGGCCCTCAGCGCGAGCGATCAGATCACCCCGCTGAACACGAACACCATCTCGCCCGATTTCGGGAACGCCTATCTCGGGACCTGGACCTTTGGATTGGAGAAGCACTTCGGCAGCTTGGATGCAAATGCCGGTTACATTGGAACGGCAGGCGTTTCACTGCCCGCAATTAATTTTCCGAACGGTTATCCGGGAGCAACTCCCCAGTTCGCACGCTACACCCAATTCAATTCCGCGGGCGGCGTGACGGGCGGCTTCGGAACAGAGATGTTGATGACCAACCGCTCCCATTCGACCTATCACGCGCTGCAGACATCTCTACAAGGCAACGTCGCGCATGGCGGTCCGGCAATTCAGTTCAGCTATACGTTTTCCAAGTCGCTCGACGATACCAGCTCCGTGCTGGGGGGATTCATCGCCGGCGCGTCCGGGCGCGTATGCGCAGGCCTGGCCTCAAGATCCATTCAATGTTCGCGCCGAGAAGGGGCCTTCGACATTCGACGTGCAACAGGCTCTCAGCGCAAATGTGATCCAGGACTTGCACGTCGACCGGATCGCGTTTCTAAAAGGTCTCAATCGCAAAGTCGCGACGGGTTGGCAGCTACTCAGCGTCGCGACCATCACCACCGGTCTTCCCTTTACGGTTTACTCCGGCGTGCAGCAGACAGGCGTGGGCTCAAACGGCGTTGACCGGCCGGATCAGATCGGTACGCCCGTTCTATCGACCAGCCGCGCTGTACGGGAAGATTACTTCGGGCTGGGAGCGAACAACGCGTCATTCTTCTCCATTCCCATCGATTTGCCCGGAGGTACAGGGCCGAATCACGGCGGCTTCGGAACGCTCGGCAGGGATACCTTTCGCGGACCGCCGCTACATAACTTCGATTTTGGGCTGATCAAGGATACGCCGTTCGGCGCGCGAGGCAGCGGCGAACTCGTGAATCTTCAGTTTCGAGCAGAATTTTTCAACCTGTTCAATATCGTCAATTTCGGCCTGCCGGCAAACATTATCAAGGGATCCGGATTTGGAGAAATCAACCGCACGGCGGGTAACTCGCGGCAAATCCAGCTCTCACTGAAGCTGATTTTCTGAATCAACTCACTCTCAGGGAAGTCATTGGATCGGTACGGGACGCGCGAAAAGCGGGTATGTAGCCGGCAAGCGCGGCTACCGCGCCCAAAGCAACGAGCATACCGGTAAATGTCACCGGGTCTCCTGCGGTTATTCCGAAAAGCAATCCGCTGAGCGTTCGCGCGAGCATCCAGGACGAAAGAGCGCCCAAGAGCATTCCCGCGCCTGTCAACATGAGAGTCTTCGAGAGAATGTTGCGCTGTACCTGGCCCGCCGATTCCCCCAGTGCCAAACGAATACCGATTTCCTGAGTGCGCTGTGTCACTGAGTAAGAGATGACGGCATAGACACCCAGGCAAGCCAGGATCAGAGCAAAAGCCGCGAATCCGCTCAGCAACATCACTATGAACCTTCTGGGAGAAACAGCCCTGTCGACCCATTGCTGGAGCGGCCGGAATTCATTTAAAGGCAGAGTGCGATCCATCTCGCGCAAAGTCGAGCGCACCTGGGAGACAAGCACGCTTTCGGGCAGGCTGCTGCGAACCACCACGTTGGTTCCGAAAAGATCGTTGACTTGCCAAATAGGTAGGTACATCTCGTCGCCCGAGCCTTGTTCGAGCGCCAAGTGTCGAACATCCCCGACAATGCCCACCACTTCGGTGCCGTTCTTGCCGAAGTCGATGAACTTGCCGATTGCCCTTTGGCCCGGCCACAGAGTCCTGGCCATCGTCTCATTGATGAGAACGACCGGTTTGCTGCCGGGACCGTCCGTCTCGCGCAGATCGCGGCCGTCTTTCAATTCGACGCCTAGAGCTCTGAGATAGCCGTCACTGACGATACGGGGGTAAACGGCCGGCTCGGGATTTTTTTGCGTGTAGATAACGCCTTTTGCCCCTGCTGTCCAGGAGCGATTTGTGCCCAAGGGCAAGGTATCTGAGAGCCCGGCCGCCTGCACTCCAGGGATCGCTCTCAGGCGCCGCAGCAGTTCTTGAAAATACGCGTTCTGCTGTAATTGGGTCTTGGCTTCCGCATTTGGATCCACTTTGATCGCGATTGCGCGTTCGGGTTGAAAGCCGAGATGAATATCCAGCACGCGCATCAGGCTACGGATGAGCAGGCCCGCTCCGATGAGCAACAGGCAGGCGAAGGCGATTTCTGAAATTACCAGTGTGTTGCGGATCCAGGCGTGGCGGCGGCTGCCTGTAGCTCCTCGCGTACTCTCCTGAAGGCTGTTCTGGATATGCACATCGCGCACCTGGAGTGCTGGAATGATTCCGAAAAGAAAGCCCGTTACAAGGGCGGTGGCCAGTAGGAAAATGAATGCCGCGAAATCGATTCGCACATCGGCGAGCAAGGGGATGTTCAGACTGGACAAATGGTTGAGTAGATGTGCTCCGATTTCAGTTAGCGTCAAGCCCAGCGTGGCTCCAGCGAATGCTAACAAGAGACTTTCAGTCAGCAACTGTCGCATGAGCCGCTTTCTGCCGGCGCCTAACGCCGAGCGAACCGCAAGCTCCTTCTGACGGGCTGCGGTCCTCGCCAGCAACAGGTTCGAGAGATTGGCGCAGACGATGAGCATGACAACTGCTACCGCTACGGCGAGAATCATCAGCGCGGGTCGCAGTTCGCCACTCACGTGCTCGGAGAGGGAACTCAACAATGGATTGAAATCGTTACCCCTACGGCGGGCTTTCGCAGCCTGAGCGCAGACAGCGGTCGTCTCGCTCACCGCTCTCGCGAAGGAGATGCCAGGTTTCAGCCGCGCCACGATCGAAAGCGTGTTGCCCCAGCGGTCTGTTTCCGGACTAAGCGGGAATGCCGAATAGAAATCTACCCGAGTCCCGGGGGCGAAGACAGAGGCGAAATCGAAGGAGGCCGGCATCACTCCGATTACGCTAGCCGGTTGATTATCGAGCGTCAGAACACGGCCAATCACGCGAGGATCAGCGGCAAAGCGCCGCCGCCACAGGCCTTGGCTCAGGATGATTGCTTTGGGTCCGTTGTATTTGCATTCTTCAGTACTAAACAGCCTTCCAAATTGAGGCGCTACGCCCAGAGTTTGGAAGAAATTTCCGGTTACCGGTACGCCAGTGAGGAACTCCGGTTCCCCTTGGCCGAGCAATTTGCTTTGAGTATAGCCATAGAATGCGAAATATCCGGCTACCTGACTGAAGGAGCGCGTGCCGTTCTTCAAATCGAGAAACGGGTTGACTTCGACGGTCGCGCCAGAGAGCCCGTCCGGGCCGTTGTTAGCGATCCAGACCAGATTCCGAGCGTCTTTGAACGGGAGCGGTCGAATGAGCAACGTGTTGAAGACGGTGAAAACAAGCGTGCTGCCGGCGATGCCCAGACCGACAATCAGAACTGCGAATAATGTGAACCCCGCATCGCGCTTCAGAACACGAGACGCGTAGCGCAGATCCCGCAGGAAACTTTCGAGCGAAGGCAAGCCACGTGCTTCCCGATGAATTTCTTTTGCGCTTTCCAGGCCGCCGAACTTGAGCAACGCCTGGCGGCGGGCCTCATCGGGTGAAAGGCCGCTTCGGATGTTTTCAGCGGTAGCGAGCTCGAGATGAGCGGCAAATTCGAGGTTGGCTTCGCTATCTCTCGATGCCTTGCGGAAGAATGAGCGCAGCCGGGCGAGCATTTCGACAAGAGCGTCTCTCATTTGCTGCCGCCTTCCGAAGACATGGCAAACACGCGGCCCATGACATCGGCCAGACGATTCCAATGAGCTGCTTCAGCGGCCAGTTTTTGATGGCCGCGCTTGGTAATCGAGTAGAACTTCGCTTTACGGTTGTTGTCGGAGACTCCCCATTTTGCGGAAATCCAGCCGCGTTGTTGCAGCCGGACGAGCGAAGCGTAGATCGTTCCCTGGTTCAATAGGACCTGATCGCCGCTGACCTGTTCGATGCGCCGGGCAATGCCGTAGCCGTGCAGAGATCCCAGCGTCGTCAGGGTCTGCAATACCATGACGTCCAGGGTTCCCTGCAATAGGTCGAGCTTGGTTTGGTTCAGTGGATTCTCATGTGGTGCCACCACATCAGTATGTCATACCTGATGTGGTGACAACACATGAGCTGGAGGAGCCGAGCGGCTAAAATACCTAATTCAAGAGGCCGCCGTGTCCGAGACACGCGATTTCCCAGCCGGTGATCTGATATTTGGCCAGTATGGGGGGCAGAACAAAATCGAGCACGTTCGGCTTGGCAGAACGGAAGCAGCAAGGCGCCGAGACGATCGGTATGTCGTCCTTATAACTCAGCATCATGAGGTTGCCTGGTTCGACAGGCGCGAGAAATCTCTCCAGTCGAGCGCCAAGACGAACCAAGGACCGGCCGATCACGTCCTCGGGGCCGGCCGGAGCGGTAGTTGAAGCGACGAGTATCACGGAGGGTTTGGTGCGAAGAAGGTGCTGCAGGGCTCGGGCTACCTGCTCTTCCTCCTCCACAGCCGAGAGCGCATACCGAACATTAGCGCCAAAGCGCTCCAGACGTGTTCGCACCACGCCCTCAAACAGTGTGCGGGCGCGATCTCCGTGCACGAGATCGGTATAGAGCACAGCTACGCCAGGATCCACGATGGGCCTGGATTGCAGGATGGCGCCGCGTTCCGCCAGAATTGAAAGCACCGTTTCCAATTGCGCCTCTGCTACCGCGAATGGGGCGCTCTTGATTGTGGCCATGCGCTCACCCGCTTTGACGTACCGGTAATTCGGCACGGTGGCAATGGCAATGCTGGTCGTGCAGTTGATCTGACGGAGCAGGTCATCATCCACAAGCGCGCAGCAATTCGCGGTGGCGACCAGGTTGGCTCTTCCCCCCGCGGCCAGTCGAATCTCTACAGATCCGCAGCACATTGCCTGAGCGACATCTATCACCGCCTGATCCTCTCCGATCTCGCCTTCCTCCAGCTCGGTGACCCAGACCTGGTTCATCCCTTCCGTCTGGAGTAGACGGATGTCCTCCTCGTTGAGAATATGGCCTTTCGCTAAAAGCTTCCTCCCGCCCTGCCGAAAGATGGTACAGCAAAGTACGCGGCCGGCGGATGCTTGAATGTCTAAGGTAAGAGCTCTCATTAAACTTCCCTTCCGCAAAAACCGAAAAAGTACTAGATAACGTGGTACTGAGTATACAGGTACTATTTCCCGAAAAGCTAGTACAAAATTAATGAAAACGAAGTTTTTGTGAAATTTTTCGCGAGAATGATGCGAATGCGTAATTTAAATTACTAAAAAGATGGTAATTGCTACCGGGAAGTGGTGGCCATTCGAGTAGGAATTGCAATTAATTCCGAAATGTCACCCGTATGGACCCGATGGCGGGCGGCATTTGGGCTAGATAACTGCTTGGAAACAGCAATTTCGTCGCAGCACTGGAACTTCGGGCAGCGCAGGCAGTCCTTCCACACTTTCAGCGGCAGTTCCCCTCGCTCTACTTCGTTGAAACCAAGTTTGGCAAAAAAACCGGGAACATAGGTGAAAGCGAAAATAGATTCCAATCCGTTCTGGCGGGCTTCTTCCTCGAGCGCCTGGACCACAGCGCGTCCGACGCCGTGATGTGTGGCCTTGGGCCAAACTCCCAGTGACCGCACTTCCGCGCTGGTTGGAGTATAGAAGTGAAGCGCTCCGCAGCCCAGGAGCGACTCTCCTTCATAAGCGCAGGTAAAGTCCCGAATGTTCTCTGACATTTCAAATTCGGTACGTGGAAGCATGATGCCTCGCGAGGCGTAGGAGTTGACGAGAGCCAAAATGCGCGGAATGTCACGCATGGTAGCTTTGCGCAGCTTCAGCTCGTGGGTCATTTCACTACCGCCGCCTCGGCTGCCGGAGGCAAGATTCTGGTACCGACGCTTTCGCTAGCGAGAAGAGCGGCGAATACTTCCGTCTGGAGCCCGGGAGCAATCACAACTTCTTTAATGCCGGCCTGGAGGGCATGCGCTGCAGCTTCGAGCTTTGCGCGCATACCGCCGTGCGCCACTTTCGACTCGATCAAGGCAGATATGCCGCTAGAGGACAGCTGTTCCAATATGTGTCCGCTGGCGTCCCGAACGCCTGGCACATCGGTCAGAAAGATCAGCTTCTCGGCGCCAAAGGCAATCGCGCAGGATACGGCCATCTGGTCTGCGTTGACGTTGTAAATCGTTCCGTTTTCATCTCCAGCAATGCAGGCGATAACCGGCAAGTAGCCATTGCCGGCGAGGAGCTTCAAGAGCTTTCCACTGGAACGGTCGGGGCATCCGACAAAGCCCAGTGCGGGATCCTTCAATGAAGCGTCCGTGAGGCGCCCGTCAACGCCGCTCAGTCCCAGGGCAAGCTGACCCGCAGCGGCCAGAGCAGCTACAAAATGCTTATTGACACTGCCGGCAATTACTTTCATAGCAGCATCGATGACTGCTTCATCGGAGACCCGCAGGCCATCGACAAAGCGGCTCGAAACACCTCGTTCTTCGAGATAGCGTGTCACCTGCTTGCCACCCCCATGAACTACCACCAGTTCGTGTTCCCGGGCCGCGGAAGCCAGTTGCCGGGCCACGCTATCTCGGGTGGCCGGCTCGTCTAACAGCGTGCCTCCCACCTTGACCAGGAATTTCAAAGCAAGCCTTCCGTCTCCGGGATACCCAGCAGAAGATTCAGATTCTGCACTGCTTGTCCGGCTGCACCCTTTACCAAGTTGTCTTCGGCGGCCACGATCACGGCGCGTTGACTCTCGGGCTCGAAAAAGAAGCCAATGTCGCAGAAATTGGTGCCTTGCACTACGTGCAGGTCAGGAAATTTGCCGGGCGCATATAGCCGGACGAAGGGCTCATCCTGATAAGCCTCTTCATAGATGGAGAGCAGGTCTACCGCTTTCTCGATGCGCTGCGTCCGGATGTAAATTGTTTCCAAAATACCGCGATTGACGGGTAGAAGCTGGGCTGTGAAGGTGAACTCGCGCTCCCCCAATCCCGAATTTTGAAGCACCTCGGGAACGTGCCGGTGATCCACCAACCCGTACACGCTGAAATTATCAGCAGCCTCGCAGAAACTGGTTTTAAGCGATAGTTTGCGGCCGGCTCCGCTCACGCCCGATTTCGCGTCGCAGATCACTCCCCGGCTCCGGTCGACCACCTGCGCCTCGATAAGCGGCCGGATGGCGAGGTTGGCAGCGGTGGGATAACAGCCAGGGTTGGCGACTAGCCGGGCTTTTGGAATTTCGCTTCGATAAAATTCGGGCAGTCCATAAATCGCTTCCGCGAGAAGGTCCGGCTGAGTATGCCGCTCTTTGTACCAGCGCGAGTAAGTTTCGGCATCGCGCAGCCGAAACGCCCCGCTCAAGTCGATCACTTTCGCCCCGGCCTCGAGGAAGCCCGGAACAAGGTCAATGGATACGCTTGGAGGAGTCGCCAACATGACAACTTCGAGCCCTTCCTGGCGCACTGCTTCAGGACTCGAAGCGATAGCACGAAGCGGACGTTGCCCTAAAGGGGCAGCTCCCAGCCCTGGATCGCTATTGTGCTCTAATAGCACGGGTTCCGCAGCCGGATGGCGGCGCAGAATCGAGACCAGTTCAGCTCCGCTATAGCCGCGAAAGCCGACGACACCGACCAGGTGCCGTTTCGAGTAATTATTCACTACTATGAATAATTATACTTCATGCTGGCTACAACTGCTCCATCGTGGAACGTGCGGCGAGATCGCCGATGATCGGCAAACGGACCTGTTCCTGGTGAGTGGCTTTGATCAGCAGGTAAATCCAGCACACGAACAGAACCACTTTCAGCGCATCGACGAACGCGTGTTCTACCCCCCAGCCGGGCATTCCGACGATCAAAACCGGCACTGCCGAGGAGAGAATCAGCCAGGCAACAAAGAGGTAGAGAGACTGAAATGCGTTGAAGCGCACCTTAACGTTGGTTCGGAAGCGCTGCGACGCCAAACAAACAATGGCAGCAATCACCCCGACGACCGGAATGTAGCAAAGGATGGAAGCAGTTCGATCACTCATTCCATTGAGGAAATCGGTGAACTGCTGGCTGACGCGCGGCTGGGGAGTACCGCATTGAGAACAATAAGAAGCAGATGAATCCACGCTGGATCCGCAGTTAGTACAGAATGGCAACGCTTGGTTCTCCTGACTCCATCCCTTATTCGAAGTTACGCTAAATGGCTGCTTGGTGTTCCGGGAAACAGTTTAAACCGGCTCTCTGGCGGCTATCTGATACGATCGCTCCCATGCGGGTCTGCGTATTTGCTCTCTGCATAGTTCTGTTGAAGACAACCGCTGTTCAGGCGAGCGACCGAACTCTTCAGATTTATTTTGTGGACGTCGAAGGCGGCCAGTCCACTCTCTTCGTTCCTTCACACGGCCAGTCTCTCTTGATCGATACCGGCTGGGGATACAACGCTTTCCGCGATGCCAACCGGATTGTCGCGGCGATGAAAAAAGCGAAGATCAACAAGATCGATTACGTGCTCATCACGCATTACCACTCCGACCACGTCGGAGGGGTGCCGCAGTTAGTGCAGAAAGTGAAGGTAGATACATTCGTCGATCACGGCCCGAATCGTGAAGACTCCAAAACCAGCACCACGCTCTATGCCGAGTACCAAAAGGCGATCGCCGGCGCCGGACACATAACAGCGAAACCCGGCGATCATCTTCCCATCAAGGGCCTGGATGTGACGGTGGTTTCCGCCGGCGGCAACCTGATCGACGCGCCGCTGCCGGGAGCGGGACAGGCGAACGCAGCCTGCGCCGAAGTCAAGCCGAAAGAGGCTGATCCAAGCGAGAATGCGCGTTCGCTCGGAACCGTCATCCAGTTCGGTAGTTTTCGGGTTGTCGATCTCGGTGATTTGACGTGGAACAAGGAACTGGGACTAGTGTGCCCGGTAAACAAGCTGGGCAAGGCGGATCTTTTTGTTGTCTCGCATCACGGTCTCGACATCAGCAACAGCCCGGCTTTGGTGCATGCTCTCGCGCCGCGCGTAGCCATCATGGACAACAGCTCGAAAAAAGGCGGCACTGCCGCAGCTCTGGACGTAATCAAATCGTCGCCCGGCCTGGAGAGCCTTTGGCAGCTGCATTTTGCCGATGCGGCCGGAAGCGAACACAACACGTCCGATCCCTTTATCGCCAACGTCACCGAGGCGGACACCGGTTTCTATTTAAAAGTCGAGGCCAAAGAGGACGGTAGCTTCGAGGTATATAACCCCCGAAATAAGCTGACGAAGCAGTATCCCGCCGGCAAATAATCAGCCGAAGAAGTCCCGCACCTTTTCAAACACGCTCTTTTCCTGCGGCGTATTCTCAACCGGGAGTACGTCTTGCAATTGCTCGAAGATTCTGCGCTGATCGCGCGTCAGTTTCTTCGGGATTTGCACGTCGAGGTGTATAAACAGATCGCCGCGCGAACGGCTGTTCAGCTGTGGAACGCCGAGATTGCGCAAGCGGAACTGCGCGCCCGGCTGGGTTCCCTCCGGAATCTTGATCGTCTGAGGACCATCGAACGTCTCGATTTCGATTTCCGCCCCTAGTACGGCTTGCGCAACATTGATCGGTAGGGTGCAATGCAGTTCACTGTCACGTCGTTCGAAAACAGGGTGGTCGGCGACCTTGATTACCACATAAAGATCGCCGGGCTGGCTGCCGGCGGGGCCAGGATTCCCTTCACCGGCCAGACGCAAGCGCGTGCCGTTATCGACACCTGCAGGGATATTGACTTTGAGTTTCTTTTCGATGCGATGGTAACCTTCGCCGCGGCATTGCGTACAGGCCTGGCGGATGACCTTGCCTCGCCCGCTGCAAGTCGGGCAGGTCTTGCGAATCGCCAGAAAACTTTGCTGGTATAGAACCTCGCCGCGACCACCGCAAACCGAACAGGTGACCACGCCGCCATTCGGTTCGCCGCCAGTACCATGGCAGCGCGTGCAGGCTTCCATGCGCGGGATCTGAAGATCGGCGGCTAAACCGCGCATTGAGTCTTCAAAGCTGATTTCGAGATCGTAGCGAATATCTTCACCGCGCTGGGCCCGGCGTGCGCCGCCGCGCCGGCCGAAAATGTCGCCCAATCCGAATAGATCGCCTAGAATATCGCCGAAATCGGCAAAGGTCGATTCGTCGAAGCCGGGTGTTCCAGCGCCTGCCACGCCCTGGTGTCCATAGCGGTCGTAGGCGGCGCGCTTCTGCGGATCACTCAGGATCGCGTAGGCTTCCGCCGCTTCCTTGAATTTTTCTTCCGCTTCGTGATTATTGGGATTACGGTCGGGATGGTACTGCAAGGCGAGCTTGCGGTAAGCAGATTTCAGCGTTCCGTCATCGCAATCGCGGGACACGCTGAGCACTTCATAATAATCTCGTTTAGCAACACTCATCGGCATATAGCAACATTCTCAAGAACAGCCTGGCACCCGGCCGTGAATTATCGTACAGATTCTCGAGGCCAGTTACAGCGTCGTCATTCATTGACCGCCACTTTGACCATCGCAGGCCGGAGCAGGCGCCCTTTGAATTGATACCCACGCTGGTATTCTTCCAGAATAGTCTGATCAGGGTGGTCTTTTGTATCAACCATTTCGACCGCGTGATGAATATGTGGATTGAAGAGCGGCGGATCGGGCGGAATGGGTTCGAGTCCCATTTTCCTGAGAGCTTCCATTAAACGCTGATAGATAATCTCCATCCCACGCGCGTATTCTTTGTCGACGCTCTCGACCTTAAGTGCGCGTTCGAAGTCATCGAGGATAGGGAGCAGAGTCTTGACCGTATCCATCGCCGCGTATTCGCTCAATTCGCCGCGTTCGCGCTCATTCCGTCGCCGGTAATTGTCAAATTCTGCCTGACGGCGTTGCAGCAGATCTTGTATCTCGTTCTTTTCTTTGGCCAAACGATCCCGCTCGGCCACGATTTCGGCTACCGATGCCGGCTGTTCCACGGGCGTGACTGGCGGCTGAATTTGCTCTTCCGTGTCGTCGGTGGCGACAGCATCATTCGTGATTTCGGATTCCATGACTAAAATAAGGGAGTCAAGGAGAGGATTCTCCTTAAACTTCAGATTAGCAAAAATTAGCGAATTTCGCCGACGATAGGGCAGCGAGTGAGTGGCCCCTTCCCGTGTGCAGCATAATAGTCGGAGAATCTTGCTGGCCAGCTCAGTTCCGCAGAGGCGACTCTACACGGGAGCATCGATGCCCGCGATCGGATTGGGTACATTTGGCTCGGACCACGTGCGCGCCGCGGAGATTGCTGCCGCCGTAAGATACGCGGCGACAGTCGGTTATCGTCACTTCGATTGCGCCTCAGTATATGGGAACGAAGCGGAAATCGGCGCCGCGCTCAGCCTGACCATCGCCAGCGGTATCAAGCGCGAGGAACTCTGGGTCACCTCCAAACTCTGGAACGACAAGCATGCCGAGCAGGACGTCATCCCGTCATGCCGGAAATCACTTGCCGATCTACAGCTCGATTATCTCGATCTCTACCTCGTCCACTGGCCTTTTCCGAACTATCATCCGCCCCACTGCGATGTCACCGCAAGAAGCCCGACCGCAAAGCCTTACATCCATTCGAATTTCATGAAAACGTGGCGGCAGATGGAGAAGCTGGTGGAGTTAGGGCTTGCCCGCCACATCGGCACATCGAACATGACGATCTCGAAACTGAAGCTGCTGCTGGCAGAGGCGCGTATCCGCCCGGCGGTGAACGAAATGGAGCTGCATCCGCACTTCCAGCAGCCCGAGTTGTTCGACTTCGTCCGTCGGGAAAGCATCGAGCCCGTGGGTTACTCTCCGATCGGTTCACCGGCGCGACCCGAACGCGACCGAACGCCAGGAGATACGGTGGACACGGAAGACCCGGTCATAGTGAAAATAGCGGGCCGGCTGGGTATCCATCCCGCCGAGGTGTGCGTGAAATGGGCCGTCCAGCGCGGACAAACTCCGATCCCGTTTTCTACCAAGCCGCGCAACATTCTGGGGAACCTCCAGGCGGTGGTGGGTGATCCGTTGACGCCTGAGGAAATGAAGCAGATCGCGGGAATAGATCGGAACTGCCGGCTGATAAAAGGCCAGGTTTTCCTGTGGAGGGATGGCCAGTCGTGGGAAGATCTCTGGGACATGAATGGAGAAATCGCCTCATGACGGGCGCGTACCTGCCAGGGAACAGCACCGTGGAGCTTCGCGAAACGCCAACACCCCAACCGGGGCACGGAGAAGTGTTGCTGCGCATGAAGGCTTCTACTATTTGCGGCTCTGACATCCGTGCCATTTATCGCGAGCATTTGGGGAAAGGTCCGGAAGGTTACCAAAACGTGATCGCGGGTCACGAGCCCTGTGGCGTGATTGTCGAAGCCGGGCCGGGATGCCGCCGCTTCCGCAAAGGCGATCGCGTGATCGTGTACCATATCTCCGGTTGTGGAGTTTGCAATGACTGCCGCCGCGGTTATGCGATCTCCTGCAGCAGTACCGCTTATCGTCGCGCTTACGGGTGGCAGCGCGACGGCGGCATGGCCGGCTATCTGCTCGCCGAAGAGAAGGATCTGATCTATTTGCCTGCCGAGCTTTCGTATAGTGATGGCGCGCAGGTAGCTTGTGGCTTCGGCACCGCTTACGAAGGCCTGCAGAAAATCGGTATCAGCGGCAATGACTCGGTGCTCGTCACGGGTCTTGGTCCGGTGGGTCTCGCTGTAGGCGCGCTCTGCCGGAAACTCGGTGCCGCCAGAATTTTTGGGATTGATGTTCTCGAAGAACGCATGCAGCTGGCGCTCAAACTTGGCGTGTGCGACGAAGTACTGGCAAGTGGTCCACAAAATGCCGAAGAGATAAAACATCTGACCGGTGGTGCTGGAGTCGAGCGCGCAATCGATTGCTCAGCTCACGAAGCTGCGCGCGCTACCGCCATTCGGGCAACCCGGAAATGGGGCAGGATCGCTTTTCTGGGTGAAGGCGGCAGAGTCGAATTTAACCCGTCGCCGGACATTATCCACGACCAAAAAACAATTTACGGTTCGTGGGTAACTTCACTCTGGCTGATGGAAGAACTGGTCGAACGCTTGGTGCGCTGGAAACTTCACCCAGCCGACTTGATTACGCATCGCTTCAGTCTGGATAGAGCCGGAGAAGCGTATGCGCTGATGGCGTCGGGTCGCTGCGGTAAAGTCGCGGTCTGCTTCGACGAGGAATTAGCGGTTCACTAGTGACGTCCGAAACAGAAATGACTCAAACAGAGTCTGCGCGGTTGAATTAAATGGTGGACCTGGACGGGTTCGAACCGTCGACCTCTTCCATGCCATGGAAGCGCGCTCCCAACTGCGCCACAGGCCCGCCGAGCTATTTTACGTCCTGAGAATAACACATCCCCGGCGGCAGATTTAAGCACGGCCTGCGCGCGTTGTCCAGTCCGGGAGAGTTCTATTACGACTCGGTCACATAGAGAAAAAATCTTTGTGCTTTTGCTGCGGAATACTATTGACTGGAGCATCGATAGGGCGCACAATCAGACGGTCGGATCATTCGCCGCTGATTGGGGATGCGCGTTGGATTCGATACCCAAGTTACAAGAGATGATGAACGACGCTGTTTCACGGAACTATGCTTCGCGGGAGGATTTTCTGCTGAAGAGTAGTGATCTGGACGATCATCGCGAACTGGGCGCTGACCCTTTCCGCATTGGCGAGCTCGCACATGAGCTGCGTCAGCCATTAAGCACAATCGAGTCGCTGGCCTACTATCTCGAACTCACGTCGGAGAGCGACCACATTCGCCATCAGCTGGAACGCATCAGGCTGATGGTCGATCGCGCGAATCAAATTCTCAGTCAAGCTTCGCTTGCATAAGAGCGTCACGGCTCAGATCGACGCGTGTCTCCTGACGCGTTGATCTGCCGTTTGAGCTGACGGATCTCTTCACGCAATTCAGAAATCTTATTGATGTGCGCGAGTCCTCTCAGGTGCTGGCGCAGGGGCCGCGCAGGCGTGCCCCATACCGGTTCGCCGGCGTGGATTCTCTGCGAGCTCAGAATCCCGGCGCCCGACCCTACCACGGCCCGGGAAGCGATCCTGGCCTTCTCGCCGGCGCCCACCTGTCCGCCGATGACTGCGTAGTCTTCCACCACCACCCCTCCGGCGAATCCGGTTTGGGCAGCGATCACAACGTGCTTGCCAATTTGGCAGTTGTGAGCAATGTGTACCAGGTTATCCAGCTTCGTACCGGTACCTATCAGTGTGACTCCCAGAGCGGCACGATCGATGCAACTGTTCGCGCCAATCTCCACGTCATCCTCGATTCGAACTGTGCCCACCTGAGGAAACTTCTCATAATGATCGCCCGTCATCGCAAAACCAAATCCGTCAGCTCCGATGACACAGCCCGCGTGAAGAATGACCCGCGAACCGATCGTCACATCGTCATACACGGTCACGTGGGGGTGAAGCGTCGTACGCGCGCCAATCGTGACCCGCTCGCCGACGTGAGCTCCATCGGCGATGTGACAGTCTTGTGCAATTTCGGAGTCTTCGCCGACGACCGCAAAAGCTCCGATGTAACAGCCGTCAGCTATACGCGCGCCGGGAGCAATGACGGCCGTGGGGTGAATAGATGGCGCGGGAGGCTGCTTCTTATATAGGGCGGCCAGTGCTTTTGCAAACGCGCTGCGCGGATCGTTCACGCGGATCACCGACCAACTACCCGCGGCATCGAAAGAAGGGGAAACAATCAAGCAACCCGCGTGCGAACTCGCCGCTGCAGACTGGGCTTTCACATTCGAGACGAACGAAAGCTCGTTTGGTTGCGCCGCCTCTAAAGCGTTAGCGCCGTCTATAATTCTTTCAGGAGAACCCTCGGGAGTTCCGTCGCAGATCTGTGCGATCTCGGCGACGCTCATGGCCGGCATGCCCCATACTTATCATGAATGGGCGATGCGACCGCAAGGGCTCTAACTGGCCTTCTTCAAGGCCTCTTCGACAGCGGCCGGATTTTTGGCGATCACAGTGAGGTAAGCGCGCATCGCAACATCCGGTTTAGCTCGGCCCTGTTCCCATTCCTGCAGGGTTCTGGGATTAAAGCCAAACCGGTCGGCAAACTGGTTCTGCGATAGGCCGGTATGCTCGCGGATAGCGCGGATATCGACAGCATCGGGCACGTGAATCACGCGAGTTCGAAGCTTGATTTCACCGCGCATGTGAGCGGCGAATTCTTCCAGTCCTTCGGCGATTTTCTTGCCAAGGGGCGTCATTTTACTCTTTCGATCAGTCCGCTCGCTCGAAACTTTCGACGATGTGGCGGAGCGCTTTTTTGTCGGCTTCACTCAGGTTCTCCTTCTCGGTCTTCGCGTAGGCAGCGATCAAACCAACCACTTCTGCGCTTGCAACGTAGAAGTAAATCACTCGTAAACCACCACGCTTCCCCATGCCGGTGCGATTCCAGCGGGCCTTGCGAACGCCGTTGGTTCCGGGCATGACCGGATGAGCCGTAGGATTGGTGGCAAGCGAGAATTCGAGTCCAGCTAACTCGTCGGCAGTGAGCAGCCCTTCGATATCGGATTCAAACCGCTTTGTGCTGATCACAGTCGCGGCCTTCATGTTTTAAGTATACGGGAATCACGTATAGCAATCGTCGAGAGATGGCCGCCTCCGGTTTACTTCTGAAGACGTTCGCGCAATTGCGCTTGTCAATTTGTATCCGCCATCGAGATGAAGGCAAGCCGTCGCGTAGCGCGGCGTAAACGGCGACCGTTCAAAGATCTGTATGGCTCCAGTGCCTTCAAAAAGCAGCGGTCATACTTGTCATGAATGGCCGCTGACCCATCGGTTTACGTCGCGCCGACTGCTCGCGTCGATCCTTCTGCCGTGGTCGGGCCCGGCTCGCGCATTGGAGAGTACTGCGTCATTGAGGCGGATGTCGAGATCGGTGCGCGCTGCCTGCTCGAACCCTACGTTTATATAAAGCGTTGGAGCACGCTCGGTGACGACAACGAAATCTCCGCCGGTACTGTCCTCGGAACAGATCCGCTCGATAAGAACTTCAGCGGCGCGCGCAGTTATCTGTTTATCGGCGCGCGTAACAAGGTCCGCGAGCATTTCACCATCTCTCGCGGCACGGCTCCTGAGAGCGAAACCAGAATCGGCGATGGTAATTACATCATGACCTCCGGCCATATCGCCCACAATTGCCGTCTGGGCAGCAATATTGTGATCGCGAGCTGTGCTCTGGTGGCGGGACATGTGGAGATTGAGGATCAGGCGTTCATTTCGGGAGGAGTCGTCATTCACCAGTATTCGAGAATAGGACGCCTTGCCATGGTAGGGGGAAATACCAGGGTCAACAGCGATCTTCCGCCGTTTTTTCTCTACTCGGATTTCAACGTTGCAGCAAAGGGCATCAACGTTGTCGGCCTGAAACGCGCTGGTTTCTCGCAAGACGACATCCGGGCGATTAAAGCCGCGTATCAGATTCTGTATCGCTCCGGCTTGAAACAAGAAGATGCTTTGAAGCGCATTGAAGGGGAATGCCGCTCGGAACACATTTCCGAGCTCGTTGGATTTGTGCGCCGCAGCGAACGTGGAATCTGCCGGGAGAACAGCAGTCTCAAAGCCAAAAAAATGAAGAACTAATGCGTGCGAGCTTCGGCCATTTGAACGTGGCTGAGAGTGCTCGCGTACTGTGTAACGCCCTTCAGAAGAGCTTCCGCGATCTTTTGCCTCTGATCCATTCGTCTTAACAGGCGTTCATCGTGCGGGTTGGAGACGAAGCCGATCTCGGCCAGAATCGAGGGCATAGTAGCTCCGATCAACACTACAAAAGGAGCCTGCCGCACACCACGATTGCGGGCGCGCGAATTCATCTTCAGCGAGGTAGTCCAAAGCGCCGACTGAATTTTCTGCGCAAATTCCCGCGATTCCTCCAGCTTGTTCTCAAGCACAGCCTTGTGCAGCAGATCGTTCAGATCCGAAATCGAGCTCGCCGATGTCGCGTTTTCGCGCGTGGCGAGGTCCAGACCGACTTTATCGGAGGTGAGATTGAAATAGAAAGTCTCGACACCGCTGGCGTTAGGCTCCGGAGAAGAGTTGGCGTGGATGGATATAAAAAGATCAGCTTTTTCGTTATTGGCAATTTTCGTGCGCTCCTCCAGCGGGATGAAAACGTCTCCTGAGCGGGTATAGACAACCTCAGCGCCGAGTTGTTGACTGATGAGCTTTCCCAGTCTGAGCGCCACGTCGAGCACCAGATCCTTCTCCATAAGACCACCGGGACCAATCGTGCCGGTATCGTGGCCGCCATGGCCCGGATCTATAACGACACGACCCAGTTTCAAACCGAGTACACGGACGAGCGATCGATCGCCCCCAGTGTCTCGTTTGGCAGGCGAAGCGACGGCTCCTCTCCTAGACCGGCCTGCCGCTGCGACTGGCACTTCGTGAGATCCCATGAGCGGAGTAGATGAAGCGCTATCCGCTGCCGCGCTGCTCGCGGTAGAAGGCGTGTTCGTCACGGTAAGCGGAACTTGCGGAAGAGTCGTTTCACGGAGGTTACGGGGATTTGAATTGGTATGGGCCATCTGATCGCCCGACGGTTCATCCTGATTCACGTCCGGAATTCTGGAAGCGCTATTTGAGACGACGACTATCGGCGATCGAGACGTATTTGCTTTTTGCTGCGTAGAGTTTCCCGGGCTCGATGCGGATTTCGCCGGTCCGGCAGAGTTGTCCTGAGAGTTAGCGCCTTCGGTGCCGGAAAGGTCGATCTTCTGAGAAGATGTGGCTGCCCGGGCGATTGAGATTCCCGGCAAGCTCTGCGCTCGTGGCCGAATTTCGATCATGAGCCGGTCCGGATTCACTAGCTGCGATGAAACCACGTCTACCGGACCTTCAAGATCAAAGACAATTCGGGTTTTGCCCGGGGTCACTTCAGCTACGCGAATTTCCCTTACAAGGCGATCTTTGACGCTGATGGTTTGGACGCCATGATGAACCGCCGTCGGAGGGCGGAGGCCCGTTAGGTCGAAATAGACACGAGCCGGGTGTTCAATCTGATCGGAATAGAGCTTGTATTCGCCTTCGGTTTGAATGGCTACCCGGGTGACGTCGCCGAAAGACCAGAAACGAATGGCTTGCACATGAGCGGAGGCATTGGCCTGGTAGCCTGCTAAAACTCCGGCAACCGGAAAGCAGGCCAGCACCAGACAACAGGCTCTTTGAAGGGGGAGGCGAAGCATTGAGGTTTATAGCTGCAACCGCTCCTCCGAGCAAGCTGATTCCACCGTCCCGGGCGGCAAAATTACCAGCGGAGTGCGTCGATACATAAGCACAAAAGACCCGCAGTTTGTTCTACCGATTATACCTGGAAAACGCATAACCCAATGCAATAATTGGGAATGCAGGTGGCCGGCTTTGTGCTTGTCGGAGGTCGCAGCTTCCGAATGGGCCGGGATAAAGCAAGGTTGCCGTTCAAGACCCATCTGCTCGTGGAAGAGGTGGCTGCGAGAGTGGGTTCTGTGTCTCAAAGTGTAGCGCTCGTGGGAGGATCACAACGGTATCGCGACCTGAGCTTCGATTTTCTCTACGATCTGCGGCCAGGGTCGGGTCCTTTGGCGGGCATCGAAACAGCGCTCGCGTCCGGACGAGGCGAATTGAACCTAATCGTCGCCTGCGATATGCCGGACGTCCGGGTGGAGTGGCTGCAGAGGCTCGTCGCAACGGCCACAGAACTTGGGAGCAACTGCGTCGTCTGCAGAGACTCGACTGGATCGATACATCCCCTCTGCGGTATCTGGAGGCGAGCTTGTTTGTCCCGCGTCAGCAGCGCGTTGGACCGTCGCCGTTTGCGCGCGAGAGATTTGGTAGAAGAACTCGGCGCCGCTTATCTTCCGGTTGACCAATCGATCGACAATCTCAACACTCCTGCAGAATGGCAAACTTGGTGCAGTCGAAATAATCTGTAGATCCGTGCGCTCGAGCGATGCCAGAATCCGAAGAATTCCCACATTACATTCAGTTCAAGGACGTCAGTAAAGCGTTCGATCATCCCGTATTAAGAGACGTCAATTTTTACGTTGACTCAGGCCAAACGCTCGCGATCATCGGCCGGAGCGGAGTCGGTAAATCGGTCAGTCTCTTTCACATCATGGGATTCCTGAAACCCGATAGCGGGCAGGTGATCGTGGCACACTCCGACATCACCAACATGACCGAGGAGCAACTCAGGAATATCCGAAAAAAAGTGACTATAGTCTTTCAATCTGGCGCGCTTTTCGATTCTTTGACTGTCGGGGAGAATGTCGAGTTTTCTCTTGAAGCACGTGAGGGCTATAGCGAGCGTGAGAAAGAGGGTATCGTATGCGATCTCCTGAAGAAGGTTGACCTGGTAGGGGTACAGAATGCATATCCTGCTGATTTAGCTACTGGCTATAAACGAGCCGTCGCCATCGCGCGCGCGCTGGCGGCCCATCCTCACTGTATTCTCTACGACGAACCGACCACCATGGTCGACCCGATCATGTCAGATCATATCGGCAATCTGATGTTGCGTCTAAAGAAAGATCTCAAACTCACAGCCGTTGTGGTGACGCATGATTTGGATCTGATGCGGAAAGTGGCAGATACGGTCGTGTTTCTATACAAGGGCGAGTCTATCTATTTTGGACCTGTAAATAAGCTGGAAACCTGCAAACATCCGCATGTGCAGCAATTTCTTGCTATGGACCGAGTGGAGATCGCCGGAAAAATCGAGGAGACCTGAATCAGTTTCTGGCAGCGAATCTTCTCTTCAGCGAGCCCCATTCACGCGCTAACCAACCCGGCTCCTGTTTTCTAGTCTCATTGTTCTGTTGACCGGAGTCTTCTCCCATACTTGATTTGCCGGGATCGTAATTCTCCGTTCCGATTAAGTGAACTCGTGTTCCGTCGAAGCGATAGTTTCGTCGGCGAAATTTTCCATCGTCGTCGCGCGTGATCAATTGGAAGGTGCGGCCGGGTGCAGCAGGATCGGGAGAATCGACGTGAACGGGGAAATAGCCTTCTAAATCGCGCTGACGATAAGACGTTTCATAGCGATGCCGGCGGCGATTCCAGAGAAAGACGCGCCACGAATCGAAATCGGGTGTCTGGCCCTCCGATGCCGTTGTCCACAGCCAATCCCGCTTGGGACCTTGGCGCTCGTCATTTACGGTACCGAGCTCGAAATAGGAGGTAATGTGTTTACCCTCCGCGTATTGCGCCACTTCGTCAGGAATGGACATCATCAAACTCCGCGAAAGCACCCAGCCGACCTGGTTGTTCTTTGTCCGAACAAGGTTCCAGGCGTCCAATACGACAGGCTTTGCGGAGACGAGAGGCCTTGCAGTAGATTGTGCCGAGGCGGCGCGCTTCTTCGTCTCCTCGGTGTCGGGCGAACTGTTCTCTCCCCCGCCGCGATCGACACCCCATAACTCCTGCCAGTTCGCCGGGGGCGGAGGCTTGTGGGGTTTGGGGGGCTTTAAACTGTTTCTGGTTTGCTTTTCCTTACGTGTCTTCCGGGATGGGGCCATAGGCCGTTCAAATACGACTGTCGCTCGGGGTGGCGGCCCTCCTCTCGGCGCTATTTTGCGTCCCAGGATCATCACTGACCCGCCTTCCGGCACCTGAGCGAATGCCGCAGACTTGCGGTTCGGCTCGAGGTGAATGTTCGCTGTCTCGTATGCGGTGGCGGTGCCTTCGGAAGGTAGCAACAGCGCCCGCGCTCTCTCGCGTCGAACCCTTTGCATCTCGCTAGCGCTGAGCAAATCGAGCGAATCAACCCAGCCTTCCTGTCCCTTGTTAGTCCGAAGACGCACGTACCGGCGGCGGACATCGAGTATAACCACCCGCTCACCGTGCGTCAGAACAGCTACTGTGCCGTTCTTCTGGTTCAATTGAGAGCGCAGATTGACGGATTCGGGCGCAACGTAGGCGTACTCCTGCGTCTCCGGTTTCTCCGTGTTGCATCCGCACAAAATCGAGAGCAACAGCACCGGAGCAATAAAACCCAATATCCGGATATCGAAATATTCCACCCTCGACCGGAATGAGAGAGTTCGCAGCATTCTGAATCGCCGGTCTAAGAGTTGTGTTGTGAGGGAAGAAGACTTCAGAACGCAATCCCTCTAGGAAAGAAGGCGTGCCAGCTCTTTCAAGATACAGCGATCCATGACCACCGGGATACCGGCCGCTTCTGCTCGCGCCGCCCCTTCATGGCTGACGACACCCTCCTGCATCCAGATACAGCGGATGCCGCTCTTTTGAATCGCATCGTCAACAACTTCAGGAACACGCGCCGGACGACGAAAAATATCGACGATGTCAATCGAATCGGGCACCTCTCTTACGGAGGAATACGCCCGTTCGCCAAGGACCTCGTGCTCGCCTGGGTTCACCGGAATGATGCGGAAACCTTGTCGCTGAAGAAAACGAGAAACGCCAAAACTTGGCCGCGCAGGGTTGCTCGAAAGCCCGACTACCGCGATCGTCTTAGCAGAGTGCAGCAGAGCGCTGAGTTCTTTGTCGTTCATGAGGTCGTGCGGTTTCGTGCCCGGTGACCGGCAGCTCCGAATGAATCAGTTTCCGGAAACGCGCCACTTCGATATGAGTCAATGTCCGGTACGCTCCCGGTTTTAGTGTTCCTAATTCCAAGAATCCAATCTTTACCCGTTTGAGCTTTTCGACGAGACGGCCAAAGTGTTTAAACATGATGCGAATCTGGTTCTGTCTTCCCTCCACCAGACGGACCTCGTACCAGGGATTTTCGCCTTTACGGATCAATTTGATGCTCGCTGGCGCGGTGCGGCGGCCGTGCATCGGGATCCCGGAGCGAAACTGCTCCTCCTGCTCGGCCGTAAGCGCGCCATTCGCTTTGACGAGATACGTCTTCAGCACATGACTCGCAGGCGAGATTAGCCGGTTCGCGAAGTCGCCGTCATTTGTGAGCAGCAGCAGTCCTTCACTCGCATAATCCAAACGCCCGACAGGGTAAATCCTTTCGCGAAATCCCTTAAAAAAAGACATGACGGTCTGCCTTCCTTCCGGGTCGCTAACGGTGGTGACACAGTTCTTCGGCTTGTTGAACGCGAGATAGAGATGATGCGTGGGAGCATGCAGTATGCGTCCATCTACCTTTACTTTGTCCCGAGAGATATCCGCCTTCGAGCCGAGTTCCGTGACGGTTTCCCCATTTACGGCAACGCGGCCGGCCGCAATCAGCTCTTCCGCCTTGCGCCGGCTCGCGATTCCCGCATGTGCAAGGATCTTCTGAAGCCGTTCTTCAGCCATTCTCCTGCTCCCGCCGTTCTTCCCCCTTCTCATCTTCGTTGCGCAATTCGGGATCAGACTGTTGGTCATCATGCGTCCCGGTCTGGCTGGCAGCCATAGATTCTTCGTTGGAGTTGACGTACTCTCCGTCACTGAGCGCAAATCGCCCAAGCTCCTCGAATTCCTTCAGGGTCGGCAGTTCCGCCAGCGAATTCAATCCGAACTGGGTCAGAAACTCGCGCGTCGTCTTGTACAAAATCGGTTTGCCAAGAACATTCTTTCGGCCGGCGGCCGCTATCAGCTTTCGATCTAACAGCGTCTTCAAGACGCCTGCGCCTTGCACCCCGCGAATATCCAGAATCTCGGGAGCCGTGATCGGCTGCTTATAAGCGACCACGGCCAGCGTCTCGAGAGCCGCTAGCGAAAGCTTGAGCGGGGGTTGCAGCTTGTTTACAAAACGCCGGATCGAGTCGTGATGTTCCGCCTTGGTAGACATCTTGTAGCCGCCGGCCAGCTCTCGTATCGACAGACCGTGATCGGGCCGGGCATACTCGGCTACCAACTGGGTCAGAATTTCTTTCACAATTGCAACCGGCTGCTCAACAGCCGTTGCGATCTGCTCGGCGGTTAGTGGCTCCTCTGTGATGTACACCGCCGCCTCAATCACAGCTTTGAGAGCCGCGGAAGGATCCGCCGGAGACGCTTCGTTTGTAACTGCGTCCGCAATGACGACATCGTCTTCGGCGCTGGTGAATCCGGGAAACTCCTGCTCCGCCACGGACGAATCTACTTGGAGAACTTGATCTGCTTGTTCCATGCTCACGCTCAGCGATAATCCTCTTCCAGCGTGGCGAGTTCTTCGGCTGAATCAGGAACGTTCTCAAACCCCGAACCGCGAGTCAAGCCAATGTCGCCGAACGCTTCCGTTTGCACGAGTTCCACGCTTTGCAGCTTTACCAGCTCCAGTATCGCGAGAAACAGGCATACCATGGCGCGCCGGCTGCGTTGACGCTCAAAGAGGCGAGCCGCCGATAGCGGCTCCTGGCGACGCGAGTGCGCCAATTGATGGCGCAGGTACTGAATCATTTCGGGAACCGTGCTGGAGTCCTTGCCGACTTCGTACACCGGCCGGTGCTGCGCGCGTTCCAAAACCTGCTGAAAGGTCTTCACTAAATCGAAGATGGTGGCCGCAAGCTGCGGTCCTTGATCCTGCGCGATGAATTCTTCGATTTGAGGATTCGACCAGATCGCCTCTTCTACGATCCGCTTCTGAAACAGCATCTCGGCAGCGTTCTTGAACCGCTCATGCTCGATTAAACGCTCCACTAGCTCCTTACGCGGGTCTTCTTCGGGAGCAATTTTATCGAGCTCCGGATCCCGCGGCAGCAGCAGTTTGCTTTTGATATGGATCAGAGTCGCCGCCATATAAACGAACTCGGAGCTGAGCTCGATATCGAGCTCCATCGCCTTCTGCATGTAATCGAGATACTGGGCGGTGATCCTGGCGATCGGAATATCGTAGATATTGATCTGCTGCTTGCGAATCAAGTCAAGCAGGAGGTCAAGCGGCCCTTCATATTGTTCCAGATGAAAGTTCAAGGGCGGCGCCACTAGCTTCACGGTAACATGCGGAACACTCGCTGCAACCGCCGGGAAAATGGAATTCGAATCGAGTCTAAGCAGGCGCCAGCGTGTTAATCGTCAACTCGCGCTTCGCTTCGAACTCGGCTATCTGAGCCTCTTGTTTAAGGATGTATCCAAGCTCGTCAACCCCTTCGAGCATGCAATGTCTGGCGAAGTCGTCAATCGGAAAGATGGCTGAGGAGCCGTCTGGCAATGTCAGCGTTCGTTGCGCGAGATCGACGGTCACCTCCGTAGCGGGGTCGGCCTGCACAGCAGCCAAAAGAGCGTGATGAACTTCGGGCGAGACAACAATTGGCAGAAGCGAGTTCTTTAAAGAGTTTCCACGAAAAATATCGGCGAAGGAGGTGCTGATGACCGCCTTGAAGCCGTACTGCTTTAATGCCCAGGGCGCGTGCTCGCGCGAGCTGCCGCACCCGAAATTGTCGCCCGCGAGGAGCACATGCGCGCCTTGCCCTTGCGGTTTGTTCAGGATGAAATCGGGAATCGGCCGGCCGGATGCATCGTAACGCCAGTCATAAAAAAGCTGATCGGCAAGACCGGCCTTGGAGACGGTTTTGAGAAAGCGGGCGGGTATGATCTGGTCGGTATCGATGTTATCGATCAGCAGCGGTACAACTCGACTTTTAAAGGTTATGAATTTATCCATACGATTTTTACTCCATTACGCGAAACGGAGCCCCAAGCGTGACCGTCCGTGAAAAAATCCGGTTATGACTGAACGTCTTGATTGTAGGCCGTTGATTCTTGAATCGGAGCCATGAGCGAGGATGAGGCCGCGGTTCTCAGCGAGCCGAAGATTCAAAGAGCGATTGGTGTGGTCGATTTTTTTCACAATCCCGTGAGCGCGGGGTTGGCCGATTCTCTCAGCTCCTGACGTGCTCGGTTCCGTTAGCTCGTCTAATCTTCTAAAGCATGGTTCGGACATCCGTCACGACCCCGGTCACTGCTGCTGCGGCGGCAGTAAGCGGACTCGCGAGAAAGGTTCTGCCACCCTTACCCTGGCGGCCCTCGAAATTACGATTGCTCGTCGAGACGCTATACTCGCCGGCATTCAACTGATCGCCATTCATGGCAATGCACATGGAGCAGCCTGCCTCACGCCAATCGGCTCCGGCTTCCTTGAAAATGCGATCCAGACCTTCGGCTTGAGCCTGCTCTTTGATCTGTTGCGATCCCGGTACCACCATCACTCGAACATTCGGGCTGACTTTCCGTCCTTTGAAGATCTCCGCCGCGGCACGCAGATCGGAAAGACGGGAATTAGTACAACTCCCGATGAAAACAACGTTGACTGGGTGTCCTAACAGAGATTTGCCGGACGGCAGATCCATATATCGAAGCGCTTTGTCCAACGACTCCCGTTCCGTAGGGTCGCTTAAACGCGCAGGATCCGGCACGGCCCCGGTGATCGGAATACCCATGCCCGGATTCGTGCCAAAGGTAATCATCGGCTCTAATGCGCTTGCATCTATATCGATCCGTTTATCGAACCGCGCGCCTTCATCGGTGGGCAGTTTGCGCCATCGGTCGAGGGCGCGGTCCCAGGCTGCGCCTTTCGGAACGTATGGCCGCCCCGCCAGATACTGGTAGGTCGTATCATCGGGCGCGACCAGACCTGCGCGGGCGCCGCCTTCAATCGACATGTTGCAGATGGTCATGCGTTCTTCCATGGAAAGAGAACGAATGGCCCGTCCCGAGTATTCAAAAACAGAACCGGTGCCACCTCCGATCCCAATACGCGAAATCAAGTTCAGAATGATGTCCTTGGCGCCCACTCCGGGTTTCAGAGAGCCCTCCACTCTGACCTGGTACGTTTTCGACGGCCTCTGAAGTAGGCACTGCGTAGCGAGGACCTCCTCCACCTGACTGGTTCCAATGCCGAATGCCAACGCGCCAAAAGCTCCGTGCGTAGCAGTGTGGCTATCGCCGCAGACCACGGTCATGCCAGGTTGCGTCAGCCCTTGTTCAGGACCGATAACGTGAACGATTCCCTGTCTTTTGTCGTGCGGGCCATAAAACGGCAATACCGAATTCCTTGCAATTCTTCTCCAGATATTGAATCTGCTGCTCCGCTACCTTATCCAGAATCGGCAGTGAACGATCGTGTGTCGGTATGCTGTGATCGGTGGTGCCGATCGTGAGATCGGGACGCCTCACCTTCAGTCCTCGTTGACGCAGCCCAGCGAAAGCCTGCGGCGAAGTTACTTCGTGAATAAGATGCAGATCGATATAGAGAAGCGTGGGAGCGCCTGGGCGCTCGGTCACGATGTGATTCTGCCAAACCTTCTCGATAATCGTGAGAGGCTTTGCTGCGTTGCTTTTTTCTGACATTTTCTTACCTGCTATGCCGCGAAAACCGGCGGCTCTAATTGACAGCGCGAATTGCGGCCTGGGAGCAGATTGCTTCGCAAACCGCATCGCCCACCTGGCTCGTCGTGGCGGGTACGCCCGAAGGCTTCAGATCCGCCGTCACCCGCCCACTGTTCAAAACGCTTTCCATCGCATCGTAGACAGCCTGCGCTTCTTGCGTCAGGCCGAAACTATATTCCAGCATTGCCGCCACCGAACCAATCGCGCCCAGCGGATTCGCTTTGTTTTGGCCGGCGATATCCGGCGCAGACCCGTGTACCGGTTCATAGAGGCCCAACCAAGCGCCTGAGGGCCGCTTGGCTCCGATTGAAGCCGACGGCAGCATTCCGATCGAACCCGCCAAAACGGCTGCCTCATCACTTAAGATATCGCCGAACAGATTCTCCGTGAGCACCACGTCGAAACGCTTGGGATTGAGCACCAATTGCATGGCACAGTTATCCACCAGAACATGGTCAAGCGAGATGCCGGAGTATTGAGATGCTACCTCTGTCACCACTCGACGCCAGAGTTGCGAGTTTTCGAGAACGTTCGATTTATCGACACTCGTCACCTTTTTGCGCCGCTTGTTCGCCAATCCGAACGCCATATGCGCGATACGCTCGATTTCAGGCCGCGTATAGACCATCGTATTAATGGCGCGCTCTTCTGCCCCGCTGCCTGAGATGCCTCGTGGCGTTCCATAATAGAGTCCTCCGGTGAGCTCACGAACGATGATCAGGTCCACTCCGTCGACCAAGTCATTCTTAAGTGGAGACGAGTCGATCAAAGCACGGTACGAGCGGACCGGCCTCAGATTGCTATACACGCCAAGTGCTTTTCGAATTCCTAACAGTCCTCGTTCGGGCCGCTTCTCCGGGGGTGCATTGTCGAATTCCGGCAAACCGACTGCGCCCATCAGAGTCGCATCTGCTTCCAGCGCCAACCTCCGCGTCTCCTCCGGAAAGGGGTCCCCCGTTTGTTTGATGGCGATGCCGCCCAGTAGTCCTTCCGTCAATGAAAGGTCGTGGCCAAATCTGGACGCCACCTCGCGCAGAACACGGGTTGCCTCGTTTGTAACCTCTATGCCGATGCCGTCACCGGGCAACAGCAGAATGTTCAAACGCATCGACTAACGTTCCATGCCGACGGCTAGCGCGCTGTCGTGTGGCTCTTGTGCGCCAATTACGAGCTCAATCAATGCCCTGATCTCGTCGTTTCGCAAACCCTTTTTGTTATCTGCCATGTGGGTGAACCGGTGGTAGACCTCTTCGAGTTCCTCGCCCGACAGATTGAAGCCGAGAGTCTCCGCACGTTGCTTCAGAGCATGCCGCCCGCTGTGCTTGCCGAGAACGATTCTCGTTTCGGGCACTCCGACAGTCGAAGGATGAATAATTTCATACGTCGACGGCTCCTTCAGGTACCCGTCCTGGTGAATGCCTGCCTCATGCGCGAATGCATTCTCGCCGACAATCGCTTTGTTCGGTTGCGGTCCGAAGGTAATGAATTGCGTCAGCGTCTGGCTGGCGTGAAAGAGTTTCTCGGAGTTGATCTTTGTCTCGAAGGGGAGCCGGTCGTGACGCGTTTTGATTGCCATCACCACTTCCTCCAGAGCCGCATTACCTGCTCGTTCCCCGATACCGTTGATCGTACACTCGACCTGCCGCGCCCCCGCCTGAACAGCCGCAAGCGAGTTTGCGACCGCAAGGCCGAGGTCATCATGGCAATGCACGCTTACGATAGCGCGGTCGCCAAGAACCCTCACAATTCTCCCGATGATCTCCGCGTACTCATCGGGGGTGGAATATCCGACCGTGTCCGGCAAGTTGACGGTTCGCGCGCCTGCTTCGACCACAGCCATGCTGACCTGTTCCAGGTACTCCGGATCGGTGCGTGTTGCGTCTTCCGCCGAGAATTCTACGTCGTCCGTATAACTACGCGCCAGCGCAACTGCCGCCACGGCTTGTTCCAAAATCTGCTGTCGCGATTTGCGGAGCTTGTACTTCAGATGTATGTCGCTGGTTGCGAGAAAAGTGTGTATTCTCGGACGCTTTGCATGTTCCAGCGCCTTCGCCGCCCGCTCTACATCGAGCGTGCAGGAACGCGCCAGCGCCGCTACTTGTACCCACGGAAATTGACGGCTAACTGCATCCACTGCTTCAAAATCGCCTTCTGAGGCAATGGGAAAACCCGCTTCCAAAATATCGACCCCCAAATCCACGAGAGCGGTCGCGGTCGTGAGCTTCTCGAGCGTGGTCATGCTGCAACCCGGCGACTGCTCGCCGTCGCGCAGCGTGGTGTCAAATATATAAACTCGGCTCATAAGGTCCTAAACTCGATAACTTTTCCTCATGCTAAATTAATGCCAACGATTATGCAAATTTATAGTTTTGCCGATTCTCATTAGCTATAATGATGCTATAAACGCCTCAGTCGGAGAGAGCGTAATGGAACTCTACCCCTTAAAGGTCTTTTACACCGTTGCGACGGAGCGCAGCTTTTCCAGGGCAGGGGAAAAGCTGGTGCGCACGCAACCAGCGATTTCGATCGCAATCCAACGCCTTGAAAGTGATTTAAAAGAGAAGCTCATCGATCGTGCTGGTCGCGAGCTTCTGCTGACCGACGCAGGTCGCGTCGTTCTTGAATACGCTCGGCGTTTCATAAATCTGGAAGCAGATCTCGAAAATTCATTGCGTGAGCTGAAGGACAATTATGCCGGCCGGCTGTCGATTGGGGCAAACGAGTCCATGTCGCTCTATCTGATTCAACATATCGGAAGATACAGAAGACTCTTCCCGAAAGTAAAGATTCAGGTGCGACGTTCGGAGTCAAGCAAAATTCCATCTCAACTGCTGGATGGCCAGCTTGAACTCGGCGTAATAAGCTACGAGCCCACGGACGAACATCTCCAGTCGGAGGTTATCTACACGGACCGCCTGGCGTTGATTGTTTCTCCTCAGCATCGATTTGCCAACCGGCAGGAAATCTCGATAACCGAACTGGATATGGAAACGTTCATCGCGCACAATGTGCTCTCTCCCTATCGGGAAGCCGTTTTGCGAGAGTTCCAGCGTTTCAAAGTGCCCATCAATATGGACCTCGAGATGCCTACCGTGGAAACGATCCGGCGCCTGGTACAGGATAATGAGGGTGTCGCCTTCCTGCCACGCATGTGTGTGGAGCAGGAGATAAAACAGAATACTCTCTGCGAGATCAGGGTCAAGGAACTCAGCCTCGAACGTAAGATACGTCTCGTGTATCCATCGCGTCGAGCCCTCAGTCACGCATCCAAGGCTTTTCTCGAAGTAGTGAAACGCGCGAATGGGGAATCGGAGGCGCTTCAGGAACCAGCTTGAGTCCAGACCGGGAGCTTGTCGCGCAACCCACGATCGCAATCGCGGGCGGCGGCCTAATCGGTCTGTCCATTGCGTGGCGCCTTGCCCAACATAACTTTTGGGTAACCATATTCGAGCGTGGTCGTGTCGGAAGTGAGGCCAGTTGGGCAGGCGCAGGCATGCTCTCCCTGGGCGGCGAGTTTGATTCTCCTTCGCCTTCAACCAGCCTTGCCATTGAATCACGGCGTCTCTACCCTGCTTTTGTTCGCGAACTCGAAGTAGCTGCGCGGACGACAATTGACTATCAGGAATGCGGCGCGATTGACCTCGCCTACAATGCCGCTGAATGGATCGCCCTACAGGACAGAGCCGGGCGCCAGAGAAGCCTCGGTATTGAGTCCAAGCCGCTGACGGAAGCCCAAGTAAAGACATTCTGCCCTTTCATTCGTTCGGCGAATTTGGCGGGCGCGATCTTTTATCCGGGCGATGCGATTGTCGACCCGCGCGAGCTCCTGGCCGCCTTGACGTCCGCGGGCCATCAATCGGGAGTAGAGATCCTCGAGTACTCACCGGTCGAGAACGTCGAAGTGGCGGATGATCGCGTGACGATCGAAGCGAACGGCAAGCTAAGGGAGTTCAGCGCCGTGGTGATCGCGGCGGGAGCCTGGAGCAGTTCGATCCCGGTGAAGAACATTGCCCCGTTGCCCTCTTCAGAGCCGGTGAAAGGTCATCTGATCGGATTCCGGCCGCCCGGCCGAACCTGCAACACCATCATCCGGCACGGCCATTCCTATCTGTTGCAGCGCGCCAATGGGCTCCTCATCGCGGGTGCATCCGTCGAACATGTCGGGTGGGACCGGCGAATAGATCCCCGCATAACCTCTTCGCTCGCGGATGAGGCGGCTTTCCTGCTTCCCGATCTTCTTGAGACAAGCCCCGCTGAGACTTGGATCGGATTTCGGCCGGGCAGCGACACGCTCCACCTGGACCAATGGCACTCCCGGCGCCTTTATTTGGCTTACGGACACTACCGCAACGGTATACTTCTTGCTCCCGCCAGCGCCGACAGAATCCAGAGCGAAATCAGCGCCAATTTGCGAAAGCATTAGACCTCTGTTTGCGCAGATCCGTTATAAGTTCTGTCACTCGCGAACGCCTTTTCAGCAGGCGATCGAGCAGCCGTTCCAGTTCTTCGGCATCCTGCTCGAGCCACACGCCAGGTATCTCTTTCCAGGCTGCATCGATTACCTCAACGGGAAAATTTTCGATCAAATCCAACCAGGGTTGAAAAGAATCGAGTGATCGCACTTCGTCATAGACTGACGAACGAAAATACAATCCCTGCAAGGGAGAATCTTGAAATTGCCAGTGCGGCCCGCTAAATGCGTATCCGTGATCGATCATTTGCGCAAAGAAGCCGATCCGGGCTGGCGCGGCCCCTCTGACCGGAGTCCAGGATTTAGCGCGTGCACGAAAGAACACCGCTTGACGGGAATCCGTGTTTCCGGTCCACTTGTCGAAGAGTAATGTCCCCAGGAAATCGATCCGGTTCTCAACTTTGAGCAGCAGCTTCTCGGGAAGGAAATCGTAGGTCGCGACCCGCTCCGGATGCACAGCCAGCCGGGACCCGAAGTGTATACCCGGGGGAACCGGCTCCCGTCTGGACCCGATCAGTAGATACAGCTCTGGGCTATCGGCGATGAATTCCGGTGTTAGCTCAACCAGGGCCGTCTCCGGCACATGAATCTGCAGATAACGGAGAAATGAGCAGGCCAGCCATTCGTTTATCAGAATGCGGCGATGCTGTGGATTGTTAACGAACTTAACCACGTAGAACGAGCTATCTTGGCCCTCGATCAAGTGTGCTTGTGCTCCTCCGCGCATTTTCCGGATCAACTTGCGTGCGCGAATTGGCATCTCGGAATGCCCGCTGCGCTCCGGCTAGGGGCGGATTCTCTCGCTGGATGCGAGAATCAGGCTAGATCTAATCTCGAAGGAGAAAAAACACATAGATGGCAGACGAGACCTCAGACAGACCACACGGGGCCGGCCCGGACGAGATTGCGCTTGATTTAATGAAGTTCATCGCGGTAACTACGGGCTACGGCAAAGGAACACCCACTACCGGGTTCGGCGGGAAAGGACCCCGCTCAGCCGAAGAATACGCGGATGCCCTTCTCGACCTGTTTGAACGATGTCGTACCGCTGTTCGTAAGGGCGCAAAATAGACTACTCTCAGCGTGAGCCTAAAGCCGGCCGGTAGGCACCGCCCGGCTCTGCCCTTTCAGCGGCTGCGTTTCTTTGTTGTCCTACCCGAACTTTTCTTAGCAGCACTCTTCTTAGCGCTGGTTTTCTTGCTCGGCAGCTTCTTGGCAGCTGCTTTCCGGGAGGCAGTCTTTTTCGCTGCTGCCTTCTTCGGGGCCGCCTTCTTTTGCGATGACTTCTTGGACACCGCTTTTTTCGCCGCTTTCTTTGCTGTGGTTTTCTTCGCCGCGGCTTTCTTTCCGGCTACTTTCTTAGAAACGGCCTTCTTCTGTGCCGGTTGGGATGCTGCCTTTGCCGCACTTTTCTGCGCACTCTTTTTAGCTGGAGCGCTTTTAGCGCGCGGTTTGCTGGGAGCGGCTGCTTTTGCTTCACCCTCCTTGGCCGGCTCTGGAGCTGCTGTAGCGGCGGCGCTCTTCTTAGCTGTTGAAGACTTCCTGCTCCGAGGGCCTCGTTCGGATCGCTTCTGATCGGTATCTCCGTTCAGCTCGAATTCTTCCTCTTCCACCAGGATTACTCCCTCGATTGGCTCGTCTGAGCCTTCTCCCGCTCGGCCAGCAGCGGGTTCGCCCGAGACGCCTTGGTGGCTCGTAGAAGCTGGCGAAGAGCGCGCTGGCTCCCCTTCCTTCCGGGAATTCGTCACGTCCATCTCGTCATCCTCATCGTAGTCTTCTTCATCTTCGTCATCGTCTTCACCGTACTCGTCCCTCTCGGACTCGAGCTCGATGTGTTCGTCTTCGTAGTCGAAATCGTCTTGCTGGTTGTCGGCTGTCAAGCAATACGTGAAACTCACGCACTCCTCCTTTCGCACTTCCCTACTATGCACCGAGATGATCGCCGAAGCAAAATTATTTCACAAAGATGCAATGAAGTTTGTGTCTTGCTAATACATGAAGGTGGTTTTTCTTCGAGAAGCTGTCAATTCCAACACCGAATTCAAAGCGATTTGAGCCTGTGAATCTCGGGCTCTGAAGCAGGTTGCGGAAGACTTCGCGGCGCTTAATTCGTTCAACTGGACGCGCGCACGGGCACCCGCTGGCGCACGGAAGAGGCCACCCGGCGTGCTGCAGCAACGTGTGCGGCACGCAGAGGCGAGCGCTGCGATTTTGTGGAGGCGCGATGTGTCCGGCTGTGGCTAGAGCGGGAGACTCTGCGTACAGCGGGCTTCGGTTCGTGATACACAGCGGGAATCAGTAGTACTTCTCCGGCTTCCAGAGATTCAGCGGAGCGATTGACAGCAGCAATTCGCTGAACTGGCAGATGGTAAGAGCGGGCAATCGCCTCCAGAGTGTCGCCGGACTCAACATGATGCAATCGCCAGGCATTTCGGTTGGCCGCCGGAACAGTCTCGAGCGCCGCTTCGGCGGTTCGCTCGGCGCCCTTAGGTACATGTACAGTCAGACCGGCAGGAACAACCGGTGTAAGGAATTGAGGGTTCAGATCCCTGATTACGGAGACTGGCTGTAGGGTTGCGTCGGCGATCAGATCTAGGCTGGTAGATGCCGTAAGTTGGATCGAGTCATATTCAACCGGCGGATCGACCTCAATGCTCTCCAGGCCGTAATCTTTTGGGTTCTTGGCCATGATTGTCATCGCCACGATGATCGGAACGTAGTTGGAAGTTTCACGCGGAAGAGCATGCCGCTTCAGCAGTTCCCAGTAGTCTGCATACCCGGTTCGCTCTACCGCCCGATCGACGGCGCCTTCGCCGCAATTATAAGCAGCCATCGCCAGATACCAGTCACCGTAGCGGGCGTAGAGAAATTTAAGATACTTGGCCGCAGCTCGCGTGGCTTTCTCGGGATCCAGACGCTCGTCGAAAGAATGCGTTCGAACCAGGTCGTATCTGGCCCCGGTCTCGGCAATAAATTGCCACATTCCCACGGCGCTCTTCCGGGAAACAGCGCGCGGCAGGAACCCGGATTCGGCTTGGGCCAGGTATACCAACTCCTGCGGTACCTGCTCTTCTTCGAATACGCGTTGAATCAGGGCGGCGTACTGACCGGCTCGCCGAAAGCCCGCTAAGAGAATGCTTCTGCCTCGATCCGTTGAAAAAAAGTGAACATAGCTCAACACTGGCTCGGCAAGCTCCAGCGGGATCCCTGACGCTGTCTGATTCAACTCGCTTTTGAGTTTCGGCGCCAGACTCTCATCTACAGGGAAGGTCATGTGGCTGACTTCGTCAATTGGTGCTTCATCGAAGCCGGAGACCGCTTCTTCTTCCGCGCCAGCCCCTAGTTTCTCCACATCGAATCGATAGATAAGGTCGCAGATCTCGTCCAGATGATGTTCCAGGCGGTGGCGATCCGGGAGGTTGTCCGGTGCGGTGAGCATTACATCAATGGCCGCGTTGAACTCTCTCTTAGCACCGGCAATGTTGCCCTGAAAATAGAACTGCCGGCCGAGATTGAAATGCTCGTCAGCTTTCTGAATCAACGCATCTGTCGCGGGAGAGGCGCTCGTGGTACTCTCCGGCACATGTGCGGCGCTGTTCCCGATCTGTGAATTTCCGTTTTCCGGAACCGCCGCCGAGGCCTCATCTTTTGTTCCACCTCTGCAGCCTCCAACCGCAAGGGCTGTCATAAGGAAGGCGCCGATGAGGTGTGGGTGAAGTCGTCGCATCATCCGATAAGCAGTTTTAATGGCTTACTGAGCTTGTAACAGAAGTATCACTCTATCCCACCGGGAACATGGGGTCAAGCCAAATCGCCTTCTGAATATAGAAGATCGTTCTGAACTATACATTTCGCAAAAACAGAGCCCCTTCGAGGGACTATCTCCGGCGTAAGAAGCCCTAAGTCATTGGCTAGCTTACATTTTGACGAATTAGCGCGTTGGAACCGGAGAGCCTTGCCGGCTCGTGATGATACGATCGATCATCCCATAATCCAGAGCAGCGTCGGGCTCGAGAATGTAATCGCGATCGACGTCGCGGGCGATCTTCTCGACAGGTTGCCCGGTTGCATCCGCGAGAATCTCATTAAGAGATTGCCGCATTCGCAGGATCTCGCGAGCGTAAATATCAATATCGGCTGCTTGGCCACCCAAGCCACTCATGGATGGCTGGTGGATCAGAATGCGCGAATTGGGTAGACTGAACCGCTTCCCTTTCGTTCCGCAAGCCAGCAACACGGCTGCCATTGACGCCGCCTGTCCCAGGCAGTAAGTCACGATATCCGGTTCAACCAGTCGCATGGTGTCCAGAATCGCCAACCCGGCCGTGATCGAACCGCCCGGCGAGTTGATGTACAGAGAAATGTCTCGTTCGGGGTCTTCAGCAGCAAGAAACAACATTTGGGCCATGATCAAATTGGCTACGTTATCGTCAATCGGGGTGCCGAGAAAAATGATATTTTCCTTTAATAGACGCGAGTAGATATCGTAGGCGCGTTCGCCTCGGGAGGTCTGCTCGACGACCATTGGCACGAGTACTGAATTCTGCATCCGAGCTCCTTATAATGCAACACTTTGCGCTTCTCTGGAGAAGCGCGGGGTGGCACACCCATAATATAAGATTGCGTTCAGGTGTTTTGCATGATCGGCGCTTCTTAATCTGCGCGGCTCGACACCTGCCATATTAGAAACATGGCGCCTGTATGTCTTCCCTGACTGCCAGATACCTGTGTCATTGCTGTTTATTTCCGCAGGAAGCCTAATGTTCGATTTCGCTTCGGACGAATAGAGTTGTAGCGAGGCAAACTGTTTGGCCGGAATGAAAGTTTTGATAGCGGATGATAGCGCAACATCCCGTATGATGCTGCGAACCTCTCTATCGCGGTGGGGTTACGACGTTATTTTGGCTGAGCACGGCGCGGAAGCCTGGGAGATTCTGGCCCAACCCAATCCCCCCAACATGGCAATACTGGACTGGGTGATGCCTCACATGACCGGTCCTGAAGTTTGCCGGCGTGTCAGGGAAACACGCCGGGAACCATACACCTATATCCTCCTGCTGACCTCGAAAAACACAAAAGGCGAGACCGTGGAAGGCTTGGAAGCTGGCGCGGATGATTACATCGTGAAACCTTTCGACCAGCACGAACTGCAAGTTCGATTGCGCGTTGGCAAACGCATTATCGATCTTCAGATGGACCTGCTACAGGCACGCGAGGAATTACGCGACCGGGCTAACAAAGACCTTCTGACAATGCTGCCCAACCGGCCGGCTATCGTCGCCACACTGGAACAGGAACTCTCACGCTGCCATCGGGACAGTCGCACGGTAGGAGTCATTCTGCTCGATATCGATCATTTCAAAAAGATCAACGACTCTTACGGCCATTTTGCGGGAGACGCGGTATTACGTGAGGCCGCTGCGCGGCTACGAGGCAATATGCGTACCTACGATCAGGTCGGCCGGTACGGAGGCGAAGAATTCCTCGTTGTGTTGCCGAACTGTGACCTCGAACAGGCAGCCAACCAGGCTGAGAGAATGCGTCAGCGGCTGCACGCCACGACCATGATGGTGGACGGTGTAGAAATGCGCGTTTCAGCCAGCTTTGGTGTCACGGTTTCAGACGGATCTGAACGAAGCGCGGATGACTTTGTGCGCGCCGCCGACGAAGCCTTATACCGGGCTAAAGCGAACGGCCGGAACTGTGTGAACAGCCTGCCAACTCCGGTTTCGACCCCATAACAAGGGCGAATCGCTCAGATTGCTATACTGTGGGCTGTTGCGCCCGTAGCTCAGCTGGATAGAGCGTCTGGCTACGAACCAGAAGGTCGGCAGTTCGAATCTGTCCGGGCGCACCATTCGAAGTCACTGAACTCCTAAGATCCCATCAGTTGGTCAAATTTCGCTGTTGTGCCTACTTTTGTTAGGAGCTGCGCCTTCTCCTCAAGCTGTCGAGCCAATTTCTTCTCTCCTTCGTGAATGTCCCATTCGTCGACGATGTGATAGCGGTGGAACATGTTTCGCGCCTTCCAACCGGCGATGAGCATAATCTGTTTCTCTAAAATGCCGGGTCCGGATCATGTTTCGAGCAGCAGTGCGCCGTAGATCATGTACGAGTAACTCGGGAATTTTCGCGCGGCCACAACCTTTTTTCCAGGCCGCCTTTACCTCGTTAATCCCGTGGTCCCATCCGAACACTGCCTGGTTACTCGGCATGATGTTATGGACCTGCATTTTTGGTGCAACAATCCATACACTTGCCGGATTGATAGCGGGCAGGAGACTGAAAGACGCAAGCTGCTCAAGCCGTCGCTGCCATACGCAACATCTATCATCGCGGCGCCAATCCCGAGCAGGAGATCCGAAGCGCTATTGAAAAGGGCCTCATCACCGCCGCGACGTGCCGAAGGTAAGGGCACAGGCGAGCTGGTCGCCGCTTGAAACCGCTGTCCAGCGCCTGCCTCTTGCGAGGGTACTGAAATTTACAACGCCGGGACCGGTGACGAGCGCAAGCAGATCTCGATGACGGTCCGCCGGAAAGCCATCGCAGCGAGAACACAGCCAAAAGCGTGGAGTCTTAGAGCGGAAGCACTGGCAGCGAAATACTTCGGCATCCGTCCAGTGAGGCCTCGGGAGCCACTTACTGACGCGCGATGCCGGCGCCGTTCCAGTAGGGCGCCTTCAGGTCTTCAAAATGCTTCCGCGTTGCTGTGGCACAGATCCGAGGCGTGATGGAACGCGCGGGCGACGCGTTGAGCTAGTGACTCATCGTTGAATGGAATGCTAAGAAAGTTGACACTCTTGGCTTCGGTGTGCGTTACTCTTGTTCCGTACGAAAGCACGCTAAGTATCTGGTTTGACTTGGTGCCAAGGAAAAGCCGGTAGCCCCATTGCTCCCCGCTTACGAACTGATAGTTGCGATCGCCTTCGTTCTCAGCAGGTGCGGCGAGCCAGCTTGTGAGTGCACCCAATGGCACGGTGAAAGTATAAGAACCTGTGGAACCCCATTCCGGATGATCTATCGGCGTCATGCGGATCGAGTATCCGAATACCGCCTTACAGGACTCAAGGCTTATTACTTCACCTTGAAGATTGACGGATTCATCGGAGACCATTCGGGTCGAATTTGAGGATCCTCGGTGAACAAACTGAGCAGTGGCCAAGGGAATCTTCTCGCTCAGCCAATCGAGTGTTTCTTTCAGAGATGGCCCGTCGTTCTGCTGCGCGGGGTTTGATTCTGCACCTAGATATTGGTGCATCTGTTCCAAGGACATGGGTTGCCGGAGATTATTAAGCAGACCCCGAACATCATTGATCGGAACTGCGAAATTCAGCCCTTCTGCGGAACGCAATTTAAATGAGACGACGCCGATAGCTTGTCCTTTACTGTTGACGAGCGGCCCACCACTATTCCCGGGATTTACAGCGGCATCCGTTTGCAAAATCTTGTGTCCATCATCATCCCGTACCGAACTCAAGATTCCTGCGGTAACAGTTCCTTCTAGGCCACGGGGATTACCGATCACCATGACACGTTCCCCAACCGTCACACTGTTCGAATTGCCCAACGTTAGGTACGGGACATCGAAAGCAGCGATTTGAACGATCGCGAGATCCCGGCGCTGGTCAGTCGCGATGACGGAAATTGAGTCGAACGTTTGGCCGTCGGCAAGGTGTACGGTAGCTGTCTTTAAGTCTCTAACGACGTGCAGGTTGGTTACAATCTTGCCATCGTTGGAGATAATGAATCCGCTGCCAAGAAGAGTACCGGAGTCTGTATTTCCTTGAATTACCACCACCGTCGGCGATACTCGTTTAGCAATTTGCACAGGATCTAGCACTACCTGTCCAAAAGCCATTGGCACGAGGAGCAGTAGGACACTTGGAACCTTCAACAATTCACGACCACCTTGCTGCCGCGACCGGGGCGACACTGTCTATATCGCACATCGGAAGCCGCCAAACGAGCCAGAATTCCCTGATTCTGCCGCAACTGAGAACTCTTGCTGCTAATTCAAAAGCAATTCGGAGATTACGGAAAGGAAAGGCGTGGCGCAACGTGTAGAGCTCGAATCCTGAAAGACCACGTCCTTGCACCCGGAATCTTTGCTGAGGAGGGGCTTTGCCTGCTCAATTGCTTGAAGGGTCGCTCTTTTACACGGCACTAGAGTACCTATAGCACAGAGTGTTACACTTGTTTTTGGGGAAGCGGTGTCTAGCCTCGTTCTGGTGAAGATTGGTGCAAACCTTCAAAACCAAGGCGTTCACGCGCTTTGCAGACAAGGCCGGCCTCTCCGACGCTGCCCTCTGCCGGGCGGTGGAGAACGCAGGACGAGGTTTGGTCTTCGCCGATCTCGGTGGCGGAGTAATCAAACAGCGGATCGCGCGTCCAGGCCACGGCAAGTCCGGCGGATTTCGAACACTCATTGTCTTCAGGGCCGGCAAGCGGGCCATCTTCGTTCACGGTTTCGCGAAGAACGAGAAGGACAACATCGAGAAAAACGAACTGGTCGCACTGAAGAAACTCGCCGCCGAACTGTTGGCGCACCACGAGAAGACGCTTGCGCGAGTCATCGCGTCCGGAGTGCTGGTGGAGGTGAAGTGCGATGAGAAAACAGTACCGGAGTAATTTGATGGCATCGATCCACGAAACTGCCGAGGGTCTGCATGCGGCCGGCGTCATGGACAAGCGCACCATGCGGGAGTTCGATGAATTGTGTCTGACCCAGGTCCGTCCCCTGAAGCCGAAGGAAATCCGCGCGCTCCGTCTGCGGGAAGGCGCCAGTCAGGCGGTGTTCGCCCGCTATCTTAACGTGACGACTGGGCTCGTGAGCCAGTGGGAACGCGGGGAAAAACGTCCGCAGGGGGCTTCCCTGAAACTGCTGACCCTCGTCGCAAAGAACGGGCTCCAGGCGGTCGCATGATACTGGCCGCGCCTCATCACCGTTACTCGACTCTCTGCCAGCGTTCAACTTCGCTTCCAAAGATCCCCTTCAGGTCTTCATCCGCGCCATAAAGTACAAACCCGCCAGCGAAAAGATTACGTCGGGTGACCATGCTGCCATGATGGCGGGAAGCTGGTTCAAATCCCCGATCTGCTCAAATAACGTCCCGATAGTCCAATAGGCAATCGCGATACCCAAGCTGATGCCCACCGGGGCCATAGCTCCGCGATTACCCGCCAGAAAGGCAAAAGGAATACTCAGGAGCGCCATAATTAACGCAAAGAGCGGCACCGAAAACTTTTTGTAGTACTGGACTTGAAGAGGCACTGTGTTCAGACCGCTGAGCTGTAATTCTCTGATGTAGCTTCCAAGCTCCTCAAAGTTCATTTCTTTGTATTCTTTTTCTTCTTTAGCGAACCAGGATGGTGGCTCGATCAATTCCGGGAAGGTTGCAGTCTTTCCCGGGAACTGCCGGAAGCCGTCCTCGCTCATTTGGCTCAACCCGTTTTCAAAAACCCAGCGATGGTTCTCGGGGCTCCAGATGGCACGATCGGCCGAGATCTGATGATCGATGCGGAATGTTTTGGGATCCAGCTCATACACGTTGACCTTCGACATCGCCTGCCGTTTGGGATCGAAATATTGAAAATTATAGACTCTCGATCCTTCGCCAAAAATCCACTTGCGGTCCGGGTTTAGGTAGGTGGCCACTGGCTTCTTTTTGATTTCGGCCCGCAGCATCTCTTGTCGCCGGTTCGCCTCCGGAATGTAGTAGTGGTCAAACACGAACAGCAGACCGCTGACCGCCAGACTGACTACCAATACGGGCACTGCCAACCTGTGTACACTGATCCCTCCCGCTTTGAACGCGGTCACTTCGTTGTACTTAGTCAAAATTCCAAAGCAGATCAGAGAGGCTACCAGTGTGCCAATCGGCGTGAGCTGGTAAATCAGACTCGGGGCCAGATGCCACAGATAATCGAGCATCATCGACATGCTGATATCGTTCTTGATCATGTCTCCGAGCAGTTCAAAAAAAGTGAATATCTCGATCAGTGATACCAGGGCGATCAGTAAGATCACGAGGTAAAACAGGAAGCCATTCAGGACATAGGCATCGATCAGCATGGGGCGCAGGCCAAACCGCCGAATACCGGCAAGTCGCAGCTCACGCGGGGCTAGCGCGGGTCTGAGCGACAGGATCCTGCTGAGAATTCCTCGTGCGACGCCTTTGACCCAGCTCGCTATATCGTAATCCCCGGGCTTCTCGAGTCTCGAGCTAAAGAATACGCCCGCGATGAGGAAAACGGCATCCGGTGTCCAAACGGCTATCGGAACCGGCAGACTTCCTTTCTTTGCCAGGCCAATCAGCGTGATGAAGCCCAGGTAATAGACGAACGCCACCACGACGGTTAAAACAAAAGCAGCCGATTTTCCTCCTTTTCTCGATGAAATTCCTAAGGGAACACCGACTAGTGAAAGTAGAATGCAAGCCAGCGGGAGAGCAAAGCGCTGATGGAGCTCAATAGCGGCATCCACGTAGTCTTCTCGCGAAAGGTCATGCCGGCGATAGACGCGCTTGTAAAGCGGACCCGTATCCATCTCCTGGACCGTCTTATTTAGTTGTAAATCCTCTTGTTTCTGCGCTTGCAGAGCTTCGATCTGAGCAGGCGCAGCCGTCGTGATAACCTTTCCCTCTTTGTTCCGTTCGGTGGAACGGACATTTCGCATATCCAGAATGATGCGGTTGTGAAGCGCGTCGGCAGTCGGAATCGCTGCCTCGGCGACGATGACACGCGGGCCCGCTCCGCGATTCTTTCCCTCCCGCGTCAGCTCATCGGGCGGAGTTACGTCCGCGATGAAAACCTGGTGCCAAAATATTTGGTTGCCCACCGTGCTCACATTCCCCACGTAGAGCACGGTGTTTGGAAACTGCTCATCGAAAATCCTGGTTTCAATGTTTCCCGTGAGCTGTGCCGCCGCAAAGTTTCGGGCTACTTTAGATTCCAAATGCAGCGAGAGAGGAGTCAACCAGAGCGAAGCCAGCGCCGTCAGCACTAGCGCAGCAAACGAGAAAAGAAGAACCGGTCGCAATACCGAGGTGCTTGATATTCCGGCCGCCCGCATGGCCGTGATCTCGCTATCGGCTGACATACGGCTCAGCCCGATCAAAACTCCTACCAGAACGCCCAGCGGAAGCGCAAACGGTAGCGTGGAGGGCAGTGCGTACAGAAAGAGTTTCGCCACCACCGCTGGCGGGGCGGAAGTCTTGACGAGCAGCGATGAAAGCCGTTCGATCGTTCTCAGAAAGAGAACGAATATGAAGAGTAACGTTCCGAGCAGGGCGCTGGTGAATATTTCTTTAAAAATGACCCTGCTTAGAATGCGCATAGAAGCTACTGTCCGGCAACCAGCGCGGGAGGCGGGACAACAGGCTGCGCGCCGGCTTCATTCTCGGCGCGCATCAGTTCCACGCTATCTAACAGGAGCGACGGGCAGATGATCGACGAAGTGGTTGCTTCGCTCCTCAGGTCGGCGAGGTTAAGAACGGAGCCATCGTTGACATAATTAAACACGTACGGTTGGTCTGATGCCGCATCCAGGTCCCGCAGGTCTTTCGCGCTGAATTCGCGAAAGCGCAATCCGCGGATAAGCTCCTCTCGTCCGTCCGGGAAAATGCGGTACGCCAGAAGCGGCGGATCTAGCGTTCTGGCCGCGCCAGTCCTATGAAGTTGAACAGCCATGCTCTGCAGATCGGCCAGCGTGGCAGTCGCGGGAAAGTCGAGCCGCTTGATGATTAGCCCATATTGAAGCCCCGCAGATTTCACCTTTTCAATCAACTTGGCCTTGAGCTGGGCCTCTGGTGTTCGTTGAGTCGCTTCGATAAATAAGTTCCCGAGAACCGCTGCTTCTGACCCAAATCCACCCGGTAATCTTCCGTGGCCGTTTGAGCCATTCACGTTCCGGACTGGCAAGCGGCTTGACAAGAACCCCCGCAGCGTGCCCTTGTCGATCAGTTTCACTCGCTGCGCAGCCACGCCCTCGTCATCGACACGGTAGTATCCCGCCAGTTCTTTGCCTTCGTATTTCTCTTGTAGCGGATCATCGAACACGTTCAGCCAATCTGGCACAACCTTCGAGCCGGTTCGCGAAAGCCATACGCTGTCAAGCATGCGCGCGCCCTCGTTTGAGCCGGGTGGCGCGAGCGGTCTGCGGCGCAGTGTCAAGGCGTCGGCCAGAACCTCAGCCATCATTTGAGCCGCCGCCTCTTGCTCGAAAATAACCGGACCTGTATAGTCTTCAGCCAAAGGAGCCTTGGTCAGAGCCTCGGTCGCCATCGCAACCAGGTCAGCCGCTTTCGCCAATTCCTCTTCTTTCGGCAATCTATTCGCCTGCGGCGTAACAAAGAACTCCTGGTTCCACACCGGCTGACCATCGGCCGCCTTGCTGCTCGCGCGGATCTGGATCTCATTCAATGTTTCCGGAGTCCGCACAACCGTGCCTTCCGAATTGACTAGCCGGTAATTCGAGGAAATGACCTGAACCCGCACACTGGAAGTCAGAACGGCAGGATGCGATACGAAGCGCTTAGAGATATTCCTGGCTATTACTTCCCAGGTTTGCGGATCGACCTCGGACCGCAGTATCGGATCGAGAATATGGATGGTTTGCGCGGGCGCGAAGTCCGGCGTCTTATCCGGTTCGGAAATCTCCCGCAGCGCATTTCGCTTGGCTGTAATCTGGCCGGTTGCCGATTTATAAAGCGCATCCGTTGACTGCCATAGTGAGGTGCGCATTACCTGATAGTCGTCGTCCAGGGGAAACAACCCTAAGCGCTCGGCCGCCGAGTAGATCGAGTTCGTATTGTCGAAAGAGTAGCTGCCCACGCGAACAATCGCGCTCGGCCGCCGCAGATGAAAGCTTTCGGAACGCGTGAGCCCTCCAAGGCTCGCGCTGATTGCTATCTGCTCGGCATCGTCGCTCGAGTACTGAATGAAATACGGCTTATCCAGATCGTTCAGCTTTAACGTTTTCGAACGGCTGAGCTCATCGGCCATGGCGCGTAACTGCTGGTCCTGTCGCCACGCATCCGCGTCTTTGTCGAGCCTTGCGGCGCAGGTGAGCGCAACCGCCGTCGCCAGGCCGAGGAAGCTTACTGGCAACCAGAATTTCACTCGGCCTCCGGCCTGGGCAAAATCGGCAACTGCTGTTGTGAATTCGGCTTCTTCTGCGTCTCTATCTCGGAAACTAATATTGCGGGGGAGATGGCTGAAACTGGAATACTGCCCGATTCAGCTCCGCAATACCCATTGAAAACTTCCGCGTGATCGGAGGTCGCCAGAATCTTCGCAAAGCTCGTGAGCGGCGTTCCGACTATATCCACACCTCTTATCAGCTCATCCGGACGGCCGTCCGCGTACACGCGATACACTACGAGCGGCACCACGGTAAAAGCTTGCAGTCCCCGGCGCGCGGTTAGCGTATAGCCGCTGGAAACCTCTTCGAAATAGAGGCCGTAAGGCTTGTTTTGACGCTTGATCTCGGCCACCAACCGTTCTCGAAGCTCTTGATTCGAGACCTGCTTATCCGACTCGACGATTAGATTGGATTGCCGCGAAACCACCTCGAATCCCGGTTGGCGTCGTCCGTGGCCGTTGGAATGCAAGAAGTCGCCAACTGGCGATCGCGAGAGCAGAAACGTCTTCAATACGCCGTTCTCCACGACCCTGACCGGCCTCGCCTTTACCCCCTCGTCATCATATTGGTAATAGCCGATCAGGTCCGTACCGTCATATTCTTTGCGCGTCGGATCGAACTCAACACTCATAAATTCGGGTAGAACTTTTTGATTGAGCATCTTGGTGAACGTCTGTCCCTGAGTCACATCCTTCTGCCGGTGACCCTCGACCCGGTGCCCGAATATCTCGTGAAAAAACACGGCCGAGGCTCGCCCCGATAAGATCGCCGGACAAACAATCGGTTCGGCCGGCGGCGCGTTTACTAGAGCATCCACCTTGCCGGCCAGCGATGTGACCTTACTCTGGATGAAATTGTCGCTGGGAAAATGCGCCGGATCCGCAGCCTCGATGCTCGCGAAATCACTCAATTCCATTCCATCAGCCGCCAGTGCCGCCCCTTGAATCTCCACTCGAAAAAGATTGCTCCCTTGCTGCACGCGGGTCCCTTCCGTGTTTACAAACGTTCTGATCTCACGCCGTACCTGAAAGCTCACGCCGGAAGCCAGAATCTTCGGGTGCTTCTTGAACTCAGCCGACCAGATACGCAGCTTCTTCGCCCACACATCGGTGTCGTACTTGTAATCTGGTGGCAACTGCGAATAGGTAGCCGGCTCTTCCGAAGAAAAATCGGGCGCCTCATTTGCTTGTTGAACAATCAGTTGATTGTCCGTTTTGAGTTGCAAATATCTTCTGGAAGCAGAGCGATACACGCTATCTGTGTCTGCCCAAAGTGCCCGCCGGATCTGGTTCACGTTATCGTCGAAGCTGAGCGGCGTAAACCTCGTAAACCGAACCGGTGTTCCTCTGTAAGGATGATAGTTATCGAATTGAAGCGATCCTATGCGGACCGTCGTATCCACGCCGCGTTGATGGCTGTGTACATTCTCTATCAGCGCTCCTAGCGAAGCCGAAACGGAGTCTGTCCGTTCTTCGGTTGCTTCGTACGCCATGAAATAAGGCGCCGCGTCAGCCTTCGCCTTTAGGGTTTCAAATTCCCGATGAAGCTCGCCTTCTAGAATCGCAGCCAAGCCGCCGGAATTCTCAGAATCGGCCGGTCTCCCCAGGACAAGCCAGCAAAAGGCGCCTACTATCAAACAGAGACAGAAGTACCGAAAAATACGCGCGGACCGGCGGCCTCTTGCGCGCATAGAAAACCAGAATGGCAAGCTGACTAAAGGATAACAACGCAAGTCGGTATTCGGTTCGCCAAGTGCTTAACGAGCCTCGCCGCCTAGTTTCTTCAGGCTCTCTGCATAGGGCGCGCGCGCCACGCCCCGCTCCGTAATGATCGCCGAAACATAGCGGCTGGGCGTAACATCAAAGGCTGGATTCGCCACTCGAATGCCCTCCGGTGCAATCGCTGTCCCCTGCACTTGGGTCACCTCTTTCGGCGAACGTTCTTCAATCGGAATCTGATCTCCGGAAGCCAGCCTTAAATCCAGCGTCGATATCGGCGCCGCCACGTAGAAAGGAACACCGTTTTCATGAGCCAGGACCGCAACGCCGTAAGTTCCGATCTTATTGGCAACGTCGCCATTGGCCGCGATTCGATCGGCGCCGACTACCACGCAGCCGATACGTCCGCTCTTTAAGAAGTGGCCGGCCATGTTGTCGGTGATCACCGTCGTCTCAATCCCATCACGCTGAAGCTCCCATGCCGTCAGCCGCGAACCCTGCAGAAACGGGCGTGTCTCATCGGCAAAAACATCGATCTTCTTACCTGCCTGTACTGCCGCGCGAATCACTCCGAGCGCCGTCCCAAATCCCGCTGTCGCCAATGCGCCCGCATTGCAATGCGTGAGCACCGTTTTGCCATCCGGTACCAGCGGCGCGCCGTTCCGGCCGATTGCTTTATTGATCGCTATGTCCTCCTCGCGTATGGCCTGCGCCTCCGCTATCATCTTTCTGCGGATCTCTTCGAGTCCGAGCCCGCGCGCCGAATCATAGACACCTTTCATGCGATCGATTGCCCAGAAAAGGTTGACCGCCGTCGGCCGTGTCTTAGCCAGCGTCTCGCAAATTTCCGGCATATCCGTTTCCGGATCTTTCGACTTCAAAACTCCCAAAGCCACGCCCATCGCGGCCGCGACACCGATCGCAGGAGCGCCGCGAATGATCATAGTCCGTATCGCCTCCGCTACGTCCTGATAACTGCGGCACGTAACGAAAGCGGTCTCGCGCGGCAGCCGGGTTTGGTCGATCATCACCACGCCCTCACTTGTCCATTCGATCGTCTCAATTGCGCTTTGCGCGAGAATCGCAGATTCAGCCATCTTTATATATTCTTTATATATTCTTTCCAAACGCCAACGCCACAACCGAAACAGCATTGAAGCAGCCGTGCATAACGGTGGAAGGAACAATCGAGTTGGTCCGCGCGCGCAGCCATCCAAACACCGCTCCCGCAAGAGAAATGAACAGCGCATACTGCCATACCCACGAATACTCAAACCCGTGCAGCGCGCCGAATAATGCAGCCGTTATGAGAATGCCTGCGACGGTCCCGAATGTCCGTGAAAGCAACGGTTGGATGAATCCACGGAAAAAAAGCTCCTCGAAAAAAGGCGCCAGCACGACAGCGACAATCGCGAAGAAAGCAAACGAAGCCGGTGTGTTCGTCAGCTTGTCAAACGGTAGTGCAATTTTTGGAGTTTTGAATAACTCGCCCAGCGCTGAAAGAACGAACGCCAACACGAGGCCCCCGCCGGCCATCCATGCCAAGTTGATCTGCGGTCTCCTCCATCCAAGCGAAGTAAGCACCGGTCTGTGATACCGCAATCCCAGTACCATCCGAAAGCTCAAGTAAAGACACCCGTAGAATGCAACTTGAACGGGCAAGGCAAGCGGCGTCTGGTCAGTGCGCAGTGACGGATACGGGATTGCCAGAAGGCCGACCATCACCACAACCACCACACTGAAGCCAAACACCAGTCCCAGCACCAGACATAAATCCGTGTAGCCCCAAAACGGCACGCGTTCAGGCGCCGGCAAGGGGAGTTCGGGAGGGACAACTTCTAGAGAATATGTCTCGGGCGCCAGGTCTTGTGGCCTATTCCCAGGCTCATCATCCTGCATGAGGTACCTTCATCACTTTACGAAGCGCTTCCGCGGTGTGACTCGCCGCGTCGCGCAACACTTCTTCCGGTGTGCCCGTTGCAACGATGTGTCCGCCCAATTCGCCGCCCTCCGGCCCGAGATCGATCAGATAATCGGCGCTTTTGACAACGTCCAGATGATGCTCGATCACCACCACCGTATTCCCAAGATCTACCAGCCTCTGCAGCACATCCAGTAAGTGCCGCACATCTTCAAAATGCAATCCCGTTGTTGGCTCATCCAGCAGGTAAAAGGTGCGTCCGGTCTGACGCTTGCTCAATTCCTTGGCTAACTTGATCCGTTGTGCTTCGCCACCCGATAAAGATGTGGACGATTGCCCGAGGTGCAGATATCCGAGCCCCACATCCTTCAGCGTCTTCAGCTTCGCATGGACCTGGGGAATATTCGTCAAAATTTCGAGTGCTTCATCGATGCTCGATTCAAGTAGGTCCGCGATGCTCTTGCCCCGGTACTTCACCTCCAAGGTCTCCAGGTTGTACCGCCGCCCGCGGCAAACGTCGCAAGTCACGTACACATCGGGCAGAAAGTTCATTTCGATCCGCTTCAATCCGTCGCCCTGGCACGCTTCGCAGCGGCCGCCTTTCACATTGAAGCTGAAGCGCCCCGCCTTATAACCGCGCTCCCGCGATTCCGGCAGCATCGCATACAATTCCCGAATCGGCCCGAATACGCCGGTATAGGTGGCAGGATTCGATCGTGGCGTTCGCCCGATCGGCGCCTGATCGATCGCAACCACTTTGTCGATATTTTCCAGCCCCAGGATTGCTTCGTGCCTGCCCGGCTCCTGACTCGATCCATACACTTCTTTCGCCAGAGCGCGATAGAGAATATCGTGCACCAGTGTCGATTTCCCGCTGCCCGATACGCCCGTCACGACAATAAACGTTCCCAGCGGAAAACTGACGTCGACATTCTTGAGATTGTGTTCATGCGCGCCTTTTACCGTTAACGTGAGGCCATTTCCTCGGCGGCGCGTGGCAGGTGAGGGTATCGCCATTTGCCCGGAAAGATATTCGCCAGTCAGCGATTTCGGCGTCTCCATGATCTTGGCCGGGCTTCCCTGTGCCACCAAATTCCCGCCATGTAGACCCGCGCGAGGGCCCAGATCGACAACATAATCCGCCCGCTCGATTGTTTCTGCATCGTGCTCCACTACCAGCACCGTGTTGCCCAAATCCCGAAGGCGATGAAGCGTGTCGATCAATCTTCCGTTGTCCCGCGGATGCAGTCCGATCGATGGCTCGTCCAATACATAGAGGACACCCCGCAGCTTCGATCCGATCTGCGTCGCCAGTCGAATGCGCTGTGCCTCCCCTCCTGAAAGCGTCGCCGAAGATCGCTCCAGGCTCAGATAATCCAACCCCACAGCACACAAAAAATCCAGCCGGTTCCGGATTTCTTCCACCACGCGTCCTGCAATCCGAAGCTCCCGGTCCGTAAAGTGCCACTCCTTGATCAACGGCAACGCCCTGGCAATCGGCATGCCCGTGAAGTCCGCAATCGACAAACCTTTTACTTTCACAGCCAGGCTCGAAGGGCGCAGGCGTCGCCCATTACAATCCGGACATATCGTTGGCGACATGAATTCCATGAGCCAGTCCCGATAGACTTCGGTTGCGCGCGCATAGTTTTCTTCGAGCGTTCTGAGAATTCCCGGAAAGCGACTGTTGCCGTTAATGAGGAGATTGCGAGTCTTTTTTGAGAGATCCTCGAAGGGCTGGGCCAAATCGATTTGGCATTCCTCCGCCATTTCGGTCAAGGCCGAAGTCATATACGAGGAGTGGGAGCCCGGCCCCAGCGCTCCATCCAGCAGGGGTTTCGAAGGATCGGCAATGATTTTCACGGGATCAAACGCCCACCTGCTGCCGACACCCTTGCACGTCTCACACGCTCCGTATGGGCTGTTGAATGAGAATGAGCGCGGCTCCAGCTGCGGGATGCTGGTCCCGTCCTTCGGGCACGCGAGTTTCTCAGAATAGAGCCGCTCCGGTCCATCCACCACCGCAACAATTACCAATCCGTCGGCCCACTTTAGAGCCGTCTGAATCGAGTTTTCAAGTCTCTGCTCGATTCCGGGCTTCACCACCAGCCGGTCAATCACGACTTCGATCGTGTGGTTCTTCCGTTTGTCGAGTTTTAGCGGCTCATCGAACGTCCGCAGTTCCCCATCGATCCGGGCCCGGAATCCACCCTTGGCGATCGCTTCCAGTTCCTTCTTGTATTCGCCTTTACGTCCCCGCGCGATCGGCGCCAGCACCATGATCCTTTCGTTCCGGTATAAGCTGAACACCTGTTCCAGAATTTGCGCTGGCGACTGCCGGGCAATCTCGGTTCCGCAAAGCGGGCAGTGCGGTACTCCGATCGAAGCAAAAAGCAACCGCAGGTAGTCGTAGATTTCAGTAACCGTTCCCACCGTTGAGCGCGGGCTGCGGGATGTTGTCTTCTGTTCAATCGAAATCGCCGGACTCAAACCGTCAATTGAATCCACCTCCGGACGTTCCATCTGGTCCAAAAACTGGCGGGCGTACGGCGAGAGCGTTTCTACATACCTTCGCTGCCCCTCCGCGTAGATCGTGTCGAAGGCAAGTGAGCTCTTACCCGATCCGCTCAACCCCGTAATCACCGTAAATGTATTCCGGGGAATCTCTACACTAACGTTCTTTAGATTGTGCTGGCGCGCGCCATGCACGGAGATGTGATCCAGCATGAGAAGGGAACTATCTCTATTGTCCTTTAGAGACGTTCCCAGCCGGGCCGGGTGCGGAATGCGCTTGCATGCATCCACCTCGAAACGGAGTGGGAAGCGTAAGCGCAATGTCGTTTACTTAAGGCGCGTGCTCGACATCGACACTACCGTCCCAGCGTTGAAATCTTGAAACGGAGCGGGAGAGTAGGCTGGCCGGGATCTCCTCCAGCCAGCCTGCCTTGTTCACCCCCCGAAAGCACGCCGGCACGAGCAGGAGACAGGTGCCGAGGCCAACGGCGTCGTTCCCCAGACGCCCAGAAAGGCGCAAGCAGGGAGGTCTCTGCCATATTTGCTCATCTGAACATCCGGGGATTCCCTTCCGACTCGAAAGGTTACTTTGCTTCGAGTTTGCTCTAAATCGGCTGTGCTCGTCTGCCCTTTTTCGTAAAAGTTATGTGAAGATTTGGAACACTTGGAACTGCCTGCCAACGGTCGAAACCCTAAACCAGCAGTACTTCCCGTCCCTCTGAAGAAGCTGTAAGCTGAATCCACTAAACGATAGAAATCGTACGTACCAAAAGAAGATACGTCGGTACAGCAGCCAACTGTACCAGGGGAGGAACCCTCGTGAAAAAGCTTTGGATCCTGTGTGCGGTTCTTCTTTCCGCATCTCAGTTGAGCTTTGCAAATTCCGCTTGTAGAAGTGGTTCCCTGGCAAGCTACATTGCCCTGGGCGCCAGTGGCTGCGCTATCGGCTCCGATACCTTGTCGAACTTCGCTGTGCTGAGCGGAATCAGCAGCGCTACCACCATCCTGCCGGGAAATATTTCGCTCGCCCCATTCGGCTCAACGGCAAGCCCAGGGCTCACAACAACCGTAACTGTTTCAGCCCCGGCTGGCACGCTGCTCGAAGCGCTCTTCACTTATCAAATCTCGGGCCGTCTTTTTGGCGATTCTGCTATCGCGCTGAGCCGGTCATCCGAAACGGGTGACGGCGCTGTCACCGGAGTTCAGGATTTTTGCGCGAATGGAATCTTCGGGCCGGATGGCGTCTCAGGATGCACCGGAACTCCGGGTAGTCTGCTTACCCTCGACGGTGTTCAGAATTCCGCCGCAACCTCTTTCGCGCCCGCCCGTTTTTTGAGTGTTACAGATGACTTTACGATCGACGGTGGCTTGGCAGGTTCGGCCACCGCCGGAACTCTGAGCAATCGATTCAGCACTGTTCCCGAACCCGCGAGTCTCTTCCTCATGCCAGTTGGATTTATTTTTGCGCTCGGCATCCGGCGGCGGCTCTTTCCACGTATGTTCTTTTAACCAGGAAGGAATGCGCTATGCCTCAATTGAAGCCCCTAGTCTGCGCTCTTACGGCGATGCTCATCGCAGTTCCACCTCCAGGCTTCGCTGCAAGTCACCGCGAAGCCCCCATCACCGCACTCGATCAGAAGGCAGACATCACGGATTTCTTTGCTTTCGTCAGTTACGAGGATTCCTCCAAAGTAACGTTTCTGCTCGATGTGGATCCGTTCCTCGAACCCGGCAATGGCCCGAATTATTTCCCCTTCGACGACAACATCCTTTACACAATCAAGATCGATAACAACAACGATGCGGTCGAGGACATCACATTCGAGGTCAAGTTCCAAACCGAAATTCGCTCGCCCGACGTCTTTACCGCGTTTGTAGGCGCGGGTAACGGAATCGATGCTCCAGCCAACTCCCCACCCCCGGTTGCCCCGGGCACGCCTATCGTTCCTCCGGCGATCACCTCTCTGGATGGTCCGGGCTCAGCGGGACTCAATTTACGGCAGCGTTACACCGTCACCATGGTGAAGCACGGTGTCAGCACTCCTTTAACGAACAGTACCGGCGCCCCCTTGTTTGCGGTTCCCAGCAACGTCGGACCGCGCACTATGCCGGATTATCCGGCCTTGGCCGAGCAGGGCATCTACACTTTGGAAAACGGCATTAAGGTTTTCGCCGGTACGGTCGATGATCCGTTTTATATCGACCTCGGCGCGGCCTTCGATTCGCTCAATTTCCGGCAAGGCGCCGGTGGAGGCGTTCTTACCGCCGCTCAAGACGCAGACGATAACACCAATACTGCGTCTGATTTCGTGTCCGGTTACAACGTGAACACAATTGCGATCGAAGTGCCGATTCGCATGTTGACTCGCACCGGAACCAGGGTTGCCGCCACGAATCCGGCTGCTACGATCGGCGCCTGGGGTGCTACCTACCGCCCCAGGATCACGGTGCGCCGCGCCCCGCGCAATGCGGTCTCTTCAGGCTCTTACTCGCAGGTTCAGCGAATGGGTAATCCGCTCATCAACGAACTGATCATCGGCACTGGCTACAAAGATTACTGGAGCATGAGCCAGCCCAAAGATGACAGCCAGTTTGCGAATTTTGACCTGGACCCTTTACTGGCGCGTGTTTTGAACGCAGTTTACGGAATCAAAATTCCGACTCCGCCCCGTACCGACCTTTTGCCGCTTGTCACCTACGCGCCGCCGGTCGCCGCCCCGGGAACCACCCCCGGCCCAGTCGCCGATCTGCTGCGCCTCAACACCGGCGTTCCACCCACGCCCGCTGCTAACCGCCGCCGTCTCGGCCTTTTGGCTGGGGATGCAGCTGGCTTCCCGAATGGACGCCGTGTTTCGGATGACGTTACCGATATCGCTGCCCGCGCTGTGGCAGGAGTGCTCCACGCCGGATTCAATGTTTTTCCGAATAACCGCATCGGCGACGGAGTAAACACAAACGACGTGCCGTATCAGGAAGTTTTCCCCTACGTCGCATTCGCGCAAAACGGTCGCGATCGCAGGCACATCGATCCTGGCGAAGCTGGCTGTACCAGAGATGCCGGTTCTGCCTGCCCGGTCAACTAGCGGTCCGCGCGGCTCATTCCGAGAACAGGAGTGCCGAAATCTATGTGTTTCCGGCGGATGTTTTCCGCTCTTCTGTTAATGCCGTTCTTGCTTATCTCGGCGCAGCAAAACGCCCCCGCTCAGACCCTCCCAACAGTATCGAGCGTTCTCTCTCCGGTGGACATGAGAATCGCCGCCGCTCAGAAGAAGGTGAAAGCGACGCCCGATGCTCAGTCGTATAACGATCTCGCTTTTGCGTTTTACCGTAAAGGCCGCGATACGGGCGATGCAGACGCGTATAAAGAGGTCGCGAGCGCTCTGAAGCGCTCTCTCGAACTTGAACCCGGCAATTACCAGGCGCGCAAGCTGCAGGCCCTTCTCTACATCGGCGCCCAACAACCGGTGAAAGCACTGAAGCTCGCCGGCGAGCTGAATCATAGCGTGCCCGACGACACTGTGAATTGGGGACTGCTGGTTGACGCCAACCTGGCGCTCGGGAACTATGCAGAAGCCGAACGGGATGCCCAGTGGATTCTCGATTTGCGCCCGGGAAGCGCGCTCGGATTCGAAAAGGCTGCGGCGCTCCGCGAAATGTTCGGCGATTTCGAAGGCGGCATTGAGTTCTACGATGAAGCAAATCTAAGAACCTCTTCGAACGATGCCGATCAACATGCCTGGTGTCTCACTCGGAAAGCGGATCTGGAGTTGGCGTCAGGGAATGTAGGCTTGGCGGAACAGGTGATAAATCAGGCTTTGCTGGTGTTTCCCGATTCGCAGCTCGCCCTCGCCACACTGGCCAACATCCGCGCCGCGCAGGGTCGGTACGGCGAGGCCGTTTCTCTTCTCGAGAAGAGGTACAACAAAGTCAAAAGCGCGACGAATCTCTATGCTTGGGCCGAAGCAGTAGAGAAAAGCAATCATCCCGAAAAGGCCACAGCCCTCTTCCAGCAGTTCGAAGCCACCGCGGCTGCGAAGACCGGGAAACCGGAAAACGCTGATGTCGATCTCGTTTTCTTCTACCTCGATCGAAAGAACGATCCCGTCAGAGCGCTATCCGTCGCCTCTGCACGCAATGCCGAGTACCACGACTGCAGAACGCTGGACGCATTCGCCTGGGCTCTCTACAGAAACGGTAAATACTCCGAGGCCAAAACTCAAATGGATAGGGCGCTCGCAGTTGGAGTTCGCAACCCCTCCTATTTCTGCCACGCGGCCCAAATCTCCGCCAAACTGAGCGACACGGCCGCTGTTCGGAAATATAGAAAGGATTTGGCCGATTTCGCGCCTTACGCCTGCCCGGGGCAGCAAATTACAGACGTTACCAACGAGGCGCGGCGATGAGGCTTGCCTGCGCGTGCTTGTTAGCCGTTGCTATTTCCTCCGCGCAGCAAACGCCTGCGAACCGGCAAACAGCCGTCCACGGTTCCCGCGCCGCGAATTCGCAGGCCGAATTACTCGCTCATGCCACCACTGACGAGCGAATCCGCGCCTATGAAAAACTCCTTCAAGGCGCTCCCGACGATCTGAAGCTTCAGATTGGCTTGGTCTCGGCTTACCTGCAAAAGCTTCGCGAATCCGCAGACGGCGGCTATCTGGAGCGCGCCTCGAAAATTGTGAACCGCATGCTCGAGAAGGATGGCGGCAACTTCACAGCGCTGCGCTTTCAAAACGAAATCGACCTGCAGCGCCACGATTTTAGAGCCGTGGCCCAGCGCGCGGCGAGTATGGCGCGGTACGATCCCTCCGATGCTGGAACCTGGGGCAATCTCGGCGACGCCTACATGGACCTCGGCGAGTATGGATTGGCAGGTGATGCTTATCGCCGCATGTTCTCATTGCGGCCAAACATTGCCAGCTACAACCGGCTTGCGTACTGGCGATTCGTGACTGGCAACGGGCCGGCCGCCATCGCGCTGATGCGTGAAGCAGTGGATGCCGGCGATGCTGTTCCTGAGAATACCGCCTGGTGTTGGGCCGAACTGGGCGACATGTATTTCAAGTTGGGCAAATTACCCGAAGCCGCCTCCGCTTATACATCGGCGCTCGATTTGTTCCCAGCTCTCCATCGCGCTTACGCCGGTTTGGCTCGCGTGGAAGCTTCTCTCGGGCACAAAGAGAACGCAATCAAAGAATACCAGCGCGCGCAGTCTATCGTGCCTCTGGTTGACTATGCCGCCGCCCTTGAAGATCTCTACGCGGCGCAGGGTCGCGTTACCGAGGCCTCTAGGGAACGCCAGCTGATTGACACGATCAAGGACCTGGGCAAAGTCGCAAATGAAAAAACCAACCGTAATCTTGCCTTGATCCTGGCGGATCACAACCGGGACTTAGGTTTCGCGCTCTCGCTCATGGAAGTAGAGATTCCAATTCGTGGCGACGTCTACACCTACGATGCTCTATCTTGGGTGCTACTGAAAAACAATCGCTTGCCGGAAGCTGTAGCGGCTTCGGCAAAGGCCGTCAAGCTAGGCACACCCGAGCCGCTTTTCTACTATCACGCCAGCAAAATCGCCGCTGCGGTGGGAGATATGGCAGCCGCGCGCCAATATTCCGCCCGGCTCGCTTTGCTGAATCCCCGTTTTGATTTCGCTAAGACGGAAAGCGCTTCTGTGCAGCCTTGATCGCAGGAGTAAAAAGAGAATGAAACTCGTTGCGGCCCTTCTAATTTCTTGTGCTTCCTTGCTTAGTCACCCGATGGGGAACTTCAGCGTGAATCACTACAGCCGGCTTACTGTGAATTCCCGCGGCGTGCAGTTACACTACGTTCTCGACCTCGCCGAGATCCCCACTTTCGAGCTTCTCCGGAATTGGAACATCGACCGCACTGCTCCTCAGTCTGAATTGGAAGCGCGCGGAACCGTCCAGGCTCGAGAGTGGCTGAAGCACGTTCGCATCTCAGTCGATGGCCGCCCGGCCCAGCCTAAGTTCGAATCGGCCAAGGTGACTCTGGCCGATGGCGCCGGAAATCTTCCGATTATCAGAGTGGATATCAGCGCGCGAGTGGACGACGTACGCGGCGGAAAGTTGGGCCTGAAGGATCAAAATTTCCCCGAACGTGCTGGCTGGAAGGAAATTGTCATCGAGTCCGAGCGCGGCGTGATGCTCCTGCGAGCCAGCCAGTCAGCCAAAGATTTGAGCAAAGCGCTGACACAGTATCCGCCTGACCCGACCGTCGCTCCCCCGCAGGATCTCCGCGCGGAGTTGGAATGGCGTGTAGAGAAGCCTGTGCTCCCCCCGCGACTGGCCACTAAAGCTGCCCCAGTACCAGCCACAGAGTCAGTCTCTCGAACCGTTATCTCCAGCATCGCGCAGCCTGCTGCCGTCCGGGGCGCTACGTCTCCCGTAACCCGGACCGCCAAGGGTGCGCCTGCCGGCTCTGTTGTGCGCGGTGACTTCCTGTCCCACGTTCTGCAAGGGCGCGCGCTCACGTTTCCAGTCGTTTTGCTTGCCATCGCGGCGGCGTTTGGGCTCGGGGCGGCCCATGCCTTAACGCCGGGACACGGAAAGACCATCGTGGCCGCCTACTTAGTCGGCTCGCGCGGCACGCTGAAACACGCCGCCTTCCTGGGCGCCATGGTCACGTTTACTCACACCGTCGCGGTCTTCGCGCTTGGGCTCGCCACGCTTTTTTTATTTCGCTACATCGTTCCGGAAAAGATAACCGTCGTCCTCGGCGCCATCTCCGGACTCTCGATCGTCGCCGTAGGCGCCTGGATGCTGCACAAGCGGCTAACCAACGCGGCTCACGATCACAAACATCATCACCATCACGGCCCCGAACACTCTCTCAACCATTCCCACTCACATGATCATGTACACACTCACGATCATTCCCACACTCACGATCATCACTCGCACCCTCATGGCGGCCATACTCATTCCCATGTTCCGGATGAAATTTCGTGGGCAGGATTGGTCGCTCTCGGCGCCAGCGGCGGTCTGGTCCCTTGCGAATCGGCGCTGATTCTTCTGCTCGGCGCTATCGCTTTGGGGCGCGTGGGCTTTGGCCTGGTTCTCTTGCTCGCGTTCAGCATGGGGCTGGCGCTTGTGCTCATGCTGATTGGAATGCTGGTTCTATATGCAAAGCATTTATTGCCCGCCAGCACTCGTTCCGGCGGTCACCCATTCTTTCGTTTGGTTTCGATAGCCTCGCCTGCGCTCGTTATCGTCGTGGGCCTGGTAATGACCGGAGTGTCGTTAGGCTGGATACAAACGAAATGGATGATTGGCTGAGCTGAGGCCGAAATTTGTTCCGGCCGCAAGTCTATCTTGCGAGCGTTCCCGTGTACATCGCCTCCAGCAGATCCTGAGAATGCCCGTCGTAATCGGCATCCAGCGACCACATGAAAGAACCTCCCAGACCGCGCTGCCAGTCTGAGTACCAAACACGGTAGTAAGTGGAAAATGAATCGTCGTAGGTGATGTAACCCGGGCTTCCATCGGCCCGGAGCATGTAAGGAACAAGCGCATAAGTATCGTAAAACGTCTGCCAGCCGTCCTGGTCAATACGTTGCTTGATAAACGTACCGTAATTCTCCGAAAGCACAGTTTTGCCGCAATGTTTACAAGGCCCGAACAGCTTGTCGACGTTTTCGTAGTAGTAGCCATAGAACGGCGTGCCCATATTTAATTTGCGGGCTGGAATATTTAGCTGATTGAGATAAATGTCGATCGCTTCGCTTACGCTGCCTCCGGGCTCGCATTCGTACGGCTCGGGATTTGTCGGATCGGGGAAAATGGCGGAATTCAGTTGTCCGTCGTCAGTCCAGGGGCCCGCGCAATCGTACATCATGATGTTGAAGTAATCAACCAGGGGCGTGGTATCCGGAAAATCATAACCGGTACCTCCCCAAGGCGCCACATCGGCTGACAAAACGTAGCGGGGCGCGGGGAACGCAGTCCGCAAAGCCTGCATAAGCGCGAAGAATGTCTGCTGATCGAGTGTGGAAGCGGGATATTCCCAATCGATGTCTACGCCGTCATATCCGTTTTTCGCAATGAAGGTCTTCAGCTTCGCGATTAAATTCGGCAGCGCGCCGGCATCGGTCTCCAGTCCTGCGAAATCGCCTCCCAACAGCAAAACCACCCTGACTCCCGCGGCATGGGCGTTCGCGATAAGATCCGGTTCGAGAAATCCGTCAGGGACTTTAAGATTGCCTTTTGCGCCGAAGCTCACGCCGGCATGGTTGATGTGGGTCAGTTTGCGAAATGGAATCTGAGCCGCGCTATAAGGCGGAGTCTGCGTGCGGCTCCAGTAACCGTAGTCGCCGACGAGCCTCTTCGGAAGTCGCGCGCTGGAAGCATCTTGGGCCCGGGAAACCAATGGACAGAGCACGGTGCCGAGTAGGACCGTATAAGTTATCTTGCGATGCGATTTCATAGGTTGGCGTTTGCGACGCCAGTATACCGCTTCTCCGCGACCGGTAGGGCGCGCGCTAGAAGCAACACCGTCCCGGCGAAGAGCAGCGTGTCAGCCACATAATTTGTCCCTTCGTTCACAGCCGCCGGCTGTGCTGCCATGGCCAGGATTGGTAAATACAGAGCAAAGGTGAGTATTGTTATCACCAGACCGGCCAAGATAGCTGCCAGCCGGGCTCGCTGATTGACAAGCAATGCGATGCCCCCGGCAAGCAGAATCGCGCCCGTCAAATATCCCCACAAAGCCGGCACAGGAACCCAGCCAGGAGTCAACTTCTCTAACGGAACTCCAGGTGCAAACTTCGGATGCAGAAAGTGCTCGATGCCGAAAAAGATCAGAGCAATCGCGATGCAAAAGCGGCCAATGAGGATTAGCCAGGAGCCGAAGCCTTTTCCAGACTCGACGCCGGCAAGCGCCCAGGCGCCGCTTGCAAAAGCGGAATCTCTGAGCGCCACCGCCCACGAAATACGATCTCTCGGATTCGCCGCAACTCTCGGCACATGCAGCATGAGCACAAACAGAAAGATCATGACCCCGAATAACACCGCCGACACAGGCACATACTTCCAGAAGATAAGGCTTATCGCTGTAGCGATCAAAGCAAAGCCAACAAAATAGGCCCAAAACAAACGTGCCGGCATCCATGGCGGAACCAGTTGCATCAGGAACCGTGGTCCCGCCAAGTGCTCCGCTCCAAACGTTGCAATTGAAGCCGCGAAGAAGACCGGCCCCAGCACCACCAGCTTCTCCAGCCCGGGTGCACTGGCTAGCTTTCTTCGTACAACAAACACGCCGGCCAGAAGAACAACCAGGCCCGTAAACCACGGCCAAAATAGGAATGGTGAGAACACTAGGTACCACGATATCTCTTGATCGCAGAGATCAAGATCTATTGCGGCCCGTGAACTTCTCTTTGAAAAAGACGAGCTCGCGCATGAGCAGGAACAGATAGTGTATGGCCCGGGACACAGGTAACACTTTGGCCCTAGGAGACGGGTAGCAATCTTCCTTGAGTATCGCGGAAGCGGGGTCGCGCAGCCGGAGGCGGAGCGACACTGCTTCTAGTTTCCGGGTGCCGACCATCCGGGGAGTTGACGCAGCTCACGCCTATTTTTTGTCGGTAAGGGTGCATAATGTCGTGATGAGCGAACAGAGTTCCCCGACCGAGACTCAGTCTCCTTCGCGACAGGTGATGCAGTTCTTATGGCCGGGAGCAATGGCTGCTCAGGCGATCTATGTCGTAGCGAAACTGGGTATCGCGGATCTGCTCGGCCATGGGCTGAAATCGGCCTCCGAGCTGGCACGGGCTGTGGGTGCCGACCCAGCGACACTTGGCCGGCTACTTACCGCCCTGACAACCATGGGAATCTTTTCCGGGAGCGATGAAAACGGCTTCCGGAACACGGAACTCAGCGAGACGCTGCGAAGCGACCATCCGGAATCGATTCGGAATTGGGCGATCTTCCTGGGCGCTCCGTTCATGTGGAGGCCTGTGGGAGCGCTGGAGCAAGCGGTCGAAACTGGCGCAGCGCCCTTCGACCGCTGCTTGGGGAAACGATTCTTCGATTACCTGGCCGACAACCCAGGTGATTCAGCGATTTTCAATGCCGCGATGAGTTCGGGGTCATCGATGAGCGCCTCCGGGGTGGTCGCAGCCTATGATTTTTCACGGTTCCGGCAGATTGTAGATGTCGGAGGAGGACACGGCGCGCTGCTGGAAGGAATCCTGTCGGCGAATCCTAAGCTTTGCGGCGTGCTGTTCGATCTTCCCTCGGTGGTAGCTGGTGCGGATGGCCTGCGGACGGGAAGCCTTGCCGGAAGATGCAAGGTGGTTGGAGGAGATTTCTTTCAATCTGTTCCCGAGAGCGATGCGTACCTGCTTAAGGGCATTGTCCATGATTGGAGTGACGGAGACGCCGCGAGGATTTTGAGATGCTGCCGGCGCGCGATTTCAGCGGATGGGACGCTGCTGCTGTTCGAGACGGTGCTGGGGCCACACGAGACGCCGGCTAACGGGATGATGGACCTGTTGATGCTCGTATTAGTGGATGGACGCGAGCGGACGGAACAGGACTTTCGAGCACTTCTCAGGAAGGAAGGCTTCTCGCTCCTCCGCGTGATCCCGGTTGGCACCTCGTACCTCCTGGAATGCACCCCGGTGTAGCGCGCCTTCTCAGGGATTAATCCGCGCCCAGTTCCCGGCATATCGCGATGCCCTGGGTGCCATCGCCCAGAGGTTTAAGTCGAGTTGATCCCGAATCACTTGCAAACTGGACACAACTTCCTGTTTGCCGACAATTGCCAATAACGAGTTCACATCGGTAGAACGCGCGTTAGTTGGGCGTCCGAGTGACTCCACAACGAACTTTCGATCATCCCTCAACAGACCGACTGATAGCTTCGATTAATAACAGCGAGCAAGACTTCACGTACTCACTCGAGACGGTGGCTCGCACGGACAGCAATCATACCAGCTGCCAAGATCTGCTGGCGAGCGCCCAAGGGGCATCTTGACTACGGGAATCTGTGCGTAGCGAAAACCTCAACCTTCGTAGAGGGAGCGGAACAAGAGCAGCTCGATCAATAATAGTCGTCTACCAGCATCAGATCGCTGCCGGATTGATCAATCTGCGTGTAGAGAATCCAGCGGCTATCAGGGGAAACTGTGATCGCTGTACTGCCAGAATCGAACGACACTTCACGGTCGAATTCTCTTGTTGTCCTCAACTCGTGCGTTTCAAAATCGTAGAACTTGATCGCAGGCCCGGCCGAACCCTTGTCAATCACGCAGATGCCCTGATCCGCGAGAGCCCAGGCGTCCACTCCTCCCTCCTGAAGTACCTGAGTCTCCTCGCCGCCTGCAACAGGCATCTTCCAGATTCCAGGAGTTTCGAATTTAGCGTAGTAGAGAGACTTCCCATCCGCTGACTCGAACGCTTCATATCCGCCTCGCTTCGTGACCTGGATGGCGGCACCAGCTTTCACTGGCACTTTCCATACCTGCCAGCCTCTGCTGCGATTCGAACCGAAATAGACCCAGCGCCCGTCTCTCGACCAACTTGGCCGCACTGCCTCGAAAGTCTCGGTGGTCAACCGCCGTACGAAACTTCCGTCAGCATCGATGACATAGATGTCAGACGTGCCACGTTTCGTCGAATCAAAGGCAATCCAGCGACTGTCGGGAGACCATCGCGGGCTCCCCAGTGCAGGTCCTTCGAAAGAGGTCAACTGCACAGGGTTGCGGCCATCGGCGCCGCAGAGCCAAATCTCAAGGTTGCCAGAGCGATCCGATACAAACGCGATCGACTTGCCGTCGGGAGAAAATTGCGGCTCTTGGTCTGCCTGCTTGGACGCAACCCACTTAAGTGGCACACTATTCTTGCTGAAAGAGTTCGGCCCAGGCATACGCCATATGTTGCTGTCGCCGATGAGGCGTTCATAAGCTAACCGGTTTCCCGTGCGTGATGCGGAGAGCCGGAACGCGTTTTCACCAGCTACCGGCAAGCGTCGTGGCGTCCCGCCCGAGACCGGCATCATCCAAAGTCCATTTTGGACGAAGCGATCAGAAGTAGCCACTACATGTTTGCCGTCAGAAGTCCAATCCCAACCAATGATCATTTCACCAAACCTGATGCGGTACGGTTCGCCCTTAGGCCCACTCTCGTCGACCGAAACAATATTAAGATCACCGTCCGGAACTGCCGAATTCGTTCTTCTAATGAATCCTATTGCCCGACCATCGGGAGAGAACATGGGACGACAATCGCTTGAATACCCGTCTGGAGGTGACGTAATCCTCCGTTTATCGCCAGAATTTAATGAGAGCAAGAAAATACTGCCGAGTTCTTGGGGGGACGATCTATCGACCAGAGCGAGCGACTTTCCATCCGGCGACCAGGATAGTCCTTGACAATGGCGGAGTTCCGGTGCGTGAGCCACAGTCCGCTGTGTCCCTCCTAACGCCGGGACGATCAACAATATCCCCGTAGGCTTTGCCGATCATGTCGATCTCAGGTTATTGCAGGATACTCAGCCTTTGCAATCCACTCTTTCGTAGAATCGGCGATGCTTCCTTGGATTCGAGAAAAAGCAGCGTGGCGCAACGCGCGTAACACGGCAACTTGAAATTGCGCGACTTCGTTCAACGCGTTTCTTGTATGATTCGGCTTCGCTTGTAGTGATGCTTCTTGGCCGGTCAGGATTGCTCCGGCCAGGGATAGGACGCCGTGAGGGCGTCCGCGATGGTGTTTCCGCTCAGTCTCGACTAGAAATTCTCGAGTAGCCACGCGTTGCTATTCAGGGAGGTTCCCATGATTGCCAGATAGCGGCCATCGGGAGAAGGAATCGCCCATGAGTACACAAAATATCTCACCGCCCACAGCGGCTGAACGTGGCCATCTAACCCGACGCGCAGTAACGTTATTCCGGTGGGCGCCCTTTGAGGGACCAGCAGAGCCTTACCATCGGCAGTCCAGTCCACACTTTGCAGGTAGCGCCAACTTTTCAATTGAATCGTCTGTTCGATCTGCCCGGCCAGGGATAGGATCTCGATGTTGTTGCCGCGGAGTCTGCCCATGTGTGCCCCATCGGGAGAGAGCATGGTTTGAAGTCCGCCGCTACTTCTAAATAGTTCTCGCCGCTTTCCTGTAAGTGGATCGAACGCAATGAACCTCGACTGATTCACGTTCGTGCCCGCTGGCCGGTCCTCAACGAGGCACTCGGCGCTCGCCCGAATGGGACACTCCAGGTCAACATCAGCTGAAGGTGGAAACTCCAAAAGCAGCGTCTTCGGACCGCCGGAGATGGGTACGCGCAGAATGCGTGGGCCTTTAGCAAAGTCGCCCGGGAAATTGTCAACATACACGATGGACGAACCATCCGGAGTTACCCTCGCTCCCCAGACAGGCTGCGGACCGGTCGGGATCAGCTCTGCTAAATCTTGATCGATTTCCTGCCTATAGATCGCAAACACGCCAGTGCGGTCGGAAACGAAAATAACCGACTTGTTGTCTGGAGTCCAAGCTAAAGGCTCATTCGAGCGCTCGTCAGAAGTCAGCCGCCGTGGCACTTCCAGCCGGCCGCCCGGCTGGAGCCGGCCAATGTAGATGTCAGCCCGTTCAGAGGTCTTCTGGAAAATGAGCTTCTTTCCGTCGGAGGACACACTCAAGTGGCCCATACCGAATCCAGGAAGACTTGTGATCCGGCTCGGACTGCCTTGCGGCTTGCCGCTCTTGGAATCGACCTTCAGCTCCCAGAGATTCGCGTCCCGATGATTCTCATACTGATCGTAGATGATCCGCCCGTCAGGAATCCAGCGAAACCCAGTAGTCTCAGGGACAATCGGCAGGACAACCGCCGGCGGACCGCCTTTCAACGCGATCGCTTCTATGGCAGCGGAAAATGCATTCTCGCTGTCCATGCGGTGCTCTAAGTAAGCAACGTGGCTGTCGTCTGGTGACCACTGAATATGGCGAAACACCGCCTTGCCATCGCTCGCGATTAATTTCCTGGCGTCCTCTCCGTTTGACGCCATAATCCAGATCTCCCGAGTCCAAGGCACCAAGAGTGCGTCAACATCGAAAATCAGAGACAAGAATGCCTCAACGGCCGAAGACTGAGAAACAGATACGCGGTCTCTTGTGAATGCAATCAGCGAGCCATCGGGAGAGACAGACGGAGCAATGGCATCATCTTGAAGCAGCACCGGGTTGCCGCCCAGGACCGGTACCGACCAGGCGCTACTGATAATTTGGCCGTCCGGGGTTGCTCGAATAGTAGAAGCAACTATCCGGCTTCCATCCGGAAACCAAGCGGACGGGAACCACGCGTCGTCCTGGGACATAGTCTTTGGTCTGGGAAGCGCATAAGTTTGGCCAGTCGAGATCTCTTGAAGACGGATACCGGCCAAGTCGCCATAGGCCAGATACTTGCCGTCCGGAGAAATAACAGAGTCCACGACCCGATTTTCAAATGAGTTTGTCGTGAGTTGCCGCAACTTCAGTTCTGGCGGCGTCGCGGCCGGGCGATGTGTCATGCGCCAGGTAATGAGGACGCCGGCGGCAACAGCTACTCCCGCGACGGCAATTGCGATCAACCAGGCGCTTCGGCGCGATCTGGCTTCCGCTTGTGCCACTGACGGAGCAGCTTCTGTTGGCACTGCCTCAACAGGCGCAGGTTGCGTGTGATTCTTTTCCTGAATTGTCCCAATAAACCGATACCCTCGCCGCGGCAGCGTCTCGATAAAGCGAGGAGTTTCCGCCGAATCGCCCAATGCCTCGCGAACCTTATTAACAGCTCTGTTCAAGCCGTGATCGAAGTCGCCGGCCGTATCAGACGGCCAGACCCTCTGCCGAAGCTCCTCGCGAGTCACGGCTTCTCCCGGCCGCTCCAGCAGAGCGATCAGTAATTCGAACGGCTGCCCTTGCAGCTTGACTTTGCGTCCTTGTTTGAACAGTTCGCCCGAATCTCGATCCAGCTCGAAGATCGAAAAGCGGATCAGGCGCCCGTTTTTACTGGCTCCGTTCATCGCACTACCTCGCGAGTAAGAGAAATATAGCACCGTTTCCGCCCAACCGCGCTTCTTCGACACCGGAGAATCAAGCAACCAGGACAGCGGCCGCTTGTAATATTCGTCCGGATGTGCAAGATTAAAAAACGCTTACGCTCGGATAAACATTCAACCCATCAAGTACGCACAGAACATCGACTGCTGCGTCGCCTTCCGCAAAACTGGCCTCGTGCCAAAAAGGGTCCGAGTCGCTCAGAAGCGCAAAAGGACGTACCTCACACCACGTCGATCTTGCGGCTGCTCCCCGGACCCCTTTGGCAACGACCAAAAATCTTCAAGGAGAAACTGCATGTTTAAGATGTTTTCGACGATGACTCTTCTCGGCTTCGCAACGATTTCCGCCTCCTACGCGCAATCGCCCCAGCCGATTCAAGCTAACGTTCCGTTTGCCTTTACGGTGCAGGATGCGAGGCTGACGGCCGGCAATTATCAGTTGACGTACAGCAATACCGCCCATATCCTCTCGATCCGAGGTTTGGACCAGAACTCGGGAGGCGCCTTCGCCACGGCAGAGCCGGTGACGGCGTCTGGGTCCTCCGGCGGGTCGGGCAAGCTGGTTTTTCGTTGCTACCGCAAGACCTGCTATCTAGCGCAGGTATGGCACGGCGGGCCCGATGGAAATCGCGGCCTCAAACTGAGCCCAACAGAACCCGAACGCACACTGGCCTTCACGACGCACGTGATCTCGATCTCAATTCCAGCCAAATGAAGCCAAAAAGCGATGGGCAGTCGCTCATAGTCGATTTAGCGTGAGCGGCTGCCTGTGGAGAGTCGATACCTGGCGAGTACGATAGCCCCTGTCTCGATTAATGGCCCGTGGAATGCGCGTTTGAAGAAACCGCTCATCGCGCCGTGGCACGCCGACTAAGGCGGATATAACCCGTTGGCGATACCTTTACGTAATGCGACCCCTTCGGTATTCCATCAACATCACATTGGACGGGTGCTGCAATCATCGTGTCATACCACCGGACGAAGAGTTGCATCGTCACGCGGTCGAGAACCTCGACCAGGCCGATGCCCTCCTCTTTGGCCGTGTGACTTACGAAATGATGGAGGCAGCGTTTCGGACGCCGGCGCGGACGGGACCCAGGCCTGATTGGATGGAACCCTTCGCCCGGACGATCGACGCGGCAAAGAAGTACGTCGTCTCGAGCAGCCTGGACCGGGTCGGTTGGAACGCGGAGCTCGTGCGCGGGGATCTGGGGAAGGCCATTCAGCAACTCAAGCGGGAGCCGGGTAAGGGACTGCTCGTGGGAGGCGTGAAGCTCCCGCTGGCTTTGGCGGAGCTGGGATTGATCGATGAGTACGAGTTCGTGGTGCATCCCAGGCTAGCGGGCCACGGGCCGACGTTGTTCGCAGGGGTATCTAAGCGTATCGACTTGAGGCTCGTGAGCCGGCTGGAGTTCGGCTCGGGGGCGGTGGCGATGCGGTATGAGCCGAGAAGGTAGGCATTGGGCTTGTTAAGCCCGAGTCGGATGCATCGTGGAACAACTCGGGCCAGGTTTTTATTCGGGGCGCAGCCATACACGGTCCAATTAGACCAACCGCAGATGCAGAAGCACCTCGCGGCAGTGTTTCAAGTTCCTTGAATTTGAGATTATTGCGGCGACGGCCTTTTGTAATGGGGATTAAAACCGGACCTTGATTATCACCGGCAACGGTTAACAGTTTGCAGAAGCAGCTAGAGAACCCTTGATCACGCGGGTTTTTGAAGCGTTGCCCCTGCCTTGGCCCTATGCTACAAACGGACGAGAGGTGCGGCTATGACAGTGATTATTCGGCTATCTGATGAACAGGCCACAGCGCTTGAACTGAAAGCCGCCGCCGAGGGGCTTACCGTCGAACAATGGATTCAGAAGCTCGCGGAATCCGGCTCCAAAGCCGCGCATGAAACTCGGACGGGCGCGGACCTCATCGCGGCGCTGCAAGCCTCTCCTTACCGCGACATTGACATTGAACCCGAGCGTTACCGCCTTCCCGTGCGTGGCGTGTCGCTGTAAATGCCGTGGCTCCTTGATACCAATATCCTGTCGGAAATCCGCCGCCCAAAGCCGGAGCCAAAGGTTCTGTCCTTTATTGCGACCTGTTCGCTTAATGAGCTTTACATCAGCACGGTCACACTGGCCGAGCTTCGGTTCGGCATCGAACGGCTGGACGCGGGCGAACGCCGCGAGGAATTGAAACCGCTGGCTTACGCACACAATACGGCCCATGTTCAATCAAAGAGTTTTGCCAGTGACCGAGGACATCCTGTTTCGCTGGCGGGTTTTGATGGAAGAGGGCCGCAAAGCCGGGCATACCTATTCGCAGCCAGACTTGATTATTGCCGCAACCGCGCTTCACCATAGGTTCACAGTTGTCACGCGAGATCAAGACGACTTCGCCAAAGCAGGCGTGACTGTTATCAATCCGTGGCGAGACATGCCGCCGCGCAGCGCCGACCCTCAACTAACGCTGTAGCGCTTTCAACAGCCCTTCAGTTCCTAGCGTTCCAAAAAGGGTCAAATTTCGCCCCAAATCCGGCGCAAACATTGTTCCAGAACGACGGGCAAACCGGACAAGAGTTCTTTGAAGTCGGGGTACATCGGGAACTTCGCTCCAATGTCATTTACTTAAGCGAAGGCGCGGGTGTCGAACCATATTTCGTTCGTGCGAAACCGCTGAAACGGAGCACGAAGCGTCAGCGCCCTCAGATCTTTCCGCCCAGGAAAGGGACGCTTATCCGGCACTCTGGGACATCTTCTTCCGGCTGCTTCCGATCTTCTTCATATCTTTACTGGCTGGCTTTTCAGAAGCGGCAGGTTTCTTCAGCGCGGCCAGGCTTCTCTGCAGAGCCTCCGTAATATCCACTACCGGTGCTGTACGAGTGGGCTTTTCCGAAATCGCGACTGGCTGGCCTGCGACCCTCTGAGCGATGATAGATTCCAGCTTTTCGCGATACGTATCGCGGTACTTCTGCGGCTCGAAGTGCGCAGCGAGCGAGTGGATGAGCGTTTGCGCAAGATCCAGTTCTTTCTGTGTGACGGTCGATGTTTCGGCCGTATATTCCTCATCCGCGCGAACCTCCGAACTGAAGAACATCGTATGCGCCAGCAGACCCTTAGCGCCGGGACGCAAGATCACAACATGCTCCCGACTGTGCATAGCAAGTTGCGCGACGGCGACAAGACCGGTTGTCTGCAAGGAGCGATAGAGCAGAGCATATGCTTTCTCCCCTGCTTCCTCCGGAACCACATAATAAGAAGTCTCGAAATAGACCGGATCCACCTCCGCTAGATTGACAAACTCCTCGATCTGCATTTCTGTGGTGGTCTTGGGCGCGATGCTCTTCAACTCTTCAGGCTCGAGTGCCACGTAACGGCCCTTGTCGTATTCGTAACCTTTTACAATCGATTGGCCCGCCAGAACTTCATCAGACCCTTTGCGGACCGAAACCTGCTGAACAGGCTCGAGCGCAGGCTCAGGCGTCGTGGACTCGCGTGGCGTAGGCTCCGGTAAGATTCTGCTGCGGCTTTTCGGAGTCTCAGGCGGTGCTTCCACGGCTGAGTCATCCTCTTCAGGTTCGCGGCGTGTCAGCATGCTTCGGCTAGGCGCCTCAGTGCGGTAAAGCCGGCGCAGGTTGACGCGCTCGGCACGCGCGGCACGAAACAATCGTACCGGGATCGATATCAGACCGAACGTAATGAAACCGCGCCAGACGGTGCTCGCCATAAGGCCTCCCTGATCAAATTGTGGCAGAGTGCGCCGCTCACATGCATCGGCCCAAAACGAGCCACGCCGCCAATGCGGATAACTTCTCGTCCTGCCGCCACGGCGCTCCGACCGCCTTGCCGAAGCCGGCCAGCGCCCGCTGTAAATCCTCCGCAGAACGTCCGAGCGCCCGCGTTGCTTCGGTCATCAGATCTCGTTCTCTCACGCCAATTTCGGTCAACCCGCAACTTGTGCAGGCATCGCGCAGAGCGACGCGATAAAACTCGCCTTCTGCCGTATGAATCATCGCGTGCGAAGCCAAAATATCAGCCAGACCAGGTAACCGTCGCCCCGCGGCCAGCAGAACGCAAGCGCCTTTCACTTCGTAATCGGTCAGTTCCGCCAAGGCATTCCGCACCGCTCTTTTCGCCATGGCGGCCGTGGTCTCGGCACAACTCCTGAGGTATGTCTCAGCCCCATTTAGCGGCATTCGTTGGGCGGCGTGATAGGGCTGTACCGAACCGGCAATGCCACGATCGGCGAGTTCGATCCGGCATCTTCTCAAAATGATCGGCGCTGCCATCGGAGCGGCCAGAGCGATCATTACCGCCCATCCGGAGTGCGCTCGGAACCCGAATGCTGCCACCTGCTTCAGCACGGAAACCCCTGCAGCGGAGATTTCGGATCAAAGCGTGGAATGTAGCGGCCGTCCGTATCGGTAAACCCGTATTCTCGGGCCAAGTCGCACACCCAGAGCAACTCCCCGTTCTTCTTAATTCTGTCCGGAGCAGTGGCAAGGGCCACTACCGCGCGGCCCAGATACTCGGGTGTTTCGCTTAAATCGAACCGGTATCGTTTCTTGATCGCGTCGGTTTTCATGTGCATCAGCACTCTTTCGGTTCGCATGAAACCCGGATTTAAGCCAACCACGGCCACATTCAATTTCTTTGTATATTTGCTCATTCCGAAGATGAGCCGGTTGATAGACTCATGCCCCAAATCATGCAGAATTTGACCCCGCCATGCGGATGGATCAGAATGCGGACCGCCTGACGAGACACCCCCGGGGACGTAATAGTTATCGGTCACATGTGCAATTAGCCCGCATCTTGATTTAGCCATCAGTCTGGCGGCATAAACGCTCGTCAGCCAACACACGGAGACCGTCTGAATTGTTTCGCGCCACAACGGCGATTTCAGCTCCCAGAACGGTTTCGACCAATCGGCCATTACATTCGGACCCCAGGCTCCGTTGGCGAGAACGTGCAGACCGCCAGACTCCTGTTCAATGCGGCGAAACAGCGCCGAAACCTGCTCTTCATCGCTGAGATCGGCAGCAATCGGAATTCCGTGCCCTCCACGAGCGGTCACCTCTTCGGCTGTGTCCTCCACTGTGCCCGGCGCGCCGTCGGGCGGCTTGGGCCCATTCCTCGAACTTCGCGCCGCAATATAAACCGTTGCCCCGGCTTCACCGCACGCGAGTGCGATCCCGCGCCCCGCGCCTCGGCTCGCTCCCGCCACCAACACGATTCGTTTTTTGAGAGATTTCATCAGACTGAGTGTGCCGGAGTATTCACGACATCTTCTGTCATATTTCGCTGCTAAAGTTTCTCTATGCGTGCCGACCGTCTGCTTTCGATCCTTCTTTTGCTGCAGAGCCGTCGGCGCGTGACTGCTCGGCAACTGGCCGGGCGGCTCGAGGTCTCCGAGCGTACCATTCTTCGCGATATGGATGCCCTCTCCAGTTCGGGCGTTCCTGTCGTTGCCGGGCGAGGCAAGGGTGGAGGATGGGCGCTAGTCAACGATTATCAAACCAGGCTCACCGGATTGAGTACCGCTGAGATCCGCTCTCTCTTTCTCTCTCGTCCGGACCGGCTCATGGCCGACCTGGGTCTCAAGCGCGAAGCGGAAGCTGCGCTGATCAAGCTGCAGGCCTCGCTGCCGGCCGGCGTCCGCGAAGAAGCCGAATTGGCATACCATCGTATTCTCATTGATCCGCGCGGTTGGCGTGACCCCGCAGAGTCGATCCCGTCTTTGCCCGTGCTCCTCGATGCCGTCTGGCGCGGCAGACAGGTCCGATTTCTTTATGCTTGCGATCGCCATGCACCAGGCGAACGAACCGTCCATCCGTTAGGCTTAGTCGCGAAGGGAAGTACCTGGTATCTGGTGGCCCATGTCGAGGGCCAGACACGTACCTATCGCGTGTCACGAATTCAAGCGGCTAGCGCGCTCGATCGGCCCGCAACATGGCCCCCGAATTTCGATCTGGCTACGCACTGGGAGCGCTCAACCTCCGAGTTCCGCGAGAAGCTTCCGCGTTACTACGCAACTTTCCTCGCAAAGCCCTCCGTAATGCGCTGGATCAGATATCGTGGCTGGCGGCTGGAAGAGGAGATTCCTGAAGGAGACCGCATCAGAGTGAAAATGCGGTTCGACATCGAAGACGAAGCTGTACAGTTCGGACTCAGCTTCGGCGGCGATATGGAAGTGATAGAGCCGGGTGAACTGCGCGAGAAAGTACTCGCTGGTGCGCGCGCAATTCTCGACAACTCGCGCGCTCGAGCGGCCTGCGGTGCATCACTTCAATAGCGTCTGAATATTGCTCTCAAAGCTTCCTTTGTCCACGACTCCGGTGCGCGATACGGCAATCTTTCCATCGCGGTCAATGAGGAGGGTCATTGGCATATTGGTCAATCCGTATCGGCTCGCAAGCTCTTCATTCCCGATGACGACGGGATAGTCGATCTTCTTTTCGGCAAGGAAGGGCTTGACCACCTTCATTCCCTCGTCGTCCATCGACACGCCAATCACAGCAAGCCCTTTGCTCCGATACTTGTGATCGAACTCGATGTACCACGGGATTTCCAGCTTGCAGCCTCCACACCAGGTGGCCCAGAAATCAAGCAGGACCACTTTGCCCTTGTAGGCAGACAAGCTCAGCGGCTGTCCATTGGCCTGCGTCAACGTGAAATCGGGAGCCGCTTTTCTTTGTGCCGGAGGCGTGAGCACATCTGGCCTGCTGGTAGCGCCCGCCTGAGGGTCGGCCTGCCAAGCCGGCGATGGGCTCGCGGTAAATAACAGCACGGCCGCCCAGACACTTGCGATTGTCAGTTTGATTTCCTTCATCGTTCTGATGTCCGGTATTTTGATCTCCAAAAACCAAGGCCGCCATCGCTGCTCATCGCGATCCATATGGCGGGCCAACTCAAGAGCAAATAGGGGACCATCCGTCGATACCAGGGCGTTCCTCCGCCTATGGCGCCCTCACTCCACCTCTCGACCCCCGCTTGCGGCCAGCCGCTGGTCCATGTCACGAGCGCGATGACGCTAATAATTACGGCTAGCAACGCGATCGCCTGTCCACCGGACAGATTGCCCTGGCGGAACGCTCGCCGGGCTCCGCGAACAGCGGGAAGGAAAAAAAACAGCCACGGAAGCACCAGTAACAACAGCCACGCATTCCACGGAATCCTCGCAAGTAAAACCCCGTTCCAGATCAGCCACAGCATGCAAAGAACGAGGCCAGTGAAGAAAGCAGTCTTTCGCGATATCAATGTAAACGCAAAACCAGCAGTCCAGGACCACAAGCCAACGGCGAGCGCCAGCGAGAGCCAAGTGATGCTCTCTTCGCCAAGACTAAGACCGCTCTCGTAGCGCGTGCCGTATTTGAGATAGGTCCGGAGATAAATGAAGGGAGTGCCGTTTAACCTGGCCGCGAGAAAACTTAGCCGAAGGCCGACCAGCCCCACTACTCCCAGAAGCGCGAGCCAGGGCCGCCATTCTTTCCATAGCGGCGCCTGCTGTCTTACAATCAAGCCGCACAACTCGTAAACAGTACGAGGCCACCCCAGGTTCAATTCTGCGAGATCTCCGATGACGGCGTCTTTAGCAGCGGGCTCAACCAGCCGCGACAAACCGTCGATCAGAAATCCGCAGAATCGGGTCACGGCCGAACCATATTCTTTGCCCAGGAAATGCCGCGACTCGCCCTGGAGATTGTGTCACGAAAATCGACCGCGGCTTCCATTCCTTCCGTGGTTACACGTACCATTCGTTTTGGCCGGCCACCGCGACACGCCGTGGCATCACCCATCCAGGTTTTTATCAAGCCTTTGGACTCGAGCCGGTCCAAGGTGGTGTAGAGCGCGCCGATGGAACAACCGCGGCCGGTAGCTTTCTCGATATCCAGACGGATCGCAACACCGTAAGCGTCTTCCCCTAACCGAATCGCGGAGGTGAGCAGCAAGTATTCGAACTCGCCAAGCATTACTCCTACATTGTGTAAATATCAGGCCTCATCTGTCAAGAGCGAAACGCCTGTTTCTCAATCCGCGCCCTGCCACCGTAACGGCAGCCGCAATACCCGCCCCCACGCCGATCATGCGAGCGATCCTGGTTCCGACGCGTCGTCTAGGCTGCCCCGTTGTACCGACATGTTCCGGAACAATTCCAACCCCGACAACTCGCAATATGAGCGGTTGCATGAGATGTGCTCGCGCCGCCACTTTGAAAGGCCATGATGCGTGCAATGGACCCTGGCTGCGAAACACGTACTTGAAGCCAGTATGCGCAATCACCTGCAGGCCCTGGGTGACGCGCGTCCGAAGCTCCCGTTTCCGTTGCACTCTCCCCAGTAAATGATCTGTATTCTTTCCGTCGCGCAACGGCTGCGCTAGTAAGTTTGCCGCCGCCACCGCATCCTGAATTGCCAGATTGATTCCGACGCCAAAGACAGGTGACATGGCGTGAGCTGCGTCGCCGATACACAACAGCCCCGGCCGGTACCAGCGCTCGAGCCGGTTAATTTGAACTGAGAGCAGCTGGATCTGTTCCCAATTCTGCAGCTCTACCACGCGGTCGCTCAGAAATGGCGCGATCTGCGAAATATCCTGCCTGAAGAACTCCAGCCCCTTCTGCTTGATCTCCTCGAAGGAATTCTTTCGAATGATCAAGCCTGCCTGGAAATACTCGTTCCGGTTGATCAAGACCAGCATTTTCCCGAAATTGATGTTCCCCAGCACCTGTTCGCGATCGTTCTGGTGGCGTCCGATGCGAAACCAAAGCACGTCAATAGGCACGCCCAGCTCACGCAGCGGTAGATGACCCGCCCTCCGCATGATCGAATGCCGGCCATCGCATGCAATGACCAGGTCTGCCGTTATCTGCTCCGTTCCGCCCGGCGTGCGCGTCACCACCCCCCGAACTCTTTCGCGCTCGGACACCAAATCGATTGCCTCATGTTCCATGCGCAGATCAAACTGTGGATATTTTCTTCCTTGTTCCGACAGGAAATTAAGGAAATCCCATTGCGGCATAATTACCGCAAATCGGCAATGCGTGGGTAGATGACGAAAATTTGCTACTTCGAACGAGAAGTCTCCAAACTTAACCCCCACGGAAGTAACTTTCTGGTGCGGTTGTTTGAGGAATTCGTCAAGCAAGTCCAGCTCATAAAGCAATTCGAGCGTTGATGGATGGACAGTGTCACCCCGAAAGTCACGGAAAAAATCCTTGTGCTTCTCGAGTATCGTGACACCCACGCCCGCGCGAGCCAGAAGGTAACCCAGCATTACGCCTGCCGGACCGCCGCCAACTATGCAGCATGTACTGTGCGCCGTGTCTGTTCTCATGTTATTTCCTCCTGAACGGGTGACTGACCGGTCAGTCACTTGAACATCTAGCATAATATCAACTCGTATGGCTCGGAAATATCTTGCTGCTACGCGGGCGCCCGGAACGGCGAAGAAGCAAAGCGCGAGCGCTATGGTGCGCGATCAGGCCATCCTCAAGGCAGCCCTTCAGGAGTTCACGCGCAACGGATTTGCCGCCGCCCGCATGGATGATATCGCGCGTCGTGCCGGGGTCGCCAAAGGAACGATCTATTTGCGGTTTAAAGACAAGGAAGCATTGTTCGAAGCCATCGTTCGTGAAGAGATTTCTCCACTGGTCAATACTGCGGCAATGACAACACTCCGGCCGGGCGAGTCAGTCCGTGCGCTTCTCGAGCGCGCCATCATGCCCCTGTTACGCCAATCCGGTCGCTCGCGCCGGACAGCCGTCCTCCGGCTCCTGATATCGGAAGCGCCACGCTTTCCCAGATTGGCGGAGGTCTATTTTCGGACCATCGTTGAACCCGGCCTGAAAGCATTTGGCCGGCTCGCGCGAGATGCCTTCGAAACTGGGGAACTGTCGCACATCGCACCCGTGCGCTACCCGCAATTGCTGCTCGCCCCTGCCATTCTGGGTCTTCTGTGGTCCGGCTTGTTTGACCGTTTTTGTCCTTTGGATAGCGAAGCCATGCTTCGGGCCCACTTTGACCAGCTCTTTCAGACGAAAAACACGGTCAAACAGAGCCGCCGGTAAAAGATCGCGTCTCGCCCGTTTATCTGCCCGACACAGCAGCGGTGGTGTTTGCGCGCTCGGAAATCGTGGTAAGCAGTTCGTCCGCGTGCTTTTCTTCATCGAGCGTCTTTTGCAGCAACTGGGCGTGATTCGGCAAGTTCAGGATCTTTGCCCAATCGCGTACCGAGCCGTATGACGCAATTTCATAGTGCTCAATCTTTTGCGCAGTCGCGATCAATCCGGCATCCCTCACCGGACCTGCGTCGGATTCACTGACAATGTTATCCCCGGAGCCAATCAAGGCCGTTATGATCGGGTCTTTTTTGTCCGACACATCGCCCTCGTTCACCTCGCCGATCAGCTGATCGAGGCGGCTGACGTGAGTCTGGGTCTCCTGCAGATGCGATTGAAAAGCCTGCCTGAGCTGTTGATCGGTTGAATGGTCAATCATGCTCTGCAGTCCTTTTATGATCTGATTCTCGGTCGAAAGTAGATATCGAAGTTGAAGCGTGTACAAAGATCTGAAATTCTTGATGTCATTTGGTGTGAGTAAACCCATTTGTTAAACCTCCAGTACCATTAATGTCTGTCTCGTCCGTTAGAACCCCAACGCGTTCGTCAAGTTTCAGCGCCAAACCCGGCTGGCGGGCCGGTAAAACTACTGTTCTGAGGCGGCCGCGTCCGGTACTTTCCCCAGCCGTCGAAATTCTCGTGCTTGAAAACTTGCCCCGCTCGCCAGTCGCGCCGCTGGCCAGATCTTCAAAAAATCACGATCTGTTTACAAATTCCGAGCAATTGCTCGTTCGGAAATGCCGTATCGTCAGATGCAGTTTGCCGGACATTCTCGTCGGCAGCACAATGAGCTCTGTTTAGAGCGGAGGTAATTATGAGAAAAATTCTGTTCGCCTGCGCGGCGATCGGATTAATGTCGATCTTCACGGGTCTTGCCGTTTCCGACGATAACGATAACGCCCCCATCCTGCCCCAACTTCCAACCAGCCCCCTACAAGTCGTCTCGACCGTACCCGCCAACGGTGATTTGAACCCTTATGGAGTGGCCTTCGTTCCGCACGACTTTCCTGCGGATTCCAAAATCCATCCCGGTGACATTCTTGTCTCGAATTTCAACAATTCGAACAACCTGCAAGGAACCGGAACGACTATCGTCTCGATTGCTCGGGATGGAACTCAGTCTCTCTTCTTCAAAGGCCGCAAAGGTTTGGGCTTGACCACCGCGCTCGGCGTGCTGCACCGGGGAATTGTCCTGGTCGGCAACCTCCCGACAACCGATGGCACCTCCATGACCGTGAAGCAGGGATCGCTGCTTGCCATTGATCGTTTCGGCAGAAAAATCGCCGAATTCTCAGATTCCGCGCTGCTGGACGGGCCCTGGGATCTAGCGCTCATCGACCGTGATGGCGAAGCCGCCGTCTTTATCTCCAACGTCCTCAACGGAACAGTCTCACGTCTGAATTTCGACGTGTCCAGAGACGGCGAGCACATCTCTCTCGAGAGCATTACCCAGATAGCGAACGGCTACCTGCATCGGTTCGATCCGAATGCGCTCGTCGTAGGGCCAACCGGCCTTGCCTTCGACCGCGCAAAAGATCTGCTGTTCGTTGCTTCTACCGGCGACAACGCGATTTACAGCATTCGGCATGCGTTGATCCGTTGGGAGCCGGCCAATAAAGGGGATCTCGTCTACCAGGACAACGCTCATCTGCGCGGCCCCTTGGGCTTAATAATCGGCGTCGGCAATGACCTCATTACCGCCAACGGCGATGCCGTTAACGGTGATCCAAATCAGCCAAGCGAGCTCGTCGAATTCACTCGATCGGGGCAGTTTGTGGCGCAGCTCTCTGTCGATCTCGGCGGCCAGGGAGGGGCTTTCGGCCTCGCGCTGCATGGCCGGGACGACAACCGGCGCTTCGCTGCCGTCGACGATGTCGTAAACACTCTGAAGATCTGGAGTCTGCCGGATTGATGTGAGTGCTTCTCTAACTTAACTATCTTCCACGAGCGGCGGCCTTGCCCGAATCGATCGGCGTAGGTGCAGGGGCGCCGCTGTCTCCGCCAGTTTCGGCATTCTTAGTCAGACCCAGGAGCTTTCGGACTTCGGCGTCGACCTTTGCCATCACATCGGCATTGTCTTTCAAAAACTGGCGCGCGTTCTCCCGTCCCTGCCCAATCCGTTCGCCCTTGTAGCTATACCAGGATCCACTCTTTTCCACTACATTGTTCACCACGCCTAGATCCAGCAAATCGCCCTCGCGCGAAACGCCTTCCCCGTAAATAATGTCGAACTCTGCTTCGCGGAACGGCGACGCCACCTTGTTCTTAACGATCTTGACTTTCGTACGGTTCCCGGTTACCGTATCTCCGTCTTTAATCGCAGCTATGCGCCGGATGTCCGCCCGAATCGAAGAGTAGAATTTAAGCGCGCGGCCGCCGGTGGTGGTTTCCGGATTGCCGAACATCACGCCGATCTTCTCTCGAATCTGATTGATGAAAATCAGGCAGGTGTTTGATTTTGAAACCGTGCCGGTCAGCTTGCGCATCGCTTGGGACATCAGCCGCGCCTGCACGCCCATGTGCGAATCGCCCATTTCGCCGTCCAGTTCCGCTTTGGGAACCAAGGCCGCTACCGAATCGACCACCAAAACATCGATTGAACCTGAAGTAATCAGCGCAGCCGTGATTTCGAGAGCTTGTTCCGCATAATCCGGCTGTGAAACCAGCAAATTGTCTACATCCACTCCCAGCTTCTTGGCATATACCGGATCGAGGGCATGTTCCACATCGATGAAGGCGGCCATGCCACCTTGCCGCTGCGCCTCAGCCACCACTTGCAACGCGATGGTCGTTTTACCCGATGATTCCGGTCCGAAAATCTCGCAGATGCGTCCGCGCGGAAATCCGCCCACCCCCAGCGCATAATCGAGCGAAATCGAGCCGCTCGAGATCGCCGAAACCGGAACAATCGCTTCCTTCGCGCCCAGGCGCAGGATTGATCCTTTCCCAAACTGTTTTTCGATTTGTCCTAACGTCAGGTTCAGAGTCCGGGTGCGTTCTTTTTCGTCCATGGGATTTCCTTTCCGCAGACTGGGGAAGGCTCTTTCAGTATATCCCGAAACAAAGCCTGGCCTTTTTGTTTGTGGCAGAATTTGCCCGAGTGGAGTTACGCGCTTTCGCGGCGGGCATAATAACCCTTACGTGCCCGTACCAGAAGATCTCTCCGGCCTCTCACCTTGATCGAAACCGTGTGAAACTTACCATCGTTAAGCAAAGGCTCCGGCCGGTAGAAGAGATTGTACTGATGCCTGAGCTCGTTAGCCACGTTCTCAAAAGACTGGTTTAAATCCTTTGCCTCGAAGGGGAAAAAGCAAGCTCCGCCGGTCTCCTCGGCCAGGTAGCGCATCACTTTGTCGCCTTCCGTCTCGATATGGCTGATATTGGTCGAAATCGTGTAGATCACGGTGTCAGCCCGCTGCGCCATTTCGAGCGCTTGCTCCCGGCTGTAGCGGCTATCGTTATCCTCGCCATCGCTCAAAATGACCATGGCGCGCCGGAATTTATACAGCGGCTGATCCAGCATCAGTTTTTCTTTACACGCGAAGTAAATAGCGTCGTAGAGCGCGGTGCCGCCGCCTGGGCGCAAATTCCGTACCGCATCCTCCAGCGTATTCGTATTATTTGTCAGATCTGCCACCAGCTCGGCAGAGGTATCGAAGCTAACCACGATCGCCTTATCCTGCGTGCGCATCACGCTGTTGATAAAGTTTGTGGCGGCCTCTTGCTGGAAATGAAACCGGTCGCGAATGCTGTTGCTTGTGTCGATCAGAACAGCCAGCCGTAGCGGCAGGTCCGTTTCTGCCGTAAACTCCAGGATTTCCTGCGGCTTCTTGTTCTCGTATACCTGAAAATCGTCCTTGCCAAGGTCCGTAATGAAGCGGCCCTTCTTGTCGGTCACCGTGAATAACATATTCACTCGCGTGACCTCGGCCCGTATCGGAGCCGGTTCATTCGCTTGCGCGGCCGGTGTTTTGGCAGATGCGCTCTGCCGGGCCTGTACAGCCGCCAGGAACAGAAAGCCCGACATCACGCCCAGGGCTGCCGTCGCTACTCCAAACTTCATTGAGTTGGAACCATTCTATCCTTGTCTCAGAACATCCAGACAAGCTGCCAGTTCCCCCGGCAGTGGACTTTCGACGCCGATCCATTCGCCTGTCGAAGGTGACCGGAATCGCAGGCGGTGCGCGTGCAGGAAAAACCGGTTCAGCGAAGGCAGGCCCTCGACTCGTTGCGGCGCGCCATAGAGTCGGTCTCCCAAAATAGGATGCCGCAGGCTCGCCAGATGCACGCGAATCTGGTGCGTTCGCCCGGTCCCAATCCGAACGTCTAAATAACTGAATCGCTCGAATCGTTCGAGCACTCGGTATTCCGTCAGCGCCGGGCGCCCGCCGGTGAGCTTTGTCGTCATTCGAATTCGCCGCACCGGATCGCGCGCGATCGGCGTCTCTATCCGCCCCTGAGATTGTTTCATCCTGCCGTGTACCAGCGCCAGATAGTTCTTCTCGACTTGTCGATCGTGGAATTGCCGGGCGAGCGCTCGATGCGCCTGGTCCGTCCGCGCGATCACGAGCACTCCGCTCGTGTCACGATCCAACCGGTGCACAATACCCGGACGAAGATCGCCATTCACCGACGAAAGCGCGCCGAAGCGATGCAGAAGCGCGTTGACCAGCGTCCCCCGGCTGTGCCCCGCTCCTGCGTGAACCACCATCCCTGCGGCCTTGTTAACCACGACTACGTCCCGGTCTTCATAAAGAATCTCGATCGGGAGTTCCTCGGCTACCGCTCTCAACGGCGCCAGTTCGGCAGGATCAACGCTTATCGATTCTCTACCGCGCAGGATCTGCGAAGCACGCGCCGGCTGGCCATCCACCAGCACTCGCTCTTGCTTGATCCAGGACTGCAACCTGGACCTGCTGAACTCGGCGAGTTGCTCGCGTAAAAACGCGTCCAGGCGCTTACCCCTGTCGCGCTCGCCGGCCGTCACCGTCACGACCTACAATTTAGCGCTGCGCCGTATACTCCGCGTGGCCCTGCCCATAACGCAGCTCACCCGCTTGAACGGCGAATGGCAGGATGTTTTCCTTGGGGGGCAGTGGACAAGTCGCGTATGGCGTAAAAGTGCACGGCGGGTTATAAGAGCGGTTAAAATCCAGATCGACCTTGCCGTCGACAGGCAGCGGCGTGTTTAGCATCCGTCCAGCCTGATACGTCAGTGTTCTGTTCGTGCTGTCTTTGAATAGAAAGAACAACGTCTTGCCTTCAAAAATAGGCCGCAGATGATAAGCATGCCCTCGGTAGGTAAACTCGACGAACCCCGGACTCTTTTCTAGATCCGACTGTCCCACAATGTTCAGAATCGGAATATTCTTCTCGTCCGGAATAAATTTCGCCGTAAAATGCAGCTCGGGATTGATTGGGAAATATTTCATCCCCGCGAAATTTTTGAGCGTAGGGCTGGCGCTGTCCTTAGCCCGTATAGCGAATTTATCTCCTCGTTTTATTGCGTAAAACGATACCGAACCGGCGTGTATAACGTCTGGTTTCTCATCCTCCACGCCGAGCGTGCGTGATTTACCGTCGGTTTGGACAAAGACGATCTTCGCGCCCTCCAGCTTGAGCGTGCCCACATGGGCCGGCGCTGAACCTTTTGGCAGTACCAAATCGTTCCCGTCAGCAGAGCCGATCGAATTGTCCCCGGGCTTCAGCCAGAATAGCCCGACCAGGCTGAGCCAGCCGTCCGGGGAGCGCAGCCCCGCATCCCGGTGCGCCTGCCACTCCCGGATTGATTCCGAATAATTATCCGGCGTCACCAGGAGAGCAGCTATTCCTATGATGCCTATCAACAAATAGGACATACTCAGATTCTAACTTGTCCTACTCCCGAAGCTCAACGACTGTCGCTCCAGCGCCGCCTTCTGCCGGAGGAGCCGGATACGACCGGCTGACATGCGGGTTCGTTTTTAGAAATTCGCCGACGGCCCTCTTTAAGACACCCATGCCGTGGCCGTGTATAATCCGCACCCGGTTCACGGAAGCCAGCGCCGCCGAATCCAGGAACTTATCTACTTGTTCCAGAGCCTCTTCCGCGCGCTGTCCGATCACGTTGATCTCGCGATAGCTGGTATCCCAGCGCGGTCCTGTCTCGAGCCGCACATTGCCCGGCAGTTGGCTTCGTTCCTTTAAATTGCCCTCCACCACTTCGACGACGTCTCCACGTGGCACCTGCATCTTTAAAAAACCGGCTTCTACTTCGAGCAATCCGTTCTTCAAAATGCGCCGCACTGTTGCGATCTCTCGTATGTCCTTCAGCCGGACGCGCGTTCCCTCCTCAATCGACACCGCCGGACCGGCGACGGCTTGTTTTGCGATCGCCTCCGCAGCCTCTTCGCGAAACTCGCGTCGCGTCTTGGCCACCAAACGTTGCGCCTGTTCGACTCCCTTCCGGCTCTCTGCCGATCGGGAGACCTGCTCCATCATTGCCTGGGCCCGCGCTTCGAAATCCGCAACAATCGATTCGGACTTTCGCTCCCACTCGCGCTGCCTTTGCTGCTCCCGCTTCACCGCATCCCCTTCAAGCACCGCCTGCCGCTTCTTTAACGCCGCCGTCGCTTCCTCCAGCTCGCGCGCTCGCCGCGCGTTCTCCTCGATCTGCTGGTGGAGTTCGTTCAGCAGCTTCTCGAAGTCGGATTGCATGCGGGGCAAAACCGCTCGAGCATGCGCCATCACTTCAGGTGGCATCTCGAGCCGGGTTGCGATGTCGAGGCCAGCCGATTTCCCGGGCACTCCCACGCGTAATTCATACGTTGGAGCGAGACTCGCGTCATCAAAACCCATCGAGGCGTTTACTACCCCCGAAGTGTGCGCCCCGTAAAGTTTGAGCGGCAGCAGGTGTGTCGATGCCAGCGTGAAGGCTCCGGATCGATGAAATTCATCGAGCAGCGCCACCCCCAGCGCGCCGCCCTCATCGGGATCAGTCGAACGTCCCAGCTCATCGAGCAGCACCAGGCTGTTCGCCGTCACATGCTCGAGCATTTCTTTGACGTGCAAGAGATGTCCGGAGAAACCGCTCAGGCTCTCTGCGATCGATTGGTAATCGCCGATATCCGCTAGTACATCGTCAAACAGCGGGAATTCCGCTTCCACGCACGGCACCGGAATGGCCGCATGCGCCAGGAGCGTAAGCAATCCGGTGGTCTTGAGCGTCACCGTTTTTCCGCCGGTATTGGGCCCGCTGATCAGCAGGCAGCGCCGCCCTTCGTCGAGCTCGAAAGAAATCGGAATGATCGGCCGGCTCTGCTTGCGCAGAATGGTTTCAAGCAGCGGATGCCGCGCTTCCCGTAACCTGAGCCTGCGAACGCCTTTGCTGAACCGGGGGATGACGGCATCGAAGGCGCGCGCGAAAGTTGCTTTCGCAAAAACACAGTCCAGCTCAGCCAAAGCTCGTGCTGTATCCGCAATCTCCTCGCTGTGCTCTCTCAGGCTGCCCGTGATCTCCGCTAGAATGCGCTCGATTTCTCGTATTTCCTCTTCGCGCAGCCGGACTAGCTGGTTGTTCAGATCGATCGTTTCGAGAGGCTCTATATAGAGCGTCCGGCCAGTCCCGCTCGACCCATGAATTACTCCATTAACGCGCCCCTTCTGGCCCGCCGCAATCGGCACCACGAAACGGTCTTCGCGAATCGTCACAAAATCTTCCTGCAGCGTCCCGTCACCCCGGTGCGCGCGTAAAAACCGCTCCAGCGACTCCTGAATGCTCCTTTGCTGCCGGACAATGTCGCGCCGGATACGCCCCAGCGCGACGCTTGCTTCATCCGACAAACTCCCATCCGGCAAAAAAACGCGCCCGTACCGCCGCGCCAGCTCGCGCAGATCTGCCAGCCTGCTCGATCGCAACGCGAGTAGCGGATAGCGCCCCGCCACTCTCTGCAAAATATTCCGGTACTCGCCAGCCAGGACCAGCGTCGCGAATAGGTCCCGGATCTGCACGCCGTCTAGCGATGCGCCCTCGACCCGGAGAATCCGGATCGAGCCGCCGATCGGACGAATCTGATCGAATCGCAGCCGGATCGCCGCTCCCAGGCTGGCTTGCTGCGCTCCGGAGACCTCGCGCAGGTATGCAATAGCCTCGCCCGTCTCTGCTAAATCCGCCTCCAACCGCGCGAGATCGCTATGCGGAGCCAGTCCGAAGACCAGCTCCTTACCGTCCTCGCTGCCCGCATAAGAACCGAGTAGCTCGATAAATTCATCGAATTGAAGAAGTTCAATACCGCTGTACGACATCAGTCAAGGGCGGGTAACTAGGGGATAGACAGTGCGCGCGGAACAACAGCCGGTGATCACTTCCCGCGTACCGGAGGTCAGATCCAGTCCCTCGAGCTCCGATATTTCAAACCAGCGGACGTCGTTCGAGTCATCACCCGGTCGCGGTTTTCCTCCTATTATTGTGCAGTAGAAATCGATCAGCACGTAGTGGTATTCGCAGTTGCCCGATTCGTCGCGCATCACCCGCTCGAAAACAGTAGCCAGCGAATCCGCTCTAATGGTCAGCCCCGTCTCTTCGAATACCTCGCGCGCGATCGCGTCTTCCAGACGCTCCCCGGTCTCCACTCCCCCGCCCGGCAGCGACCAATATCCGGCCAGCGGCTCTTTCCCCCGCTGGACAAGCAAAATGCGGTCTCCCTCAAATATCAGCGCCCCAACCCCCAGCACCGGCCGGGCCGGGTACCTCCGGACGCCCTCGTCAGGCGACCGCGTCCAGGACTTCCTTGGCGTGCCCATCCACCTTCACCTTCGGAAATATCTTCTTTATCTTTCCGTCCGGACCGATGACAAAGGTGGTTCGTTCGATGCCCATGTACTTCTTCCCGTACATACTCTTTTCCGTCCAGACACCGTAGTCTTCGGCCGCTTTATGGTCCACGTCCGCCAGCAGCGTGAATGGCAGGTCGAACTTGTTCTTGAATCTTGCCTGCGCTTTCGAGGCGTCCGGGGAGACCCCGACAATCACCGTATTCGCCTTTCCGAACTTCTCCGAACTTGCCTTGAAGTCGCACGCTTCTTTGGTGCAGCCCGGAGTGTCGGCCTTCGGATAAAAGTACAAAACCACGTTTTTGCCTGCCAGCGAGCTCAACTCAAAGTGCTCGCCGGAATCTGTGTCGAGTGAAATCTGCGGGGCGGAATCGCCTTCTTTTACCTTGGCCATACGCGCAAACAGATGATGAATCACCGGTTTAGGCTACAGATTTGATTGACTTCACTGGGGCTGAAAATATTTTGGCATGATACTTGACAGGATATGACTAAGGTTTTATTATGGGGTTGTACCCAATCAGGGAAGGAGAAACATAACAATGCCATTGATTAAATATGGACCGTTCCAGCAAGAGAGTGAGGACTTCCCGGCAGGGCTCCGTCTCTTCCAGGACTCTATATCGCGGCTATTCAGCGAGCCGGCTTCGCGGCCCTGGTCGCCTGCCGTGGATATCAGTGAGACCGAGAACGAGTTGATTGTAAAAGCAGATATTCCGGATGTTGATCCCCAGAACGTCTCCATCCAGCTGGAGAACGGAACTCTCACGCTGAAGGGCGAACGCAAGTTTGAGGAACAGAAGAATGGCCATAAAGGCTATCATCGGATCGAGCGATCGTACGGTTCCTTTGTGAGAGCCTTCAGCCTGCCGGATACGGTAGATGCCGAGAAAGTCCAAGCCGATTACAAGAATGGCGTCCTGACCGTCACTCTTCCCAAGAAAGAAGTGGCGAAACCAAAAACCATCAACGTTCAGATCGCAAATAGCTAAACGTAAGATCGTTAACGACTTCCAATGGCACGGTACGCTTTGTATCGTGCCATTTCTGTTTTTGGCGAAGCGCGAAACGTAACCGCCTGGCGGAGGTTCAAACTATCAGGACAGAATTACAATGCGACGAGTTCTTCTCAACATCTCAGTTTTTGGCACAATCAGTTTTGCCGCTTTGTCCGGTTGCGCGGTCCTGGCTCAAGCTCCCGGTGGAGCAGGAGGAGGCCAGCAAATGCCGGCTCCGAGACCCTCCACTCCCGGCGTGAACAACCCGGATATGAACAATCCCGACACCATGACGAAACAGGTGGACGACAAGAAGTTCGCCAAAGATGCCGCCATGGGGGGACTGTATGAAGTGGAGCTGGGCAAAGTCGCGGCGCAGAAAGGCGCTACTGACGGGGTCAAGCAATTCGGACAGAAGATGGTCGATGATCACTCAAAAGCGAACGATCAGCTGAAAGAGATCCTCACCAAAGAAAGTATAGATGCTCCCACCTCACTTGATTCGAAGCATCAATCCCGGCTGGACAAGATCTCGAAACTCTCCGGACCGGCATTTGACAAAGCTTATATAAAGGATCAGGTCAAAGATCACGAAAAGGACGTCGATGCTTTTCAGTTAGAGGCGCAAAATGGACACGATCCGAATTTCAAGCAATTTGCCTCGAGTACGCTTCCGACGCTGCAGCAACATCTGACGATGGTTAAAGATCTGAATAAGAGCAAGTAAGCTTCCGGCGAAGTAATACAATGCTTCCGTGAAACTCACCCTGGTGCTCTGTCTGGCTTTCACAGCGCTGGCGTTTGCCTTCGCCGCTCATCCCAAAGCTGCAGAAAACTCGTTGAAGCTTGAGGATGTAACGCCAGCGCTTTCTTCCCTCATTTCATCCAACCAAACTCTGGAAAAACTGGCGACCGGATTCAAATGGACCGAAGGACCGGTCTGGATCAACGACGGCTATCTTCTGTTCGCCGAGATTCCCAGTAACAGCATTCGTAAGTGGTCGCCTCGCCAGGGTGTCAGTATCTTCATGCAACCGAGCGGTTACAAAGGTACTGCGCCTTATAACGGTCCTGAATCCGGCTCAAATGGAATGACCCTCGATCGCGACGGGCGTTTGACGGTTGCCGGCCACGCGCAGCGTGACGTTTGGCGCCTGGAATCAATGGACCCCCACGGTCAGATCACCGTTCTCGCGGACAGTTATCAGGGCAAGCGTCTGAATAGTCCCAACGACCTGGTCTACAGGAAAGACGGATCGCTATACTTCACCGACCCTCCCTATGGCCTCCGCTCCCAAAGCGACCAGGACCCCGAAAAGCAATTGAAAATTAATGGCGTATACCGGATTCCGGATGCTACTGACCGTACTCCCGGTTCTCCGCCCGACAACTCCAAGCTGCAGTTGCTCGTTTCCGATCTGCCGCGCCCGAACGGGATCGCCTTCTCGCCGGATAATGGGACGCTCTACATCAGCAACTCCGAACCCAAGAAGCTCTGGATGCGCTACCAGGTGAATTCCGACGGCACCGTCAGCGCCGGAGCCGTTCTGTTCGACGCGACTTCGGATAAGAGAGTAGGCGGTCCGGACGGCATCAAGGTCGATACCGAAGGAGATCTTTACGGTACCGGGCCAGGGGGCATTTGGATCTTTTCCCCAGGAGGTAAGCATATCGGAACCATTGCGTTACCGGGCAGAGCTGGCAACCTGGCCTGGGGGGATCAGGATGCGAAATCGCTCTACATTACTGCCGCCGATTCCTTATATAAGGTTCGCGTCAAGGTCCCGGGACTACGACCCTAGACCCCCCGCGCGTTACCAAGGGGTCTTTCACAATCCGATTGTGGGGCGGCTTGCCAAGCGTCTGGTTAAGCGCCGCAGGAGCGAGCTTCAGCCCTGGCGCAAAACGTCCGTCCCGATAACCCAAATCGATAAACGAACAGAATTCGTTCACCGTGAAGAAGTTATGGACAGGGTCGGAAAGGCGTCCTGCGATATAACCGGCGTACTCTGCGAAAGCCTTGCACGTCTCCCTTGATTGCCATCCGCCGTAGCGATCTTGGAGCGCTTGTGGGAGATCCCAATGAAATAAGGTGCAGAATGGTTCGATGCCGTTCTTCAGAAGCTCGTCTACAACGCGTTCGTAATAGTTGATTCCGGGCTCATTCGGTTTACCGGAACCCTCAGGAAAAATGCGCGGCCACGAGACGGAGAACCGGTATATTTTGGCGCCCAGATCTTTCAATAGCTGGATATCGTCCTTATAGCGGTGGTAAGCATCATCGGCCACATCGCCGGTTTCATTGTTGTGGACCGTGCCTGGAATCTGCGAAAACGTGTCCCAGATCGATGGTCCGCGGCCGTCTTCTCTGGCGGCTCCTTCTATTTGGTAAGCGGCCGTCGCGCAACCCCAGCGAAAACTGTTGGGAAACTCATAGAACTTTGGCTGTGGCGTTCCCTGCGCGGGCCGTCACAGAGGAAGCCAGAGTTCCGGGTACAATGGCTCCTACAGCCTTGCCGAAGGTTCGCCTGGACAATTTGTCGAGCGCCATAATTGTGACGAGCATATCCCACTCGAGCCAGTTAAAAAAGACGTGGAAATTGTCGATTTCCGCGACCGTGGTTCGACCTATGAGTAGAGCCGAACAGAAGGAGCAACTATTATGACCGGGAGCGAGACTAAGATTCTGCAATTTGGCGAGATGATCGCCACTTTTGTGCAGGATCTCAAGTTTGCCGTCCGCTCGCTCACCCGCACCAAAGGATTGACCATTACGGTGGTGCTGACGCTGGCCCTCGGGATAGGCGCAAATGCCGCTATCTTCAGCGTCGTGCGAGGCGTCCTGCTGCGGCCGCTCGTTAACCGCGATGAGGACCGGCTCCTCTACATTCGCCAGAGCGCCGTTGGAACCAATACCGAAAACACAACTTTCTCGGTGCCGGAGATTCAGGATCTAAAAGCGCGCGTCAAAACACTGAGCGAATTCGGCGACTTCTCGACCATTGACTTCACCATGGTCGGGCTCGGCGAGCCGCGCGAGGTTCGCGCCGGCGTGGTCGGTGGTTCCTATTTCGAAGTGATGGGACTGCGTCCGGTGCTTGGCAGGTTGATTGGCAAGCGGGATGATGGCCCGAAAGCCGCCGGCGTCGTGGTGCTCACATACCGCTTTTGGACCACGGTATTAAAGGCCGATCCCTCTGTGCTCGGCAAAACGGTCAGGCTTGGTACGCGCTCGGCAACCGTCATCGGAGTACTGGAACCCTCCGTTCCGTATCCTGCTGAGACCGAAATCATTGCCAACGTGGTGACCAGCCCGCATCATCTATCGGCAACCATGGTGACCGGCCGGGTCCACAGAATGACGGAGTTGTTCGGCCGGCTGGCGCCGGGCGCGACTCTCGAGCAGGCGCGCGCCGAATTGCGTGCGGTCCACGGCGCAATGATCAGGCAACATCCCGAAGCATATTCGCCGAAGGCCGACTTCCGCATTAATACGGTGCGGCTGCGCGATCAGATTACCTCGCGCGCGCGAACCGTGCTGCTGGTATTGCTTGCGGCATCGGCGCTGGTTTTTATCATCGCCGTTTCGAACGTTGCCAACCTGATTCTGGCGCGCTCGGTTCGGCGTGAAGGGGAACTGGCGGTACGCGCGGCGCTCGGCGCGAGTGCCGGCGCTCTGCGCAGGACACTACTCGCAGAGAGTCTTTTGCTCTGCACCACCGGGGCAGTAATTGGCGTGCTCGGCGCGGGACCGATGGTGAGTATCCTCGCTCGTTACGCCTCTCGCTTCTCTGTTCGCGCGCTCGACCTCACCATTGACCCCAGCATGCTCTGGGTTGGGGCTGTGCTGGCGATTATTGCGGCAGTGCTTTTGGCCTTTGTGCCGCGCCTGCCTTCTTCCGATGCATCGCATGGAATTTCTTTGTCGAGCGGCAGCCTGCGTATAACCGGCAGTACGAGCCGCAGATTGCGGGTGTTTGCAGTCACACAGATCGCTGCATCGTTCGTGCTGCTGGCAGGCGCCAGTATGCTGCTCAAGACTCTGCTTGCCTTGCAGGCGGCGCAGACCGGCTTCGATACCCGCCATGTGCTCGCACTGAATGTCCCGGTAATGTCGTATGGAAAGACTCCAGAGCAGGTCATCGGCTTCTACAAGGAGACTGTGCGGCGCATTAAGCACTTACCCGGTGTGGATGGCGTGGCAGTGGGCGCGAACGTCCCCTGGCGAGACAATCTCGATTTCGGCCTTCAGTTCTCGACCGATGGTCACGTCCGAGCCGGCGGCGAAGAAGATCCGCGCGCGCGCTTCCGTACAGTTTCTCCCGGATTTTTCGCAGCGCTCGGCGTGCCTTTGATTGCGGGGCGCGACTTCAACGATTCCGACCGCCGCGGCAGCGAACCGGTCGTGATCGTGAGCCAGAGCGTCGCGCAACGAATGTTTCCTAACCAGGACGCAGTAAATCATCATCTGATGTGGACCGACCCGGTAATCAAATTCATCGATGTCAGCTCCGCGCCGCGCCGCATTATCGGCGTGGCCGCGGATGTCGATGATCAGAACGTGATTCCGGGTCCCTCTCCGACGGTCTATCATTCCTTCGATCAGCAGGAGCTCTGGGGCGGCCGGCTGTTTGTTCACGTGCACACGAACCCTTACGCGCTGGTCTCGCCGGTCACCCGGATTATCCGGGAAATGTCGGTGGATCAGCCGGTGGAGCGCGCCGCGACGCTCGAGGACATTCGCGCAGAAGTACTTACGCCGGATCGTCTCAATACGCTGGTGTTCGGAGTGTTCGCGGCCGTCGCGCTGCTTATCGCGGTGGTCGGCGTCGCGGGCGTGCTGGCATTTTCGGTTAGCGGACGGATACGCGAGTTCGGAATCCGGCTGGCAGTTGGTTCTCAGCCGCGACATCTACTGACCGGGGTTATAGGCGAAGGTATCGCGATGGCGGCCCTGGGAGTTGTTACGGGCTCGTTGTGCGGTTTCGCACTGGTGCGTCTCGCCGGCAGCTTTTTCCAGGATTTACGGATGCCAAGTGCCGCTCCGGTGGCCGGCTCGGCCGTGATACTGCTGATGGCCGCGATAGTCGCCTCTATGTTGCCGGCAATACGAGCATCACGCGTCGATATCATGCAGGCGCTGCGCACGGAATGACGCCGGGCGAGGCTTCATTTCACCGGCTCCGAATAAGCATGACGGTTGCATCGTCGATAAGATCGGGTCCCGTTCCAAATCTTCGGACTTCGTCAATCAGGCCCTCGACGCAAGCCTCGGGTTGCAGGAAGTGATCGATCAACCGGGCCGGCCCGTATTCTTCGAACTTTTCGTTCATGGCCTCGGTGATGCCATCGGTATAGAGCAGTAAGTGCGTACCGGATTCGAGCTTGATGGTGTGCTCCGGATAGGAAGACAGACCCAAGCCCAGCGGCAGACCGGTATCCATATCGACGAATGCGCAGTGGTGATTAACCAGCAGCGGCCTCGGATGGCCAGCACTAGCGAGAGTGATTTCACGCGAGCCGGCATCGAGAACGCCATAGAGCATGGTGACGAATTTCCCCGCCGGGAAATCTTCGGTCAGCGTTTGGTTCAGGTGCATCAGCGTCCGGGCGGGTGATATCTCAAGGCGCGCGACCGAGCGCAGCAGGGCGCGCGTAGCCGACATCAGCAGTGCCGCCGGCATGCCTTTCCCCGAAACATCCGCGAGAACAACTCCGTATTTTTGATTTCCGAGGTCGATGAAATCGAACCAATCGCCCGCCAATGCCCCTGCCGGACACCAGGCCGTTTCGAATGCGAAACCCGGCACCAGAGGGGTGGCTTTCGCGAACAATGCCTGTTGGACCGCCCGCGCTTCTTCCGCCTCCAGCACCATCCGCTCGCGTTCCTGCCGCTCCCTTTTGAAAAGACGAGCGTTCTCGACCGCTACCGCGATGTGTCCGGCAAGGGCCTCCAAAACCTGAAGCTGACTTTCCGAGAAGGCGTGCGCCTCCCGGTGGCTGACACTGAAGACTCCTATGACCGCACCGCCGGCGATCAGCGGAATGTCAACTTCCGCACGGATATCCGGCTCGCACGGAATGTAATCGGGATCGAGCTGCACATCAGGGGCATACCGGAGCCTGCCGGTACTGGCTACGTGACCCACCATACCTTCGCAACCGATCTTTAAACGCGCGCCCTTCCGGTGCAGGGTGCAGCCACGGACGCCGCGAAGAACCATATCGGCGTTTTCGCCATCCCGCAACCATACAGATACCTCTACACAGCCGATAGCATCGGCAAGATCAGTTACCACTCGGTGTAGCAGCCCATCCAGATCCAGAGTTGAGGTGATCAGCTGCGCAGCGCGCTGCAGCTTCATCAAACTCTGGACCAGGCTGCAAGCCGAATGCGCAGAGGAAGGAACATCAACTGGTGAATCAATCAAGTGCAACGAGGCAGCCATGAATCCTGTTTTGGTACCGGTCCACCCGGCGAGGCGCTCCGGTTCCGATCCCACATTGGATGCCCGCTGCTACTGAAGAGATTCGCCGGAGCTGAGCTAAGCGTGCTTTGTCAGGATCTCTTCCATCTGCTGGATGTGATTGAGATCGTGCCCGGCCACCTCACGCACAAGGTCTCTCAGGGTCATCTCGCCCCGCTCCGCGTGGACGCCGTGGTGCTGCCATTCTTCTGGCGTGAGTCGCGCAAGCATCTGCAGATTCTTTTTGCGCAAGGCACGGAACAATTCGAGCGATTCCTTGGGCGCCGCGGCGGTATAGTCGCCGAGTCTCGCCCACACGTTCTGATCGTAAGCCGCTATACCCACGCCACTGCGTTCGACAATCTGCCGGTAACGCCATGCAATCACGATCTCCGCCTCGGCAAAATGGGCCAGGATCTCGCGCGCGGACCATTTCCCGGGCGCGGTGTGTCGAGCCAGCGCCTCTTCCGGTTGCCCCTCGGTCAGGCGCGTCAATATCGCGGCAGTTTCATGCTGAACGGCGAGCGGATCCTTACCTTCCGTATAGCCAATGAGTCGCGCTCTGTATTGGGCTACTGTTTCGCTCATGTCTTTTGCTCCCTGGTTGCTTATTTGATCGGGACGAACCGGACCGCATATCCACCGCCCGGTCCGAGCCTGACTGCGAGATGGCCGTCCCGATCTACCGTCTTTTTCTGGATGCTGACGCCTTTCGGGTACTGCGCTGCATCGGCCTCATCAGCGTAGATCTCCGCCGTGTACTTCCCCGAGCCCAGGAAGCTGAGCGGCAGATCGAACTCGCGTGGAGTCCAGTCGCTCATGCTGCCGAGAAACCACTCGTCCCCTTTTCGCCGTGCCATCGTGATGAACTGGCCCGGCTGCCCATTCAAAACCTTGCTTTCGTCCCAAGTCGCGGGCGCGTGCTTGATGAAGTCGAACGCGGGCTGATCTTCGTACGCTTTCGGGGTATCTGAGACCATCTGGAAGGGTGTCTCGTAAACCACGTACATCGCCAGCTGAGCAGCGCGCGTGCCCATCACCATGGGGCGCAGACTGCGCGATACAAAGTTCGCCCCGGTCACATTTTCGAAGCCTCCGGGAGTGTAGTCCATCGGCCCGGCGAGCATGCGGGTGAAGGGAAGAGTTACGCGATGCTGCGGAGTGTCGCGAGCTCCCGCCTTGTTCTGCTCCATGCCGAGCACCGCTTCGTAGCTCAGAACGTTCGGGTACGTCCGGTTAATGCCGGTCGGCTTTGTCGCGCCATGGAAATCGAGCATCAGGTGATGTGCGGCAGCAGCCTTGGCGGCGCGATAGTAGAAGTCGATACCACGCTGATCGTCGCGCTCTACAAAATCGATTTTCAGCCCGGCCACGCCCCACTTTTCGTAAAGCGGGAATGCGTCCTCCATCTGCGCATCGGCCTCCCGATAATTCATCCAGATCCAGACCTTTACATTCTTGGCAGCGGCGTATTTCACGACCTCGGGAACATCCACCTTGCCGTTCATCTTCGTGATATCTCCGGGCACTGACCAACCTGCATCGATCAGCATGTACGGAAACCCGGAGTTCGCGGCAAAGTCCACATAGTATTTCATGGTTGCGGTAGTGAATGCCGGCTTGCCATCGGCTCCCACGCTGCCGCTCCACCAATCCCAGGCGGTCAGCCCGGCATGTATCCACGATGTGTCCTTGATCTCACTGGGGGGATTCAGGCTGGTGATGGCGTTGGATTCGACCAGCGCGCCGGGCGTGTCGCCTATCAGGAGAACGCGCCACGCGGAGTGATGCGGAAGCGATCCCGTCACGATTACATCCGGATCGTCGCCGGGAGCCAGATGGCAGGTGAAATCCGCTCCGCCCCAAGACTGCGAAGCGTTCATGAGATACATCGAGCTGTAATCTCGAAGGTTAGCCTCGGTTATCGCCATCCAACCCACGCCCGGCACCTGCATCAGGTAGGGCAATCCGATCAGCACCTTGCCTGCAGAGAGACCATTCGGGCCGGCAAACGCGCTTCCGTTCAACTTGATGTATTCGGCTTCGTACATCGTGCGATAGTGAGGCAGTACCAGCGCAAAGGTGATTGGGTCTTTGCTGATCCGGAACTCGGTATTTTCGCGGGTCAGGCGGAATTCCCGAAAGGTCGATTGATCCGGCACAAGGTAACGGAAAGCGATCGCGTCGTCGTAGGCGCGCGACTCAATGCTGAGTTTCCTTACGCCAGGGGCACTGCTCCGTCAGGTCGAGCCGTAAGGCGTTATAGTGATCCCGGACCGTGCTGGCTTTGCCAGTCACGAGCTGATAGGTCTCGTCCGTGCTGCCGGGCGTCGCACTCACGATCTGCATTTCCGGTCCGAGCGGTCTTTGCCCTTGCAGTTCCAGCGATAGTGCTGAACGATCGATGAGCGGTTTCCCGCGAAACGTTACCGAGTAAACCAGCTTGCCCGAGGCAGCCGGTTGATCGTTTTCAACTGTCTCGAAGGTCGCGGCGAGGCGGCCGTCCGGAGACTTCACGCTAACGGGATCGGATTGCGCGAAAGACATAAGCGCGCAGCCGAGCGACACGGCAATAGCCGCTAAGGACCGGATCATCATCGTTGCAACTATATCGTCCCCAGCGAGGAGGCCTCCCGGCGCCAGCGCGATCAGGAGCGCTCGGTTACAGCGGTTCGCTCCGGCGGAGCCCCCTGTATGAATTCGGAGCCGCCTCTCTCGCGAATTCGAATCGTCAGCATGTAAAGGATGATGATGAGATTGATCACGAGAACGGCAACGCGATCCCAATCCACTCTCTCCATCAGCTTCAAAATCTCCCAGGGAAGATACATCGTTCCCGAAAGCAACGCGAACCACTCCGCCCAGACACGCATGTTCCACAAACCCCACGCCTCGATGAAGCGCACCGAGCTATAGGTCCCGATCGCCGCGCCGATAGTCCACCAGCGGGCGTTGTTCACCGTCGAGGCGGCGTTCAGGAGCATGTGCCCTACCCGGCGGTCGAAATCGATGTGCAGGTGATAGAGCAGGTTCTCAGCGACATCCTGTACGTGCGAGTGCACGGCGAGAAGCGCGATCCCGAGGGCCAGAACGACTATTCCCTTGAGCGCTTCAAAGGTAGCGACCGCGCGCAACCCGGCCTTGCTCGAGTGTTCGTCTACTGCCTGGGGGACCTGCATAGAACCGTGAGCGCCTGGTTGCATACTCAAATGCTCCCATAGGGCGCACCGAAGATTGGAAGGGCTTCTACGGAATTTTGTAAGATCGAGGGGCCGAATCTACATTTTGTTGTATCTTCGGTTGTGTTCCGAGGTACACTGGGTGAAACATGGGCGGTGGCGCACTCGCGCGTCCCGCCCCCTCCGACACAGCAAGGGTCCGTCCAAACCGGGCCTTTGCTGCGAACCGTAGCCAAAGAATACCTCAAATTCTCAATTAAGGCATCTAAGAAAATACTAAATTCTACGAATTTCTTCGTTAAAGCGAGAGAATTAGTACTATACCCTTCGAATCGGCGAGAGAGCCCGCGAAAAAACAGTTAATGATCTTATTGGGCGACTCTGCCGTGCCGAGAACTCTGGTATGCCGAAATAAGACCGGCAAATGCCGAGGTTGCTAATGCGCCAGAGCAGCGAAAATCAGATCGCGCAAGCGGTCCAGATCTTTTCCCAAATCCGGGCCTAAATGCACTCTCAGGGCGCGCCGGTGCCGCTCGGCAAGAACCTGGAAATCGCCGCGGGCTTGAGCCGCTTTCACCACGCCGAACGAATATTTCTGGCCTGGGACCGGCAAATCGTTCGCCTCATCGCAGGTGATCTGTAAGAAGACTCCAGAATTCGGACCTCCCTTGTAAGCCTGGCCTGTACTGTGCAAAAAACGCGGACCGAAGCCGAGCACCGTTGCAACTTGCCGCGCTTCCAGCACTTGTTTCCGAATTTCCTGCAGCTTCGCTTCATACTCGGGAAACATCGGGATATACGCCAGCAGCCCGAAGTAGTCGCCGGGCCGTATGCGATCGAGGTGTTGCCGAATCACTGCTCCGAGCGTGTTATTTCCTTTCAGGAGGACATCGGCATTTTCTTTATTGGTAAACAGCTTGATTCCCTCTTGATCGAGGACCGGCTTTTCAGATGGGAGGGATCCGGTCTTTTCGAATTCGCTGGTGAGTTCCCGGGTGGCCACCTTGCTTGCTTCGACATCAGGTTGATTGAACGCATCGATCCCGATCAGCGAGCCTGCGACGGCGGTTGCGATCTCCCATTGGAAGAAAGTCTGACCGATGTCATATAGATCGTTCAATACGATCCGTATTACCGGCTGGCCAGCAGCTTCGAGGGCCGCGACCGCACTCTCTTCTGCGCCGCCGCTGTCCCCGGAATAGCGGATATAAGCGAAGATACGATCCTTCCCGTATTTGTCGGTTTCCACGCTGGGCTCACGGTCTACCGGTATGAGACCACGCCCCTGTTTGCCGGTAGACTCCGCCAGCAACTGTTCGAGCCACGCGCCCAAATCGTGAATGGATTTCGAACAAATCAGCGTGACCTTATCGCGTGAGAACTTCGTCGCAGCGGTTCCGAGTATCAGCCCCAACAGGACGCCCGGATTTTTACTGCTATCGGCTTCTTTACAATCCGCGACCATACGCGCCGCCTGCCGGAGCAGTCTCTCGGTATCGAGACCTGCCGCCGCGTGCGGTACCAGACCGAAATCGGAAAGCGCCGAATACCGTCCGCCTATGCTTGGAACACCGTGGTACACGTGGCGGAACTTCAGTTTTGCCGCTACGCCCTCCAGCTTCGAGCCGGGGTCGGTGATCGCGATGAAGTGATGTCCGGCTCGGTCTCCCACTACCTTTTGCGTCTGGTCATAGAAGTACTGCATGTAGATGTTCGGTTCGAGCGTCGTTCCCGATTTGCTCGACACGCAGAACAGGGTGCGGGCGGGATCGATTTTGTCGCGCAAGCTCTTGATCTGTACCGGATCGGTCGAATCCAGCACCAGCAATTCGGGAAAGCCCGGCTGTTTACCGAACGTCAGGCTGAATACTTCCGGGCAGAGACTCGAACCTCCCATGCCGAGCAGCAAGATATGCGTGAAACCGTCTTCGTGTATTTCGGCGCCCAGGGCTTTGAACTTCGAGACGTTCGCCAGTTGCTGATCGACGATATCGAGCCATCCCAGCCACTTGCCTTCGTCCTGGTTGGTCCACAGCGAAGCATCTTTTGCCCAAAGTTTCTGAGTGTTGCCCTGGCGCTGCCAGTTCTTGCTGGCTTCCGTTACTGCGGACTGCAAATCGCTCGGAAGAGTGTAAGAGAATGTCTCCACTGCGGAGCTCGAATGCGTTTTAGCGGAACTCATTTTCCTCGATTCCTTTCACTTTGTTGAGCCGGCGGACGTGACGCTCCTCGCCGCTGAACCGGGCCTTCAAGAAAGCTTCGGTAGAGTCTTGAGCGGCCATCGGTCCAATGATACGGGAGCCCAGAACAAGCACGTTCATATCGTCGTGTTCCACGCCCTGATGGGCGGAGTAGTGATCGTGGCACAAGCCCGCCCGGATACCTTTAAATTTGTTGGCGGCCACCGACACGCCAACGCCGCTTCCGCAGACCAGGATGCCGCGATCGGCGCCCCCTGAGCGAACCTCTTCTGCGACCAGCGTGGCGTAATCCGGATAATCGTCCGGTTTGCCCGGTTCAAACGTTCCGACGTCGTGAACTTCGTGGCCGAGATTCTTCACAACTTCGATGAGCTGCTTCTTCATCTCGAAGCCGGCGTGGTCCGCACCGATGGAAATAATCATTTAGTATCCAGATATAAATTCTACGTCCAGCTACAATCTCCGGGCCGGACCTGGGGCGCGCCGGAGCACCAAGGTCGCGTTCAAGCCGCCGAAGGCGAAGGTATTGGAGAGCGCGATTTTCAAATCCGCCTGGCGCGCTTCATTCGGGACTACATCGAGATTGCAGGCCGGATCTGTCTGCTGGAAGTTGATGGTCGGGGGCGCCAATCCCTCGCTGAGCGCCTTGGAAGTTAATACGGCCTCAATTGCGCCGGCTGCGCCCAGCGTGTGCCCATGCATCGATTTGGTTGAACTCACCAGCAAGCTGGAGGTGCTCGCGCCGAAGATTCGCCGGATGGCTTCGGTCTCGATCGCATCATTGGCCTGTGTTCCGGTGCCATGCGCATTGATGTAATCGACCTGCGCGGGTGATACTCCGCCGTCCTTCAGCGCCCATTTCATTGCTCTTTCCGGCCCTTCTACCGAGGGCTGAGTGATGTGGTGGGCGTCCGAACTCATTCCGAAACCGATTACCTCGGCGAGAATCGCCGCGCCGCGTGTTTGCGCGTGCTCCCATTCTTCGAGGACCATCATTCCCGCGCCCTCGCCCAAGGTGAGGCCGCGCCGGTCTGCGGAAAAAGGGCGGCATGGCTCCGGAGAAACCACTCGCATTGCTTCCCAGGCGCGCAACAAGCCTTCGACGAAAACAGCTTCGCTGCCGCCTGCAATCGCGGCCGTCACCTGTCCGCTCCGCACCATCCAGAACGCCTGGCCGATGGCGTGATTCGATGAGGAACAAGCTGTCGATATGGTGTAGGCCGGCCCGTGAATGCCGAACTCGAGCGATATGTGGCTTGCGCCCGCGTTCGCCATGGTGCGCGGGATGGTCAACGGCGCAACCCGCGGGCTGTTTTCTCGAAAGAGACGCTGATATCCTTCTTCTTCTGTGAACTGGCCGCCGATGCTGCTGCCAGTGATCACGGCTGTTTCGTCGCCGAGCGTGCCTTCAAAGGAAAGACCGCTCTGCGCGACTGCTTCCCGAGCTGCAACGGTCGCCATCAGAGCGAATCGCTCGAGCAGAATCAGATCCTTCCCGCTAAAGTGATCGAGCGGCTTGAAATTGCGCGCCTCGGCACCGCACTGAAACCGGTAAGGGGGCGAACCGCCATTGGCCAGCTGCGCGATTCCGGTCTTGCCGGCGGCTGCATTTGCCCAGCACTCCGCTACGTTATTTCCGAGCGCGCAAACCAACCCCTGCCCAGTTACCGCTACCCGCTTCATACGGGATTTGGGGGCGCTGCTTGCCTCTTTCTTTCGATGAGCTGCCGGACTCCGTCGACCGTATCTCGCACCGAACGCAGGCCGGCCACACCCTCATCGGGAATTTCTATGTCGAATTCCTTTTCCAGCTCAAAGACGATATTGATACCGTCCAGGGAATCGATTTTGAGTTGTTCAAATGTGCTGTCGAGATTTACGGATTCCGCGGGCAGACGTTGAGTGCGAGCAATCACCTCAATGACTTTTTCGCCCAATTCATCTGCTTCGGCGTATGTCGGCATGATTCGAACTCATGATAACTCCCAGCAAGAACGCGACGGCACCTGAATGCCCGGGAATCAGCCTTTGCCGCGCTGCGGGATGCCCGCGGCCGGCACGAAGGAGCTCTGAGTGTCAAGAAACAATTGAAAAGGACGGAACGTAATCATTGGCTGGGAGGCAGGGATTCGAACCCCGATACGCAGATCCAGAGTCTGCAGTCTTACCGTTAGACGACCTCCCAAACAGACTCATAGCGAAGTATAACAAGGGGGAAGGGGTCACGAAAGCGGGCTGCTCGAAACCAGTTTGCTCTCGACAACGAATCGTTTCGGCGCGGATCCCACGTAATAAAACGGATAACAAGTAATCATCGTCAGCAGCCGTTCCGGCCCGCCGGCAACCGGCGCATATAATCCGCCACCGTCCGTGCGCAGTACGCTGACGTCGGAGGGCTTGACAATCTTCGTCGCCACGACTTGGTAGACGTATCGTTTGGAGGGCGATTCGACGGTCACCTGATCGCCAATGCGAATATTTTTGAGGGCCCGAAACAGAGTGTCACGATGGGCAGCAATGGCGAAATTGCCGGCTGCCCCGGGCAACGCAGTTACAGGGATATGGCCGACTGAAGTGCTCAGAGTTTTGGCGCTGACACCTTCGCGCACGATGGCCGATAATCCCAATCTCTGAATGGAAACGCGGGCCACCAAATCTCCTTCGGCCAAACGAGGAGTTACGCCGGTAGGAGCGGGACGGTTTGGAGGAGGCGCATTCACCGATACAGGCTGCGGGCCGGGCCAAAAAACATCGGGTATTTTCTCTTTCACGTAATCGATGAAAGCGACCGCTGTCCGCCCGGAGATCTCCTGATCGAAGGCCCAGTTTTCGTATTTCTGATAGACGAATTGGTCGCCGACAGTATACAGATAATAACCAACACCGATCAGCCCTCCAAACAGCAAAAGTTGTTTGACGCGACGCAACAACGGCGTATCGTGGCGGTTTGTTTCGCGAGACGCGGACCTTCTGGCATTGTGACTGTGAGACCCGGGTCTCACCGCGTAGGGCGCGGATGGCATGGAGGTCAATGCGCCTCCGCTATCGAGTCACGTGCTTCCGAACGAGGAACGGGAGTGATGGTGTAGCTCGTGCGGGCGTGCACCTTCAGCTTGCGATTGCCCTCGCGAGCGATTACTTTGACAGTGCGTGTGACTCGGTGATCGCCTGACTCATCGGGAACATATCCAAGCGTGTAACAGTGCCGGATATCTCTCGATATCTGCTGAAAAACCGACGCGATTTCAGGTTGTGTTTCGGGCTCGAAAAACTCGCCACCGCTCACATGCGAGATTTTCCGCAGAACGCCGGCATCCAAGTCATTCGGGACGTCCGGATCATGCAATCCCACCGTGTAAATGGTGGCTCGCGAGGCTTCGACCTCTCTCATCAACTGGTCCCGCCGCATCTCGCTGACGTTATCCCGCCCGTCACTGACGACAATCAGACTCCTGCGCTGCAGCGTGCTCAGCTCGAGATGCTTCAGCGAATAAGCTAAGGCGTCATATAGAGCAGTCTGTCCGCGCGCAAGTCCGAAATACAGCGCTCTTCTCAAGGTTTGCAGATTATCGCTGAAGGGAACTCCTGGCGGCAAGCCTCTGGTCACAGAATCGTTGAAATTCACAACAAAAAACTGATCACCGGGATTGCTCTCTTTCACAAATGACAGTCCGGCCTTGATTACGCCGACGCGCTTCTCGGCCATGCTGCCACTGTTATCGACCACCAGGCCGAGAGCTACCGGTGCATCGAAGGTATTGAAGTTTTTAATTTCAACCTTCCGCCCGTCTTCGAAGATCGTGAAGTTGCTCTTCTCGAGATTCGGGACGAAGCCCCCGGAGGAATCTCGGACACCGACGTCCAACAAGACCAGATCGACGTTGTCCGAGATTACGAAAGGGCGCTGCTGCCGCGAATTTTGTGCGCCGAGGAGCCCAGTGGTCAGGAAGCCAAGTAAGATGCAAATCGCCTTCTTGCCCCCTGCCAGCATGCGCTCCTTCGATTACCTACATAGCCTATGTTGTCACGAACGAGTAATGTCTCCCGCTTACGACTGGCGAGTGGCCATTGCCAGTAGTCCGGCCAAGCTCAACGACATCAGACCCGCGAGCCCTATCAGAGGATTGAAGCTCGCTGTGTGGGGTAAAGCAGCCGGTGCCTTAGCCGCTGGGGCAGGAGCCGGGGCAGCTTGCGGTGCCGGCGCGGGGGTAGGCGCAGGAGCAGGAGCTGGCGCCGGTGCGGCAGCAGGAGCAGGTTCCGGTTGCGCTGGCGCCGGAGCGGGTTCAGGCTCATACTTAGCCGGGATCGGCACTGGGGCCGCCGAAGCTAACTGTGCGACCAGCTTCTTGGGATAAGCGAACTCCTGGCCGAAGTTGTCGCCTGGATAAAACCACGCTCGCACTGCTTTCGGAACACCAGCCGGTGTTTCCCAAAACGAAAACTGCGTATTGCCAGCCGGTTGAAGCCGGTAATTGGGAATCGCAAGGATGGTCTCTTCCAAGTGCTTCTGGTCCTTGTCAAAAATCTGTACGATGTGTCGATTTGACTGTGAATCCAACAGCTTCCAAACGTATGTGCCGGGATCCAACACTTTGTTACCAGCAATAATCGGTTCGTTTACTGTAACGATGGTCATCTTGTTCCAGGCATCCGCGCGGGCACGAGGGACAAATGAACTGCCGATCAATCCGATTCCAGTGACTGCAAGAGCACCTATATAAAACGCTCTAAAATTAGTACTCACAAATATCCTCCAACTCAAACTCTCTGCCGCGCTCGTATCGATATCCGCGCGGCTCCTTTGTGTTATCTGCCTGATAGAAACGGCCTTTTTACACTCTCACATCTTTTGGATGCACGCCGCTCTCCAAAAATTCCGTTGGGCTGCGGTCAACCAGTTAAAAGCCAGATAGTGGAAGACATGCGGAAAAAACTACACGGAATGTATGTTCTTGGTCGGAGTGTGTCCGGATGGCGACAGAAGCGGCGCCAAGAGGGTCCGGACGCGTGCCAGACAAGGATCAGCTCGCGCTCTCAGCCTCGTGCGCGTCTTACGCGCGCTCCTCCAGGCAGCCGCCTTCCAAACAAACTTTAGATCGGATACAGTGTCCGTATGCCGAGTAAGCCAGATGGGCTCACCACCCTTGCCATCGATGTGGGCGGAACCGGAGTTAAGACCTTATTGTTAAATGAACGGGGAAGGCCGATCAGCGAACGCCAGCGAGTCGACACTCCGAACCCCGCTACACCGGAGGCAATATTAGGAGCGGTGGATCAATTGATTAAGCCGCTCGGCGCGTTCGATCGAGTGTCGGTGGGTTTCCCAGGGGTGGTGAAACACGGAGCGACTCTAACCGCGCATAATCTCGACGCCACCTGGATAGGCTTCGATTTGGAGAAAGTTCTCGCGCGCAGGTGGCGGAAGCCTGTCAGAGTAGCCAATGACGCGGCCGTGCAGGGGTACGGCGCCATTCGCGGCAGAGGCGTTGAACTCGTTATTACGCTGGGCACGGGTTTGGGATCGTCCCTGTTCACCAGCGGTCATCTGGTGCCCGGTCTCGAGCTGGCCCATCATCCGTGGAAGAAAAAGAAAACTTACGAAGAGTTCCTCGGGAGGAAGGGATTAAAACAACTCGGGCGAAAGCGTTGGAACAAAGAAGTCGAAGAGGCGATTACTCAAATCGAATCGCTGTTCAACTTCGACCACCTGTATATCGGAGGGGGAAACGCAACCAAGATCGATTTCCCGCTGCCCCGGCATGTAACACGCGTGCCGAATGAGGATGGCCTGATCGGCGGAGTGGCACTCTGGCGCGATTTCGCCACCAACGCTACTTTACGTGGTGACTCGCCGCCGCCCCAGGCGGCAAAATAAAGGGCCACTTGGGAATGAGTTGGAAGTGGTTGTAATGAACCAGCACCACCACCACTCCGGCGATTAGAAAGAATAGAATTGCGATACCGATAGCGACTTTCGTCCAGGGGAATTTCTTCCCTTCGCGTCTTAGCACTAGCAGATACGAAGCAAAGAGGCCGACAAAATACAGCAGCACCATTGGTACTGCGAACAGCATCATGTTGAAAGCGTCAGGGGTGGGCGTCACGACCGCAGCGATTATCGTGATGGCGAGAATTGCATAGCGGCTATGACGTAGAAGAAAACGCGGCGAAGCCAGACGCAGCAGTGTCAGAAAGAAAATAATCACCGGCATCTCGAACACGAGCCCGATGCCGAGGGTGACATTCACAAATAAATCGAAGTATTCGTTAATCGAGACGAATGGTTGGACATGGACATCCCTTCCGATGCCCAGGAGGAATTCCAGACCATATCGGAATGCAACAAAGTAGGCAAAACAGCCGCCAGTGATAAACAATCCAGCTGTGGTTACTACGAATGGAACGGCCCATTTTTTTTCCCGCTTGTATAAACCGGGCGAGATAAACGCCCACACCTGGTAGAGAATCCAAGGTGATCCAACGAAGATGGATACAAGAAGCGGCAGCTTTAAGTAGATGACGTTGAACTGCTCCATCGGCGAGATCTGCGCAAGATAAGGCGGAAAGCCGAGATGTTTCAGCGCCTCGATAGCAGGAGCGGAAACGATATTCCACAGATCTTTGCAGAAGCCGATACTCAGCACAAACGCGACGATCAACCCGATAATCGCGCGGATGAGCCGCGAACGCAGTTCCTCGAGGTGCTCCATGAAGGACATGCGAAGCATGCCCTTCTCTTCCTCGTCTCCTTCATCCTCTTCGTCTGTTGGAGGCGGAGGAGGCGGCTTGGGAGGAATCTGCGCGACCGCTTCAGGAGACATATATCCGGTGATCTCCTGAGATTCTGCTTGAGGCGGTATAGCTTCCAGATGTCCGTACGGATCGGAGGAACCGGCGTAGGCATCACTCGTAGGAGTTACGAGTGAGCTTGTATCTTGCTGCTCATGCAGCTGACCGGGCGGATTCTCGGCGGGGGGTGATGGAAGCGGCTCCTCCTCATTCGGAGTCTCGCGCTCCTTCGGTTCATCGTACATTGAATGGTGGCTTAAGCCGAGCGATTCTCGTCTGTGACAGCACTAACAGGTTCGGCTGACGATACGGGTTTCGAACGAGGAACTGTCCCGGCAACCGGATCCGGCGACTCTGTCTCGAGATGAGTTTCACTCGAAGAGCTTTGCTGCCCATATTCGTTGTACGAGTATGGATGAGTCATGTACGACTGCTGCGTGCTGGACTGATCACCCTTCGAGGCTTCTGCTTGCTCGGACAGCCGCGCCTCCCGCTCGAGTTCCTGCATGTGGGACTCGAACGTATTCTTCAACTCGTTTTTTGCCCTGCGAAACTCAGTCAATCCTTTTCCCAGCATGCGCCCCAGCTCGGGCAATTTCTTTGGGCCAAAAAGAAGCAGCGCAAGAAGGAAAATTACGAACATCTCCGGTGCGCCAAGCGGACCCATCCAATCTCCTTCCTATACGTGTGACGCCTTTATGATAGCCCAGTATTCAGTGGGGCCGGTTTTTCGTCCAACCCTGTACCGTTCGAACAAGATACAGTACATGGGTGTAGCGGACAAATTAGATGAGAATCACTATCGGAATCGCCATCCCGTGTCTCGCAATGATCTTCTCCGCCGGCATCAACGCAGAAGTGCGATTGACATCGGTCAAGAACGATCACGGGGCGATCGATCACATCTCCATCGAGATCGGTGACCAGCCATTTTCGGACTTCTACATTGGCAGTGTTCATGCCAAACCATCTCTGGCGCCGCTGCGCTCCGCCGGCGGACTGATCGTGACCCGCAGATTCCCAATGGAGCAAGTGGAAGGCGAGACGCGTGACCATCCTCATCATAAGGGTCTTTGGATCGGCTATGGCGACGTGAACGCAATCAATTTCTGGGAAGTCGAACCCGCATCGAAGCCCAGCAGCGGCAATCCAGCGGATAAGGGGAAGATTCGTTTAGTCAAAATCGATGAATTGAAATCGGGCAAGAAATCGGGCAGCCTTACGGCAATTTTTGCGTGGCTGAGCCCGAACGAAACAGAAGTTCTCGAAGAGCAGCGGACGATGATCTTTTATGACGACGAGAAGCTTCGGCGCGTCGATGTGGATGCCACTTTCACCGCGAAGACGACTGCTACTTTCGCCGATACAAAGGAGGGCTTCTTTGCCATTCGCGTCGCGGATAGCATGTCCGGCAAGAAGGGCGGCGTTCTCACAAATTCGGAGGGCGCGCACACGGAGAAAGACGTTTGGGGAAAACATGCGGACTGGGTGGACTACGTCGGCCCAGTTGACGGACAAAAGATAGGAATACTGATTCTGGACAATCCACAAAATCCGAACCATCCGCCGCGCTGGCACGCTCGTGATTACGGCCTTTTCGCCGTGAATCCGTTCGGGGTGAAGGACTTCGATCCGGGCTCAACTACCAAAGGCGGGTACAGGTTGCCGGCAGGGCAGAATTTGCGCTTTCGTTATCGCGTCATCATTCATCCGGGTGACACTTCTAAAAAGGAAATCGATCGCTGGTACACCGAGTACTCGAAATCAGCCAAGTGAGGCTACTCCTTTTTCAAACACTTTCCCACCGGCCGCTCCGCCCCGCCGATAGCACGGCTTCGATAACTTGCATATTGGCAGTTGCATCTTCGAGCGTGACGGGTACTTGAGAATCTTCCTGAATTGCTTGCGAGAAGGCGTCGCCCTGAATCGTATATTGATCGAGCGCCGGAAATTCTTCCACGCGCGCGCTCAAGCCGGCTAGCTGCGCGCCGTCATCGATAAAGATGCGGCTCGGGCGATCGGGCGGGATATTGTACGGAATCTCGAGCTCGATGCGGCCCTTCGTTCCAAATACCTGCATTCGTTGAAACGGTACGAGCTGAGTTGAGCAAGTGAAGACCGCTTGCCCGGGCGCAAAATCAAGCAGGGCGGAACTCAGCCGGTCCGTACCCATATCCGGATCGATATCGACGAGCGCTGCTGCCCGCGCCGGTTCCCTGCCGAAAAGGAAGCGCGACATAGTGATCGGGTAGCAGCCGATGTCCATCACTCCGCCGCCGCCAATCTCCGGAATGTTGCGGATGTTGTGAGGATCGCGATTGAAGTAGCTGAACACACTCAATACGGTGCGCAGTTCGCCGATCGCTCCGCTAGCCACCAGTTCTTTTGCTCGCAGCCACTGAGGATGCGTGCGCACCATGAAGGCCTCTCCGATCTTGACGCGCGTTCTGTCGCGTGCTGCGATAAGCTCGCGCGCCTCTTGCGCCGTAAGAGCAACCGGCTTTTCACAGAGAACGTGTTTGCCGGCGTCCGCGGCTTTGATGGACCAGGGCACATGAAGATGATTCGGCAGCGGGTTATAGATCGCGTCGATGGCCGGATCGGCCAGCAGTTCTTCGTAAGATCCGTAAGCAGCCGGTAAGCCCAATTCGTCTGCGGCGCTTCGCGCCCGTTTGCGATCCCGCGATGCGATTGCCACTACTTCAGCCCGCTCGCATTTCTTCATTCCAGGGATCACCTTCCTGGTTGCGATACTGGCAACTCCGAGAACGCCCCAGCGCACCTTGACTTTCGATCTCGCCTGCTCGCTCATGCAGCCGAGTTTCTCATGCCGGTCCAATTCCTTTAATTTCTCTGTTACTCTGAACCCGTGAAGCTGTACGACCTTGATCCCGGACCCGATTGTCCCGAACTGGTACGGGTGATTATCGAGATTCCGAAAAACTCCAGCAATAAATATGAATATGACGGCAAGCTTGGAGTTTTTAAGCTCGATCGCGCGCTCTACTCGCCCATGCATTATCCCGGCGATTATGGATTTATTCCGGGAACGCGGGCCGAAGATGGCGATCCGCTCGACATTATGGTGATGGTTGACGAGCCGAGCTTCACCGGTTGTCTGATGGAGACACGGCCCGTGGGCTTACTGCAGATGGTAGACGGCAAGGAAAACGACCAAAAAGTACTGGCTGTTCCGAACCGGAATCCGCGCTTCGACAGCATTCACACCATGGATCAGGTCTTTCCCCACGTGCGAAAGGAAATCGAGTATTTCTTTTCAATTTATAAGGAGCTACAAGGCGGCAAGACCGAGATGAAGGGCTGGGGAGGCCCGCGAGAAGCGCGTAAGGTAATAACGGAGAGTCGCCAGGCTTACCTGGAACTTCACGAGCCTGTCTCTTCTGCCTAGACTAAACTATCGTCCGAGCCGCTATCAAAACCGCCTCCATCGCCGGTGTCGAACCCGGAGTTATCAAACTGCGAACCGTCGTCGTACTGTGAATCGTCCGCCTGAACGTCATCAGCCTGGTTCACATCTCCCGGATCGGCGAAGTTATCGGTCCTGTCATCAGCGGGCGCCAAATTGGCGTCTCCGCCGCCGGGCGAGTCGTAGTAGTTGTTGACAATCTCTTCTCTAGGCGCAGCTCCGCCGCCGATGAATTCATTCCCGCCAAAGAACCCGCCGCCAGGGTGCGAAAACATGGATCCGATCGCTTCAGCCGCCAATGTGCCCGCGGCGACACCCGCCGCCGTTTGGGCCGCTCCTCTCAGAAAGCTCGATCCGCCGCCTCCCGAGTAGGAAGGCGCGGGCGACGAGTACTGCGGTGGAGGAGGAGCATACGGCTGCTGCGGTTGCGCCGGCGACTGCTGTCCCAGCCAGCTCGATCCGCTGCTAGTTACCTGCGCTTGTCCGCCTCGTTGCTGCAGGTCCTGAATCTGCTGTTGAGCGCGCTGCAGCGCCATGTTCTGGATAAGGACTGTTTGCGTCATTAAATAGAGCGCATCCGGGCGGCTGCCGATCTTGGTCCGAATGATGTTTTCAGCTTCGGGATCTCGCTGAGGCGCCGGCATTTGTGCAACCTTGCCGGCGAGGTCGTTCAGCATGTTTCGTTCGTCTGGTGTCATTTTCTGGGGTCGCTCATCGATTAGACGCGAATTTTTGCTAGCTGGTTCAGCCGGACCTTGGGGCTCCGGGGACGAGTACAGTTGCAACCTGGTTCAGAAGCATGACAGTGTAAGGGTGGATGGTAAATTGCTGGACACTTATAGAGTGGCGGCGGCTAATTTCCCGGTTCGATAAAAGCCGCCGAGATCCGGCAAACCATCAGAAAGCCGTATTCTATGCTCTTAGAGGCGACTTCGACCCTGTCCGTCGATCAAGAAATTAATCCCTGGCAATCCGCAGCTCATCGTTTCGATGAGGCGGCCGAACTCCTCAAGCTGGATGATGGGATGCGCAAAGTTCTGCGCTCGCCCGCGATAGAACTGTCGGTCCACATCCCCGTGATGCTCGATGACGGTCGAATCGAAGTGTTCACCGGTTATCGCGTCCAGCACTCCATTGCGCGCGGTCCCGCGAAAGGGGGCGTCCGCTTCGCTCCGGACGTTTCGCTCGACGAAGTACGTGCGCTCGCCGCCTGGATGACCTGGAAATGCGCGGTCGTAAACATTCCATTTGGCGGCGGCAAGGGCGGCGTCATCTGCGAGCCGCAATTACTGAGCGAAGGAGAACTGGAGCGCATAGCCAGGCGCTACACTGCAGACATTTTCGACTTTATTGGACCGGAACGTGATGTTCCGGCTCCGGACGTGAACACCAACGAGCAGACCATGGCCTGGATCATGGATACCTACTCGATGCACAAGCGCCATACCGTAACGGCTGTGGTGACCGGCAAACCGCTGGAGCTAGGCGGTTCCCTGGGGCGGCCCGAGGCGACCGGCAGAGGCTGCATGTTTGTAACGCTCGAAGCCATGAAGCGCTTTGGTTTGTCGCCGGAGAACACCAGAGTCGTGATCCAGGGTTTCGGCAACGTCGGAGGCATGGCGGCAAAGCTCATGAGCCGCATCGGATTCAAAATCATCTGTATCATCGAGCTCGACGGAGCTGTTTACAACCGGCTCGGCCTGGATATAGAAGCTCTTATGCTTCACCGGCGCGAAACAGGTTCGATCCGCGGTTTCGCCGAAGCAGAGGACATGGCGAGAGATGAGGCGCTCCTCATGGATTGTGACGTGCTGATCCCTGCCGCTCACGAAAATGTAATCACTTCGGCCAACGCTCATCGCATAAAAGCCAAGATTCTGTGCGAGGGCGCCAACGGACCCACCACTTTCGCAGCCGATTCCATTCTGGCCGAAAACAAGGTATTCGTGATTCCGGACATTCTGGCGAATGCCGGCGGGGTCACTGTTTCGTACTTCGAATGGGTGCAGGACCGCCAGGGATACTTCTGGAACGAGAAACTGGTCAATGAACGGCTCGAAGAGATCATGGTTACCAGCTTTGGCCACGTGATCGGGTACGCCGAGAAGCATGGGGTGAATAATCGCACCGCCGCTTACATGCTTGCGCTTGATCGAGTTGCCCAGGCCATCAGGCGGCGCGGCCTCTACGCCTGATCGAAGGGAACAGATCGCGTTCTGCGCTGCTCTTCCAGACGGATTGATCCAGCGAAGACCGGAAAATCGCCCGAAATCACGGTCGGTTGAGGCCAGAGTAGCTGCGTGTTCGATGGCGATGGCCGCCAGCGCCGCATCGCTGACTAATGGCCCCGTTGCTCCGCTTTCTAGAATCAGTCTCTCGAGCAGATGCCGGTGTCGGGGACCGGGATGAATAATCACCACATTCGGTCGATTCAGCCATTCGTCAACTCGATCGAAAAGATCGCTCATCTGAGCGGGTCTCGGAAATATCCGCGGGTTAGAGGCAATTCGTAAAAGCGCCCAGATTGTCATCCAGGAGAAAGCTAACGTCTCCCGGCTCTCGAACTGTTGTTCAAGCCACGTCCGCGCCGCCTCGTGCTGGACTGCGCCGGGATTTTGAGAATAGATCAGAATGTTCGCATCGGGAATTACCACTTCCGATCTTCGCCCTCTGCATAATCAAGCAGTTCGCTTATATTGTCGTAATTCAATCCTGGGAAAGCGCCCATATCGTGAAAGGGCCTGATCTTGAATGGTTTCTGTTGCGAAGGCGGCGCTTTCTCGGCCGACAGAGCAAATCGGAGCAGGTTATTCAAAGTCTCTTTAAACGAGTCGCCCCGCTCGCGGCTCTCCTGTTTCACTTTTTCCAAAACATCTTCGTCCAGGGTCACCGTTGTTCTGATGCTCATGATGCTGCTATTCTAGCATCACACGCATTAAGCAGCAATATCTTCCTGAAGGTGCCGGCTCCGCTGTAAACTGATCGTTTGGCGATCCGAACCCCATGATGCAGGAGCCTTCGACCCCGCTCATGCGGCAGTATCGGGCCGCAAAGCAGCAGGTTCCGGGCGCACTTCTCCTTTTTCGGTTAGGCGACTTCTATGAATTGTTCTACGAAGATGCCGTCACCGCGTCCCGAGAACTCGAAATCACGCTGACGTCTCGCAATAAAGAGCGTGGCGAAGCCATTCCCATGTGCGGAGTACCATACCATGCCGCGGAAGGCTATATCGCCCGCCTGATTCAGCGAGGGCACCGCATCGCCATTTGCGAGCAGATGGAGGAAGCGGGTCCCGGCAAGAAGTTGGTTCGCCGCGAGCTCACGCGGGTGATAACTCCCGGAACCGCGACAGATTCGAACCTGCTTCGGTCGCATGAAAACAATTTTCTGGCCGCCGCCTTCGTGAAGAACGGGCGCTGCGGGCTGGCGTATGCGGATCTGTCAACGGGCGAATTTCGCGCGACCGAATTCCCCGAACAGGAGCTGCTCCCGGCCATCGAGACCCTGAACATACGAGAAGTTTTGCGACCGGAAGGCCTCCCGTTCGGCTGCCAATGCCTCGAAACCGCTCTGGACACGTGGATCTTTGGCGCCGATTACGCGGGCCGGCAGATACTGGAGACTTTTCGGCTCCTATCGCTCGACGGCTGTGGCTTAGGGGACAAACCGCTGGCCGCCGCTGCCGCGGGGGCTGTTGTGCATTACCTGCGGGACACGCAGAAAGTCGCCCTGAGCCATCTCAATCCGCCCGCCCTTTACCAGCGAAGCGACCACATGGTGCTCGACAGCACTACCGTCCGGAATCTGGAACTGTTAGAGCCGCTCTTTGCGGGAGAGAGCCGGGAAACAACTCTCATTCACGTGCTGGATCAGACCTGCACAGGCATGGGCGGGCGGCTTCTGCGGAGCCGGTTGCTGCAGCCGTCGTACAAACGCGACGAGATTGAAAGCCGGTTGGACGCCGTTGCGGAGCTCACTGGCAAAATTACCGTTCGCGCCCAACTCAGGAAGCTTTTGGGCGGAGTGCAAGACCTCGAACGCTTGTTAGCCAAGGTAACGCTGGGCACGGCTGGTCCTCGAGAACTTCTGGCGCTTGGGCGATCGCTCTCCCAACTGCCGCTGATTGCCAGCCTCGCCGCTCAGTTCGAAACTCCGGCATTGCAACGTCCGATCGATCCAGTCGCCGAGGTGAAGGAAAAGATTCTGGCCGCCATTGCCGATGAGCCGCCCGTACTGCTTGCCGATGGCGGCACAATCCGGGACGGATTCCATCCGGTGCTCGACGAGCTACGTGACATTCGAAGCAATAGCCGCCGATACATCGCCGCCATTGAGTCGCGAGAACGGAGCCAGACCGGGATTCAGTCGCTTAAGATCCGTTTCAACAATGTCTTCGGCTACTACATCGAGATCTCGAAAGCTAATCTTCCGCTGGTACCGCCGGCCTACGAACGCAAGCAGACTTTGGCCAACGCTGAACGCTTTACCACGCCAGAGCTCAAAGACCTCGAATCGAAGGTACTCGACGCCGAGGACAAAATCCTCACTCTCGAACGTGAGATTTTTCACGAAGTTCGCGGTTTTGCCGCTGCACACGCCGGCCGGATCAAGGACGCTGCAGGAGCAATCGCCGAACTCGACGTGGCGACTGCCCTGGCCCATGTGGCGGTTGAAAATCGCTACAAGCGGCCCAGGTTTTCAGATTCCGGCGAGATGCGCATTGACGCCGGGCGGCACCCCGTCATCGAAAAGCTGGCCGAGCTCGAAGCAGGCCGATTTATACCGAACGATCTTTACCTGGATTCGCGCCAATATATTGCCGTCATTACCGGCCCAAATATGGGTGGCAAGTCTACTTATCTTCGACAGGCTGCGCTGATTCTGATTCTTGCCCAGATCGGCTCTTTCGTACCTGCTGACGCCGCGCTGCTTCCAATAGTGGATAGAGTGTACACACGGATTGGGGCGGCAGATAACCTGGCTCGAGGCCGGTCTACGTTCATGGTCGAGATGACCGAGGCTGCCGCGATCCTCAATACTGCGACAGTTAACAGCTTCATAGTATTAGACGAGATCGGGCGGGGCACCTCGACGTATGACGGTCTGGCACTAGCCTGGGCGGTAGTTGAGTTCGTTGAACAACACATCCGGGCCAAAACGCTCTTCGCGACGCACTATCACGAGCTGACAGAATTAACAGGTCAAATTTCTGAGATAAGAAATTTACACGTAACTGTAAAGGAGGGAAACGATCAGATCTTATTCATAAGAAAGGTCGAACCGGGTGCATCCGACCGCAGTTACGGTATCGAAGTCGCTCGTTTGGCAGGTTTGCCCATGCAAGTAATCGAGCGAGCGAGGTCGGTTTTATTGCATCATGAAGTAAGGGAACACTCAGTCAGTGAAGAGCTGGCCCCGAGTGACGCAACTGCGCCCCTACAGATTAAACTTTTCGAGCCCGTGAATCAGGGGCTCGCCAATCGGATTCGGAGATTAAACATCGACGAGCTCCGACCGGTTGAAGCTTTGCAGATTCTGCACGAACTACAGCAAGAGTTGCTAAAGACATGAGAATAGCAGGCATCATGAGCGGGACTTCGCTCGACGGTATTGATGTGGCGATCATAGATATCGCGGGTTCTGGCTATAAGGCCAAGATCAGTGTTTTGACCAGCCATTCAGTTCCTTATCCAAAAAAGATCCGTGAAGCGCTTCTGGCGGTATCGAACAGCAGCGGTATCACAGGTGACATATCGCGGCTCAACTTTCTACTAGGCGAGCTGTATTCCGAAGCGCTGGAGGAAACGGCCGAGCGGGCGGAAATTCCACTGGAAACGATCAAGCTGATTGGCTGCCATGGGCAAACCATCTTCCATGAAGGCCAGGGGGCAACGTACCTCGGGAAAAAGGTTGCGAGCACGTTCCAGATTGGCGAATCGAGCATTATCAGCGAGCGCACCGGAATTGATGTCATCTCGAATTTCCGGGAGCGGGACATGGCTGCCGGAGGCAAGGGCGCTCCCCTGGTTCCTTATCTGGACTACATGCTGATCCGTCATCGCGGTAGAGGACGAGTGGCTATCAATATCGGTGGAATTGCCAATCTCACGGCGATTCCTCCGAACACCAGCACGGATCGTGTGATCGCGTTCGATACCGGTCCGGGAAATTTAGTGATCGATCAGCTGGTGGCGCGGATTACCAGCGGCGGCCTTACGTACGATCGGGATGGGGCCATGGCGGCTACCGGGGAGATCGATCCCAAGTTGCTGGCGAAGCTACTGCGCGACAAGTATTTTCGCGCGAAGCCGCCTAAAACCGCCGGCCGCGAGCAATATGGCGCGGAGTTCGTTTCGAAGCTGCTCGATACCGAATTGAGCAGTGAAGATCTGATAGCTACGGCAACTGCCTTAACAGCGGAGAGCATCGCGCTAAGCGTGCGCAATTTCGTCCTGCCCGAGATGCGTGTGGATGAAATCTTCGTTTCTGGCGGTGGTACTCACAACCCGACACTGATGCGCATGTTGCGCAAAGCAATGGGTGAGATTCCGGTAAAGGACACAACCGAGGTCGGTCTGGATGTGGACGCTAAGGAGGCCATTGCCTTCGCGGTGATGGCGTATGAAGCTGCCCACGCACGGCCCGCGAATATTCCGATGGCAACCGGCGCAAAGCGTCACGTAATTCTTGGGAAGATTACGCAGAACGGCGGCCCGCACAACGGGAATGCGAACGGAACGGCCCATAACGGCATGGGCATTGTTCACAATAGCAATCCGGCGAACACTCACAAGGCCAAGGCTTCACGAACTCCGAAAGCAACGCATCCGGCTATTGCGCCTAAGGCCAAAGCCGCGGCGCGCTAGACCCGCGCGGGGAGTTTGCCCCGCGCAGGGTTGAAGGCCTGCTGCTAGTTATTCGCCGGTTTTCCGCTCCGCTTCCGGATCCAGCAGATGCAAGATGATCCGGAACGGCATGCCTGCCAATTCCGGCTTATCTTCGACGTCCGCCCTCACGTCCATCAACGCGCGTTCCAGCAAATACGTTTGCAGCAGCGTTTCCTGATCGGCTCGGGTTTTGGGTAAATAGGCAGCATTTCCGGCGATGCTCCAATAGCCGCGCATAAATGCGGCGCTGATGTGCGAGTACCAGAAACGTCCGGCTGTCCTCAATTCGCGGATCGTCATATCGCCGCTGAGGTTGGCTGCAGCGGTCTGGCGGATAGCTGCTTGCGCGGCATAGCCGAGAGAGACCAGCATACTCGTCACGTCGCGAAGAGGCGTTCGCTTGATACGGCGCTCGCTTATGTGCTGTTCCGGATCACCCTCGAAATCGAAAATCACAACGTCCTGATCGTGGATCAGCAGATGCCCGAGATGTAAACGCCCGTGGAATCTCGTGCGCTCCGAGTGAATGCGGTGCCGGAAGACTGCTGCCAATTTGGCGGCAATCGCGTTTTCCTGTTCGAGCACCTTCGACGCCAGCACGCGCATGTCTTCGCGCATATCCGAGTAGCGCTGCCGGATGAACTCGAGCCGCCGGCCGGTCAACCCCAGATAGCCATGGTAAAGACTTTGGCGGTAGAAATCATTGAAGGGTTCGGCGGAAAAAGCGGGATCATCGAACTGGGTGGCGAGGATCAGATGCAATTGCGCAACTCGCGCCCCGATCTTCTCTGTGAAAGACAAATAGGGGCCGATGAGCTCGCGGGCAATATCGGGAGGATGTTGGAGCGCAAAATCGAGCGTGTAAATATTAGCAGGGCTTGCCTCCCGCAATTGTGCTTCGGGTATTTCTTTTACCCTGTCCAGAAATGCATTCAGCTCCTTGCGGGTTTCCTGCCAGGCATTTCCTTCATTAGGAACGAATCCGTGCAGAACCGCAACCGTGGTGCTCTCGCCGGAATCGGCCTGGTATTCCAAATACCCCGCAAATGGCGCGGCATGTGTGAAGTCTACCTTTTCGGTCAGCAGCTGGCCGAATTCTACTCCAGGATGAATACCAGGTTCGACTCTTCTCAACACCTTCAAGACAAAGCGATCGCCAAAACGGATCGAGGTGTCGATCTCCGAAGACGGCAGTAGCGCGGGCTCCAGACCCGGGTGAGTAGCCCCCCATAATTTGCGGAATTGCCGGTTGCGCTGTGCCACCAGTTGTCCGTGCTCGCCGATGAATCTACGCCGGCGCGCAAAGGACTCGATCATGGCCGTACAGAACTCGTTGCTCCGGACTGCACCATAGAGAACGGCTTTGACGCCCCCGGGAGTGTTGATTTCGGTGACGATCGCATCCGGATCTTCTTCCCGCAATTTGTGCAACTCAGCTTCTTCGCCGAGCGCCATGGGTACGACGAACGTCTCGGGATCACCGGTTGTAAATTCTGTCCGCACGAACGCGATCCTGAATTTGCCGTCGGCAACAGGAATCAGCTCGGTGATCTGGATGGAACGAAAACGGCGATCTCGCGTGTGGAACCATTTTCTGAGTTGCAAAAAGCGGGGCAGAACTGCCGCGATGCTGGCGCGAATCGCGGGATCCCAGATATCTCGCAGCGCTGGAATCGTGAGAATTGGAATGCTCTGCCGGCGAGTTTCGGGGGTTGGCACGGCAACGGCTGCCGGGACTTCACGATGCTCCAGAGAGAACCAGAAAAATGAATTCGGGCCCAGCGTCAAGGGATAATAGCCCTCGGCGACCGCCGGAAAGTCGGTTCGGCCAAACAGTTCTACCGGCGTGTAGCCAGTGTATTTATGCAAATCCAGTTGAACCGCCTGCGCGAATCGCGATAGATTTGCTACCACCAGAATGGTCTCGTTTTCGTAGCGCCGCAGGTAGGCCAGCACACGCTGGTTGTTTGGCATCAGAAATTCAAGCGTGCCGCGGCCGAAGGCCTTGAATTGCTTGCGGAGCGCGATTAAGCGTTTCGTCCAGTTCAAGAGCGAGTTGGGATTGTCCTCCTGCGATTCGACATTGATCGCTTCGTAGTGATAAGCGGGATCGATATTGACAGGCAGGTATAGCTTTTGCGGATTGGCGCTCGAGAAACCGGCGTTTCTATCGGGACTCCACTGCATGGGCGTGCGGACGCCATTACGATCGCCGAGATAGACGTTATCGCCCATGCCGATCTCGTCGCCGTAGTAAATGACAGGAGTGCCGGGCATCGAGAACAGGAGCGCATTCATGACTTCAATGCGCGCCCGGTCGTTTCCCAGCAAAGGCGCCAGCCGCCGGCGAATGCCAAGATTGATGCGCGCCCGCTGATCGGAGGCATACGCGCGATACATGTAATCGCGCTCTTCATCTGTCACCATCTCGAGCGTGAGTTCATCATGGTTCCGCAGAAACATCGCCCACTGGCAGGTTTCGGGGAGCTCAGGGGTGCGCTTCAGAATCTCCACGATCGGCATCCGATCCTCCAGCCGCAAAGCCATGAACAGGCGCGGCATCAGAGGGAAATGGAAATTCATATGGCACTCGTCGCCATTACCGAAATAGGCGACGGCATCCTCAGGCCACATGTTGGCTTCCGAGAGCAGCATCCGGTTCGGGTGTGTCGCGTCCAAATGCCGGCGCAGTTCCTTCAGAAAGGCATGTGTTTCAGGCAAATTTTCGCAGCTGGTGCCTTCCCGTTCGTAGAGATAGGGAATGGCATCCAGCCGGAAACCATCGACGCCCATGCCGGCCCAGTAATCGAGCATGTGCATCACCGAGCGACGCACCAGTGGATTATCGAAGTTCAGATCGGGTTGATGGGAGTAAAAGCGATGCCAGAAATACGCCTTCGCAACGGGATCCCAGCTCCAGTTAGAAGGTTCAAAATCCTTGAATATGATGCGCGTTCCGGCATACCTCTCGGGAAAGTTGCTCCAGACATAAAAATCACGCCATCGCGAGCCGGGCTCGGAAGTACGGGAACGTTGAAACCAGGCATGCTGATCGGAAGTGTGATTGATTACCAGCTCGGTAATGACACGCAAGCCGCGGCGATGCGCTTCCTTGAGGAAATGCTGAAAATCCCGCAGAGTGCCATACGCGGGATGAACGCTGCGGAAATCGGAGATATCGTAGCCGTCGTCTTTCCACGGAGAAGGGAAGAAAGGGAGCAGCCAGATAGCTGTTACTCCGAGGTCCTCGAGGTAATCGAGCTTCTCTGCCAAACCGCGGAAATCGCCCATACCGTCGGCGTTGCTGTCGTTGAACGCGCGCACGTGGGCCTCATAAATAATCGCGTCTTTATACCAGAGCGGATCGCTCGTAGCTGTGCCGTTGATATGCGAGTGCTGCATGCTGGTTGGCGATTTCATGGTACAAAATCGCATGGTTCGCGCCGGTCACGGATGATGAATGGTGAAGTGTGGCGCGAATCGTATTAAGTACTTTCGGCTCCCTGGGGGATCTGCATCCTTTTCTGGCCATTGCCGGTGAGCTCAGGAGACGCGGGCATCGACCGGTAATTGCAACCTCAGCCGTGTACCGCAATAAGGTCGAAGCTGAGAACATCGATTTCGCTTCTGTGCGTCCGGATGTCGAGGAGTTGCTGGAAGACCCCGCATTGCTTCGCAAACTCTGGCATCCTGCGCGCGGAACCGAATACCTGTTGCGCGATTATCTGGCTCCGTGTATCGAACAGGCTTATGAGGATCTGACTCGCGCGTGCCTCGGTGCTGATCTGCTGGTAACCCATGTTGTGGTTTACGCCGCTCCCATAGTTGCCGAGGTCAGTAAATTGCCCTGGCTCTCCGTTGCGCTGCAGCCTTCGATTTTCCTTTCGGCGAGTGATCCTCCGATTCTTCCTCCCACCTGGTTGCGGCACCTTTATCCGCTCGGCAGGCAGGTAATTGCAGGCATGTTCGCGCTGGGCAAGGCGCGGGTGAGGCATTGGGTCCGGCCAGTGATCGATCTGCGACGCAGGCTTGGTTTGCCGGCTCGAGAAAATCCTGTGTTCGAAAGCGCGTTCTCTCCGTTAGGTACGCTCGCGTTGTTCTCTCGTTATTTCGCAGCGCCTCAGCCGGACTGGCCGCGCGGCGTCACCGTCACTGGATTCGTTCTCTACGATCGACTCGGTGTTGGGTTCAGGGAGCATGCATCCGGCGAACCGCAGGAAAGCCCGGAGGAACTGGCCGAATTCCTGGCAAAAGGTCCGGCGCCGGTTCTGTTCACGCTTGGCTCCTCGGCAGTGATGCATCCGGGAACGTTCTTCGAGCAAAGCATCGCCGCTGCGCGGAAGCTAGGCGTCCGCGCCATTTTACTCGTAGGAAATCAATCGCGGGATAGATTTCAAGGCCGGCTCTCAGACTCGATGTTCGTCGCCCGGTATGCGCCCTTCTCGACAGTGATGCCGAAGGCTTCCGTCATTGTTCACCAAGGGGGAATAGGCACCACGGCGCAGGCTCTCTACGCGGGCCGTCCGATGTTGGTAGTGCCCTGGTCGCACGATCAACCAGACAATGCCGAGCGGCTCAGGAGACTCGGTGTCTGCCGAACGCTCCAACGTAGCAACTATACCGCGGAAACCGTCGCCCGCGAGTTGCGGATGCTGCTCGAAACGCCGCAGTACGCCAAAAGGGCGAAAGAGATTCGCGACCAACTCTTGCGAGAGGATGGGCTGGTGACAGCCTCAGACAAGATAGAGGCGGTCCTTGCCCGAAGGAGGTAACGCATGTAGTCAAACAAGAGGCGCTTGTCTGCTTCCGCCAGACGCTCAGCAGCTGTTCTCAAGATAGCGGACCTAAGAGGAGCCCAGCATTGCGGCCGATTCATTCTTGTCCGCTAGTGAAAGGCTGCGCTGGAATCCCGGAAATAGCGCTTGCGGCCGGCCGGGCAAGCGGCTTCAGGCTGATGTGAGGAATAAACTCGTGCGCAAAGTAGGCTTCCAATTGGGCAGACTTCTGCGGCCCTAGCGCCGATTGCAAGCTGATCATGTGCTGCACCAGAATTGCGGTCCGCATCGCCTCGAGCTCGTGAATCTCCGCCGGAGCCGGCGGCAGCGCTGAACCCTGCTCTCTGTTCTGCGCTATTTTTCGATAGCCAGCGACAACTGCGCTGACTTTTTTCCGATGTTGCGCAAGGTCGGAGTCAAGGGTCTTTGCCTCCTTCAACACTGCATCCAGATCTTGCGTTTCCAGACCAGCACGTTGAAACGGTGTGGCGAATGCGTAAGCGTCACTATCGCCGGCTGCTACAGCCTTTGTCTTCAAATCATTTGCCCACGCTAGAAAATACCGGTAGGCCAGATATTTCGGTACAGGGGTCGATTTGGATGCGGAAATCTGGGCCACGCTGGGCTGAGTTGCTGTAGTCTGGGCCACAAGCAGTTCAGCGGTACCGCTCAGCAAAAGCCCGAAAAGGACAGTCGTTTTCATATTTCTTTTCTTATGTTGTTCCGTTGCGTGATGCAGGATATAAAGACCGTGTTCGGCGCGGTTCCAGTCGGCAGGTCAGCCAAGTTGCAGATATCACAAAATGGTAAGCCGACGTCATTGCCTTGACTCTGTTCGCGGATGAGACACAACTCGAGGTTCTTCACACTTAAGATCCCAACGGGAGAGTGATTCGCAAGCCGCCTTTCGGATCTCAGGAGCTCCGCTCGTTGAGAGTTGCTTGAGCTTCTCGATGGTGTAGCTGTCGGAAAACAGGGACGGCCGGTCACTGAATACAGCCTTAATCATCTGTTCATCTCCAATCGCGTATCCCTTCGTTAAGAGGAAGTCAATAATGGAATAACCGAGTGGACGGCCAGGGTTCACTTCGAAACCGGGGTGCGAACCCGAGAAGACAGGCACGGCGCAGCGATCAGAGAAGTCGCAGGCAGTGCGCAGTTCGCCTGCTTCCTTTCGCAGGAAAAACATCACTCGATCACCTACGTGCCAATTACCCCCGTTGGTAACCATGCCGAGACGAGGGGGCCCACCAAGTGGACCCCAATCTGAAAAATAATAGATCGAGACTTCGTTGCTCATTACCTGGCCCTTGAGAACGTTTTCCACACGGACGTGGACGCAGTACAGCGCTAAGATCTCGTATTCGTCCCCTTGTGCGTGGCGTGGACGACCTACAATAGCGTTCGAAAGAATGCGTCCAACAAGAACGATCGGAATGGAGGCGAGCCGGCCATAAGGCAGGTGGCCTATTGGACGTTCAGGCGAGAATTTCAGATTCGCCTTACATGCAAGCTGTAGAGAAGCTAGCCCTAGGCAACCCAAGAGAAGCAGCTGTTTTGCCCTCATCAAAGTACCTCCCCACCATGGGTTCCCAACTCACGTATGTTCTCTGGTCCAGCCATCAAAGCATTTACCATGAGCATGTGAGATTTGGGCCATGATCGCCGTTGATTCCAACGTAATCCCCTCTTAATGTGACTCCCTGTGTCCCGAAATAACGGCCAGGGGCAGCTTGAGCGCCTCAGCTGTTGCCTGGAATGGCTACGCCCCCGGCATTCGCCGTCAAGTCATAGTCGAGCCACGATGACCCTGACGGATAAATGGTATGCAGATGCGCATCCGTGCCGACGTAGTTGATCCGCACCAGGTTTTGGGATGGATCAAAGACGCTGGATAGGGATGCCCCTGCCGCAACCTGAACAGATGCTCCCGCCCCGGCGGTCAAGTCGTAATCCAACCACCTTCCCGACCCTAGGTAGATCGTGTGGATATGCGCATCCGTCCCGACATAGTTGATCCGTGCCAGATCTTGTGAGCTATCGAAGACACTGGAGAGTGACGTGCCGGCGGCGACGGTTACACCGCCAGCATTCGCAGTCAAATCATAGTCGAGCCACGATTGGCCTGACAAATACATGGTGTGCAAATGCGCATCTGTCCCGATGTAGCTGATCCGCACCAGGTTTTGGGATGGATCAAAGACGCTGGATAGGGATGTCCGTGCAGCAGCCTGAACAGATGCTCCCGACCCGGCGGTCAAGTCATAATCCAACCATCTCCCCGACCCTAATTAGATCGTGTGTATATGCGCATCCGTCCCGACATAATTGATCCGTGCCAGATCTTGCGAGCTATCGAAGACACTGGAGAGCGACGTGCCGGCGGCGACGGTTACACCGCCAGCATTCGCGGTCAAATCATAGTAAAGCCACGATCCTCCCGACAAGTACACGGTGTGCAAATGTGCATCTGTCCCGACATAATTGATCCGCGCCAAGTTTTGTGACGGATCAAAGACGCTGGAAACAATTTCCGAGGCCAATGCTTGACGCACGCTACTGAATATACCGAGAAATCCGCACGCAACAACTACCCACGAGTTTTGCAACTCTTTTCTTCCTCAACTTTTGCCACAACAATTTGGCCGATGTTTGAATTCAAACGAGATCGGCTCTCAAGACTAGGATGGCGGCGGCAAAACAGGCAAACAATAGCCTTCGGACATAACTGAGGTTTAGAACTGCCGAATCACTAGCACTCGGTGTTTCGCGCACGCTGGAACGCTACACCGAGTTAAGCGTATTACTCGGGCAACTCAGTACGCCGAAAGGGTCGAGGAACTCCGCGACCGCCTCGGGCAAGAAGATGATCTTGCGTCGGCGTGCGACCAGGTAGGCTGGAATGCCGGACGCACCCCTAGCTTGGACCGCACTCCCGGGCACGTCCGGTCAAATCCGGGAAAGCTTGTGTGCATAGCCTCAGCGACATCCGCCAGGTCTTGGCAGGCAGCATTTCGAACAGGCGGCGTTTCGGTTTCGGCAATATCCAGTAATCTGGTGAGCGCATATTTCTCAGAGAGATTCCAGGACTGAAGGCTTTCGATAGCCTCTATCATTTGTTTGTCGCTGCAGCCCTCCCCGCGCGAAAGAAGGAGGCGAACGACCGAGTACGCGATCGGTTTTGTGGGATCCACTCTAAAGCCTGGGTGAGCACCAGTAAGAACCGGGTACACGCAGGCCGCCAAAGTGTCGCATTTTGTGCGAAGCACTCCCGAATCCCATCGCAATAGGAACAGCTCGCGGTCGCCAACGCGCCACCTTCCGCCGTTCTCGCGCATCCCGAGCCGGGCCGGACCGCCCTGTGAGCCCACCCCCGAAAAATAGTAGACCCTGATCTCGTTTGGTATGTTTTTCCCCCGCAGCACATTTTCGACGTCAACAGTTACTCGGTAAAGCTGCACCGGAAAGTATTTGTCCCGGCACGACCCGTGTTCCTCTCTAATCGCAACGTTTGAAACGATGCGGCCGACGACAATGACAGGAATGGAAGTCTCCCAGTCGCCGCTGAACTGAGTGCAGTCATTCAGCCACGGAACACTGGTACAGCTTAGAGAGAGCAGTAAGATTATGGCTCCAATGAGCAAGCCTGCCGATTTGAAATTTGGTCTCATCTCATGAGTTCCTTGCCGGCTTTGATTTCGCAGCTTCACCACTCGCAAGTTCCACTGGGCCCATGATCAAAGCGATGGCCTGGCGGTGAATCAGCGGAACGTATGCTGCTGTGCCAGGCTGGCTAGATTTTTTCTGGCAAGCTCGCTGCCCTTTTGCGCCGCCCTTTGATACCAGCGCGCCGCCTCGGCCAAGTTGCGCGGAACACCCCAGCCGTTTGCATAGGCAACCCCGATGTCATTCGCCGCCATGGCATTGCCCTGCTTGTCGGCTGCGTAACACCATTGCAGTGCGTCCTGATAGTTGCGTTGGACTTCGTGGTCGCCGGATAATTCACTCCAACACAGATCGACTTCGGAACCGACATCGCCGGCAGCTGCCGCCTTCGCCAGCAGTTTAACGGCGCGTTGAGGATCTTGTGGACCACCGCTTCCGACCAGCAACATGTGCCCGAGATTGGCCTCTGCTAGCGGATTATCTTGAGCTTTTTCGTACCAAGCCCGTGCCGCCGCTTCGTTCTTCGGACCGCCGAGTCCGTTTGCGAGCATATAGGCAAGATTGACTTCGGCGTCAGAGTTGCCCTGTGCTGCCGATTTTTCGTACCAGGATCTTGCCGTGATAGGGTCCTTTGACATCCCTTTGCCACTCAGTAAGCAGAATCCTAAACCGTATTCGCCGGCAGCATCGTTCTGGTCCGCGGCCTTTCGATACCAGTTTGCTGCAGCACCGAAATCCTGCGGAACGCCGTTACCCGAGACGTAGTACGTTCCCAAGGTCGACTGCGCCCAGGCAAGTCCCTGACCGGCTGACTTCTGAAGCAAAGTTACCGCCTGCGCGAGATCCTTGGGACCGCCCTGCCCATTTACGAACATATAGGCGAGTCTCGCTTCGGCCATTGCATTGCCTTGGCTAACCGCCTTGGTGTACCAGACCCGTGCAGCCGCGGTATCCTGCGCGATTCCGTTGCCCATCTCCAGGCGCTCCGCGTAGATCTCTTGTGCAGTAGCGTTGCCTTTTTCGGCTGCTTTGCGGTAGAGATCGAGAGCCATTTTGGGATCTTTGGCGACACCGTGGCCGCTTGTGTAAAGAGCAGCGAGATCCGCTTGAGCCGCTGGGTCTCCTTGATCCGCAGCCTTGCGCAGCCACGACACAGCCCTGGCATAATCGACCGGAGCCGCGAGGTAACCGTTGGAGTAAACTTCTCCCATTTTGGTCTGGGCCCACATAAGATTGTGGTTGGCCGCTTTCTCGTATAGCGAGAGGGCTTGGCGCAGGTCTTGAGGGCCGCCGCTACCCTTTTCGAACATGAATCCAAGCCTTGCCTCAGCTACTCTGTTGCCCTGGTCAGCGGCTTTCGTGTACCACGCTCGTGCAGATGTAGCATCTGGCGCGATTCCTTGCCCCGTCTCCAGGCGCTCCGCGTAGATCTCTTGCGCAGGCGCATGACCTTTTCCCGCCGCTTTGCGATACCACTCCACAGCGGTTGCCGGGTTCTTAGTGACACCCGAACCGGCATCATACATTTGTCCGAGACTCATTTCGGCATTGGGCAGGCCGGCGTCGGCCGCCTTCTGATAGCAGAAGATCGCCTTCGCGTAGTCCTTGGAGACGATTCGGCCATTTTCGTAGAACATCCCGAGGTTATACTCCGCAGTCTCGTCGTTCTGATCGGCGGCCTTCTGAAACCAGTGCAAAGCCTCGGAATCGTTGCGAGTGAGGCCTTCACTCCCGTTCGCGTAAAAGGCGCCAAGCTCGCCCTCAGCGCGCGCGTATCCGTGCTCAGCGGCTTTGCGGATCCAGGCGAGCTCTTGCGCTTGATCTACCGGAACACCATGCCCGGTGTGGTACGCAAGCGCAAGGGAATATTCAGCGGGAGGGTAGCCTTGCCCGGCAGCTTTTCGGTACCAGGCGACCGCCTGGCTGTAGTCGGGCTTGCCGTCCGTCCCTTTTTCGTAGCGCTTGCCAGCCTCGAACTCTTGCTCAGCCGATTGCGGCGCCGCGGCAGAGTTCTGCGCGTTTGCGAGGTGGGTCCAGAACGTCGAGCAAAGGAGAAGCGTGCCGTAAGCAGCTATCGCGTAGGGCCTGCTAGAACAGCGGCCGGCCGCCGCGTGCGTTCGCACACGGAGCGGCTCCACAGAACGGCGCATAAACACTCGGGGACGGTGACCGAATTCTATCTTGCGGGTCTGGCGTGGTCAACGGCGCCAGGTACTACTCCTTGGGTTAAAGTTGGACTGGCCAGCCCGATAAGTCGCTGGGAGCTACGCCAGCCCATGTTCGCGGAACCCCGTGACGGAGTTGCGTCATCGAAAACCTGGTAGTCAAGAACTCTGGAGGTCAGAATGTACGTAGTCACAGGCGCCACCGGGAATACCGGATCTGTTGTTGCGAAGAAATTGCTCGCGCAGGGGAAAAAGGTGCGGGTTGTCGGACGCAGCGCGGAACGGCTCAGTTCGCTCGTGTCGCTCGGTGCGGAACCGTTTGCCGGGGACGTCAGAAACAAAGAAGTACTTCGAAAAGCTTTCAGCGGCGCGCAAGCGGCGTATGTGATGATTCCGCCAGACCTGGCGAACCCGAACTTTCCGGCATATCAGGACCAGGTGATTGAGGCGGTGGCTTCGGCGCTCGAGCAGGGGGAAGCGGCGAATGTCGTGGCGCTCAGCAGTTTTGGCGCGGACAAGCCGGATAAGACAGGGCCGATTGCGGGGCTGCACCGGATGGAGGAGCGGCTGAAGCGCATTTCGGGACTGAATGCGCTGTTTCTGCGCGCGGGGTATTTCATGGAGAATACACTTCCGCAAGCGAACGTGATAAAGCAGATGGGAGTGACTGCCGGTCCGTTGAAGCCCGACCTTAAGATTCCGCTGATTGCGACGCGGGACATCGGCGCGTTTGCTGCGGATGCGTTACTCAAGCAGGAGTTTCGAGGCTACCAGGCGCAGGAGTTGCAGGGTGAGCGAGATTTGACCATGTCGGAAGCGACGAGCGTGATCGGGAACGCGATCGGGCAGCCGGAATTGCAATATCACCAGATTAGTTACGACCAGTTTCGCGGGATTCTGCAGCAGATGGGAGCCTCGCAAAGCGTAGCCGACCTGTTTGTCGAGATGTCGGAGGCGATCAATTCAGGTTACGTTCGCGCGCTGGAGCCGAGATCAGCGCGGAACACGACGCCGACTTCCTATGAAGAATTCGTTCGCGAGCAGTTTGTGCCGGCTTACCGGACGGTTGCGGCGACCGCATGAGGGCACGCCAGCCAGCGCAGCCTCTGTGGCTAGCTGAAAGCTGATAGCCTTAGAGACCCTTTCGCCCGACGAACGCGACGAGATCGACCACGCGATTCGAGTAGCCCCATTCGTTGTCGTACCAGGAAACGACTTTGACAAGATTGCCGTCGAGCACTTTCGTGAGTTCCGCATCGACAATCGAACTGTTCGGATTGCGCAGCATGTCGGTCGAGACTACCGGATCGGTGGTATAGGCGAGAATGCCCTTCAGGCAGCCTTCCGATGCCTGTTTCAACGCTGCATTGACCTCGTCTGTTGTGGTGCTCTTCTTCAGAACCGCTACGAAATCGACTATCGAGACATCCGGCGTAGGGACGCGGATCGAGTAACCATCGAGCTTGCCCTTGAGCTCCGGCACCACCAAGCCGATGGCTTTAGCAGCCCCCGTTGATGAAGGAATCAGATTCAACGCCGCTGCCCGCGCGCGCCGCAGATCCTTGTGGGGGAAATCGAGCACGTTCTGATCGTTCGTGTAGCTGTGAATCGTTGTCATCGAGCCTTTTTCAATACCGAAGGTATCGTTCAAAACCTTGACGAGCGGCGCCAGACAATTCGTGGTGCAGGAAGCGTTCGAGATGATCGTGTGCTTCGCGGGATTGTAAGTATCGTCGTTGACGCCCAGTACAATCGTGACATCTTCGCCTTTCGCGGGAGCCGAGATAATGACTTTCTTCACCGAGCCCCGGAGATGTTTCTTGGCATCCGCTGCATCGGTGAAACGGCCCGTCGATTCCACTACTACTTGCACGCCCAGGCTAGGCCAATCGATTTCGGCCGGATCCTTAATCGCGAAAATCCTGATCTTCTGATTACCCACACGTACGCTATCGCTCTCGGCCTGGATGTCTTCATCGAGCTGGCCAAGGATCGAATCGTACTTCAAGAGATGCGCTAGCGTCTTCGTGTCAGTGAGATCGTTTGCCGCGACGAATTCGATTTCAGGATTGTGCAGTCCCGCTCGGACTACATTTCTCCCGATACGGCCGAAGCCGTTGATACCTACCTTAATTGGCATATCTTCTATTTTACGGAGCGAGCGAAAAAAGCCAATTTCAGCAGTCGACCGTGCCCAGGCATGCTGCGGGGTTGAGCGTGACCACGATGCGCTGCTGATCATCCACGCGCGCCGGGTAAACCGTGATGCCGCACGATCCCAAACGTGCGTTGCCGGTCCGCAAGTCGAATTTCCAGGCGTGAAGGGGGCAGATCAGCGTGGCGCCTCCGACCAAACCATCGGCCAATGGTCCCTGCTTGTGCGGGCACTCGGCTTGGGTTGCAAATACCTCGCCCGTACGCGCGTGAAAGATCGCGAGCCGCTTGCCGGCAATTTCGAAGTTGCGTCCTTCGCCCGCCGGCACGGCGCTCAATTGCCCGACGATCGTTTCCGAAGCAGCTTTCGTCATTGGAGCACCGGCAGCAGAGCGGCAAACTGATTCGGTGTAGCCGAAATCACCGCCTCTTTCCACGGATCGCGATAAGCAGCCGTGCTGCGCAGCAGATTCGCTTCGAGTTGTTCTCCTATACCCTCGCTATCTTCAACGACAATGGAGCGGATTTTCTCGATTCCCAATCTCTCGACGAAGCCATAGGTGCGCTCGAGATATTTGGCGTTCTCCCGGTAATACTGAACGAAACGGGAGATGTATTTGAGCGCCTCGTCATGACTATCGACGGTACAAAGCACATCGCCTTTTCTGACGTGCGCGCCGGCCGCTCCGCCGATGTAAATCTCCCACTTGCCGCCTTCCACCGCTACTGCGCCGACGTCCTTTACCATGGCTTCGGAACAGTTGCGTGGACATCCCGCAGTCGCCATCTTCATCTTGCCCGGCGAATCGATGCCTTTCAGATGGTTCTCGATCCTGATCGCCAAACTGGTGCTGTCGCCTACCCCGAAGCGGCAGAAATCTGTTCCCACGCAGCTTTTACAAGTGCGATAACTCTTGCCATACGCGTGCCCTGACGGCATATCGAGATCGCTCCAGACTTTCGGCAGATCCTCCTTTTTGATGCCGAGCAGATCGATACGCTGGCCACCGGTCAGTTTCACCATGGGCACGCGATACTTCTCGGCCACATCGGCGATCCGCCGTAGCTGAGCCGGCGTCGTGACGCCGCCTGGCATCTGGGGGACCACCGAGAAGGTTGCGTCTTTCTGGATATTCGCGTGGATGCGCTCATTGATGAAGCGCGCATCTCGTTCGTCCTGATATTCGTCCGCCCAGATGGTATTAAGCAGCGAGGCCAAGCCGGGCTTGCTTGCGGGATCTTCTTCGCCGCCGGCCAGAGCTTGAAATACGCTCGAAACCGATTTGAGATTCTGCTCGCGGCAGGCGCGAATCAACTCGGGCTTAGTCAGGGGCACACCCGGCACATAGTAATGCACCGAAGGATCTTCTTCCGTCTCTCCGCCGCAGGCCCATTCGATTACTTCCGTGACCATGGCTTTGCACGACCCGCAGCCCATGCCCGCGCGCGTCGATTCCATCACGCTCTTCGCACTTCGCCTTCCAGTTTTGACGCAGGCGATAAGCTGGCCTTTGCTGACACCGTTGCAATTGCAGACCTGGGCGTCCAACGGCAGCTCTTCCAGGGTGACTTTCTTCGACGGCGCGCCGATGTCGAACAGCAAGGCCAGGCGGTCGTCCGGAAGAGGAGTCTCGCGATCGAAAGCTTGTGTCAGGTACGCAGCCTTACTGATGTCACCAAGCAGGATCGCACCGATCAGGCGGCCTTCGCGAATGATCAGCTTCTTATATGTGCCTTTGCGCGGCTCGGTAAACTGAACGATCTCATCGCGCTCGTCTTCCGGCTCTGTGATTCCCATGGACGCCATTTCGACCCCCATGACTTTCAGCTTGGTCGCGACTTTCGATCCGTGGTAAGCGGCGCCCGCATTGAAAGCGGTGATATGGTCGGCGAGAACTTTGGCCTGCTCCCAGAGCGGCGCGACCAACCCGTACACGTTGCCGCGATGCTGCGCACATTCACCGACTACATAAATGTCGGGGTCGTCGACCGAACGCATCTGATTGTCGACGACGATAGCGCGCTCGACGGTCAAGCCGCTACGGAGAGCGATTTCGATATTCGGGCTGATGCCGGTAGCGATCACGACCATGTCGCAGGCGAGCGAGCTGCCGTCCTTGAACGCCAGGCCTGTGACGTACTGCTCGCCTAGTACGGCGGTGGTGTTCTTGTTGAGATGGACGCGCACGTCCATGCGTTCCATAGTGGTTTTGAGAATCGCGCCGGCCTGGGGATCAAGCTGTTGGCCCATGAGGTGGGCGCCGCGATGAACGACTTCTACTTCCAGGCCGAAGTTTTGCAGACCGCGGGCCGCTTCGAGACCGAGCAGACCGCCGCCGATGACAACGGCACGCCCGCGACCCTGTGCATAAGCGGCAATCTCGCGGCAATCGTCGAGCGAGCGGAAGACAAACAGCCCGGGTTTATACGAACCGTCCGCCATAGTGAGGCCTTCGATCGGCGGCACCGAAGAACGGCTGCCGGTGGCGATGATCAGCTTGTCGTAAGGCTCGCCCGAGCCGTCGTCCGCGTAAACGACTTTGGATCTGCGCAGGATCTTCTCGGCACGCACGCCGGCATGCAGCGTGATGCCGTTCTGCCGGTACCAACCGAGCGGGTTCAAGAAGATTTCGCTTTCTTCCTGACTGCCGTTCAAAACGTTCGAGAGCAGAATGCGGTTGTAATTGCCGTAGGGCTCATCGCCGAACATCGTGATCTGGAATTTGACAGCGCCACCCCGCGCCAGGATTTCCTCTACGGCACGCGCACCGGCCATGCCATTCCCGATCACAACAAGATTTTGTTTTTGCATCAGATCAAAACTCCGTTACACCCAGATCAAGAACCAGCGTCCCCTTGGCGCCCAAGGGAGCCGCTATTTGCAGCTCAATGCAGCTATCCGGAAAGAGATCTTCGACGACCGCGAGCGGCACATGGATCGCGTCCTTCGCGCCGATGGGGAAATACCGCATCGGCTTGCCGTCGCGCAAGAGAACGACGTAAATGAGATCCGCGAGAGAGTTGCCGGCGCGGAAGTAGACGGGCTGCGCGCGCTTATCGCCCGGTACGGTATAGCGCAGCGGTGGAGAGAAAGGCTGCGGCGACTCCAATCCTTTGCCTTCGAAAATATAAGCTCCTTGCAGGAACCTGGGTTTTTCTAGCATGCATGCACCTTGGCGATACGCACTGCGCAAACCTTGAACTCGGGCATCCGCGAAACCGGATCGAGCGCCGGATTGGTCAGCAGGTTGGCGCGGCCATTACTCGCAAAATGGAACGGCAGGAACACGGTATCCATGCGTATGCCGGGAGTGAGCCGCGCTTTCGCGGTGGCCGTGCCTCTGCGCGTCGTGAGAGACACTGGATTGCTCTCCGCGATGCCGTAGCTGCGCGCCATGGCCGGGTGGATTTCGACAAACGCTTCCGGGGCTGCGGAATTGAGTTTCTCGACCCGCCGCGTTTGCGTTCCCGATTGATAATGGGCCATCAGGCGGCCGGTGGTGAGATAAAGCGGATATTCGGCATCAGGCTCTTCGGCCGAGCTCTGAAACTCAACCGGATGGAACCGGGCGCGTCCGTCTGGCGTAGGGAAAGTCTCCGTGAACAGACGCGGCGTACCTGTGTGCTGCTCATCAGGACAAGGCCAGAAGATACCCTCTTCCGTCACAATCCGCTCGTATGTGATGCCTGAGTAGTCGGCCAAACCGCCGGCTGAGGCGCGCCGCAGCTCTTCGAAAACCATGCCCGCCTTTGAAGGAAACTTCGCTCCATAGCCGAGGCGGTCCGCCAAGGCTGCGATGATTTGCAGATCCGAGCGTGCCTCGCCGGGGGGAGTCACGGCTTTCGGCCGCAGAATAACCCGTCCTTCCAGATTCGTCACGGTGCCTTCTTCTTCGGCCCATTGCGTACACGGCAGAACCACGTGAGCGAGTTGAGCCGTTTCGGATAGAAACATGTCTGAGACCACAAGCAGATCGAGGGTTCGCAATTTCGCGTCGATGTGACTCGCACGCGGCGCAGAAACACTCGGGTTGGAGGCAAAGACCAGCAGCGCTCGCAATCCGGCCGCGGCACCGATTCCGTCGAGCATCTCGTACGCCGAGCGGCCCGGCGCAGGCAACGATTCTTCCGGCACGTCCCATACGCTTGCGATGTATTTGCGATGTTCCGGATTATCGATCTTCCGGTAGCCCGGCAACTGATCCGCTTTCTGGCCGTGCTCGCGGCCGCCTTGACCATTTCCCTGCCCCGTCAAACAGCCGTAACCGCTAAACGGTTTGCCGGGCAAACCCAGTGCCAGGGTTAAGTTAATGAAAGCCAGAACGTTCTCGACGCCCTTGCTCTGCTGCTCGGGTCCGCGCGCAGTCAGGATCATGGCGCTCGGCGCTGTGCCTAAGAGCCGCGCTGCCATGGCAAGCATCTTCTCCGGGATCCCGGTGATCCGCTCGACGCGCGCCGGCCAATAAGAGGCAACAGCACGTTTCACTTCTTCAAAGCCGGCCGTGCGCTGCGCAGTGAAGGTCTCGTCGACGTACTTCTCGCGAATCGCGATGTGGAGAAGACCATTGGCGAGAGCGCTGTCCGTGCCCGGTGTGATCTGCAGGTGCAGCGTGGCCGCGGCCGCCGTCGGTGTCAGGCGCGGATCCACCACGATGAGTGAACCGCCATTTCTATTCTGTTTCTGGAAATACTGCATGACCGGCGGCATGGTCTCGGCTGGATTGCTTCCGGTCAACAGAATCGTGGCAGCATGCGGGATGTCGTCCAACGGAAATGGGAGTCCGCGATCCATCCCAAAGGCTTTGATCGATGCTGCGGCAGCCGATGACATGCAGAAGCGTCCGTTGTAATCGATCTGCGATGTCTGCAGCGCAACGCGGGCGAATTTTCCGAGCAGGTAAGCTTTTTCGTTGGTGAGACCGCCTCCACCGAAGACTCCGGCGGCATCTTTCCCGTGTTGCCGCTGGACTTCGCGAAGTTCCCTCACAATGCGGTCCAGCGCTTCGTCCCAGGAGGCGGGGCGCAAAGCTTCATTTGAACTATCGCGGATGAGCGGCGTCGTCAAGCGCTCCGGATGTGTCAATAGCTCTGCCGCCGTCCAGCCTTTCTGGCACAGTCCGCCTTTATTGGTGGGGAAATCGCGTGACTCCACACGGACGGTGCCATTTTCGCGGACAAGGTTCATGCCGCACTGCAAGGCACAGTACGGGCAATGCGTCGGGATTGTCACCGGCGGCGCTTTTGCCGGACCAACACTATGCGCTGGCAGCGTAGATGCGAACATCTTCTTTCTCTCTCAGAGGCGGCAGCAGTCCGGCTCGACGGGCGGCAGCGGGAGGCCAAGTCTTCCGCCAAACGTTCCTCAGGAACAGCAGCGCGGATGCACCGGCTAGCATTGCAACCGCCACCAGCGCGAAGCCGATCGCAAAGCTGCCCGTTTTTTGTTTGACCAGTCCTAATAAAGAGGGCAGCAGGAAGCCCCCTAAGCCGCCTGCCGCACCGACCAATCCGGTCATTATGCCGACGCTTCCGGCAAACCGCTGCGGCACAAGTTGAAAGACCGACCCGTTGCCCATGCCCAGAAGGCTCATGGCGAGCGCAAGAAGCAATAAAGCGATCATTGCGGGGGGTAGCGTGCAAACGGCCGCCAGCAGGAGGCAGGCGCCGCCCAGTAAGAGCGCCAGCATGCGGTACCCGCCGAGCTTGTCGGAGAGAACGCCGCCCACGGGCCGCAGAAAACTTCCGCAGAGAATGACCACAGTAGTGAAATCACCGGCCTGAATCGCGGTCAACCGGTATTGATCGTGGAAGAATACCGAGAGGTAACTGGCCATCCCGACGAAACCGCCGAAGGTCAAGCTATACAGGAAACAGAACCACCAGGCGTCGGGCACTTTGAGCAAGCATGCGTATTCGCTCCAGCTCCGGATTTTGCGCGTGGCCGGAGCGTCTTTGGCGAGCAAGAAAAACAAGAGCCAGACGAGGGCGACCGGGATCATGGCTGCGCCGAACACGGATCTCCAGCCATATAGCTCAGCGAGGCGCGGAGCGAACAAGGTCGCGAAAATAGTGCCGGAGTTCCCGGCGGCCGCGATGCCCATAACGAGCCCTTGACGTTCCGGCGAATACCAGGCGCCCGCGAGCGGTAACGCCACGGCAAAGCTCGCGCCGGCGACGCCGAGCAACAATCCGAGACCGAGAAAATCGTAGAAGCTGTGCGCGAATCCCCAGCCGAGCGCCAGCGGGATGAGCGTTACCGCGAGCCCGATCAATCCTGTCTTGCGGCCGCCGATGCGTTCGGTAAGCGAGCCGAGAAGCGGGCGGAAGAACGCCCCGCCGAGCAGCGGAACCGCGGTGAGGAGACCCTTCTGCGCCGCGGTCAGTTTGTAGGCTTCGCCGATAAATGGCGCGAGCGGGCCGAGAATCACCCACACCATGAAGCTGATGTCGAAGTAGAGAAATGCGGAGAGCAGAGTAGGCGAGTGGCCGGCTCTGCCAAATTCACGTAAAGACACTTTTCGCCTCGTAAAGACTGCCGATTGAGTCTTCGCAGACGCTGCGAAAGGTTTCGACGGAGAGAAGCGACTCGCTTACACAGCGAGGCTAGATTCCAGGGTAGCGAATGCCGGGCGAGAGATCAAATAGGAGACTGACCGCTGTCTCTCAACAGCTTGATCTGGAACAATTTGGGCCAGAGTTTTCCCGTCACGAAAAGCCGGTCGGCCGCTGAATCGTACGCAATCCCGTTCAGGACATCGGTTTCCGGCGTTCGGTCTTGCTCAGGCAGCAGTCCGGCCAGATCGATCCAGCCCAGAACGGTTCCATCCGACGGAGATATTCGCGCGATGCGATCGGTTCCCCAGATATTCGCGTAGATCTCGCCGCGCACCCATTCCAATTCGTTCAATTCCTTGATCTCCTGGCTGCTGTCGTGCACCGTGAATCGCCTCAGTTCATGAAGCGTTTCGGGATCGAGACAGCGAATGCGCGCGGTTCCATCGCTCATGTAAATCTGTTTTCCATCGTTGGCCAGTCCCCATCCTTCGCCTTCGTACGAGAAGTTCTTCAACACCTGAAAAGAGAAGCGATCGTAAACATAGCCGATATGCGATTGCCACGTTATTTGAGTGATCCGGCCATCGAGCACGGTAATTCCTTCGCCGAAAAGTTGGGGCGAGAGCTCAATCTCCTGAAGAACTTTTCCCGACTCCAGATCTTCTTTTCGCAACGTCGACCGGCCCTTTAGGCCCGTGCTTTCGTAAAGGAATCCTGCTCGAAACTCGAGTCCCTGAGTGAAGGCACGATTGTCGTGCGGATAAACGCGCACCACCTGGAACCGATAACGAGGAACCGAGCCGCCGGCGGAGCATACCGAGGCAAAGGCTGCGAATGCCAGAACGATGAACGAGCACAAACAGAACAGCGTTGTATATCGATCTCGAGAGCGCAAGCGTATTCGTTACTGGCGCGGTTCCGGCAACGGCGGAGAAGTCATGCCGCCTACGTTCGCGTAAGAATCTTCTACCTTGATCACTTTGCCTTCACTGAACCGGACGAAGGTCATCTTACCGGGAGGCTCGCCATACACCCAGTCCTCAATCTCATCTCCGTCGCCGTTCGTCTCGCGGGTCTTGTTACGCGGCTTGCCCATCGCGAGCAGAACCTGATCGTGATCCATTCCCTGGATGGCATGCTGCTCCTTGATGGCTTTCTGGATGGGCGGGGGCAACTGCTCGACATATTGCTGGGCGGCGGAATGCTTTTCGAAATCGAAGAGCGGCGAGAGAATGTGCCGGATTTCCGCGGCTTTCAGAGAAGGCACGGGTCCCGGAAACACGAGCGCGACACGCGAACCGTTGGCCACAGCTTGCCCATTCTGATTCCTGCCGATGGGCGACATGCCTCCGTTCATGCCAACGTCCACATGGTCATACCAATGGCCGGAATGCGTTCCTCCGTTGATCTCGAGCAGTATGCGATTCGATTCGATCAGCACGCGGGTGATCTGAACCTGATCGCCCAAGCGCGCCGCCGGGCCCTGTTCATCGAGCGCTTTGGTCCAGGCATTTTTGTCGTATTGCCCGTCGCTGTTTATCACCAAAGGCTTTTTGGAGCGCGGCAGAATGACTTTCATCGTGGCGAATTCGGCGTTGAGGCCCCGCTCGATCTCCATTTTTTCATCGAAACTCAGCTTGTCCGCCCACATTTGACCGCAAACCGAGAAAAACAAAGAGAAAGCGGCGAGAGCGGTCAGGCAGGTTCGTTGAGATTTTGCGCGATGGCTGCGCGCTGCGCTTTCACCGGTACTTTGACGAGAGCAAAAAACAGACCGACGATGAAAATCGTGGCCAGCAGTCCGCCTTCCGGGCCATAATCCCCGCCGCTCCAAAGGGGCAAGAGATCCCATCGATATTGATACCTCGTTACATCGATTGTAAGCCCGCTGAGATTAACTCCAAAAAGCGGCAGCACCACATTCCAACCAAAATGCAGGCCGATAGGAAGCCAGAGATCGCGGCTGCGCAGAAAAGCATAGCCCAGAACGACGCCCCACAGCATTGTGTTGAAAATGCCGAGCGCCGAGGAGTGGGGATTGGAAGCGTGGGTAAAACCGAAGATAACTGCCACGGGCAGGATCGTGGCGAACGGGCCCATCTTCTGTATCAGTAATTGAAAGGCGTAGCCGCGGAAGATCATCTCCTCGCCCGCCGCGGCGATCGCCAGTGTGGCGAGATAGAAGAGCAAGTTGGGCCAGGGGACACCGGGTTCTCCGCGGTCTGCGAGATGACCGGTGCCTGCGATGAGAGGCGCGGCGAGCATGAGAGCCGCGGAAAATGCTCCCAGAACCGTGCCGAGCGCCAGATTCCAGCCCGAGGCGGCTCCCAGTCGCAGGCCAATGTCTGTAAATGGCCGCCGGTCGAAGATTCGCATGGTCAGCAGATTTGCTACCAAAGCGGTCGCACAAAGGCCCACGGTACCCGCTACCAGTAATCCAAATACGGCGTAGAGGAGCGCCACGAGCAGCCGCAGCCCGACGAAAACCATGGCCACGAAGAACACCACTCGCAAAACAATGCCGAGACGCGTGTCCGGACCGGTCGAGCGAGTTGATAGATCGGGTGGAAGTGCCATCGTCAAAGCCGGTGAGCCCGTGGGAGTGCCGCCCAAAGCAGCCGTCAAGTACTCTTAGTACGCGGCGCGCGACAATCTCATCGTAACTGGCAATCTATCTGCCGATGAGAAGGTATGAAGAAAATACAAGAACGCCGGTCGGAGGCGCGCCTGTTATGCGCTGAACTTGTAGAGGTGATCTGGCGTGATTCGTCCGGGCGGGAGAAGAGGAGAATCGGGAATCTGGAGGACATCTGCGCCAACGGAATTTCGGTGCAGCTCGAGACGGCCCCCGAGGTCGGAACTCCCATTCGGATGCTCTACGAGAAGGGAGAACTCGCCGGAATCGTTCGTTATACATACTTCCGCGACGAGGGATATTTCGTCGGAGTCGAATTGGAGGGAGATAGCAAATGGTCGCCTGCGGAATTTGTTCCAGAACATTTGCTCGATCCGGGTGAACTGATTTTTAAGTCTTCGGCTCGCTGAGACGCGGCCTCATCATTTTGTAAATCTTCGGCTCGCTGAGGAGCGCGGCCTCATCTTGCCACAGAGTTCCAATTCGCGTCCGACGCGTCCGGCGAACTGATTTCGGTCCGCGCGGCCCAACTGCCCAGGCAGTAAAATTCTTACGAGCGCCGGGATGGTGGTCAAGAAGACCGCAGGTGCTTACGCCAAAAAAGTTTTTATCTCTCTTTCGCATGGCCGATCGCAAAGAAAAGCCGCCGCTGGCGAGGGGTTTGTATGCTGCCCTGGCGACTCCGCGCCGGGCGGATCTGCTCGAAGCCGACACGGGAGCCCTACTCGATTACCTGGACGCGGTGAGCGCCGCGGGCGTCCATGGCCTGGTGCTCTTCGGTTCCACAGGGGAATTTGTTCACTTCGAAGTGGAGGAACGGATGCGTGTCGCCGCCCTGGCTATCAAGCGCAGCCGTTTGCCTGTGCTGATCAATGCCTCGCATTCCACCCTGGCCGGCGCGGTGGCGCTGGCGGGCAGCGCAATCGAAGCCGGCGCTGCGGGACTGATGCTGACACCCCCGTTTTTCTATATCTATAGCGACGATCAGATCTTTGAGTTCTACCGGCAGTTTGTAAGTCAAACGGGGCACGAGGTTCCAATCTATCTCTACAATCTGCCGATGTATCTGAATCCGATATCGGCCCGGTTGGCTGCGCGCCTGCTCGAAACAGGCGCCTTTGCCGGGATCAAAGACTCGAGCGGCGACTGGGACTCGTTCGAAGCTCTCCGCTCAATTCGCCAGAAAATGAAATTTCAGCTGCTACTCGGTAACGAACGCATTTACCTGCGGGGTCGGGCAAGCGCGGAGGGTACGATCTCAGGTTTCGCCGGGGCGATCCCGGAGTTGATGGTCGCTCTCGAACGGGCTGTGGCAGCTTCCGACCATGAGCGCGCCCATCACCTGAACGGTCGTTTGCTCGAGTTTCTTGACTGGGTGAACAGATTTCCCGCGAGCTTCGTCATCAAACAGGCTGCCGCTATCCGCGGTTGGAAGGTAAATCACTTCGCAGTGCCGCTGGATGAACGGTTGGCGGCCGATCTCGACCTGTTTCAAGCCTGGTTCGAACAGTGGTTTCCCTCTGTTCTGGATGAGTGTAAGCAAGCACCGGCCATGAGACCGTAAAGGATGTGGAGCACGAGAAGCACAATACCGAACTGCAGGGCTCTGTTCATCAGGTAACGCCGGAAGAGTTCCGCCGGGCGGCCTACGCTCATGCCGATTGGATTGCGGAGTTCCTTGGCAATGTGCGTGATTATCCGGTTCTGTCTTCCGCTTGCCCGGGAGAGTTCGCCGGCAAGCTGCCGCAAAGCGCGCCCGAACACGGCGAAGCTCTGGATCAGATCCTGGCGGATTTCAAATCGAACGTTGTACCGGCCTTGACGCTGTGGAATCATCCGCGCTTCTTTGCATGGTTTTCCGTCTCGTCGACGCCTCCTTCGATGCTCGCTGACTTTCTTGCCGCCGCCATCAACGTGAACGCGATGTTGTGGAAGTCTTCCCCGGCGGCAACTGAACTGGAGCAGGTGACACTAAGCTGGATTCGCCAGTGGCTCGGGCTGAAGGAGCAGCTTTTCGGCATTATCTACGACACGGCTTCCCTGGCGGTAATGCAAGCCATTGGAGCGGCTCGCGAATACATCGACCCGGAGTGCCGCGCCAAAGGAATGCGACCCGGCCTGATCGTCTACGTTTCGGAACAGACGCACTTTTCTGCCGAAAAGGCGGCGATCACGCTCGGCTTCGGGCAGGAGAATGTTCGGAAGATCGGGGTGGACGAGCAGTTCCGAATGCGTGCCGATCTGCTGGAGGCGGCAATCGAGGAAGACATTGCTGCCGGCCACCGGCCCTGCTGCATTGTGGCCTCCGTCGGCTCCACTTCGACCAGCGCCATCGATCCCGTCCGAGAGATTGGCGCGATCGCGGAGCGCTACGACATCTGGCTGCACGTGGATGCGGCCTATGGCGGATCTACCGCAGTGCTGCCGGAGATGAGCCACATTTTCGACGGCGTGGAGCGCGCTCAATCGCTGGTGTTCAATCCGCACAAGTGGCTCTATGTTTCGATTGACTGCAGCGTTTTGTACACCAGCCGGCCTGACATCCTACGGCGCGCTTCTTCCTTGAATGCGGAGTATACGCGCACGCCGGAGGACGACCAGGTGGTCAACTTCAACGATTACGGCGTGCAGTTGGGCAGGCGCTTTCGAGCGCTGAAGCTCTGGTACGTGCTTCGCTACTACGGCCGCGAAGGGATCATGGCTATGCTGCGCGAGTCGCTGCGCCTGGCGCGAGTGCTGAAAGGTCTCGTCGAAGCCGATGAGGACTTCGAGCTTGCTGCGCCTGTTCCGTTCTCACTGGTTTGTTTCCGTTATCGCGGCGGCAACGAACTGAACGAGCGGCTTCTCGCGGCGATCAATCGCAGCGGGAAAGCCTTCCTTTCGCACACGGTGCTCGAGGGCCGCTATACTCTGCGCTTCGCGATCGGCAACTATCAGACTACGGAGGCGGACATTCGGGAAACCTGGGACCTGATCCGAGAGACAGCCCGCCGCGTTGCCGGACGAGAAATAGCTGCGTGCCGGAGCTGATGAAGACCGAGCGCCTGGCGACCAATTTCTGCGGTATATCTCTGCGAAATCCGGTCCTGGCGGCTTCCGGCACGTTCGGCTATGGCATCGAGTTCGAGAAGATTCTAAATCTCAGCGAGCTTGGCGGACTGGTAACCAAAGGCTTATCGCGCGAGCCGATCGCAGGCAATCCATCGCCGCGTCTCTGGCACACAGAAGGCGGCATGATGAACTCGGTGGGTCTACAGAACGTCGGCGCGCGTGCTTTTGTTCGGGATAAGTTGCCGAAGCTGCGCCGTTATCCGGTTCCCGTAATTGCGAATGTATTCGGCTACGCGATCGACGATTATGCGGAGGTTGTGCGGATGCTCGAAGATGCGGAGGGTCTGGTCGCGTACGAGCTGAACGTTTCTTGCCCTAACACCAAGGAGGGCGGAATCTTTTTCTCGAGTGATCCGGTTCTGCTGGCCGATCTGGTCGGACGAGTGCGTCCGTTTGCCAAGCGCCCGCTAATCGTCAAACTTTCACCCAATGTCGCCCGCATCGAGCCGTTCGCTCGCGCGGCGGAGGCGGCCGGCGCCGATGCAGTTTCGCTGATCAACACCGTGGTGTCGTTCGCTTTAAACCCGGAGAGTGGAAGGCCTCGCATTGCAGCGGGCTTTGCCGGCCTTTCCGGACCTGCCATCAAACCACTTGCATTGAGACTAGTCGCGGAAGCGGCGGCGGCCGTTAAGATACCGGTAATCGGGATAGGGGGAATTGCACGCGGAGAGGACGCGGCGGAGTTTCTGATGGCGGGCGCTGCCGCGGTCGAGGTCGGAACAGCCACTTTCATCGATCCGCGCGCGCCACTGCTTGTGGCAAGGCAACTCGATGCGGTCGTACGAAGATCGGGCGTGGCCCATTTCCGCGATCTCCCCGGCAGGCTCAAAAGCAGCGGTTTTGCGCCGTGCACAATAGAGCAATGAAAGAAATCATCACGCCTGAGAAGCCCAAACCGGCCGGCCCTTATTCGCCCGGCGTTAAGATAAACGGATTTGTTTTTTTGAGTGGACAGATCCACGCGGATCCTGGAAGCGGTGAGCTGGTCGCCGGCGGAATCCAGGCGCAAACGGGTCGCGTACTCGACAATTTAAAGCTTGTACTCGAAGCCGGAGGGCTTTCCTTGGATGACGTCGTGAAGACGACCGTTTTTTTGAAAGACATGAACGATTTCGCCCAGATGAATGAGGCGTATGGAAAGCACTTCGGTCCTCATCCCCCGGCGCGCACCACAATCGAAGTGGCGCGGCTACCGCGCGACGCGCGAATCGAAATCGAAGCGATCGCTATCGACAAGCACACGCCCTATCCGTTTACCAAATAGCAGTTACTCTTTGGGCGCATCCGCAGGTTTCAGAGGCGGATGCGCGCTGTATTGCTTCTGTGGCGGGTTCAAAGTGATGTCGATCGTTTTTTCCTCGCCCGAAACGTCCAGCTTCTGGCCGTACGTTTGATAATTCTTGTCGATCACCTGCAGCTGTACCGTGCCTTCGGGTACGGGCGGAAAATGGGCGACACCTTCCTGATTGCTCTTCAGCTCCCAGTGGATCCGCTTGTGCCGGCCGAGCTTTGCATAATTGCGCGAGCCAAGAAAATCGAGAATCACGGCGGCATTTTCAACGGGCTTATCGAACTGGTTCTTGATCAGGACCTTGATCGTCGTAGTCTGGTCCGCCGCCGGCGCGAGCGCTGCCGTCAACCCGGTGAGGACAGCAAGCAGCGCAATTCTGAACTTCATGCCAGCATTATCGCCCAGCGCGCGTAACGCGATGCTCGGCGTTGATCGGAGCCAGGACATGTTCAATCGCAGCCCGCAGCGAAGGCTCGTCCATTACGCCGGGATGATAAAGCTGAACAGTGCCGTAGCGGTTGACGAGAACAATCGTAGGCGTGGTGCTCGCGCCGAAGCGTTCGAAATTTCCGCTGTCGAGTGGCACCTGGACCTTCGGGATAGCCGAGTAGTAGGTATCGAACACTCGCTGAATGAAAGCTTTTTCCTGAGCCGGAGAAGCATTCTCATCTTCGGCGGTATAGCCGTAGAGGCGCGTAGGCGCAATGACTACCAGGCCTTTGGGTTCGAACTCCTGGGCCATCTGGATGATAACCGGCGCTTCCGCTTTGCAATCCGCGCACCAATGCGCCCAGAAGAACAACAACAGAGGCTTTCCTCGCCATGCGTTTGGCGCCGCGGGCTTGCTTCCGATCCAGGCGGTCTCACGCAGTAGAGGCATCGGTCTGCCTTGCAGCGTCAGTTCGTTAATGTTCTTCTGCAGACGATCGACGAGCGAGGTTCCGCGCCAGGTCACCAACCCGGCGCGTAACAACTGCAGCGCTTCGGCTCGCTTATTTTGCTGGGTCAAGACATTGGCTTGTACTTCGTAAGCGGCGCCCAAGGCGACCGGCAAGTGAGGTTCGGCGTCCAATTTTCTGGTTGATAGGGATGCTTGCGCGGCCTGCTCGATTTGCCTGGCGTCTTTGACGGCCTGATCTAAATTTCCGGCAGCTGCTTCGCCGCGCGCTATCCAGGAAAATGCTTCCAGAGCTTCGGGCGTGTCTCCGTTGAGCCGGCGATACTGTTCCACAAGCGCTTTAGCGTTTGCGAGATCGCCCTGCTGCAACGCGAGCTGCACGTAGGCCACCACCCTTGGCGTTGGCGCCTGCGAATAGGCGGGCAGCAGAGCTGCCGTTAAAGCGAGCGCTCCGATGGCTAGCTGCTGCACTGATCGATACACAATTTTTTCAGATACTCCCGGAAAGGCTGCCCCAGATCGTGCCGGTTCAAAGCGAATTCAACCGTTGCTCGCAGGAAGCCGAGCTTGTCACCTGCATCGTAGCGCGTCCCTTCGAATTTCAATCCGTAGATGGGGCGGTTTCGCAGCATGTATTTCAAGGCATCGGTTAGTTGGATTTCTCCGCCGCTCCCGGGCTCAATGGATTCTATGCAATGGAAAATTTCGGGCGTCAGAATATAGCGCCCGATGATGGCCAAGTTTGATGGGGCATCAGCCGCTTTGGGTTTCTCTACCATGTTGCGGATTCGATACAGCCGGTTCTCGCGACCGTTGTCCGAGATTAGCTCTGCGTCCACCACTCCATAGGCCGAAATCTGATCCTTCGGCACTTCCATCAATGCGAGAACGGAAGCTCCGTAAAACTCGTAAACGTCGAGCAACTGCCGGATGCAGGGGGTTTCAGAGGCGATGATATCGTCCGACAACACGGTTGCGAAAGGTTCATTGCCAACCAGCTCCTTGGCTCGGAGAACCGCATGGCCCAGGCCCAGTGCTTCTTTCTGGCGGACGTAGGAGATATCGATCATGTCCGAAATACTTCGGACCATGGAAAGCATCTCGGTTTTATTTTTCGATTCCAGTAATTGTTCGAGCTCGAAGCTCACGTCGAAATGATCTTCAATCGATGACTTTCCGCGACCGGTTACAATGATGATGTTCTGTATTCCGGAATGCATAGCCTCTTCGACGCCGTATTGAATCAAGGGCTTATCGACTAAGGGCAGCATTTCTTTGGGTTGGGCTTTTGTTGCGGGTAGGAAGCGCGTACCCAATCCGGCCGCGGGGAACACGGCCTTTCTCACGCGTGGAGTCATCAAACGTCATTGTACGCGCTTGGGTGGCGAATTCTAGCCGCTCGCTGATCGCTCTTTGAGGCGAAGCGAAACCTTGTGTTACTTGTAAACTTTAAGAAAGAGCTGAGATCGAAATGGCATATGTAATCGCCGAGCCCTGCATTGGAACGAAAGACACCGCTTGCGTCGACGCTTGCCCGGTCGATTGTATTCATCCCAAGAAAGACGAAGAAAAATTCGACGGCGAAGAGATGCTTTTTATCGATCCGGTCGAATGCATCGACTGCGGGGCATGCGTGCCGGTCTGCCCGGTGTCAGCGATTTTTGCGCTCGATGATCTGCCCGATAAATGGGCGGACTTTACGCAGAAAAACGCTGCGTTTTTTGGAAGGTAGAAGATCGGTGAGCTGTTACGCCGAGTCAGACGGATTCCGGCGGCTAATTGTGCTCCCACGGATTTACAATCTGAAGACCGAGATTTTCGAAGTGTCTGACGTTGCGTGTGACGACCGCGAGATCATGTTCCAATGCGGTTGCAGCTATCAAACCGTCAGACATGGGCAGTGTTGATCCCGCTAAGTCACGCTCGCCGGCCAACCGCCCTAACCGCTCCGCTATAGTTTGCGTAACTGGCAAAATCCGATTCTGGAACCAGGGTTTGAGCACGGTTTCCAACCACTCGTGTAAGCTCTGACGGCGAGCTGTGTCCTGCAGACGTGTAATTCCTCGAACAATTTCGGCGATCGATAAAACACTCAGAAAGAGCTGCTCGTTGTCTGCTTGCGTGAGCCAGCGTTGAACACCAAGATGGGGTTTGGCTCGGGTGAGTTCAGAAGGAATGTTGGTATCGAGCAAGAAACCATTCACGGTTCGAGCGTCCGTAGCTCATCGCGTTCTCGCGGAAATTCCATGTTGAGGCCTTTGAATGGAGATTCAGCGAAAATTTCGGCTAGACTCGGCCTTTGCCGGGAATTCAGGGCTTCCCTTTCAGATACGGTGCTCTTAACGATCTCTTCCAGGTAAGTCTCGACTGTCATTCCGCTTGCCCGAGCTTTCAATTGCAAGCGGTTCTCGATCTCGGCGGGAAGATTCAAAACTACGGTCACGGTGTGTCCTGATTAGAAGGTACGAGCGAGAAGGGCAGATGTCAATCGACTGGCAGATGCGACCGATCTAAGGCCTGTAAACGGGCCGGTAGACGGCGAAGGATGTGTCGGTTTCCCAGACGCGCACGTAGGCAATTGAGCCTGTAGCCAGTCCTTTTTGCATTTCTTCGCAAATAAACTTCGCGATGTTTTCGGCTGACGGATTGATCTTGTCGAAAGGCGCGATTTCGTTGAGGTTCTGATGATCCAGGTAGTCGCTGGTCGCGCGTAACTGTCTTTTCAATTTCGCAAAATCGTACAGCAGTCCGGTATCATCCAGCTCTGGCCCCTCCATTCCGACTTGCACGCGGTAGTTATGGCCGTGTATGTTCTCGCACTTGCCGTAATAGTTTCTGAGGGCGTGTGCGGCGGCGAAGGTGTGTTCTACGCAGATCTCAAACATCGAAAAATTCTTGAACGTCTTCCAGCTTCTTCGTGAAGCGGTAAGGAGGCAGGCTCTTCAGAAATACGCGACCGTAAGACAGCCTGGTAATTCTATTATCCAGCAGGACCAGGACACCGCGATCGCTGGTTCCACGGATCAGCCTGCCGAAGCCTTGCTTCAAAGCGAGCGCGGCCTGCGGGATGTGATAATCCTCGAACGCATTGCCTCCGCTGCGGCGTACTGCTTCGCTGCGGGCCGCGACGACGGGATCGGTAGGCACGGCAAATGGCAGGCGATCTATGACAACGCAACTGAGTTGCTCACCCTGCACATCCACGCCCTGCCAAAAACTCGAGGTTCCGAACAAGACGGAGCCGGGGGTGGCGCGAAAGGTCTCGATCAAAGCTGTTCGCGGGGCATCACCCTGCAACAGGAGCGGATAATCGAGGCGGCGCCGCAGAAGTTCGTAGATCTGGCGCATCTGCGCATAGCTGGTGAACAAGAGGAAGGCCCGTCCGCGAGAGGCTTCGAGGATACGTTCGATCTCGCCGGCGGCGCGACGCGTAAATTCCTGATGGCGCGGATCGGGCAGATGCGGCGGTACGTAGAGCAGCACCTGCTTGGTGTAATCGTACGGGCTTTCGACATGGAGGGTGTGGGCGGCTGTCAGGCCGAGCCGTTCCTGGGTGTAGGCGAAGGCGCCGGCGACCGTTAAGGTCGCGGAGGTGAGTATGGCCGTATCCAAATGCGCGAAAAGTCGATCCGGCAAGATCTTCGAGACATCGATCGGCGTCGCCTGCAGGTAGATGCCCCGCCCCCGCCCCTCGGTCCAGTAGACGAAGGAAGCGTCGGCCGCTTCCATCCAGAAACGAAGAGCCTGCTCGATCAGCCTGCCGCGGCGGACGAGAGGAATTGTTTCGTCGATATTGCCCTCGACCAGCTCGAGACGCGCATGCAATGCATCGAGGGCGAACAACAGCTCACGATAGGAGCTCTCGTGTGCGGCGAGAAAACTCTCGTGTTCGCTGAAGCCATGGCGGCCTTCGTGCGGAAACAACCCGAAGAAGCCCTCGGAGCGGTCGCCGAGATAGACCAGGCTGCGGTCGAGTTCAGGAGTCGCGAAAAATTTCCGGCGCGCAATGGCCGCAGTGTCTTTGATCAGCTCTTGTATTTGCAGATTGCTGACGGAAAATCCGAAATACTGGCCGGCGGTATCCTCGATCTCGTGCGCTTCGTCGAAGACGACTGCCGAATAGTCCGGCAGGATTGCGCCGAATGGCTGATCGCGCATCGCGAGATCGGCGAAGAAGAGATGGTGGTTGACGATGATGATGTCGCTCTCGGCCGCGCGCCGGTGCATCTCGGTGATGAAGCAGCGATCGAACTGTTTGCATTTCTGGCCGATGCAGGCGTCGCCGCGAGCGTCGAGTTTCCACCAAGTGCTGCTGTTTTCAGGGATGACGCGGAGCTCGCTGCGGTCTCCGCTTTGGGTTTTGCGTTCCCAATTGCGGATCAACTGAAAATCGCGCAGCTCATCCATTCCGGAGAGCATCGGTTCGCGTTCGGCGTCGTAGAGCTTTTGGCGGCAGAGGTAATTTGCGCGGCCTTTCATGTAACAGACGCGCAGGGGCTGTTCGAAAAGCGATTGCAGGAATGGAATGTCTTTTGAATAGAGCTGCTCCTGGAGGTTCTTGGTTCCAGTGGAGATGACGACGCGTTTGCGCGAAAGGATCGCCGGAATCAGATAGGCCAGAGTTTTGCCGACGCCGGTTCCTGCTTCGACGATCAGATGGGTCTTTTCGGCAAAGGCAGCTTCGACTGCTTCGGCCATTTCGAGCTGTCCCTGCCGGAACTCATAATTCGGGTGGGTTTGCGAGAGGACGCCGGAGCGCGAGAAGAAGCCTCGTACCGCCGGTTTCTTGCTTAAACGGTAAAAACCCACTGCTCGGAGTGTATAAAACCCAGCAAAAGCATGCTTTTTCGCAGTTTTCCGGGCGGGTTTTTACCGCCTATAAAAAGGAGCGTAAGTTGGGAACGCGCAAAACGTGCCGCCCCAAGGGCAAGCGAGTTCCTCTTCTGTTTGGCGGCACGCATCCGTGCCCTTTTGCGCTTACGGTAATTATTTGACGATGACGGAGTAGATGCGGTCGAGGTCTTCTTGCGAATAATATTCGATTTCGATTTTGCGGGGGAGGAGCCTGACTTTAGTGCCGAGCGCCATCGACATTTCATCGATAGCGGCGCGAATGTTGGGATCGAGCGGTTCGGGATCGGGTTTGCGTTCGGGTGGAGCAGGCGGCCCTGTCTCTGTAAGGCGTTTTACTCTCGATTCGGTTTCGCGTACGGAGAGCTGATTCTGCTTAATTGCGTCACAAAGGGAAGTTTGTTGATCGACATCGAGGTTAAGGAGGGCACGGGCGTGGCCGATGGTGATTTCGCCGTTGACGAGGGCGCGCCGGGCAGAGGGTGATAACTTCAACAGCCTCACGAAGTTAGTGACGGTTGAGCGATCTTTTCCGGTCCGCTCGGCAATCTGTTCATGATTCAGCTGGCGTTCGGTTGCAAGCCGATGAAAAGCGGTTGCGATTTCGATTGGGTTCAAGTCTTCGCGCTGGAGATTCTCGATGAGGGCGAGTTCCAACTGTTCGCCCTCTTCGACATCACGCACCAGGGCCGGAATTTCCTTCAGGCCGGCCAGGGCGGCAGCGCGCCACCTTCTCTCGCCGGCGACGATGCGGTAGGCGTTTTCGCCGAGGCGGCGGACGGTGATGGGCTGGATGACGCCATGGGCGCGGATCGAAGCAGAAAGCTCGGACAGCTTTTCGTCATCGAAGTGGTCACGAGGTTGGGAGGTGTCGGCCTGGATTCTGTCGAGAGGAATATTCCGGAATTCTTCGGATAACGCCAGTTCGCTGGTAACAGCCAATCGTGGCAGGGGAGTGGCTGTCGATCTACTCGGCAGGAGCGCCGAGAGCCCCTTGCCCAGCGCCTTGCGCTGACTTCGATCGGGCTCTTTGTTCATGAGCGAGGATTTCCTTTGCTAATTGGATATAGGCCTCGGCACCGCGGGAACGCGGATCGTAGGCGAGGATTGTTTTACCGAAGCTGGGGGCTTCGGCGAGACGAATGCTGCGGGGGACGATGGTTCGAAAGACCTCCTCTTCGAAGAACTCGCGGAGATCGGCTTCGACCTGGCGGGTCAAGTTGGTCCGGTCGTCGTACATGGTCAGGAGGACGCCTTCGATGGTGAGGCCCGGATTAAAGGCTTCTTTGAGGCGGTCGATCGTATCGAGGAGCTGGGAGATGCCTTCGAGAGCGAAGAATTCGCACTGAATCGGAATCAGAACGGAATTTGAGGCGACCAGGGCGTTAAGGGTCAGGAGGTCGAGTGCGGGCGGGCAATCGACGATGATGTATTGGTACTCGGATCGGATGGGTTCGAGGGCGTTTTTGAGGCGTTCTTCGCGGGATTCGGCATCGACGAGATCGAGGTTGGTGGCGACGAGGTTCTGATCGGAGGGGAGGAGGGAGAGCCCCTCGAATTCTGTTGGAATGATGACCTCCGCTGCGGTTGTTTCGCCGAGGAGGACGTCGTAGAGGGTTTTGGTATCCGGGATTTTCTGGGCGCCGACTCCGGTGGTGGAGTTCCCTTGGGGATCGGAATCGACGAGGAGGACTTTGAGTTCGGAGGCAGCCAGGGCTGCCGCGAGATTGATGGCGGTGGTTGTTTTGCCGACGCCACCCTTCTGATTAGCGATAGAAATGACTCTGGCCAAGACGAAGCAATCCTAACATGGCTGGTGGGTAAACCAATGTTTCACGTGAAACATTGGCAGCGGAAGACCGCTTCCTCACGGTCACGGCTCAGAAAAGCGAAGGGGCGGAGAGATGTTTCACGTGAAACATGGCTGGCGGGAAGACCGCTCGCTCAGGCCGCGGTTCGGAAGGCGGCGGGTCGGTGAGATGTTTCACGTGAAACATTGGTCCGGCTATTGGCGGGAGAGGCCGAGGTAAACGTCCAGCACGGCGACGGCGGCGGGGGTGACGCCCGGGATCCGGGCGGCCTGGCCCAGTGTGGCGGGTCGAACGCGGGTGAGTTTTTGGCGCACCTCGTTCGACAGGCCCGGTATTTCTTCGTAAACCAGGCGGGCGGGGATGGTCCGGTTCTCTGAATCCTGGAGCTGTTTGATCTGGCGGTCCTGCTGGAGCAGGTACCCGGCGTATTTCGATTCTGTTTCGACCGTGGTAAGGACGCCGTGGTAAACCGGCCCACTGAGCTGTTGCGCGATCCAGCGTTCGAGACGCGCGATTTGAGCTTCCGGACGGCGCAGCCACGTCAGAAGCGTGGGATTATCGGTCGCAGCTGTGAGTCCGATGATCTCGGAGAGGGCGCTTGCCCGTGTCTGCTCGAGGAGCCGGACAATCCGGGCCTTCTGGTCTTGTTTTTCAGCGAATGCCTGCCAGCGGGAGTCCGTTACCAGGCCAACCCGGCGTCCCATGGGAGTCAGCCGCTCGTCGGCATTATCGATCCGGAGGCGCAGGCGGAATTCGGCGCGCGAGGTGAACATGCGGTAGGGCTCGTCGGCGCCTTTGTTTACCAGATCATCGACCAGAATGCCCGTATAACCGTCATTGCGGGCCAGCCGGAACTCCGGGAGACCCTTTATGGAGCACGCGGCATTCAGGCCGGCTATTAAACCCTGGCAGCCTGCCTCTTCATAGCCAGAGGTCCCGTTGATCTGGCCGGCGAGAAAGAGTCCGCGGATCGTTTTGACTTCGAGGGAGTGCGTGAGTTCCCGGGGATCTACGGCGTCGTACTCGATGGCGTACCCAGGACGGATCATTTCGGCATCTTCCAGGCCCGGAATCGAGGCAACCATGGCAGACTGGACGTCAATCGGCATGCTGGTCGACATTCCGTTGACGTAAATCTCGTGCGTGTCGAGCCCTTCGGGCTCGAGAAAGATCTGATGGCGGCGTTTTTCAGGGAATTTGACGATCTTGTCCTCTATAGAGGGGCAGTAGCGCGGCCCGATGCCTTCAATCTGGCCGCTATAGAGCGGGGAACGAGCAATACTCTCGCTCAGGATGCGATGCGTCTCATCTGTTGTGTAGGACAGATGACAAGAGATCTGCTCACGTTCGATCTTCTCAGTCAGGAACGAAAAAGGTGTAGGGATCGTATCGCCCGGCTGCTCTTCGAATTTGGACCAATCGATGGTACGGCCGTCGAGGCGAGGCGGGGTTCCGGTTTTGAGGCGCGTCCATTGGAGACCGAGGCTTCGGAACTGGTCAGCCAGCGTGTTGGATGGCGCCTCGCCATTTCGGCCGCAGGCGTAGCGGGTTTCGCCGACATGAGCGAGTCCGTTGAGAAAGGTTCCGGTGGTGATGATGACAGCTCGAGAAAGAAGATCACGCCCGTCTTTGAGGCGCACTCCGGCGATACGCCTGGGGGATTCGTTTAGAAACAGCAGCTCTCCGACCTCTGCTTGCAGGATGCGCAGGTTCGGCTCGCGCTCCAGCCATTCGCGCATGCGAATCCGGTATTGCTTTTTGTCGCACTGCGCGCGTGGCGACCAGACGGCGGGACCGCGGCTGGTATTGAGCAGCCGGAACTGGATGCCGACTGCATCCGTGAGCTCGCCCATGATGCCGCCGAGAGCATCGATTTCGCGCACCAGGTGGCCTTTGGCGATGCCGCCGATGGCCGGATTGCAGGACATCTGGGCGATGAGATCGATATTCATGGTGACCATGGCGGTGTTCAGGCCGAGCCGCCCACAGGCCCGTGCTGCTTCGCAGCCAGCGTGACCGCCGCCGATCACCACGACTTCATACTTCTTTTGCGGCATTATTTATTCTGCGACACACCTATTGTGCTGCGCGGGAACTCATTCGTTATTCTAGCTTTGGGAATGAGGATTCTGGTCATCGGCGGGGGCGGCCGAGAGCACGCATTGGCCTGGCGTCTGGCTCAATCCCCCAAAGTGGAAATCTTTGTTACTCCGGGAAACCCTGGGATTAGTAAGATAGCTAACGTTATCCCGCATGTGTCGATCGATATCTGTGCAGAAGCTGCGGAATCACTGGGCATCGATCTCACAATAGTGGGTCCGGAAGCTCCGCTGGTGGAAGGAATTGTCGATCAGTTCAGGGGCCGCAAGCTCGACATTATTGGACCGACGCAGGCGGCAGCGCGACTAGAGGGTTCGAAGGCGTTTGCGAAGGAGTTTTTCAAGCGCGCCGGGATCCCCACTGCGCGATCGAGCGACTCCATTGACGATTTCAGTTTTCCGGTCGTTATTAAAGCGGACGGGCTGGCCGGCGGAAAGGGAGTGATCATCGCAGGGAATCGAGTGGAGGCAGAGAAGGCGCTGGCGCGACTTGGACCGAACGCGGTGATCGAGGAATACCTGGAAGGCGAGGAGGTGAGCTTCATCGGGCTGAGCAACGGAAAAGAGATCGCCCCTTTTCTCCCAACGCAGGATCATAAGAGGCTGCGCGACGGCGATGAGGGCCCGAATACCGGCGGAATGGGCGCGTACGCAGACAAGCGGATCCTGACGGATGGGCAGACGGGGGAGATCATGGACCGCGTCATGCTTCCGGCGATCGAGCAGATGAATAAGGAAGGCTCGCCGTTCACCGGTTTTCTGTATGCGGGATTGATGATGACGGCGGAAGGGCCGAAAGTGCTGGAATTCAACGTCCGGCTGGGGGATCCGGAGGCGCAGGTACTGATGCACGGGTTCGAGGGGGACCTGGCGGCGGCGCTCGAGGCCTCTGTGAACGGAGAAATGCCGGATCTACGTCCGAAAACCAGGGCATGTTCGGTTTGCGTGGTAGCGGCTGCCGAGGGCTATCCGGAAAAGCCTCGAACGGGCGACGAAATCTTCGGCATAGAAGAGTGCGAAGCGGCGGGCGGCACGGTGTTTCAGGCGGGAACGGCCCGGCAGGACGAACAGCTTGTTACGAGCGGCGGCCGGGTGCTGGGGGTTACGGCGAAAGGCGACACGTTGCCGGCCGCGATTTCGAAGGCGTACCGGGCGTTGGGGAAGATTCGTTTTGCGGGTATGCAATACCGGACCGATATCGGGCGAAAGGGCTTACGACGCTGGTAAGCTGCTACTCTGCCCGTAACGCTTCCACCGGATCGACTTTAACGGCCTTCCTCGCTGGAAGATAACTCGCGAGTGCCGCCGCTAAAATCAAACTCACCGACATGGCAGCATAAGTAGCCGGATCGGAAGGACTGACAGAAAACAACAAAGATTTCATCAACGGCGCCAACGCAAGCGCCGCGCCGAGCCCGCACAAGCAGCCAATCGCTGACAGAATCACGCCGCTACGGACGAAAGCAGTTGTGACCTGTGCAAGCGGCGCACCGAGCGCAAGCCGGATCCCGATTTCCCGCGTGCGCTGCGTGACCGAATACGAAATAACGCCGTAGATACCCACAAGCCCCAACAGAAGAGCCATGCCACCGGCAATCGCCAGCAGCAGCAAGGTGAAGGACGTACGCGCAAGCGAGCGATTGTAGAATGTTTCGAGCGTATCCATCTTGGCAAGCGGCAGGTTCGAGTAGACGCTCCAAAGCGCCTTCTGCAACTCGTTCTCGAGTGATATGGAGCCGGCGCGTGGCGTACGAATCACTAACGAAATGTAGCGCTGTACCGACACCGCATCGCCCTCAAAGTTCTTTGTAAACAGCGGCCAATAGACGATCGTAGGCGCGGGCTTGTCAACGCCGTCTGCATGCTCATCGGCAACCACGCCGATGACTTCGCGCCAGTCGTCTTTCTTGTTTGTATGGATGCGTTTGCCGAGCGCGGCCTCCGGCGCCCCCCAGAGATCGCGTGCCGTGTTCTCGGAAACAATGGCAACGTCGCCGCCTTCATAAATGTCGGCCCAGGTGAGGTCGCGGCCTGCGAGCATTCGCTGCCCCATGGTTGTGAAATATCCCGGGGCAATCGACTTGAAGCGGCGCAGCGGAGCGAGCGTTCCTTCGCGATACGTCTTGTCCGCCGCGTAAACGGGATCGTTGGATTCGCCGCCGCCTATAGGAACAGACGAAATGATGGAGGCCGAAATCACGCTATTCACGCCCTTGGCCCTCTCGATCATCGCCTGCTGCATCCGGATCACGCGCTCAGGTTCTTTCACGTCTTCATCCGGGATTCCGATCCTCACGGTTTGAACTTCTTGGGCGTTCGTGAATCCGGGATCGACATGATGCAGATTACGAAACGTGCGGATCATGAGCCCGGAAGTGACGAGCAGGACCAGAGCAAGCGCCACCTGAAAAACCACAAGAAAGCTCCGCACCTGCTGACGATCCTTGCTGTGGCTTGCCCATCGTCCAGCGCTATAGAGGCGGCTCCCGCTGTGAAGCGCGTTCTCAAGCCGCGGCCGCACATACCGCAGAACAGGAATCAAGCCGAATAAGGCGCTGAACGCGATTGACACGGCGAATGTGAACAACAGTACCCAAGTATCGATTCTGATGTTGCCGGAGCGCGGCAAGTGCACCAGATCCGATGCGGAGAGCAGTTTCAACGCGGCCCGGCATAAAGCGATCACCGAGCCGCCGAAGGGCGGCTTCGCCTACGTTAGCCCGCGACTTCAGTCGCCGGGCGGCCTTTGCTATTTTTCGTGCTTCTATTGACAAAATAGCAAACTATGGTATAAATCTGACATGGCCGATCCAACCACACGCGCGATGCCGACCCAGTGCCCGTCCTGTTCCGCCGCGCTGGTGGTCAGCCGGTTGCAGTGCCCGGCCTGCGGCGCCGAGGTGGCCGGCGCCTTCCCTCCCGGCCGGCTCGTCAACCTGCCGGAGCCGCACGCCTCGCTGCTTGAGCTGTTCTTGCGCGTGCGAGGCAACGTCAAGGAGATGGAGCGCGAGCTCGGCCTCTCGTATCCCACGGTGCGCGCCCGATTGGAAAAGGCGATCGTGGCGACGGGATTGGATCGTGCCGGGCCGCGCGCGGGCAGCGACGGTGCGGCGCGGGCGGCGATCCTGACGGACCTTGAAGAGGGCGCGATCACCGCCGCCGAAGCGGCGGCGCGCCTGAGGGAGATTCAGCAAAGGAGAGCGACATGAGCAACGAGGAGCGCATCCGGGTCTTGCAGATGGTGGCCGAAGGGAAGGTCTCGCCGGCGGAGGCGGACGACGTGCTGGCCGCGCTGGAGCCGACGCCGCCGGCGATGCCGTTCGCCGTTCCAGGTCCCGACCGGCGATGCCGTTCGTGCCGCCCAACGCCGATGCCGGAAAGCAAACGCCAGACTGCGGATCGAGGCCCCGGCGCAATCCACATCCGCGTGAGCGAGGACGAGCGGAGCATCTCCGTGACGCATCCCGGCCGGCTTGAGCGGCCGCAGCAGCAGCGAATGCTCTTCGACCCGCGAAGGCGCAAGTCGTTGGAGACGGTACGACATCCACCTTGGAGCGAGCATACTCACGCCTGGACCAGCGGCCCGAGAGGCACGACGCTCGTCAAGCTCTCGGAGGCGAGTTGAGCATGGAAATCCGCAGTGCGAGACGATCGGTCGAATGGCCGTGGAAGCGCCACTGGAGCCCGGCGGATGGGCACGAAGCCGGCACGACTACAGCGTGGCGATCGTCACCCCGTCGCCGCCTTCGCCGGCTTCGCCGTTGCGGAACGACGTGACGAGCGGGTGGCCGGTCAGTTGTTCCTGCACCACCTGGCGGAGGGCGCCGGTGCCCTTGCCGTGGATGATGCGGGCGTAGGGCAGGCCGGCGCGAGAGGCGTCGTTGAGGAAGCGGTCCAACTCCGACTCGACCTCGGCGGCGCGCTTGCCGCGCAGGTCCAGCTCGACGCCGGTCAGCGGGACCGGCGGCAGCGTCACGACGCGCTCCTCGCGCGACCGGCTCGCGGCGCCGGGTGCGCAGGTCGTCCGGAGGATCGGCCGCCGGACGGTGACCGGCGCTCAACTCCGTGGCCTTGGCGCGCACCTTGAAGCTGCCGAGCTGCACCTCGGCGCTGTTGCGCGTCGCGATCCAGCGAGAGCAGCTTGCCGGATTGGCCGAGCGACTCGACGTGGACCCAACTGCCGATCGGCAGGTCGGCCGGCGGCTGGCTCGCGCCGGCGCGGCTGCTTGTGCCGGCGCTCCAGCAACTGCCGGAGCAGGGCCGAACTCTGCGTCTGCGCCTCCTGCACCTCCCGCCGTGAGCCGGCGTCGGCGGCCCGCGTCTGCGAGCTCGGCCAGCTGACGGCGGAAGTCGGCCAGTTCTCGCTCGGCGTCCGCCTCCGCCTGACGCAGCAGGCGCTCGCGCTCCCGCTCCAAGCGCGGCCCGCTCGCGCTGCGCCGCCTGGACGGCCGCCGCCGCCTGGCGCTCCAGGCGCTGCGCTTCTAGCCGCGCCCGTTCCGCTTCCTGCCGCTCATCGGCGATCTGCTTGAGCAGCGTCTCGATCTGCAATTGCTCCGGCGCCAGCGTGGCCGTCGCCGCCTCGACAATATCCCGCCGAAGGCCGAGGCGCGAGGCGATGGCCAGGGCGTTGCTGCGGCCGGGCAGGCCGACGATCAGCCGGTAGGTCGGGGAGAGCGTCTCCACGTCGAACTCGACCGAGGCGTTCTGCACGCCGGGCGTGCTGTGGGCGTAGGCTTTCAACTCGGCGTAGTGGGTCGTGGCGACCGTCGTCGCGCCGCGCGCCCGCAAGAAATCGAGGATGGCGCGCGCCAGCGCCGCGCCTTCCACCGGGTCGGTGCCGGCGCCCAGCTCGTCCAGCAGCACCAGGTCGCCGCGCTGCACCGCATTCACGATGCGCACGATATTGGTCATGTGCGACGAGAAGGTGGACAGGCTCTGCTCGATGCTCTGCTCGTCGCCGATGTCGGCCCAGACCTCGCCGACGAGGCCAATCTCCGAGCCGGGGTCGGCCGGGATGTGCAGGCCGGCCAGCGCCATCAGCGTCAGCAATCCGACCGTCTTCAGGGCGACCGTCTTGCCGCCGGTGTTGGGTCCGGTGATCACGAGCTGGGAGAGTGTCGCCGCCAAGCGCGATGCTGATCGGCACCACCGTGCCCTTCAAGCAAAGGATGACGCGCGCGATGCAAGGCGATGCGGCCCGCTTCCGCCAGCAGCGGCCGGCTGGCGTCCTGCGCGGTCGGCCAGGCGCGCCTTCGCCAGGCAGAGGTCGATGGCCGCCAGCGCGCCGACCGTCTCGATGATCGCCTCGCCCGAGGCGCCGACGATGCCGGAGAGCTCGCGCAAGATGCGCTCGATCTCCTCGCGCTCCTGCAGTTGCAGCGTGCGCAGGGCGTTGTTCAGTCTCGACGATCGCCAGCGGCTCGACGAAGACGGTGGCGCCGCTGGCCGACTGGTCATGGACCAGTGCCCGGCACATGGCGTGCGCGCTTCCGCCTTGACCGGCAGCACGTAGCGCCCGTCGCGCGTGGTGATGATGGCGTCCTGCAGGTGGGAGCGGTGGCTGGAGAGGTAGCTGTGCAGCCGCTCCGTCAGGCGCGGCCTGGGCGACGCGCAACTCGCGCCGGAGGCGCGCCAGCGCCGGGCTGGCGTCGTCGCGCAGGTCGCCCTGGTCCGTGATCGCCCCGCCAATCGCTGCCGTCACGTCGCGGCAGGGGTGGATCTGCTCGGCGAGCTCCCGCAGGACACGGTAAGTGATCGCGGTCGAGCTTGGCGACCGAGCCGCCGACGTACTGGCCGCTCTCCAGCGTGCCGGCCACCTCCAGCAATTGCGCCGGATCGAGCACGCCGCCGATCGCCGCCTTGCGCGCCAGCAGCCGCACATCCCGCGCGCCGCGCACGGAAAACTCCGGGCGTTCGGCGAGCAGCCGTTCGGCCTCCGCCGTCTCCTCCTGCCGGCGCTCGACCCAGAAGCGGTCGGCGCTGGGCTCCAGGGCCAGCGCCAGTTCGCGGCTGGCGGAGAAGGCGGTCAGGTCGGCAAGGCGCGCCAGCACCTTCGGGAAACTCCAGGGTGCCCAGCACCTTGCCGTTCATGGACGACGCCCCTCGCGGCACAACCGAACTCCAGGCAGCCCGTTGCCGCCCGGATCGCGCAAACACGTGACGTTCAGGATACCGCAGGCGGCGCGCAATGGGGTAACGCCGCCTCACGCTGCTCCACCACCCGCCGATATATCGGCGGGCTACGATTACGAAGCCTGATGAATGAGGCTAGGCACGGCAGGGAATTGCCCGCCTATCGTGGCCAGCCTGCTTTAGCAGGCTTCGTAAACGTAGCCCGCCCGTAAACGGGCGGGTGCGGGCGCATCGAAAACGCCGAGCGCGCTCGCGCCGACCGGCGCTTGCTCCGGGGAATGCCCATGCCGTACACTGGAGCGCGCGCCCGGGCGGCTCGCGCCGGCCGGAGTGGCGGAATGGCAGACGCGGCAGTCTCAAAAACTGTTGGGGGGCGACCCTCGTGCGGGTTCGACTCCCGCCTCCGGCACCAGAGCAGTCGGGGCGCACGATGCGGAGTGGTGTAACGGTAACACAGGCGCCTTTGGAGCGTCTATTCCTGGTTCGAATCCAGGCTCCGCAGCGGGTATAATTGCAGAGTCATTCCTCGATAGCTCAACGGTAGAGCAGGCGGCTGTTAACCGCAAGGTTGTAGGTTCGAATCCTACTCGAGGAGCCACCCCGGCCTTCCGATCCCTTCGTTGCGAGGGGACCCGGGCGCGATGTTATCGCCCAAAATACCTATGACCCCAGCCCATTGTGCGCTTCCAACCGGCACACCATTGCCGTCCCGTTATGATGATGCCGGCCGAACGAGCGCGCGCAGCCGCCGTCCGTCGTGGTGGACCACGTTCGTGCGGCGAGATTGGGTGATAGGTGTCGTCGGCGACCCCACTTCGTCGCGTTGCAGGCTTCGGCAAGGTGATCGGTTCGATGCGCCGGGGAATGGCGGGCCTCACCCCGGATTCGTCGTTGGCCTGGCTGCCCAGGCTCATCCGTACCGGCCGCCTGGTGGCGCTGGCCGTCGTGGTCATCGTGGCGATCGTCGGCTACTCCACGACCGTCCGCCTCATATCCGCCTTCGAGGCGGTGCGCCACACCCGCGAAGTCGAAATGTCCCTCACGGCCATGTTGGTCGGCTTGCTCAACGCCGAAACCGGCCAGCGCGGCTACCTCATCACGGGACGGCCAAGCTACCTGCAGCCCTACGCCACCGCGCACGCCACGGTGACGCAGGAATTTGTCGGCCTCAATACGCTGTTGGCGGATGAGCCGGCGCAGCAGCGCCGGCTCGCCCAACTGCAACCCTTGGTAACGGCGAAGTTTAGCCAAATGGACCTGACGCTCGCCCTGCGCGACAGCAAGGGATTCGACGCGGCGGCGGCCGTGGTTGCCGGCGACAGCGGCCAGGCCGCGATGGAACAGATCCGCACGCTCGTCGACGCCATGCAGCAAGCGGAGACGGAGCAGGAAAATGCGGAGCGGGCGACGACGCAAGTGGAGGCGGGCCGGGCGTTTCGCGTCATCGCCATCGGCGGCATCGTCACCTTTGTGCTGATGGCCGCCGCCAACATGGTGAGCGAGCGGGAGCTCCGCCGTCGCAAGCGCGCCGAAGCGGCGCTGGCCGTCCAGTATCGCCGCGCCGAGGCGGCACGGCAAGAGTCGACGGCCATCCTGAACGCGACCAATGAGGCGATCACCCTGGTGGATCGTGATCGCCGATTCCTGGCGGTCAATCGCCGGTTTGTCGAACTCCTTGGCATTCCGGCCGACGCGATCGTCGGCCGCCGTTTCGACGAGATGCAAGGGTACGTCGATCGCATCTTCGAAGACGCCGATAGCTTTCGCCGGCTGGTGGCCAACTCCGCCTCGGACAACCGACCGGAATTCGGCTGCTTCCTCGCCCAGCAATGGCCGGAGCGGCGCGACTTGCAGTTCTTCTCCGCGCCGGTGGCGGCCGCCGACGGTGTCCTTTTCGGCAGACTCTACGTGCTGCGCGACGTCACGCGGGAGCGCGCCGTCGACCGCTTGAAGACCGAGTTCGTCTCCCTCGTGTCGCACGAGCTGCGCACTCCGTTGACGTCGATCAAAGGGTACATCGACCTCCTAGCCGCCGGCGAGGCCGGGAGCCTCAACGCCGACCAGCTGGAATTTCTGGACATCGTCAAGAGCAACGCCGATCGCCTCGTCGGGTTGATCAACGACCTGCTCGACATTTCGCGCATCGAAGCCGGCAAGATGGATTTGCGCCAGGGACCGGTCGCGCTTGTTCCCATCCTGCGCGGTGTGGCGGCCGCGCAGCGCCTCCAGATCGAGGCAAAACGGCAGACCCTGACGCTGGACCTGCCAAACGTCTTGCCGGTGGCGCCGGGCGACGCCGACCGGCTAACCCAGGTATTCACCAACTTGCTTTCCAACGCCAGCAAGTACACGCCCACCGAGGGCGCGATCCGCGTGAGCGCGTCGGTCGACGCCGGCTATGTGCATGTCAACGTCACCGACTCCGGCATCGGCATGTCCCCGGAGGAGCTCGATCAACTGTTCACCCGTTTCTTCCGCGCTTCGAACCGCCTCGTCCAAGACGCTGGCGGTAGCGGGCTCGGTCTGGCCATCAGCCGGTCGTTGGTCGAGCTCCACGGTGGCGAAATCCGCGTGCGCAGCGCGTCGGGCTCCGGATCAACCTTCTCCGTCCTGCTGCCGCTCTCGCCCGGTATGTGCTAGCCTTGCGCCCCGATGGCTATGCGGGTGAAACGGAGCAGCACGATGCCAATCCAGGCGGCGATCATCGGCTATGGCACGACGGCGAACAGCCACGCGCGCATCCTGCGCGCTGAAGGCGTCATCCTGGCGAGCGTCGTGGGCCGGCTGCCGGATGAGACGGCCAAGTTCGCCGCGCAACACGGCATAGGCCACCATTCGACCGACCTCGCCGAGGCGCTGGCGCGGCCCGCGGTCGATGCGGTGGTCATCTGCTCGCCCAGCGCGGCGCACGCCGAACAGACCGAGCAGGCGCTCCTGGCCAACAAGCACGTGCTGGTGGAAATCCCCCTGGCGATGCGCTACGCGGCGGCGGAGCGCCTGACGCGCCTCGCCGCCGACCGCGGCCTGACCCTGATGGTCGCCCATACCCACCGCTATGGGCCGGCGATTGCGGAGGTGAAGCAGCGCATCACGGCCGGACGCCTGACGGTCCACAATGTCGTCTCCCGCTATGTTTTCCTGCGGCGAGAGAATGTCGACCTCACCGGCCACCGGCGCTCGTGGACGGACAACCTGCTCTGGCACCACGGCTGCCACGCCACCGACATGTGCCTCTGGTTGCTCGGCGAAACGGAGCCGGGCGCGGTCAACGTCAGGGCGAACGTCGCGCCGCCCGACGCCAAAATGGGCATCCCGATGGATCTCTCGATCCTGCTGCGCACGCGCGGCGCCGCCCTCGCCTCGGTCAACATGTCCTACAACTCGCACCTCAGCCTGTACGACTACCTGATCATCGGCCACGAGGAATCGCTGCTGGTCAGCGAAGGCCGCCTCATCGGCAAGGATGGCGTCATCCTCGACCCAACGCAGGAAGCGAGGGGCCCGAGGCCGGCGACGCTGCAAGACCGCGAGTTCCTGGCCGCCGTCCGCGAGCGCCGCCAGCCGGCGATCAGCGCGGAGTCGGTGTTGCCGGCGCTGTGGGCGCTTGAGCAAGTGCAGGAACGGTATGATGCGACACGGGCGTAAGCGCCCGGAACCGGCAGGGCGCGAAAGGAGACAACTGTGGCGGTCGCGCAGAAGATGACCTTCGCGGATGTGCTGGCGCTACCTGAGGACGGCCGCCGCTTCGAGCTCATTGACGGAGAGTTGATTGTGGCCGCGTCACCGGCTACCCGGCACCAACGCGCGTCAAAGCGCCTCGGCCATATGCTCTACGATGCGGAGCGAGCCGGTCTCGGCGAGGTGCTTTACGCGCCCTACGACGTAAAGTTCGACGACGAAAACGTCGTCGAACCGGATCTGATATTCGTGGCCGCCGATCGCCAGGCGGTCATCCTCGAGGAGCGCATCGAGGGCGTGCCGGACATCCTGGTCGAAATCTTGTCGTGCAGCACCGCGTCGATCGACCGAGGGCGTGGGCGCAGAGGAAAGCTGCGTACGTATGAGCGATTCGGCGTGCCCTATTACTGGATTGTCAACGTCGATCACAAGCGCATCGCCGAGTACCGCTTGCAGGACGGCCGCTATCCGGTCGAGCCCGCCATTTGGCTCCCCGGCGACCAGGTACCCTGCCCGCCGCTCGGTGCGGTCGCCATCGACGTCGCCGACGTGTTCCGTGCGCCGTAGATGCGGGCCGGGACACGACGGCCATTATTGCCCTACGCCGGCACGGGTGCGGCGGCGATGAAGCGTTCCACCATCTCCCGCGCCACGTCGTCGCGATACTGCACCGCCGGCGACTTCATGAAGTAGGCCGAGGGCCCTTCCAGCGCGCCGCCGATGCCGCGGTCACGCGCCAGCTTGATACAGCGTACGGCGTCGATCACGACACCGGCGGAGTTCGGCGAATCCCAGACTTCCAGCTTCAACTCCAGGTTGAGCGGCACGTCGCCGAAGGTGCGACCCTGCATGGTGATGTAGGCCCATTTGCGATCGGTCAGCCAGGGCACGTAGTCCGATGGCCCGATGTACACGTTCTCCGGGTCCAGTTGCTCGTCCAACTGCGACGTTACCGCCTGCGTCTTGGACACCTTCTTCGATTGCAGGCGGTCACGCTCCAACATGTTGAGGAAATCGGTATTGCCGCCGACGTTGAGCTGGCTCGTGCGCTCCAACTGGACGCCGCGATCCTGGAATAGCCGGGTGAGCACGCGATGGGTGATCGTCGCGCCGACCTGGCTCTTGATGTCGTCGCCGATGATCGGCAACCCGGCGGCCTCGAAGCGGCGGCGCCACTCCGGGCGGCCGGCGATGAACACCGGGATGCAGTTGACGACGCCGACGCCGGCGGCAAGGGCCTGCTCCACGTACCAATGCGTGGCCTCCTCGCTGCCGACCGGCAGGTAGTTCACCAGCACGTCGGCGCGCGTCTCGCGCAGCACCCGCGCCACGTCGGTCGGCGCCGTGCCGTTCACGTGGATCAGGTCGCGGGTGTAGCGGCCGATGCCGTCAAGGGTCGGCCCGGCCTGGACCGGCACGCCGAGGCGCGGCACGTCGCAGAAGCGATAGGTGTTGTTTGGCGCAGCATAGATGGCGTCGCCAAGGTCGCGACCGACCTTCTGGTCGTTCACGTCGAAGGCGGCCACGAACTCGATGTCGCGCACGTGGTAATCGCCAAGCCGCACGTGCATAAGACCCGGCACGCGAGCGTCGTCGGCCGTATCCCGATAGTAATGGACGCCCTGAACGAGCGATGAAGCGCAGTTCCCCACGCCGACGATTGCGACCCGAACCGCACGAGCAGCCACCGGTGATGTTCTCCTTCTCCATCTACACGAGTAGACGCGCCAATACTACCGCCGCGGACGTGCGGCCGTCAACCGGCCCCGCCTGCCGACCGGCATTGCCATGCGGGCGTCCTCCCCGTACTATCGCCTGGCGAGTTGCCCGTCACCGCCGGGCAGTGTTCCGATCCGGAGCGCCCCATGAAAAGGCCGCCGCCTCGGCCGACCGCGCCGCGCTTCGGCCGCGTCACGCGCGACGACGTGGCCGCCCGCGCCGGCGTCTCCTCGGCGACCGTGTCGTACGTCGTGAACGGCGGCCCGCGCCCGGTCGCCCCGGCGACGCGGGAGCGCGTGCTCGCCGCCATCGCGGAGCTCGGCTACCACCCGGACAACATCGCCCGCAGCCTGCGCGCGCGCCAGACGCACGTGCTCGGCCTGGTGGTGCCGGATAGCGCGAACCTGTTCTTCGCCGAGCTGGCGCGCCGCCTGGAGCGCCAGGCGGCAGAGCGCGGCTATCGCCTGCTCCTCTGCAACTCCCAGGACGATCTGACGCGCGAGATGGCGCATTTGCACGCCCTGCGCGACCAGCGCGTCGACGGCATTATCCTCGTTCCCGCCGACGCCTCTGAGGAGCGTGTGCCCGACCGGCTCGACGGCATCCCGATCGTCGCGCTCGACCGCGTCCCGGTCGCCTGGTCCGGCGACGCCGTGCGCACCGACGCCCGCGCCGGCGGCGCGCTGGTCGTGCGCCATCTCCTTGCCCTGGGGCACCGGCGGATCGGCTTCGTGCACGGTCCCCTGCGCTTGTTCCATGCCCGCGAGCGCCTGGAAGGCGGTGTCGCGGCGCTGTGGACGGCGGGCGTCAACCCTGACGGGCAATGGCAGCGGGAAAGCTCCTTCGACTTCGCCGGCGGCTACGCCGCGGCGCACGCCCTGCTGATCCTCGCCGACCGCCCAACCGCCCTGTGCTGCAGCAACGACGCGATGGCCGTTGGCGCCCTGGCCGGGGCGCATGCGCTCGGCTTGCGCGTCCCCGCCAACGTCTCCGTCACGGGCTTCGACGACGTGCCCCTGGCCGCCTATGCCATCCCCGCCCTGACCACCATCACCCAGCCCTACGACGCGATGGCCGCCGCCGCGCTGGCGCTGCTGCTCGATCGCCTGCGCGAAGCGTCGGCCGGCCATTGCGCCGCAGCCGCCCCAGGCGCGCGATCTGGCCATCGCGCTCAATATCCGCGCCTCAACGGGGCCGCCGGAACGGGGGTGACCTCTCCCCCTGACCCCCTCCCCGGCGCGGGGAGGGGGAACGCGGCTCGACGGATGGTTAGCTTCCTTGGTCCGCTCCCCAACTGGCCGCGAAAGCCGCCCGTCCGTCCATTCGGGTTCTCTCTCCCCGCGCCGGGGAGCGAGTCAGAGAGAGAGGTCCCCTACGGCCACACGATCCCCGCCCCACCCGCCGCGGCGGAGATGAAGGTGGTCGGCGCGCGACCGAAACGCTCGCGAAAGGCTTGGCGCAATGCACGGTCCCAGTGCGGCGCCGCTCGGCGCTCCATCAATGTCACGGTCGAGCCGCCGAAGCCGCCGCCGGTCATCCGGCTGCCGACGACGCCGCGCACGCCGCGCGCCGCCTCGACCAGGAAGTCGAGCTCCGGCACGGAGACCTCGTAGTCGTCGCGCAAGCTGGCGTGTGACGCGTACATGAGGTCGCCGACCAATGGCAGGTCGCCGGCGCGCAACGCGGCGACCGCCTGCTGGACGCGGGAGATTTCGCCGACGACGTGGCGACTGCGACGAAGCACCCGATCCGGCAGGCGCGCGGCGTGCGCCGCCAGGGCGTCAGGGCTGACGTCACGCAAGGCTCGAATCTGCGGGCAGCGACCGGCTGGAGCAGACGCACCGCCTCCTCGCATTCCGCCCGGCGGGCGTTGTACTCCGAAGCGACGAGGCCGTGCTTGACCCCCGTGTCCGCCACGCCAACGACATGGTCGGTCGGCAAAGGCACATGCTCGTAGACCAGGCTGCGACAATCCAGGAGCAACGCATGGTTCTCGCGCGCCAAACCGGAGACGAACTGATCCATGATCCCCGAGTTCACGCCGACAAAGCGGTTCTCGACGCGCTGGCAGAGGAGCGCCAACTCCCGCGTCTCCATCGCGCTCCCGGCGAGCGCCAGCGCGTCGGAGGAGGAGGCCGGGAACGAGCAGCGCCGTTCCCGTCGCCATCTCCAGCGCCGCCGAACTGGAAACCCCGGCGCCGAGCGGCACCGTGCTGGCGACCGCCAGGTCCGCGCCGGGCAGCGCCACGTTCGCCTCCAACAGGTAGCGCGCCAGACCGCGCACATAGTTGCTCCACGCCTGGTCCGCCGATCGTTCAATAGCGTCGAGCGACCACTGGGAGGCCCGACGCAAGGTGGCGGAATAGACGCGCATCTGCCGGTCGGCGCGCGGCCGCGCCGCCACCAGGGTGTCGCGTTCGATGGCGATGGGGAAGACATACCCGTCGTTGTAATCGGTGTGCTCGCCGATCAGGTTGACGCGCCCCGGCGCCCGCGCCACCAGCGCCGGCTCCGCGCCAAACTGCCGGCGGAACAGGTCGCGCAAGGCGGCGAGGCGCTGCGCCAGTGGCTCCGGGGCAGATCCCGACATGCCGAGATTTCCTTCCACCACCGATCGATCCGCCCCACAGCATCCTCGCGCTCGCGATTTGCACAAGATAGCAGGAGATCGGCTCCGGGACCAGTCGCCCGGCAGCCCGCTCACCGCTCTCGCGATGGCGCGCTGCACGGCGCCAGGGTAGCCTCTCCCACCGTTCGAGCGGCCGGCGCCGGCCAGCTCCGGCTACCGCCGCCACTGCCCTCCTTGCCGTGCGCCGCCGGTTCGGGCGGCGTGATCGGGATGAAGGCAATGCGGGACACCGGCGTCGCAAGGGTCATGGTCAACTTTCAGGCGAAGAGCCGGTTCCCGCACGTCGCAGTTGGTCACCCGGCAGAGCGCCCAGATCAGCGCCGCACGCACAAACCACAGGATGGCCGCCAGCGCGATGACGAGCCAGCCAGGCAGTGTGGTTGCCAGGAGCCAAATGGTGACGGCGAAGGCCAGCAAGCCCAGGCTACCCGCCGCCGCGCCCAACGCGTCGACGCCCGCCTTCCGGTGATTCTCGTGATCGTGCAGCAGCGTCACGCTGGCCGGCAGGATGGCGGGAAAAGCCGAGAAAGAGGCCGCCCACGAGCGGACCGAAGGAGTGGGCGATCACCCCCGTGACCAGCGTGACGCTGCCGCCGAACGCGAAGCGTAGCAGATACTCTTTCGCCGTGGCCTGCTTCAGCTTGGCCGGGTCGAAGGCGATGCCGAGCGGCCCGCTCATCGCAACGCCACCGCCCACAGGCCGAAGGCGATGGCGAACCAGGGCAGCCAGGGCAGCGTCGCCTCGACCACGGGGTGATGCGCAAACCGGTAGAACAACCCGCTGACCAGCAAGCAATACACCAGGAGCGCCACCGCGCCGGCCAGCATGGCGTGCCCCTCCTTGGCAACGTCGGAAGCCGGCTTGACGACGAATGTTAGACCGAGCGTGGCCAACGCAACGGATGGCGCCAGCCCGAAGATGCCGGCGAAGCTCTGCGGCTTGATCACCTGGCTAATCAACGAGAAGGCCGAGACGACCAGGCCGCCGATGAGGAAACGCAGCAACAGCTCGACGATCATCGCCGTACCCGCGCATCTCCAAGGCGGGGCCGCGACCGGCGATGCGCCGCCGAGCGGGCGGCATCGGGGTCCCCGCCATGCGCGCCGCCCTATGCCTACTGCGCCTTGGCGGCCTGCTGGGGAGCGCGCAACTCGACGGTCGCCTCCGTGTCGCCGCCGACGGGCTTCGAGGCGCCGTCGAGCAACTGACCGACGAACCGCACGGGTCGGGCGCGTCCGGACGGTTCAGCATCTTGAGGAACGGCACCGCGGCGATGAAGACGCCGAGCGGCGGTTCGATCAAGCCGAACGCCACCGCGGCGGCCGTGCCTCCGAAGTAGCCGATCGAGCGCGGCCAATCGACCGTGATCGGGCCCGATCCGGCTGGTCAATCCGCGATCCTGTTTCGTCGGCATCTCGGACATGGCATGCTCCTCCCCGAGACGGCCGGCCTCTTCGCGTCAACCGACGCTCAAAGGTCTGTATGCCGAGGAGGAGCGCATCCTCCGTGCCAGATTGCCGGCGTGGTCGGCGACACCCATCGCGCTGTGGGGGAGTTCTGGTTTTTCCTGCGCGGAGTCGGGCAGGTTTGGCGCAAGCAGGGAGGCGATGGGGTCGTCACGGACGTTCACCCCGGCGTCTGTCTC
>CAVTXN010000031.1:0-109558 GCA_963738555.1 Terriglobia bacterium
CGCCGGCGGCGAATACAGCGGCCAGAATCGTGAAGAAGCGCGGTCGCGAATATTCACTCACATCGAGAACACCTCCTGAGGCCCAAATCACTAACGATGGTATTGATCGCCCTTCAGAACGTTGACGCCAAACCAGCCCCAGTAAACTCTGTGCTTTTGGATTAAGCCGTTTTCGATTTCCATTACCTCTACGAAGTCCATCTGTTCGCCCTGCGGTGTATCGTGCGGATACTCCCACATGATTTTTCGCCCGTCAGTAAAATACCCGGTTCGGTAAAAACGGCGAATTGCTGGCTTCCGTGTGGCCAGAATCTCAAAAAAGTTCTTCAACTCGTCACGACCGCGACAAACACCCTTTTCTGTTCCCAAAAGATGTGGGACCAGGGGACTCTCTAGTACCGCGTCGGGCGCGTATAGCTTCAAAATTGCCGCTGTATCGTTTTTCGAGAGCGCGCTATCCCATTCGCGATAGATGCGCTCAATATCAGGGTTCGACGTTTGCGTTCCTGCTGCTTGTTCCTGAACCGGCATAGCTTATTCTTCCTTTTAATTACTCTCGTGATTGCCTTCTCGCCTTGTAATTGGCTCGATCAAATTTGTTCAGCTACCATTCGTTGGGCGCCAAATTCGGGTCCGTATAAGGCTGTGACCAAAGCGCTATCTGGAGTTGCAATGATTTGCACCATGCGCTATGCATCCTGGCGACATCTGTGCTGCCATGCCCCTTCTTCGCCAGGAAAGGCTTGATTGTGTCGTTTATAACGGCTGTAAATGCGATGAGATCACGCAGCGGGACATATGATGTGGATTCAACACCATCGGCCTTGTTCTTTCTCGCACTGGTATGCCGCAGCGCGATCTCCTGCTGGTAATTGAGCCAATCCTGATCATACGGACGGAAGCAGGTGTCCAGGATCCATTGCTGAAAACGAAGTCCGCTATCTTCCGAATAGTGCGGAATTGCGTTGCCATTTGGGTCGCGAGAGTGTTTGGCCAGATGTGGACTCTCGGCGATCACTCCCCGCCATTTTTCGACTAGTTCCTTTGTTTGGTCGGCTAAAACCTCTCCCGCAAGTCTTAAATACTTTTCGTCATCGCTGGTGAACCCTGCGCTTTCCTTCAACAGTTCCAATTCCTTCAAAGAAATTGGCGACTTTGCAGCGTCCATAGTTCCATAGCTGTAGGAAGGGATCCGTTTCGCGACCATTTTGGTTTCGGCTGCAACGTTCATTTGATCGTTTGACAAGCACGAATTCACCGCCGTTTCTGAGATTTTCGCGCTCGAAAATGGCCCAGGGCAAGTAACGTCTGGCGATAGTGGACCATCGGTTTGCGGCCGGCACAAGGATGATCCTTTAAATCGTGCGGCGTTCATGAAATCTTATTTGCCACCTGGATTCACAAGCCCGCCGAACCTAGACTGGAATTGAGCCGGCCCTCGGCTACTCGAAAGGAACAACAATGCAGAAGCGCGCGTTAGGCAAAAGCGGTCTCGAACTATCAGCTCTCGGATTTGGCTGCATGGGTTTGAGCTTCGGATACGGGCCTGCAACAGAAAAACAGCAGGGAATTACGCTCATCCGGGCTGCCTTTGAGCGGGGCGTCACATTCTTTGATACCGCCGAAGCCTACGGCCCCTTCACGAATGAGGAACTGGTCGGAGAGGCACTCGAGCCGTTTCGTAAGCAGGTGGTGATTGCAACCAAGTTCGGCTTCCAGGATGCAAACCCGCAGAAGGGCCTGAATAGCCGTCCCGAGCGGATCCGGCAGGTGGCTGATGAGTCACTAAAGCGGTTGCGAACGGATGTGATCGACCTCTTTTATCAGCACCGGGTGGATCCGAATGTGCCCGTAGAAGATGTGGCTGGCACAGTAAAGGATCTGATTCAGCGGGGCAAGGTGAAGCACTTCGGCCTGTCAGAGGCGGGCGCTCAAAGTATCCGCCGTGCTCACGCAGTTCAGCCTATCGCAGCCCTGCAGAGCGAGTACTCACTCTGGTGGCGAGAGCCGGAACAGGAGATCCTGCCTACCCTGGAAGAATTAGGTATCGGCTTTGTACCGTTCAGCCCTCTCGGCAAAGGTTTCCTCACTGGCGCAATTAACGAGAACACTCAGTTTGATAGCAATGATTTCCGCAACATCGTTCCTCGTTTCACGCCGGAAGCACGGAAAGCCAATCAAGCGATAGTGGATTTGCTCGGACAAATCGCCGGCCGCAAAAAAGCTACGCCGGCTCAAGTCGCACTTGCCTGGTTGCTCGCTGAGAAGCCTTGGATCGTGCCGATTCCAGGAACAACGAAGCTACATCGCCTCGAAGAGAACATCGGAGCCGCCCAGCTCCAACTAAGCGCGGAAGATCTTCGTACTATCAATGAGTCTGCTTCGAATATCACAATCGAGGGTGCAAGGTACCCGGCGTATTTACAGCAAATGGTAGGCCGCTGAGGCAAAGGCGCCAAGACGCCGAACCTGAGTTCCTCAGGCGGCGAATGCGATCGGATCGTCGTCGCCCGCGGCGCTGTGATCATCTATCCTTTCTTGACAGCTGACACAATACGCGGCCCAAGGAAGAGCTTTGAGGCGCTTTTCGGGAATCGGCTCTTCACAATGTAAGCAGACGCCGTATATCTCATCTTCGATGCGATCTAGGGCAGCCTGGACGCTCTTCAAGAGACGTGACATTTGGTCAATATTACGGACCGCTATGTCTCTGCTTAACTGTTGCTGCAATCTGTCCATTTCGTCTGCTGTGTTTTCAACAGCAATTTCATCTCTGTTGGAAGCGCTGGACGCAAGCTCGTTATACTTTGCTTCCAGTACTCTTCGAAATTCACGCATATTAATCTCGGACACTTTTTCTCCTTCGACTCAGTAACACGACTCAGTAACACGACTCAGTACACAGGGATGCAACTTAGCGGCGAAAGGTTTATCGGCAGAACCAGAAAGTACAAAATCTTTACAGTCCGGTAGCAGGCGCCCGGGGAATGCCTATTGCACGAGGAAATCTTCGGCCTCGTGCAGGAATATTTGTTTCAGGCGCCGAGTATACAAAACGAGAGTCGAAAAAAGCATGATCAAGGCCGTCATTACTATTGCACTTGCCTGCGCCGGCATTCATGCGCAAACTGCCGCAAACCGGGAACGCCAATGAGGAAGGCGCACGGAATGCCACAGTACGCCCGCGCTTGCCGGCGTTTATCAACTGGAAGCTTGCGGCCGGATGTGTTCGCGCGAATGCAGACGAGCATCTTTGAAGTCAAAGCTACCAAGGTGATTTACGCGACGCGCCCGCGCTGCAGGATGAGGTGGCTCGCGCCATTGCCACGCGTCGCTGGCCCTATGTCTAAAGTCCTTTGATTGGAAGTGGAAAGCCGCCGACGCAGAACTCTTACGGGCCATCGCGGTCGCTCCCAGTTACGCAACCGCTCATCAGTGGTACGCCTGGAATCTGATTCTCCTGGGCCGTCAGAACGAGGGTCTCGGTGAATTGAGAAAAGCGGGCGCGCTCGACCCGCTCTCGTTGATAATCGGCGCCGATATCGCTGATGCGCTTAGCATCGGCCATAGATACGACGAATCGATAAGCCAAAGCCGTAAGACGATCGAAATGGATCCAAGCTTTGCAATGGCGCATTACCAGTTAGGCCAGGCGTTAGCGCAGGTGCATAAGTACGAGGCAGCAATCTTAGAGCTTCAACAGGCGATTGAGTTTCCGGAGGAAATCCCCTTTGCACATCCCAATTAGGCTATGTTTATGGCGTTTCCCACAGGCGGAATGAAGCTTTGAAGATCTTGGGTGACCTGAAGAATAGATCGAATCACAAACCGTCCTATGCCGCCGATATTGCACTAGTCTATGCAGGTCTCAACGAAAAAGATCAGGCGTTCGCATGGCTGCAAGAAGCGTACGTAGAGCGATTCAATCCGTCGATCCTGGTGCGGCCGGCCTTCGATGGGCTGCGTTCCGATCCGCGATTTCAAGCCCTCTTGCGCCGGCTCGGCCTCTTATAAAGAGCTACCTTTCAGATCTTGTGCGAAGTCCCGCAATTCAGTGGCGTTGAGGTCCGATATGGCCCAATAAGTCATGTGACCTTGCGTCCAGTGGATGATATTGAAGCCCTTTATAGTAAGTGTTCGAGGGCCCGATTCGGAAGTAGGCGAGGGCCAAAGGAAAAGATTTATTGTATGTTGACGGCGCTTATACACGAGCGCCGCGACAGATCGGTCATCCAGGTAGTCCAGGCGTCCGCCAGTCAGCGGAAAGCCTTCAGGAGCAAGGTCCTTCACTACCGGAGCAAAATCGAGTTTGCCGCTGAACCAGGGTTTCACAGTGTGTTGATCCGTGGAAGCTACATCACTGAGGTGATTCGCCATCAGCGAGCGGATGTGGCCCGAGACCACCTGTTCCGCTAAGAGATCCGAACCCGAGCGGCGCTTCAGGAGCATAAGCAGCGTCCCGGTCAAGAGAAGCACTCCTATCAGGCTGGCGGCGACGGCCCATCGGCCCCAGTCTGCAAACGGCGTGGTGCGTACGCTAGCCTGTCGGCCCGGGGGCAAGCCGAGTTGCGAGCGGATTTTGCTTTCCAGCCCTGCAGGCGCATCGAAACGCGGCATGTTAGCCTGAACTGCACGTGTGAACTGTTCATAGCGCTCGAAAAACCCTTGGCAGCCGGCGCATTCCTTCAGGTGACGTTCGAATTGCAGAGTAGTCACCACATCCAGCTCGGTGTCGACGTAACCGTCGAGCAGTTCACGGACTTCCTGGCAGCTCATGCTCGTATCTCCCCGGGTTTTCCGCTCAATAGGACATAAAGCTCTCGTCTTGCTCGCGATAGCCTTGACATCACGGTTCCGAGAGGTGTCTCTATAATTTTTGCGATTTCTTTATAAGAGAGTTCTTCTAATTCTCGCAGGATCAAAATCTCGCGGTACTCGAGCGGCAACTGTTCCATCGCGTGGCGAATCATTTGCGAGTTCATGTTTTTGATAACAAGCGCCTCGGGATCCGGCGAGATATCGGCAACTTGAAAATCCTCCTCCACCTGGATGGTGGCTCCTGAAGAACGGCTTTTCCGCAACCACGTGAAGCAGGTATTTCGCACAATTGTCAAAAACCACGCACGACCGTCGCGGCCGGCGAGGAACGTGTCAAAGGAGCCCCATGCCCTCAGACAGGCCTCCTGGATAACGTCCTGAGCGTCATGCTCATTCCGTGTGAGCCAGTGGGCGAGGTTGTACGCGGAGTTCAGGTGAGGCAAAACGGCCCGTTCGAACAGTTCATCTCTGCCCTTTTCTACCTGCTTTGGGGTCCGCTTATTCCAGATTTCTTCTGGCACTGTGTGTCGCATCACTCGGCAAGAGTGACGGCGTAGTTAGTCTCTCAAGATTCGCGAGGCCAGACAACACCGGACTGGAATAAATCAGACCCGAGTCCGGTAGTTCCAGATGTGAAAGCGTCTTGTTTCAAGCACGCCCGTTTGCGTACCGGCGTTTTTGTGGGCTTGCTCGCGCTGTGTTCGATCGCTGTTCATCCATTTGGGTCTGTGAAAGTGGCACAGCGGCAGGCAGTCCCGGCGGGCGGTCTGAAGGTGCCGCCGGAAATCGCAGCAGTGCTGAAACGTTCCTGCATGGATTGCCACTCGAATCAAACCGCGTGGCCATGGTACAGCTATGTGGCCCCAGTCTCCTGGCTAGTCGAAAGAGATGTGCGCCGTGGACGGGATCACATGAATTTATCGGAGTGGAATCAGTATGACTTCACCCGACAAGAGAAGCTATTGGCGGATATTGCGTCCGCGGTCAAAAACAGCGAGATGCCAGTGCCGCAGTACACGTTGATCCATCGCGATGCGAAACTGTCGGGCGCAGAAACGGACCTGCTGTATGGATGGGCACGCCTCGAGCGCCGAAGACTGAAGTCCAGCCACAGGGCTGTTCCTTCGGCAGATGGCCAGTCCGCTAACGGTCAATGATGCCGAATAAATTGCCTCTCGCTGTAAAAAAAAACCGAGTGCGGGAATATTTCGCCGGACGCGTCGGTACTGCAGGTGAAGACACAATTTTGACAACGTTCGGAGAAGGAGAAGCAATTGTCTCGTCGCATTAAAGAGAATGCAAACAAAGACGGAATAGACCGTCGCGGGTTTTTGGAGTGCATGGCCTGGGCCGGCACAGGGATGATTTGGACTGTAAGTGGAGGCGTTCTCGGATCGAAAGCTTTCGGCCAAATGCCGAACCATCAAATGGGCGGGGCCGCTGGGTTTAGCTTCGTTCAGATCAGTGACAGCCATATTGGTTTCAACAAAGCGGCTAATCCCGATGTGACAGCGACCCTACAGGAAGCGATTAACAAGATCAACGCGCTCGATCACACCCCGGACTTCCTGATTCATACAGGCGACTTGAGCCATCTCTCAAAACCGAGTGAATTCGATACGCTCGATCAGGCTTTAAGGTCCGCGAAGTCCAAGCAAACGTTCTTTGTGCCCGGCGAACATGACATGCTTTCCGACAACGGTCAGCAATATCTGGAACGCTACGGCAAGGGAACTAAGGGCGCAGGCTGGTTTAGTTTCGACCACAAAGGAGTGCATTTCATCGGCCTCGTGAACGTCGTCGATCTGAAGGCGGGCGGCCTTGGAACCCTTGGTCCTGAGCAACTGGAATGGCTCGAAAAGGATCTTGCGGGCCGCACAAGCAGTACTCCGATCGTGGTTTTCGCTCATATTCCACTCTGGACGGTGTATCCGGAATGGGGATGGGGCACCGGCGATGGCATCCAAGCTTTGTCGTACATGAAGCGGTTCGGTTCAGTGACCGTATTGAACGGGCACATTCACCAGACGATGCAAAAAGTCGAAGGCAACGTTTACTATCACACGGCCATGTCAACCGCTTTTCCGCAACCGAAGCCGGGCACGGCGCCTTCTCCGGGTCCGATGAAAGTCCCCGCCGAACAACTGCGCGACGTGCTGGGCATCACGCACGTGAATTACATAGCCGGTAACCACACGCTCGCAGTTGTCGATTCCGCGCTCTCCATGGCTTCTGCACCGCAGGCGAGGCTCGAAAAAACCGCGAACACGAACGAAGTCAAAATCGACAATTTCTCCTTCGCGCCTAAGTCGTTAACCGTAAAAGCCGGAACGGTTGTTACATGGACGAACCACGATGATATTCCGCACACCGCGACGAGCACAGAGAAAAAGTTCGCATCTCCCGTTCTCGATACCGATCAGGCGTACTCTTTCAAGTTCCAGGAGCCAGGTTCTTATCCGTATTTCTGCAAGATTCACCCCACGATGACAGGAACAGTTGTTGTCGAAAAAAATGCCTCGGGAGCCGCGTAGAGCGGAGGAGCAAAGCTCATGATTGAAGGACTCCTTAGACCGAGCCACTTACTTCTCATCTTCATTGTGGCCTTGTTTGTGTTCGGGCCGAAAAAGCTTCCCGAGCTTGGCAAAGGATTGGCTCAGGGCATCCGCAGCTTTAAGGATGGAATCAAGCTAAGCGAACAACCATTGCCCGAGATCGACACAAAAAAGTGAAGGCGCGCCAAAGATATACAAACTGTTTACACCTCGTAAGTGACTTAGGCCGTCAATTACTACAAGCTTGAGGGGAGCGCCATCAATGCGCTCAAAGCAAGTTTTTAAGGAGACATTATGAATAGTAACAATGAGATTGCACAGACAAAGAATCGCAGATCGTTTCTACGTGGATCGTTGGCGAGTGGGGCGGCCATCGTGGGAGGTGCAGCGCTGGGCACGGTCACGACACGCGCGCAGGATGTGGACGAGAACTCTACGGTACCCACAAAGGGAGACATCGCGATTCTCAGATTTCTTGCAGCGGCTGAGCTCATTGAGGCCGATCTTTGGACGCAGTATGCGGAGCTGGGTGGTCTCACCTCTGGTCAACCGACAGAGGTGGATCCCAATCAGCAGGTGAACAGTTATCAGGCTGCTCTCTCCAATCTTGACGGCGATGGACCACAATACATAACCAGCAACACGCTGGATGAAATCAGCCACGCAACCTTCTTGAACGGCTACCTGGAATTCAGGGGAGCAGACCCGGTGGATTTTAGTGAATTTGAAACTTTACAAGGAAGCACGGCTGCAGGAGCACTAAATATCGGGCGCCTCACGAACCTGATGCATTTAAATGTGGATACTAGCTGGTTCATCCGCTACCGCAGTGCCACTAACCCTGACTTCGGCGCGACTTACCCTCAAGCGCTCAAAATTAATAACCGCACCGCGATTCCCAGAACAAATGCTGATTTCAACGGCACCGATCATATTCAGGTGATCGCTAACACCGCTGCGTTTCACTTCGGCTATATCGAACAGGGTGGATCGAGCCTCTACCAGGCGCTTAGCCAGAAAGTCACCAGCCTGGAAGTGTTGAGAATCCTATTGGGCATAGGTGGAGACGAGGTGGCGCACTTTTTGGAATGGGTCGACTTTGCCGGCAACGCGGTGCAACCCACTGTCGCCCCAGTGAGCGATGACGGCCTGACGTTTCCTAATTTCTTTGACCCGCTCAATCCACTGATTCAGCCCAGCCTGATCTTCCCCGTCCCGTGCGAATTTATCAGTCCAAAGTTGCCTCACTGCGCGGTCATTCGTCCATCCAGCGATCGATTTGGAGGCGCAGTTGCGACGATTGCATCCTTCACTCAGGATGGTCTTTTTGTTGGTCAACAAAAAAAGTTTTTCACAGTCGTTCAGCAATTGGCAGAGGAGGCGGACGCAGCGAGACGAGAGCTATAGCGCTAAGCGCTGCGACATCCATTTTCTTTAACAAAGACGAGTTTCATAGCCATCAGTAAAACCGAACGCCTTCCCTCCGGGCGTGCTGTGATGGCGAACAAGAGGCTGCCTTCCCCGGCAGCCTCAATTTTCGTCGGTAGGGAGATACCGGCAGTCATTTCGGACAGTAATCCGAGCACGTCGCCATCCTATACCTTCCCAAAAAATTTAACTAACAACACTCGCCAGGAGATTATAAGCATGAAATATCGAAGAATTGTTTTCCTCCTTTTCATAGGAGCGGTGATTGCCGTGGTAGCAGAGCAATCTGAGACCGAGGCCCCAGCCGGATTCACGACCCCGACGCTCGGACTGACGATCGGACCGGGTGGGGAACTAATCGGGAAGCCAGGCGCCGAGAGCGTTAGCAACGGCTTAGCCGAGCCGCCCGGCGACACGTTTGCTCTTGATCAAGCACAATTTGAGCGCCGGCACGATCCTAGTACAGGGCTTGGTCCGGTGTTTAATGCGACGGCCTGTGCCGAATGCCATGAGAACGGTGTAACAGGCACAGCCAGTCAGATTACAGAATTACGCGCCGGACATAGAGATGCGCATGGGAATTTTGTAAATCCTACGGTCGTGATCAATGGCGGAGCAGATACTATTTCTGGCCGCTCGATTATCAACGATCGGTCTATATGTCCACAGGCCCAGGAACACGTAGCGGATTCAGAAGATATACGTACGCTGCGAGCCGTGCTCAATACTTTGGGAGACGGCTTTGTAGAGGCAGTTGACGACCGAACGTTCCTTGCGATTGCCGCGAATCAGCCGGCTCAGAGTAACGGAATGATCCATGGCGAGGCGATTCAAGTCCCGGTTCTGGAGGCGCCCGGGCACACGGCCGTAGGTAAGTTTGGCTGGAAAGATCAGGATGCCACCATTCTTTCGTTTTCGGGAGATGCCTACCTGAATGAGATGGGAGTTACAAACCGCCTCAAGCCAAAGGATGTAACTTCGGTTTGCAAAGTCACTTCGGATCCTGAAGACACGCCCGACAACCTGGGTTTGGCCGATATCGATCATTTTGCTCAATTCATCCGTGGAACTCAAGTACCTCCGCGTGACACGGCGCTGGCGGAAACCGCGGACGCTATCGCCGGAGAATATCTGTTCAAGGAAATCGGCTGCAGCACATGTCATGTTCAGACTCTGAACACGGATCGTCCGGGCACGCTCATAAACGGCGGCGCGTATCGCGTTCCGGAAGCATTAGGGAATAAAATTATCCATCCGTACGGCGATTTTTTGCTGCACGACGTGGGAACCGGTGACGGAGTCGTACAGGTTGGGCCGCAGGACACGGCTAACAAGTTGCGGACGGTGGCGCTTTGGGGGCTGCATATCAAATCTCGATTCATGCATGATCTCCAATCGCTAACTCTAAGTGATGCAATTAAGCGTCACCGAGGCGAGGCACAGCAGGTTACTTCCCGCTTCAACGGATTGAGCCCGCAGGAGCAACAGCAGATCATCACCTTCCTGCGGTCGCTGTAATAACGAAGCGAGCGCTCACGCGCTCGCTTTCTGGAGTTTGGACATTTCTCGATCACGGAAGGTGGGCTTTCCAGCCCGCGCAGGTCTTCAGACCTGCAGGCTGATCGCCGATCGACCCAAACTTCGCAAGATGAGAACACTGCGCGGGTATTCGTGGCGCGGGCATTCTTGCCTGCCGTGCCGGCATTCGTGCCGGCACTGGCCGCCGCTTCCGCTGCGGCCTCTAGGCTTTGGACATTTGCCGTAAATGTTCTGATTTTCTTGGACAGAAATGGTTTCCTTCTAATAGATGAAGCATAGGAGGCCCTTCAAAAAGGCCGTAAGATAGCCGCCTCTCTGCCCGGACCGGAGGAGGTGCTACGCGGCTCACGCGCTCGCTTCCGGACGTCTGGGCGAGCATGGCGGGCCGAATCTGCCCGCCTGCTTCTACCTTGCAGAGCTAGGCGTCAAGCTTTATGTCTCCCTGTGCGCGGCTTACGCACGGCAGCACGTATCCCTGTGCTCTCAAGTCGTCTGACAGACCCACCTCCGATTCCATTCGAACTGTGCCATCGGTGAGCCTGGTGGCACAAGTGCCACACTGACCGAGGCGGCAGCTATACGGAATGGCGATCCCGTTTTTCTCCGCTACCTCGAGCACGGTAAGGCCGGGAGGGATCTTACACTTTTTTGCTGAGCGCAAGAATTCGGCAACACCGACGGGCGGCTGATCGGCTGCAGGAGCTGGAATAATTTTGGATACTCCAAACCGCTCTTGTTTAATCTGCTTCCGATCAACGCCCAGCTCTTTGAGCGCAGTGACCGTGTTGTTCATGAAAGGCTCCGGACCACACAGAAAGAATGCAGCTTGCTTCTGTTTGCTGACGAGATCTGCGAGAACATCACTGCGAAGGTGCCCGGTCAAACCCTTCCACCCGGCCTCCGGGCGCGTCAGAACGATAGAGCAGCTGAAGCTCGGAAGAGACATTTTGAGGCGGTCAATCTCGGCCGCGAAGATGATGTCACGCTGCGTGCGCACCGTGTAAACGAGCGTTACAGGAATATCCAGGCAGCGATCGTCGAGGAAGCGCAGTATTGACATCATGGGTGTGATACCGCTTCCCGCAGCCAGCAGGACAACTCTCTTGTCGGTCTTCTCGTCGAAACAGAATTGGCCGGCCGGCCCGGTCGCCTCGACCGTAAGGCCGATTTTGGCATGATCGTTCAGGAAGGCAGATACAAAGCCGTCTTTTATTCGTTTTGGAGTTATTTCCAGATATCCGTTTTGAGCCGGCGATGAAGATATCGTGTAGCAGCGAGTAACTTTCTCCCCTGCGAGCAGCCAGGAGAAGGTCATAAACTGCCCTGCCTTTGCTTTGAACGTCGCCCGATCAGGCAGTCGAAAACGTAAAGTAACGCAGTCATGCGTCTGCCGTTCGATGCGGACGAGCTCAAGCACGAATGAGCTCGGTGCCGAGAATGCAGTATCGGGTCTCGCCTGATTGATCTCTGGGCCTGAATTCGTCCGTTTCGCGGCCATACGGCTCGGGCGTCGAATGACAAGAATTCCCAGCGCGATGAACACGAACAGAATGACAACGCCAGTCTGAACACTTGCGCGAGTAACATACGATGAATTTTTCAAGACTTTCTCTCCGGGACCAATCCGGATCTGGTCTTCAGACTCCGGTCCTAGTGAAGCGGTTTGCAGCCGGCGGGCAGCGACTGCCTCCGGGGTCTGACTCTTAGAGAGAAACTGAATAATCTGTTGCGCCTCGCCTGGCTTGAAAAACCCATCCGTTCCTCGTGCATAGCCCACCATACGAGTGACCGTTTCCTGCCATTTCTGCGCACTGAACTCGGACCTGTACACTCTATCCAACTGATGACATCTTCCGCAGTGGCCATCGACGAGCGCCTTACCGACTTTCAGTTCTCCTTGCGAGGTCGAGCTGTCTATCGAATCCGCAGCAACCAGGTAACCCAGAATCGTCGCGGCATCGTCTTCCGAGACATGCGAGCCGGGAAGATTTCGCATGCGGTGGACCGTCGCCGTCCAGCCAGCGGCATCTTTGCGCGCACCGATTACACGATCAAGCGTGTGGCAGCGGGAACACTTCTTTTGCATCAGCGCTTCGGAGGCTTGTAGATCTATCGGTTGCGAGCTTGCATTAATAACCGGAGGCGAAGTGTTGTTTGGTGAAGTCGCGCGCAGAAGATACGGGCCTGCAGTGAGCGCGACGAGGATAAACGCGAAGCAAAAAATGATTAACCCCAAGGAGGTCAGGGCGGAATAGTAGCTCTTGTAATAACGGGCGATGAGCACTTTGACAAAGAGCAACGGCACTAGAGACATCGCGATTAGGACATGAATGAGGGCCGGCGTGGAAAGCTCGTCTGACGCGTTCGTGGTGCGCGAAGCCATTAGGTAGCTCATGACGCAGAATAGGGCGATGAAAAAGTAGCCGCCGAGACGATGGGCCTGAACGAGGCGCTGGCTCATGCGTGACGTGGTCAGCGTTCGCGAGGCATGAAAGATCAGCCATACATTCGCAGCACCTAGCAGTACGAATAAACCACCCAAAAGTAGATTGATAAATGTGCTGGTCATCTTTGCGGAGAGTTAGCGGCGCGGCGGGTGGCGATCAACGAGTGACGAGCACCCTGGATCCAAAATCGTGGGTGCTCGCGTCGCACACTGCCGTCGCCCACGATTGATAGGAACCTGGGAGTTGCGACAGCCGGTGAGTCTTAGCGAATTGCGGAGAACTCGAAACCCGAGTTGTCTCCTGGGTAGAACCAGGTACGCAAGGCCGGAGCTTTTCCGCCGGGCATCTCATCGAACGTGAGCCGGGTATCGCCCGTGGGGTCGAGCCGGTATGCGGGGATGGCGAGGATAGTCATCTCCAGCGTGGCCGTATCGAAGTTGTAGATTTGCACGACGTGGCGGTCGGCTGAATCGAGTAACTTCATTACGTGCTGGCCAGGCTCAAGCACCTTGCCTTCAATCTGGATCGGAATATGAGTCGTCACGAGCGTCCTCTTATCCCACTCATCCGCTTTAGCGAACGGCGTGAATGCGGTCGTGAAGAGCGCGAATCCGAGGGCGGTAATTCTGGTAACTGTATTTGTCACTGTTTTCTCCTAATTTGCTATACCGTAGTGAATCTCAAAGTATTCCCAGCACCTCCGCAGATCCCACTCATGATTACCAGGGACACGGTGTCCCTCGATAGATGTGTAAACGAAATGTGAATTTCCGGCCCGCAGTGTTGTTCAGCGTAACTTTGGACCTCGGGCTTCGAATGAGCGTACAGTGAGCCAGGCTGAAACAGCCGAACTTACAGACGATCACCACGAGAGACAAGGAGAAACAACTTTGAACAAAAAGATTAAGGATCAAGGGCCGTTCAACAACATCCATCGGACGATTCATTTGTTTGCGCTCGCAAGCCTGTTAGGTATTGCGGCGTTAGCGCAATCAACTGCTTCGGACATAGCGCAGTCATCAGGAACTGCAGTCGCATCAAAGAAGATGGTCCAATCTCACAAAAGACCCGTGCCAGCACTCGCTGAAATCGAGACTGCCGCGGAGTCAAACTTCAACGACGCGCAAGGTCCGGGACCGGGACCCATTGGGCCGGGTCCAGGGTGCGATGTCTTCCCGGCGCCCGCGTCCATCGGTACAACCGTCCCTCTGTCCTACTTCGGGCCTCCTCCTTCCTCTGTGAATCCCAGCTTGGTTGGGCCAGAGCAGTTACTAAAGTCCGGCCAGCTTGATGTCGCACATGGCACCATCACCTTGCCGTTGTATTTGGGGCACATGGCAGGGACTCACAAGAATGTCTGGTACATCCTGACCGATGTTGACGATTCGGGCGTTGCTGCCGAACTCGGTCTGAACTATTCCGCCAAACTTACTTTCGCCGCGGATGGCGCAAGAACAGCCAATTTAGACGATCAGGGCAATTTGGTGTTTGGCAAAGGAACTGTCGATTTTAGCCCCGTTCGGAAGCTTGTTGCCGGCCCCGCCGGCCACGAGTTTCCTCCGGTATCGGCGCAGCCCGGGGCCGTTGGAGACAAGAACTACAGCCCATTAGTTCGGGTTCTAAATGACGGCGGCACGATTTACAACGCTCCGATAGTGGCATTCGGTGTCAAGGCGAACGAGATCGAATTCCCGAATGGACGTGTGGATTACAGCAAAGTGCACGACGAAGTCGTGGCAATCGATCCAGCCAACATGACGGTAACTCTAAACGTTATCAACGGCTTCAGTTTCGGGCGGCCTGTGTGGTACCTGTCAATGGATACAAGCTCCGCGCTGGGAGCGGCTATCGAGCACAATACGTTCGCGCCACTGCAGGGGACGCTTCCGCTGGGCCGGGATGATACGTTCTCGAGCCCCATCGAACGAATTTTCATCGCTACCAATGGACCTGAAGAAGGTGGTTGCGAGAACCCACTGCGGCAAGGTTTGTCAGCCGATCTGGCGGATAGCTTCCGGCCGAATAACGTGGTCGGTGGAATTCCAACTCTCGCCCTCGATTACAGCCCGATCTGGGATGCCAATCTGTACGAATGGACCCAGGAAGCAATCGATAAAGGGTTCCGCGGCCAATTGCGGGAGGAATTTAATATCCTGACCTTCGTTCAGGATGGGCTGCTCACTGGCCCGGATGGGAAGGCGTTCGGCAGCTTTGGGTTCTCCATCAACTGTCCGATCGTTATCCGGCTCGACTGAGCGGTCACCGGCCCGTCAATCGAACGGGGAAAAGGAATGAGGAGCGAGAAGGCGAATGTTTGTCGGCTCGCTCCCTTTCTTTACCCCCAACTTCAAAATGTGAAGGTTTCTTCCTGGGCAATCATGATGACGGGCGCGCCGCCCGTCGAGATCTTGGCCGCATGGTCGAGGGCCTCTTTCCCGCCGGGGGAAGCTGCGCATTTCTCGAGCGCCTCCATTGAGGGGAAATAGATCTCCGCGATTCGATGGAACGGAGTGTCGCCTTGCGGAGAGCCCAGTATCTTCGTGGCGACGATTTTCGTTTTTCCGGTAAGCTTGGCGACGGCAAGAGGCACGTGCTCCTACAGATATACCTTCTCGAAAGCCTCCATATTCAAAGGGTGCGGATACGCAACAATCAGTTTAGTAATCTTCATGAGTCCTTTCATTCTCCTTTAGTCATTTCCAGACCGCCGTAGCGAGTAGCCTACATCTTCAGCAAACAAACTGCGATCCGCGCTAGCGCCAAAAAAAAAGCATAACTCTGGAATATGTCGCTGCTTGGCAGAGTATAGCCAACAGAGAGGACTCACCGTGTTCATCCCAGCGTGTCCATCAATTCTTCATAAGAGAGATCACAAAGCTAACAATGATTAAAGTTGTATTGACTCTGACCCTCATAGGCGCAAGTATGCAGGCCTACGCTGTCGCCCAAAGCCCAAGCATAACGAGTAGTTCTGTAAATCCAGTGGTCCAGTGGAATAGAGAGCTCTTAGCCATAGTCCGGACGCCGGGCGCGCAACCCGGAACAGTACATTCGACGCGTTCGTTTGCGATTATGCACGCGGCCATATATGACGCGGTCAACGCAATCGATAAGACGCATCATTCTCATCTGATTCGAACATTCGGAGTCTCGAGAGCAACTTCGGAGGATGCGGCAGCCGACGCCGCAGCGCATGAAGTCCTGATCGCTCTGTACCCAAGCCTACAATCCACTATCGACGCGACATTTGCACAATTGTTAGCGCAGATTCCGAATGGACCTAACAAGAATGCGGGCGTAGCTCTCGGGGTGTCTGTCGCAAATCAAATCCTGCCACTCCGCAGCAATGACGGATCGGGCGTCCAAGCACCCCCATTTGTTTTCGGAAACAAACCGGGCGATTATCAGTCAACTCCTCCCAATTTCCCGAAGGCGCAGTTCACGGGATGGTCGCAGGTGACTCCCTTTGTGTTGTTACAAGCGAATCAATTTCGTCCAGGTCCGCCGCCATCCTTAACGGGGTCAGCTTACACCGGCGCTTTCAATGAAGTGAAATCATTCGGAATCGTGCACAGCGCGACTGCTTCGCTTGACGAAGAGCTAGCCGGCCGGTTTTGGAATGGATCGATTCAGAATTATTGGAACGAAATCACCCAGAGTGCGGCCGTGGCACACAAGCTTACTACCGCACAGAGCGCCAGATTGTTTGCTCTTCTGAACCTCACCTTCGCGGACGGAGTGATTGCGTTTTACGACGCTAAGTACACTTACAATTTCTGGCGGCCGGTGACTGCGATCCGAGCGGCAGCGGCGGACGGCAACCCCGGTACCGTGGCTGATCCGAAGTGGCTTCCTGAAGTAGGGAAGACCACGCCAGATCCGTCGTATCCCGGCGCACACGCTGTAATCTCCAGTGCCGCCCAGACCGTACTGGCGTCCTTCTTCGGAACCGACCAATTCACGTTCGCAGTCACCTCGGAAGTCTTGGCTGGAGTGCAGCGTTCGTTCACCACGTTCTCCGCAGCCGCGGAGGAGGCGACCGCGAGCCGAATCTTTGCGGGCGTACACTTTCGTACTGACCTCGTGGCCGGAACACAATTAGGCAAAGAGGTCGCCGGCTTTGTGCTGGAGACTTCTCTCAGGCCAGTAAATCCTTAGCCGAAATTCGTCACGTTGAATATTGAAACCGCTTCCTTGCGGTCGCGGCTCGGCAAGCTGTTGAAAATATGGGAGCGCTTTCTGAGCCACGAGCGCAAGCGAGTGGTTGTGACGAACTTCGGTTAGGGCCACCACTTAGGAGAAATCAATGAAACATTTTATGTTGTCACTTATCGCGCGGACCGTACGCAAGCTTCGCCAGAAGACCTGTGCGCTCTTAGGATCCACGGCGCTTCTGGCTTTTGCGACGGTCGGACCCGCTAGCGCCAGTACTATCAACTTTGAGGCGCAGGGCGCCGGCACAGGCGGTAATCTTACGGGTATTCCCGATTCGCCACTTACTATTGGGGTTGCCACTTTTACCGGCGGCGAGTTACGCGAGGCCGAGATTGGATTGAATGCAGATCAGAGTGCGGTCTACGCGAGCGAAGGGTTGTTCGGCTCTGGCGAGACGAATCCCGTAGTAATTAGCTTTGCTAAGCCGGTACAGGATTTCAGTGTCTGGGTGCTGAATGGCGACGATGTGCGGAGCTACACCGTGTCGGACAATTTAGGCGAATCCGTCACGAAATCCCTCGCTTCGGCGGGCGGCTTAGGCGCATTTGTTTTCTCTTTGCCAGGTGATGAAGTGACGACAGTCGACATAACTTCGGCCAACGCAGACGCCTGGGACTTCGCAATCGATAATGTGACGTTCTCATCAGCAACGGCCACGCCTGAACCTGAATCACTGCTTTTGTCCGGCGCAGGCATCGTGTTACTGGCCGCGGCTCGGCGTAAGGTAATTCGAGCAGGGCTGTCTAGAATCAGTTCAGAAAATACGTCCGGTACAGCGTGTCGCGCTGCTTCGGTATGAATCCCGCATCCCGAATCAGTCTGCGCAATTGCTCTTCGGTCGCTCGGTGATGTGTTCCTGCCGCCGACACAACATTTTCTTCGATCATGATGCTTCCCACATCGTTCCCGCCAAAACGCAGCGCAAGCTGGCACACCTTCAGTCCGGGCGTCACCCAGGACGCTTGCACGTTCAGAATATTGTCGAGATACACCCGCGACAACGCCAGCATCTTGAGATACTCGACAGCCGTAGCTTCCTCCTTCACAAAGCGCCCGAGTGAGGTAAACTCCCGTTGGAAGAACCAGGGAATGAAGGCTGTAAAACCGCCGGTATCTTCCTGAATTTGTCGCACTATCTCGAGATGATTAATGCGCTGCTCGATTGTCTCGCCGGTGCCGAACATCATGGTCGCGGTCGTCCGCATGCCCAGTGAGTGCGCGGTGCGATGAACGTCGATCCATTCTTCTGTCCGGCACTTCAAGCGGCTGATCCGGTATCGCACGTCGTCGTCCAGAATCTCCGCTCCGCCGCCCGGAATAGAATCGAGCCCTGCATCTCGCAACCGTTTGATCGTGTCGCGCAGAGAAAGTCCGCTGACCTCCGCGATATTCACGATCTCTGGCGCGGAGAAGCAATGGCACCAGATATTCGAGTGCGCTTTGATTCGCCGCAGCAGGTTTTCATACCACTCGATCTTCAAATCCGGATGCAGTCCGCCCTGCATCAGAATGCCTGTGCCGCCCAGGTCGATCGTCTCCCGTATCTTCTCGAGAATCAGCTCCTCCGGCAGGATGTAGCCTTCCTTATGTCCCATCGGGCGATAGAAAGCGCAGAAGCTGCAGTACTCGGTGCAGAAGTTCGTGTAATTGATGTTGCGATCGATGATATAGCTGACAATGCCTTCCGGATGCAACTTCTTCCGCACTCTGTCGGCTTCCATCCCGATACCTAGAAGATCGGGGCTCTCGAAAAAATCAATCGCTTGCTGCCGCGTCATCATACGTTCAGCGATATTACCTAAATTCTCCCTACCAGGTCGCGGCGAAGGTTCGCTAATTCGAGAAAAGCTTCGAGCCCTCGCTGTTCCGCCTTGCCGATCACAAATTTTATATGTTGTGTCAAATAGCGGTGAGCCAGCTCCTTGGAAATTCCGCGAATGCCGTATTGCTCGTCGATAATCTCCGCGATGCGCGCTTCACCGAACGAATATGAATCCATTGTGATATTCGCCAGCGCGTTCACCGCAATACCGGGTTTTCCTGCCCAGGCTGCAAATACAAAAGGAAGGTGCGTCAAATCGAACCATTCCGCGCCCAAATCCAACCACTCATAGCCCGATGCATCGGGCTCGATCCGTAATGCTGGATCTCCTATGATAAGCGCGGCGTCGGAGGTCGCAAGCATCTCTTTCAAAACCGGTAGCTGGCGCGTCACCCGGGGTTCTACTCCGTACCGTTCTCGCAGAATCACTCGCGCCAGTTCGACCGAAGTTCTCGAACTCGCGTCCGCTGCCAGGCTCTTAATCTCTTTCCAGGGAACGCGCGATAACAGTAGAATACTACGTACCCCTCCCAGGCAGCTGATCCCCACTCCCGGTAACATCTCCATCTCTTGCCGCGCTATTTCCGCCACCGGAACCAACCCAATCTCCGCCACGCCTTCTTCCACATCGCGCGCGCAATCTGATGGTATAGAAAAAGAAAGCTCGACCATGCTCCGTTGCGGGCCGTGCAGCATTCCCCACACCAGCGGCACTGTGTTGAGATAGCTGACAGCGCGAACCTTGAACTTCGAGGCTTCCGGTACCAACTTTCAGTCTATCGGAGCCATGAACGAAGCCATTGGAGCGGTACGCTATCGGTCATGCATGTCTGACATTAAAACCTTCAGCAGCGATGCGATTCACGGCCTTCTCCATGTGCCATCCAGTCAGCCTCAGGATGCCTTGGCGCTCACTCACGGAGCGGGCGGGAACTGTGGCTCGCCCCTGCTTGTTGCGATTGCAAACGCTTTTGCGGCTGCCGGCGTTCTTGTGCTGCGCTTCGATCTTCCATTTCGCCGGAAGAGAAGCTTCGGCCCCCCTTTCCCAGCTCACTCCGCTGATGACCGGAAAGCTTTGCAAACGGCAGCCTCGGAGCTGCGCCGCCACGTACCGGGCCGGGTTTATCTCGGCGGTCACTCCTACGGCGGCCGTCAGGCCAGCATCCTGGCCTCGGAGGATCCGCATGTTGCCGATGCTCTCCTGCTGTTTTCCTATCCGCTCCATCCGCCAAAAAAGCCCGATCAACTGCGCACCGCCCACCTTAGCCGGCTGGTTATTCCCGCCTTTTTTATACACGGTAAAAACGACCCCTTCGGATCGGTTTCCGAGATGCTCCAGGCGCTCGCTCTCATCCCTGCAAAAACGGAGCTTTGCATCGTGGAAGGCGCTGAACACGGGCTTTCCAACGGTGCCTTCGATGTCGCCGGTCTCGTCGTCAACCCCTTTCTGCGTCTTCTGGACTCCGGGAGTTTTTACCGTTTAGACCCCCCGGCGGTCGCCCCATAAATCGACGTGCAGGCGAGGGCTCAGCCGGTAGCCGGTCTCTTTACAAATCTCTGCCATCCAGCGTGCCCGTTCCCGCAGTGTTTCCCGTGCCGTTCCTTCGGGCATCAGAATCACATCGCCGGGCCGCGCGCCAGCCGCGTCCCGAATGGCTGCAATTTCTGCGAGATCTTCCGTCGACGAAACCACAAATTTCAGTTGAAACCGATACTCGGCCGTCAGGCGCCGCAACACTTCGGGCTGAAATCTCAGCCGGTTGTGTTGCGCGGCCCATCGGCCGCCGTCCCGCTCGACGGGTGTCGAATTCGCCAGCTTTGGGCTGATGCTCATCAGGTCGCACACAACGGGCGCATATACCGTCCCGGCGGTCTCGATCGTGATGTGCAGTCCAGCCTCGCGCATCTTCTCGGTTAACGCCACTATCTGGGGCGCGATCATCGGCTCGCCTCCGGTGATCACCACATGCGAGGCTTTGAAGTCCGTCACTACTTTGCCAATCTCCTCCAGCGAGAGATCGTGTCCTTCCGGATCCCACGACGTATAAGGCGTGTCACACCAGACGCAACGTAAATTGCAGCCGGATGTGCGCACGAATACAGAAGGCACGCCTACCAGGGAACCCTCGCCTTGAATCGAATAGAAGATCTCGCTGATCTTCAATGCAGCTCCAACCGGTTCATGCGGCCAACGGATCGGCCACATTAGCCTCTTCAAATCCTTTGCGCCGCAAAAGACAGGAATCGCAGCGGCCGCAGGAACGGCCGTTCGCATCCGGATCGTAACAGCTGTACGTGAGGCCGAGGTCCACTCCCAATTCGACAGCTTTTCGGACAATCTCCGCTTTCCCCATATGCAGCAGAGGAGTCTCGATGCACATTCTTGTGCGCCCTTCGACACCGGCTTTCGTAGCCAGATTCGCCATACGTTCGAAAGCTGCAATGAATTCCGGACGGCAATCCGGGTAGCCGGAATAGTCGATCGCGTTCACACCGAGAAAAATGTGCGAGGAACCCGTGACCTCGGCATATGCCAGCGCGAAGGAAAGAAAAATTGTGTTCCGCGCCGGTACGTAGGTGATTGGAATCTCGCTGCCAATGATTTTTTCGTCGCGGTCTTTTGGAACATCGATCGAACTTGTCAATGCCGAACCGCCGAATACTCGCAGATCGATTACCGCAGTCCGGTGCTCTTTCGCGCCTAGACTCGCGGCCACCCGCGCCGCTGCCGCCAGCTCGATCCTGTGTCTTTGGCCGTAGTCGAAGGAGAGACAGTAACAATCGAAGCCCGCTTGCCGCGCGATTGCCAGGCAGGTCGTCGAATCGAGCCCGCCGCTCAGCAAACAAACCGCCGGAACATTCAATTTCTGGGCCAAATTTCAGTATAGGAGCGTTCGAGACTTCGTCATTCCTCCCGGGTCGCGCCCACGACGCTCACATCGAGTTCGCCGCGATGAAGCCTGACCTTCAACGGATCGCCCGGGCGCGTCTCCTCCGCTTGCCTCACAATCTTGCCGTCGGGCTTCTCGACGATCGCGTAGCCGCGTTCGAGAATCGTCAACGGGCTTAATTGGCGCAGATGCAGCGTGAGCGATTCGTGACGGGTGCGCGCCGTCCAAAGCTTGGCCTGCGCGAGCCTGGTCAACTCCCGCGCCAGCAGATCGCTGCGATGCCTGATCCGCGCGAACCGCAGTCGCAGATCCGTAGCATGCAGCCGGCGGGTTATCTCCGTCACTCGTCTCAACCGCCTCTCGTCCGATCTCTGCTGCGCGTTTCGTAGCCGTTCTTCGAGTTCGTCCAAACGTTGCGCCGTTGCTGCAACCCGCCGGTGCATCAGCCTGGCCGACTGCTCGGTGCCGCGCCGCTGCAGATCCCTTCCGCCGATCAGCAGACGGTATTTGATCGCCTGGATGATTTTCTTCCGGCAGCCGGCGATTTGCTCCAGTAGGCTCTCGCTCGTGCAAACTACGATCTCCGCGGCTGCTGACGGTGTAGGCGCCCGTTGGTCTGCTACGAAGTCCGCTATCGTGAAGTCGGTTTCGTGCCCGATCGCCGAAATCACCGGAGTCTTCGAGGCAACGATCGCGCGCGCGACAGCCTCTTCGTTGAATGTCCAGAGGTCCTCGAGAGATCCCCCTCCCCGCGCCAGAACGACCACATCTGCCCAACCCGTCCGGCTGAAAAATTGTAGACCTGAGCAGATCTGCTCGACCGCGCCCTCGCCCTGCACTTGCGCGGGAAAGAGCCGCACATGTAAGCCCCGGAAGCGCCGCTCGAGCACGTGTAACATGTCCCGAATTACCGCTCCCGAAGGTGAAGTAATGATCCCGATCCGGCGCGGCAACTTCGGCAGCGGCTTCTTCCGCGCTGCCTCGAATAGCCCTTCCTCAGCCAGCTTCTTCTTGAGTTGCTCGAACGCAAGTTGCAGTGCGCCTGCTCCCTGCGGTTCGATTGTCTCCACAATGAGCTGATACTCGCCGCGGGCTTCATAGACCTCCAGACTCCCTCGCGCAATCACTGCCAATCCGTCCTGCGGGCGGAAGCGAGCGAACCTTGCTGTTCCTTTGAACAGCACGCATTTGATTTGACTCCGGTCGTCCTTGAGCGAAAAGTAATGATGCCCGCTCGAAACCAGTCTGCAGCCGGAAATTTCACCCGCCACAAAGATGTTTCGAAAATCGGATTCGAACATCCGCCCAATCGCCGCGTTTAACTCATTGACCTGAAAGACGCGTCGTTCCGCTTCCAGCAAGAGCTTCATTTGTCCCATTGGGGCGGCGTCGGGCATCGGAGACATCATCTCATCCATAGTGCCTGCTAAAGTGCGAATCGAGGAATGCAACGAGCTGCGAGTGTCCAGTTATGGCTCGGCAGATTCGCGCTGCTGTTAAGTGTAGCGGCGCTTGCATGCGCGGTCTCCCTCACGATCCGTACCTACATGCCCTGCCCATTTTGGGACCAATGGGCCGAGATCAACGCAATTGCCAACGGTGCGCGCTGGACGTCATGGCGCTGGTTGTGGAGCCAGCACAACGAACATCGCCTGTTGATCACCCGGCTCCTGTTGCTGTTCGATCTGCGCTTCTGCGGCGGCAAGAATATATCTCTTTTTACAGAGATTTACTTGTGCCAGATCTTCGCGTGGGGCGCGATTTGCTACGCCCTGGAACGCTTCAGTGGCTTCGAACGATCCCTGAAGAGCACCTTGGAGGGCTTATTCGGTTTCTGTCTGTTTCATCTCAATCAGGCTGAGAATCTAACGTGGGCCTTTCAGGTATCCTTCGTTCTTCCATTTGCGCTGGCAACTGTTACGCTGCTCACGATCGCGTTTTTCGAACGGCTCCGCCGTCCGATGTGGGCTGCCGTAGCGATCGGGCTCGCGCCGTTGCTGGCCGGCTTGAATTTAGCCGGCGGCTTGCTGATTGGACCCGTTGCTATCGCCTTTTCTTTTTTCCGGCGTTTGCCTCTGCGTTATCTGGTGATAATAGTCACGCTGTTCCTGGCCAGTTCCACTGCCTACCTCATCCACTACAAAGCGTCCGATCCCCATCACACGGTCCTCGATGCGCTGCCTCATGCCAGAGAGATCTTCGTTTACATGCTGACCTATCTGGGCGCCAGTTGGACGAAATTGCTTCCGCATAAAGAACGCCTCATTTGTTTTGTATCTTTTGTCGCGTTTGCGTACCTTTTATGGCAGGCGGTGCGTAATCACACTCGAACCACGGGCTTCGAATGGTTTTGCGTAGCAGAATGTTCTCTGATCATCGCGCTCGCCTTACTCACCGCGCTTGGCCGCCTGCAAATGGGCGTAGGACAGGCGTATGCCGGACGCTATCAAACTCCCGCCATGCTGTATTGGGCTTCGCTTTGCGCGCTGCTGTTGATCAGCGTCTGGCGCCAGCGGCCGTCACACTTCCTACCCGTACAAGCGCTGATCGTGTTGATCCTCGTCTGGTCCGTTTTCACCTTCGTGCCACTCTGGCGCGCTACGCGTGCGCCGCGCCGATCTTTTGTCGAGTGCCTGCTACCTCGTGATGAATGGGAATCAAAGCGAACCGGCGGCAAAGCTTCTGTATGGTTCCCGTCAGGATGTCGCTCCGGGAGTCGCTTATTTGCGTCGCCTTTGGCGTTGAGATCTTGGAACCTGCTTCGAAATGCGCTATTCTAGCGAGTTCGTCAGGAGATACGAACTTACACTATGACCGGAAAAGAAGCTATCGAATTCGCTCAGAAGAACGATATCCGCCAGATCGATTTGCGCTTTACTGATTTGCCGGGTTTAAGCCAGCACATCACGTACCCGATCAACATGCTTGAGGAGAGCTCGTTCGAAGACGGATTTGGTATTGACGGTTCGAGCATCCGCGGATGGGCGGCCATCAACGAAAGCGATATGCTCATCATTCCGGATCCAGCCAGCGCGTTTACCGACCCGTTTGCGGAAACCCGCACGCTTGTCATGTTGGGCGATATCGTCGACCCGATTACCCGCCAGCACTATGACCGCGATCCCCGCTGGATTGCCAAGAAGGCCGAACTTCATCTGAAGAACAGCGGGGTCGCCGACGTGGCCTATTTCGGAGCGGAGGCCGAGTTTTTCATTTTCGACAATATTCGTTTCGATCAGAACCAGCACAGTGGCTTCTATTTCATCGATGCCGAGGAAGGCCGCTGGAACTCGGGACGCAAGGACAATAATCTTGGCTACCGTCCCCGATACAAGGAGGGGTATTTCCCCGTTCCTCCAACCGACCATTATCAAGACCTGCGCAGCGAGATGGTGGCCACTATGCTCGAATGCGGCCTCAGCATCGAATGTCATCATCACGAAGTTGCGACCGGCGGACAGTGCGAGATCGACCAGAAATTTGACACCCTGGTAAAGTCCGCCGACAACATGATGCTTTACAAGTATGTCGTGCGCAATGTGGCGTATCAGTACGGAAAGACTGTAACCTTCATGCCAAAGCCTCTGTTCGGAGATAACGGCAGCGGCATGCACACTCACCAGAGCCTTTGGTCGCAAGGGAAGCCGCTTTTTGCCGGCGACAATTATGCCGGACTGAGCCAGCTCGCCCTGAGCTATATCGGCGGCCTCCTGCGGCACGCCCGGGCGCTGTCCGCCATCATCGCTCCCACGACCAACAGCTACAAACGCCTGGTCCCCGGCTACGAGGCCCCAGTCAATCTCGCCTATTCGCGCCGCAACCGCTCGGCTGCTGTTCGCATTCCGATGTATTCCAGCAGCCCCAAATCCAAACGCGTCGAGTTCCGTCCGCCCGATGCCGCTTCTAACCCCTATCTCGCTTTTGCGGCCATGATGATGGCCGGGCTTGACGGAGTTCTGAACAAGATTGATCCCGGCGAACCGCTCGATAAAGATATCTATGACCTCACGCCTGAGGAGATGAAGAAGGTTCCGTCGATGCCTGCATCTTTGGACGAGGCGTTAACCTGTCTCGAAGAAGATCACGAGTTCCTCACCAAGGGAGACGTCTTTTCAGAGGAATTAATCGAAACATTCGTTTCTTACAAGCGGAAAGCCGAAGCCGAAGCCGTTCGTCTCAGGCCACATCCGTACGAATTTGCCTTGTATTACGATATATGATCGGCAGAATATCGGAATATCCGATGACGCGGCCAGCCTTTATGGAGTCGGCGTGTAGCTCCCTAAAAGCTTGACAAATTGCGTGCATTCTTTTAAGTTTGCTAGAGCATTCTGAGTTTTTTTCTCGTCGAGACTTCCGAGAAAATCCACATAAAACAAATATTCCCAAGGCTTCCCCCGAAGTGGTCGGGATTCGATCTTCGTCAGGTTCAAGTCCCGGAGCGCAAAGCACGATATGGCTCGGAAAAGCGAACCTGGAGTATTGGCTGTCGAAAAGACTACCGATGTTTTCCGGGGCCGTGCTGCTGATCGCATTCTGGTCGGCTGTTTCGTCATCAGAAAAAATCGAGTAAAGTTTTCTCTTATATCTTCAATGTTTCGCCGGAGTATCACCCCTCCATAAATCGTCGCAGCAGTCTCTGACGCGATCGCCGCTGTGTCACGCAGCGTGCCGTCTGTGAGTGCTTTAACACTCCCGGCCGTATCGTAAAAGGGCACTGCTTCTATTTTTTTGTTTTCCTCGAAGAAACGTTTGCACTGATTGAGCGCCACCGGGTGTGAGAGAGCCCGGCGAATTCGGCTGAACTTCATACCAGGCATTGCAATCAACTGATGCGAGATGCGGATGCTGGTCTCGCCGGAGATCACAAAATCATAGTCCAGAAGATGATCGTAGTTCTCGTGTACGCTGCCGTGCAGCGTGTTTTCAATCGGTACCACCGCCCAGTTCGCGCGACCCGTTTTCAGCGCCTGAAAGACCTCTTTGAACGACGGGCAAGCCAGCGGTCTTACTTCAGCGCCGAGCAGCTTGAGGGCTGCAGCGTGACTGAAAGCTCCGAGTTCTCCCTGAAATGCGAACTGCCTGGTGGACATCGATACTTTAAGATTTGCTCCCTCCGTCCCGGCTTCCATTCAATGCTATACTCATGCTGCTTGTTCTGAAACTAGAACAAGCCTGGCCCCGAGCTGTTCGTCCTCCAGCCTGTTTTGCTGCATGAGTCATACCGACGAAGATCCCGGTCGACACCTAAGGCGCGTTCGCGAACATCTGGGTCTGCGATACCGCGATGTCGAAGAGGCGAGTCATCAGATCGCCAGGAATCGTGAAAACCAGGAATTCCTGGTCGGCCTCAGCCGCTTGGCTGATATCGAAAATAGAGGCACGCTGCCGTCGGTCTACAGGCTTTATTCGCTCTGTGTTATTTATGGCCTGGATTTCCATACTGTCCTAGGTTGGTACGGTGTCGATCTCGGTCAACAACTGGCAGACGCCGCCACATTGTCCCTCCGCGAAACCCGGCCAATTCACGCTACTTCTCCTGATTTTTGTGTCGACGGTCTCCCGATTGAACTGGATCAGAATCTGGATTTGACAAAAACGATTTATCTCAGTGAGCACGTTCGCAGTTGGGGGAAGCTTCCCTTATCCATTCTCGGCTCTCTTGATCTTCGGCGTCACCGCTATGCGTTCATCGGAACCAATGATTGGTTCATGTATCCCATTCTCACGCCGGGTTCGTTTGTGCAGATCGACGAAACACGCAAACGCCTCAGCTTGGAGCCGGTATTTTATGAGCATGAAAGGCCCATTCATTTTGTGGAGCATCGAAGCGGCTATCGTTGCGCCTGGTGTACCGAACGCAGCGGATTTCTCATCCTTCAACCCCACCCGGCTTCCGGTATGAGTTTAGAAGCCTTTCGCTATCCGGGTGAGGCGGATATTTTAGGCCGTGTTGTTGGAGTAGCTAAACGCTTGGATCGGGTGAGTCGACCCCATACACGTTTTTGAGTAGACCTAAAATCGCCTCGAAGTCGGAGGCGTGCCGCTCTCGCTCTGGTCCTTGAATGGATGCCGGAACCAGGTTCTTGTAAGGTGTGAGGCGAAGCCAGGCGTCGATCAGCTCGACCCTATCCACGTCCCCGATACCGGATATGTATAGATCGATGTCGGTTTTCTTACGTTCGAGCGAGTAACTGACCCATTCGGTGAATATGTGCTCGTGAATGCGCTTTAATGTTTTGCTGGCCTCTTGAGCACTCGATATAATACTCGTTTCGCCGTAGTGTTCGTATCTGCCAGTATCAAGATTGCGCAAGCCTGCAAGATACACTAGGCGCCCATACGAGGTTTCAATCTGAGACAGATCTCGCGAGCAAGCCCGTTCGAGCGTGTCAGTAGAGACGTGATGTCCTTTCCTCACGGGCATCGGCGGTCCCTTTAAATCTGTCACATTTACGTAGGCTCCACAACATCACCTAGTACCATTAGAACTATACGTTCCGTTGCCGGAAAACGTCCTTCCTGACCCAACCGCCCGCATTTTCTTAGAGTTACAGTAACGGTCGAGAGTAGTCCCAACCAAGTAGAAGACGAGCATCGACCTATGAAACCACTGTTATATATCTGCCTGTTCTCCCTGTGTGCCTCATCCGCTGTCACACAGATCTCAAACTCGGCGTCAGTCCTCGCCCACCATGCCCGGGCTTTCGACGTTCCCAACCCGAATCCGAAGGATCCGCACGTGCCATTGGCCTTCGACGTTCCCAACCCGAATCCGAAGGATCCGCACGTGCCATTGGCCTTCGACGTTCCCAACCCGAATCCAAAGGATCCGCACGTGCCATTAGCTTTCGACGTTCCCAATCCGAATCCAAAGGATCCGCACGTGCCGCTGGCCCTTTAAATACCGCTGTAATCTTTGCGGCGAGATTCAATCCAATACGGTTGCCCTTTTTCGTAATTTCATCTACCATCCGGATAAACTGATGGGTTGCGCATGAATTGGGCGCGGATCGCCTTTGTATTAAGTGATGCTCTCAGCGTTGTGCTGATCATCCGGCTGATAATGCTGCGATTGCACGGTGTCTATCGGGTTTTCTGCGCTTTCCTGATTTTTCAGATCGTATCCGAATCGTTTGTACTTGTCGAGAAATTCACCGTTTTAGACCGCCAGATCGACTATCGCGTCATCTGGCTGTTTATTCAGCTGACCTCTTGGATACTCTCCATCTGGATGGTTTATGCTCTGCTGAATGCCATTCTTACCAGGCTCCCCGGGATCCTGCGAATTTCACGGCGCGTATTGCATATCTCCCTTTCATTCGCACTGGCGATAGCCCTGATCAGCGCGCGGCCGGAGTGGCTGGCATCGGGAAGTTCCGGCGACACATCTCTTGTTTACGCGGTCGACGTGGCGTTCGTAATGCAACGCCTGGTCGCCACAATCGCGCTGTTGATGCTGCTGTTTACACTCGGCTTCGTTCTGTGGTTCCCTGTCGTAATGCCCCGAAATCTCGCCGTTTTTAGCATCGGATTCGGCATCTACTTCACCGCCAAGGCAACGCTGCTGTTGTTGCGCAGCTTCTGGTTTCACGAAGGATTACCTTTGCTCAATAATGGCATCACATTGATGCTGTGTATTTGCCTGCTCTATTGGATTACTTTCATTAATAAGTCAGGCGAAACCGCGCCCGTAACGCTCGGCCACAGCTGGCAAACCAGTCGTCAATCCCAACTTTTGATCGACATGGAGCACTTAAACGCCCTGCTCGTTCGAGCAGGACGCCGCTGACGCAATTCCCCGACATTCGCGTTAGCATTTCTCAGTTCTTTAAAAAGTGAAAACCTTCCCCTCTAAAATGCAAGGAAGGTATTGTACGTGCAGCGACGATACTGTAACCTTATATGGTACGGAGGACTGTTTGAGATCAGCTCTAGTACTAGCGCCGATTCTCCTGTTTGGACTTTTCACGGCCTTGCTTGTGCCCGTGCTGATTCGGCTGATGCGGACGTGTCCCGTCCGGGAAATCCCCTCCGATTGGCTTGAGAACTTCTCTGTCTCTTCGTATTACCCGATGGAGAAATTGCTGGCCGACGAAGACTTCAAATTCCTTAGCAGGCAGCCCGGTTTCGATCTTTCTCTCTACCGAAAACTGCGGCGAGACCGTCTTCATATCTTTAAGCAGTATCTAAATCGCGCGATCGTCGATTTCAACCGGCTGCATGCGGCGGTCCGGGCCGTTCTCCCCTACATCCCCGAGGATCGCTCCGATCTGGTGGGTCGGCTCGTCTGGCTAAAAATACGCTTCTCCTGCGCCGCCATACGCGCAGAAATCAGTTATCGTCTTTGCTTGCTCGGAATTGGAAGCCTTGCCGTACATTCGCTTATCTCCGAACTCGAGCGGATGAGTCTACAGTTCAACCGTGTGGCCGCTGCTCAGGCCAACTACTGATCGATTCTCAACCTAGAACTGAACGCGCCGCTAATATTGTGTGCGTCCATTCTTCCGGAAGCCGGTTTTTTTTGCCGCCTTCTCCACAAAACTCTTCAGTTCGCGCTGAGCCTGCTTGTAGCCTTCGAACATCTTCTCGGCATTCTTGAATTCCCGAGTGTGCACACAGCGCTTGGCCCCTCGGTGTTGGACGGGAAATCTCAAGTGCAGCATCTCATGAAATAGGACATATCTGACGGCGAGCTCCGGCACGTCGGGGGAGTCCAGCAGATTGGTTATCACGATGGTGTGGTGTGAGGGATCGTAATGTCCGAGCACGCTGCGTGATGCGCGGACACTCCAACCAAGGCGCGGCCGCGCCATCAAGCCATTGAAGTAGCGAAGGTTCAGCTCCTCAAAAATTTGGCAAAGATTGTAAGCTTCGCCGCACGGCTCGAGAATAATCTTCCGGCCCCGCTGCCGTTTGATCACCTGCAGCATTCTTCGCACTTCCGCCCGGTTCAAATAGCGGCGGTACCTGGAAAGAGTCATACCATCGGGATTTCTGCGGAAAAGCTTACCTAGCAGGATCAGTGCCAGCGCCTCCTGCACCGAACTGGGTGCCGACTCGAGCAAGTCGCTGATATCTACCGTGAGATGCCCGTCCTGCAGTCTTATCCGGCTGTTTGCGTTGGCATACTTGCGGAACCGAACGGTGATTTCCGGCACCGGCGTTCTGGGTTTGATCGTCTTGAAAACACGCGCATAGATCTGTCTCAAGTTTTCGAGTGAGTCAAATGTGCGCGTGGTTTCGCGAATAAAACCGGCGGCATTCTCGACTTGCATTTTCCACTAACTGTAACATGGTGATTCGGATGCCTTTTCCGGCCATCCGGAGCCTCTGAAAGGTACCCTTCGTTTTGCCGACAGCCAAAATTAGCGCTCTGGGATGCTATGTTCCGCCCAAGATCCTGACCAACGAAGATTTGTCGCGCATGGTCGAAACCAACAATAAATGGATCGTCGAGCGCACGGGCATACGGGAAAGGCGCATCGCCGATCCTTCGATTGCTACTTCGGATATGGCGGTTGCCGCCGCCCGTGAAGCGCTTGCCCAGCGGGGAATCGAACCTTCGCAGCTCGACGCCATCGTGGTATGTACCGTTACACCCGACATGCTTTTTCCTTCCACCGCCTGTCTGGTCCAGGATGTTCTGGGCGCTCAAGGCGCGTGGGGCTTCGATCTGATAGCTGCCTGTTCCGGGTTTCTCTACGGAATCACTGTCGCGGCCCATCTCGTCTCTGCTGGAACGCATCGGTACGTTCTCGTAATTGGGTCCGACACCATGTCGCGGATCATTGACTACCAGGACCGTTCGACTTGTATCCTGTTCGGCGACGGGGCAGGTGCCTTCCTCATCGAGCCTGCCGGCGAAAACGAAGAGATAGGCTTCATCGGCCACCATAACGAAATCGACGGTTCCGGCGCGATGTACCTGCGCATGCCTGCCGGCGGCAGCCGTCTTCCCGCCAGCGCCGAAACCGTCGCCCAGCGTCAGCATTACGTCAAGCAAGAGGGCCAGCAAGTCTTCAAATTCGCTGTGCGCAAAATGCAGGAGATTTGTGAACAACTCCTCTCGAAATATGGGTTTGAGCCGTCGGATGTCGACCTTCTCGTCCCCCACCAGGCAAACAAACGCATTATCACGGCCACCGCGGAACGGCTGCAATTACCTCCGGAAAGAGTAGTCATTAACCTCGATCAGTACGGAAATACCACGGCCGCCACCATACCTCTCGCCACTAGAGATGCGATTTGCAGCGGGCGATTAAAAAAGGGAGATCTGGTGCTTTTTGCGGCGGTGGGGGCTGGATATACCGCCGGCGCTAGTCTTTGGCGTTGGGCCTTTTAAAGCCGCGTCCGGGGCGGCAGTTTTCAGGCGCAGCTGATCGTACGCCCGCGTCACTTTCAGGATATAGTTGCGGGTCTCCCGGTATGGAGGTACGCCTGCATATCTCTCTACCGCTGCAGGTCCCGCGTTATACGCCGCCAAAGCCAGGGCGGAGTTGCCATGATAACGAAGCAGCAGGGTTCGAAGATACTTCGCGCCGCCCAGGGCGTTTTGCTCCTCCTGAGTTGGATCAATTCGCAAATCCCTTGCGGTAGAAGGCATAATCTGCATCAGGCCAATGGCGCCTTTATCAGAAATCGCTTCCTGCCGAAAATCTGACTCTATTCGCGCGACACTCCTCACGAAGTCGCGGTCCACGCCTTCCGCATCCGCAGCCTTGCCAACCATTGTTTCCGGGTCCTCGCGTGCTTTCTCTGGCTCCCGAGACAGTTTTGCGGCGACTGGCGATTCGCTAACTGTCTGGATACTGGCGACATCCGCCGATGGAAACTCGATGGCGCCGGGTCCAATCCGCAGTGAAAGATTTTGACCTCGCAGGTCGTGTGATTCCGCTCGGAGGCAGAAGCCGCTCTTCAGACACACCATCTCCGCAGGGAAACAGAGTGCGGAAGCCAGCACCAGGCCGGCCCAGAGAAGAGCTATGCGTATTGCCACGGATAGATTCTAATAAACGATGGTCGGTACACTTCCGGAATGCAGTTCCGCCGACGTCTCAGTATCTTCCAGAAGGACCAGCTCATGTTCCAGCAAAGTGGCGGAAACCAATGTTTTTACCGCGATCTCCGCAATGCTGCTATCCTTGCCGTAACGCGCCATAAATAAATCTGACACGTCCTGCAATTGCTTTCTGATACCCGCCAGATAGCGCGCCATAGCGGCGTGTTCGTCTCGGCTCAAAGGGTACTGCACAGCCCACTCCTTAGCAAAATTTACCGCTTTTCAGACATTGTGCCATAAATAAACCTTTAGTGGATATAAAAATTTCAGGGTATACGGGAAAATTGTCACTGGCGGATCCCGAAACTCTGCAAACGTTACCATTGCTGGTGTGGGATTCCCGACCCGGCTTGTCTGTGCCCTGTGCAATCGTGTTTTTCCACCGGCTGAGCCATTGAGTTTCTGCCCTTGCGCAGGTCCTTTACTGGTTGAATACGATTTTTCAGCAATTCGCCGATATTGGGGTAAGGAATCGCTTCCGGGCTCCACGGCCACCCTCTGGCGCTACGCGCCGGTACTGCCGGCCGCTGCAGATGAGGCGGTCACCCTCGGCGAGGGTTGGACGACTTTGCGGCAAGCCAACAAACTCGGTTCCGAATTTGGTCTCAGCGATCTCTGGATTAAGGATGAGAGTGGTAACCCGACCGCTTCGTTTAAAGCTCGCGGGTTTTCCGCTGCGGTCACGATGGCCAAAAAATTCGGCCTTCGCAAGCTGGTGATATCTTCCGCCGGCAACGCCGCCAGCGCGCTCGCTGCCTACGCTGCAAGCGCAGATTTGGAGGCGCACATCTTTATGCCGGATGACGCGCTCCAGAGTAATTTCATCGAATGCAGCGCCTGCGGGGCACATATCACTCTGGTCGACGGGCTTATCAGCGACTGCCATCGCGTGGTCGCCCAACGAAAGCAGCAGGAGGGCTGGTTTGAGGTCAACGCTTTCCAGGAACCCTACCGTATTGAGGGGGAAAAGACCATCGGCTACGAGCTTGCTGAACAATTCGACTGGCGGTTACCCGATGCGATTGTGTATCCCTGCGGCAGCGGCTCCGGATTCGTCGCCCTGTGGAAGGCCTTCTCGGAGCTCCAGGCCCTTGGCTGGATTGGTTCCAAGCGCCCCAAAATGGTTGCCGTACAAGCGGCCGGATGTGCTCCGATCGTTCGCGCTTTCGAACAGCGCTCCCAGGCAAGCGATTTCTGGAACGATGCTCATACGGTGGCGGCCGGACTACGTGTCTCTAAAAGTTCGGGTGACTTCCTCGTTCTGCGCGCAATATACGAGAGCGGTGGAGCGGCCGTGGCTGTCCCGGACGAAGATATGCTGGATGCCGCCCTTCTTCTTGCGAAGAGCGAAGGTCTCCTCGCCGCTCCCGAAACGGGGGCCTGCGTCGCCGCCTTGAAGTCTCTGTTTAACAACTCATTCATCAAACCGCACGAGAAGATTGTCATCGTCAATACCGCTTCCGGGTTGAGATATCTCGAGACCTATTCCACGCGTCTCGCACGCAACGCACTCACGCAGCACGAAAAGCTGGGTGGCCTCATCACGCCCAGATAGCTTTCATCGAACCGCACGCGCCTAAGTTAGTGCGCAACTCGTTTTTCTTACAGCCCTGTTACTGAGCCGGTCGCGCTTTTTTTCCAGCCGTTGTTATGGGACCATAAGAAGTAAGTTTGGATTTCTCGAATTTTGCCGCCCTTCGGTGAGTTCCGTTGACCGCCAATTTTTTAAATACGAGTTCCGAACCACAGTTAGGAGAAAGTTTCAGTGACAAAGCTGTTCGTTGGGAATTTGCCCTACAAAGCCACAGAGTCCGACATCCAGGCCTTCTTCGCAGAAGCTGGCGTTCAGGTAGACAGCGTGAATCTTCTGCGCGATAAGTTCAGTGGAGAGGCGAGAGGCTTTGGGTTTGTTGAGATCAACGACGACGCGCTAGCCAATCAGGCCATCCAGGCTTGTAACGGGCGCACGCTAATGGGCCGGGCGCTGGTTGTAAACGAAGCTCGCCCGCCCGAGCGGCGTGAGCGTTCCCAAGGCGCCGGCGCCGGTCACCAGCGCGATTTCGGCGGCAGCAAGAATCGCTGGTAGCCGGACCGCATCTCGAGCCTCCGCCCTCGTTTTGCCTACACGCGCGCGCCTCGCCATTCTCGCTTCCGTAGTCGCTGTTCTACTCATTGCGGTCGTCTGGCGTAGACGCGAAAAAGCATACCATCCTTCAACGCATAATCCGGCGACTCCTGCTTCCTCCACCCCGGCGAGCGGTGCCAACGGATTAACCGATTCTGCTCCAACCAGAATTTATGCGCATAATCTCATGCTGCGAAAGGGGCCGAGTTTTCGTGTCTATGTCCGCTGGCTGCAAGGCCAGATGGCTCGCACGCACCGCAACGTTGATCCGTCGTTTGACGATCCCGACTCGTTCTATCTCGATATCAAAACGGGTGTTCTGCGTGCCAATATCGGAGATATCGCTAACTACCTGAATGCCGGCGGGCTCGGAAATGCGCCGCTCCAGAACATCGCTTTGTCCGGCAATGGCGCTCAGATCAAGCTCACCGGAACTCTGCACAAGATCGTTTCAGTGCCGGTCGACGTTCTGGGCCAGATCGCGGCGCTCCCCGACGGCCGCATTCAGATACATGTCACAAAAATCAACGTTCTGAAGATTCCGTTCAAGGCCCTCCTCGGCGGGTTACGTGTCGATATTTCCGACCTCTTCAATTCGAAGAACATCCCCGGTGTTCAAGTTGCCGGAAACGACATCTTTCTCGATACGCAGGCGCTTCTCCCACCGCCGCATATCCGCGGGCAGTTAACTGCTGTGCGGGTTGTCAATCCGGATATCGAGACGGTATACGGCAATGCCGAAACCGAGGTAGCGCGCGTCGAGCAGTGGCGGAATTTCCTGCGCCTCTCCGGCGGCACAATCGACTTCGGAAAACTGACCATGCACCAGGTGGACCTCGTAATGGTCGATATCTCGAATGCTTATTGGTTCGATCTCGACCTGGCCAATTATCAGAAACAGCTGGTGAACGGCTATACCCGCATGACCCCGGCGGCCGGCCTGCAGATATTTATGCCCGATCTTTCGACTATCCCGCAAAATCGCGCCACCCAAAATATTGGCATCGAATGGATGAAAAATCGTGCCATCCCGCCGCCCAAAGAAGTCACGCGCCATTGATCGCCTGGCACATGCGAACACCGTAAGTCTTATCCCACGCTGGAACCCCGGTATCTGACGCCTTACCGTCGTGCTTCGCCTTCTCGCGCCAGTTTTATATCCATCTGATAAAACTTGAAAGTATTCTCTTCGCCCGGTTTATCGGCCGCCACGGTTTGATAACGATCGAGCACCTCGGTAATGAAAGCGGTCTTCTCGTTATCCGGTAATAGGCGCGTCCACTCAACCATGGTCGCGGAGCTGAAAGCGAGAAAGGCCGTGCGGGTTTCGAAGTCCCATGCTTTGGCCGCGGTGTGAACGCGGTCGACGCGGAAGCCATTCCGCTCGGCCAGCGTTGCATATTCTTCAGGCGTGAGATGCAGGTAGGGATCTTGGAATCCTTCAAAGAAGCGCCTCCATCTGGGTGACGACCGCGTTTCCTCGATGACGTTCTCGATGCTCTTGCGCTCGCCTTTCGGCACAAGGCGCAGTTGTGCCGTCCCATTCGGCTTGAGTGCAGCGTGGATGGAGCGAAGCGCCTGCTCCTGCTGGGGAATCCAGTGCAGCGCGTTGAACGACACCACCAGATCAAACTCCTGCCGGAACCGCAAGCGACGGGCATTACCAACCTCAAATCGAAGATTGGAAGCATTGCGGACGAAGTGATTGGTTGCGAAATCGATCATGCTGTGCGACGGGTCGATGCCGGTGACATGCCCTCTCGGAACACGAGCCGCAATTTCTGCCGTGGTTCTTCCATCGCCGCATCCGACATCGAGGACCTGCTCCCATCCCTCGAGATTGAGTAGCGCCAGCACCTCCTTCGCCATCGCCATCTGGAGCCCTGATCGCCGCGTGTACTCGACTGCATTCCATTCGGTCATTTGCTCTGCCCAGTGTAATCACTACGGCTCAAAAAGTTGGAAAATGAGACATTCCTATGCCGGAACAGGTCGATCTATACGACAGCGCTTATAGCAACTACGATCTGGACCTTTATCAGCAAATTCGTTTGGAAACCTATGGCGAGGACCTGGGGCAGACGAGCTGGGTCACCTCTGAAGAATCCGCCGAAATCCCAATGCTACTGGATTTGACGCAGGAGTCCCGTGTTTTAGAGATTGGCTGCGGCTCGGGTCGATATGCGCTGCGTATTGCCGAAGAGCTCTCTTGTCATTTGATCGGGCTCGACATCAATGCGCACGGCATTTCAACCGCGAACGAGCTCGCGCATTCCCGGAATCTGAGTGCCTTGGTCCGTTTCGAGCAATGTGATGTTTCCGGCAAGCTGCCATTTGCCGGCGAATCGTTCGATGCTGTTTTTTCAAATGACGTTCTCTGTCATGTCCCCGGCCGGCCCTTCGTTCTCGCAGAGCTTTTTCGAGTCCTTAAGCCGAATGGCCGCTTGCTGTTCAGCGATGCATTGGTGATTGACGGCCTGATTTCACAGGAGGAAATCGCTACCAGGAGTTCCATCGGCTACTACATATTCGGCCCGCGAGGAGTCAACGAACGATTGATCGAAGCCGCCGGATTTGATCTCGTCAGCGTAACGGATACGACTGAGAACGCTGCGCATATCGCAGAACGCTGGCGAAATGCCAGGCAACAGCGATGGGACAAGCTGCTGGCGTTAGAAGGAGAAGATAATTTCGAAGGTTTGCAGCGGTTCCTTGCCGGTGTCCACACGCTGACCCTCGAAAGACGGCTGCTTCGTTTTGTCTATCTTGCCTGTAAACCGGCGACAGTCATTCTGAAATAGCCCCATGCCTGTGCGCGCTTAATCAGTTTCTATCAAAAATAGCGTCGACAACCGCTTCCTGACGGTCGCGCCTCGGTAAGCTGCTGTAAACACGCCGGCCCGCTTCCGAGCCGCGCGCGCAAAGCAAGCGGATTTTGGAGTTTTGCGGCGAAAACTAATTAGGGCGCGTTGTCCTAAGGCCTGTCCGCACGCCCAGACATGCAGCCGCTTAATAAACAATTTAAATTCCTAGATAAATATTCTCTTTGCCTAAGCGGTCCAGCGTAATGTTACCATTTCCGAGATGTATGGCGCGCTCGCTGCTGTCGTGTCCTCAATGCGATCCGACCTTCGCGGGTTCAAATCCTCAATATCCCCACTTTTGGAGTCCACCATGCGACGCTTGATTCTTATTCCGATTCTGACTGCCTTCTCCGGGTTGGTTTTTGCTCAGAGTCCTACCATCGGAAATTGCCAGGTATTTCCTTCAAACAATATCTGGAACACACCGATTGACAAAATGCCGGTCTCGCCAAATTCGGCGGCCTACATAAACTCGATCGGGGCGAGTCATCCCCTGAAGGCGGAGTTCGGTACCGTGGCCGGTTTCAAATTCAACACGGTCTCCGGCAGCCAACCCAAGGTACCCGTCTCTTTCGTTTATGCAAGCGAAAGCGACCCTGGCCCTTATCCGATTCCCGCGAACATCTGGATAGAACCGTACGCTGATGGCCACGCGTTTGTTGTCGACACGAGTAACTGTATCCTCTATGAGCTCTTCACTCTCCGCAAGCTCTCCAACGGCAGCTGGAAAGCCGGCTCCGGCGCAATATACCATTTGAACTCGAATGCCCTCCGTCCGAATACATGGACCTCTGCTAGCGCCTCTGGACTCCCTATGCTCCCAGGCTTCTATCGCTATGAGGAAGTCGCGGCCGGTCATATCGATCACGCCGTTTGCTTCACGGGCCCTCATTCGAGAAATACACATATCTGGCCAGCCCGCCACAACGCTTCTACCCTGACAGGAACCCAGTACCCGCAGTTCGGCCAGCGTTTTCGTCTGAAGGCTGATTTTGATATCAGCTCGTTCTCACCGCAGGCAAAGGTGATCCTGCAAGCGATGAAGACATATGGTCTTATCTTTTCCGACAATGGCCTGCCCTGGGATCTCACGGGCATAAACGATTCGCGTTGGAATAACACCGATTTGGCGGAAATCAGCAGAGTGGTCGGCGCGGATATTGAGGCAGTGGATGAATCGAGTTTGATGGTCAACATCAATTCCGGTCAGGCTGCCGTGCAATCCTCCTCTAATGTGCCATCCGGCGGCTGGAACAACATCATCTCGAAAAACAGCGGGAAATGCCTGAGCATCGGTAATAGCCCGTACGCCACGGGCGCCGGCGATCTCGCCGATCAATGGACTTGCGTGGGAGGCACAAACCAGGAATTCATGCTTACTCCGGTCAAGGGTGGTTACAAGATCACCGCGCGAAACAGCAATTTGGCGATAGGCATTCGAGGTGGTCCTTCGGCGCTCGCCAATGGAGATCGGATTCAGCAGGGCTTTTATAACGGCACCTCCGATCAGATCTGGATCGTCACTCCCGGCTCCAACGGATACTATACGTTGAAACCGGAAAACAGCGGGAAATGCCTGGATGTCTCAGGCGCATCCACGGCCGATGGCGCTGGCGTTCAGCAGTATTCTTGCTGGGGCGGCTCGAATCAGGAGTGGAGTTTCTCGCCCGCTTCCTAGCCGCTAACACGTTTAGGCGTTTCGGCGAACACCCATCAAGCCGCCTATCTGACTTCGACCGGAACCAATCTCTTAGACGCCTTCCAGAGTTGCCCGTTGATGAAATCGGGGGCGAGCCGGCGCATGAAGGCGAGCTGTTTGGCTTGCCCCGGCCGGATCTCGAGGGTACCTGCCTTGAAGGAAGCAAAGGATTGTTTCACCAACTCGTCCGTCGTCATCAGAGTGACGCCGTTGCCCTCGAGAAGATCTGTCGTCATATCGGTCTTAACCGCAGGCGGCATGAGCTCGATGACCTCCACGCCGATTTCCTCCAATTGGAACCGCAGTGACTGCGTGTAGGAGTGGATCGCGGCCTTAGTGGCAGCAGTAGATTGGCGCGGGCGGGAGCGGCACGAAGGCGAGGGCGGAGGAAACGTTGATCACGGTGCCCTTATTGGCCGTGAGGATGTCGATGAATGCGGAGGTCATGCCAATTACACCACCGACGTTGATGTTCATTTCCGTCATCAACTCAGCGACATCGGCCGACGGCGCCTTGAGATTCCTGTGGATCATAATACCCGCGTTATTCATCAGCACGTCCAGCTTGGGAAAATCCGCCTTTATGCGCGCCGCGAGGGCGGCGATTTGCGCGGGGTTCGCGACGTCGCTCTGGACGGTGTGGAGCTTCGGGTACTTCGCCTTCACCGCGTCGAGCACCGCCTGGCGCCGGCCAGTCACGATGACCCTGTTTCCGAGTTCGGCGAACTTGCGCGCAAAAGCCAGGCCGATGCCGCTGGAACCGCCGGTGATGAGGATGGTGCGACCCTTGAGATTCATAAGATTCCTTTCATTTCCACTGTCCATGGAAACGCGTTTTATTTCTGGCGGGACCGATTTTTTTCAGCCCCCACGAGCCGTTTTCGATCTCGTATGCTGTATAGGATTATGCACGTAATCCACAAGTCGCAAAAACTTCTCAAAAGCTGCGCAAAAGAAAATCCCGGGTACTCGCCAACACTCTCTGCCTCTCGGTGGGCTCGGTAAAAAGACGGGCAATGGACACGGCGCCTGCCATCGCACCAAAAATGACGAAGAAGTTTTGTTCCCGCTCCGTTGCGGTCGCTCCTGGCATGAACTCCATCCACCGCTCCGTAAGCTCTTTCATGAGGCCGGCAATTCGTTTTCTTACTGGCAACTTGGAGCGAGCAATCTCAGGCGCCAAAGTCACAATCGGGCAGCCGGTTTCGGGACGGTTACAGTGCTCGGTGGAAAGGTACCACTGAACGACTCGCTTCCACCTGTCCTCAGGCGGCACGTTTTGCAGGGAGGCATAGATTTTGTCGCTAAATTCCAAGAATCCCTCCGCGATGGCGGCGGCGAGAAGTTCGTCCTTGTTCCGAAAGTGCTTGTAAAAGCCGCCCACGGTTAGACCCGATGCCTTCATCACGCTGGCGACGCCAGGACCGCTCAGGCCCTCAGCGCGGAGTTTGCGAGCGGCGTTCCGCACGATACGGTCGCGCGTTCGCGTCTTGTGTTCCGGTTCGTAACGCATATCGGTTGTTGATTGGATTACACACGTAATCTCCGAGATTCACGATTCTCCGAGCGACAGCAGACCGCGTGTCTAAACCCGGTTCGGACCTTCCTATTTGCGGAGAACTGCGCGCACGACAGACGTTGTCCATTCCCGTGTCAGCCGGTTATGCAGCAGGCGTAGCGCGCGAATCGGCACAACTTCTCTCGCTTCTATGCTGAATCTCTCGCGTTCGCACATAGCGAAAAAGCGTCGTATCGTCATTCGATTGAGACCGCTCTGATTGATCGTAATGGAATGTCCCGGGAAGTAAAGATTTCTCCAACGCACTAACGCCGGCTCCGAAAGCAGAACGTGCGCCCAGGGGAACGGACTGAACGCGTGTCCTCCTAACGGATGAAACCATGTCGGCCCGAATGAGACGAACACTCTTCCTCCAGGTTTCAGCAGGGAATACATTTGCGACAGAATCTCTTCGGGCTTCTCAAAATGCTCAAAAGAATCGAAGCTGAAGATGCAGTCAAATTCTTCGGCAGGAGCCTGCTTCATCAAACGACAGCGGTCAGCAACACCAGCGGCTTCGATTCGCTTGCGAGCTTTGCGTAAATTGTTCTCCACCACATCGACCCCACAGACGTTTCGCGCGCCCGCCTCGGCGATTTGGATCATCTCGTTGCCTGCTCCACACCCGAAATCCAGCACTGTTCGCTCTCGAACTAGTGCAGGCCAATCGGGACCGAAATGGACCTCCAGCTTAGAGTAAGATGTGGTGTCTGTAACTTGTCCCTCGACAACCTTCTCCCGCTTGCAGAAGGCTTTTAGTAATTCGTATTCGATGGAAGCTAACACTTGAACTGCAATTATACGAGACTTTGACCCTTGACCAGAACCAGTGAATAACAATGCTTTGGTATCGCCGGGATATTCTGTGAGCTTGACCGGAAGACGCGCCGCTGCCGTTTTTGGCATCGCCGTCCTAATGCTTCCCGTTATCTCCGTTCCGGTAATGGCGCAAGACGATGTGACCACGCAACATGCTTCAAGCGGCTATGGAGGCGCCTGGATCACTGGTCCTGCTGCGAACCCGCTGAGTTTCCTGAACGGCCCGGCCTACAGGACATTCGGGCAGACGACCCCATACGATGTGCCGGACTTCGCCCCGGCGCGCCTGCTCGACCGGCAGTTGCCGAGTTGGATCAGCTTCGGGTGGGAAGAACGTTTCCGGTATGAGGGTTATCACAACAGCGGCTTCAAGTTGAACAACAACGATTCCTACATCCTGCTCCGTTCCCGCCTTTCGATGATTCTTCAGCCTGCCGCGTGGCTCAGAGTTGTCACTCAGCTACAAGACGCGCGCCCGTTCATGCAGAAGCCGCCGTGGGGACCTCCGAATTTGAACGCATGGGATCTGAAACTGGCTTACGTCCAGTTCGGTTATCCGGAAAGGCACTGGATTAGCCTGCGCGTTGGACGCCAGATGATCAACTACAACAACACCATCATTGCCGATTCGGAGTGGCGCAACCAGGGGCGTTCTTACGATGCGGTGGTCGCCAATCTGCACTACAGCCGCTACCGCCTGGGCCTGTTCGCCGCCTCGGCGGTCATTCCAATGCCGCAGGGGATCAGCCATCACCAGGAGGGGAACAATATCTATGGCGCCTACGGTGGAATTGACCATCTGGTTCCGAACTCGGTGCTCGAGCCGTTCGTGCTCTGGCGCGTTCAACCCAGCGTGCCCGTTGAAACGTCAGTGAAGATCGTTACCGGTAAGCAGCACGAATGGGCTTACGGGTTGCGATTCAAAGGCCTAGCCCTGAAACATCTTGACTATTCTGCTGAATGGATCGGTGAGCGTGGAAACGACGGTCCCAATTCGATCAACGCCTGGGCGACTTCGGGCGGACTGGGATACAGAATCGACCGGCTGCCCTGGAAACCGCGCGTATTTTGGCAACACGACTATGCGTCCGGGGATAGCAATCCCAAGGACGGCCAACACGGCACGTTCGACACTATGTATCCGACAGCGCACGACCGCTTCGGCATAGCCGATCTGTTCGGCTGGCAAAACATTCTCTCCGAACGCGTCGGCATAACCATTGAGCCCAGGCATCGCTGGACAGTAACCGGGCAGTACCTGGATTTTTGGCTGGCTAGCGCTACCGATGGCATTTACAATACATCCGGAGGAGTGATCATCCGCGATCCATCCGGCAAATCGGGCACGCACATTGGCCAGGAATACGACGCATATACCTGGTACGAACTGAATCGTCATTTTAACTTGGGCGTCGGAGTCGGCCATTTCCAGGGTGCGCAGTTCCTGCAAAGCACCACCAAAGGCACGAACTTCAACTATCCTTACTTCGCGATCAATTTCAAGGACAATCCGCGCGGCAGATAAGCGAAGGCCGTGTGGCTAGGTGCCGGCACTCGTTACGCCCGCCAACGTCGTTCTCACCAGCGAGACGATCCGTTCCCTCGAAAGGACTTCCCAACCCGGCAGTCGAAACAGGAACGTCGCGGCTATGTAGATCGTCGCGATGCACGCGCCTACCGCCGCTATCCGGGGGATCAAAAGAGCTGGGTCGATGAGATTCCGAACTGCGTAGGCGACAAGACCTGCTACTGCTGTCACACAGGTCACTTTGAGCAGATCGACGTACAGCAAGCAATCCTTCATCGTGGCTTCCACCGCCTTGACGGATTTCCAGGCCAGGTATAGACGTTCGATCGTCTGGGCCGCGACGGCGGCCAGTGCTGCGCCAACCATCCCGAAATCTCGGACGACAGGCCCGAGAACACAGAAGAGGGCGATAAAAATAGCTATTCTCACACCCACGACAGAGTTACGCAGATCTTTGAACGCGCGAATGATGGGGTCTGTTAGTAACACAGTCATAGGCAAGAGGCAAATGCTTATTACAAAGATGTTAGCGCCCCTTTCGTAAGCTCTCGTATAAAGCAGCACAATCAAATCGTGTCCGGCGACCAGCAGCAGCATGAACAAAGGAAACTGTATTGCGGCGAGGCGATTAGTTGCTGCGGCAGTGATTCGACGTATGTCCGCTTTCCGGTTCTCTTGCTGCAAGGTGCTGACCCTCACAATTAAAACCGACACCACAGACTCCATAATCAGGGAGATAAAAGGAACATCCAGCCAGCCCACCGCATAGATCGCATAGTCTTTGGGTCCCAGAGAAAAACCGACAAAATAATTGTCGAGATCCCTCTGAATAACCCAGAGCAGTCCGTATGCCCCATAAGGCAGTGCATAGGCAAGCTGCTCTTTGAAGAAGCTCCAGCTGAAGCTGGTCCAGAAGCGCGGGAACTTTGCGTCGAGATACCAGAAGAAAACCGCGATCGAAAACAGCTGGTGCAGAATGGATGCGATAATCAGGCTCTCTACGGACCGGAACAGAATCGCGGCCAGCGCCATCGTGATTGCCCGAGTCAGCTGCGTGCCAACAATGAAGATGGTGGAGTAACGAACGTCCTGCAGTGCAGTTGGAACCTGCTGCACCAGACTGGCAGTCAATGTAAGTAGAACGAGAATGCCGAGTAATATCGCTAGAGGCGCGAGAGCGCTCGTATGAAAAAGTGTAGTAAGTATCTGTGGATCGGCTGCCAAAACGAGAAGAGGAATCCAACCGGCGATGAAGTTATAAACCAAGATATTCATCGCAATCTGGCCGCCGCGATCCGGGTGGCGAGGCATGAAATAGAAAGCGCTCATGCCCACTCCGAATGTCGCTATACTGGTGGCCGTCCCTACAAACAAAAACGCTTCCTTATAGATGCCGTATTCAGTCTGCGCCATCAGGCGCACTAACAGTATCGGTAGGCCGATGTTCAGGAGAGCGGCAATCAGTTTCGAGGCAGTTAACCAGAATGCCTGGACACCGATTCGTGGCGCTCGCGTAACCGGCGGCGTCGTTTCGGGAACTTGAGTCATACTCAGACGGTCCGCAACCACGCGCATTCGTTTGCAATGGCAATCACCGAGTCGACGAGCAGATCAAAGTCCTCCTTCCTGCTGCGGTGATTTGTGATCGCGACCCGAATTGCAAGCTTGTTGTTGATGCGTGTCGTGGAGGGAGCGGCGATGCCGCGCGCTTGCAGATCGGCAACGATGCCGTGATTTAAGTGGTCCAACGCGTCTTCCGTCATCTCTGCAACATGGTAACGAAAGCAGACAACGTTCAACGTCGGCTGGGCGAGCAACTCCAGCATAGGATTGTCTTCCACGAGCTGTGCGAGATATTTCGCTTGCCGGCAATTCTTTTCGACCATCTCGCCAAGTTTCTTCGTTCCGTGCTCCTTCAATGCGAACCAAACCTTAAGCGCGCGGAAGCTGCGCGACAACTCGGGTCCGAAATCGGTAAACCATTCTCCCCCGCCGGCGAGACCCCGATCCGAATGTTGAAGGTAATCAGGCCGGGTGGCAAAGGCTTTCCTCTGCAATTGTCCATCGCGCACCAACACGCAGCCGGCGTCGTATTGCACGTACATCCATTTGTGGAAATCAAACGAGATCGAATCGGAGCGCTCGATCCCTTGAATGCGAGGCCGCAGCGAGTTGCTCAACGCGCAGAGGGCGCCGAAAGCGCCGTCAACGTGGAACCACAGCCCCTCCGATTGGCAAATCTCCGCGAGAGTCGTCAGATCGTCTATCGCGCCGGTATTTACTGTCCCGGCGCAACCCACCACGCAGAATGGTTCTTGACCGGCTCGCCGGTCCTCGCGAATGGCGTCGCGTAACGCGATCGAATCTATCGCGAACGTCTGGTCTACCGGAATCTTGTGGAGAGCGTTATGACCCAGTCCCAGTAACTCGAGTGCCCTCGCAACCGAACTATGCGCTTCGCAAGAAGCATAAATGATTAACGATTTCTGCCCTCCACGGATGCCTTGCGCGCGTACATCGTACCCCGCACGTGCGTTCCGTGCGACTGTGAGGCCGATTATGCTCCCCATGGAAGTCCCACTGACCAGTAGACCCCGCGCCGAATCGGGATACCCGATAATCTGACGACACCACTCAATGACCTGCCGTTCCACATACAGAGCGCCGTGATCGCGGCCGCCGCAATTCGAGTTCATGGCTGCTCCCAACATCTCCGAGATAATTCCGGTTGCCAATCCCGTGCCATGTACCCAGCCCCAAAATCGCGGGTGAATGTTCCCCGTGGGATAAGGGAAAATCAGTTGTCGAAAATTGTCGTACGTGTTCTGGACGCCTTGCGGCAGAATGGGCAACGGCTCATTCAGCTGTTCCTTTACTCTCTCCGGGACGGGCTGCCAAACCGGGCGTTGGTCTACATCCCGCAGATAATCGATCGCGTCGTCGAGAGCGGAATGGGCGACGCGCCGGAACTCATCCCAATCCTGCGGGTCTAGCGATTGTTCCAGAAGAGCATCTGGGCCGGCCTGCGGCTTCTGCATGCTTGGATTGTAGCTTCCGGATAGAGAGCGGTGAGCGATGAAGCGAGCCAGAGTTGCGATTACACTCGGCTAACTTGCGTCAAATAGTTAGACCTACGAGGGAAGACATAGCCAATTTCTGTAGGCATCCACAGGAATGATCTCGGGTCGAGGCTGTAGACCGTCATCGGTGATATTACAAAAACTGTAATTATGCTCTGACAGGATGCTCGTCACACGATCGCTAGGACCGCCAGGATTCGCCTCCAACACAATGCGCGGACGAAAGCGATTCAATACGCACCGTGCTCCGCTTAAAACAACGTCTTCGAATCCTTCGACATCAATTTTCAGGAGGTCCGGCTCCGCGTCCAATTCTTCAATCAGCGAATCTAGCGTTCTACATTGGACTTGGATGATCTTTCCAGGCAATCCGAGGTGACCGAGTGATCGAAGCTTCCCATTGTTGCGTCTATGGATTCATGAAACGGCAATTGTTTGTTGCAGTCACCGACGGCAACATTCCGGGTTATAACTCGCGAAACGAAACCGTTGCGCGAAACGTTATTATTTAGCGCAGCAAAGATCTTGGGAACCGGCTCAAACGCCAAAACCCGCAAGTTCGGATTGATTGTACATCCGAGAATCGTATAGATTCCGCAGTTTGCGCCAATATCGACGAAGCAACGAGAGCGCTGAATATTCTCCAGAATGACCGGAGCAGTCTCCTTCTCCCACTCACGAAAGCCCGACCAAAAGATTTTATGTCCGACGCTGTCGAACTCGGTGGGAAACCACTGCGCACTCCACGTTTTCCAATAAACCGTGAATGGTTCCAGCACCCATCGTCCGGGGAAGAACCGTCGGACGTCGGAAGAAAGCATACCACGTTGGCACGCCCACGTGACACCACTACGCAACGGCTGCAAAACCGGAATGGCGACAGCTTTTACAGCTTTTCTTAACTTAGACACACAAGTTCCCAGTATAACCCCCGAACGCAGTTCTATGACTCATCGGTCTGGCGCAATAGTTTGCCAATTGGTCGAAGAGCTTTGGCATTGCAAGAGCGGTCTTTTAGATTATTGTAAGTTGATGGATGAACTGCGCAATGTTCACCCGATGTTTGACTCTTGAAGTAACACTGAGAGTTATGGCCGAGTCCGAGTAAACTTAGGCGTTCTTACACCGAACCGTGTGCTTTTCAGCAACTGCTGCGACATAACGCCGGTTGCCAATCGTTTCAGCAAGCTCAGAGTCACAGCGAGTGTTCTCTTATGCCCGGAGGCGCGATGGGCAACCGCTCGAGCAGAAGATCTCCACTTAATCGATAGACTTAGGCGATAAATCGAAAAGGCCAGTTAGCTGGTAATTCATGTTAATTTCGATTAACTCGGGCATATCGCCTGCTAGTACCGTCGAAATTGTGTCTACTGGTAACTTCATGATAGACTCGCGCAGGTGACGATTCGGGGCGACGGAGACAAATTTTGTCCGGTTTCGTAGTCCTGAGCTTTGCAGATCAGTTTCTTCCTTCATCTGCAACCAAGCTCGTGGACTTGGGCGGAAGCGAAGTCAAGGAAAGCTTTGAACGCGACAACGTCCGGGCAGCTTGGGCCTATTGGCAAAATAGTAAGCAATGGCGAATTAACCGGAGTTCCCAGGGCCTCGTTCTAATCGAGGGCCAACCGGATCGCTATCCCGCCCCGGGCGAGTCCGTTATAGATTGGCTGGACGGCCGTTCCGGCAGCTTTCGCGGTTTCGAAATTACGAGCGATTCGCAAGACGGGCGTTCCAAAGTTCGGGTGTTCAATGATCCACTTGGCACCCGTCCGGTGTACGTTCTGATATCCGCCGACCGCGTTTGCATTTCCGACAAGCTTGCTACGGCGGTACTGAATTCTCCCTCGGGCGGCGAACCGGACTGGGGAGGACTGCTCGAAGGCGCCGTCTTAGGCACGATCTACTCTCATAAGACGACAGTCAAGGGAGCTACCCTGATGGCTCCCGGTGAACTGCTCGAATTCGAGGGCCGGACGCTACTGCGCACATGGAAACATACCCTACCGCCGGACACGAGCCTCAAACCCTCCGAAGTCACGGCAAATCCAGCCGGGACCTTGCGCTTCGCCATCGAAAAGGCGGTCCAGGAAACGTGGACTGATCTCGACACGCGGCTGCTTCTGAGCGGCGGCCTCGATTCCCGTATTCTGCTCGTGCTCGCGAAAGGCCGGCGTAAGGCGCTTACTCTCGAGCTCTATTCCTCCGAGGCGGAAATCACCAAGCAAGTCGCTGAAGCAGCTGGAGCGGATCTGGAAATGGCTCCCGCGCCCGATTACGAATTCGTCCTGCGATGGGCTTATCTGGTCACCGGGGCAGCTCACGATTCCAGGTTCGTCACGCATCTGGGATTGCTGCAGGATTGGCGCAAGAGTGGCATCTGCAGCATCACGCATGGCTATTTCCACAACACCATGTATCGAGGCTGGACGGCGGCGCCACCCGTGCGGTACCCGAATCAGAGCTCTATCCTGTACGAGTGGATGGGCCGCAACGCGTTTTACTTTGAGAAATATGGCTGCCGGCCGGCGGCGCTTCCGGGCCAGTTTTATGATCTTTTGAGCGATGACGGGAAGGTACTCCTTCGCCAGCAGCTGCGCGAGCTTTCCGATTCGATCGTGCCGGTCATAGTAGACGGCTACGACCTTACCTTCGAAAGAAGGCTGCTCGAGTTTGCTTCCAGGCAAATTTATTTCTGTTCGATGTTCGGTTGGTATGAGGGCTTGGATGTCGTCTCGCCTGTGTTCCACCCGGCAATTTGGACCTGGTACGCGTTAAGCAGCCCTCGTCATCGACATCATGACTGGGCCATTCGGGAAGCATTTCTTTCGCTGGATCATCCCGCTGCCAGGGTGCCCGATTCAAACACCCTGAAGCCAATCGCGCATTTGAAGACGGATTGGCGAGATCAGGTGCGAAACCAGTTTTGGTATCCACCGCTTCGGGCGATGTATCAAAAGGCATTTCATAAGCCGCAACCGCATGAAGAGTCCGGTATGCACTGGGGTTCTCGCTTCCGGGAACCAAGAGTGTTGGCCGCGCTCTCTGACGGAGCAGAAGTCCTGCGCCATAACCCATTGTTTGACCGCCAACGGGTCCAGGCTGCGCTAGACGCTTATCGTAGCGGAGACAACCAATTAGTCGATGCGATCTGCGCATTGATGAAACTCGGGCAATGGGAGCGCTTAATGGCTCACCCTCAGTCGCAAAAGGAACATGTTCATGTTTTCGAAACCCAAGTTGCTCAGAACGCTAATTCACTCGCAACCGCCCAGGGGAAATGAACCGCTAGATCAGGAGCGGCTGCAGGTTCAATATCTGCGAGGTGCTTGAGCATGCAGGAAATCGTCGCCAATGCGAAAAATGTCTTCTGCGGGCGCGACGCCGTCAGGCGTTTTCTCGACCCTGACTGCAATCCGCCGTTACCGCTCGTCGAAGTGCCCGACTGGCTGAATCCATTCGTTGAGCAAAGAGTTCGGATCTTCGCAAAGCTGATGTATCTGCTGCCGCTGCTGAATCTGAAATCGCTGCCGGCCTTGAACATGATACGCGACGCCTCCGACAAGCTTGAGGGCGTCCACACTCTTGTCGAGAACTCGTCGGGCAATACTGCATTTTCGCTGGCCATCGTAGCTAGGTTATTCGGCATCCGATCCACCAGAGCGATCGTGCCCGCCGACATCGCGCCCGGCAAGCTCGAACTGCTGCGATTGGCGGGCGCCGAGGTCCGGTTCGCCTCTTCGGACGAATGTGGAATTGCGCTTGCCAAGCGCGTGGGCCAACGGCCCGGCTTCCTCAATTTGGGTCAGTACAGCAACCCGTCGAATATCGCCGCCCATGCGAAATGGACTGCTCAGCAAATCTGGGAGCAAACGGACGGCAAGCTTAGCATTTACTGCGCCGGGCTGGGGACAACCGGAACGGCACTGGGCGCTGTTCGATTGTTCAAGGAGTATGGGAGCAGCGTCAGCGTTGTTGGTGTCTACTGTCTGCCCGAGAGCGCCATTCCGGGTGTGAGATCCCTCGCCAGGCTCGAGGACGTCGCTTTCGATTGGCGTTCCGAGACAAACTACCAGGTAGGCGCCGGAACGAATGAGTCGTACAAAAAGAGCTTGGACCTCTGCCGGGCGGGGCTGATGGCCGGACCAAGCTCAGGTTTTGCGCTTGCTGGATTGCTGCGCTTTCTCGAGAATGAAACGGATCTCGATCAGTTCCGTAACTCAGACGGAGAAATCGTCGCCGCCTTTGTGTGCTGCGATACCCCATTTCCGTACCTGGATAAATACTCCACCATACTCGATCCCGCCGATTTCGCTGTAAACGGCGCAAACCTCGACGACGATTAAGCCCTGACGTTAGAGTTAACTTGGCGGGGTTCCGTCGTCACGTTGAAGCGCCCATTCGAGCCGCTGGATTGCGTGGGATATTTGTTCCGCTCTGATAGTTGCCTGGCTCGCCCCGCCGCGTTCGCGCGCCAGCCTTATTGTTAATCCGTCCATTTCTGCGCGCAATTTTGCCAGTAACTCCGTTAGCGGTACCTCTCGATCGCGGCTTATGAAACTGAGGTTGCGTTCTTTAGAAAAATCCGGCCGCTTGATCTCGACCACTCGTGAGTCCGATCTGTTCAACATCTTCTGCTCCTTGAAAATATCTCTCTGCCGCGGCCATCCAAAGGCCCACGGCAACACTGACGGAACAAACGCATCAACCAGAAGGAACTGTGATGCGCCGCCCGATCCAGTGAACAAACTAACTGCGGGACGTAAGTCTGAGAGACGGCGGAGCTCGGCTGCCCCGTAACCGGTGTGCCAGCTGAAATCCAGTGAGGATTCCCGCACGTGTGATTGCTTCAACGGACAGTCCTGGAAGTGAATCCGCGGAGTTCTTTAAGCCGAGCCAGCACTCTGCTCCGCGCTTGTTTCCGCGCTGCACGAGTGCCGCTCTCTTGATCGGCGAGATCGTAATCGCAGGCTGACCAGCATAAAGCGATCCAGCACTTGAGCAGCTTACAAAGGGCAGCAGCACCGGGGTTGCTTCGAATGAAGTGCTAGCAGCCGAATTGCTGGGTAAGTAGGCATATGCCACCGCTGCCGTGCAAAACGCAGCGCTGGCCGCCCACTTGATCATCTGAAGAGTAAGACGGCTCTTCACCCCGGACCGTTTACCGAAATTCGGTCAGGAAATGCAAATCTCCCTGGCGATGGGAGCGCAGCAATTGTTCAAAAACTCTCTTCATTTCAGCAGCGTTCCGCTGAGTATCACTTTTGCGATCGTAAAATAGATCACCAGCCCGCTGACATCCACCAGCGTTGCGACAAAGGGCGCCGAAGCACTGGCTGGATCGAGACGGACCCCTCGCAGGACAAACGGGAGCATCGATCCCGCGAGTGTGCCGAACAACACTACTCCTATCAGACTCAACGCGACTGTCACCGCCACTAGCAGAAAATGCTCTCCGTAGGTCTGCCACACTGCTTGCCATACGATGATTCGCGCGAACCCGATAACCGCCAGAATTCCTCCGAGCACCAGGCCGGTCGGAACTTCACGCTTGACCACTCTCCACCAGTCGCGCAGCCGGATCTCGCTCAAGGCCATTGCGCGAATCACCAGTGTGGTCGCTTGCGAACCGGAGTTACCGCCGCTGCTGATAATTAGCGGAACAAACAAGGCCAGCACCACCGCCCGCGCGATCTCCCCTTCGAAGTGGCCCATAGCCGTGGCAGTCAGCATCTCTCCGAGAAAGAGAATGGTCAACCAGCCGGCCCGTTTCTTCACCATGTCCCAAAAGGCAATCTTCATATAGGGCGCGTCGAGAGCTTCCAGACCGCCGGCCTTCTGGATGTCTTCGCTCGCTTCCTGCTCGACTACATCGACAATATCGTCCACCGACACGATGCCCTGCATGCGCCCGTCTTTATCCACTACCGGGATCGCTAGCAAGCGCAGCTCTCTGAAAAGCCGTGCCAGCGCTTCTTGATCCATCTGCTCGGATACAGCGGCAAACTTTGTGCGCATCACCTCGCTTACGAGCCTGGATCCATCTGCCGCAAAAAGCTCGCGGAAGCTCATTACTCCGAGCAGCCGCTGTGTTTCGTCCAGTACATACGCGTAGTACAACAAGTCCACCTGCGTGGCTTGCCGCCGCAGATAGATGATCGCTTCGTCCACTGTCATACCGGGCCGTACGCGGGCGAAACGCGGGCTCATCAATCCGCCCGCGACATCGTCTTTATAGGCCATCAGCGCACTGATTTCCTTGCGCGTCGATTCGTCCAGTTCGCCAAGAAATTGTTGCCGCTGCTCCTCCGGAGCTCGTTGAATCAGATCCGCGGCTTCATCTGGCGGAAGCAGCCGCAGCCAGATCCGCTGCTCATTCTGCGGCAGGTGTTCGATGAGCTCCAGTTGTTCGTCGGTCCCGAGCGCGAGGAACACATTGTCCGTCAGTCCCCTTGGCAACTGATTGAACGCGCGCAGCCGTTCCGAGAGGGATAAACTACCCCAGTCGTGAATCAGATCGGTAACATTGGTTTCAGTCTGCATCCCGCGTTGCCTCCTAAACCGCCGTACATTTCCGCACGCCGCTCATATACGGAAAAAGCCACCCAGCGGTCCTCGCTCGGGGCGCTGAGTGGCTCTCGTTAATCGTCTTTGAAGTCGATTAAGCTGCCTTCTTGACTATTCCATGTGGGTCGAGAACGAATTTCTTAGCCGCTCCCTTGTCAAAATCGACATAGCCCTTCGGTGCCGCTTCCAACGGAATCACTTCCACGTTGACCGCTTTCGCCGGATGAGTGCGATCGTGCAGAATCGCCATCATGAGCTGGCGATTGTAGCGCATTACCGGACACTGCCCGGTCGTAAAGGTGTGCGACTTCGCCCAGCCGAGCCCGATTCGAATCCCGAGCACGCCGCTTTTCGCCTTTTCGTCCTTGCTCCCCGGATCATCGGTGACGTAGAGCCCAGGTATGCCAAGCGCGCCGCCTGCCCGCGCCACTCCCATCAACGAATTGAGCACGGTCGCCGGCGCTTCCTCCCCCTTTTCGCCATGGGCCCGCGCCTCGAATCCTACACAATCCACCGCCGAATCGACTTCGGGCACCTTCAGAATCTGCGCGATCTGATCTCCTAGTTGCGCATTCTTCCCCAGGTCGATCGTCTCGCATCCGAAGCTCTTGGCTTGCTGAAGACGTTCCGTATTCATGTCGCCAATGATGACCACTGCGGCGCCCAACAGCTTGCAGGCTTCTGCGCACGCCAGGCCCACCGGTCCCGCGCCCGCAATGTAAACCGTCGAGCCCGGCCCCACTCCCGCGCTCACCGCGCCGTGATATCCCGTTGGGAAAATATCAGAGAGCAGAGTAAGGTCGCGAATCTTGGCCATCGCTTGCGCCTTGTCCGGAAATTTCAGCAGGTTGAAATCCGCGTACGGCACCATTACGTAATCCGCTTGGCCGCCAACCCAACCGCCCATGTCGACGTATCCATAAGCGCCTCCAGGCCGTGCCGGATTGACAGTCAGACAAATTCCGGTTTTTCCCTCTTTGCAGTTTCGACAGCGTCCGCACGCAATGTTGAACGGTGCAGATACCAGGTCTCCGATATCGACAAATTCGACATCATCGCCCTTTTCGATGACTTCGCCCGTGATTTCATGCCCCAGAATCATGCCCGAAGGCGCTGTTGTTCTGCCGCGCACCATGTGTTGGTCGCTCCCGCAGATATTGGTGGCCACCAGCTTGAGAATCACGGCGTGCGGTAACTTTTTTCCATTGTGCTCGAGCTTCGGATAGTCGATGCTCTTCACCTCGACTTTCCCCGTGCCGATATAAGCTACTCCACGATTTCCTGGCATTCTCGTTCCTCCTTTTCAAATTTTCAGGTTAAGCGCAAAGGGCGCGGCTGCCCGCCACCAGTTAGTTCTTCGGCTGGCGCGCCTCATTCCGCGACCGTTTTACGCGTGTCCCTTAAACGCGCACAAGCCACCTGGCGCGGCACAAAACAAAAGAGAAAACTCAGCGGACTTGGCCGCGTCGGGCGAGTCTGTTGTTCACGTTTCCTCAATAGACTATCAGAGGCCTCGGGTTACTGCTGCTCTTCCGGTTCCGTCACGATGTACTCGTCAGGCACGTCGTCCTCCGGAACTTCCCTTGTCCTCACCTCGGAGAGATCGGCAGGTGGCGCATTCTCGATCGCGCTGATCACTGAGGCTTCGTAGGCCTGCCCTTCTTCAGCTAATTCTCTGACGCTTTCGGAATCCGCATCCTCGTCCTCCGACAATCCCTGAGTGTCCCCCGACTGCCCCGCTGAACCGCCTGCGGGCTCCGCGTCTCGAAAGTCGCTGCTTTCCGGATCCAGGTCCGTAATATCGATTCTGTTTTTCATGGACCAATTCTCTCCTATCTGTTTCTCTCCTCAGGAAGAGACCTCCCAGATCAAAAAGGATTTCTTGATTTATCTGCGCCACAGACGAATCTAACTCGCATATGGCAACCGATTCCTCGACGAACAGGCGAGAAGTTTTACTAGCTCTCGGGGCTGGTCTGGTGACCTCCTCGTCTACTCCCGCTGAGAGCGGGATTCCTTATCGCATTCTGGGGCACACCGGCGAAAAAGTCTCCTGCATTGGAATGGGCGGATACCATCTGGGGAAGAAGGAAGTGACCAAATCGGATGCCATCAAGCTGGTGCGTACCGGAGTGGATCGTGGGATCAATTTCCTCGACAATTCCTGGGACTACAACGAGGGTGAAAGTGAGAAACGAGTAGGCGAAGCCGTAAAAGACGGCAATCTTCGAAGCCGCGTCTTTTTGATGACGAAAAACGATGGGCGCACCAGAGAAGAATTCGACAAGCAATTGGACGAGTCGCTGAAGCGCCTGCAGACGGATCATCTCGACCTGATCCAGTTTCACGAAATCATTCGCTTTGAAGATCCGGACCGCATCTTCGCCGAGGGCGGTGCAGCCGAGGCCGCGCTCGCGGCAAAGAAAGCTGGCAAAGTTCGTTATATCGGATTCACCGGCCACAAAGATCCCCATATCCATCTCTATATGCTCAAGGTGGCCGACCAGCATAAATTCCAGTTCGACACCGTGCAGATGCCCGTGAATGTGATGGATTATCACTTCAGAAGCTTCACCCAGGAAGTCTTGCCGGAGCTGACCAGGCGCAATATCGGCGCCCTCGGCATGAAGAGCATCGGCGATAGCGTCATCTTAAAGAGCGGCGCAGTGACCGCGCTGGAATGCCTTCAGTTTTCGCTCAGCCAGCCTGTTTCCGTTCAGATCACTGGAATCGACAAGCCCGAAATTCTGGATCAGGCAATCAAAGCGGCTCAGACCTACGACAAAGTGTCACCGGAGCAAATGGCCGCAATCCTCGATCGCACCAAACCCAAAGCACTCGAGGGCGAGTGGGAGCTCTTCAAGACCAGCACCGTCTTTGACAGCACAGCGAAGCATCCGGAATGGCTGGGTTCGAGCAGTCCTCATGTCAAAGCTGTTCAGCCGAGCATGTCCTAAGAAATCGCGCGAACGCTTCGACGCCTCGGGTGTTCTCCGAGTTTGAACGTGCAATTCGACACCTCCCATCTTGCGTGTCTGTTACGTTAATAGACTGTGGCGGGATAAGAAAACAAGAATGCCAAAGCTCCTAGGGAAGAATGTACTCGTGACCGGCGCCTCATCGGGAATCGGAGAGGCTATCGCCATCCGCTTCGGCGAGGAAGGCGCTAATGTGGCGGTCAACTACTTTTCGAACGCAAAGAACGCCGAAATCGTTAAGCAAAAAGTGGAAAGCGCCGGCGCTAAAGTCTCCGGAGCCAGACCGCGTGCGGTCGTCGTGGGCGGTGACGTCGCGGACGAAACGCAGATCAAGAAGGTTTTTCGCGAAACGATTGACGCTTTCGGCTCCCTCGACATCCTGATCAACAACGCAGGTATCCAGATGCCGTGTCCAAGCCACGAGATTAAAACCGCCGACTTTGACCGAATCATTGGCGTCAATCTGCGGGGCGCTTTCTTTTGCGCTCGTGAGGCGATCCAGCACTTTCTCGCTCGAGGCAAAGGAGGAGTCATCGTGAACAATTCGAGTGTCCACGAGATTATCCCGAAGCCGAAGTATCTGCCTTACTCGATCAGCAAGGGCGGGCTGGGAAATTTAACCAAAACGCTCGCGCTGGAATATGCCGATCGTGGAATCCGGGTCAATTCTGTCGCCCCCGGCGCAACTGTTTCCCCAATCAATCGAGCTTGGATCGATGATCCCAAGGCCAGGGCCGAAGTGGAAAGCCACATCCCTATGGGTCGCGCAGGTACGGCAGAGGAGATGGCCTCGGCGTTTGTCTTTCTTGCCTCTGACGAAGCATCCTACATAACCGGACAAACGTTATATGTTTGCGGCGGCCTGACGCTCTATCCTGAGTTCAGAGTGGCTTGGTCTTCCGGCGAGTAGCCTTCTTTCGTGAATGTGCAGGAATATCAAAAATCTCTTTAACTTCGATCCGCCCGTAACGGATGAGGAAATTCGCGCCGCTTCGCTTCAGTTCGTACGCAAGATCAGCGGTTTCAACAAGCCATCGAAAGCAAATGAAGCCCCGTTCCTCGGTGCAATCGATGAAATAGCTGGAATTTCAACTCGTCTACTCCGTTCTCTCGAAACGAACACCCCGCCGAAAAATCGGGACGAAGAGGCCGCGAAGGCCAAGGCACGCGCTTCAAAACGATTCGACCGGTAAGCGCTTCGACGCGAATAGCTTTGTACTACTGCTTGCTCTTTTATTAATCGATCGAGAATGCCAGCAATACGTTCCCCGGCATGCCTCCCCACTGGCCATATCCGGAATTGACGTAGAGCATGCCTCCGGCAATGATTGGACCAGCGCAGTCGAGTGATCCGCCGCGTGCCTTTTGTCCATTTACGGTCGTGTACTCGCGTGCCGTGTTGACATCCCAAATAATTTGTCCTGTATCCGCCGCATATGCCCGCAGATGGCCGTCTACCGAACCCGAGAACACCACGCCCGGGATGGCCGTTACAGCCGCCGACTGAGCCGGGCTGCAGTGCTTCTGTTCGCCGCAACTCGGAGGCTTTGCGCTCCATACCTTCTCGCCGTTCGTCAATCGAAGGGCAGTGAGACCACCGCCGTCATTAGGGTCTAACTCCAATCGATATCCGCCCTGAGCCGTTTTGTCGGGTACGCCCTTCATCGACAAATCCGAGACCGCGACATATGCGTTGTCGTGATCGGCTGCCGAGCCCCATTGAACGCCGCCCAGCGCCCCGCCTTTCCCCACGCGAATTTGCCAAAGAACTTCGCCCTGGCGATCGGGATCCAACGCGTATACCATGCCGGATTTCTGTCCTATGATGAGTGCCCTGCGCCCGTTCGGCAATGAAGCGAGAATCGGCGAACTGCCGAAATCGAAATCATGCCCATTCGCATGGCCGCCCAGGTTGTACACGTCGTCGGGCGTCACCTGCTTCGACCAAAGAAGTTTGCCGCTGGCAGCATCGAGCGCCAGAACGGCATCGCTGGTTCCAGTCGCCGGGTCCGAGTAGTTGTCTCCCGTGGCAACATAAATCACATTGCGCTTTTCATCGAACGTCGGAGCCGACCATATCGCGGCCCCCGAGGGTCCGTGCATTTGCACCCCCGTCTTGCTCTTCGTTGTGGGCTTGGGTGATTCCGCGATGGTGTGCGTATTCCAACGGCATTTGCCGGTTGCGGCATCGAGCGCGGCCACGCTGCCCCGAAACGTGCAGCATTCATACGTCGGAGAGCCAGCCAGCGCTTCTTCGTAGGATGAGATCGGAACATACACCGCACCGCCGTGCGGCTGCAGAGCGCCCGTAATCATTGACGCGAAATGATCCCCCACGTGCGTCTTCCAGAGCAACTTGCCCGTAGATGCGTCAACGGCGTAAGCGTTCGCCTCTTGATCGCCGAAGTAGACTCTTGGCTGTTTCGCTGCATCGTCGCTTCTCGCGAAAGAGATTGCACTGCGCACCGTCGCCGCCGCCTCGAAGGTCCACTGAATGCATCCGGTATGCGCATCGAGCGAGTAAACCTCATGTCCCAGGCTCGCGACGAAAACACGGCCGTCCTCCATTGCCGGCTGAGAGCGCACCGCTATCCCATCTCCCAGTCCGAACGCCCACTTGAGCTTCAATTTCGGAACGTCGGCCGCTTTTATTCCTGCTGCCGCCGTGTCCTGAAAGCGAGCATTCGCCAAGTTCGCGCCCCAACCATTCCACTCCGGAGCTGGCAGGCTGCTTGTGGACGCCTCCCGCTGAGCACTACAGAACGCCCCTGCCGGAGCCGCTGGTGCCGGTGGGGGAACGGGCTTGGCCAGGAATGTTACCAGCGCATAGCGTTCGTTGTTGCTTAATCCCGCCGCCTGCGGCTTCATGGGACCGTTCTCGAGTGCCTCTATAATTTTTCCGGGAGCCATGTCGCGCAAAGCGCTCAATGGCGGCACGCGCCCGGTCGGTGTGTCGTGACACCCGGCACAGCGAGCCTTGTAAATCGCCGCGCCGTCCTGACCCAAAACGGTAGCCACGCTCAGAACGAAAAGGAGGAGTCTTCGCACAAATCCAGTCTGCGCTCTCAGTGTTTCGTTGTAGCATATCGATCGTGAGCCGGATGCAACCTTCGATATAGTGATCTCTGCTTGCTCCGGCTCGCGCCGGTAATAGGTCGCTACCCATGCCTTCTTTGCCCATCGTCCTGGCCCACGGCTACTTGGGTTTCGGCGCCCTCGGACCGCTGAATTACTTCAACAAAGTCGCTTCGATCTTACAGGCTGCGGGAGCGACGCAAGTGTTTGCCCCCGATGTTCCCCCAAAAGGCACGCTGCAGGATCGTTCCGCTCAACTGGCCCAGGCGATCGATGGCCGCTTCCAGAATCAAAAAGTTCACGTGATCGCCCACAGCATGGGTGGTCTCGATGCCCGTTACCTTATTGGCCATGGCGCCGCAAACATCGCCAGCCTGACGACACTCGGCACTCCCTTCCGCGGAACGCTGGCAGCAGACGCCGCGGCCGATCCGGCCAGACTGCTGCAACTGAATCCCGCGCACCTGCTGGCAGCAATCGGAGTCTACGAAATTCAGCTGGCAGCCGCCTGGCCATTCGAAGTAGCGGCTGAAACCCACTTCGCATTCGGCGAACTGCGGAGTGCGGTGGCTAACCTTGAAAATGGAAATTACGCGACACTGGCGAGTTACTTCCGTGGCTTGTTCTCACTCGATGACGGCGCACTGCGAGAGTTGACCACAGAAACATGCCGCCAGAACTTTCCCGATGATCAGCACGATCTCCGCGGCGTACCCGCCTGCAGCTATGCCGGATCCATCGCTGCTGCTCATGTGACACCGTTGTTAACCGCGCCAGCCATTCTGCTCGCCGCGGCTGGCGATCAGAATGACGGATTAGTGCCGCTCACATCGGCAACTCTCATCAACCATCAGGGGACCTTGCCGGTGGATCATCTCGGCTTGATCGGTTGGACACCGGCAGATGTCTCCAGTACCTACCGCCAGATCTACGCTACGATCAGCGCGTTACCTTCGCGATAAATATTCCGCTTCTTACTTCTCTCCCGGCGCGACGATCTCGGCCTCTTTTGCCAGTTCGTCGTTGACCTGCTGGTTCTTTTGCCGGATCTGCTGATACTGCTGCATCGTTTTCTTCGCCTGCTCGGTATCTCCTGCCGCTTGGTATGCCCGAGCCAGACTATAGTGCAGGCTGCCGTCGTCATCCAGGCTGATCGCCTTTTCCAGGTGCGGTACTGCTTCTGCGTTCTTATTAAGCAGCGCGTCGACCATTCCCAGAGCCGCGTGCGCTGGCAGAAGGTTCGGGTCGGCCTTTAGCGCGCTCATGAGGTACGGTACTGCTTTCTCCGGTTGCTGTGTGCGCCACAGGCTCTCTCCCATCATGAAGTTCAAGTCCGGCGCGTCGCTCTGCTGGGCCAGCAGCTTCTGCAGCAGCGGCATAACCTCGTCGTACCTGTGCGCCAGAAACAAAGCCGTTGCGAGCTCGCTCTCCAGGCGGGCATCCCCGGGCGCAAGCGCCAGTGCAGCGCGCCACTCGGTTGCGGCCTCTGCATCCTGCCCGTGTCCATGCAGAATCTGCGCCTTCAAGGCATGAATTTCGACCGACTCGGGCAGTTGTCCAAGCCGGTCGAAGGCGTCGATAGCCAGCTGATTGTAGGCTCGCGTTGCCCAGAATAGATTCCCTGGAGACGCCGTTGAATCTTTTGTCGCCCCGATCAAGTCTCCTTTGAGAAAGCGGCACTCCGCGGTCTCGGCCTTGCAATCTTCCGGATTCCGTTCCAATCTTTTCTCCGCCGCCGCCCAGTCCGCGTGTCCCGTATCCTGATAAACCTTCGCCAGTCCCGTGTGCAGCCCGGGCAAATCGGGCAGCTTACTCTCCGCCGCGCGGTAGAAGAAGAACGCGCTTCGGTACTGTTTTCGCTGTAGCCTCGTGTCCGCCAGCAGCGCCGAAACATACGGCGATTGTGGATCGCTCTTGCTGAGTTTGCTGAAAGTGGCCGTCGCCAACGCTTCGTACGCTTTACCCAGTCCGTACCAGGCCTTCGGATCGGCCGCGTCTGCGCTAGCGAGTTTGCGGTATTGCTCGGCCGCCTCCGCTGCCCGGTTCAAGCTCAAATACGCCCCGGCCAGCATCCCCCGGGCGTTTGCGTTGCTTGGCTGAACTCGAATCAGCTTTTCCAGTACGGGCACCGCGGCTCGAGGATGTTCCAATTGCAATTGCGCCATCGCCAGCGAGGTCAGCGCGGGGATGCTCTCCGGTTGCTGCTTCAGAACAGTTTCGAATTGCGGGATGGCCTCTTGTGGATGGCCGCCCATCTCCTCCGCCAATCCGAGGTTCAGAAGCAGTCCCGGATTACCCGGCACTGCCGCGACCAAATGCTTATAGATCGGAATCGCTTCTTCGAATCGCCCAGCCGCCATCAGGTCCCGGGCATGTTGTGACTGCTCGGCTAACTGTTCGGAATCGGGGTCGGGTTGCCGTTGCACCAACAGATACTCCCGAAACGGAGCCGGAAGCGTAAGCGACGTATGCCTTCGTAGGTCGTTGATTCTTGAACGCTGACCGTGAGGGACGCGTCTTCAATAGAGCGGTTCTGACGAACTTCGGCTAAAACACCGCCTCCAAATAACAAAAAAAAGGCGGCCCCGCTGAGGAGCCGCCTCTTGTATTTCCCGAACTTCCGCACTACTCCATATTTACCAACTGAATCGCCCGGCAAAGCGGATCTGGCGCTCGCCCCACGCACTGGTAATTTGCATGAAGTTGGTGTCAGTCACGCCGCCGTCCGGACTAGAACCGGAAGGTCCGACGCCCTTGCCGCCTCCGGGCCCGCCGAAATGCGAAGTGTTCGGCAGATTGTAGAACTCCGTACGGAATTCAAACTTCAGGTTTTCATGGATCGGGAAGGTGCGGCTAATGGTCATGTCTGTGTTCCAGATCCCCGGACCGTATAAGCTATTCCGGCCGGAATTACCGAACACTAAGGCGGTTGTTACTGGCGCAAAGGCGGCCGGATCGTAATAAGGCTGTCCCGGTCCGACGCCGCCGAGACGCGGAACGTTTGTCACCAGCTGCTCAGCCGTCTGCATGTTGCTTCCGTTATCGTTTAAGTTGCCGTCCGGAGCGGAAACCGTGAAAGGCAGTCCTGTATAGCAGGATTCAATACCACTGAACTGCCAGCCGCCCAGAACTTTGGAGCCGATCCCGGAGTTCACAAGCTTTTTGCCAGGCCCAAACGGCAACTCATATACCCAGCCAAGCTGAAATACATGCCGCTGATCGAAACCGGCCGAGGCACGGTTGCGTTGAAAAACCGGACCCCAGTTCATAGTCGACTCCCGTCCAACCGTCGTTATCGGTATAGTCGATCGCGTGCGAGTAGGTGTAAGCGCCTTTCAGCATCAGTCCGTTCGAGAACTGTCGATTGAAGGCGACCTGCAACGAGCTGTATTCGGCACTCAGATAGCCGTTCCAGTAGTCGGTCGCGGTTGTGCGGCCAATATTAGCTTGCGGGAGCAGCGCCGTACCCGAACCAGGGAACCCGGCATTCAGGTCCTGGTCAGCCAGAATGTGTACAGTGTGCTGCCCGACGTAACCAGCGGACATCACAACCGCGCCCGGAAGCTGGCGCTCCACGGTGAAGTTGTAAGACTGCACGTAACCGCGAGTGATGAAACGTGCCGGGGGAGCGCTCGCTGGCGGTCGGGTCGAGCGGTACGATGCCGGTAGAAAGATCCGGGCCGACGATAGGCGGAATGCCGTTTGTGAGAGTAGCCGGAATAAAGGAAGTGGCAGTACCCAAGTTCGCCACTGAAAAACTATTCAAGGGACTGTAACTGTTGTTAATGGTCAGCGGGTAGAATCCGCGGAGGGGCCGGGAGAAGGGCAGCGGATCATAGTTGAGGCCGTAACCGGCGCGGATAACTGTCTTCTCGTCGATACGATAAGCGAGGCCAACTTTGGGAGCAAATAGCTTGTGGCTCACGCTGATTCCCGCATCGACCGGAACGCTGCCGCGGCCGCCCATATAAACGTCGTTGGTCGTAGCATCATACCGCTCAATGCCCTTACCGCAGCAGCGCGTCATCAGCGGATAGAGTTCGTAGCGCAGCCCGTAAGACAGAGTGAGTTTCTTCGAAACCTGCCAGCGATCCTGCGCAAACCAGCCGAACTGCCACTCCCTGCCTGTCATCAGGATGTACTGCTCGCCCTTCTGTGTGTTGTCCGAAAGACCGAGCAAAAACTGCGCGTAGGCATTGAATTGGTTCGCGGCGGCTACCGGACTTCCATCGCCGGCGTTCAGCGTCGTAATCGAGCCGCCGAAATCGAAGTATCCGCGGGGACCGCCGGGGCTCAACTCGGGCTGCCAGTGGTTCAAATGGTGCCTCACCAGGTCAAAACCAAACCGCATTTGATGCGCGCCTTTTGTCCAGGCAATCGAGTGATTGGTGGTGTATGTTTCGTCTGTTCGATAGAGCGGCATCCAGTTCGGCACGCCCGTTTCCGCGCAAACCGGAAATGGCGACGTTCGGGAAGCCGCTATCGCGGATGTCGTTACCATTTAGTCCAGGAATGCCAAGCGTAGCTCGAATAGTCCTTTCCGAAGTCGGACCCCAGCACGGTCTGGTTCATGCGTTGATAGCCGACGTTTCCATCAAGGACTACGGTGGGCGAGAAGACGTAAGTGTGGCCAATGGATGCCACCTGAACGCTGGTGCGCCCTCTGCCCGGGTCGGAGCCCGGCGCCGGGCCGCCCGCAGGGCCGAAGATGCCGGTGCTTCCCGACGTGGCGAACATGTTGTCGTATTTCACCCAAATGGAATGCTTGTCGGTGCGATTCCAGTTCACTTTGGCGTCGTACTGGAAGCGATTAATGGCTGGACTGGCGGACGACGCATAGTTGTTAGTCACGCCAGGTTGGTTCGGAAGAGGAAGATAGGACTGAATTGCCAAGGCCGCTGGACTCAGCAAAGAGGTGGGTATCTTGTTGGCCACGCCGCCATCGTTCAAAATCTGGCGTCCCGTGCCATCCGGATTCCCGGTGAAAGGGTTATAGATGTTGGTGCCGTACGATGAGAAATCCCCGGCGCGTTCCGCTGCGGTCGGCACAGTGTCGAGCTCATTTGCACTGGTCTTCTTTGTGGTTCCGTCGAAGCTTACAAAATAGAAAAGCTTGTCTTTCTTGATCGGTCCACCCAGCGCCCCTCCAAAGTTGTTGTAAATGCCTACTGGTTTGTCGAGTCCGGGCGCCAGGAAAAAGTTGCGGGCGTTCAGGTGTTGATCGTTGTGAAAGATGAAGGCGGCTCCGTGAAGCTGGTTGGTACCGGACTTGGTTACCACCGTAATAGCTGACGAGCCGGCCAGACCTTGGTCGGCATCGCCGGCGCTCGTCGTCACGTTCACTACATCCACCGTCTCAGCGGGTGCAACATAGCCGGTGTATTGCGGGAGCCACACATTGATGCTCTCAGCGCCGTCTATCTTCGTTATGTTCGTCTGCCCCATGCCGCCGTTGATGTGCGTGTTCAGATTTTCGGCAGGCACGTCGGTATTGGAATTAATGAAAACACCCGGAGTCGCCCCCGGGGTCAGATTGATGAGCGTCTGGTAATTCCGGTTACCGCCAAGCGGCAGCGTCTCCACGGCTTTGCCGGTGATCTCCGTGTGGGTATCGGCCTTGTCGGTTTGCAGCTCTACGGCCTGCGCCGAAACGTTCACCTTCTCGCTCGCTTCGCCCACCTGCAACTGCAGATCAACACGCGTTACTGTGTTCGGAGTGACGGTGATGTTGCTCTGATCTAATTCGCGGAAGCCGCTCGTGACCGCCTTGACCGTATACGTCCCCGGCGGAAGATTCGTGATACTGAAACGCCCGCTGCCGTCTGTTGTATCGGAGCGCGTCTGTTGCGTTCCGACATCCGTAACAGTGATCGCCGAATTGGGCACGACGGCGCCGCTGGGATCTGTTACTGTTCCGACCATTGATCCATACAAGACTTGCCCGTATGCTCGGCTATGAAATCCGGCAAACAGCAATAGCCCAAATACAATCTGAATAGTTAGGAAGGTCCTTCGTTGCACAGCAGACCCCACCGTAAAAGAAATCATCTTTCCCTCACTTCTGCCTGACGACTACACTGAATGTGAACAGCGAAACTAGCTGGGTTTGTGTTGATGGTAATTCACTGGGGCACACGATTGCAACACTTTTGTTTGAGGCGGCTGCTAGCTGAGCAATAGCTATACGCGAGCAACGTGGAGCGGGGCTCAGCCCGGAAGTGGTGCGGCCATGGAGTGGGAACCGGCCTTTCTCTGGCTGTGCGGCATGGAAGTGATCAACGTGAAGACGTTGTGCAGCTTCCGCCATCCAGCAAAAGGGAATGCTGGAGGAGCTAATGGCGCAGGTGCTGGCGTCGTTGGCCGAAGAGAAGTTAGTGGATCTCCGCACGGTCGGTGCATCACTGGGACCAAAATCCAAGCGCGCGGAGGCAAAGGCTCAGCGCACCGGCGGACGACCTTGGAACGGCATTACGAAGAAGCGAAGACCTACATCAGCCAGATGGAAGGGGAGATGGCAAACAACAGCGCAGGTGTCCGGACACGGCGGCAGACGGCTTTGGAACGTGCAGACCGTGAGCGTCTGAAGCGTTTGGAACAGCCCTGAACGAGATGACCCGAGCGGGAAGAAGACGAATCGGATGCCCAGAAACGGGCGCAGTTGCGCTCAGCGAGACGGAACAGGAGGCGCGCCTGATGCGCCATACCGAGCACGGCGGATGGCTGCAAAGTTATAACGTACAGATCACAACCGAGATGCAGAACAACTTTATCGCCAGCGTACAGGTCACCAGGGATCAGAACGACACCCAGCAACGCTGCCTGCTTTAAAAAATGTGGAAGAGTAGACGGGCGAGAAGCCGGAACAGATTGTAGCTGACGAAGGGTATGTGACGCGTGACAACATTCAAGGCGCGGCCGAAGCGACGTCGAGTTGATTGCGCCGGTACCGGACGAGTTTGCACGCAAGACCGCTTCTCGCAGCAGACTGGGGATCGCGGATGAATTCGATGCATCGTTTTTCCGGCAGGAGGGTGACAGCTTGCGCTGCCCGGCAGGAAACGAGTTGGTGGAAATTGGACAGAAGGTGCATCACGGCTTGCTGGAGCGCACCTATGCCACCGCCCCCGGAACGTGCACCGCCTGCGTGCACAAACCAGATTGCTGTCCCAAGTCGGGATCGCAAGGGCGGCTGATTCATCGCATCCTGGAGCACGAATCGATAGTGCAGCACGCGCAACGAATGGCTACGGAGCGATGCCGCGCGTTGTATCGCTTGCGTAGCCGCGTCGGCGAGCTGAGTGGACGACTGGCCCTCAGGGCACGTCCCCGAGGAAAACTGCCATACGCTCGCCCTGCTCCTCGACGACATAGCGGACCGCCTCACGAACATCCTGATCCTTCCACAGCCATCGCGTGCTTCCATGGCGCGCCCATCGCCTCCGGCCCCGTTCAGAGCGATCCAGTCGGTTCAAAGCTCGGCTGGCGTAAGTCTTGAAATCGTTCATTACCTTCTCAGGCAAAACTTCGGTTTCGACGATGACGTGCACGTGATTGCTCCGAACGTGCGCAGCCAGTAGATTCCAACCGCGGTGCAAACAGACCTCCTGCAGCGTTTCGAGCACGACCGCACGGCTGGCGCAATCCAACTCGTACGGCGGTTGGTTCATGCTGCGCCGTTCCGCCGCGGCACGTTGCGGGTCGGGGGCCAGCAATCGGCTTCCAAACAAATTGTGGTCACGGTCCACGGAACCCGATTCGCCTCCGTGAAAGTGTGCCCCGTAGCATGCAAACGTAATGAAGTACCTCATGCAATTCGTTGTAGCCTAGGGCGTACCGCTCCCTGACCGTCGCGGCTCAGTAAGCTGCTGTAAACACGCCGGCCCGGTTCCGAGCCGCGCGCGAAAGCAAGCGGATTTGGGAGTTTTGCGACGGAAAGTAGCCACGCAGATTGGCCTGTGCTCCGACGAATTTGTCACCTTTGTCGGGCGGTGCCAACGTCTTGCCGCCGCCGCGTTAGGATAAAGACACCGCGCATTGTCATGCAGTTCCGATCTCTCGCCGGCGTGTGCTTGCCGGCAATTCTTTTGTGTGCGCCTGCTGCCGCTGCAGGTGGCCGGGTCGTCACGTTCTCTCACGATATCGCCCCGATCATTTACAAGAACTGTACGCCCTGCCACCGGCCCGGCGAATCGGGGCCTTTCTCCCTGCTCAGCTACGAGGACGCCAAACGTCACGCCTCCCAGATCGCCAACGTTACCAAGCGGCATTTCATGCCGCCCTGGCTGCCGCAAGCAGGTTACGGCGATTTTGAAGAAGAACGCCGGCTGACCGATAGAGAGATCGCCCTGATCGCCGACTGGGTGCAGCAGGGCGCGCTTCCAGGTACCGCACATGCGCCCGCGCCTCCTAAATTCAGCTCCGAATGGCAACTCGGGCCGCCGGACATGATCCTGCACGTCACCTATCCTTACGACTTGCCGCCCGGAGGTGGGGAAGTCTTCTGGAATTTCATCATGCCGGTTCCGATCAAAACAGAGCGTTGGGTCCGCGCTATCGAAGTCCGGCCTGGAAATGCTCGTGTGTTCCATCACGCCAATGTCATCATCGACCGTTCGGGTTCCGCTTATCGACAGGAAAAAGTGGCAGGAATTGGTTTCCCGGGCATGGATCTCACGGTCGAAGAGACAACCTTCGATCCGGACGGCCACTTTCTCTCCTGGAAACCAGGCAGCCGGCCGGTCGTCGAGCCCGACGGTATGGCTTGGCGCGCAACGCCGGGAATGGATCTGGTGTTAAATGTTCACCTCCGGCCGACCGGTAAACCGGAGATCATCAATCCCGAAATCGGCCTTTACTTCACCGATAAGCCCCAGACCAAATACCCGATGCTGGTGCAACTGGAGCACGACGGAGCGATTGACATCAAGCCAGGCGACCGTAACTTTCTGGTCAGCGACGACTTCCGTGTGCCGGAGGACCTCAACGTGTTGGCGGTCTATCCGCATGCTCACTATCTCGCGACCCTTATGGAGGGCTACGCGACATTGCCGGACGGTTCGCGCAAGTGGATTATCCGAATACCCAATTGGGACCTCAGCTGGCAGGGTGTGTTCGTGCTCAAACAACCAATGTTTCTGCCCAAGGGAACCGTCGTTTCGATGCGCTATCACTACGACAATTCCGCTGCCAACGTGAGGAATCCTAATAACCCTCCCAAAGAGGTTCGCACAGGGTTAGCGTCCACCGATGAGATGGGTCATCTCTGGTTGCAGGTGTTGCCGGTAGGCGACGGCGACCGGCGCGAGGCTGTGCAAGCGGCCTTCGTGCAAGACCGGCTTGCTAAATATCCGCAGGATTTCGCAGCGAATTACAACATGGGAGACATTCTGCTGACCAAGGGCGATGCCGCTGGCGCGATTACCTACTTCGAGAACGCCGCTCGCGCGAATCCCGACAGCATACTCGCGCCCACCGAGTTGGGCGTCGCATACTATACCGATTCGAAAGTGCCCGAGGCGGAACAGCAGTTCCGAAAAGCTCTCGCCATGGATCCGGCGTACACTGACGCCAGGTTCAACCTCGCAAGTGTCGAGGCAGAAGGCGGCGACCTGGATTCTGCCGTCAAAGATTTCAAGCAAGTGCTTAAGGAGCGTCCCGATTATCCGAAAGCGCAGGATCGATTAGGCGACGTGCTCTTCGCCTGGGGAGACCAATTGGCAAAATCCGGCGACAACCAGCAGGCCGTTGAGCGATATCGTCAGGCGCTCGCCTATCGTCCGAACGATGTCGAACTGCTCACCAGCTTTGGCGCCGCACTCGCCCGGCTCGGCCGCATGGACGAAGCCCGCGCACAATTGGAGAGCGCGGTGCGCATCAATCCCAACTTCGAACCCGCGCAGAAGCTGCTCGTTGCCATTCGTCAGTAGCCTTTGAGGCGTGATCCGAAAATGCAGCGCGCGCAACCCTCTCATTCGTGCCGTCGAAGGGATCGAAAATTACTACCGGCCGACCCTTTTTATAGACGGTAAAAACCCCCCCGGGCGCTTCTTGTATAACATTACGGATGATGCAAGCCTTGGACGTATTCAGAGTCAGGATTTCGAAGTGGGCGGTATGTGCCGGAGTTCTGCTACTCGTCGCTGCAGCGGCTGCCGCCTATGTTGTCACACGACCGGGCGAAATACCCTTTGAAAAACATACGCTTGACCTGGGCTCCAGTGAGTCAGCAGCGATCGCCGATATTAACGGCGATGGAAAGCTCGACATCGTGTCCGGTGAAAATTGGTATGAGGCGCCTCGCTGGACAAAGCATCATTTTCGTGACATCTACTACACCAATAACTACATCGACGACCTGAGCACAGTTCCTCTCGACGTCAATGGAGACGGGCACGTGGATCTGGTGACTGTCGGATGGTTCAGCAAGAAGATCGCCTGGTGGCAAAATCCCGGTTCGACGAATGGCAAATGGATAGAACACATCATCGACAGCGGCTCCCCGATCGAGTTCGAAATTCTGGTCGATCTTGATAACGATGGCAAAGCCAACGAGGTTCTGCCTGAATTCGGTGATCCCAAAACTCCTCTCGCCTGGTACGAGCGTGATGGCCACGGCGGCGTAGCGAAGCACGTTGTTAGCCCAAGAAGCTACGGTCACGGCATCGGTGCAGGTGACGTGAATGGTGACGGACGGAACGACATTCTGACTCCAAACGGCTGGCTCGAAGCGCCGAAAGATCCGAGAAGTGGAAACTGGCAATTTCATCCCGATTGGAAGCTCGGCGATCTGGGATTTATGTATACGGCCGATGTGAATGGCGATGGCCGTCCCGATGTGATCTCGTCGATGGCGCACGGCTATGGGCTGTTCTGGCTCGAGCACAAAGCCGATAACACCTGGGAAAAACATGTTATCGACGACAGTTGGTCGCAGCCGCATGCGGTAACGCTCGTCGACTTCCGCGGGCACCATAATATTGGGTTGCTGACCGGTAAACGCTATATGGCGCACAACGGAAAAGATCCGGGCGCTCGCGAACCGTTGGGCGTTTATTGGTATGAAAGAATCGTCGTTCCAGACTCTCACGAGATCGAATGGGCCAAGCATGTGATCGATTACGGAGGCCGCACCGGCGGCGGTATCCAGGTGGCCGTGGCCGATATAGATAAAGATGGCGATCTCGATTTCGTCGTGGGCGGAAAGAGCGGGCTCTTTCTCTTCGAAAATAAAACGAGGTAGCGATGCCGGCGAAGGTCTACGATGTCGTGGTGATTGGCTCAGGAGCTGGTGGCGGGACGCTATCCGCCCGTCTCGCAGGTCTCGGTGCCGAGGTTCTGGTGCTCGAGGGCGGTCCGAAAATCGATACGTTCACCGACTTCAATACCCACGCTCTGCCTTACGAGTTTCCCTATCGCCACGTGCCTCTGATGAGACCTGGAAAACCCGGATTCGATGGAGAGCGCAGTCGCGGGTTGGGCGGTAAAACACAGCTTTGGAACGCTGTTTCCCTACGCTTCAGCCAACGCGATTTCAAAGGCCGCGACCACGACGGAGCCGGCGAAAATTGGCCCTTCGATTACGCCGAAATTGCTCCTTACTATGACCGCATCGAACGCGAGGTTGGCGTGTGCGGAAATTACGATCACCTCGAGGATCTGCCCGATGGCATCTTTCTGCCCCCCGCTCCGTTCAAATGCACTGACTTGGCCATAAAGTCCGGAGCAGCGAAGTTGGGCGTCAACGTCATACAAGTCCGGAAGGCGACGCTCACGCGCCGGACCGCAACGCGCCCTGCCTGCCACTTTTGCGGCAACTGCATGTCAGGTTGCGATGTCGCCGCCAAATACAACTCCCTCAATGTACACATGATGCCGGCACTGAAGACCGGCAAACTTACTCTGCAGCAGAACAGCATCGTCTACGACCTGCCTGTTTCCGATGAAGCACGGGTCAAAGAAGTACACTATTTCGACCGGGAGACGCGAGCTCAAGGCACAGCTCAGGGACGCGTGGTGGTGGTAGCCTGTGCCTGCGCTCAAAGCGTGGCCCTGCTGTTGATGTCGAAATCCAGTCGTTTCCCGACTGGCCTGGGTAACTCGAGCGGCGAGCTCGGCAAGAATTTCATCCCGCATATCACGGCGGGCTTTGAGGCCTTTCTCGAAGACTTCATCGGCAAGCCAACAACCGACGACCAGGGCTTCCTCGATCACGCTTATATTCCCTCGTTCATGCACACCCGAAAACGCGACTACGCGCGCAGCTTCGGTGTCCAGTTCAATTATCAAAATCACCGTACGGCGGGATGGGCGCGCAGCATCAAGGGCATGGGCAGGGCCTATAAGGAAGCCGTGAAAGCTCGCTATCCGGCATATCTGGTCTTCACCGGCTACCATGAAATGCTGCCGAATCCGGATAGTTACATCGATCTCGATCCGGAAGCTTTGGACGAGTATGGTCTGCCTCAACCGCGCCGTCACTGGAAGCTGACCGGCTCCGATTGGAAGCTGCATAACGACATGAACAAATGGTGCAAGGAGATCCTTGAATCAAGCAGAGCCCGGATCCATTCCACTAGCCCGAACCCCGCGACCAATCACGAAGTAGGCGGATGCAGGATGGGCAGCGATCCGAAAACATCTGTTGTCGATCCATTTTGCCGGTCGCATGACGTGCCCAACCTATACGTGGTCGACGCAAGTGTCTTCCCAAGCTCATCGGAGAAGAACCCGACCTTGACGATCATGGCGCTTGCAACGCGCACGGCCGATCACATTGCCGATCGCCTGAAGAAACAGGAAGTCTGAAATGTCAACTTACTCCACAGATCGTAGATCCATGCTCAAAATCATCGGAGCGGTGGGCACGACTTGTGCCTTTCCGTTCGCGAGCGAAAACCTTTACGGCCAAAGTGCCACTCCCCAACCCGTCGAACAACACCATCACACAGCGCCCGAGCAACAGGCGCAGCCGAGATTTTTTGATCGGAGCGATTACCAGACGATCTCGCGCATCGCCGATCTGATCATTCCCGAAACGGATACGCCAGGGGCGATCGGCGCGGGTGTGCCTGCGTATATCGATCTCGTCGTCGCGCGCGATACCGATCAGCAGCTTGTAATGGCGGACGGACTGCGCTGGCTCGATGCGGAAGCCGGCCGCACCGGAGGCAAGCGATTTGTCGAATTGTCCGAGAACCAGCAGCTGGCTATTCTGGAACCGCTATGCGAAGCCTTCGATGCCGATCCGAACAACCGCGCTCGGAATGTGCAATTCTTTTCGCTGATGAAAAGTTTGACTGCCGACGGGTATTACACTTCTGAAATTGGCCTTATGCGAGAGCTGCAATATAAAGGGAATACAGTCTTGAGCAGCTATCCCAGCTGCACCAAGTAAGGTTAACGATGCCTTCCGTCACATTCCCCAAAATTCACAACGCGATGTGGCCGGGCCTGGTTGGAAAAGGTCCTGGCTCTGAGCCCGCCATCGATTTAGACACCATGCTCGAGTTGACGGCGAAAGCCCGCGTGAACGGCATTGGCTTCGATGGTGTTGATCTCTTTCTATCCGATCCTCACGTGAGCATCGATTCAAACCAAGACGATCTCGGGCGGCTCGCGGAGAAGATCGCTTCGAAAAAGTTCGTAGTGGGCTCGCTGGTTGCACCGGTATGGGGTGCAACTGGTGGCGGTTCGGCAATGGGCGATCAGAAGGAGCGAAGCCTTTTTCTGGCGCAGGTCGAGAAAGCCTGCCGCATTGGTTTGGCGCTTCGAGAGAGTGGCATCAGGCCATATGGGGTGATTCGTATTGACTCCGCTGCAAGTACCGGCGATTGGGCGAAATCACCCGGCGAGAACACCCAACGTATCGCGCAAACTTTTCGCGAGGCCTGTGACATTGCAGAAAACTATGGAGAGCAGCTCGCTGCGGAAGGTGAAATCTGCTGGGGTGCCATGCATAGCTGGAGGCACATGGTCGACCTCCTGGAGCTCGTGAACCGTCCGAAAACACTCGGTTTTCAGGCGGACATGGCACACACACTGCTCTATACGATGGGCTACAACGCGCCCGAAGACCGAATTCTTCCTGAAAATTTCCAATGGAATGATGAAGCCGCGCTCTACGCAGCCTTGGGTAAGATCGTGGCTACTCTTCGGCCATGGACCATCGATTTCCACGTAGCTCAAAATGACGGAACCGTCAAAGGAATGGGATCGCACGACAAGACAGGACACCACTGTCTTCCTCAACAAGGCAAGCTGGACATCGTACGAGCTGCCGGTCTCTGGCTGCGCGACGAAAACGGACAGCTTACAAAAGCGATTCGGCACATCTGTTGGGACGGTTGTATGTTCCCCAACGAGACAATGATGAAGCCTGAGACATGGAATGAGATTCTACGAACGATGATTTCCGTACGGGACGCCCACGGCTGGTACGAATAGGAATGAATAGTAAAAAACCTCTCCGCATTGGACTGGTCGGTTACGGTTTCATGGGCCGGACTCACTCGAACGCCTATCGGCAGGTGAGTCAGTTCTTTGATGTAGATTACCGGCCGGAGCTGAAAGCCGCTTGCGGACGAGATAAGAAGAAGGTCGAAGACTTCGCGAAGCGCTGGGGTTACGAATCGTTCGAGACAGACTGGCAATCGCTGGTGGATCGTAAAGATATCGACCTGATCGATATTGCCAGCCCTAATGACACTCACGCCGCTATTGCGGTGGCTGCGGCGAAGGCCGGCAAAATTGTTCTCTGCGAGAAGCCCTTGGGCCGGGATCTCGCTGAAGCGAAGCAGATGGTGGAAGCCGTCGAGCGCGCGCACGTGCCGAACATGGTTTGGTACAACTACCGCCGCGTTCCTGCTGTAACCCTTGCTAAGCAGATCGTCGATGAGGGCAAAATGGGCCGCGTTTTCCACTATCGCGCCAAATTTCTGCAGGACTGGACGATTTCCGCGAAAGTGCCCTTAGGCGGACAGGCGCTCTGGCGTTTGAAAGCCGATGTGGCAGGTAGCGGCGTGACTGGCGATCTCCTGGCGCATTGCATCGATACCGCGATTTGGTTGAATGGCCCGATCAGTAAAGTTTCGGCCATGACCGAAACCTTCATCAAGCAGCGGGAGAACGCATTGACCGGAACGGCCGAAGAGGTACGAATCGATGACGCCAGTGTGTTCCTCGCGCGGTTTGCGAACGGTTCGCTCGCGACCTTTGAAGCCACGCGGTATGCCAGAGGTCACAAGGCTCTTTATACGTTTGAGCTCAATGCTGAAAATGCCTCCTTCGCCTGGGACTTGCACGACCTTCACCGCCTTCAGTACTTCGACTACGCAGACGATTCGCGCCTCCGTGGCTGGCGTTCGATTCACGTCAGTGAAAATGAACATCCATATATAAAGCACTGGTGGGTGCCCGGGCTTCAGATCGGATACGAGCACACATTTATTCATCAAGTGGCAGACCTGTTGAGCGGTTTGAGCAAAGGGAGCACGCCCGGTCCCACATTCCGCGATGCTTTGGCCACCGAGCAGGTTATTGCCGCGGTACTCGAATCAGCCAAGAGCGGTCTCTGGGTGAACTGTAGCTAAAAACTTCGAAAGGATTCCATGTCGAAACAGGCGCTTGTTCAACAAGCTTTGGATGCAGGGAAAGGTGTGGTGCGGCTCGCTCCATGCTGGGTACCGAGGTCTTTCCTTATGCCGGGAGGCCGTTTGAAGCTGGATTCCCGCGACTTATACGCGCTGGGCGCCCATCGCGGAGGCATCGACGAGCGCTGGTTTTCATCCACCACCAATGCGGCGAATGGTCCGGGAACGCCCGAAGATGAAGGGCTCAGCTACATCGCGGTGAACGGCCAGAAAGTCTTGCTCAAGGAAGCAATCGAGACTCTGGGAGACCGCTTTCTCGGCAAGGAAGTGATGGAGCGCGACAAAGGATGGAACCTTCTCTGCAAGTTCTTCGACAATCTCGGCCCCATCCCTCATCACATGCATCAACAGGAGAAGCATGCGAAGCTTGTCGGTCGCCTTGGCAAGCCGGAGGCATATTATTTCCCTCCGCAGTACAATTTCAAATCGAACAATTTCCCGTACACATTCATGGGCCTCGAGCCGGGGACGACACGGAATGACGTTCTCGATTGCCTGAAGCGCTGGAACCAAGGCGATAACGGCATACTGAATCATTCAAAGGCTTATAAATTACAGCCCGGTACGGGATGGCAAGTCGACGCAGGAATCCTGCACGCGCCTGGCTCGCTTGTTACCTACGAGCCGCAAGTTAATAGCGATGTATTCGGAATGTTCCAGTCGATGGTCGAAGGGCGTTACGTGCCCTGGGACCTGCTGGTGAAAGACGTGCCCGAAGACAAGGCCCATGATTTGGATTTTCTGGTAGATATGCTCGACTGGGAAGCGAACGTCGATCCCGAATTCGCCAGTCATAACTTCACGAAGCCGAAGCCAGTTCGATCGGAAGATGAAATGGCGGATCAAGGATATCGGGAAGTCTGGGTCACTTACGGCACGAAACATTATTCGGCGAAAGAATTGACGGTCTTTCCGGGACGATCGGTCACCGTCAAAGATGCGGCTGCATACGGCACGATTCTTACCCAAGGCTTTGGCCAGTTTGGTGTTCATGTTGTGGAAACGCCTGCATTGATTCGCTTCGGCGAGCTCACGAATGATGAGCTGTTCGTCACTGCCGATGCTGCGAAAAACGGTATTCAGATCACGAACACAAGCGATAAAGAGCCGCTCGTGATGTTGAAGCATTTCGGACCTCAGAATCCCGATGCGGTGGCGCTCGTTTCGGCGAAACGGCCATGAAGTTTTGTGGCCGCGAAGCGGCGCAGGTCGAAAACGGGCAGATACGCGTAACCGTTCTGAAAGAGGGCGGCCACGTCGCGGAAATCCTGCATAAAGAATCTGGTGTAAATCCACTGTGGATCCCACCTTGGAAGAGCATTGAGCCGTCATCCTACGACCCTGCTCGCCATCCCGAATACGGCTTGAACTCGGAAAGCAAGCTGCTTGCCGGCATCATGGGACACAATTTATGTCTGGACATGTTCGGCCCACCCTCCGAGGAAGAAGCGGCTGCCGGACTTACTGTCCATGGCGAGGGATCAGTTGTTCCCTATGAACTGGACACGGCGGACAGCGCAATTAGAGCGAGCGCCGAGTTGCCGCTTGCGGCCCTGCGATTCGATCGAACGATCCGCTTGGACGGGCAATCTGTCCTGTTCAGGGAAACGGTTGTAAACCTAACCGCTCTGGACCGGCCAATCGCCTGGACACAACACGTGACGTTAGGACCGCCCTTCGTCGAAAACGGTGTAACAACGGTTGCGCACAGCGGGGTGAGATCAGAAGTTTCGGCCGAGCTTGGAGGCGTCGCCGATCGGACCACTTTCAGCTCGGAAGAGAAATCAGGCGGCTTTGCAACGCATTTGATGGATCCAAAAGCTGAGCAGGTCTCCTTTAACGCTTTCAATCCACGGCAGAATGTGGCACTACGCTATCAATGGAAGCGCGAGGACTTTCCGTGGCTCGGAATTTGGGAAGAGAACCGGTCGCGAGGCGATGCACCTTGGAACAATCGCACGCTGACCTGGGGAATGGAGTTCGGCGCATCCCCATTTCCGGAGACGCGCAGGCAGATGATCGAACGAGGCAGTTTGTTCGGTGTCCCCGGCTATAGGTGGCTTCCTGCGAAAGCGAAGATCAGTGTCGAATATGAAGCCCAGATCTCGAGCGGCGAACTGAAATAATCTTCAAAGGCCTAGCGCATGGCGGGCGATCTGGCGGCCGAGCGCGATCGTGTCCGCAGGTTCGTACTTCGCCAATCGGCGCAGAATTGCCAGTTGCGTTCGCAGCATGTCGCCTTCAGCCACGGCCGCGACGACTTTCCTGGCCGATGCCTCGATCTTTTGCATCGCTTGCGCCGCGTAGAGCTTGGTCATTGCGATCGGATTTTTAGCGGCGGTGCCCAGCTTCTCGGATCTGAGCAGGCAGCATTCAAGCGCATAGACTTCGGTGATGCAGTCGGCCAGGGCGCCCATGATTTCCTGCTGGTCCTGGAGATTCTGCATGTATTTTTGAGAAGCGGCGCCGGCCACGAACAGGGTAGTCTTCTTGGCGTTCGCGAGCATGCGCCGTTCGGCTGCCAGGGGCCCCTCAAAGTCGTCCACCGCGAGCTGCGGCTCCATGACTTCGTCCATGATGCGCTTGATTGCTGGTAACAGTGCCAGCTGACCGGACATAGCGCGCTTCATGAGCCAACCGGTAATAATCAGCCGGTTAATTTCGTTTGTGCCTTCGAAGATCCGGTTGATACGAGCATCGCGGTAGGCCGCCGCAGCTGGATATTCCTCAACGTATCCGTAGCCCGCGTAGATCTGAACCACATGGTCAACGACCATATCGAGCATCTCGGAGCCCCAAACTTTGAGAATGGAACATTCGACGGCGTACTCTTCAATTCGCTTCTGGATTTCGCGCGAAGCCCCAGCCGCATTGTGGTCGACGTCGGCTAGAGCAGCGTCGATCATGCCGATCGTTCTATATGTCAGCGATTCGCCCACGAAAATCCCTGTTGCGCACTGCGCGATTTTCTCCTGGATAAGCCCGAATTCGCCGATGGATTTCCCGAACGCCTTACGCTCTTTGGCGTATTGAACGGCATGCTGGAATGCCGTCCGGGCGCCTCCAACGCAGCCGGCCCCCAGTTTGAATCTGCCGATATTCAGGATGTTGAACGCGATGTGGTGGCCTTTGCCGGCTTCGCCCAATAGATTTCCGGCCGGCACGCGACAGTCGTTCAAGATCAACGGGCAGGTGGAGGAACCGCGAATGCCGAGCTTGTGCTCTTCTGCTCCAATCGACAAGCCAGGCGAGTTGCGTTCCACAAGGAACGCCGAAAACTTCTCCCCATCAATCTTGGCGAAGACTGTGTAGAGATCAGCGAAGCCGCAGTTGCTGATCCACATCTTTTCGCCATTCAGCACATATTCCTTGCCGTCGTTCGATAAAGAGGCGCGTGTGCGAATATTCATCGCATCCGAACCGGACGAAGATTCAGAGAGAGCATACGCCGCAATCCATTCGCCCGTCGCGAGCTTCGGTAGATATTTTTGCTTCTGTTCTTCCGTGCCGTACCAAACGAGGGGTAGTGTGCCAATGCCTGAGTGCGCGCCAAACGCAACCGAGAAACTAGCGCTCTTGTTGAGTGACTCGGCAATCAGAGCGGATGTGACCTTATCCATCTCGAGACCGCCGTAAGCTTCAGGAATATCGACTGCGAGCAATCCCAGCTCGCCCGCTTTGCGCAATAGCCGTTTCGTCACCGCGAAATTTTTGGATTCTATATCCGCTGCCGCCGGCAGGACTTCGTTGCTTGAGAACTCCGTTGCGGTTTTCAATATATGGCGGTGTTCCTCCGAGAAATCTTCAGGCGTGAAGACCTCTGCCGGCAGAGTATCTTCGAGCAGAAAGCTGCCGCCTTTGGCCTTTTTGATGGTTGAAATTTCTGTCGCGGCTGGCATGTAATGTCCTCTAATTTAAGCTTTCAAAAATACCTGCTGCGCCCATACCGCCGCCGACACACATGGTGACTAATCCATACCTGGCTTTTCTGCGGGGCATCTCATGCAGCAGTGTCGCTGTCAGCTTGGCGCCCGTGCAGCCGAGCGGATGCCCTAAGGCAATCGCGCCACCGTTTACATTCAGCTTTTCACGGTTGAGGCCTAGCATTTTGATGACAGCGAGGGATTGCGCAGCAAAGGCTTCGTTGAGTTCTATGAGGTCAATCTGATCCAGCTGCAAGCCGGCTAACTTCAGCGCTTTCGGGACTGCGTATACCGGCCCGACACCCATTTCTTCCGGCGAACACCCAGCATAGGCAAATGAAACGAAGCGCGCCAGCGGTTTTAAACCCAGTTCTTTAGCGCGCTCTTCGGACACAATCACTGCCGCCGCCGCACCATCCGATGTTTGAGAGGAGTTACCGGCCGTCACCGTGCCTTTCGCGTGAAATGCCGGCTTTAGTTTGGCTAAGGCTTCGAGAGAAGTGTCCGGCCGAGGCCCTTCGTCCACCCTGAATTGTGATTCGGTCTTCTTGGGCCTGGACTTTTGGTCGGGAACGGTGAACGTCACCGGAACAGGCACAATTTCGGCTTCGAAGCGCTGGGCATTTTGTGCGGACAGGGCGCGCTGATGGCTTTCAAACGCAAACTGGTCCGCTTCTTCGCGCGATATTCCGTAGTGGCGCGCGACGCGCTCGGCAGTAAGACCCATGGATAAATAGGATCCCGGGTGATTCTCTTCGAGCCAAGGATTGATGGAAACTTTATTTCCGCCCATCGGCACCATCGACATCGATTCCGTACCCCCGGCGACAATCACGTCCGCGCTGCCGCTGCGAATGCGATCAGCGGCCAGAGCGATCGCCTGCAGCCCCGAGGCGCAGAAGCGATTCACTGTCATTGCCGCAGATTCGACCGGCAGCCCGGCGCGTAACGCCGCGATGCGAGCCACGTTCATGCCTTGTTCTGCTTCGGGCATCGCGCAGCCCAGAATGACGTCCTCAATTTCCGCGTGGTTCAATTGCGGTACTTTATCGAGCGCGCCTTTTATAGCGGCGGCCGCAAGATCGTCTGGTCTTGTGGATCGTAGCGATCCCTTCGGCGCCTTCCCGACAGCAGTGCGGACCGCACTCACAACAACAGCATTTCTCATTCTTAATTCCTTAGTGGCTTTCCATTCTTGAGCGTGTAGGCAATGCGCTCAGCGGTTTTCTTCTCGCCGCATAGCGAGAGGAACGCCTGGCGCTCCAGGTCGAGCAAGTATTGTTCGCTGACTGGTGTTCCAGGTGTGACATTTCCGCCGCACAAAATATAAGCGATCCAGTTAGCGATCCTGACATCGTGGTCGCTGATAAATTCTCCTTCGCGCATCAGGCGAACGCCCATTTTGAGAGAGGCAAGAATGTTTTCGCCAGGCGCAGGTACGTCGGTGCGCGGTAGCGGTGGCACATAGCCGGTGCGCGCCATTTCACCAGCTCTGGCCTTCGCATCGTTCAGCAAGCGATCCCGATTCATGCTGATGCCATCAGAGGATGACAGGTATCCCATGCAACGCGCCTCGACAGCGGACGTGGATACTTTGGCCATCGCGATTGTTTCGAAGCGCCGTCTCAAATCGTCCATCAACTCCACCGATTCGTTCCGAGACACGCTGCTAACCCGCGCCGCGGCATCGACCGACTGCAAAACTGTCTCTTTACAGCCACCGCCAGCCGGTACTAAGCCGACGCCGCTTTCGACCAGCCCCATGTAGAGTTCCGCGTACGCCTCTCGCGCTGCCCCATGCAGAGCGACTTCACAACCGCCTCCCAGAGTAAGTCCCGCCAGCGCCACCACCACTGGACGCGGGCAGAACTTGATCGCCTGCGTCATGTTCTGAAAGGCTCTGATAGTAGCCTCGATTTCCTCCCATTCCTGCTCTTGCATGCCGAGCAGCAGCTGCATCAGATTCGCACCGGCGGAAAAATTATCGGAGTCGTTGGCGATCACGAATCCTTCGAAGTTAGCCACGAAGTCGCTTCCGGGACGGAGGGTCTGGGTGACCAGTTGCAGGATGTCGGTCCCTATGGCGTTCATCTTGGTATGAAATTCGATGCAGGCAATGTTATCGCCCAGATCGATCACCGAAGCACCCGCATTCTCCTTCATCACGCCGTGGGACTTCTTTCGCGAGCCCACGGAGGCAACGCCCTCAGCGGTGGGAATCCGCTTGTATTTGCCGCTTGCGACATCGAAATATTCCCTGCCGGAAGGCTCGTCGCGATACCAACTCTGATAGCCGCTTGCCAGCAGCTTCTCTGCGGCTGGCGCTAACGAGATACCGGCGGCTTTCATTTTCTCCGCGGTAGATGTCACCCCGGCCGCATCCCAAAGCTCGAAAGGCCCCAGCGTCCAGTTGAAACCTGTTTTCATGGCGAGGTCGATAGAGACGATATCGTCGGCGATCTCACCGATCCGATTAGCGGAGTAGTTCCACAGTTCAGGCAGGATCTGCCAGTAGAAAGCTGCTGCCTGATCTTTTCGCGGGTCGCCCGCGAGCAACATTTTCAGCCGTTCGGGAAGTGACTCGGCATTCTTAGCCATATCAATCGCCGGAAATTTGGCGCGTTCCGACGGCCGGTATTCGAGAGTTTTCCAATCCAGCCCGAGCCGCAGTTCTTCGCCACTGGCGCTCTTCGCTTTCTTGTAAAATCCTTGCCCAACCTTGTCGCCTAGCCACTTGCGTTCAAGCAGCTGGTTGATGAAATCGGGAAGCTGTAAATCGGAACGCTCATCTTTGACGCGATCGAAAAAATTCTTCGCAACACTTGCAAGGACGTCGATTCCCACCAGGTCGCTCAAGCGAAACGTGCCGGTTTTGGGCCATCCGATAGCCGAGCCGGTCAACGCATCGACCTGTTCGATCGAAAGATCCATGCTCTGCATCACGCGGATGGCATTCATCAATGCGAAGGTGCCTATCCGATTACCAATAAAGTTCGGCGTGTCCTTCGCAAGGACTACCGTCTTGCCGAGGCGTTTATCAGCGAAAGCCTTCACTGCTTCGATTGCTGTATGACTGGTCTCCGGACCCGGAATGATCTCGAGCAGCCGCATATATCGAGGCGGATTGAAGAAGTGTGTGCCGAACCAGTGCTGCCGGAAATCCGGATCCATTCCCTCGGCGATTTGATTTATTGGAAGTCCGCTCGTGTTCGTCGTCACTATGGCGTCATTGCGGCGAAAAGGAGCGACTTTCTGCAAAAGCGCGCGTTTGATTGCAAGATTTTCGCTAACGGCTTCGACAATCCAATCACAATCGCGTAGCTTCTCGAGATCGTCTTCGAAGTTGCCGGCCGTCACCAGGCGGGCCACGGAAGGATCAAAGAATGCTGCCGGCTTGGATTTCAGTAGTCCCTCGATGGCGTTCCGCGCCAGTTTGCTGCGCTCCGCCGGATCGCCGGCGGTAATGTGCTCAGGAACGATGTCTAAAAGTACAACCGGGATGCCGGCATTGGCGAAATGGGCGGCAATACGGGAGCCCATGTTCCCGGCGCCGAGAACGGCGGCTTTGCGAATGAGAAACGATTTGATCTCCCCGGTCCGGCTGGACGTAGTTTGGGAAGCGTTTGTTTCAATGGTTTGGGCGTTCATAGCTAACGTTGCAATTTGGCAAGTATTGGTCGAGCAATCTTGGGATCCGCCCGTGTGGAGAGCGCTGATTGCCGGTCGAAGTTGGGAACGCGAAACTTAGCCGCTCTGCGATTTGCAATTCCTTGAGTGAGAGTCTTGGCGAAAACGGCGGCTATCTCCTCGGCTGAAAGGTCTGCGTCTGGTTTGAACCAGTGTGCGAGCGAGTTCACTGCTCCAGCAATGGAAAAGGCGGTTATTTTCACGTTGCACGGTCGAATGGTCCCATCGTCTATACCCTCTTGAATGAATGAACGAAGATAGAGATCCACATCCCGTTTATAAGCGCGCACTTCGGAACGAGCTTCTTTGGATAGCTCCCGATCGTCCTGGCGCACTACACATCTCCCGAAGTCTCCGGCAATCACGATCGCATAGGTATAAATGAAACTAGCTACCTTATCGAGACCTGCGCCGCGCTGCGCCCGGATGCGATCCAGATCGGCCTTGATAAGAGAGATTCCCCAGCGATAACAGGCGAGATAGATCTCTTCCTTACTGCGGAAATAGTAGTAGAGCGCTGGTTTGGTGATGTTGAGGCGTTCGGCAACGTCGCTTAAGGAAGTTCGCCAGAAACCTCGTTCCAAGAAGAGACGAACGGCTGTTCTCAGAACTGCCTCTCGTTTAGAATCCGGATCACGGCGCCGGTCGATAAAAGCCTTCAGATGCGCATGCGGCGAGTCCGTCGCGGGCGTCTGGACCGCCGGGGCTCCAGACTTGTGCTTGGCTATTGACACTGGCATTCCCTCCTGATATCTTACTCGTCGGTAAGAAAAACGCAAGAGGCTCATCCTCAAGCCAAATTCGCGCCTCGGAGGGTTGCGATGCGAAGCTCCAGCGGAGGAAACGTAAGAGAACCGCGCAAGTCTGGAAAATCGAAACCGGAAAAACTACTTACCGAAGTCCTACCCATACTCGAAAGCGATACAACGGCTGAGCCGCTGCCGCTCGAGCGAGCTTACTACTGGGAGAGGGTAGCCGGAGCGCGACGCTTTCTGACACAGCCGGTCGGCGGGAGTGTCCGCCATTGGAGTTGGCGGGATGCTATGGCAGAGGCCCGCCGGGTAGCCGCGTATTTAACGGCCCAGAATTGGGAAAGCGGTTCACGGATCGTTATTCTCTCCAGAAACTGCTCCTGGTGGGTGATGGCGGAGCTAGCCATTTGGATGGCCGGGCACGTCACTGTTCCGATCTACACTTCCATGACTGCCGATTCGGCAAAACGCCTGCTTGAGCACTGCCAACCGGTTGCCTTTTTTGTTGGGCCTCTCGATAATCCCGATCTCATCGAATGCCTCAGTGTCAGCGGTACTACCTGCATCAGGTTTCCCACTGCTTTGCCGTGCCCGGGCATCGAATGGGAATCAGTTGTATCAAAAATGGTTCCGCTCAAAGGCGAGATGATCAGATCCGCCGATGAACTGGCAACTATTATCTACACGTCCGGCACCACCGGACCTCCCAAAGGCGCAATGCACAGATTCGGCGCCTTCCCGTATTTCGCGAAGGCCGTGACGCAGGTAGTAGGAACAAATACTCGTCATCGCCTACTTTCCTATCTGCCGCTCGCTCACATCGCAGAACGTGCGCTGACCGAGACAACAGCCATTTACGAAGGCTGGCACATATTCTTCTCCGAAGGAACCGCAACGTTCATAACGGATTTAAAACGGGCGCGTCCGACCGTATTCTTCTCGGTACCGCGTCTTTATGCCAAGTTCCAGCAAGGAGTTCTAGAGAAGGTCCCGCAACAAAAGCTCGACCGGCTACTGAACATTCCGTTCGTCCGCTATTTCGTGCGGCGGAAAATCTTACGCCGGCTCGGGCTGGGTGCCGTCCGATTTGCAGCTTCTGGATCGGCCGCCATTTCGACCGGCCTGTTGACCTGGTTTCGAAGCATTGGCCTCCCGCTATCGGAGGGCTACGGCACCACAGAAACGGGAATCACGCATTCGGCTCCGCGAGGACAGTTTCGGGCGGGGTACGTGGGCTGCAGCGCTCCAGGCGTCGAAACAAAGATCGGAGAAAATCACGAGGTGCTGGTGAGGAGCCCGATGAACATGCTCGGCTACTACCGCGATCCAGCAGCCACGCAAAACGTTTTCACGGAAACGGGATTCATTCGGACTGGCGATCTGGGGAAGCTGGATGGGGATGGCTGGCTCAAGATCGAGGGGCGAGTCAAAGAACAGTTCAAGACGAGCAAGGGTGAGTACATTTTGCCCTCGGCGATAGAGAGCATGCTGAGCGCGCACTCCGCGTTGGAAATGTGCATCGTCATGGGGTCGGGTTTGGCGGCGCCATTCGCGGTCGCAGTTCTCTCCGATCCCGCGTTGAAGGCCGCTGCCAATCCAGAAGTACGCCCCGGCCTGGAACGATCTCTCGAAAATCTCCTGGATATTACGAATAACCAGCTCGCCCCGCATGAGCGTCTGAAATTTATCGTCGTGGTGGATTCGAAATGGACGATTGAGCGAGGCTTCATTACTCCCACTTTGAAGTTAAAGCGGACAGTTCTGGAGAACTATTACGCGCCATTTATCTTGGATTGGTTGGCACGGGGAACGAAACTGATCTGGCATTCAGAGCGCTGAGGCCACGCGAGCTGCGATAGAATACCCGCACTTTGGAAATATGAAAAAGTCACTAGCTACTTTCTATCGCAAAATAGCGTCGGTCACCCGCTCCCTCACGGTCGCGCCTCGGTAAGCTGCTGTAAACACACCGGCCCGCTTCCGAGCCGCGCGCGCAAGCAAGCGGATTTTGGAGTTTGCGACGAAAACTAGCTAGCCCGGCCGCCAAGCGGTGCTTGGACAACACAGACGAGAAATCGCCAAGCCTCCGCGCGGGCGTTGCCGGGCGATTACTTAAAAGTTCTCTATTTCTTTTTGTGCTTTTATCACCGGTGCGAGTTTTCGGGCAGCAGGATTATGTCGGAAGGTTTGATCTTTACAACGGATTTGCATGGTTCGATAGTCCCAGCGCCAATCTGGAAGAACGGGGATACCATTTGCAGGCGGGGATTAACGCAAAGACCTGGCTCGCTCTTGGCTTCGACTATTCCGTTGTTACAGGAAATCTGACCATAACTCCAAGCCTGCTTAAGCCAGCGCTTCAGACTCAGATTGCTGCGCAGCTCGCTGCATTGGAAGCGGCAGGCATTATCCCGGCCGGGTATCAGCTCGCAGTAGGGGCGAGCTCGACAACGCAGACGTTTGCCGCCGGTCCACAGTTAGAATATCGTCATTTCCAGCATGTCACGCTGTTCATAAGGCCGTCCATCGGGGCCATCTACGAGTCGGCTACTCTACACCCGCACGACCCCGTGACCGCCGCGATCATTACGCAATTAGCTCCCTCCGGGACGAAAACGGATTGGGAGGCGTTTTATGGAGTCGGCGGCGGAGTCGATTTGAATTTCATGCGTTATGCCAGCATACGGCTGCAGGCCGACTTTGTTCATAACGATTTATTTACAGACATTTTGAAAAGTTCACGCAACACGGTACGTCTCTCTATTGGACCGGCCTTTCATTTCGGGAAGAACATTGCTCGGTAACCCGGCCCGATTTCTTCAGCTAAGCCGCTGTACCGTAGAGTTTTGATGAACGAGAGAAAGCGCAAAGGGCGCGGCTGCGCGCCACGAGTCAGGACGGGAATTCGCTCGCTCTTCGAGTGGCGTCCCGAGCGCGCAGCCGTTTGTGGCGTCGTGCGCGATCTGGGCGGCCCCGCGACCGTTTTGCGCGAGTTTCCTCAAAACAATCCTGGTCTTTGGCTCGCGGCCTGTCTTCTGGCTTTAGTAACGGTGATCTGCACCAGGGCGGTTGCCCAGGGCGCGCCGGCGGGGTCAGCCACTGGAGCTTGCACGCTCGTCATCAATATCGATGGCTTCCGTAACGCCAGTGGCGCGGCGGGCGGCACAATTTTTAGCTCTCCGGATGGTTGGCCCGAGGACAACGCCAAGGCGTACCGGCTCGGACATACTTCAATCGACGGTAACCACGCGACGCTTCGATTCGATAATCTGCCAGCGGGAAGGTACGCCGTTGCTGTGATTCACGATGAGAATTCGAACCAGCGGCTCGACCGGAATTTCTTGAGGGTTCCTAAAGAAGGATTTGGATTTGCGAATAATCCCCATGTCGGATTGGCCGCTCCTTCGTTCGACTCGGCGGCAACAAACGTCACTTGTCCCCAGACGGTGATTGGGATTCATTTGATTTACAAGTAAGCAGGCCTGATCTCGCAATCGATTACGGTTGAGTGTAATGGGGCATCTGATAAATCGGCGCAGCCTTCTGGCGGGTGCAGCAGGTATAGTAGCTGCATTTCCGGCCGCGAAGATGACGCGCGCAGTTCACATAAAAGTTGATGCAAACAGGAGCCTGGGTAAAATTCCCCCGGATTTCATTGGGTTAGGTTACGAAATATCTTCCATTGCAGATGGGCCGTTATCGGCAGCGGACCAGGGTTATGTGAAGTTAGTACGAAGGCTCTCGCAGCGCGGCGTGATCCGTATTGGCGGCAACACATCCGATTACTCTTCCTATGCCGCGACCAGCCCGGCTGTTTCAGCGCCGAAGGCCACGGTTGTAAATCACGAGCGTCTGCGCGCATTGGGAACTTTTCTCGAGGAGACCGGATGGCGTTTGATCTGGGGCTTAAACCTCGGAAGCGGCACGATGGCAAACGCGGTGGATGAGGCCCGGGCGGTGGCTTCTGCGATGAAAGACAAACTTCTTGCCTTCGAGATCGGAAACGAGCCGGACCTTTTTGGTCACGGCGCAGCACATCGGCCAAGAACCTACACTTATGAAGATTATCTGCGTGAGTACCGGGCATACAAAGCAGCTATTCGTCGCGAATTGCCGGACGCGCCATTCGCTGGACCGGACGCAGCGGTAGCAACGGATTGGGTCACACGATTTGCCTCCGATGAAGGCAAAGACTTGAAATTGCTGACGCACCACTATTATCGGGAGTGCGCAAATCCTACCAGTACACTCGAGCGGCTGCTGCATCCCGATCCGAAATTGCAGCCGGAACTCGAAAAATTGAAAGCCGCGGCCGCGTCTTCGGGCGTTCCTTATCGAATCTGCGAGACGAATTCGTTCTGCGGAGGTGGAAAGCCGGGCGTCAGCGACACTTTTGGCGCGGCACTTTGGGCGCTGGATTTCATGCTGACATTAGCCTGGGCGGGCGCAGCGGGCGTGAATATGGAGACGGGCATGAATCAGCTCGGCTGGGTAAGTTGGTACTCTCCCATCGGCGACGATCAACATGGCGCGTACGCAGCTAAGCCCGAGTACTATGGAATGCTGGCATTTGAGCAGGCAATCTTCGGCGAGCGTCTGGCATTGGACCTGGAGAGTGGCGGCTTGAATCTGACTGCTTACGCAACGGGAGATCAGACGGGAATCCGCGTAACGGTTGTGAACAAGGAGCCTGAAGCGGGTGCGAGCGTAACGATCGCCTGCGACCGCCGGCTGCAAGGAGGCAGTTCGATACGGCTGACCGCGCCATCGCTCGAAAGTAAGGAAGCCATCACACTAGGCGGTGCCAGTGTCAGCGCAGACGGGGAATGGAGCCCGAATTCTACGAAGGAGACCGGCGGGAAACATGGCGAGTGGCAGATACAGGTTCCCGCCGCAAGCGCGGCCATTCTATCTTTGTATCCGGCCTGAACCGCCGCCTCGAAGGAGCTCGTTCACTTCAGCGACGGTGAAGCGATTGAAGTCGCCAGGTAGCGAGTGCTTCAAAGCGGATGCGGCGACTCCGAACTGCAGTGCTTCCCAATCCGAGGAAAGATTGAGAAGACCATAGATCAGGCCGGCAGCAAAGGTATCTCCGCCTCCGACGCGGTCGACGATATGCGTGATTTCGTAGCGGCCGCTGACCAGGAATTCTTCTTGATTGCGCAAACAGGCCGACCAGCCATTGTGCGAAGCGCTCTTCGATTCGCGCAGTGTGATAGCGACCTTCTGCAGGTTGGGGAAACGCTCCAGAACACTATCAGCGAGCTCCTTGTATTTCTCCTGAACGAGGGATCCGCTCTCGACATTGGCGTCGAATTTGATGTTCAAGCACTTTTGACAGTCTTCTTCATTAGCGATACAGATATCGGCGTGCTTCAAGAGTTCCGGCATCACATCGTGAGCGGGGCGGCCCCATTTCCAGAGATTCTTACGAAAGTTGAGATCGATGGAGATCGTTGCGCCCATGTGCTTCGCAGCCTGAATTGACTCGAGAGCATGTGCGGCTGCCGATTCGCTGAGAGCGGGAGTAATTCCCGTGATATGGAACCAGGAGCTCTCCGCCAGTGCGCCTTTCCAATCAAGGCTACCCGGTTTCGCGATGGCGATCGCACTACCCGCACGATCGTAAACGACCTTCGAAGGGCGCTGGTTTGCTCCGGCTTCCACGAAATAAATTCCGAGGCGGCCTGGTCCGCGGAAGATGTGCCCGGTGTCGATTCCGAAGCGCCGCAGTTCCCCGATACAGGCATCAGCGAGAGGATTGGATTCTGGCAAGACAGTAAGGTACCGGCTCTGTTCTCCGAACTGAGCCAGCGCTACCGCCACGTTGGCTTCGCCGCCACCCCAGGTAGCCACGAATTCGGGAGTTTGGAGGAAGCGTTCAAAACCGGGAGGCGAAAGGCGCAGCATAATTTCGCCAAATGTGGCGATCATTCGAGGGGAAGTGTGATGGTTGGTATTAGGCAAGCTTGGTATAGCTTATCGCCTCCATAAAGGCAGCACCGGCCCGCATAGCGGCGATATACTTGAGCCTTTGTAATATGGCGAATCGCAGAGCTTTTCTCAAGACGTTGGGAACGGCGTCGCTTGTCGGGACCAAGATGTCTCAGCCTGCTCATGCTGCTCTTGCTCCGATGAAGATTACGCGGGTGCGTGTATACACGCCTCCCAATCCAAATCCACTTTTCAATCAGAGCGATCACGTGGTGACTATCGAAACGGACGCTGGGATTACTGGTATTGGTGAAGGCGGCTCCAAGGAGATGCTGGAGCAATGCGCTGGAAGGTTGATCGGCCGAGATCCCCAATACATAGAGCGACTGTGGCAGGACATGTCGCGCGCATTTTTCTACCCGCCGGGACGTGAAAAGGAAGATGCGTTGGGCGCGCTCGATCTTGCACTCTGGGATATCAAAGGCAAGGTTCAGAAGATGCCGGTTCATCAGGCGCTTGGTGGTATGGTGCGGAATTTTTGTGAGTGCTACAACACGGCTGGAATCATTCCGGGCATGCACGAGGGGATGAGCGTGAAGGAGCGGGCGCAACTCACAATTGCGGCCGGTTATCGTGCTTTTCGAATGGGTGCTGCCGATAAACCGGCAAATACCACTTACAACACGCGCATACAACTGAACCGGCTCTACGATGAGTGCGTTCAAGCGCGCGACGGGGTAGGGAAGGATGGCGATTGGGTCGTCGATTTCCACCAGCGGTTCGATCTATCGGATGCCATTCGTGGCTGTGATCTGATCAAAGACCTGGCGCCTTTTTTCGTGGAGGATGCGGTGCGGACAGAGGCGTTTCAGGAAGACCTGCCGATTCTGCGGAGAAAAGTCGATGTGCCGTTGGCCGCGGGTGAGGAGTGGGGAAATCGATGGGACTTTAACAAGCTGGTCGAGAACCATGACATCGACTATGTCCGCGCCACGCTGCCGAATGTAGGCGGTATCACCGAGATGATGAAGATAGCGGCAATCTGCGAAACACATTTTGTCGGCATCGTGCCGCATTTCACAGGGCCGATCGCCACCGCCGCTTTAGTCAATTCGCTGGGCACGTTTTCTGGACCAGTGTTAATGGAGTACAACTATCAGGGCAGAGTGCTTCCGCACCTTCCGGTATGCCTGGATTTTAAGAATGGAAAGCTGTATCCGAACGATCGCCCCGGGCTCGGTGTGGAGCTTGACATGAAGCAATTAACGCCGGTAACCGAGATCACGCAGCCGGTGACGGCGCGCGCGCAGACATATTTTCGACCGGACGGATCGATCACAAACTGGTGAAACCGGCCGGGTACAACTTTCGCGTCCCGCTCACATTAATGAAGAAAGCGCGCGCGTCGCCGATACGGGTAAGATGACATCAGTGGGTCGCAACCCTCTGAAACGGATGAACTTTATTCTCGAGGCTACTGCGGTTATCCAAAAACTTAACTCAGGGGAGCGAATCCACCGCCTCGGAGGGACCCTCGGGCAGCCGTTATCTCACCGGGAGCACGGACGAAATTCAGCGACGGCTCCCGCGATGAGTAATGCCGCCTTTGCCGCTTCCATGACGGCGTACATCGTGTGCTGAATCGAGAACAAAGGCGGCGCACCCGTCAGGATTTGAGAAACGCGACGATCCAGAGTCGGCAGCAGCCAATAGCGCTGCAGGGCAACTGCAATGACGACCAACGCTAACGCAACAACCGTCAACCATCGTGGCTGTGCAATATAGGCGATTGCGATTGTCACAATCGCAAGACAGAGCTCAACACGCGAAAGGAGGCGAAAAGTATACCGGCCTATTTCCAGACCTACTTGCGTCGTCAGCGAAGGTGCCTGAAACTTAACCGGTGTTGCGAGGAGCGAAACACCGATGATTATTCCCGCCCAGAGACACATCAAGATGAGAAAGACTAGGCGCGCCGTGATTCTAAGGTCGTTCATGGTATACCCGAAATCTTCTCGAAGTCTTATAGATGATTTGGCACATCACGAAAAACTGATTCGCGTGTCCGGATCTGCGCTCCGCTTCTAAAGTATTTGGAAGCCACCGATTCCTACACGAGCTGAGTCGTTTTCGATCTGCCGCATGCGCCGGCTAGCCTGCAGCAAACGCGCTAGAACCAAGATAAGGGCGGAGCCGGTCAGGTACATCTCGGGGCTATGCGCATGCCGGAACAGCTCTATCAAGAGAATGAAGCAAGCAAGCGCTAATAATACCAGCGAGATTCCGCGCTGCAGTCGCATGGAAGCGGATCGCATCCAGGGGTCGAGCGCGACTGAAATCTCGCGGCCGCTATCGGAGTCGGTGCATCGGGATTTGATCGGGCAATTGTTGCAGGCGTGCGCGGGCGCGCGATAGGTTACGACCCGGCGTACATGATCGATTTGCGCACGAATGAGAGCCATTCCGGCCGGACACTCCCAGGCGTCGCGGTCCCGGTGAAAATGAAACCCGCCGGTATGATAACGATCCGCGCGGCGATGCGAATGTTTGGCAAGAAGTTCCAGAGCAGCGCCGATCGCAACCAGTAGTAGCACGTAGCCGGCGGCCAGCAGCGGCTCTGCGTGAAATGGCCCAATCACTACAATTCAAACCTCCGCTTGCGTGATCTCGGTAAATAGAATTTCTTCCGGTTCCTGCAATGTAACCTTGGGCACCCGGTACCGAACGGCAATCCAGCATAAATAGAGAATTGGCAGAACGCCGCCAATGATGAAGACGGCGTCACCGGGGAAACGCAACCATTCGATCAGCGAGTTCACAGGATTTCCGATGTACTTCAGGCTGCGCGCCTCGAAGTAGCCGTGATTCACTGATTCGTAAAGCTGCAAAAGACCGAGAGGGAAGAGCGTTGCAAAAACCATCCAGGCCAGGCCCCCGTTCAGACACCAGAAGCTGATTTTGGCTGCGCGCTCTGACCAACGCGCTTCTGGAATCATATAGCGGATACAAAAAAGAGCCAGGCCGACCGCTAGCATCCCATAGACGCCCATCATCGCTGCATGCCCGTGATTGGTGGTCAGCGCAGTGCCGATTTCGTAGTAGGATACGACTGGCAGATTGATCAAAAATCCGAAAACGCCCGCGCCGAGGAAGTTCCAGAAACCAACCGAAACCAGGAACATGACCGCCCAATAGTGAGGGAAAGACGTTTGTGATTTGGCCTCCTGGCGTGCTCCAAGTTGCAGAAAACTCCAGGCCTCGACTGTGAGGAAGGTCAAGGGAATCACTTCCGCCGCTGAGAAGAAAGCGCCAAGAGCCATGTGTTCGGCCGGGGTTCCGGAGAAGTAGAGGTGGTGCATAGTGCCGATCACCCCGCCCGCCGAATAGAGCACAATATCCAGATAAACGACTGTGAGCGCGACACGTTCGGCCACCACCCCGAGTAGCACGAACATGCAGGCGACCATTACGGTAGTAAAGAGTTCCAAAAAATCTTCCACCCACAGGTGTACGACCCAGAAACGCCAGAAATCGCTAGTGGTGAAATGGGCATCCGGTTGTGCGAGCAGACCGACCGCGTAAAAAGCGGGAATCGACAGCGCTGAGAAGAAAAACAGCCAAGGCATGTTGCCCTTGTGCTCGAGGCGAAGCCGTCCGCGCAAGCCGATGAAGAGCATGCCTACCCAAAGACAAAGGCCCAAGGTCAGCAGAATTTGCCAAAAGCGACCCAGGTCGAGATATTCAAAGCCTTGATCGCCAAACCAGCTCCAGTATTTTCGAATGAAGCCGTGAATCCCGGCGAACTCGCCAGCAAGGCTGCCGAATACTACAACCGCGAGTGCGCCGAGCAAGCTGCCCGCAAGCCATTTCTGAATTTTGGGCTCGCGACCGCTGAGCATAGGTACAAGGAAAATTCCAGCCGCCAGGTAAGAAGTTGAAACCCAGAAGATCGCCAGTTGAAGGTGCCAGGTTCGCGCCAGGTTGAAAGGCAGAATGCGGGCCAGATCGATACCAAAAAAGTTGCTGATATCCGCGCGATAATGCTGCGATGCGCCACCTACGAGCGTTTGAATCAGAAACAGCACTGCCATCACGAGAAAGAACCAGGCGGTCGTGCGTTGCGCCGGCGTGAGGGCAACCTCGCCTGGCGCTCGGAATGTCAGCGTTTGGCGCTCGCGGCCGTGCCACCCAAGAAAATTCCAGCGCCCAAAGGCAAAAAACAGCACGCCGATTCCGCCCAGGAGCGTTGCCAGAGACAGCATGCTCCAGACGATCATGTCCGCGGTTACTCCGTTGTCGGCCAGCGGCTCCGGCGGCCAATTGTTTGTGTACGAATAATTGTGACCCGGGCGAAGAGCCGCGGACGCCCACGCTGACCAGGCAAAAAAGGCGGTCAGTTGCCGGATCTCTGTTGGGTCTGAAATCGCCCGCGGGCGGAGGCCGTAGCGTGTTGTGGGTTCGGAAAACAATGCCCCGTAATAAGCCACGAGCTCGCGAAACGCCAAATCTTGCGCATCGGTGAACGCGAGCACACCGGTGTTGGCGTCGTATCGGTTAGTTTTAAATTCTATGCCGGTCTGGGCGCGCGCTTGCTCCGGCTTGGCTTCGCTCCCATACGAGTTCGCCACAATGGTCGCCGCGCGGCGCAAATAGTCGGCCGTAAAATCGGGCCCGAGATACGCGCCATGGCCGAAAATCGAGCCGTATTCCATTAGCCCGTTGCGTAGGAAAACTTGTTGGCCGGCGAGAATGTCCGCGCCCGTGAATAGAAGCGCACCCGTGGGTCCGACCACGCGCTCCGGGATCGGTGCTTCGCTCGAATAAGTACGATAGGCCAGCAATCCCATGACGAAGAAGCCGAACAGCACGACAAGGGCAACGGCTTGAATCCATCCTTTCGACACGAGCAGCGGTCGTTTGCCGCTGGACTGGTTGCCAGATGCAGCATATGTGGAGGACATGTAACCGCGATGCTGAAGAAAAGCGCTTTATTGTGCAACGACTTTAGTCATTGCGCCGCTCCGAACATTCTGCTGGGCTTGCTCTCTTTCGAGTGCGGTCACACTGAGAATTGTGATTTTGCCTTCCTCTACTCGAACAAAGCCCTCGGATTGCAGACGCATTAAAGTTCGCGAGACCAGATCGCGCACTGTCCCGATCTCGGCGGCAATCGCCTGATAGTTTTCGAGTGCAAAAACCGGCGCCGAAGGGCGCTGTCGACCTTCCATTCGCGCCTTGCGCAACAGATAGGCGATCAGCCTCTGGCGCACCGTGGTGAAAGAGAGTTCTTCAACAATGCTGACCAGTCGCCGCACACGGCGGCCAACGACTTCGAGCAGTCTGAGCGCAAGCTCGGGATGTTCGAGACAAAGCGCTCGGAAATCTTCGCGCGAGATGAAAACGGCTTCCGAGTCTTGCGCCGCAGCAGCCGAAGCGGGATATGGTTCCCCGTCAATCACCGGAAGCTCGGCAACCGAGCTACCCGGCCCGTCTAGCGAAAGCACGTGCTCGCGCCCGTTGCTCGACACTTTAAAAATCCGAATCAGGCCACTCGCAACGATGTACAAGCCTTCGCAGGGCTCGCCTTCAGAAAAAAGTAACTCGTTCGCAGAATAACGCCGGTAGCGCGCCCGCGCAGCTAATAAGGATAAGTCGGCTTCCGCCAGTGTTTCAAACAGCGGAGCTTGTTTGAGAATATTGAGCAGATCGCCCGAACGTCTCGGCATCTCTTCTATATCTGTAATATAGTTTCATTGTTGTGTTGTCGTGTCGGGGCTATCGCCACTACCCTAACTCAAAGCCGCGCCGCCTTCTTCATCCGCGCTAGTGCCTCCAGAACTCGCGAATGAATTCGCATATCTGAAGCCAGGTGCCAAATTGCTGAATTCATCGTATGCGAGCCTTTCCTAAAGTAATACTTTATCTGCTGCTTGCGGGACTGGCGCTCGCCCAGCAGTCTGTTACGATCCGCGTGAACAGGGCAGAGAAGCCGGCTCCCTACAAACCCGTCTGGAATTACTTCGGCTATGACGAACCGAATTATACGTACGCGAATCACGGACGCAAGCTGATTCGGGAACTCGCTTCGCTCAGCCGGGAGCCCGTGCATTTCCGCACGCATTTTCTGCTGGCGAGCGGCGACGGGAAGGCTTCACTCAAATGGGGTTCGACAAATGTTTACACCGAAGATGCGTCGGGCAAACCGGTTTACGACTGGAGTATTGTGGACCGGATTCTTGGAACGTATATCGACGCAGGTGCAATTCCTTTTGTCGAAATCGGTTTCATGCCGCGCGCGCTTTCGACGCATCCTGAGCCGTATCAACCGGCTTGGAAGCCGCACGGTACGCCGGAGGAATACGACACCGGCTGGACTTATCCGCCAAAAGATTATGAAAAATGGGGCGAGCTGATTTATCGCTGGGTGAGGCATTGCGTCGAGAAGTACGGAAAGGAAAAGGTCGAAAGCTGGCAGTGGGAAGTTTGGAATGAGCCGGATATTGGGTACTGGCATGGCACGGCCGAGGAATACGATCGACTCTATGACTACACTTCTGCCGCTGTTAAGCGGGCGCTTCCAGATGCGGCGGTGGGTGGTCCGGCTTCGACTGGACCCGCCGCCGGGCGCGCGGCGAACTTTCTCAGGCAGTTTCTTTCGCATTGCGCAACGGGCAAAAACGCCGTGACGGGAAGGCAGGGAGCGCCACTGGATTTCATCAGCTATCACGCCAAAGGGCGCCCTGAGGTTGTCGAGGGACACGTTCGAATGCGCCTCTCCCAAGAGCTCAAGGATGTTTCAGAGGGATTCGAGATCGTACGTTCCTTTCCGCAGTTCGAACGCTTGCCCATCGTAATCAGCGAGGCAGACCCGGAAGGCTGCGCCGCCTGTTCCGCGCGCGTCTACCCGCAGAATGCTTATCGGAACGGGGTGCTCTATGCCTCATACGAAGCCGCCGCCTTGAAATCGATTCTCGAGATTGCTGCCGCTTCGCGCGCAAATTTGCGGGGCATTCTCACCTGGGCGTTCGAATTCGAAAATCAGCCGTACTTCGCTGGACTGCGGAGCCTTGCAACGAACGGGATCGATAAACCCGTGCTGAACTTTTTTCGCATGGTCGGCATGATGCAGGGGGACTGGGTTCCGGTCGAAAGCAGCGGCGCAGAGGCTGCGAACGCGATTATCCGCGACGGTGTACGCGAGAAACCTGATGTAGACGCGCTGGCCGTGAGTTCCAGTCACGGCATCACCGTTCTTGTCTGGAACTATCAAGATGACGACGTGAACGGATTACCGGCCGCGATAAATCTCGAGATCTCCGGAATGCCAAAGGATGCCGGACGTGTTCTGCTGCGGCATTATCGAGTGGATGACGATCACAGCAATTCGTACACGCGATGGAAACGGATGGGCGGGCCTCAGAATCCTTCTGAGGAGCAGTATCAGGAGCTCGAAGCCGCCGGGCAATTGCAGGAGATCGAGTCGCCGCGCTGGCTCGACAGCACAAATGGATCAGCCGTTGTGAACTTTTCTTTGCCTTTGCAGGGACTGTCGCTGCTCGATGTGGGTTGGTGAGCACGTCGTGACGCGCTAAGCCGCTCTGGTTTTCAGGGCACGTAATTCATCATTGTGTCCTCGCCTAGTCGAACGATTTGGTCCCTGGTCGGGCGCGCTCTCAGTTCTCACTGGGATTGTCTTCGGCTTGGGACCTTCGCTCATCAGTTCTCAGGTGCGTCTCGCGAACGCTTTGAGTGATGGATCCCGTTCGAGTTCCAGCAGCGGCAACTTACGCCGCTGGCTGGTTACCGCGGAGGTCGCGCTATCAGTGATGCTGCTCGCTGGGGCGGGTCTCCTGTTTCGAAGTATGGTTCGCCTTCAGGGTGTCGATCCTGGACTCGATCCCTCCGGAGTTCTCACTTTTCGCGTCTCGATTCCCGCTGCTCGCTATCGAGAAATTGCCCGCAGAAAGCAGTTCTTCAGCCGGGTGTTGGAGCAGATCGATCATCTGCCGGGAGTCCGATCGGCAAGCGATAGAAGCCCCGGAACCGGCCGTCTATTACATTTATTCGCACTTGCCCTATACCGCCATGAACTTCGTCGTGCTCGCCTATACGGTTTCCGAACGCAGCCGCGAAATCGGCGTGCGCGTTGCGGTTGGCGCCGAGCCCGGCCAGATCATTTCACTCATTCTCGGCGCTGGATTGCGGCTGGTGTTCTTGGGGATGGTGATCGGCGCTGCCGGAGCCCTCGTTCTCTCCGGGTTTCTGAGAAGCCTGTTATTCGGCGTAGGGCCACAAGATCCTCTAACATTCGTCGTTGCTCCGGCGCTTTTTGCCTGCGTGGCCCTCATAGCAGCGTGCGTTCCAGCTCTTCGGGCAGCTCGGCTGGATCCGGTGGACGTTCTTCGGGCACAGTAAGGCCAGAAGTCAATGGTTGAAGATGAGCACAACAATCTGACGCAAGTCCTTACCGCCTGTATGTAAGTGGTTCGGAAGTCATCAGGGTTGATCGGAACTCCCGAGGAGGGGCGCGCATGGAGAAGGCTCCCCGGCAGCTTGTGTCATGATTCTCTGAATGCAGCAAGCAAAATGACATGAAGAATGCTACCTACTTTTCGTCGCAAAATAGCGTCGGTGACCCGCTTCCTCACGGTCGCGCCTCGGTAAGCTGCTGTAAACACGCCGGCCCGCTTCCGAGCCGCGCGCGCAAGCAAGCGGATTTTGGAGTTTTGCGACGGAAAGTAGCTAGAACTTCGATATTCAGACTAGCGGTGTTCATGCTGGTCGCGGTCGTCGCTACTGCTCAGCAGCGGAAGCCGCGGGTCGTCATTACGGCGGATCCGGAACTGGACGACAACAACACTCTCATCCGCGCGATACTCTACAGCTCGGATTTCCAGATCGAAGGACTGGTGTACGCCAGCAGCAGTTTTCATTGGAAGGGTGATGGCAAGGGCACAACGCAATACATCCCTGGTCGTGAATACACTCGGCTCGGCTTGTGCCCGTGCACGTCATGGCGCTGGGCGTCAGACGAGCACTTTATCGATGACATCGTCGACGCGTACGCAAAAATCTATGCGAACCTGAAGGTCCACAATCCGAATTACCCATCGCCGGCTGAACTGAAATCGAAGATCAAGTGGGGCAACGTAGCATTTGAAGGCGACTACTCTAAGGACACAGAGGGCTCGAACCTTATCAAATCTCTTCTGCTCGATGACCAGCCGGGTCCGCTTTACGTAACCGCCCAGGGTGGACAAAGCACGATCGCCCGCGCGCTGAAATCTATACACGATCAGTACGCGAACACGCCGCAGTGGGAGGCGATCCGCGACAAAGTGTCACTGAAGCTGATCGTCATTCCCTCCGGCGACCAGGATGGCACATACGCGAGGTACATCCAGCCGAACTGGCCGGAAGTAACGGAGCGGCAGTTGAGCACGATGGACTTCGGGTATTTTGTACGCAATGGATTGGCGCCGGAAGATCAGATTTATGTCAGCGCTGCCTGGACGCGGGAGAACATTTCGAGCCGCGGTCCTTTGGGCGCGATGTATCGCGTGTGGGGCGACGGCAAACAGATGGTCAAGGGCGACCGGACGGACTACTTCGGCCTGTCCGGCTATACGGCCGACTCTCTCAAAAAGATGGGGTACATGGTTTGGATGCCTCCGCAGGAGAGAGGGTCTTTTATCGGCGAGGGAGACACGCCGACGTTCCTGAATCTCGTCGATAACGGCCTCCGCGCTTACGAAGACCGCCATTGGAGTGGCTGGGGCGGCAGCAGTCGATCTTCGAACGTGCCGGCACTCGGGCTAGGAGGCGCTCAGGTCACGCCCGCGAGTCCGGACGATCCAGGGATCGCGATCGGCCTGGCGCCCGCTGGAAGTACAGCAAATGAGAACTCCAAGAACGCAACTGCTCCTGCCGGACCGGCAGCGGGCGCCGCCGGCGATGCCGGTCTTCAGCGGATCTCAACAACCAATGCGGCGGCGAATGCCCGATTTTTTGCGGCGGCACAGAACGATTTTGCGACGCGCCTGAAATGGTCCGTAACCCCGAAATTCAGCGATGCGAACCATGAGCCGAAAGTCAGGATCAAAGGGCCGTCGGAGGTCTCTGTGGGGCCCGGTAGCACGGTTCGTCTGGAGGGAGAGGTTTCGGACCCCGATCACAATGCCGTGAAGGTTACCTGGTGGCAGGACAATACGGCAGGCACCTATCCCGGTGACGTCCGCTTCTCTGATCAGGCGGCGCTCAGCACAACTTTTCGCGTGCCGGATGACGCACAGCCGGGCCACACGATCCATGTAATTCTGGAAGCGACTGACAATGGAACGCCGCCGCTCACGCGCTATCAGCGCCTCATCGTGAGAATTCAGTAGTTATGCAACGGTCCTGTCCTTGGATCAGTCGTGACGAAGTACGGACATGGGATCCAGTCCTACGGCACGGCGGGCTGGCAGGTAAGACGCGAGAAGCGCGGCAAGCAACAGACAGAGTGATACAGCTACGAAAGTCAGCCAATCCGTTGCGCGCACGCCGTATAGCAGGCGCGAAAAGCTAGACAATACCCGGGTGAGGATTGCGGCTGCAAATGCACCAATGGCGATGCCGGCAAGAGCGAGCCGAAGACCCTGCCCAACCAGTAGCCCCAGAACGTCCCACTCTGCTGCTCCAAGCGCCATGCGAACTCCAACCTCGCGGGCTCGCTGGGCGGTCCAGTAGGAGATCAAGCCGTAAATGCCAACGGCGGCCAGCAACAAGGCCGACAGCGCGAAGGCAACCAGCAGAACCATCGGAAAACGTTGCCGGGACAGGGAAGCGGAAACGAGATCCCGTATCGTGCGGATATTGTAAACAGGCTCTGCGGTACCCACTGCCTTTACGGCGTTCTCTACGAATGGTCTGATAGCCGCCGGGCTCAACGGCGTGCGCGCAACGAAGTTGATTTCGTCGCGAAAAACCGGCAGAGCATCATCGGGCAGTTGATAAATAGAAAAGTAGATCTGCGGCTTCTCGCCGCCGCCCGAGCCATCGATGGCGTATTGCTCGACGTGGCCCACTACACCCACGATTCGGGCAAGCACATTCTGCTCCCCGCCCCAATGAGGAATCGTTATGCTCTGACCGAGCGGATCGCGATTCGGGAAGTAAGTGCGCACCATCTGGCTGTCGACCAGGACCACCAATTCCGAATGCACAGTATCGGTTGGCTGTAGAAAACGACCGAGCAGAAGCGGGATCTGCATGGCCTGCGGATAATCGGGACCTATGGGATAGTACGTTGCCCGCGGGATCTCGGCCATAGATACCGGAGGCCGATGTGCGCCAATCCAGAACGGGCCGGAATTGTAGGTGTGACCCAACGGTACAAGGGCTGTCATTCCCGCCGCCTCCACACCGGGGATCTCGCGAATGCGGTTGGTGAGTTGCTCATATATGGTCCGCGTGGCGGCTGCGCTGTGTGTCGCAGAGGGCGACAGCCCAACCTGGAAAGTAACAATATGTTGCGTATCAAAGCCCGGGTTCACGGCCCACAAATTGAGCATGCTGCGAAAGAGCAATCCGGCGCCCGACAGCAGAACCAGCGCGATCGCGATTTGTGCGACTACCAGGCCACTTTGGGTGCGTTGGTGGTTGGCGGTCGCGCCGCGGCCTCCTTCTCTGAGACCGGCCTGCACATCGCCGTTTCCGTACTTAAGCGCGGGGAGGAAAGCGAACAAGATGCCGGCGGCGATGGATAAGCCGAACGCGAAAAGGAGAACGGAAGTGTTTACGCCGATGTTCTCGATGCGGGGTAGACCACCCGGGAACGCCGCCAGGACGGCGATCAGCCCGAATTTTGCGACCGCGAGGCCGAGAAGTCCACCCGCAAATGAGAGAAGCACGCTCTCTGTCATCAATTGCCAGACGATTTGCATTCGGCTTGCGCCCAGTGCTCTCCGAACTGCAAACTCACGGGCTCGAATGGCTGAGCGCGCCAGCAGCAGATTTGCAACATTCGCGCAGGCAATGAGTAGAACCAGGCTTACGGCTGCGAGGAGGAGCAGAAGTGTTTCGCCGGCATCGCCAACGATCTCCTGTTTCAGCGGAAGGATAAACGCGCTCTGTCCTTTTTCTGTAGTCGGGTTGAGTTCGTCGATGTGTTCCTGCAGCGCGTTCATTGCGGCCCGCGCCTGGTCAATTTTGATTCCGGGCCTCAGGCGGGCAACGCAGAGAATGTCGTGAACTGTGCGATCTCTTTGCGACAGCGGGTCGGCACGGCCAATTGGAGTGTAGATGTCGGCCAAATCATTTTCGAACCGAAAGCTTGGCGGGAGAACGCCGGCGATTGTGAAGCCAGTGCCGTTCAGAATGATCGAGTGGCCTATGGCGGCCGGACTGCTGTGGAAACGTTCTCGCCAGAGGCGATTACTGATAACGGCTGCGGGCGTTCCGCCGATGCGGTCGCTATCGGAAGAAAAAGATGAACCGGCGACGAGCTTTGTTCCGAGAGTGCTGAAGAAATTAGACGAGACTTCGTAACCGTCGAGGTGCTGCGGCAAACCCGGACCAGTCAGGTCAAAGCCAGCCGGCATAAACGCGGCGATTTGCTCAAAGGAATCTGCGTCACGACGCCAGTCGAGAAAGTCGGGATAGGAGACTTCGGTCGCGTATTTGAGGCTGCGATTGTAGAGCAATGCGATGACGAGCCGGTCTGGTTCGTGATACGGCAGCGGCCTTAGCACTACTCCATCTAATGCGGTGAAGATTGCGGTATTTGCTCCGATGCCCAAGGCAAGAGTCAGGATCGCGGCCGCGCAATAGCCCGGGGCCCTGAAAAGAGAGCGGAAGGCGTGACGAAGATTGCGCAGGCAGCGATCAACGGGTTCGAACGCTCTTTCCTCGCGGCATTCGTCTTTCGCCAGCTCGAGGGAACCGAAGTCACGGCGGGCGCGCTCCTCCGCCTCGGCACGCGTGCGTCCGCCTTGCATCAAATCGGCGATCTGATTCTCCAGATGAACCTGAAACTCGGCATCCATCTGCCGTTCCCAGTGGCGTCGCTTCAGCCATGACCATCTCATTCCTTAGCTCCTCTAATCTGCCGTTTCAAGAACCAGCGAAATGGCTTCACAAAGACGTCTCCAACCGGTCTTCTCGGCTTCGAGTTGGCGCCGGCCTAGTCTGGTCAGGCTGTAGAACTTGGCGTTGCGGCTTAAAAAGCGGACAAGATTCGGTGTCGTTTCTTCTACAGCGAACGCGGCCGTGGGCTTTTCGACTCCCCGGCTTTCGTAGTCAACAGCGATACGAGGGATGACCCGAGAGTCACCGCGCCAACGGACAGCGTGTTAGCCAGGCGGCCCGTCTCGTGTACGTAACCAAAGACAAAGGGAGAGATAAGAACCCAGATGCTCAAAACGACGTTGAGCATGCTGAACGCAGTTGTGTGTTCGGGATGGGTCAGTCGGACGATCGAGGCGATCACCATCGCGCCCCCGACAATCCAGGCGTTCCACGCCGAGCTTTGCGCTGATACGCCGAAGAAGGTCCAGGGAGTGATGAAAAACCAGAAGGCGGCCAGCCAGCAAAGCAGACTTGAAGTTCGAGCAGCGACGTCCCAGTCATAGGATTCGGGTGGGAGAGTTCTCTTGAACAACTCTGACTTAGTGAGAAGCACGCAGCACCTCCACTTCTTGGACGCGAGTCGGACGAAAGATGAGACACGCTCGCGACTGCGGGCGCGCCGGAAAACGCCGGAACCGAGTACCTCAATCCCACGTTTGCATTAGTTCCCAATGCGATGCGAAGATCGCAAGAGCCTGGCAGGGACGAATTATTATCGTGGAATCAGCGCAGCGACGCACGCGAAACTCTGTACTGCCCGTCAGAGCGGCCGAGGGCACTTCTCCGACATGCCGGCGACTCGCCAGCGATATCGTGGTTAACGAGAGCAAAGGCGGAGAACCGTAGCGCGGTGACACCCGATCAGGCCAGATTCCTTTTCGAATTTCTGCTGTCGCAACTTGAGTCTGAGCAGAATGTAACGCGAAAAATCTTGTCTTGGGTCCCGCCGGAAAAAGTAGGCTATAGGCCCGCGCCCAAGAGCAGGAGCGCCTTCGAACTGGCACGGCACATCGCCGCAGTTGAGATTTGGTTTTTGGATGCCGTCATTGATCGACGCTTCGGAGAAGTCGCACGCCTCTCTGAGGATCTCTGCACCTGTCAGCACGTTGCCCAATAGTATGCAGAAAGCTTCACCCGCCTCCTGCCGATTCTGAAGGAGCTTTCCAACGAGGATCTTGCAACGCCAGCCGACTTTATTGGTCTACGCAAAGATCCGGCGGTGGCCTATCTGAATATCGCGATCCGCCACTCCGTTCATCATCGCGGGCAACTCTCCGCCTATCTTCGTCCAATGGGCGCGGGACTGCCCGCAATCTACGTGGAAAGCGCCGACGAGCCCTTCTCCGGAAATGAAAAAGACATCCTTGCGACAATGCAGCCGCCACCCGCCTTCTGACACCTGCTCGCAGAGAGCCGGTTCACTGTGCGCCGGCGTCGAGGCGAAAGTTGATTGCAATGCATCACCGCGTTCAATTAGTGCTTAGCGTGGACGACATGAACGCCAGCGTGTCCTGGCGCGAGTCCTTGAACGGCGCGGCCGAACCTGGTCGCGATCTCCTGGAAATTGATTTCTTCGATGACACAAAATCCGTGCGAGCGAAGAATCGCTGCAATGCCAGCCGGTTCGAAGCGGCTGCCCGAACGTTCATCAATTTTCTCAAGCTGTTCGCTCCGCTGCTTTTCTAATTGCCTTAGCTCTTCTGAGAATGCCTCGTGAGGTTCCACGTAGTCGAAGACCACCTCCGAGTTCTGGATTGATGACATGTAGTCCAGAGTGCGGCCGATAGCGTCCTGTGTCAGGTATGGCACAACCCCGAGGCAAGTGAAGAACGCGGGCGAGTTCTGCTGAAATCCTGCGGCGACGAGCTTCTCTCCCACATCGTCCCGGTCGAAATCGACTGGCACGAGAATAAGCCATCGCGGAACTGCGATTTGAGCTTCGGCCAAGCGCTGGCGTTTCCATGCCTGCGTCGCGGGGTAGTCCACCTCATAGATACGGATTTGTCGTGCGCCATGGGGATTCCGGAGAGCGAAAGTGTCGAGTCCGGCGCCAAGAATGACGATCTGCCGAACCCCAGTTTCGACAGCTCTTGACAAAGCATCTTCCGCAATCCGGCTTCGCGCGGTGGTGAACAGACGTCCGATGCTGGCCAAGGGGTGTTTGTTCGCAAATTGAAGCACGTCCTCTTCGTCTTCACGCAGAATCTTCATGGCAAATGGGTCATTGAGTATTGAGCCATGATCGAGCACCTGATGAGCAGCTCGCTGCCGGGCGATCATCAGGGCTGTGCGGCTGGGTTCGTTAGGCTTCATATTCGAGATCTCCGTTCTCATCAATAGCTGCTCGCACGAGTTGTCGTGCACGCCACTCGCCCTACCCCCACAGCCGCGCCACCCTCCTGATCCTTTCCAGCGCCTCCTGCAAATTCTCAAATGAGTTGGCATAACTGAACCGCAAATACCCCTCGCCGCATTCGCCGAACGCCCCTCCGTCCAGGCACGCAACGCCCGCCTCTTCGAGAAGAAGATCTTCCATCTCTTTCGATGTCTTTCCAGTTCCTGTCACATTGACGAAAGCGTAAAAAGCGCCGCTCGGCAGCAGGCACCGGAATCCCGGAATTTCGTTCAGCGCCGGACAGAACATGTCGCGACGCCTGCGAAACTCGCGCACCATATTCTCCACCTCTGTCTGCGGGCCGTTCAAACCAGTGATGCCGGCGCGTTGCACAAAAGAAGCTGCGCAGGTATTCGAGTTCGCCATCAGCTTATTAGTCGGCCCCACCAGCCACTCCGGCATCACGCCGAATCCAAGCCGCCAGCCGGTCATCGCGTAGCTCTTCGAAAAACCGTCCATGATGATTGTCTTCTCCAGCATTCCCGGCACGCTTGCAATCGAGAAGGCTTCCCCCTCGTAGCAGATCCGCGAGTAAATCTCGTCCGACAGAATCATTACGTCACGCTCGCGCACGATCTCGGCCAACCTGCGGATGTCGCGTTCCGGGATGATCCCTCCCGTGGGATTTTCGGGCGAGTTCAGAATGATCAGCTTCGTTCGATCCGTGAGGTGATCTTTGATGAAATCCAGGTCGAGCGAAAAAGCTCGTTCTTCGCGCAACGGAATCGGTACCGGCTTCGCATCGAGGAAAGCAATCATAGATCGGTAGATCGGAAAGGCGGGATCGGGATACATCACCTCGTCACCCGCTTCCACTAGCGCGAGCATCGGGAAGAAAATCATCGGTTTCGCGCCAGGCACAGCACAGACGTGCTGCGGGCCAACCTCAATTCCGCGCGTACGTGAAACATAACTGGCAACGGCTTCCCGGAACTCAGGCAGGCCTTGCGGCGGCCCATAATGCGTCCAACCCTCATCCAGAGCCACTTTTGCCGCTTCGGTTATACAGCGTGGCGTGTCAAAGTCCGGCTCGCCAATCTCGAGATGAATCACATCGCGCCCCTTTGCTTCGAGCGCTCGGGCGCGCGCCATGACATCGAACGCAGATTCGATTACAAGGCGGCTTACCCGCCTGGCAGGTCTCATGAGTCAAGTGTGAACCACTCAAAAAGCGAAACGGGAACCTTGTGGTTCCCGTCCGTCGTGTCGATCGTATTCGACCCTGGGTTTGTAACTAGTTGGTCCCCTTCGCATCGGGGTAAACTCAGTATATCCCGCTAGCCTACCGGACCTTCTCTGCGATCGATTTCGCCTGCACAAACTGCAGCAGATAATCGGGGCCGCCCGCCTTTGAATCTGTCCCCGACATGTTGAACCCTCCGAACGGATGAGCCCCCACCATCGCTCCCGTACATTTCCGATTGATGTAAAGGTTCCCCACGAAAAACTGCCGCTTCGCCTTCTCCGCCTTCGTGCGATCCGAGGTGAAAACCGCGCCCGTCAAACCGTATTCGGAATCGTTTGCCAACTTCAGAGCCTCATCGAAATCTTTCGCTTTCGTAACCGCGAGTACCGGTCCGAAAATCTCTTCCTGAAAAATGCGCGCTCCAGGCTTCTCAAGATTGCAGCTTAACCTCAGGCCTACCAGTTGCGTTCAAACCATCGATGGCACCAGCGTTCCAAAAACGCCACCGTCGCCTGAAAGCACTCCAAGCAACTTCTCTCGAAGCCGTTGAGCGTAGGGGAATGGTATCACTTTGCCATGCGCCAAAGGATTCCGAAGTTCTTTGACTTGTTCGATCGATTGCATAAGCTTCGGGAAGTCAATACCTTCTGCGGCACAAAAATCCCTCACTTCGGGTCTTGACGTTTGCAAGGCCAGCTGGATCGTACCTAACCTGAGATCAAGCGCCGGCCGTCCGGCGATCAGCACTCAAGGACGCAACTGGTCTTTCGCGAGTTTCTCTTTAATCGGGGAAGCTTGAAAAGCCACGATCTGTCAAAAATCTGCAGAACTTGACAAGCATACCTTTCAGCTGTATCTCAAACACCATACAGAGCGCAACAATGCCGAGGCCTGGGTTCTCGTAGTTCAGCTTGTGCAAGATCTGTTCCGCTGTAAGCGCATGCGTCAAAGCCTCTTCCGATAATGACCGATAAAACGCGGCGTCCCAACGATGCTTCAGCGACTCCTCGGCAGCCTGTTGGTCCTTTTCGCTAACGGCTGAAGTACGCGCTCCGGCAGGTCTCGCATCGTCAACCGAGTCTGGGCCTCTGAACTCGTCTGGGTGCCCAACTCATGAATCGCTTTTACAACACGGTCGATTCGTTCGTCGTAGCCCGTAACGCCGGCCTCCACGCTGGCCGCCGACCACGCAACGTAGATCATTTGAGCCCAGTTCAAGCTACGTAGCTGCTATGGCGGGCGTTTTTCTTCTGTTGATTTTGTTTCTTGCGGCCGATCAAGATCAAAATTCTGGAAAACGAAAACCTTCTGAACGAAGCAGTTCTCTACGATTTCTTTCCATTCCGTGCAGTTACTCCTCACCTCAACTCTTAACTCTCCCCGTCAGTGGTTGTACTCACTGTGCCAATATCCACTTACATCGTTTAAATCGCCGTCTATAGGGAGGGTCAGGCCGCCAGGTGCAATTGCACCGACCAGGCAGATATTTCGCGCCGTCAGTGCGGCCAGGAATTGTTCACGCGATAGCCCTTGAACGAACCGGGCTGCTGCGCTGTTCCCCTGCGTTCGCCACCGAATCCATGGGTTCCCTTGTACATCATGGGTGTCTTCGCAATCTAAGATGATCCTCCCGTTAAGGCAGCAAAGAGCGCCAGCTCTCATCTTAAGAACACGAAACCATTCCTCGAGTTGCCGTTGTTCCTGCTGCTTAGCATTAAAATCTTCTTCTTCACTCGGAAGAAGGTCAACCCCGCTGCCTTCCGCTCGTTTGAGAGCAGTCGCCTTGCTCTTTCGGTATCACACTTGAGGCACTCGAGACACAACGGTATTAGTTCACCTAAACATCCCAGAAGCTCGTGATCAAGTGCATCAATCACTGCCTCGACGTGTTTACAGGTGCTGCCGCACGAGGGGCATGCAGCTAGATGCTTGCGGTAGTGAGCAACAACCCACCCTACGGAAAGCCGATGCCCGGTTTCCAGCCAGCTATTCTCTTGACGCAGTTTTTCGCATACGGCCACGCCCTGCTGCAGCTCCTGTCCCCAAACGATGTCGTCTGTAGGGAAAAACAGCTCGCAAAATCGCCATCGTCACCTTTAGACAGATTGACGGCTTCAGGAAGATCTACGGCCGACAATTCAAACGACCAGTCCAGGTATCGCTTCTCTGCTATATCGAGTTCTTTCTCCGAAAACAGCCCTTTCCACTCATCCGTGCCGTGCAAGCGCTCAATCGTCAAATCTCGTCTGCCCCGCGCCCAGGGTTGCAGAGAATCATCCGATACAGGTCCCGTAAGAAGCTGTTAACTCCACTGAGAGCCCCGTACTCCCGAATTGACTGTTCGTAGACTTGAGGCCTGTAACCAACATCCAGGCTGATCCGCTGCAGAACATCCTCCACAGCGGTCTGAAAGTGTTCCGCAACATTATCCTGCTTGAACATACAAACCGATCTCGTTATGCTGCCAAACTAACTTTTGATATTAGTTCATGCAGCTGAAATGCAGGTCCGAGGATCTCCTCGGCCAACTTGACGTGGTGCTGATGATGAGTAAAAAGCAGCACCTGTGCTCTCTCGGATAAACGTCGCAGCGCTCGCAAGGCAGCGGCCGCCCGTTGATCGTCGAAAGCCATCAGCACATCGTCGAAGATGACTGGGCAGGATTCGTTCTGTGCGCAGTGATTCTCGATGTACGCGAGCCGTAAAGCCAGAAAGAGCTGGTCTCGGGTCCCGTCGCTAAGTCTTTCGATGCTCATACGAACTCCGTTTTGGCGCTCGGCCTTGAGGCCCCTTCCGTTTCGCCCTTGTTCTATCAGGATGCCAGAAAACGCCCCACAGGTTAGCTCTTTGAAATATTCGCCGGCGCTCCTGAGCAGTGGGTCCTGATGCTTGTCGCTGTAAAGCGCTACCGCCTTTCTCAGTAGCTCGGCAGCGATGTAGTTTCGAACGTATTCCGCAAGGAGCAGATCGATCCGGGCAGCTGCCGAATACTTCTCGCACGATGCTTCGCTCACCGCGCTTGCATCTTCCCTCAGTCGGAATTCATTCTGAATCCTTTCCTGCTCGCGCATCTTTTCCGCTTTGTCATTTTCGAGCCGTTCGATCCTTTGTTCCAGTTCGCGGAGTTCCATTGAGCGCGCGTCAGGGGACGCTGCTTCGATGTCGTTCAGGAAGGTGTCAAGCGGCGTGCTGCCTGCTGCCTGTGTAAGCGCTCGTTTGTTTTCCGCGATGCTCTTGCTCAGCTCGGCTTTTCGTTTGCTTTTCTCAATAGCTTCGGGAACTTGAGTGGCATTCGCAATGCCGCTTTGCAGGAGCAGTTGCTCCAGGTCCGCTTCGGAATTATCTATCTCGCCATCTGCTGCCGCCAGGTTACGCCTCCAGCGCTCGTTGTCCTTAGTAAGTCGCGTGAATTCGGCCTCCGCCTCGTACGCCGTCCGGGCCACCTTTTGCAGATCGTTGATCGCGGTAGTGGGTCGATGGATGCGAGATCCGGCCTCCCCGCCTTGCATGCGATTGCGCTTACCTGATCCGCATAGCCTTGTTCGTCTCGCAGCATGGCATCGATGCGGTACCGAAGCTTCGAAACGGCATCCGTTGCGGTCCTCAGATCACCGATAAGTCCAACCAGTGCTTGGGCTGTTGTCGGATCCGACTCCGCGCTGAGCGGCAGAGCAGCGATCGTTTTCGACCATTCTTGCCGCCAAGCGGTCAGCCATCCCTCATTGGCGCGCAATGCGTCCAGCTCAACACCGAGGTCTCGTTGCGCTTCACGCAAGCTCTGGTTCAGCTCATTTCGCCGTTTTGCGATAGCTTCCGCTCCATCGATTTTCGTTTCGGCCATACCTACCAGCGATGCCAGA
>CAVTXN010000032.1:0-125821 GCA_963738555.1 Terriglobia bacterium
CCGCCAGCGGTTACACCCGCCGCAAACGGTATTGATTACTCGTTACGTGATCGTTTCCGCCGCCCATTAGCCATCTTGATCGGGGTGAGTGTTCTCGTTTTGCTGGTCGCAAGTATCAACGTAGCGAACCTGTTCCTGGCGCGCGGGCTGAAGCTGCGGCGCGAGCTTGCCATTCGCGTCGCGCTCGGAGCCCCGCGCAGCCGCATAGTTCGGCATGAGGTCCTGGAGAGTACGATTGTGCTGTCCGCCGGTCTTTTAGCGGCGGGCGCTTTGGCCTATGCGTGTGACGGCCTGCTGCTCGGCATTCTTAGTCATTACTATCCTGGCTTCTCGCTCGAGCCCGGACCGGACAAGTACGTTTTACTTTCTGCGGCTGCCGCAGCAATCGTTACTCTACTGCTCTTCGGCCTTCTCCCGGCCTGGCAAAATAGCGACTTCGATTCGGCAACTGCGCTGAAAGCCGGATCCCGGACCCTGAGGACGGTCCGCACTACCAATCGGCGCATTCTAGTATCAGCCCAAGCGGCTCTCACTCTCGTCCTTATCACAGGCTCGGCAGTCTTCGTCCAAACGCTCCGCCATCTGCAGACGGAAAACCTCGGGTTTCAGAGCGATTCTCTGCTGGATGCGCAGCTGATGCCGCTGCCAGGCGCCTTCCCCAACAACTTCGACGTTGGAAATTACTTCCGCAATTTTCTCGATCGTATGAAGAGCCTGCCCGGCATACGGACCGTCAGTCTGTCGAGCTTTTCACCGCTTGTCACCCTGCCGTATAAGGAGGATGTGCGCAGACTGGATTCACCGAATCGAGTGGGTCTCCAGGCGCCTGGCGAGTTCGTTAGCGATGGTTTCCTGGATGCAATGCGTATTCCCCTACTCGAAGGAAAGGACTTCAGCCGCCACGATACCCCGCAATCGCAGAAGACCGTCATTGTCAGCCAGTCTCTGGCCAGGCGGCTCTTCCCGAACGGGCGCGCGCTCGGTCAGCACATCCAGTTCGGGACGGAGCCCGAGACGAGGGATTTGGAGATCGTGGGAATTGCCGGCAACGCCCGGTTGGAGGACGTGCATACAGACGATCTCAGCTTTCTGTACTTCAATATCTGGCAACACCCGAGGAGCGGCAACTGGGGCAACCTGCAATTGCGGTATTCGGGCTCTACGGCTCGAACAATTTCTGCTGTGCAAACTGAACTCCGCAAACTGGGACATCAATACGCTCTTCATCTCCGTTCGGTTGCCGAAGACCGCGATTACTCGTTAATACGCGAGAAATTGCTGGCCGTCATCGGCACATTGTTTGCTGTTCTCGCAGTGACCCTAGCGGCCGTCGGCCTTTTCGGTCTTCTGAGTTTTTTTGTCACGAGCCGAACCGCTGAGTTCGGTGTTCGCATCGCGCTTGGCGCCGCGCCTCGCGCGGTCTGCTGGCTGGTTCTACGGGAGGCGCTGCTGCTGGTTGGGATCGGAATCGCTCTCGGGCTGCCGGTTTGCTATGGGAGCGTGCGCGGAATATCCAGCCTGCTATACGGCATCGCGCCCGTTCCCATAATTCCGCTGCTGGTATCGACTCTCGTTCTTTGCAGCGTCGCGGGAGCGGCATCCCTGATTCCCGCTCTCCGCGCCGGCTCAGTCGACCCCATGGTCGCTTTACGCAATGAATAGGCCATGAATTTCTGCGGCGTTTTCGCTGAACTCCATTCCGCCCAGCAAGTTTTTGCGGTGTTTATCGAGTAATTCAAGGATCATCGAAAATCGACAACGTCGCGGGACAGAGGCATAGCGTGTCTCAATGGCTTGGCAACTTTCTGGTCAAACGGCAGCGCAGTGCCCTTTGTCGAGTCAGTGTCAATCTCTTCCAGATTCAGTGGAATCCGAGCCCGCAGCATCATGCTTTCGAAGACAAAAGGCAAAGAGGTGACATCGAGCGTGGAGGGCCGGTCACTGATCTGAAAATGCAGATGCGGACCAGTCGTGTTGCCGCTGTTGCCCAGCAGCCCGAGCTTATCTCCCGTTTTTACATGATCGCCCACGTGCACGGTCACGCTGTGCGGAGCAAGATGAGCGTACATGGCATAACGGCCCTGACCAAGGTCAAGCAGCACATGGTTACCCGCGATTTCGGATACCTTTAAATCGGTTGGCGCTACGCCTGGCGGCTCGTCCGGCAAATCACGTATGATCTCGACGACTGTTCCCGGTGCAACCGCCAGCACGTCCACGCCGTAGCAAAGCCAGTCTTGAGGTTTCTTTCCATCCGTCCGAAACGCTTTCCCGTCCCGGTCTACTTTGATCCAGTCGATTGCAAAGCCCTCGGACGGATCGAGCGTTCCGTTCATTGCATTGACAACAAAGCGATGTGGACCAACCTCGAGGCAACACCCGTTGGCGTTCACCCAGCCCTCGCCTTTGAATGGGGGCGCAATGAGAATGGGCGTTTCGGAGCTCAGTTTTAGCGGCGGGCTCAGCAGAGTGGATTCGGGCATGATTTGGATGTCCGGCTGAACGGAGTGGACGCGCAAAGCGATGGAGCATGGCACGTCGCTGCTATTCGCGTAAGTTACGTCAAAATACATCACTCCCGATTCTCCGCTTCTGAGCTTCTTGGAATAACTTGCTCTATCGACGCTCGATGCTAGCGGCCTGATCTCGTCCGTCACATCTTCACTCTTGATCGAGAGTACGCGATTAGTGCCAGTCGGCTGGTTGTTCCGCGATGGATCCACCACTTCGACGGACTGAATCGTTGTCGGCTGGCCCCAGGGGTTGGTGAATAACATCGCAAACGCAAGATGAATCCGCCCGTCCGATCCCATTACCGGATAGACGCCCGAGCCCAGCAGATGCCACACTACCGGGCCGATCGCGAGAGGGTAGCGTTGTCCATCGCCATTTGTGATCGGCTCAAAGTAGCCGGGAGTGTTGGCGCATTTCGTCTGCGCCGGGGTGGATTGGATGACTGTGGACGCGGCCAAAGCCCACAATAAAAGGCGGCGAGTTGATATCACGGCTTTGCTGCCTACTTCGGCGCGCCATCCTGGTTCAGGCTGACCCTGGAAATACCGGCTTTGTGCTGCTTGCCGTCCTCGTCGAGCATATAAAGCGTGTTCTTTTGGACGACGTATTTCACTTTTTCACCCACCGTAACGTTCGCGGGCTTTGACCAGGGAAATAGCAAGCGTTCGCGAGCTATATAAGTCTTGGTGTCGCCGCGGATGGTATAGACCTGAAACGTGTCGTAGTCGTCGGTGGTGTGGGAGGTTCTCGTCTCCGAGTAATCGGCTTTCTTGCCCTTATCTTTGATGGTGCCGTCGCTATTGCTTGTATTGGTGCTGCCTGTGCGCACTTCCTGTTTTTCTGTTTCAACGAGAGTTCCGGATTTCCAATCGCGTGATGTCTCAGCGGCCGTTGCGCAGAGAGTTATAGCTACCAGCACGGAGCTGGCGGTAAACAACGCAGACTTCATAACGTGGACACCTCGCGTAAACTTTGTAGGAGCGACAAGTCTATCACGAAAACCGTCTGAAGGATCTCTATGACACAGCCATCGCGCTTATAGCCTTATCCTCAGCCGCGCCACCCTCGATGGCGATCACGATGGTCATAAATAGTTCAATGATTCCGCCCAGGCAATCGCCTGCGGCCACCAACACGGCTGCTTCGCCACCGGCCAGCTTAATCGGATTCAGAATACCGACTACCGATTCGATGATTTCCTCGGCGAAGCTCGCGTTTGTGATTCCGTCTGTCTTTCCGTCGTTCACATACGCCGCAATGGAGGCTCCGAAACTGGTTGTGTTCAGGAGACAGGTTAGAACGGACTGTACGGGGGTTGCGAAGGGAGGGTCCTCACCGCCATAAGAGATACCGCACAAACCGCTCAGCGCAGAGCAGAGGCCGATGCCAAAGACGACCCAATCCGCGGCGCTGGCATCGGAGTTCGTAATGAGCGGAAAGCTTAATGCGCTGACCAATACGCCGGTTCCAATCGAAACATAACTGACCAAAGGCGGGGCCTCGTCGCCGCCCGCGTCGCTTACCGCATTGGCGATTCCCTCAATCAGCTGAAAGACGGCGCTGAAGCAACCGAGCACCATCTGCACAGTTTGAGAAACAACTTGCGGCAGCTTCGTCAATGCGGCTCCGGCGGATGGAAGATTGGCCTGACTCGGGTATTCGCCTTCTACGACACGAAAAACGATGGTGACCGGAATGGCCGCTACCAGAGTCGCCAGGTTCAATAACGTGAGAGGTTCTTGAAAGAGGGTCTGATACAGCCAGGTAAGGACAGGAATCTCGATCTGGTAATTCAGTATGCCCAGTACAGCGGAAAAGGCATCGTCGATTACCGCCAGTAGGCCCTCCACAAAACCTTTCGCGACGTCCAAAGCCGCGAGCAATAATGTCTCGACCATGTCGAGCAAGGTGATTACAAGCGTGGAAAAGAATTGCGTAACAGAACCGGCTTGAAAGAGATCGGCGAAGTCCGTTTTCAACTGTGCGAACGCGGCGCTTAGTTGGGGATCGCTGCTGAGGGATTGAGCAAATTGAGTGAAGAAGTCCGCAAGCGGGTCATCATCGAGCCGTATGGCAATTCGCGAAGAGGCGCCGGTGGACGGCAACGAGCTCGATGGCAAGCCCGATTTCATTTTCTGAATGCTCCAGGCACACTGCGTAGCATGGGACGAGCCGGTGCTGCCGGGCGAGCCGACCGTGAACGCGGTATGAACCGATTGCCCGGATCCAGGCGAATTATTTAGCTGCTGATTCCCGTAGCCCTGAATCTGCGCGCGCGCCGAATTAAAGAAATTTGTAATCGCTTTGCTGTCGTTCGTAAAAAATTGATTTACGTTCGGCAGTATCTGGCCGGCAATCGCATTTTGGATGTCCTGAATGCGGCTGTTGACCTGACCGGCAAGCCAGCGATGCGTCCACATGATCTCGCCGAAGTGGAAGAGCACGCTCAGAGCGGCGATCACATCTTCAATGATCTTTTCGAGCATCAGAAAAAAGGAGCCGATCGCAGAAGCGATGTCGTCGATAACCTTCACGATGGCTTTGAAGATCTGCTCAACGCCATTGACGATGAGGCGGATCGCCACCATCACCTCATCCGCGATGCTGATGATGATGTCGGTTATGTCGGCGATGATCGTTTCGAACAGAGCAACCAGCCAGTTCCAAAAATCCGTGAAGATGTTGCCGGCATGAATACCGCCGGAAGCATCGAAGAATGGTGTGGAGGTGTTGCCCCAGGGTGGATTGACGGTAGGCGGAGGAAGCGCGTCGAACGCTACAGCAGCCGCGGTATGATCCACAATTTGCAACGTCGCCGAGGCCGGCTGCCCGTTTTGTGGCTTCGTAAAGATGATTCCCGTGGGTTGCACTGCTGTGCAGTACCGGACAGCCGGCACATTCACGGGAAAATAATTGGCACCAGTGGTATCGCTGTAAGCGATGTATTTGGGAAGACTATTTGCCGCGACAAGTCTTCTGTTACCGAGCAAGCGTCTCGCGCGTTTTCGCCCTTGCGTGTGCAGATTCTGGCGTGGAAATAAGGTCTGGTCCGATCCCGCCGATGTCCCCGCCCCAAATCCGACACCTTGCCGCATTTGCGCGATCGCGTTGGCGCAGTTAGCAGGCTGCCCGGAGTGTAGTGTCGAGTTTGTATAACGTGCGTGTGCTATCCCCGAAGTAGAGTTGCGTTCCGTTGAGGGCGGCTGTCGCGACAACCGGTCCGGCGGTAGCGATCTGCCAGACAACCGTGCTGAGATCGCGCGCATCGAGCGCCACGAATTGGCCGCTCGTACCGAGATCCAGGCCAACGTAGATGAGTTCGTGAATCGGATCGAATATGGGAGTGGCACTCAGGGTTCCCAGATTGGATGAAACGGAGATTTGGCGTCCGGTCTGCGCGTCTACCGCAACCACCCAGCTTTCTTGCTGGTTGGCCTCATTGGTTTGGACCACGGAGAAGTAGAGATTGCCCAGGCCATAGGCGATATCGGACGTATCGGCGTTGACCGTATAGTTGCCATCGGTCTTCAGGACATACGGGCTGTTGTAGGACAAAACCGCCGTGCCATTCTGCCCGGATTGAGTCAACACGTAAGCTGTCCCGAACCCGGTGCTTGCCACTTTCTGAGCCGGCGCGTTGCTTGCCGCACCGAGAGGAAGCTCGGCAGAGGGTGCGGCCGATCGAGGAATGCAGCGGAAAATAGACGGAGTTTCGCCTGTGAGATGCCAAACCGTGCCATCGTAATTGGCGGCAATGTGCGCGGCCTGTCCAATCTGTGCATTTTGTGTAAACGTCTGCGAATCGGGATCGACGAAGTAGACGTTTTGCGAAGTATCGCGTGTCCAGATGTGATTCGCATCGCCTACCGAGACCTGCTGCAAAGGAGCTGGCGGATTCCCGTAAGGCGTGAAGCCTTGACCATCCCACTGCCACATGCTGGAGCTAGCGGGATTGACTGCCATAACGGTTTGGTCGCTGCCGGACGCTACCGAAGTCGCGGCCGTTCCCGTAACGAAGTTCCAATCCTCACCGTTGTGCCAGATCACGACGCCCAAGCCGTTCGAATCGGGATTCGCCAGACTCCAGAGGCCACCGGCACGCCCGCTAGGCGCCTGTCCTAAAACCGGATTCCAGGTTGGCGGCCATGCAGAGAATAATTTTGGCGTGTAGTAGAGAGTGGGTGTATTCGATTGCGGCCCAACCGATACGGCGCTTGGACCGGAGAAAAAGACGTCGTAACCGTCAGCGGGTACGCCGGCTCCGGCATCGATGCCCGATTGAATCAAGGACGATGGAAGAATGGCTGCAACCGGCGATGGCCCGGATACAACGGTTCCCGCGACGAGATCGATGGTAATGTATTGACCGCCGCGAATGAGGCAAACAGTTCCTTGCGCGGACTGATAAGCCGAATCGATCAGCCCTGCTTGCCAAGTAGGCGTTGCAGGCCAGCCGGAAAGATCAATCAGACGTTTGCGCGCCGTCGAGCAATCGGCAGGCATGTACCAGCCGCCGCTTACTAAATACAAGGTGCCATTTTGATTCGCGGCGCCGGAAATAGTCAGCTTGAATGAATCCGGCAGGCCTGGCCAGGTGGCGCCAATCGCGACCGGTCCTTCGGTCACGAGGTTCTGCGTGAGGTCGATCGTGATGTACTCGCTGCCGCGAAAAACGTACATCACATTCCCGAGACTTGCAGCTGCCGAAATCCCTTCTCCGAACGGGTTCCACTGATCCTGTTCCGAGTCGTAGAGGTGCGGTGCGCCGGAAGTATCCACGCACCACAAAGTTCCGTCCCAATTCATCGCCAGGTCGACCGGAGTGCCGTAGGTTGTTGCCGGTGAGATCGCCGCAAACGAAGAGGACGTGTTAGCGTTTTGTGCCGAAAGCCGCCGCCCTAATGACGCCTTCCGATTTGTTGTAACGTGTTCAGCAAATGTCTTGCGATAAGTACCACTGAGCTTCCTTCGAGAAAGGCTGGGTTGCAACGACTTGTCCTCCGTTCGGAAGAAGCCACTATATAACGATCCCGAACAACTTCAGGGCAGGCAGGTCTTCGTGGCGCGGGCATTCTTGCCCAATGTCGCTTACTTAAGGCGCGTGCTCGACATCGAGATACCGTCCCGGCGTCTGAAATCTTGAAACGGAGCGGCGAGTGTGAGCGAGCTTGACCTTATTCCATCTCATTCTGAGGGAGCTGACGCTTTGATCTCCGTTTCAGCGGTTTCGCACTACACCCACCAGGCGGCGGCCGGCTGTTCCCGAATGATGATTTGGTTCAGGAACTCGGCGGCCTTGCTGAGACCTTCGTCGGGCGACATCAAGCTGTCCTCATGCTCGATAGAAAGCACATAGTCGTAGCCGTACATGCGGAGCGTCGAGATGAACTCCTTCCACCAGCCGTAAGGATGTCCGTAGCCGCACGAACGGAAAATCCAGGCACGGTTCCGCTCATCGGTGTATTTCTTCGTATCGAGAACACCGGTCTTCGGCAGGTTCCAATCGTAGATCTGCGTGTCCTTGGCGTGTACGTGGAAGATGGCGTCTCCCAACACTCGAACTGCCTTTATGGGATCGATACTCTGCCAGAACATGTGACTGGGGTCGTAATTGCAGCCAATATTGTCACCGGCAATGGAGCGCAGTTTCAGCATCGTTTCCGGACTGTAGACCACAAATCCTGGATGCATCTCGATGGCGATCTTCACACCATGTTCGCGAGCGAACTTAGCGTGCTTGGTCCAATACGGAGTGACCTTCTTTTCCCATTGCCAGGCGAGCACATCGAGATACTCGGGCGGCCACGGACAAGTCACCCAATTCGGATATTTCGCAGTATCGCTGTCGCCGGGGCATCCGGAGAAGTCGATCACGACCGGTACACCCAACTTCTCGGCCAGTTCGATCGTCCGCTTGCTCGTGTCGGCGTAGGCCTTGGCGGTTGCGGTATCAGGATGCAGCGGATTACCATGCGCGCTCAAGGCGCTGATCGAAAAACCATTGTCTTCGAGCTTCTTCTTGAATTCCTTCAGCTCTTTCTGGTTCTTCAGCATCGAAAGCCTGCAGTGCGGATCGCCCGGGTAATTGCCTGTGCCGAGTTCGACGGTGTTAATGTTCAGTTGTTTTAGCTTTTCGAAGACTTTATCTAGAGGAAACTGCGCGAGCAATGCGGTAAAACATCCAACTCTCATCAGCGCAAGCGTATCACAGCGGGTCGCTTCGGACGGTCATCGCGGAGCGCCGCCGGAGTACCGTCTCCAGAACAGCCACGCCAGCGCAACGAGCCATCCGAGCGCGGCCTTGTACTCCTCATTTCGCGCAGTAAAGCGCTGCGGAAAAACTCCTCAATTGGGCGCCGTATCTTCTCCCCGGCACAAAGCGATTTACCCGGGAGGCGTAGTGCTGATATGCGCTAAAGATGTCTCGCAGATGCTGCTCTTCCAATTCGACAGCGGGCAAGTAGACCAGCAAAAAGACCGCGACGAACAGAATCGCCAACCAGATGTTGCGCGCTGCGAGAACGAACCCTAGCGCGCTGATAAAAGTGCCTGCATATAAAGGATTGCGCAGGTATGCGTAAGGGCCGGAAACAGCCAGCTCCTGGTCTTTAGAGAGATGCCCGGCAGCCCACGCACGCAGCAGCAGTCCCGCCAACGATACTGGCAAACCAATAGCCAAGGAAAGGCCGGACGGGCGGGCCAGCCAGATAAAGGCGCCCAGCAGAATGAAACCGCCGGCGACGCGCAATCGCTGTACGAAATCCGCGTATGGCTTGGGAAACCAGTATCGAGGCTGTCCCTTCGAATCCGGCCCGGTCACAGGCTTCGGGTCGCCGGTTTCGTCGCGGATGCGTTCACACGGAGTGAGCGGGCGAGAGCCGCGACAACCTCTTCGACAGAGATTCCAGCCATGCTCGAGTGGACCTCCTTTCCGCGTTTGTAGGTCGTCTGCGCGCCTTCCTGCCGTAAGACCACCATCGGACTCCTGAAGGGTCCGGTTTGCGCAGGATCGGTCGGTCCAAATATTGCGACGCCCGGCTTTTTCAATGCAGCCGCAAGGTGTAGCGGACCACTGTCGACACCCACCACGGCGGTAGCGTGTCTGGTTGCATGAATCAGCCCCGAGAGCGATGAAGTATGCACCAGCATGTGCCGGAAGCTCTCTCTTGCTCGCGCGTTTGGAACATTGATCACCAGTTCCAATCCTTCTTTTCGAAGCTGCTGGGCCAACCCCTTATACATTTCGAGAGGCCACTGCTTGCTCTCCCAGCCGGCGAACGGACTCGCCAGAACGTACGGCGCCTGCGGCAGGCTTCCTTCCGCGGTACCTTCCGGTATCCAGCTCTCGTCCGTCAAATGCCGTGCGCCCGCCGCTCTGACCAACTGAAGATTTCTTTCGATTCGATGCGGGCCGGTTACGTGAACGCGCTCCGTGTAGAGCAAGGATGCCAGTGGCTCCCGCGCCACCTCCTTATCGAAACCCAGGAAACGCGCGGCGCCCGCTATGCGCCCTGCCACTGCCGATTGCAAAAGGCCCTGAAAATCTATTGCTAACTCCGGTCTTAGCGATCCCAACTCTCGCCAGAAACTCCAGTACGCGCCGAGCGCCGAACGATCAAAGGAAACGATCTCGTCGATATAGGGATTGCCGGCCAGCAGGTCGCGCCAGCGTCGTCCAACCAGCCAGATCAGCTTCTTATCCGGAAAACTCAGCTTCAGGCTCGCTACCGCCGGCAGCGCGTGCAAAATGTCGCCCATCGCGCCAAGCCGGATGACCAGTATCGATTCCGCGGCGAAGTTTCCTGAAATTTCAGCGCCTCTCACTTCAGAACTTCCGCCGGTTTCTGTCGTTGCCGTACGAACTCTACAAATTCGGCAGAACGCAGACGCTCAGCCTCTTCGTCGTGGTGGACATGTACATTCGGCAGCTCGGAGCAAAGCTGCTTGACGCGCTCAGCCTCGGCGACGGTTACTGCATCTACTTCGCGCAGCGCAGCAATCAGAGTTGCTCTGGCGTAATTAGACAGCAAAGCCTCTTCAGCTGGCATGATAATGACTGCTACCCGTCTGCCGGCATGTGCAATCTTGGATAGCCGTTCCGCCTGCGCGAGTGTAAGCGGGTCGAAGAATCCGATAACAGCCGACCATTCGCCGTTCGAAAGGAGTGCCGGTAAAACCTCGAGCTGCACAATTTTCGCGCGCGTATCCACGAATTCTTTTTATCAACTCCTAGAATCTATTCTTGATTTCAACCAGACTGAGCGCCGTTTCCGCGACTCTGGCCGCTGAGACCGCCGCCATACAGCGATGATCGATCGGGCATTCCCGTAAAAGACATGGGCTGCACTCGACCGGCTCCCGCACTACGCGACTCTTATCGCCGGTAGGCCCCGTTGCCTCGTCGTCCGTTGCGCCGAAAACTGCCACAGTGGGCACGCCTAAGGCGCTCGCGATATGCATCGGGCCGGAATCATTGGTCAGGAAAATATCGCACGCCGCAGCCAATTCAATGAATTCAGAAATCGTGGTCGCCCCCGCGAAGTTCACGCACGGCCAGCCGCAGGCTTCTATTTTTTCTCGAACAACTTCACAAATCGGAAGCTCTTCTCGCGAGCCGAACACTGCAATGGAGGCCTGCCGCTCGCGAGCAACCCGCACCGCCGCTTCCGCAAATCGATCGGCGAACCATCGCTTTGCTCCGCCATAAGCGGCGCCCGGACTGACGCCAATTACCGGTCCGGAAATACCCGCTCTCCCGAAGCGCTCTCGGCCTTCTCGGGCGGCGGCCGGGGCGCCTGAAAGACGAATCGCCTCGTTGATCGGGTAATTATCGATGATTCCCGCTCGCTTGAGCAACTCCAGATAATAAAAGCGCTGATGCCGCGCTATCTCTCCAGCACGCGGGACAGCAATCGACTGAGTCAGCAGAGCGCTCCGTCCATCGCGCGCGTACCCGATCCGCAACGGGATGCGGGCGAGCCACACCAGGGCTGCGGCTTCGAATGCATTCTGAAAGAGAACTGCGCAATCGAAACGCCTGCGGCGCAGTTCCGCTGCGAGTCTCCACTTTACATTCGGAGCGTGCCAGCCCTTGGGGGCCTCATACGGAATGAGCTCGTCACAGAATGGTTCCCGGCCATACAGCCCGGCCACCCACGGCCGCGCCAGAATGGCGATATGCGCCGTAGGGTAGCGTTCGCGCAAGGCTTGTAGAGCGGGCACGGACATTACCGCGTCGCCCACCCAGTTGGTTGCGCGAACTAATATCTTTTCCGGCTTCATCGCTAAAATGTAATCGGATGGCGAAATTCTACAGCCGCGATGAGCTAATTACGCAGCGCCATCTCTGGAAATCGCGAGGCAAAAAAGTCGTATTCACCAACGGCTGTTATGACATCCTGCACCCTGGCCACGTGCGCCTGCTCGAACGCGCTCGTTCCCTGGGAGATGTCCTTATTCTCGCACTCAACACAGATTCGAGCGTGCAGCGTCTGAAGGGTTCGGCACGGCCTTTCTTCGATCAGGAAACTCGCGCCAAACTCGCTCTCCATCTGGAAGCTGTCGATGCCGTCACCTTTTTCGACGAAGATATGCCGACCAACCTGATCGCCGCGCTATTGCCTGACGTTCTCGTGAAAGGCGCGGATTGGGCGCATTTCATTGCTGGACGGGAAGAAGTCGAAGCGGCCGGCGGCACTGTTCACGCGCTCCCGCTCGAGCCCGGCTATTCCACCACTGATATCGCCGCAAAAATATTAGATCGCACGCCGTGACTCACCCCGCCACTCGAGAGCTCTTTCAATCGGCGGCGCGGCAGGCAGACTTCCAATTACTTCTTCAGCGGCTGACGCGCGGAGAGCACGGTCCATTTTCGGTCGCCGGTCTCGTAACAACGGCAAAAGCGCTGTACCTGGTTCTGCTCTATCAGGCAACCGAGAAACCGCTTCTGATCCTGGTCGATGGGAACAAACAGGCTGAGACTCTGCTGGAAACCGTCGAGGCGTTCTTCAAGCTCTTCTTTGAGGGTCGCGATCTCCCGCCACCCCAATTGATCCCTGCGCTTGACGTATTACCGCACCAGCGGCTCTCCCCGCACAACGAGATCACCGAAAAACGCGCGCTTGGCTTGTGGCGCCTCTCTACACAGCGCGTCCCTATAACAATCGTTCCGCTCGCGTCCGCGTTGCTTCGTACCGAAGCGGCGAGCTTCTACCGGCAACTCGCGCTGAACCTCCGGGTGGGCGACGAGATGTCGCTCGAAGATCTCACTCAGCACCTCGAAAGCATCGGCTATCAGCGGCGCGAACCGGTCGAGATGGTGAGCGAGTATTCGGTGCGCGGCGGCATTCTCGACGTGTTTCCTGCAGAAGCGTCCCATCCGGTTCGGCTCGAATTTTTCGGCGATGAAATCGAATCGATCAGGCAATTCGATGTCGAGTCGCAGCGCTCCATACTAAAGATCAATTCGGTCACTTTACTGCCTCAGACCGAATATCCTCAGTCTCGCCAGTTACTACGCGAGCTGGCAAATGCTGCGGACGAACTCGAGATCGATCTCTCCAATCCCGGCGAGATCTTTCCCGGTTGGGAATTTCTTGTTCCTCTCGTCCGGCCGCGCAGCCAAAACATCCTTTCGCTCGCTCCGGATGCATTTGTTGTTCTCGACGAGCCCAGCGCCATCGAATCCGCTGCTGACCGGCTCTGGCAAAGGCTGGATCATCCCGATCGCCCGGCTCCGCTTGAACCCGAAAAGAATTTCGCCCGTTGGGACGAACTCAAAGCCGCTCTCGAAGGCCGTACCCTAATCGCTCTGAAAGAGCTTGAGGTGGTCGACGACGAAGCTGCTAGCGATATTCCACGTTTTCACATCTCTACCAGGCCTTCGCTCACGTTCAAGGGAAACATGAATGTCGCGGTTTCCGAAGCGCAGAACCTGATTCGGAGTGGTAACCGCGTGGCTTTCTTCGCCGCTTCAACAGGGGAGCTGGAACGCCTGGCTGACGTGCTTCAGGAATATTCAGTCCCTTATCAATTAGGACTCGAATCTACAACCGGAGCGCGTCCTTCGCTCGCCGAGCGGGCCTATCATGCCGGAGCCGTTGCCAGTACCTACCTGGTCAAGGGCGCCATCCGGCGCGGTGCCGTGCTGCTCGATTCGGCGCTCGCGATTTTAGGCTCTGAAGATCTTTTTGAAACTTCGGATCTGGTCGCGCGGCAGCCCACGAAATCGCAGCTCGCTGCTTTTGCCGCTGATATAGCCGACTTGAAACCCGGCGACTTCGTGGTACACACCACCCACGGTGTCGGACAGTTTCTCGGTATCCGGGAGATTGTACAGGGCGAGCAAAAGGGCGATTTCATGTTGCTCGAATACGCGGGCGAATCGAAGTTGTATGTTCCGCTCACCCGCTTGGACCTGGTACAGAAATATCGGGGCGCGGGAGATGCAAAACCGCATCTCGATCGTCTGGGCGGCGCTACTTGGGAGAAGACCAAATCGCGCGTCAAGGCCAAGATGCGCGACATGGCCGACGAGCTGTTGAAACTCTACGCCCGTCGCCGCATGAGCCAGGGATTCGCGTTTTCGCCCGACAGCAACTGGCAGCGTGAATTCGAAGACGCGTTCGAATATTCGCCCACCAAAGACCAGACAGACGCCGTTGCGCAAATCAAGGCTGATATGGAGAACCCGCAACCGATGGACCGGCTCCTGTGCGGCGATGTGGGCTTCGGTAAAACAGAGGTCGCCATGCGTGCCGCCTTCAAAGCCTTGGGCGATGGCAAACAGGTGGCTGTGCTTGCTCCGACCACCGTTCTCTCCTTCCAGCACTTTGAAACATTCAAGCGGCGCTTCGCATCATTTCCCGTGCGGATTGAGCTCGTCAGCCGGTTTCGTTCCGCTAAAGAGAACAAGCTCGTCCTCGAAGAACTGGCCGCCGGTAAGGTGGATGTGCTGATCGGTACTCATCGCCTGCTTTCCAAAGATGTAGAGTTCTCCGATCTCGGTTTACTCGTCGTTGACGAGGAACAGCGCTTCGGCGTAAGGCATAAAGAACGCCTGAAGCAGCTCAAGCACAATGTCGATGTGCTGACGATGAGCGCAACGCCGATCCCGCGTACCTTGCACATGTCACTGCTGGGATTGCGGGATATGTCGGTCATTGAAACGCCACCGAAGGACCGGCTTTCGATCAATACCGTCGTCGCTCATTTCCATCCCGATCTCATAAAAACCGCTATCGAGCAGGAACTCGCCCGGCAGGGGCAGGTCTATTTCGTACACAATCGCGTCGACACCATCTTCATGCGCGCCGCCTTCATTCAGGAATTGCTTCCCCAGGTCCGCATCGGAGTTGGTCACGGCCAAATGAGCGAGGGCGAACTGGAAAGAGTTCTGCTCGGCTTCATGCGGCATCAGTACGACGTTTTCGTCTGCACCACGATCGTAGAGAACGGGCTGGATATTCCGCTGGCTAACACGATCCTCATCGAGAATGCGGAGCGTTACGGGCTGAGTGAGCTCTACCAATTGCGCGGCCGTGTCGGGCGTTCGAATCGACGCGCCTATTCTTACCTGCTCGTCCCGTCGGACACGCAATTGAGTGAAGTAGCGCGCAAGCGATTAGCGGCGCTCAAGGAATTCAGCGATCTGGGTGCGGGTTTTAAAATCGCCGCTCTCGATCTCGAACTCCGCGGTGCGGGCAACCTTCTCGGCGGGGAGCAGCACGGACATATCGAGGCGGTTGGCTACGATACTTATGTCCGCCTCCTCGAAGAAAGCGTGCGTGAACTGAAAGGCGAGGAAGTTCCGCTCGAAATTCATGCCACGCTCAACCTTGGTCTGGAGATTCGGATTCCGACGACTTACATCGCCGATGAAGCGCAGCGCTTGCGTTCCTACAAGCGCATAGCGGATGTTACGGACGAAGAGCGAGGCCAGCGCATCCTGGATGAACTCGCGGACCGCTACGGACCGCCCCCCGACGAAGTCCGAACCCTGGTTCGCTTTTCGCTGCTAAAGAGTATGGCGGAACGCGCCGGGGTCGAATCTATCGATCGACGGCAAGGGCTGGTGAATATCAAGTTCCATCAACAATCGAAAATCGATCCGTTCCGTCTCATGGCCCTGGTTCGCCAGACTGCCGGAGCGCAATTCACTCCCGCCGGAGTTCTCAAAATACCGTTCAGTGCCGGGGACTCCGCCGAAGAGTTATTGGAGAACCTGAGGAAAACATTAGTCGAACTGACCGCCGAAGCACCCGTCGGCGTGAAGTAAGACATTCCGGAAGGTTGGGCTTCAGCCCGCGCGTGGCTTCAGCCACGCTGCCACTGAAGTAAGCCGCGGTCTACTTCGCCGACGGGTGGCCTCGCGATCCATTCGCATACTTCCGCCACACGGCTGGATCGTAAAGCATTCGAATGAAGAGGCCTCCCACAACCGACCGCGCCTGAAAGCCCACCTGCTTACCGGTTTTGGTGTCGTACCAATCGGTCAGAGGAACCCGGCTCTCCGATTCATTGGCAAATTTGTAGGCAGGATCGAACAGCGCTTCAAAATCGCTCTTGGATTTATCTAACGAAGCCGTCCACGTGAGCCAGTCGATTTTGGTATAGTCGGCCCGATTATCGAGCGGCAGCCCATACTGGTTTTGATGTGTTCGGTAGAATGCAAGCTCTTTGTCGATCACATCCTGTGGGAATAAATTCAAGCCGAGCAGATGATCCCAGACCAGGTTGTATTTCTGGCTCCAGGTCCCAGGGCGGTCGAATGCAAGACGAAAGTGATCGCCATCGTTGGCCAGACCGACCCAGCGTTTCGCGAATTCCCGCGCCATCGAAGTGTATTCTTCTGAGACACTCTTCTGCCCCAGAGCCTCGGCCAGCTTCCCATAGGCGCCTAGGGCAAGAATCGCCTTGACCGAGAGGTTCGCGTTGTGTGCCAGGTGACCCGCAAAGTCATCCGTACAAAGCTGGTTCTCGGGGTCGAGTCCTTTCTCCTTCAGATACTCGGCCCACTTGCTGAGAGTCGGCCAGTATGCCTTCGCAAAATCGGCGTTTCCGTCGACCTGAGCAATACCCGCAATCATGAGCAGCATGTTGCCGCTCTCTTCGACCGGCATCTGGTCGCGTTCGGAAGCCTCTCCGGCGCCGTACTGTTGACCGTTTGCCAGCGGGTATCTTCCCAGATCGTGCGGAGCAAAAGGGAACCTCCAACGGGGCAGATTCGCGTAATCCAGAATCGGTTTGAGTTGACCCTTGAGCAACGTCGTGTTGAATAGCAGGAAAAAGGGAGAGCTTGGATAAGTTACATCTACCGTATCGATCGAACCGTTGCTGAAGTTTTCCTTGGAAAAGAAAAGAGGCGTTCCGTCAATATCGGCCGTCAATTTATGCGCTGCGATGGTTTGCCGGTAAGCGAGCGCGCACAGGCGCGCATAATCTTCGCCTCCGATCTTTTTGAGATCGTCCATCAACTCGTTATCAAACGCGGTAGATCGCTGTTCGAGCGATTCATAGTCCCGTAGAGCCGCCCTCAGAAGCTCGTCAATCTTCATCCCACTCTTCCGCCAGTAGGCTCGCAAGCGGCGCTCGAAGTAGGCGATCGAGTAGAGATCGTCGTAGGCCACAATCAGATGGTGCGTAACCGGCGTGCTCGAAACCTTGCCGAAATCGAGCGATTCCGCGAGAACCGGCAGCTCTTGTGCGTAGGGCTGGTCGATCTGGAGATCGTCGGATTCGGGAACGCGTCCCGATCTGCTGAATGATTCGATTGCATCGGGTCTGACGGTCGCCGCATCGAAATTGCCGGTTTCGGTTGGCGCAACTACATATAAATATCCCCAGTCGATCCGCAAATCGTCTCCCGACTTTTGCAGAATCGGCTGCTGCTGGCTTCCAATTCGCAGCACTTGGATATCGCCGATGCGGTAACGGGCCCACGAGACGCGCTCCTCCATGGAGTTGACGGTCAGCTGAGCGCTGGCATCGAAGTAAACCTCGACCTTGTGAATTCCACTGTCTCTAGAACGAATGCTCCACGTCAAGTAAGTGACGGGACGTGAAAGAACATCCAGGTTGGATGTGAGAGCGGGCGTCAAAAAGGTAAGTGTAAGCGCAATTCCGGCGCCTTCAAATTCATAAATCGTATGTGTCGGCAGTACTCGCAGGCTCGTCTGATCCAGCGCAGGCGCCCCTTTCGGCTGATTACCGATAATGCGGTAAATCTTTCCGTCGACCCTCGCCAAACCGCAGATTGATTGAACTGTTCCCGTCCAATGTTTCGTAGGTTGGTCGGTGAGATGATCGGCCATCGACCAGACGCTGAAGTATGGATCGTGCGTGACCAGGGGCACTGCCGGCGGCCTCAAATCAGCGGCGCATAAGAAACCTGCCCCAGCCAGCGCGATTATCCAAAATCTGGCCGGCCGCAGAGCTAAATGACGACTCATATTGCTATTGAATTGTAAATCGGCGGTATAGTTCCGCGGCATTTTTCGGGGTTACGATTTGAGAAGGCACAACGTACTGCTTCTCCGGCCTGAAGCTCGGGTCGCGTAGCATCTTCAGAGCTACCTGAACCGCCTGCTCCACGCACAACGGATAAACGAACGTGGCTGCGAGTATCCCGTCCATCACCTTCTTAATGCCACCAGCCGGGCCGCCGAGTCCATCGACTCCCACAAAAATCATCTGCTTCTCGCGATCCAGCTCTTTGGCAGCCAGGTAAGCTCCCACTGCCATCGGGTCGTTGTGCCCGTAAACCACATCGATATTCGGCTGCGCGCGCAGGACCTCCGTCATTCGATCTTTCGCTCTGGCCTGGATCCAGTCTGCAACCGGATCGGCGACGATCTTGATCTCCGGATATTTCGAAAACACCTCAGCCGCACCGCCTGCTCTGCTGACCTCGCCTTCGACGCCGAGCAATCCACGCATCTCTACGATATTGCCTTTCGGGCGATGGTACTTCGAAACCAGGTAGTCCTTTATGAACTCCGCCGCCATCCGGCCGATCGCGACATTGTCGCTATGCACGTACGTGGTGTAATAAGGTCGCAGAATATCACGCTCCAGGCAGATCATCCGGATCTTCTCCTCCATCGCGTCCCCCATGACCGCGGTCAACGCTGCGCGTTCGTTGGGAGCGACGATCAGCAGGTCGGGACGCTCTCGGATGAAAGTCTCCACTTGAGCCACTTGCCGGCTGTTATCTTGTTGCGCGTCCGCGATGACAAGCTTCACATCTCCCGCTTCGGCGAAACGCTTTGCCATCAGCGCATTTTGTGCCGCGCGGTACGGCTCTGCGTTATTGCACTGGCTGAAGGCCACCACGTACTGGCGCTTGCCGCTTTTCTGCTTCGGGCCGCAGGAAACTGCCATCAATACTCCAGCCAAAACCGAAGCAAACGTGATCTTGAATCGGAGCCATGAGCGAAGCGATTGGTGCGGTCGAGGCCGACCCGTTTTCATCACTGGGCCGTTCTTCCCTGCTTTTGAATCGCCACCGCCAGAATAATAATCACTGCCTTGACCATCATCTCGACATTGCTATCGACGTTGTTCAGCCGGAGCATATTCGTCAGTACCCCAACGAGCAGCGTGCCTATCACCGTTCCCGCTATGGAGCCCCGGCCGCCTGAAAGCCGCGTTCCGCCGATCACGACCGCGGCGATAGCATCCAGCTCGTAAGCGACGCCCGAGTTTGGATTCCCTTGGTGATTTTCCGCCGCATATAAAACGCCCGCCACTCCGGACAACAGACCCGATAGCGAGTAAACAATGATCTTGACTCGCCGGATCGGCAGTCCGGCGTATCGGGCCGCGCGTTCGTTGTCGCCAATCGCTCGTACGTGCCTTCCGAAAACAGTCCGGCTCAACAGCAACCCGAAGATTATCGCCAGACCTACATAGCAGGCGATAATTACCGCCTTGTTCCGAAAGATTTCCGCGAATACGGAGGCTACGTCCGTCCCAAAGCCGATATCCGTATTCGCGTTATTCGAAAGCCATTTCGCCAGGCCGCGAATCCCGATCATGCCCGCCAGGGTAACTACGAACGGCTGTACGTCGAAAGCGGCGATCACTGCACCCGTAACTGTTCCCGTTAATGTCGCGAATACCAGAGTTGCCGCGATCGCGAGAAGAATCTCCAAAGAATAACTAAGCCCCGGGCTCCAGCGGGTGAGAATCATCGCCACGATCGATGTCGAGAGCGCCAGGATACTGCCGACGCTCAGATCGATTCCGCCCGTCAGAATCACGAACGTCATCGCGAGAGAAATGATTCCGACAATCGATACCTGCCGCAGCACGTCTGTCAGATTGCCGAATTCAAGGAAGATTCTCGTTCCATCGAACGCGGTGGGACTGATAATGATCGCTAAAAGTACAACGCCGAGAAGCGCCGCCAGGCTTTGCAGAAGATCCCGCCTCTCGCCCGGCGACTCATTCCAGAACAGAGTCATCCTGCGGCTTAGTTCTGCCAAGCAGTTTCCCCTGAAAGAACCGGATTCATCGCGTAAGACATAATTTCTTCCTGCGTAGTGGCTTCGGCGTTCAGATTTGCCGTGATCCGGCCCTCGCGCATGACTAATATCCGGTCACAGCAGCGCAGCAATTCCGGCAGCTCTGAACTCACAAAGAGGATTCCCTTCCCTTGCTCGGCCAGCTCGCCGATGATCGAGTAGATGTCCTCTTTAGCTCCCACATCGATTCCTCGTGTCGGATCATCCAGAAAGAGAACCTCCGGATTCGCCAGAAGACAACGCGCCAGTAGCACCTTCTGTTGTCCGCCGCCGCTCAACGAACTCACCGGTGCCGCATAGGATGAGGTCTTTATCGCCAGCTGCTGAAATAACGGCGTGATCGCGCGTTCCTCGCGTTCCGGGTGTGTAATTCCGCCCGAAGCGAACTTGGGCAAATCGGCGATCGTCCCGTTTTCCAGGATGCTCATCTGCATCATGAGCCCCTCCAGTTTGCGATCTTCTGCCAACAACCGCAATCCTTGCCGGTGCGCCACTCGAACGGAGTCCGGCTGCATGCTCTCACCCCCGATGCTCATTGCACCTTGTTTCCAACGGTCGAGACCTGCAAGCGCCGCACCCAGTTCACTCCGCCCGGCGCCCACTAAGCCGGCTATTCCAAGAACCTCGCCCCGGTGCAGGTCGAAGCCAATCCCTTTTAATTTCCGGGTCTCCAGGTCTCTGACGGAAAGAAGAATTTCAGGATTCACGGTTCTGGATGTCCGCTCGCGAGCTTTCCACGGCCGGCCGACCATCATACTGATCAATTCGTTGGATGAGGCCTCTTTGCTCTCGCGCGTTCCGATCGTCTGCCCGTCGCGCATCACTGTCATGCGATCGCAGATCCGAAAAATTTCGTCCATCTTATGTGAGACATAGATAATCGAGACGCCCTGCGCCTTCAGCTTCGCAATCAGTTGAAACAATCGTTCCACCGAATCGTGAAACAACGAGCTGGTTGGCTCGTCCATAACGATGATTCGCGCTTTCATGCTAAGGGCGCGCGCGATCATCACCAGCTGCATCTCGCCGATACTCAAGCTCGCTACAGCCCTGCGCGGGGAAACTCGCAATCCGGCTTCCTGCAGGAATTGATCGGCGAATTCGTTAATCTGGCGAAACCGGACGATGCCCCGCTCAGCGACCTCCTCATTTCCGATCACCAGGTTTTCAGCAACGCTCAAGTTCGGAAACAGGTCGAGCTCCTGATGAATAATGCTGATCCCCAGCCGTTGTGCCTCGAGCGGCCCGCTCAGCGTGACCGCCCGCTCATGCAGGAAAATCTCTCCCTCGTCCGGCTGCACAATCCCGGCGATGATCTTGCCGAGCGTGCTCTTCCCCGCCCCATTCTCGCCGATCAAAGCATGCACTTCACCGCCGCGCAAGGTAAAGTGAGCGCCGCGCAAAGCCTGTACGCCGTCGTAGCTTTTACGAACATTCTGAACTCGCAGAACTTCGTCAGCCATCTTGTGCGCTCCTCGCCAATCGCATACGAACGAGTCATTCTATCGCGGCTCACGCTACTGTTCTAAAGTAGTGGGCGGGTAAACAAGCGAGTGAATGTCTCGAGACGCGACCTAATAGATTTAGCAGTGAGGGCGGCGGCTTTGCCCGCGACAACGGCCTTTTTTTCTGACTGGATCGCCGCTGCTCGAGCCCAGAACCATCGCCAAACCCACGATGCGCCTCCGGAGCCGCATTATCTCGATAACTATCAACCTAAATTCTTTAGCCGCGAAGACTTCGAAGCTCTCCAGGCGTTCACCGAAATCCTGATTCCAACTGACGAGACTCCCGGCGCCCGTGAAGCTCACTGCGCCTGTTTCATCGATTTTGTTCTGGCCGCCTCCAACGGCTACGCCCCGGCAACTCAAGAACGCTGGCGTCGAGCGATGACTACCCTCAGAGAAACCGGGTTCCACGCTGCCAATCCGGAACAGCGAGCGGCAATTATGGAAACAATCTCCCGCCCGGAGCGCGACGGATCACCCGCTACACCAGCCTTTGCGGCCTATCAACTCATCAAACGTGAAAATACGTTCGCCTTTTACACATCGCGGGAGGGAATGATCGATTCACTCGATTACCGCGGCAACTCCTACAACCCAGTGTTTCCGCCCTGTAATCATCCGGAACACCATGTCGTATGACGCCATCATAGTCGGCTCGGGAGCCTGCGGCGGATGGGCCGCAATGGCGCTCTCCCAGGCCGGCATGAAGGTTCTGCTGCTCGAAGCCGGCAGCTCGATCGACGCTGCGAAAGACTTCCATCACATCTTTCTTTATCAGTTGCAGTTTCGCGGACGAGGTCGCCCCGGCCTCCTCCGCCGTTATAGCGGCAGCGAGCGGAACTATCGCATCATGATCGATAACGAAGAGAATCCCTACACGACGTCGCCCGGCACCGTGTATCGCTGGGGTCGTTCGCGCTGTCTTGGCGGTCGCAGTCTGCATTGGGCGCGAGCCAGCGACCGCATGGCTGATTATGAATTCAAAGCCGCTTCCCGAGACGGCTATGGTATGGATTGGCCCATCCGCTACTCCGATTTGGCCCCCTACTATGATCGCGTCGAGAGCTTCATTGGCGTCAGCGCCGCAAAGGAGGGCTGGGCGCAGTTTCCGGACGGCATTTTTCTCCCGCCCATGCCTCTGAATTGCGCGGAAGCGATCTTCACGGCCGCCTGCAAGAGCCTCGGTTGGCCTGCTACACACCGCCGCTTGGCTCAGCTTACCCGCATGCACAACAATCGTCCGCCCTGCCATTACTGTGGCAACTGCGTAAACGGCTGCGATGTTGGCGCCATGTTCAGTACGATTTCCACCACCTTGCCTCCAGCTCTCAAGACGGGCAATCTCGAGCTTCGGACCGATAGCATCGCGGCCCGCGTCCGCCTGAACTCTGAGAACCGGGCGGCAGGCGTTACCTACATCGAGCGCTATACAGGCAAGTCGATTGACGTTGACGCGAAATACGTCATCCTGGCCGCTTCTACCTTGGAGAACACGCGTCTTCTGCTGCTTTCGCAAAAAGGCGGGCTGGCGAATTCGAGCGGCACTCTCGGGCAATACATGATGGATCAGATCGGCGGTGGCGGTGTGAGTGGTTTTCTCCCCAAGCTGAAGGGCGGCCCGAGCCGTCTGGACGATGGAAAGTCCGCCGGAATCACAATACCCAATCTGGTAAACATCGATACGAAAACCGCTCGCAAAGATTTCATTCGCGGCTATGTGATGAACGCTACTGGCGGCCAGAGTGAGTTTCCGCTGTTCGCTTCCCGGTTACCCGGCTACGGCTCCGAGTGGAAGCGTGAAGTGAAAAGCCGTTATGTAGCACAGGCGCGCGTTTGGATTGCCGGGGGCGAAATGCTGGCTCGCAAAGAAAATTTTGTCGAGCTGGACCCGGAGATCAAGGATCACTGGGGCATTCCTGTCTTGAAAATTCATTTCACTCACTGCGATAACGATCGCAAACTGATGCAGCATTTCCAGCAATCGGCCGAGGAGCTGTTTCGACGCGCGGGTGGCGAAACAATGGCCGGCATGGGCCAGAGCGGCCCTGTCGGATTCCCTGGGGCGCCCGGTTCGCCCGATAGGCCGCTGCAGGACGCGGCAAGCGCGGGCGAGATGAAAATAAAACAGCCCCACGAAGCCTTAAGCGGAGTGATCCACGAGGTCGGCACAGCTCGCATGAGCGCCGACCCGCGCACCGGCGTTCTTGATCCATTCTGTCGAACGCATGACATCCCAAATCTTTATGTTTTCGGCGGGAACGCGTTTTGTTCTACCGGTGACAAGCACCCCACCCTGACGATGATGGCGCTCACTGCGCGCGGCTGCGATCACCTGTTGGAATCTACAAGAGTCTGAGCCGCGACCGTGAGGAAGCGGCCTTTAATCGTTTCAACAGCTCCTAGTGCCCGATTCCTTCATCCGCGCTTGGCCCGTAGATCGCCGGCACCGCGGCTTCGTTGAGCCGCAAATAAACAGTCAGCTGTCCGCGATGATGCGCCATATGGCTGAAAACGGAGTCGCGCAGCATGATGTGACGCGGGTTTTCGCTTACTGCTCGGCCGGCAATCATAAATTTCCAGGGCTTCATCAGGTGTTCGTCCGTAGTGTTCGCGAGCGCACTGCGCCCTTTGGCCACGGAGTCGTCAAGTAACTGCAGAAGTTCGCGCCGTGTCGCTACCTCTGGTTGTTTAAAGTCTCTGCCGGCGCTCAAATCCAACTGGTCCTGGTTCACCATGAAATCGATCCAGCCGGGCATGCTCGCAACCAGCACGGCCAGATAGCCGAGCCGCATGGACTTCTCGTGGGGCTTCCAATCGTTGCGCCCTTCCGGCACCCGTTCTAAAACGCGTCTGGATGAAGCCGTGTCGCGTTCGAGATCGGCCAAAAACAATTCAGTCAATTTCATGCTGTTCTCCTGGTAACGTCCTCCCTAGAACATTACATCAACTCGCTTGCGCCTTCTCCATTTGCAACCAGCTTCTCATCTGGTCGCGACCCACCAGACCGGGCTGCTGCAGCACCACGTTGCCATTACGGAGAACTACAAAATTCGGGATACTCTGCACACGAAATCGAGCAGCGAGGTCGGGATTCGCCTCGGTATCGACCTTTAATACAAGAGCACGGCCGGCCACCTCATGAGCGAGAGCATGCACCTCCGGGGCTGCGGCTCTGCAAGGTCCGCACCACGCAGCCCAAAAATCAACCAGAATAGGGACGCGCGCTTCCCGGGTGATCTCATTGAATGCGGCTGTATCAACCTCGATAGGCTCGCTGGCCGGCGGCAACGCGGATTTACACTGCCCGCATCTTCCGGTATCCGATAAGTGTTTAGCCGAGACTCGATTCTTCGCTCCACAATTACTGCAAGTCCGTATCGCCGAGTAGCTCATGATCCGGCACCCCAATCAGTTCCAGCTTAATGCAGCCGAGTCAACTGACCCTGTTATTCGTGTCGCAGCGATACTGCAGGCTCGATCCGCGACGCGCGCAAGCACGGCAGCCAGGCAGCCAGCAACGCAGCGAAGAGCAATACGGCAGCCGCGGCTCCGAAAGCTCGCGGATCTTGCGGCGACGTCTCAAAAAGCATTCCGCGCGCGAGGCGGGTGACGAATAGCGAGCCTATGAAACCGATTAACAGACCCAAAATCGTCCAGCGAGACGCGAACGTCAGAATGAGCCCGGCAATATCGTAGGGAGTTGCGCCGATCGCCATCCGTACTCCGATCTCGCGCGTCTGATGCGATACCAGAAACGACATCACTCCGTACAAACCCACTGCCGCCAGCAACAATCCGAAAGAAGCGAATAGCCCAATCAGGACCGTGACGAAGCGCGGCCGCGCACTCAGCTCGCTGATGCGCTGCGGCATCGATTGAATGCTGACGGGCAGTGCCGGATCGAGAGTGGCTAGTTGGCGGCGAATCATGCGTGCCAGATTTTCCGCCGGCAGCGAAGTCCGGAAGATCGCGACTGCGGAGTGCCCCAGTTGAGTGGAATTCCAGGTGCGCACGCGATAATATTCAGGCTCGGCCGCTTCTGCGAGTCCGCTGTTCTTTACATCCGCTGCCACGCCCACGATCGGCGACCAGACGGTCTGCGCTCCGTTGTAGCCTTGCAACGCAATCTCCTGGCCTACCGCATTCTCGTTCCCGAAGATCTTTCGCGCCAGACTTGCGCTCAGGATCACCGTATCCCGGCCGGCCGCACGATCGGCTTCATTGAATGCGCGCCCCGCAATGATGCGTATGCCGAGCGCACGAAAATACGCCGGAGTCACATAGCGGAATGCCACCATTCCGCCTTGCTCGGGCAGCGGAGGATGGCCGGCAACTCTCATATTCGAGTACGGGCGTCCGTGCATGCCACCCGCAGGCGGCATTGAATCGCTCAGCGCGAAAACGTTGACTCCCGGTATACTGCCGAGTCGCGCTTCCAATTGGCGATAAAACGCGTCTTGCGCAGCGGGTTGCTGGTATCTGTGCGAGCCGAGTACGAGCGATGCCGTGACCACATGCTCGGGCGCCATCCCAAGCGGCTGTGCCTCGAGTCTCGATAAACTGCGCGCAAACAGAGATGCGCCTGTCAGCAGGATGAGCGAGATTGCAATCTGAATGGCAACCAGGAGATGACGGAAGAGGCCCCTGTCCGAACCGGCAGCGTGCCAGCCGGCCAGCACTTCCGCGCGCGGCCGCTGCAGGGCGGGAGCTAGTCCGAAGAGCACCGCGCAGGTGAGCGAGACGGCGACAGTAAAAAGCAACACGCGCAGATCCATCCCCGCTTGATTCAGCCGCTCGATCCCGTTCGGCGAGATCTTCCCCAGCATTCGTACCGAGCCCCAGGCCAGCATCAAGCCTGCCAAACCGCCTGCCAGACCGAGCAACAAACTTTCAATCAGAGACTGCTGCACCAAACGACGGCGTCCCGCGCCCAGAGCCGCGCGCATGGCCATCTCGCGACGCCTTCCGTTCGCCCTGACCAGCACCAGATTCGCGGCATTACCGCACGCGATCAGCAGCAACGCCAGCACAGTTCCAAGTAGCAGCCAGGACGCCAATTTCACTTGATGAATCTGCCGGTCGCGCAAGGACCTGATCATCAGGTGAACCTCGCCCCGTAACATTGGCGGAACATCGGCCAGGCTTGCCCGAAACAACGGCTGCAACTCCTCGCGTGCCTCTTCGAGCGACACTCCACTCTTAAGCCGCGCGAAACAGCGCAAGAATGAGCCCGTCTCGGCGTGCCGCTGCTGTGTCTCATCGAGTTGCTCAGGAAGCAAAACCTCCGCTTCGCCGAGCTGCGGCATCTCGAACGAGTTCGGCAGAACGCCAATAATGCGTGTCTGCTGATCGTCGAGCAGGAAAGTCCGCCCGATCGCATTCGGATTACCGCCAAAACGCGCCCTCCACAGAGAGTAAGAAATCAGCGCTACGCGCGGCCCGTGTGGAAGGTCATCCTCGCGCGTAAAATCATGGCCGAGCAGCGGAGAGATGCCCAACGTCCGCAGAAAGTTCCCCTCGACCGCGATGCAATGGATACGAACCGGATTCTGCTCCCCGAGATCGCACTGCTCCGCGGGCAGCATCGACGTCAGGGACTCAAAAGGCCTCTGCCGCTGCCGCCAGTCCACGTAAGACCGGCCGATCATGAACTCGTTGGTATCGATAGGCCCGGTGATGCCAACCGAAACCAGCCGGCTCGCCTGCGGATAAGGCAGACTGCGGAATAAGAGCCGGTCGACCACGCTGAACACTGCTGTACAAGCGCCGATTCCTACCGCAAGCGTACCGATCGTCAGAAGTGCAAATAGCTTGGCCCGGCTCAATGAGCGCAGCGCGAAACGCAAATCCTGTACCATGCTTTGCCATTCATTTTGCATAGCTGGCAGCAGTATACTACATAGCTAGTGAAGGCCTGCCCTTTCGCTCCCCCGATTATGCTTTAATCGCTTCGGCTTTCGCCTGATTCCACTTCATATAGGTGCGTTTTCTATACGATTCAACTGCCATTTCACAGACCACCACCCCGTAAAGGCCGAGCATGCAATCGCAGTTCAGCGGTGCGTTTTTCCGAATCGCTTCCTGCAGATTCCGATGGTGTAGCGTAACGTCCTCGGCGCCTTTCTTCTCGTAGGTGACAGGCTGCATCTCCTTTTCGTAGTCTTTTTGCGGAGTGATCGTAAAACCTGTGTCCGTAAAGCACAATGTCGCTTTATGGCCGCGGATCAGATGGTCCACTTTGGTGTCGTTAGCCATCGATGAGATCAGCTGTACGGTTGGCCCGCCCGGATAATCTGCCAGTACATTAAACGTATCCGGGATTTCCGCAACGCTTTCCGTGAACTCGAACTTGCCGCCTGTTGCGGCCACATAGTCCGGGAAAGTGAGATTCATGGCTCGGATGAGCCGCGTCACGCGATGAATAAACAGGTCAGTCGCGATGCCGCCCGAGTAGTCCCAATAACGGCGCCAGCGGAAATAACGCTCCGGGTCCCACTCGCGTTTCGGCGCTGGACCGAGCCATGCCTTCCAATCGAGATTCACGCCCGGCTTCGCATCTGGATCGATGGGATAATCATCACCCGCCCAAAAATCGCCCTGATAGTTCCGCGAGTAATCGATCTGTGCCAGGACGATTTTCCCCAGTTCCCCGGCCTTGATATGTTCGTTCGCGACCGCGTACGATTCATCCGACATACCCTGCACCCCGACTTGCAGCTTCAGCCCGGTTGACTTGACCTTCTCGACCAGCTTGTGGGCCTGCTGAATCGTGTGCGTCATCGGCTTCTCGACGTAAACATGCTTGCCCGCATCAAGTGCGTCCATCGCCATGTTGTAATGCCAGTGCTCGGGAACGGCGATCAAGACCCAATCGACATCTTTGTTGTCGAGAACATCGCGATATTCCTTCACCGGCTTGCCGCCTGTGAGCTGCGCTGCCTTGTCCAGACGCTTTTGATAAATGTCGCAAACGTTGACAATCTCCAGATTGTCGATATCGCGCGCTTCTACCAGGCTGTGCATGTGCTCGGTCGCCATGCCACCTGCGCCGATGACAGCCATGCGCAGCCGTTCGTTAGCGCCAATAATCCGCGAGTAACCACGCGCTGTGAGAAGAGATGCAGCACCAACAGCGCCGACGAACTCTCGGCGCGACACAGAAGGGATCATGGACAGATTATAGGGGGCGATGTCTAGGCACGAACCGTCAGTCGGCGGTCCCTGGTAATAATCATGGGCTACAAGCGGCGGCTGGAGTGCAGGATGGCATCAATGACAACGACATCTTCACGGATTCGGTAGACGACAATGAACGGCGGCAAGACAAGTTCCCGCGTGCCACTGCGCCGGCCCTCGCGGCCTATCCGAGGAAATTGTTCCAGGCGATCAACCGCTTTCAGAAGTTCCTCTACGGTCGCTCGTGCTGCTTTCTCGTTGTCCTGGGCGAGGTAATCGTAGACCGCCGTCAGATTGTCCGCTGCAATGGGCGTCCAGCGGACCGTCACTTCGCCTTAGCTGCTTTCTTACGCGATTCGGCGATGTGTTTGTCGAGCCTGGCGCGAACTTCCCGGATTGAGTAAGTGCGGCCGCCAGCTTCGGTGTGGCGAATGCTTTTCTCGATCTGCTCAATTTGCCAGCGATGGAGTTCCAGATAGTTCTCGATGGCTTCATTGATCAGCCAGTTGCGATTCCGGTCAACCGATTTGGCGATCTGATCCAGCGCGTTACGAGTGGTTTCGGCAGTACGAAAGCTGAGGCTCACAGTAGGCATGAATACGTTGTATCACAATGTATTTATGACGCAAAGCCACTGAACGGAAGCTACTGAACGATCCTCACGCCGCCCGATCGCGTACTTCTATCACCGTGATGTCATCGGCTTGTTGGCCGCGCGCCACTGCAGCCGCAACCAGTTCGCCGGCAAACGTCGGCTTCCCCTTGCGATCGAGTGTTCGAATTGCCTCGACCGCCCAGTCTTCTTCGTCACTCCCATCGATTCCCGCTTCCGACAGGCCATCTGAAAACAAAACCAGCTTGCTTCCCCGTTCGAAGTGAACTGTTTGCTCTTTGAAATCGCACTTTTCAAATGCGCCCAGCACCATCGAGCTCGGTTCCAGTAAATCCAGACTGCCGTCCTCGCGCAGCAGAACTGCCGAGGGATGTCCGCAATTCACATATCGCAGGCTGCGGTCCCTCGCGTCGTAAGCTCCGAAAAACAGCGTCGCGAAATGCTCAGGGCGGGTTGCTTGGAAAAATTGCTGATTCACGCGCGAAAAAAGTTTTGAGAGATCGCCGCCCAGATCCAGTTGGCTACGGATCGTCGCCTGCAGCGCGGCCACCAGCAAGGCCGCCCCCAGACCCTTGCCGCAAACATCTCCCAGCAGGAAGGCCGCTCTTTCGGAATCGATCTGGAAAAAGTCATACAGGTCTCCGCCCACGTCCCCAACCGGCAGAAATACGCAATCGAATTCCAATCCAGCCGCCGTGAACTGTTGCGGCGGAAGCAGCTTTCTCTGGATCCGTCGGGCGATCGCAATCTCGGAAGCATGTCCGGCATCGCTCGCCGTCTTTTGAGGCGCCGCCCCCAGGTGCTTCTCGAACATCTCCAGCACCGTGCGCACATCCCAAGGTTTCGTAATGAAATCGCGAGCTCCGTGCTGCATCGCCTGTACAGCGAGTTCGATCGTGCTCCACCCTGTCATGGCGATGATTGGAACATCGCGCCGCAGCGTTTTTAAGCGATCCAGCAAAGCGAGCCCTTCCTGGCCGGACGTCGTATCGGACGTGTAATTCATATCGATGACGATCAGGTCAGGGTCGCAAGCGGCTGCGGTGGCGACGGCGTCATCAGGCGAATCGGCCATCTTGATGGAATATCCGCCGCTCTTCAGCATGAGCCTTAGCGCTTCGCGCACATCGGCCTGGTCGTCGACAACCAGTACAGTACGAAGATCGCTTCTGATTGTTTCCGTCGCTCGCATGTTAGTAACTTTGCTGTGTTAATGCAAACCGATGGCCACACTTATCTCATAAGAGACGCCTATCAATTCAATGCTTTAACTGAGTGGCCGCCTTAGCGGAGTGTTCGGTTATGAACACCCCATTTGGCATTCTGCCACACCGGCTGTTGACCTATATAGGGCTTATGTGCGGAGCAACTCGGTCAGCATATCGCCGCGCCGACTTATAAAGATATTTTTGGAAATTCGTCTTCGAGTCACTCATGGCGAACGGCGACCATAGGGTCTGTTTTAGAGGCTTTCCGTGCGGGTAGGTAGCCTGCCACTCCATGACATTGTTACGACACAAACCGCTACTCGACTCGCAGGGCCACTGCTGGATCGATGCCGGCTGCGCGGCGAGAAGGCAAATAGCTGGCCAGCGCGGCGGCGGCTAAAAGTCCGAGTGCGACGCTGAAGTAGGTAAGCGGATCCATGGCGCTTACCCCGAATAAGAGCGATGACATGAGGCGCGTGAGCGCAAAGGCAGCCACGAGTCCAATAACCACGCCGATGCCCGTGAGGCGGACGCCGTGACCAACGAACATGGCCGTCATCTGCTGCCGCTCCGCGCCGAGCGCCATGCGAATGCCGATCTCCCGGGTTCGCTGCGCCACCGAATAGGCAATGACACCGTAAATTCCGATAACACCGAGCAACAAGGCCATAGCCGCAGCAATTGCGAGCATGACGAGCGTGAACGATGTTCTGGCCATGGACTTTCTATAAATTTGCTCCAGCGTGCGAACGTTGGCGACCGGAACCTTCGGGTTAACGGACCAAATTGCCCGCCGAATTTCACTTAGAAAATTTTCCGATCCGGCACGTCCGCTGCGCACAACAAACGAGATATCGCGGCGGATCAGCACTTTCTCACCCCAGAAATCATTCAATAAAGGAGGCCAATACACTGCTGTGGATACTTTCTCGTTCAGCCCCTTATCGTGCACATCCCCGACAACACCGACAATCTCTCGCCATGAATCCTTCATGCCCTCACGGATTTGTTTGTGAAGTGCGTGAGCGGGATCTCCCCAGTACTCGCGCGCTAGACTCTCCGAAACGAGAGCGATCGGCGCTCTTTGATAAACATCCGTCCAGGTAAAATCCCTGCCGGCAATGAGCGGAGTACCCATTGTTTTGTGCAGCCCGGGTGAAATGAAAACATAGCGGCGTATGGGCGGAAGATCCCCTTCGCGGTACACCCGATCACGCGCGAATAAGACATCATGACTCCCCTCGTCGGTCATGGTAACTGAACTGGTAAAGGCAGCTGAGCGAACCCCGGGTATTTGCTGGATTTTCTCGAGCATGTCATTCTGCATGCGGAGGACTTTTTCCGGCTCGCGCACTTGTGGCTCAGGGATAGAGACATCGAGTATCTGCAGTTCGGAAGGCGTAGTGAAACCAGGCTGCACGTTGTTTAACGCGGCGAACGTGCGAATCATCAGGCCCGAGCTGATGAGGAGCATAAGAGCCAGTGCAACCTGAACGATGACCAGCGTGTTGCGTGCCCGATGCCGTTCGCGGCTTTGGCTGAGGGTGCGGCCGCCTTCCCGCAGACCCGTTCCCACGCTGGCGCGCGCATACTTTAGAACCGGAACTGAGCCGAACAGCAGCCCTGTTATGAGCGAGCTGCAGAGGGCAAAGAGCAGCACAGGCAGATCAATACCAATTTCATTGAGGCGGGGAATCCCCGAAGGCGCGACGGTCCGTAGGATTCGCAAAGCAACAAAAGCGAGCGTCAGCCCTAGCAGGCCACCGACGAGCGCGAGCGTGACGCTTTCGGCAAGAAGATCCGACGCCAGGCGCCAGCGGCTCGCACCGAGCGCGGAGCGAACGAGGAATTCAAGGTGCCGCGATTCCGCTCTCACGAGAAGAAGATTTGCTACGTTAGCGCAGGCAATCAGCAAGACGACGCCTATGGTTCCCATGAGCACCCAAAGAACCTTACCGATATCGCCGGTTAGATCTCGCTTAAAGGGACGAAGCGCCGGCGCAATGCGTGCGCTCTCGAAAAGTTTCACGCTAAATCCCGGAGGCGGTGCGAACTTCCGGTTGACAATGGGGAGCATCCGGGCGACATCGGCATTCGCTTGTGACAGCGTGACCCCGGGCTTCAGACGTCCAACGCCGTTGTAGCTGAAGTTACCGAGAAACACCTTGCCGCGGTCGAATTGGAAGGGCACGAATATTTCGGCGTCGAAATCGAGGAAACGAAAGTTTCGCTGCATCACGCCGATCACTTCGCGCGCTTTTCCGTCGATCGTCAGCCTTCGTCCAAGCACGGCCGGGTCTCCGCTAAAGCGTCGCTGCCAATAGCCGTACGACAGTATCACCGTTTCAGGACTGCCTGGCGAATCATCCTTCCGCGAAAAAGAGCGACCCAGCATGGGCGGCACGCCAAGCACCGGAATAACACCATCAGTAAAATCAAGCGCTTTCACCCGTTCCGGTTCTGCAAGACCCGTCACGCTAACGCTGTCGCCGGTGTAGATGCCGATGTCCTCGAAACTCCGGTTTTCTTCGCGGTAGGTGAAGTACATCGAGGGGGACAGTTCCAGCTCGGGTATGTTGATACCGAGGGCAGTGTGATTCAGGCCGATTAACCGGTCCGGATGCGGATACGGCAGCGGCTTCAGCAGGACACCTTCGACAACACTGAAGATGGCTGTGTTCGCACCAATGCCCAGGGCAAGTGTAAGAATGGCTACTGATGTGAACAGCGGCGCCCGCAATAGCCTGCGCAGGCCGTACTTGATTTGACCGGTGAACAAGTTCAAAGTGACTCCTTGTGGGCGCGATGAGTGCTGTAACTGAATACGAGCCAGCTTTTGGAATAAGTTCAGTTTTTCGGAACTTGACCTCGACGTTGATTGGCCCTAGATGAGTTGGTTATTGGCCCAATTTGAGGATTTCGATTGCGCCGTTGTTATCCGTCAATCGCATCTCGCATCGGCCGCTTCCCAACGTGCCATTCACCTCGTCATTGGAAAGAGCGCCGGAAACACTGAGCGGGAACTCGGAACTGATCTTGCCAAATGACGTTCTCGCTGCAACGCGATAACTGGCATCCGCCGGCAGGTGTACGCGCAATGTCGAGAACGACGTCCGCAGGGATATCGGCTGGCAGCTTCCGCGCAGTACGCTGGTGGCATCAATCGCGCCATTCTGATTTTCTACTTGAATCGGACCCGATATGCCGTCGAGCGAGACCGATCCGAAACTGGTTCTGATCTGAGCGCCCTTCGCGTTGCTGGCCTTAACGCTGCCATTTGAGTTCTCGACAGTTAAAAGCCCGCCGATATCGGTTGCCTGGACCATGCCAAAACTGGTTTTCAAGTTCGCGGCGCCGCCAATTTTTTGCACAGTCACGCTTCCGTTGCCCGATTCGACGCGGAGATCGTGCCGTACGTCGCTAACTTGCGTCGCTCCGAACGAATTCACAATCGTAAGCGTGCCGCCCACTCCATTACCGGATACCCGCGAATTATTACTCCTGATCGAGAGTTCATGACCGACATTCGCAAATTGAACCTGCGCGAAGGTCGTTCTCAGATTCGCCGAACCATTCACATTCTCGGCCAAAACCTTACCGTTCGTGTTATTTACCGTCAGGTCGCCTCGAAAGTCTCTAACATTGACATCGCCGAAAGAGTTTCTGACGTCTCCGATGCCCCCGCAATCGCTCACCTGAACCGCCCCATTACTGTTTGAGATACTCACGCCATTTGAAACTCGCGCAACATTCAAGCCCGCAAAACGGTCGCGCACCACAAGAGCGCCCTTGACGTCGCTGGCCTCGACAGCCCCATTACTCGTTTCCACCGTCACATCTCCCACATTATTCGCTACCTCAACTTTGGCGAAAGAATTTTCCAGGCGCTGTGTGCCGCGGCCATCGTGAAAAGTAAGCTCGCCATGCGAGTTAGTGATATCCGAGTTCGCTTTCACCCCGCTAACAGACACCACGCCGAATGCATTGCGCACGGAAAGAGGTGAATTCTCCGGAACGGTTAACTCGTAATGCACGCAATAGGAGATGTTCGACCAGTGCATGCCGAGCATCGATTTCTGCATCTCGGGATAGCGCGTTCGGATAGAAAGTTCGGAACCGGGCTCCACCAGAATCTGCACCTTGTCTGCATATTCTTTGGCTTGATTCGAATCGGATGCGGAAACCCGGATATCCGCATGGATGGCTACTTCCTGCTGGGCGTGAGTACGAATGATGATATCGCCGAACTTATTCTCAACCATCAGCTGTTCGCCGCTCCGCGTAGGTACAGTTTGATCGAAGTGGCGGGTATACTCATCGCGCGCGAGCGCGCTCGTGGTCAGCGTGAGCCCGATGATGAAGACACTAATTTTTCCGGTCACGTGCAAGTAGCTCCTGTAAAGTCTGCTGCTTCTCCCGATACAAGTCCGCCAGCGCGGTCTGTAAATGAATATTGAAGCGATTAGAAGCAATATTCGCCCTGGTATCCGCTATCGCCGAATCGATAAGCATTAATTTTTCCCTTGCATTGACCACGCTTGGCGAAGCGGCGGTCTCCAGCTTGGGCTGAGCAATCCGCGAAAGCTTTTCTATCGATTGGCGATAAGCGGCTTCGTTCTTTTCCACCTCGCGCAGTGCCTGGTCAGTAAGAAAGTCTTGATCTGCTGGACCCGTGTTTGCCGCACTCTGAGCAGTACTCGGCCCCTGCGGTTGCTGTATCGCTCTGTGCCAAAAGCGCAGCGGAAGAAGAACCGCCAGCGCGAGGACTGCCGCAAGAGCCCAGATCTTCGATTCTTTCCACCAGGGCCGTGACGGTTTCGGCTCAGCCTCGATCGCGCGCCGGATTTTCGGCCACAGATCCGCGCTCTCCCATTCTTCGTGCAGCTCGCGCGCGCTGCTCGATATTTCGGCCCATAGCCGGTATTCGCGCCTGCAGTCCGCGCAACTCTTCAAGTGCTCGCGCGCCTCCGGCATCAGATCTGAAACAGCCAGTGCGCGCTCGAGATCGCCGCATTCGAACTTCATTTTGCCGTCTCCGTGAGCAAACGTTTGAGCTGGCTCTTGGCCTCGAATAGCCAGCTGCGCGAGGTTCCTTCCGGAACTTCCAGAATCGAGGCTATTTCCGAGTGCCTCAATCCCTCCACTTCGAACATCAGAAACACCAGTCGCTGGCGCTCGCCGATCTGGCCCAGCGCTCGCTCGATCGCGATCTTCATCGGCAGTTTGTTCTCGCTGTGAAATTCCGCCGGCGCCGCAGACTCCGCGAGACGCTGCCGCTTTCGAATGATGTCGTAACAGCAGTTCAACAGGATCCGATAGATCCACGTCGATATCGACGAGTGACCCTCGAAATTCTGCGCCGCCCGGTACACCTTGAGAAAAGTCTCTTGAACGCTGTCCTCCGCGTCCGCCCGGCTACCCAGAAGATGAAATGCCAGACTCTTCATACGCCCTGAATGTATGGAATACAACGATTCAAAGGCGCGCAGATTCCCACGCTTGCAGCCTTCGGCAAGTTCGGCATCACTCGGATTATTGGATAAGCTAGCGGCGAAGTGGAGCGGCAACCCGATCTCCCACACCATATCCCTCGTTTTCGCGCTTTAGACGGCGCTCACAAGCCAAACGTTGGGCAATCCCCCCGAATTTTCACAAACAATTTACCGCACACAGGCAGTTCACTGGGTATTAGTTGCTTAAGTAACAACTGTGGCGAGGCACGTCCTTGATCTAACCCTTCTTACACGCACCGGAGCCCTCCTCGGTACGGCTTTCTTCCTCGCAACTACCTTTCGCTACGGCTGGACGCGCCAGACTTCCGACTTCCCCAACTACTACACAGCAGCTGTGTTAGTGCGCCAGCGAGAGCCCTTGCACAACTACTATGACTGGACTTGGTTCGAGCGCCGGATGATCCAAGCCGGCTTCGAACAAATTGGCTCGTATATGCCGCAAAGCCCGCTGGCCATGCTGCCCCTGGTCGGTTTTGCCGGCTTGCCTTCCCAGACCGTTAAGCGCATCTGGCTGGCGGCGAATCTCGCGTTTCTTATTACAACCCTCTGGCTGCTGTCTCGCATGACGCGCTTCCGCGTCGATCAGCTCGCGGTCCTGACACTCCTCGGATACGGCACTCTGCATTTCAACTTTCTCTATGGACAGTACTACGTCTTGATCCTCTTCCTTCTGACGCTCGCATTTTACTTTCTGCGCACGAAGGACTCGGGCTACTCAGGCCTGTTGCTCGCCGTAGCCTTCGCCTTGAAGCTTTATGGCGGTCCCTTCCTCTTCTATCTGGGCGCAAAGCGATGCTGGAGAGCGCTGGTTGTCATGCTGTCGTCGTCAATCTGCCTCGGCCTGACCGCCGTCGCCATTTTCGGCTGGCATGATATTGCCTACTTCGCTACACGCATTCTCCCTCGTGCTCTCGAGGGAGAAACATTGGACCCCTACAGCAGCTTGAACGGCACGCTGCCCACTCTGCTGCGCCGTGCATTCGTGCTGGAGCCGGAGCTGAATCCCCATCCCCTCTGGAACGCTCCGCATCTGTTCTTTTTTCTGCGGCCCTTCTCGACGCTGCTCATTCTGGCGCTCGCGACCCTGGCGGTCCGGAAATCGAGCAACCGGGCGCGCGACTTTGCGTTGTTCTTCGTGGCGGTCATGCTCATTTCCCCCAACACTGGGTCCTACACATTCGTCTTGCTGCTCTTGCCCGTTATTCTGCTGCTGAATGAAACGACCTTGCCGCAACACGCTCTCTTCCTCATCTTTTCGTATGTGCTGCTCGGTATCCCTCTCACGCCCGCGTGGAGCTGGCTGTTCCCGAAAATCTGGCTGCTTCTCGGTCTGTTTCTCTATGCTGGTCGCAGCAATTGGAGCCGGATTGGAACAAAAGCGGCCATAACTGTCACGGCGGCGATCACGATGTTTTCACTAATTTCCGCCATCCTGCACTCAACCAGCTACTCGAGAGAGCCGGCCCAGCATTGGGAACGAATCGCGACTCAACCAGGAGCGATGTTGTCATCGTCTCCTGCCGTTCTTCGCTCCGGAATCGTCTATCAGGCGATTGCGGATGGCGGTTATGTCCTGCGCCAGTTTCGTGACGGGCGCTTCGACGAGTTTGCCTTTTCCGGTGAGGCTGTTCATCCGGTTGCCCAGTCGCCTGATGGACCAATTCGCTTCGAGCTGCTCAGACATCGTACGTCCGCCATCATGCTATTCGATCCCGTCCATGGAACGTTGACTCCGGATAGGGCTGTGAACCCGAGCGAAGCGGCCGCGCCTTCTATTTCGCCCGACAAACAGTGGACGGCCTTCACCCGCTCCCTCGGCGGCAACGAACAGGTGTGGATACAACGCACCGCTGGCGGCGCTCCCATTCAAATAACAGGAGGAAACTGCAACAGCTCCTCACCTGCCTGGGAACTCGATTCAAAAGCGATCGTTTTCCAAAGCGATTGTGGTCGCGGTATTGGCTGGACCGCGTTGTATCGCGCACCCCTGGTCCGCTTTCAGTAGCGTGCCCCGGCGCGCGAGATCATCAGCATGAGATGTATTCCCTCGTTTTGCATTGCTGGCCTGACCAAGTCGATCTGCTATCGGGTGACTTGTGGGAAGCAGGCACTTGTGGAATTCGTGAACTGGAGAACGGCAATGGCTCAACCACGCTCATTGCTGCTTACCAGAGTGACAGCGCGCGCAGCGCGTTGCTCGAAAAGCTTTCCGGCTTCAAACCTGAGTGGCGATACGAAGCGGACGTCGATTGGGTCCAGGAGACGGAGCGCTCCTGGCCCGCACGCCCGGTAGGCGAGCGCCTGTTACTCGTCCCGCCATGGTCTACCGCAGCGGCTCCCGAAGGCCGCGAGCGTATCATTCATAATCCTGGCCTGGCATCTGGAACTGGCGAGCACCCTTGTACCCGGCTTGCTCTGCAGGCGCTCGAACAAACAGTCACGAGCGGTTGCTCGGTACTCGATATCGGTACCGGATCCGGCATTCTTTCCATAGCCGCGCTGCGATTGGGTGCCGCGGTCGCGGTCGGTTGTGACCTGGATCGAACCGCGCTGCGCGTCGCGCAAGAGAATTTCAAATTGAACGGTCTGGCGGCTGATCTGGTCGCCGGATCGGCCAACTGCTTCGGCCAAAGTTGCGCGGATATAATCGTCGCCAATATCAACGCAAGTGTTTTGTTGGACCTCGCGGATGAGCTGCTCAGTGTCGTTCGTCGCACTGGTGTCCTCATCCTCACGGGATTCCCGCATACCGAGTCATATGCGCTCGAGCAGGTATTCGCCCCTTCTGTGATCACCACGGAAAGCAAGTGGGCCTGTCTTATTTCAAGGCCTGTAGAGCATAACGAGTGGGAAGGAAAGTAGTCGAAAGGCCCTAGCGTAAATACCCAAACTGAGTTATTATTGAACCCCAGCTTGCGTATGAGTCGGCCTTGGGGAATTCACGCTGTTTCGAAAATCAAGGAGTATTATGTGGGGAATAATTCCGTCAGCGGGAAACGGCACTAGAATACAACCGCTGGCGTTTTCTAAAGAGCTTCTGCCCGTCGGCAGTCGAATGGACGGAGACGTGGAGCGCCCAAGGGCGGTAAGCGAATATCTCGTCGAACGGATGGTGATTGGAGGAGCGTCGAAACTTTGTTTCGTAATCAGCCCGGGAAAGTCCGACATACTTGAATACTACGGGGGCTGCATAGACGGAGCGAGTATCTGTTACGCTGTCCAGCCGAAACCCTCAGGCTTATGCGACGCAATTTTCCGCGCGCTCTCGATGATCAACGAGAACGAGCCTGTGCTCGTTGGACTCCCGGATACAATCTGGTTTCCACCGGACGCCCTTCGGTATTTGCCGGACAATGAACTTTCCTTTCTCCTGTTTCCGGTCGACAGGCCCGAGTTCTTTGATGCGGTCGTTACCGACGAAAGCGGCCGGGTTCTCGAAGTCCGGGTGAAGCAAAAGCCAGTCGTCACGAAGTGGGTGTGGGGCGCCTTCAAAATGCCCGGTAACGTCCTGCATGATTTACACCGGCTCTGGAACCAGCCAGGAAGAGCCGATGAATACGTCGGTACTCTCGTGAACGAGTACTTGAGATTAGGAGGAACGGCTTCCGCACTGAAGCTCGGAACAGATTACGTAGACGTCGGCACGCTGAATGGTTATCGCGAAGCCGTTCGACTTTTCGACAGGCGCTCGCGGGCCGCAGTTGCCTCTTAAGGCCTTACGCGCGTCCTTCTATCTCACCCTTCGGCTCGGCGCTCCTCCCGGCCTCTCTGACCGAACAGTTCGTCAGAAAAGAGACCACGGCCGCCGCGATTCATCAGCATGATAAGCAGCAGTGGAAACATGTTTGAAGACATTGTCTGCGGAGCCGGTGTTGGCATTGGAGCCGGCGGAGGGCAGCTCGAAACAGTAGTGCCCGTCCCCGAAGTTGTAGCGGGTTGAGCTCCAAATCCGAAGCCGCCGCTGCTGACCAGCGACAACATCAGTAGAAGTCTCCTGTCGAAATCTTTGCCGCCAAGCAGCAGGCCCAGGAGAAGTAGATTTGTAAATTGCGGATCCATGCGACATCCTTTCCCAAGATTAAAAACAAACTAACAACTATCTTTACTTTCTAGGCAGCCGGTTCTGCTCCGATCAAGTCACTTAACATATCGAAGACACTGGTCGCGACGGTAAAGAAGTCAAGTAGAAAATTTTGCGAGGGCTGATAGTGAACTATCTCTCCGGTCATGGGGTCTAAGCCCCTGATCGGTTCACCCCATTCCACCGTTCCCGGATTAAGAACATAGAGCAGGGTCAATGGAATGTCAGCCACTACTATCAGCTGATCCTGTTTCACACTGTCGACCGGAATTCGAAAAACGCCGGGATCTCCGGGCATTACGAGCGGGGTGACATCGACTAAATAGTCTTTTTCAGGAAGTTTACTGACGTACCGCCCGCCCTGCGTACGAACCGCCAAGCCCGAGAGACTCAGCGCAAAATTGTTCGAGACATCTTTTCCGAGTTGCACTCCGAAAAGGGAACTGAAACTGAACGGCGAGAACTGCTGTTCAGTGCCTGCCAGACTTATCGGTGGTCTATAGTGCAGCATGCTCTCTTATCCTTATTGGCGCAATGCCTGAAGTATCAGCTCGCCATTCGGCGTGCCTAAGCCCGTACAGGGATCCCAACCAGGCCGGGCCGAGTAGCCACCGACACGCTCTGTGGTGTCGTTGTTACCTTGCAATACGCCGCGCATCGCGCCGGGCAGCTGTGAGATTGTGCTGTACAGCAGAGGGTTCAGAAAACCGACCGGCTGACCCAAGCTCTCGTTGAGAAGGGCGGTAAGGCCCGCCCATAAAGGAGCGACTGCGCTGGTTCCGCCCCATACTGAGTCCACGCCGTCGATGCGGATGTTGTAACCGGTCTTCGGATCAGCATTGCCGGCAACATCGGGAACGCCGCGCCCGATACGGCCGTCGGGATTCGCCGAGGGTGGAACAGAGCTCGCGACTTGATAGAACGGTGGGTCAAAGAAATCGCTGACTCCGCCGCCCGTCCCACCCGAGTGGCCATCATTCCAGACCACTTCCCTCGCGATGGTCTGGCCATCCGTTGAAATTAGCCGCGTGCCGCCGCAGGTCGTGGCATACGGACTGGAGCCTGGGAAATCCGCGTGAGCGATCGAGGCGGGATCGATTCCGTCATTCGAGCCGTCGTCGCCAGCCGCAACGAAAACGCTGATGCCCATCGCAGCTGCCGCCTGGAAAGCCTCATCGAACGAGATCATGTCGCTTGCCGTCCACTCTGATTCGGCCGCGCCCCAGCTGATCGAAAGAATGGAAGGCTGATTGATTTCATCGTGAATGGCGGTTGAAACAGCATTGAGGAAGCCCTGATTGGCCGTGGTCCCAAAGTAGACCACCTGCCGTGCCCCGTTGGCGACCGCGCCCGCCACCTCAATGTCCAACATGACCTCAGAGTCCGCGCCGTTGGGATTACCTGTTGGATCATTTTGGCTGCCGGCCGGGACGTAGGAAATATCGATATTGGATAACCCGAGTTGCTTGAAATAGGTCCGCAGGTCTCTTTTCCGATATCCTCCTTTTAGCTCGATCATCGCTATCGTTTGGCCTTTGCCGGTTACGCCGGACGGGAAATTGTAGAGCTTCGCGATCTGGTCAGGGTTAAAGGACGTGGCCCCCAGATTCGGTTTGAATCCGCCTGTGCGGGGAAACGGTTTCGAACGTGGATTGGCTGTCGGCCGGTTATCCAGCCCGAGCACGTTTACGATATTCCCGTCGAATCCGGATGGAACGGTGAGAGGACCAACGTAAGTGCGGAATACATTGCCGTCCTTATCTTCAACCCGTACCACGTCCACGCCGAACGCTCGACTAAAGCTCCGCACGCTGCCCCGCAGTTTGACCCTGCGCGAGCCCAATTTTCGAGCACGGTTTTTCGGGCCAAGCCCATCGCCAACCAGTTGAAGACCGAACTCGCGCGCGAGTCGCCTCAAGGGTTGGATATCGGAAGACCCGATGCCATGCTCGCCCGCGAACTCTTGCCGCGTCAAGTGCCGGCGCTGCCGGAGTCCATTGTTCACCAGACAATCGGTCGACGACCGCAGCCGGTCATTGGCAGGTCTCATATGAACGGTGACCTGAATCGTGCGCTGCGGGTTTGCCCGCCCGATAATGACAGCGCCGCTCGGAAGCGCGCGCTCCGTGCCTTTAAGAACCGCAGTATTCATATCCATGCACTCTCAGAACTGGACCGCGATTTAGAGCGCGCTTCCCGCTCGAGTTGAAAAAATACCGTTAACCGCGAAACCGGTCAGAACCCGATCTCGATGTCAGCGCGCCCTTCAAGATATCTTCTATTGCCTTGACGTGATCTAATCTGGCTTCCAACCACAGCCGGCGAGACTCGAGATTGCGAAGCCATAGCTCAATTTTGTGAACTCGCTCCGGGCTGAGGACACGACTGCGCAACTCATCCGCCAGTTGGACCTGCCTTTCACGAGCCCTGTTTTTCCATCTCGCGAGAAAAACATGACCCTGAGCGCGCCGTCCACCCGCAAGTTCATCGGCAGATTCCGAGCTTTTTCTTATCGGGTTGGGTCCGGAGCGAGCCACATATCCTCCATCACTGAAACACTACTCTGTCGCCGATCCCGGAAGGTGGGCTTCAGCCCGCGCGTGGCTTCAGCCACGCCTGCTGCAGAGCCGCGACCATAAGGGAGCGGTTACTCGAAGCGAGCGGTTCCCCGGGCTTCAGAATAAACTGCCCAAAATGCCCGTGATCGGTCCGATGATACCTCCCAAACCACCACCTCCGCCGCCGCCACCGTGCCTGCGACGCGCCTTGAGAATTCGTTTCGCTGCCCGTTTATGAACGTGCGCCTTGATGAGGTGTTGCGCCACCTTCTTTTGCACGCGTTTGCTTACTCCACGCTTGCCGGCACTTGCTCCACGCTTGCCCGCACTTGCTCCACGCTTGCCGGCACTGCGCCGTTGCGCATGTCTGCTGATACCACCCGCTTGCGCGCGCCGTCCGGCACTGCGCCGCTGCGCTCGCTTGCCCATACCGCCACGCCTTGCGCGCGTCGGCCGATCCCGCGCCGCTGCGCCCTCCTTTGAGATCTGCGCCCTGCCATATCTTCTCCCTTCTGCTGTCAAAGTCCGTTTTGTTGGCTCGGTACTCACGGTGCCGAGCATTACCGTGCGTGGCCGCGAGCAGTCCCCGTTTGTCGCAGACGATTTATATCGTCTCGTTATGTTCGTGGACGCAGCCGCATGAGTAGGATATATCAGTACGCAACAGTGGTCAAGGATTTTTTTCTACTAGCGCGCCTAGCAGTTTCTCCCCTGCGATGATACGATCTGAGATAACCTGGCTGGTCCACCTCCGACCATCGCGTTTTGCCACACTCAACCGCGTTCCGCCGGAAGCACTGACATGCTGATTTCGAGACAGCGTCGATTCATCTTTATCCACATTCAAAAGACCGCCGGCTCATCGGTCGTGAAAGCCTTGCGCCAGGTCACGCCAGATGTGATAACCAGGTTCAACGATCTACCTGCCTGCTGGGATCCTCTCAAGAACCGGCACTTATTTGCATCCGACCTGAAGCTGTATCTCGGAAACCGCGCGTGGCAAAGATTTTTCAAATTCGCATTCGTGCGCAATCCTTGGTCGCGCCTTGTTTCCTGGTACAACATGTGCATCGACCGGCCCAGCAACTCATTCATGAGGTATGTCCAGGCAAACGCACCGGCGTTCGAGGATTTCCTGTCTCTCACCTCTGGTCGAGCCGTCAAAACAACCTTCAATCAAGTGGATTACATCTGCGATAGAAACGGAAGAATCATCGTAGACTTCGTAGGGCGCTTTGAGAGACTCTCCAGCGATTTTGAATACGTCTGCAAACAACTCGCGATCAGCGCTGCTCTGCCGCACAAGAACAAGGGGCCGTCAGTCGATTATCGATCGTTTTACAACCCGCGCACCCGGCAGCTCGTGGCCGAACGCTTCCGGCGCGATATTGATACATTTGGCTACACCTTCGATTAATTCCGTGATTGAGTGAACACGAGAAATAAAGCCTTCCGGCCGCGCACGTCCGTTACACGTAATCGAAAAATTTGGCCAGCTCTTGCACGTGCGGTGGCAACCGAGTGCCATCGTTGCGCCACGGTACCGGGGATTCAAGCGAGGCCGGTGGATTACGTCTGCCACGTAGTCTAGGGTTCCTGAGAAACTTGGGATCACCTCCGTGGCGCGCATTGGGAGGACCGAAACATGCGAATGGCCATCTCTCCGGTCGTTGCATTTCTTCGAGTGTCATCTCATCCCACCGAAGGCATAGCCAGTCACAAAGCCGCCTGAGTACCTTGCCTGGATCGCTAATCAGGTCCTCGCCCCGAATGCGAAACCGTTGGCTGTCCGGAACGTGTCTCAAAAATGAAAGCACCTCTGTTTGCCGGATGAACCAGGCTTCGGCGGGATCTGGGACGACTCTGTCGCGGGCTTCCTCGAACATCCGAAAAAATATCGACTCATCGTCTTTGATCAGATTCTTCACCCGGGCAGCATCGCGCCACGGTGCCCGATCGCGAAAGAATTCTATGAGCGACTCCCCGTACCCTATCGGATGACGGACCAGGTGGATGAACCTTGCATTTGGAAATGATTCCAAAATGCGATGCATGTGTTCGGAGCGATAACTCACCATGGGCGTCTTTTCCACAAGCGTCAGTGGATAAACAAAAGCAGCCAGCTTCGAGAGCACCACGTGAGTCGCCAAACTTCGCCGCTGCCATAACCAGGCTTCCGCGCGCTGAACGTTTTGAAACGACTGGCCGCCAAACACGATCTCGGCAACCGACCGCAGCAGGCCATGCGAATGAATGCCGCCGCCGAAATCGTTCCACCACTCATTGAGAGTGTCACGCACCATCAGCTGCGTCTCCGGAAGACCATACATTTCAGGATGTTGTCCGAGCATCGCGCAAGCCAGGCTACTGAAGCATCGGCCTGGCGCCAGCAGAAAGACGGGCGTGAGGTAAGGACGTTCCTCGGTCACCACGTTGCAGGGCCGCGTTTGAATGCGTTCGCGAAATTCGCAGGCGATGCTTTGAATTTGCGAATTGCTGTCCGGCCGCGGCATTACAACACCGTGTGGCCGCTGGCGTTCGCCGGGTGCTGGACGGCACTCGCGATAACACGGGGGCCGCTTGGTAAAGAATTGAGCCGTTCCAGAAAAGAAGCGTCCGCCCTTGCAAACCACTCCTGGCACACCGTATCGCCGACTATCATCGCCAGCTTTCTCCGTGTCTCTTCTCCACCGTATATTTCGGCCCTTAAGAACGGGCTCGAGCGCATTCTACCCAGGCGAAGGCGGCTGGCGCGGACAAATTCACCACGGCTGTCACAAGCATCCCCATCGTCTTCCACGAATTGGTCGGACGGTGCCGGGAGAGGAAAGATTTTGTACGGATAAACGGCTCCGGATCGATACGTTTCCAGTCGTTGAACTACCTTCGAGACAACACTGCCGGCTCTCTCGCGCGCCAGGATTTCGTGGCCCCGAAAACTATTTACGAATACCAGGCCGGGAACTCGGCCAATCGTGTTCGCAAGCCCATACCCGATCTCGTTATCGGTGAGCAGTAAGTCACAGGAAAGCACAAGACGGTTGAAATCGGGCGGCGGAAGATTTTCAAAGTTGATGATCTTCAGATTGCATGAGCCCGGGGCCAGTCTGTGATGGCTTGAAACAGATACCAGGACCACTCTCCTGCCGGTTTGTCCGAAGTAGTAAGTTAGCAGCTCGGAGAGGTGTTCGTATAAAGGCACGCGATACTTTTCTGCCAAAACGGATTGCCAGGTAGCGCCCGTACGAACAATGAGGAAATCGCCTTCCGGATCGCTGCCGGGAATGAACTTCTCACGCGTCTGCCGGCGTTCTTCGGGATCCAGCCCCAAAGGCAACCTGGTGGTACGGTACGGTATCCCGCAGCGCTCTTCGATCGGCCCGGGTTCGTTCAGCGGACACGGCAGAATGACTCGCAATCTCTGCAGGAACGCCTGCAGCGCCGGCCGGTCAAAACGCCGGGAACAGATTTTGCAGTCGCTGATTTCGCGCAACATGGGAACGTGCGCGATGAAATCCATGAAGATAAGTTCGGCTGGAAAAGAGGCGATCCGCCGGATCCATCGGCGGTCGATAAGCGGACAACCTGGTATTCTGCTGGGTCTCAGAATTTCATAAAACTCGACAAATACGATTAGATCCGGGCGAAACTTACCACATACCCGCCAGAAAAGGCTCTGGTTGAATTCGCGGTCGCGCGTTAGCGTGAAAACGCGGCCCGGAAAACTGGAGGATGCCAGCCCCGCTGCCAAAGGTGAAGCGACAAACCATACCTCGCCCCCGGAATCTGCGATACCACGCGCCAGCGGAATCGCAGCGTTAACTTCTCCGTAGGCTTTTGAGGGTGTGCATACAAAAATCGCGCGCATGGGAAACATCGCGTGAACGCGCAGCCGGCTTCGTCAGAAACGAAGTGCTAATCGTAACCGGGCCCGTGTGCCGGCCCGTGCTTCTGCTTGTGCCGCTGCCGGTGCTTATGCCTGCGTCCGAGCCCCTGTCCGGTCTGGCCTAGAGTCTTGTCGAATTGCCTGAGAGTGCGGCTAAGCTGCTTTCCAAGCCGCTTCAACCGCCGGATAGTTCTGTTGAGACTCATAATGCACCTCCGCGCCTCAGATTTGGCAAGTCTATTGTGCCGGAGCGATCGGAACCAATTGGAGTACGGCCGGACAAATCATTCGCGGCCATCCTCTTCGCATACTTCGCGTCGCCCCCATCGTTCGAAAGGACCGGGATCGCGGGCACGGCGGTCATCCCGTTCCCTCTTTTCACCCGATTGCTGACGGCCACGCAAGTCCTGATTACGGAACCGCCGGTTTGGCAGGTCTCGCAAGAGACGCGATTGCACTCGCGGGCGCCCGGCCATCACCGGCCGGCGCCGCGGGAATCGGCGGCGCGAACGATCCCGCTCTTCTTCCCGTCCCTCATCCAGGGCCCGCAGTACACCCTCAATGGCACTGGCGAGATTGTCTAATGCCCCTCTGAATTGTTCTCGGTCTTTTAAAGGCGGAGCACTTTCATCCGGGAGTGTGCGTCTACGCATATAAATGGTCCTTAACAGGCCAGAGGGAATAGCAGGTTTAGCTTATCTCGGCTAATATAATCTGTCAAGAGGCTGCTGCTCAAAATTTTCGAGGCTGATCAAGAAATTTCTCCGGCTTCGCCCGCATATTCCAGCGCATTTTCCAATTTCTGTCCGCCTTGCAGCACCGGTGCGAAGAGATCGCCTGTTTTCTGGAACCGCTCAATGCTGTTATCGATGCGGAAATCATGTGGCTTTAGTCCGTTTTTCACTTCTTTCCAATCGAGCGGCGTAGCAACCGGAGCGCCCGGATAGGCTCTTATGACATACGGCGCCGCGATCGTCTTGCCTGTACCGATCTGCAAGTAATCGAAATAGACCCTTCCCTTCTTCCTTTTCTCTACCGAACGCGGCGTGGTGAACAGATTGGGTTCTCGTTCGTTGGCCAAATGCGCCACGATTTCCGCAAAACTGCGCACCTGGTCGTAGCTGTACCTCGGCTCGAGCGGCACATAAACGTGCATCCCGTCTCCGCCTGTCGTCTTCGGATAGCCCTTTAGCCCCAAATCCGAGAGAACATCCCGCACCAGCAGAGCGGCTTCCACAATCTGATCGAACGACGTTTCTACCGGATCCAGATCGAGCAGCATCCAGTCCGGCTTATCCAGGCTGCCTACCCGGCTCATCCAGGGATTTTGATCGATGCAGCCCAGATTGACCAGATAAAGAAGACTGGCCCGATCGTTCGCTAGCGGATAGTGATTTACCTTCGTGCCGCTGTGCTCAATGATCTTCTCGCACCGAAGCCACTTCGGAAAATGAGTCGCGTTCTTTTGAAAAAAATATTCTTCAGCAATTCCATTGGGATAGCGCTTCATCGAGAGCGGCCGGTCCTTGAGATGTGGTAACAGCCACTCCGCTACCGCATCATAGAAGGCCAGCAAGTCCCTCTTCTTCCACCCATCTTTCGGAAAATAGAGCTTGTCGAGATTCGTGAACTTCAAAGTGTGGCCGTCGATCTCCGCCGTAACCTCTTTTTTACCGTCCAGATCGACCCTTTTTTTAGGGCGGTAAAAACCCTCCTCGCGCTGAACCTCTTCCGGCGCCTTATCCTCGCGAAATCCAATAAACACAGGGGCCCGAAGCAGCCCGTCCTTGGTCCACTCGGAAAATGAGACCTGGATTATTACCGTTGGACGTACCCAGGTGACGTCCTTGATCCTGGGTTTCGGGGTCAGCGGGCAGGTCTTCGTAATCAACGGCTCGAGCCGCTCGTAGATCGCCTTCATCAGCTTGTGATCAAACCCTGTGCCGACCTGGCCCGCGTGCCGCAGCTTCCCGTTTTCATTGACGCCGAGGACCAAAGAGCCGAAATATTCTCGTTCCCCTTTCGTGAAACCGGCGATCACGAATTCCTGCTCATTTGAAACCTTGATCTTTTGCCAGCGGCCGGAACGAGTTCCTTGATAGGAACTGGTGCGGTCCTTCGCGACAATCCCTTCCAGTCCCATTTCACGGGCGACGCGGAACATTTCCTCACCACCCGTTTCGAATGCTTCCGAAATTTTTATATGTTCATCCGGAACAACCAGGGCATTCAGCAGCTTTTTGCGTTCTTCGAGCGCGACGCCGCAAAGATCGTAACCATCGACATACAGAATGTCGAACAGGAAAAGCGTGGCCGGCGAAGTCTCCGCGAGCTGTCTCACGGCGCTCAGGTTAGCGCCTATGCGCGGCTGAATATTCTGGAAGCGGGCACGGCCATCTTCGCCGAGTACACAGATTTCGCCGTCAAGCCAGGCGGTTTTCGCGTGAACGTGTTTGGGAAGATCCGCCAGCTCCGGATATTGTTTTTCGCATCTCTTTCCGCGGCGCGACTGAATCTGCAGCTTGCCATTCTCGATAAGACACAGCGCGCGAATCCCGTCCCACTTAATTTCGTAGAGCCAGTTCGAGCCTTCCGGCGGCTTGTTCACAGCCGTCGCGAGCATCGGCTCGATTGTCGCCGGCAGGGAAGCTTTACGAGCGCCTTTCAAATGGGAGAGTTGCGGCGGATCAGTATTTTCGGCGATTTCGTCTTGGGTTCGCTTGGTTGCTACGCTCCATGCAAATTGATCGATATCGTAGCCGGGCACCGCGTACTCATCTTTCTTCTTGATGAGCAGCCATTCGTTTCCCTTACCGGCGTGCTTCATGTGAACGATGGCGAAAGAGCCTTTGAGCTTGACACCGTGCAGTTCAAACTTGAAGTCGCCGCGATCCAATTGCTGCTGCGCCGGCATATCGCCCAGCACTTCATACGTTCCTTTGTCCCAAAGCATCACGCTTCCGCCTCCGTAATTGCCCTTCGGGATGTTGCCCTCAAAGGTTCCGTAGTCGAGCGGATGATCTTCTACTTTCATCGCAAGCGCCTTGCGAGCCGGATCAAGGCTCGGGCCTTTCGGAACCGCCCAACTGACCAGAACGCCGCCAACTTCGAGGCGGAAGTCATAATGCAACCGGGTAGCATCGTGCCGTTGCACGCAAAAAAAGCCGCCATTTTCGCCACCGTTGCGGCTCTTTTTCTCGTTCGGCGGGGGCTCAGGCGTCGCTTCGAAGTTTCTTTTTCGCGCGTATTCCTTAAGGGCCATTCGCTGTCGTCATTATGCCAATCTCACGCAGTGAGGAAAGCTGGAAACTGCTAATCTGAAGGCACGCCTTCCCCCTGTTAGATGAATTTCGCTGAGCAGCTCAAGAATCAGCTGAATATTGTGGACGTCGTCCAGCAGTATGTCCCCTTAAAGCGCCAGGGCGCGGGCCAGCGCTGGGTTGGGCTTTGCCCCTTTCATTCGGAAAAGACTCCTTCGTTTGGAGTCCATAGCGGCCATCAGTACTACAAATGTTTCGGCTGTGATGCGAGCGGGGATGTTTTAAATTTCGTACAGCAGATTGAAAGCCTGACCTTCGCTGAAACGCTTCGATTGCTTGCAGAACGATACAGCATTCCGATGCCTGAGAGGCAGCGAAGCGATGATCCCGAGGCTCAGCGCTACGCCGCTCTCCTTGAGATCCATGAAGCAGCCGCCACTCTTTTTCAAGAGAATCTCCGAGGACCATCCGGGGCAGAGGCGCGGGCCTACCTCAATTCTCGGGGAGTGAGCCCTGATTCGACACGAGAGTTTCGGCTCGGCCTTGCTGATGCATCGGGGCAACAACTCACCCAAAGGCTCAAGAGCTACGGCGAGAATCTGCTGATAGCTTCGGGGCTGGTATCGCAGCGGCAGGACACATCAGGATTGTATGATCGCTTCCGGGGCCGCCTCATGTTCCCCATCCACAACGCGTCGGGAAAACTAATCGCCTTCGGAGGCAGAGCACTTTCTCCGGATGACAAAGTCAAGTACCTGAACTCTCCAGAAACCAGACTTTATACAAAATCGGCAGTACTCTACAATCTGCATCGCGCAAAAATAGCCGCCCGAAAGAACGACCGCATCATCATGGTCGAAGGATACATGGATGCGATCGGAATTTATTCAGCGGGCGTCCAGGAAGTGGTCGCGTTGTGCGGTACAGCGCTTGGCCCGAATCAGATTCGGGTGATCAAGAAAGAGACTTCCTATCAGTCAGGACGCGGGCAGGTCGTTTTAAACTTCGATTCCGACAGCGCTGGCGACCGGTCTACAGGGAAGTACATACCTCAAATTCTGGCATCGGGGCTGAGCGTCAAAATACTAGATATCCCTGGCGGCCTGGACCCCGATGAATTCATTCAGCAGAATGGCGCCGCTGCATACCAGCGGCATCTGGAACAGGCTAGGCCCTATTTCGATTGGCTGAGCGATTATGCCAAATCGAAGTTCAATGTGAGAACCGCGGAAGGCCGAGTGGATGCCTTAAAATTCATTCTGCCCTCGATAGAGCATGTAAGGGATTCAATCGAAAGAGACGCGACAGCGAGTAACGTGGCGGAACGCCTAAATTTAGACCGCGATATGGTACGGCAAGCGCTACGTTCCAAAACTTCTTCGCAAAGCGCGCCTAGGAATTATGAACTCGCGGCAGTTGTTCCAGCAAACGAACGATTGTTGATCAGCCTGTATGCTGACTAGCGCTGAGGCCCGCGCGGTGGTCCGCCACTTCTTCGCCGAGGCCCGAACTTTTGATGCCCTGGAGCTGGACATGATCTTCAAAGCTATTCTGTCAGCGGATGCCGATGGTAGCGGTTTCTCGCTGGGTGCCGTGCTTGCAAAGCTCGACTCGCGGCCGCAGCGTATCCTTTCGGAGATCAGCTTTTCCGAGTGCGGTGTAAGAGAAGAGCAGGCCGTAGAACAGGCTTCGGAGTGCCTCCAGCGTTTGGAAGAGAAATCACTGCACCGACAATGCGAGCATTTAAAGAAACTCGTTCGAGAGGCGGAGGCGCAGGGCAATCTGGATGAGGCCTTCCGGGTAATGGGGGAGCTGAACGGTCTGATGCGCGTGTCCGATAAAGCGTGAATAGTTGTAAGTTGTAATATGAGGGAGTCAAGGAATCAAACGGGGCGCCTTGGCCGAGATCCGATGAGTTCTGAAACAGCTTGCTAGCCAGCGAGTTTCTCGTAACGGATTAACAAAAGGCAGTTAATGCAAGACAGGAACGAAAAGGGCTTTGCACTTTACGACGATCTCCGGGAATCGGTGCGCGAAGACCTGACCAACGGAGGCGATCTCAACGATCTGTTTGGCGATCTTGAGGGCGCCCCAGCAGAGCTGCTGGAAGACTCCAAAGAATACGAGAAGAGAGGCGAAGAAATAGATGGCCTTTCTGATCTCGATCTTTCGCCGGGCGCTCTCGACAAGAACAATGATTCGGTTCGCATTTATCTTCGTGAAATGGGTATGGTGCCCCTTCTTACCCGAGAGGGCGAGATCGAGCTGGCAAAACGGATCGAACGCGGGGAAAAGGCCGTCCGAAAGGCATTATCCAGATCTCGCCTTGTCATTCAAACGATCCTCGAAACCAGAGAGGCGGTGGAGCGGGGCACTGTTTCGGTATTAGAGATCCTGCAGCCGGCGGATCCCCATGCCAACGAAGAGGAACAGGACGCGATCAATGAGCTTCACAAGCAGCTCGTCGACACGACGGACCAGGTGGAAAAGCTCTACCGGAAGGCGCAACATACTGCAGGAAAACTGGCCAGCACTTCGCGGAATTTGAAAGCAAAACAGCATCGAAAACTGCGTTTCGAATATGCCCGTCTGGCGATTCACATTTCCCGTAAGATCCGGATGCTGCCGTTCACTTCCCGTTATCAACGATTTCTAAGCCGAATATTAAAGAACGCGACGGAACAGCTGAAACCACTGGAACAGGAAATCGCAAGAGTACAAAACAAGTTGGAACAGCTGCCGCCTTCGGAATCCGCAACTGCAAGTGCCCTCCGAAAAGAGATGAAGTCGCTGTCTTCGCATTTACAAGCGCTGGAAGATCACTCGGGCAGTACTCTCAGCGAACTGCACAGGACCTTACAAATTTTAGATGGGGGCGAACTAGAATCGGATACCGCAAAGAAACGTTTGATCGAAGCTAATCTTCGCCTGGTGGTTTCCGTCGCAAAGCGATACACGAACCGTGGCATGCAATTTCTAGATCTGATTCAGGAAGGGAATATCGGTCTGATGCGCGCGGTCGATAAATTCGACTACAAACGCGGCTACAAATTCTCTACTTATGCCACCTGGTGGGTACGGCAGGCAGTCACAAGAGCAATTGCTGATCAGGCACGAACGATTCGCATTCCTGTTCACATGATCGAGACGATAAATAAGCTTGTACGATTGCAGCGAACCCTACTCCAAGAGCTCGGCCGCGAGGCGACCACGGAAGAGCTCGCGACACGCATGGAACTGACGCCCGGGAAGATCCGCCGCGTCTTACGGATAGCGCAGGAGCCAATCTCCTTGCAGACGCCGGTCGGCGAAGAGGAGGAATCGAATCTCGGTGATTTTCTGGTTGATAGCCGGATGGTATCCCCTTCTGAAGCAGTAATCAATTTAAATCTGCGCGAGCAAACCGCTGAAGTTCTAAAGACGCTGAGCCCGCGCGAAGAGAAGATCGTGAAGATGCGCTTTGGTTTGCAGGATGGCAGCGAACATACCCTCGAAGAGGTAGGCCAGAATTTCGCCGTGACGCGCGAGCGCATTCGACAAATAGAAGCAAAAGCGCTCCGGAAACTGAGACATCCCAGCCGCAGCCACCGGCTGCGAAACTTCTTGGATAGCACCACGCCCATCTAGCTAGGGTTTCGGCGATCTCATGCCCGACACGGAAATTGCCGTTCCCATCCCGGTTCATCCAGTCACTCCGCCACGAAAGGTTCCTAAGCCCAAGAACGCAGCAGAACGAAAGGCCCGGCTGGCACGAATTTTCAAAGAACTTGACGGGCTATATCCGAACGCCACCTGCGCTCTTCATCACAAAAATGCCTGGCAGCTACTCGTCGCCACGATTCTCTCAGCTCAATGCACAGACGAGCGCGTGAATAAAGTGACGCCGGAGCTCTTCAAAAAGTATCCGACGATGCAGGATTTTGCCAATGCCTCTCAGGACGAGCTGGCGCGCGACATTCGCTCAACGGGATTCTTTAACAATAAAGCGCGCTCGTTAATCGGAGCAGCACGCAAGATAATCGCTGACTACAAAGGACAGGTGCCCCGCTCCATGGATGAATTGCTCAAAGTGCCTGGAGCAGCCCGAAAAACATCGAATGTTGTGCTCGGAACAGCGTATGGCATCGCGTCCGGCGTGGTGGTCGATACTCACGTCCAACGGATTTCTCAGCGTCTCGATCTCACCAGGAACAACGATCCAGTGAAAATCGAACAGGATCTGATGAAGATCATCCCTCAGGACCGTTGGGTTCTCTTTGCGCATCAGACCATTCACTTTGGCCGCCAGATTTGTATTGCGCGCAAACCCAGGTGCTCGTCCTGTCCTTTGGATCCGCTCTGTTATGCCAAGGACAAGACACTGGTATGAGGACGCGACCCGCGCAACACGATCCGTATTTCACCGGTTGTTTGAGGTAAGAATATCGTTGCCTCGACTTTACCTAGGCGTTGACGGCGGACAGTCCAGCACTACGGCGATCATTGCGAATCAAGACGGACAAGTACTCGGCGTGGGCCGCAGCGGCCCCTGCAACCACGTTAGCGGAGATGAAGCAAGAGAGAAGTTTCTGCGAGTGATGAAGCAGTGTCTTTCGCAAGCGATCTCGAGCGCCGGCCTGGATCTGAATTCATCGTGTTTTGCTTCAGCTTGCCTGGGCTTCAGCGGCGGCACGGAAGACAAAACATCGTATTCCAGAGATCTGATTCGCAGCAGCCGGTTAAAGATTACGCATGATGCCGAGATCGCGCTTATCGGAGCTACCGAAGGCGCACCCGGCATCATAGTGATTGCCGGAACCGGATCGATTGCATTCGGCCGCAATACCGAAGGGCGCACGGCTCGCGCCGGAGGTTGGGGTTACATTTTCGGGGATGAAGGGGGCGCTTTTGACATGGTTCGCCGTGGCCTGCGCGCTGCACTGCAATTCGAAGAAGGTTGGGGTCCCGCAACCAGCCTGCATGAAAAAATGCTTGAGCATACCAAGGCCGACACAGCCAATCAGCTGATGCATCGCTGGTATGCGGAGCACCCGCGCCAGGCAATAGCGGAACTCGCACCGTTAATAACAGGAGCCGCCGAAACAGGCGACGCCGTCGCGCAGAACATACTGAACGAAGCGGCGCGGGCTTTGAGCTGGTATGTGGAGGGCGTGTATCGCAACCTGTTTCCGAAACACGAGACAATCCCGGTAGCTCATATTGGCGGGGTGTTCAAAAGTAGCTCGATTCGACTGGCTTTCGCCGAGCAGGTTCAGAGGAGAATCCAATGCAACGTGACACGCCCCAAACTCAGTCCTGCCGCGGGTGCAGTACTCGAAGCGCTGCGTATGGACGGAAACGCATCAACATTGACGGATGTACCTGAAACCAAAACATGAAGCTTCTTCAAATTATTATTTGCGCCTTTTTGTTGTGCGAATTCGCGAATGCCGCCGAACCGGATTGGCCGCGAGTGGACGAACACGCCATAAGTCTCCTGCAACACTATGTTCAAATCAAGAGCGTCAACCCGCCTGCAAATACGAGTGAGGCCGCACAATTCCTCCAAGCCGAGTTCGCCAAATTTGGCCTGCATGCGGAACTATTCAAGAGTGATGGTGACAGTAAGACAAACCTGCTCGTAAAGCTGCCTGGAAGAGACTCGTCCAAAGGTTCTCTCGTGTTGTTAAATCACATGGACGTAGTTCCAGCCGATGCGTCTCGTTGGAAGCACGACCCTTTCGGGGGCCAGATCGAAGCGGGTGAAATGTGGGGACGAGGATCGCTCGATATGAAGAGCACGGCGGTCATGCAGCTAACGGCCCTGACTCTCTTGAAGCAGCTCGGTATCGTTCCCTCCCGCGACATCATATTTTTGGCCGACTGCGACGAAGAGACGGGCGGATCTGATGGCGCCGCGTGGATGATTCAACATCACTGGGACGAACTCAATCCGGCGTACGTGCTCGACGAGGGCGGAGTAGGATCGCGTGATGCTTACATCCCGGGTAAGTTAGTGTTCGGTATATCGGTAGCCGAGAAGCAGGTGCTTTGGTTGCGGCTGCGCGCACAAGGGACCTCCGGACACGGCTCCCAGCCAATACCCGACAATGCCAACGACTTGCTAATGCGAGCGATCACTGAGGCTAAGCGGTTTCCTCCAGCCATGAAACCGAACGCGTTAGTCGCGAAGATGCGAGATGAGCTGGGGGGCTTCGCTTCCAACAAGTTTATGAATGCAATACAACAAGACACGATCTCTGTCACGTCGCTGCGCAGCGGTGTGGGCGAGCCGCCCAAAGCCAACGTGATTCCCTCACTCGCCGAAGCAACTCTTGATTGTCGTTTATTGCCGGGTGAGAACGCCGATGAATTCATCTCCGGTATGAAAGCGCGCATTAACGATTCGCATATCACTGTAGAACGGATTTCCCGCAAGCCCGACGACGCGCAGGCCAGCAGAAGCGACACACCGCTCTTCGGGGCGCTTCGATCGGCTATAGAGAAGGAAAATCCGGGAGCTACGGTAGCGCCCATCATTATTCCCTACGGCACGGATGGCCAAAAGTTTCGAATGCGGAACGTGCAAACATATGGGCTCATGCCGATGACAATTGACCTAACGACGCTCGGCACGATGCACAGCGACAGCGAACACATACCGCTAGACCAATTCAGAAAGGGATTGCGTTTCTATTTTGATATCCTCAGCTCTGATTTTTGATCTTTATCGGACCTGTGCAGGTTCGGAATCACTCCTCTCGGCCATCGACGAAGCACCGTTTTGGCCTCCAAAAGCCAAGAACGGGTGAGCCGGCGCTTTCTGCTGGGCATCGACCGAAACGTTGTACTCTTCCTGAATCGGAACGGCCAAACCGATTCCGAGCCGATACGAGGCCTCCAGAATCTGCAGCAGCAGGTCTGACTGAACCTTCAGGAATTGATTGGAGTCAGGTGTCAGTACGTAGGCGAAAATGTCAAGGTCGAGTGTCTGGTCGGTAATCTTTGAAAATCGCAACGGCACGCCGGAAGCGTCGACCATCTCGTGCTTTGCCAGAATCTGGGTGATCTCCTCCATCATTTGCCGGACCTGGTCCGGGCTGGTGTCGCGGCGTAGGCGAATTGTGGGATGGAACCACATGCGATCGCGCTTCGAGTAATTTTCGAGCGTCATTGTAGAAAACTGGGAATTTGGAACAGTTACAACTGTGCGGTCAAGAGTTCGGATTCGAGTGGAGCGCAGGCCGATATCTTCTACCGTTCCGACCTGGCCTCCAAATTGGCAGAAGTCTCCAACCAGTACCGCTCGATCACTGAGCAGGGAGACACCGCCGAAGAGATTTTCGATCGTCTTCTGAGCGGCAAGAGCGACAGCGATGCCTCCCACTCCAAGTCCGGCAAGAATCGTATTCGTGTTGTAGCCCCACTGCTGCAGAACAATGAGGACAGCAAAACCGAATATGAGAATTTTGATAAAGCGAATGACGAGCGGGAATACCGAGTATGTTAATGCTCGCTCACGATGATCAAGTCGCGAAATCACGTTGTCGGAGAAAACGTCAACCAGCCTCATCAGAAGCGCTGCCGCTCCAAGCATGAAGAGCAGCGTGAGCAGCTTCAACAAATCGTCACGCAAAAGCGCGCTCGGCGCTATGAACGCCAGACACGCTCGAAAAACGATAACGGACAATATCAGGCGCAAGGGCTCCATAAGCGCTTCGAGCCGTTGTGCCTGGAAGGACTTTACGTACCGTCTGGTAATCGGCTTTACGGCCGCGATAAACAAGCGCGACAGCCACTTGGAGATGGCCGAGAGAATAGCCGCCACCAAAACAAGCGAGAGCCAAACCCAAAGCGGCGTGCCGAGCAGTGTGGTGTCAACCAGCACAGCCGGTAAATGTTTTTCCAGCGTGTTCTGCTCGATCAAACTGCTCAGATCTGGAATTTTTGCCACGCTGTCTGATGAGACCAGCCAGATCCAGCCAGCCGGCTGCTGATTCACGCGCTCCAGGTTCAGCACCACGGGCTCTCCCTCTAGTTCGAAGGTGGCGAGCTGATCCACATTTGCCGTCAGGCCGTCATTGCTGTTGCCCTCGGGTGAATCGCTCAGTGCTCTCACTTCAAACCGCGGATTCCGATCGAGCAGTTTCCCCAATTGCCGGGCAAGCTCCGGGCCTTGCGAGGCCCGTTGCTGAGCACTCAGTTTGCTCAGGTTCAGGTATCGAGCCGCAATGTCGTACTTGCCTTTATGACAGGCCTCGAGAAAGCGGTAAATCGCACTGTGGGGCGTGGTTCGGCCAAGCGGATCAGACGAAGTCGTGGGAGTAGCAGAATTCTGTCCTTTGTCGCTGCTCAGCAGGCTACCTAGCGATTGAGCAGCCGCATTGTGAGTCGCAACCGAGAGAACGCAGGTGAAGAAGACGAGAATTCTGATTAATCGAAACATGCCTATTCAACCAGACTAACGAGTTTCGCGGCCAGTTTCAGCAGCCGTCAACGCGCGATCAGTCACAGCCTGGGACCAATTACGGATAGCGCATCCAAATAGCTTAGTATCAGTCACTTGGGCGATGTTATGTGAGACACCAATTTAACCGAAAATCGCTACTCACGAACTATATTCTGGCCGGGAGTAAGAATGATACCTTCGCACTTACAATTGGCAGGGAGCGGGCGCCAGCATCCGAGAAATTCGGTTTCAGGAGGCGAGCTCGCACTCAACGAAGATATTCAAATCACATTGGTGCTTCGTCGAAAGCAGAATGCACCGACCGCAGAGTCAATCAAAGAACATCTATCACATGAAGAACTGGCGACCGTTCACGGCGCGGACGTTGACGACATTGCCGCCGTCGAGTCGTTTGCGCGTGAACATCAACTTTCGGTCACACGGGTTCATCAAGGAGCCCGTACAATCCAGATTGCGGGCAAACTGGGCAAGCTGGCCGATTTGTTTCGGGCTGATGTTCGCCTGTCGCTTGTGGGCGCAGATGCATACAGAACTCAACAGGGCTTTCTACAGATCCCACAGAGTCTCGCTGGAATTGTTGTCGCTGTGCTTGGCTTTGACGAGCGCCCGGCCGCGGCGACTTCTCGCAGAATTCATAAACGTACATCAACCGCTACCGCGTACGCACCGACTGAAATCGCCAAGCTGTACAACTTTCCCACCAACACTGGCAGCGGGCAAACGATCGCTCTGATCGAGCTCGGCGGTGGATATCGAGAGAGCGATCTGGAGACTTACTGGAAGCAGATTGGTGTAGCCGATGTTTCCGTAACGGCGGTTGCCGTCGATGGCATAACCAATGCGCCGTCGGGAGATCCTGACAGCGAAGATGGAGAAGTGGTATTAGACATCGAGGTCGCTGGAGCAGTTGCTCCGGGGGCAAATCTCGCTGTTTATTTTGCCCCGAACACGGATGCCGGCTTTCTGGACGCGATTAACAGCGCGATTCACGACAAGGTCCGCAAGCCATCCGTGATTTCCATCAGTTGGGGATCGGCGGAGGGCGAATGGGAGCCGCAGTCAATGAATGCCTTCAATTCGGCTTTTCATGATGCAGCGCTCCTTGGGATTTCAATCTGCGTGGCTGCAGGTGACAACGGGTCCTCCGATGGCGAGCGAGACCGGCACAATCACGTCGACTTCCCCGCTTCGAGCCCGTGGGTGATAGCGTGTGGCGGGACCAGATTGATTGGCGCCGGCGGCACAATCACGTCCGAGACTGTTTGGAACGACGGGACAGATGGCGGCGCGACCGGAGGTGGAGTCAGTTCGTATTTTCCGAAGCCGTCTTTTCAATCTACGGTGAACGTGCCGCATCCTTCCAGCGGATCCAATTCGACCGGGCGCGGCGTTCCGGATGTGGCGGGAGTGGCCGATCCCGAAAGCGGTTACAAGGTGCTGGTCGACGGGGAGGAAAGCGTGGTGGGCGGCACGAGCGCAGTTGCGCCCCTTTGGGCCGGGCTCATTGCGCTCTGCAACCAGGAACTCGGGAAAAATCTCGGCTGGTTCAATCCGACGCTTTACGGCACGGTGGCGCAGCACAAGGTACTGCACGACATCACTTCGGGAACAAACGGCGCATTTCATTCCGCGACAGGCTGGGATTGCTGCACCGGTCTCGGCACTCCAAACGGGATGGCACTTTTGAACCTGCTGAAGCAGAATTCAAAGTAGGCCTCGGACTCAGCGGGATGCGGCTAGCTGCGTCTCGCTGAGTTCCTCCAGAATCGCTTCGTATGCCGCGCGAGGATTCGCGGCGCGTGTTACCTGCCGTCCAATGACCAGAAAATCCGCGCCATTTCGTACGGCCTCCGCGGGTGTAGAGACTCGCTTCTGATCCCCCTGTGATGCGCCGGCCGAGCGCACCCCGGGCGTAACCAATTTCAAATCCGGACCGCCTATCTGCCTCACGCTTGCAACTTCGAGGGGCGAACAAACGACTCCATCCATGCCACTCTCGACCGCTTTTCTGACGCGGAGGGCAACCAACTCCGATAGCGGCACGGTGTAACCAAGATCTGCCAGGTCATCCTGATCAAAGCTCGTCAATACGGTAACAGCAAGAAGCTTGACGGCCGTTGCTCCTCGGCCCTCTGCGGCGGCACGCATCACCGCTCGACTGCCATGCACGGTAAGAAACTGGACTGCGCCGCTGCTACAGATTCGTCGCGTTGCGCGTTTGACGGTCTCGCCGATATCGTACAATTTCAGATCCAGGAACACGTTTTTCCCCAAGGCACGTACTTGTGAAACAAACTCCATGCCTCCGATGGCGTACAGTTCCATGCCGATTTTGTAGAAACCTGCACGAGGACCCAAGTCATTTATCAACGTGAGTGCCTCCTCGACAGTATCCACGTCCAGCGCGACGATCAAAGGGTTTTCGGCAGGACATTACGCTTTCACCTCGAGGGGCTTCGTTTTTCTCTCTGTTACCTTACCAATTCTGTAAGCGCCCGGGAGTTGCTCAAGCAGCCTCGAAGCACTGCTCTCAGGAAGAGAGATCAGGAACCCGCCTGAAGTTTGGGGATCGTAGAGAAGCGCTTCGATCTCCGCAGGGATAGCAGCTGACATCTGCACACAGCTTGCCACAAAATCACGATTATTGTTCAGACCGCCGGAATGAGCGCCGGCTTGCGAATACTCGATTGCGCCGGGAAGGTAACGAACGGAGCTTGCGACGATCTGCAGAGTGACATCGCTGGCCAGCGCCATTTCACGTGCGTGTCCGAGAAGGCCGAACCCGGTCACGTCGGTAGCGCCATGAGCGCCACAGGCCAGCATCGCTTCGGAAGCAGCACGATTTAGCTGCAGCATTTGGGCGATGGAGCTATCGATATGCGCTTGCTCCGCGATGCCCTTCTTGAGCGCGGTTGAGATGACGCCAGTTCCGATTTGCTTGGTGAAGACGAGAGCGTCGCCCGGTTGCGCACCCGAGTTTTTTATTATTCGACGCGGGTCAATCAGTCCGGTTACCGCGTAGCCGAATTTCACCTCGTCTTCTGAGATGCTGTGGCCACCTAAAATCACGCAGTTTGCTTCATGAATTTTGTCGGCGCCGCCTCGCAGAATCGCTTCGAGATCCTGGATATCCCCCTTCCCGGGGTATACGACCAGCGATAGCGCGGTGACTGGGTATCCGCCCATCGCGTAGATGTCGCTCAGGGCGTTGGCGGCCGCGATGCCGCCAAACTGATACGGGTCATCAACAATAGGGGTGAAGAAATCGACAGTCTGCACCATAGCCAGGGGCTTGCCTCCGGCTTCCGTAAGGTCGTACACACCGGCATCATCCGCGGTTTCGTATCCAACGAGAACTTTGTCGTTGGTGACGCGTGGGATTGCTTTCAGCGCCCGGTCGAGGATGCGCGGGCTCAGCTTGGACGCACATCCTCCGGCTTTGACATTAGCAGTCAATTTGGTGGCCATCAGTAACAGTTTAGTTAGCGGCGACTACCGCGGCCTCGTCGAACGCCCACTCGCGCCAGCCGTCGAGCAAAGGGAAGTAGAGTCCTAGCCAAATAGGACCTTTTTCAAGCCGGGCAACCAGAGCAGCGTAGCTTTCGAGCTGAGTACGGTAGCGGCGTTGCTCTTCTTCGAGGAATACCTGAATATGACCGCCTTCGTGCTCGCTGGTTTTGAAATCGATGATCCAAAGGCGCCCGTCTTCGTCGCGAAATATGCGATCTATGGTCCCGCTGATGATCTGGTCGCCTATTCTGCCCGCAACGGGCCATTCAGCACGCGCTTCGGCATGGCGTGCCAGTATCCATCTGCCACGCGTGCTCCCTAGCGCATTCTGAACCGCACGTGTCACGCGCTCTGAGGCTGAGACAAGACCCGATTGCGGGACGCCCAGCCGCAGCAACTCGGAATTTATAGTGGAGCTCATGCCGGGTATCTGGCTTGGCGTCCACGTTTGACCCGAGGCGCGTTTCAGGATGTCGTGCGCCACAACACCGACATGCCGGCCGACGTCGCTTACCCATTCGTAACTCACTTTGCGAGCGGAGGCCGTAATTTCTCGGAACGGAGGCTCCCACTGAACGGACCGTGAATAGCGCGGCGCTTGCCAGTCGGCGGGCAGCCGCCGGAGGATTGTTCTGGCAGCGGGTTTTCCCTCTGGGAATAAGCTGCGCTGCGCGGGCGACCGGCGAAGAACACTTGCGAAATCTGTCGCAACGGCGTTCCAAATCAGGCCGAGAAAGCTGTTGTGTCCGGGAGTTTGCAAGTCCGAGCCCCCTTTCTTAGTTCTGGCGTTTCCGAATAGGTACAGTTCGTCCTTGGCGCGCGTGCAGCCCACATAGAACAAACGCTTCAGCTCGTGCGCTTCCTTACTGCGTTGCGCCTGACGAATTGCTTCATACCTTTCGGTCTTCTCTCCCTTGCGAGGCTGCGCGGCTACATGCAACGTGCCCACTCCATCCGAATTCACCTCTTCATGCCACAGGAGCAAATCGCGTTCTAATGAGCGCGCTCCACCGGCCAATTGTGGAATGATGACGGTGTCAAATTCGAGCCCCTTCGCCTGGTGCACCGTCATCACCTGGATGTGATGCTCACCTTGGGAGGGTTTAGCAAAAAGATTGTCGAGACGCTCACTTAGCAAAGTCAGGTCGCGAATTGTCCCACCTTCTTCCAAATCCTCGACAAGACTCAGGTAGGCGCGGATATCGTCTGCCTGTTGCGGAAATTGCAAGATCGCCGGACCGCCCAAGAGCAGCCAGACGTCTTCGAGCAGATTCCTTAACCGAACCCGGCCCACCTTCGACAGCGCCGCTAACAGGATCTCTCCGAGACGCGCTGCTCTCCAACGGCCGTCGATCGAGAGCGCCGCGATCTTCGCGGGATCCTTCAGTAAATCGACCACCGATCGTTCGCGTTCATTCTCAGCGAGCAAAGAGAGATCGGCCAGCGTGAGTCCACACCAGGGGGCGCGCAGACACGCCAGCCACGCGACACGGTCGCCGGGATGCAGGAGAGCACGCGTGAGAGAAATAAAGTCTTCGACATGCTGCTGCTCCGCGAGCTTATCAATTTCTACCGCTTCGTAGGGCAACCCAGCATTGCGTAGAGCGGGAAGAATGCTGTTCAGGTGTGCCCGGCTGCGAACCAAAACGGCAACTGTGCCGCGCTTGCTGGCGTCCCTCGCAATACGCACCACGGCATTCGCCTCGGACTCGCCGGCGCTATCCTCAACGAAGGCTGTCACACGCGGGGAACATCCGCCACCGCGCCGCGCCGCTTCGGAAGAGCGAAATTGAACAGCGCCCTCCGAGTCGCTAGCCATGATTGGTTCAAATTGCGTCTCGATCCACTGCAAAATCTCCGGCGTACACCGGAAATTCGTACGTAATGAGACAGGGTGCAGCTTAACGGATTTCAAAGCCTCGGCGGCCCAACTCTGCAGAAAAAGCGATACTTCGGCGCCGCGAAAACCGTAAATGCTCTGCATCGGATCACCGACAAGGAATAGAGTATGGCCGTCCCCCTCTGACCACTGCGCCGTCAGAGCGTTGAGTAGCTCGTACTGGGCGAAAGAGGTGTCCTGAAACTCGTCGACGAGCAGGTGTTGAATCCTATAATCGAGCCCGTAGAGTAAATCGCTCGGCTGCTCAGGCGAACCGAGGACATCGATCGCGGCGCGGGTTATGGCGGTGAAGTCGACTGTGCCGTGCTCACGAAAAACATCGATCAGGGCGTGCTCTGCCCGAATAAGTAATCCGCAAAAGTCGCGCACTTGCGCTTCGCTATCGTCTTCCGTGAGACGCCATTGATCCCGCTGTGCCAGCATGCGAACAATCTGATCCTGCAGCGAAACGAAATCGCTATCGAAATAAACTCCCAGCCGGACAAGCAGGGATTTGTCGGGTTCGGAACCCTCAGCCAGATCGCGCAGCGTATTGCGGGCGGCGAGTCGATACAAGTCGGTTGCATCTTCCACAACCCGGGTGACACCGCCGAAACCGGAAACCACTGGCATCTGACGAGTGAGCATCATGCAAAGCGAGTCAATCGTCTGGATCTGCAATCGTCCGATATCCAGGAGCAGATTCCATTCATGGCGGCGATCCTGCTTCAGAACAGCGGCCGCCAATTCGCGAGTCCGTGCTTCATGTCCCGGTTCGACAGTCGATCCTTTTTCGGCCTCGAGCAACGCGTCGTGAATGCGCTGCTTCATTTCTGCCGCTGCTTTCCGAGTAAACGTCATGGCGACGACGCTCTCGGGTCTCTCCACTGTTCCGAGGAGCTTGAGGTAGCGTTGCACGAGCAGCGCTGTCTTCCCTGACCCGGCAGGCGCCTGCACGATAAATGAGCGGGACGGATCAAGTGCCAGCTCGCGTTGTGCCTGATCGACGATCATCCTTCGGCGTCTTCTCCCGTCCGGGCTTCATAAATGCGGCAGAAAGGCTTTTGCGCACAGTAATCGCAAGCCCCTTTGAGAGGGTCTACGGCCGCGTATCCGTTCCTGAATTGCTCTGCCAATCGATAGACATTTTGTTTCCCTTCGAGAAGAAAAGCATCCCAATCTTTCCTCACCTGGTTTCCGCTTCCAGCAACGTGTCTGGTTCTCGAAAAACCTTTGAGTCTTGCTTCGCGGGCCTTCAGCTGGCCGAAAAAGATTCCTGCCACATCTTCTTCCAGGGATGATGCATAAACAAAAAGCTGTGGCTCTTCCGGGCGATCCCCTTCCAGTTTTCGTACGGTTTGTTCACCACTCTTGTAGTCGATCAGGAGCAACTCTCCTCTGCACAATCGATCGATCCTGTCTATTCGGAGGCGAAGCCGCAGACCAGCAAGCTCGAAATATTTTTCTTGCTCAACGGTTTCGACGGTAAAGTTTTGCTGCCGGTCACGCTCAACGGCAAGCCAGTCGAGGATGACGGCTTTCAGCCGTTCGATTTCGGCCGCAGTGACGATTTCCGCAAAGGGACTTGATCTGGGGTGAGTAACGGCTTCCATAGCAGCAGACTCCACCAATTGCTCAAGTTCCTCTCGAGGTGTAGCGCGGAGGCGGTCGCGCGTGCGCAAATTTTGCCAGACAAACTCCAGCGCTTGGTGCAGATTGCCACCGCGCTCTCGACTGTCGAGACCCAGGCATCCTTCTTCAAGAGAAGTAGCTTGCAATCGAAACTCGGCAAATGCCCGGAACGGACACAGCGATTGAGCCTTAATGATACTGGTTCCACCTCTGGTATTGGCGGAGGGCTGATAACAAGGAGCAATGCTGTCGTCACTCTCTTCGAGCAGCACGGGCTTATAGGATTGCCACGCAGTTTTTCCTGTCCACATTTCGAGTTCTGTGGAACTCGAAACGAACTTATTGATGAGAGGCGAGGGGCGACCGCAGAACGTGGCAACCAAATCAGGGGCAGCAGCGAAAATTGAAGCGGTCAGACGCTCCCGTTCGAGCCGAAGGCTTTCGGGCGAGCTGCCCGGTAACTTATGCTCACGCTGAAGTTTCAGCGGAACCAGTGGAGAAGCGAAAGAGACCGGCGGCCACAACTCTTCAGAGAGGCCTGCCAGCAGAGCGGCATCGAATTCAATACCGCCAGCCTGCGATGAATCCAGAATCTGAATGGGCGCCTGAAGGCTGCCTCGTTCAGAGTCCGCCCGCAACAATACACGCAACTCGGCAATAGCGGTCCCGAAGCTCACCGCATCCGATACCAGGGAAAGAGCACTGAGCTGAGAGAGAGCATCTTTCCAAGCCTCGACGGCGTTCTGTTCCGTGCTGTCGAGTTCCAGATCACCGGGCCAACCGACCGACTGCAGCAGATCTCCGATAAATTCGGCCCAGGCAGCGAATGTGGCGAGAGGCTTCTCGCGTTCTAAGATCCGATAAAGTTTCTTCCATATGCGCGCTAGCTGCGGACAACGTCGCGAGGCGAACTCCATATCGGTGAGCGAAACATCGAGTTCGCGACGTTTGCGAAGTTCGAGATCGGCGAGAGCACGCAGCGGCCGTTCGATGGTTTCGCCCGCGATCCAGGGCGAGCGCAGGATAGCGCCGCCGTCGGCGATTGGAATGCGTGACTGTGCTAGCTGCAGAAGCAGCAAAGCGCCTGAAACAACCGGCTCAGCAGCGAACGGAATGGATGCATGGAGCCGAAAGATGCGCGATTCCGCTCGCGCACCCGGAACCCGTTCGTCGAGTAAGGCCCGGCAAGAACCGGGGTAGAAGACTTGCTGAAAGGCGCGCTCGACCAGGGCGCGATGAGCAACGAGATCGGGAACCAAGATACCGATCGACTTGGAAGAATTATGCTCGAACTCATGTCTGGCCCATCTGGCGGCGAAATCCAATTCATCAGAAAAATTGTCGAATGATTTAGCGGGTACGGCTGTGGTTCGTTTCGCAGCCGTTAAACGGGTGACCGAAGCACGCTCGCCAAGCCCGGCCAATAGCCGTTGAAGCGCGGGGTATGCAGGCGCCAAAAGCAGGAACGCGATCTCGCCAGAAGCGGTGCAAGCTTCACGCGAGATCCATTTCGGAAATTGCTGCCAGAGCCCGGCGCGAGTAGTCCAGCCGTTACGGCGACAAATCCAGTCGAAGGCCTTGAACCAGCGCGCAAATTGCGGCGCGTCACTGCCATCATTCCAATGCACGCCATCCGAAGGTATCTCCCATTCAGCCAGAATTCTCGCAGCGCGAGCCGCCGCGCGTGCCGTTGCATCCAGATCGAAGAGCTCGACTCCGTCGTTGCGAATGGTCTGCTTCCAGAGGAGGTGTTCCTGGCTGGGCGAAAGAAGGACAGGGGTGTTTTGACAGCGGTAGCGCGCTTCCTGCCAACAATCTCTGAGCCATGCACCCATGCTCATGATCGAAGGTCGTTCCCAGCTTTCGTGTCCCTGGCTGAGTTGCTGAAGAGTAAACTGCTGATAGGCTACGGCAGCGAGCAGCCGGGACGGCGTGACGATGGTTACCTTCTTCTCGATCCAAGAAGAAAGGCCCGAACAGGCGAGACGCATGAAGAGGCTATGTAGTCATTATCGCGGACGAGATCATGCAGCCTCGTCCAGAGAGTAAGGATGATGGTCAACAAATCTCAAAGCACAGAAGAGGGAGTATCCCGGCGCGATTTAATTAGAGGCGCCATGACGACGGCAGCCTTTACGATCGTGCCACGTCATGTTCTGGGAGGTGCGGGATACATACCGCCGAGCGACAAGGTGACGATCGCCTCGATTGGACTTGGGCGACAAGGACAGGCTATCTCCATGGAGCTGATGGCACGTCCCGATGTCCAGATCATTGCGGTGTGTGATTGCAACGAAGGCAGCAAAGATTATGTCGAATACGGCGACAACGATCTGCTGAAAGCGGCGCGCCAGTTACTGGGCCCTTCGTACGAGAAGTGGGGCGAAGACCTTTCCTCTCCCGGCGAAGTACAACTCACGCACGAGTTTCGAACAAGTCTCGGGATGGGTGGGCGCGAGCCGGCCCGGCGGCTCGTCGAAGCGTACTACGGTTCTCGAAAAGGTAACGCTTCCGGCAGTTATCAAGGATGCAAAGCCTATAAGGATTATCGGGAACTGCTCGCGAAGGAAGAGGGGCTGGACGCGGTATACATCGCGACGCCTGACCACTGGCACGCGCCTATCTCCATTGCGGCGATGCGGAAAAGAAAACACGTACTGTGCCAGAAGCCTATGACGCACAGTATCGGCGATGCACGACGTGTAGCGGCGGTCGCGAAAGAAATGGGCGTAGCGACTTCGGTCACGGTGAACAATCCTTCCTCCGAAAGTACGCGCCTGATTTCCGATTGGATTGCCGACGGCGCGATCGGCAAAGTTCGGGAAGTTCACAACTGGTCAAGCCGCCCATTCTGGCCGCAAGGCATCGAGCGTCCGAAGGCAGTGGACCCGATTCCGGCTGGCCTGGATTGGGACCTCTGGTTGGGTCCCGCGCCAGAACGGCCGTTCAATAAAGCGTATCTTCCGTTCGTGTGGCGAGGCTGGTATGACTTCGGCGATGGCTCGTTTGGAGATATGGGGTGCTACAGTTTTGCCGGTGTGTTCAAGATCCTCGAGCTAACACCACCAACCTCGGTTGAATCCAGCACGAGCGAGTCCTATGCCGAGACCTTCCCTAAAGCATCGATTGTGTATCTGAACTATCCCGCGACGGAGAAAAGACCGGCCTTGCGGATGTCCTGGTATGACGGAGGGCTTCGCCCCCCTCGCCCCAGTGGATTGCGCGAGAAAGATCAAAGGTTATTCGAAGGCGGTGAAGATGGCGAAGGGATCATGTATGTGGGTGATAAAGGAATCCTGCTCGCCGGGTTCAATGGCAATCATCCGCAGGTGTATCCGGAATCATCGAAATACCAGGCCCCTCCTGAACCGAAGCGGGAACACCACGGGCGCGACATCGCGATCGATCAATGGATCGCAGCCTGTAAAGGAGGGCCCAAACCCACTGCTAATTTCGAAAGCCAGAGTCCTGTAACAGAAGCGTTTCTCCTCGGCTGCATTGCGCAACGATTGCCGGGCGAACTGCTCGTCTGGGATACCGAAAAAGCACAAATCACTAGCTCGGAAAAAGCCAACGCGTGTGTCGACCCGCCGGCGCGCAGCGAGTATCGCGTAGTTTAGTGGGAAGCAGAGGCCGCCGGAGATTCCTCGGCTATTGTTACGAGAAGCGAACTGTCTTCCAGAGCGCTCAGGCTATGTGGCGCGCCGGGAGGCAAGCTGATCAACAGACCGGGCTTGAGCTCAACCTGATCACCCGACGAGAAGGTCACATTTCCGGCCAGACACTGAACGATGATCGACCCGCGCGTATGATGTTCCGGAACTCGCTCACCTGCCTTAAGGTGAAGGAGCAGACTTCGCAAACCTTCTTCGCGGATAAGAGTCGTTGTTCGAGGAAGAGCAGCAAGATCGTTCATAAACGAGCGCAGGTCCACTTGCTTCATGCGGTTTTCAGTACCTGCTCATTGACCTGCGAGGCTAACGAGTCGTGATAGCTGGATATTGCATACAACAAGCGACTCCCGATCATCTCTGCCTTTTGTACAAACACCGCTGTCATGTGGCTTAAACCAAGCGGCGGTATTCAATCAGACCTGCAGACTCCGCAGATACGGAACGCTCGCCTGCATTAAAGGCAGCTGCATCTCGACGAAGTAATTCTGAATGCCACCGGTTCTTGCAGCGCTGAAGATCTTTTTCCAATCCAGAGTGCCTTGTCCAACCGCGGTGATCTTTCTGGTCTTCGCCGACCAGCCTTGGACATGCATCGAGATGAAACGGCCCGGATATTTCGTGAAATACTCGGCGGCATCATAACCGCGGCTGATTGTGGAAACCTGAAATTGAAACTTGACCAGTTTCGGATCGAGCAAATCGAATAAGATATCGTAGGTCCGTTTGCCATCCACGGTGGTGAGTTCGAAATCTTCGTTGTGAAGACCTTGCTGAATGCCCGCCTTAGCTGACTCCGCTGCCATTTTGTTATATTCGTCGGCCGCGCGCTTCACATCGTCCATAGTCGGGTGCTTGGGGCCATCAAGGCTCGGCACCATCATCTGCGTAAGCCCGATATCCTTCGCCCATGCGATGCGGCCCGGAAGATCTTTTCTCAGTTCGTCGATACTAAAGTGAGAGCTCTGGCATTTGAGGTTCGCATCCTCCAGGATTTTTCGAAGTTCAGCGCCATTGTATTTTGCGAGGCCTCCGAAGCCACCATCGGCGTAGCCGACAGGTGAGCACAATTCAACAGCTTGAAATCCGGCATCGGATAACGTCTTGAGAGTACCCGGAAAATCCCGGGCGATCATCGACCGAACCGGATATGTCTGACACCCGATGGGCAAGCCTAACGGATCCGCGATCGAGAATCCGCTCAGCACCGGATAAAAGTGCCAGTGCAGCTGTACTCCCTGTAATGTCGCGAAAGAAGCGCCTTCTTGAACTGTTGAGCATCAGTGTCCTCGACCCATGGATCATCTTATCTTGCGCGGCAGTGTGCTCCGCCAGATATGCGGAGAGATGAGGAAATAGTTCGAGGAAACAGCTGGAGGAGATGCCTCCGCCCGTTACAGGGCGAGCAAAAGACCGTGAGAAGGTCCGCCAGCGGCGGCAATTTGGCTCCGCAATAGCTGGTAGGAGGCGCAACCATCTTCCTGTCCGCTCATGCAGGCGTCACAGTCAAATATGTGATCCATCAGTTTGTCACAGAGGCCGTCAGCAACACCGGGCACAGACGGCTCCGGAGCGTTCCCGACCGGCATGGTCTGGGATTGCAGATGAGAGGCAAGATTTTCCAATGCGAGCTGCATCATTTCGTTGCCCTTTATCTAGCAATCAGGATACCACTTTTTCTATCACTCCTCGGAACTGCAAGCAAGTCTTAGATCGGCAAAGGCTTACGTGAGTACCCTTACGAACTTCTGGGCTTCCCTTAGCCGAAGAAAAAGTGAATCTTAATATCCAATTCGTTAAATCAGGTAATTCTTTACACGCCACTCACTGTGATCTGGCGTAATCACGCTCGTATCTTGAAGCGAAACTGCATATTTTCACTGAACCACTGTATGTAGTTGGTACCCCATCCATTGTTGAAGAGGCTGAAGTGAATGCCTTTCGCTAAGTCCGGCTGCGACCTGGAGAAGTATATAGGCGTTTTCTCACCGAGCGATAGCAGGGGCGCATCGAGTGTCTCGATAGAAAAGCGCCCGTGTTCGTCATGATAGGTGAGTTCGTTCGATACCGCGTGCATATGCCGATTTCCTCCCGGAACAACGTCTTGAGGGGATACAGGTTGCTCCACTTTCTGGAGTTGCCAGTTTCCGGTTTTCGGAGCGAGAGGGTGGAAAGAGAGCCACAAAGCTTCCGGTAACCGGTTCGCAGGTTTGCCGAACCATGAGAACGTGCAGTCGATAGCCGGCTCAGACTCCGTAAGGACCAGTTCCATATAGATGTCGTCAGGCCAGGCGGCAACTCCGGAAGCAGGTTCACCCGCTTCCGCGATGTGTAGCTGCGCTACAACCCGCTGTCCAGTTTCGTCAACAGCCGAGAAACAGCTGGTCATTTTCGTCGTCCATGTATGGCTGCGAGCGCCGAATCTTTCAATATTCGGTTTCCCAAAGTCTTTGGGCGCCCAGTCGGTCTGAACGGTGATGTAGCTGGCTAAGAATTGGTCGTAATCTTCCTTTGAAAGCGTCTGATAGCTGAACGAGGCTAGTGGATGGTTCGGTGAAGCCCAATCGCGGCCGGAGGATTTGCTTTGTAATCGCACGATCGCGCCGGTTGACGGATCGAGCGCGACAACGAAGTGTGGGGTTTCGAGAGGTGTTGTCGGGTCGAACGCTTTCAGGCGGCTGGTATCAGGACGGACTGGCTTCAATCCGGCTATCCGGCGCTGAGCCTCTGCTCGCAGCGGTGGTGGAAGTACAGCAATCCCCGCTTCGATGTCGTTGCGCTTCTCAATCCAACTGGCGGTGACCGTTTCATAATTCGGTTTATCCAACATCCGCGCCAACGCCGCGGGCGTGTAGTGATCGAAATCGAGCCAAGTCTTGGTATCGGTTCCCCATGTGTGTTCCGCGGCCAGACCGAACCTGGCGAGAAAGGCGCGATCCGTCTGATCCGCTGTCTGGAATTTACCCTGCGATATCCAGCTACGCCGCAAGCGGAGCAGTTCGCGGAAGCGCGCCAGCTTGACAGGATCACTCGCAACGCCATAGATCCAGGTATCGCCAATTTCTTCTGTCACGGCAGGTAAAGATGCTTTGTAGGGCTGTACTGCCTCGGCGATCTCCGTGAGGCTGGAAGCGTGGATCGATGCATTCGGAAATTGTTGCTTCAGGCCCGCATAGATCTTGCGGACTTCCTCCTCCGTGTGCGGCCCGCTGTTATCGTTGCGCACCTCGACGGCGACGGCCAGGTCGGACGACGGAATCCGCACGATGCCGCCGTAGTCATGCCGGTGGTAAATCATCACGAGCGAGGAACCGCTTTGACTCTTCCAGATAAATGCTTCAGGCACATCGGGAGGCGTACTGGCCGAGTTCACTCCGATATCGAGAAGCTTGACGTCGTTCTCAGCCAGCGGATCGATGAGACCACGCGAATGACCTGGAACATCGGTCATCTTGGCTCCGGTTGTTTTGCGTCCAAAGCGCTGGTCGAGTGATTTGGAAAGGCCGATCAAACCCGCGATCGCCGAACGGTCCAGAAGCTCTGTCTGCCAGCTAAATGGAAGGGCATGCCAAGCAATGTCTCCGCGTCCGAGAGCTTGCTCCATGCGTTTGCGATTCGCCGCGCTCGACTGTTCCAGATATTCGTAGACCAGCCAGGAGCCGGTTGTCCACACGTAGCGCTCTTCCCCGGTCTCTCGCAATTTGGCTGCGAGCTCAATAGCGCGGGGGAAGTATTGTTCGAAATACTTGTTTACAACGGCGGCTTGTGTATCGATGAATCCGGCATCGAAGTGGCACTTGAACATGACCAGGACGCGCTTGACAGCTGGATCAGATCTGGAAGCGGCATCCTCGGACGCCAGCGCAATCCCTCCCGAGCTTGCGATAAGAGATGACACAAACTGGCGCCGGTTCATGTGTTCAATTTACGTCATACCGCATACTATCTACATGCGCCGCGCAACCCGAATGGCCTTTTTCGCATATGTTTTATTGGCCGCCATGACTTATGGACAGGTTCCGCAAAACAACTCGGACGACGAGGCGATCCGCACGCTTGTTGCAAAGTATATGGAAGCGCGCAATGGCCGAGATCCGCAAGCTACTCGCGCATTGTTTATCAGCGATGCCGACCAGCTCGTTTCGACAGGCGAGTGGCGCAAAGGAATAGATGCATTGGTGCGTGGTGCGATGGCGAGTTCTCAGAAGGAGGCCTCTAAGAGTTCCATCACCATTGAATCGATCCGCTTGATTGATCCCGACGTGGCGATAGCCGATGGCCGTTATGAAACGATCAGCGCGAGCACTGGCGCGAGCCGGAAGATGTGGACCACATTGGTTGTGAAGCGGGTGGGCTCCGGATGGCGCATTGCTGCCATTCGCAACATGCTCCCAACTGCAGCAGCTACACAGAAAACTCATTAGCAGCCGTTTAATCGCCTGTCAATTCATTTGGCGGATCGGTTTGCCGTCGAGCCAAGCCAGCACGCACTCGACCGTGTCTCGGAAGAAGAGCTTATAGGTATCATTCGTCACATATCCAACGTGAGGAGTTGCGATCACATTTTCGAGTGTGCGAAATGGATGATCTGGCGGTAGAGGTTCAGTATCGAAAACGTCGAGAGCCGCACCCGCGATTGCTTTGCGTTGCTAATGCCTTGATGAGCGCCGCTTCGTCTACCAGGGGACCGCGAGAGGTGTTGACCAGAATGGCACTTGGTTTCATCAACGAGAGATCGGATGCATCGATGATGCCTTTGGTGCGCTCGCTGAGGACAAGATGGATAGTGATTATGTCTGATTCTTCGAAAAGCTGTCGCTTCGTAACCAGTTTTGCGCCGTGCTCGCGGGCTTTCACCTCAGTGAGGTTCGTGCTCCAGGCGATGACGTTCATGTCGAAGGCATGCGCGTATTTTGCGACGGCGCTGCCGAGTCTTCCAAGGCCCACGATGCCGAGCGTGCGACCTTTCAAGTCACCGCCGATCGTGGTTTGCCAGCCGCCATTTCGAACCGACAAACACTCTTGCGGCAGATGCTTTACCGACGCCATGAGCAGCGCCCAGGTAAGTTCTGCAGCTCCGTGAGCGATGTACCCGGTCGCGCAGACGGTCACTCCGCGTTCTTTAGCGGCGGCAAGATCGATAGAAGCATTACGGGTTCCGGTTGAAACAATCAGTTTCAGATTCGGCAGTCGCTCAAGCAAAGGGCGTTGCAGAGGCGTCCGTTCGCGCATCACACAGAGAACATCGAAAGGCGCGAGGCGTTCGGCAAGCTGACTCAGATCGGAGAGATGATCGCGGAAAACAGTCACCTCGGCGCGGCTCTGCACCGCAGACCAATCCGCCATTTGCAGCGCAATGCCCTGATAATCGTCGAGAATCGCTACTCTCGCAGACGGCATGACATGTTCAACGATGGTGCTGATGTACCCTACTATTTCACCAGACTGTGCTCTTAAACCTCACATACGCCGGGTATTCCGATGTGCCGCGCGCGTCTCGAAGCCGGTCCGGAGATGATTGACATAACGAATGGCTGAATCTCGAATCACACCAAGAACTCAGGACTTTGCTGCCTGGTACCAAGACGTTGTTCTCGAAGGCGACATGGCAGAGCCGGCGGAAATCGTAAAAGGCTGCATGGTCATTAAGCCGAACGGTTATGCCGTTTGGGAGGCTCTGCAACGCGAGTTCGATATTCGGTTCAAGGATACCGGCCACCAGAATGTGTACTTTCCTCTGCTCATTCCTGAGAGCTTTTTGCACAAAGAAGCGGAGCATGTGGAGGGTTTCTCACCCGAACTAGCCGTGGTGACTATTGCCGGCGGGAAACAACTGGAAGAACCGTACGTCATCCGACCCACTTCTGAGACGATCATTGGACACTTCTTCGCGCGCTGGATTCAAAGCTGGCGAGATCTTCCGGTACTGATCAATCAATGGGCAAACGTAGTTCGTTGGGAACTTCGCACGCGTATGTTTTTGCGGACGAGCGAATTCCTCTGGCAGGAAGGACACACAGCGCATAGCTCGCATGATGAGGCATTGGAGGAAGTGCTTCGAATTCTCGACATCTATGCCGAGGTTGCCGAGAATGTTATGGCAATGCCTGTCATCAAAGGCATGAAAACCGCCGGTGAAAAATTCGCCGGGGCGCTGCGCAGCTATTCCATTGAAGCGATGATGCAGAATGGACTGGCGCTCCAGGCCGGCACGAGCCACGATCTCGGACAAAATTTCGGCCGCGCCTTTAATGTGCAGTTCCAGACTACTGAAGGCAAGCTGGACTATGTTTGGCAGACGAGTTGGGGCGTCAGCACCAGGCTAATTGGGGGACTTATTATGACGCATTCCGACGATAAAGGACTCGTCCTGCCCCCGAGAGTCGCACCTTTTAGAGCTGCCCTCGTGCCAATCTATCGGAAAGAGGAAGAGCGGGGACCGGTCCTCGAAAGAGCCAGACAGATCGCGAAAGACCTGAAAATCAAGCTCGATGATCGTGAAGGGCAAACACCCGGAGCGAAATTCTTTCATTGGGAGCGCCGCGGAATGCCCGTAGTTCTCGAGTTGGGGCCCCGCGATCTGGCGTCCGGAAACATAGTGCTGAAACGCCGCGACACGGGCGCAAAAGAAGCTGTTCCGCAAGAGCAGCTCCCCTCGAAGCTCGAATCCGTATTGTCCAATATCCAGCAGAGCTTGTATGATTCCGCGAAAGAACGCCTCAAAGCAAACTCCGTGCTGGCGAATTCGATGGAAGAAGTCGAGGAAATTCTTGGAGACGTAACAGCGGAAAAGGGTGGCGGCAAATTTGTGCTCGCCCACCTAAAGGATGACCCGCGATGTGAGGCGCGCCTAAAAGAATTCAAGGCGACGATCCGCTGTATTCCGCTGGTTGACGAATGGGATGGCGCAGGTAAGTGCATCATCACCGGAGAACGAGTCAACCAGCGCGTTGTGATCGCCAAATCTTACTGAAAAAAGCTTCGCCGCAAAGGCGGATTACACGTGGCCGGTCCGCTCTGTTCGAGACCGGCCCCACAATGAGATATCAGAGCCGGGCCGAAGCTGTCGTCGAGCGCGTTTGCTCGGGTGAACTCTCCTCTTCTTCCATGTGCGTGAATCTCTGGCTTCGGTGCAGATAGTAGTAGACGCACAATAACGTCAACATGAAGAGCGCCAGGATCACCATCACTGTGGCGAAGCGCTCGAGCTGTCGGATGGGCGCAGCAGCCTGATGCTCTTCCTGCGTAATTGTCACCACCCAACCCATATTCGGGAAAGTCTGCTTTAGACCTGTGCTGGCGTATCCCACAATGTAAGGACCCCGTGCGAGGGCCGCCGTAACCCAGCCGCTCTGGCTGCCTTGATTAGAGCCAAGCGCGTCGTGGACGTAATCGAATTCCTCAGATTTAATGCGAGCGAATACATCCGCGTTGGGAGCGCTCACAACGTTGCCGTCGTCGTTGACCAACGCCACCTTTGCGCCGTTTCCTATCTGATCCTGCCGGAAAGGCGCAAGAAGATCAGAGAGGCTCACGGCGGCGTTCAAAACCCCCACAGTCTTGCCGGTTTGGTCAGTGATGGGGACGCCAATGTTCGCATAGTATGACTTGGTGAAGGGATCATCGACGATCCCGCTGATCTTGGTCGCGCCTTGTCCGTTGTTATAGACCGCTTGCCATTGCGCATCCTGGGCATATGAAGTTTGCGCAGGGCGCTGCGAGGACGCAACGACGGTGCCGTCGGCGTTCGTGGCAATAATGGAGAGAAACCTCGGATCGAGCGACTTGTGCAGGCGGAGTATCTGCGAAGCGCTCGAATCCAGGGTAACTTGAGCCGACTTCTTTCCCGTGGCGCCAGACACCGCGCTCACTATATCCGAATCGTTGGCGAGTCCCATGACATCAGTGATCCGCTCACGAATGAACTGCGTCACTTGGCCGGCGTAGAGCTGGGCCATCGTCTTGAAGTTCGATCCTACCGCGTTATCGAGAGCTTTATCACTGCGCTGGGTGAGAGCAAGCCCGATGATACTCAAGGGAACAATAATGATTATCAAAGCAAGCAGAAGCTTGGTAAGGGAAACGCGCACTTCCATCCGATCCATCGACATGATGAAACCTCCTCTCAGTCGTTCCAAAGAGGGCCATCGCCGGGTCGCGGCTTGCGAGTGACCGCCAGTCGTGCTCGACCAACACTGGCCGCTCACGTCTAGATCATATTACAAATCGGTTAGACCGGTACACCACTCCGGACGACTGCACACAAGAAAAAGGCGGCCCTGTAGAAAGCCGCCTTCCATTAGATAACGGTGCTGTGAACCGGTTACGCCTCTTCCGGCGCGCCCAGGATCTCTTCCGCTCCAAGATCCTCAGATAAACCACCGGTGTAAATGCCTGGAGTATCGTCTGAGTAGTCCGCGAGCCCGTCCGCATACGAGACTTCCTGCTCCGGAGCTGCCTCTTCTTCGACTACATCTTCGCCTGCGATCTTCACTCGCCGGTAATACTCCATGCCGGTTCCTGCGGGAATCAGCCGGCCCATGATGACATTCTCCTTGAGACCACGCAGATAATCGACCTTGCCGTTGATAGCGGCTTCGGTTAGCACGCGCGTGGTTTCCTGGAAGCTCGCGGCCGAGATGAACGAATCGGTCGAGAGCGAGGCCTTGGTGATACCAAGCAGGATTGGCTTACCAGCCGCCGGGCGACCACCCGCCTCCACTACGCGGGTATTCTCCTCGCGGAATTTGAATTTATCGACAACCTCCTCGGGCAGGAACTCCGTGTCGCCGATGTCTTCGATCCGAACCCAGCGCATCATCTGACGCGAAATGACTTCCAGGTGCTTGTCATTGATGTTGACGCCCTGCAGACGGTAGACTTCCTGGATCTCATTCACCAGGTACTTCTGCAGTTCCTTCTCGCCAAGCACCGACAGGATATCGTGCGGATTGCGCGGGCCATCCATCAACGGATCGCCGGAACGCACGCGCTCACCTTCCTGAACATTGATGTGCACGCCGCGCGGGATCGAGTATTCCTTCTGTATCCCGTCGTCCCCCGTGATATACAGCTTGCGCATTCCTTTGGTAACTTCGCCGTACTTCACGTTGCCGTTAATTTCAGCGATAATCGCCGTTTCGCGAGGCTTGCGAGCTTCAAACAGCTCGACCACGCGTGGCAGACCGCCGGTAATATCTTTGGTCTTGGTAGTAGCGCGCGGTATTTTGGCGATGACGTCGCCCGCGTGCAATTCTTCGCCATCGGTCACCATGAGGTGAGCGTGGGTAGGCATCAGATATCGCTTTTCCTCCGAACGCCCGCCGCCTGCCGGCCGCATGATCACGGTCGGGAAGCGCTTCTCATCGGCGGATTCGGTGACTACTACCTGCATATTGCCGGTGATCTCATCCACCTGCTCTTGCGTCGTGATGCCGTCGATTAAATCCTTGAAGTGAACAGTTCCGCTGACCTCCGTCAAAATCGAGAAGGTATACGGATCCCATTCCAGCAGGATCTGGTTCGCTTTGACCGGAGCATTTTCTTCGACGTTGATTTTCGCGCCGTATACGACCGGATAACGCTCGCGTTCACGGTTCTTCTCATCAACGATGATCAAAATACCGTTGCGGTTCATCGCGATCAATTCGCCCTTGTTGTTGCGAACCGTATTAACATTGCTGAAGCGCACGAAACCGTCGCTCTTCGCGTCCTGTGTGGACTGCTCGCTGACGCGCGTGGCAGCGCCGCCGATGTGGAAAGTACGCATCGTGAGCTGCGTGCCGGGCTCGCCAATCGATTGCGCCGAGATGATACCTACCGCTTCGCCGCGTTCCACCATGCGGCCCGTTGCGAGGTTACGGCCGTAGCACAGACGGCACACACCGCGCTTCGATTCGCAGGTTAGTACCGAACGAATTTTCACCCGTTCGATACCTGCAGCCTGAATCGCGCTGGCAAGTTCTTCGGTGATCTCCTGGTTGACTTGGACGATTACATTATTCTCGTAGTCGCGTTGATCCTCGAGCGCCACGCGCCCTACGATACGATCGCGTAACGGCTCGATGATCTCGCCCGACTCGATAATCGGCTCTACATAGATACCGTCCGTAGTGCCGCAATCATCTTCCGTGATGATGACGTCTTGCGCCACGTCACACAGGCGGCGCGTCAGATAGCCGGAATCGGCCGTTTTGAGAGCCGTGTCGGCCAAACCCTTACGAGCGCCGTGGGTCGAGATGAAGTACTGCAACACGTCCAGGCCTTCGCGGAAATTTGCGGTGATCGGCTGCTCAATGATCTCGCCCGAGGGCTTGGCCATCAAACCGCGCATACCGGAAAGCTGGCGAATCTGCTGCTTGGAACCGCGAGCTCCGGAATCCGCCATGATGTAAATCGGGTTCAGGATGCGGCCCGTTCGATCATCTTCTTCGAGGTTCTTGAATAGTTTGTCTGAAATGGCCTCCGTAACCTTCGACCAGATTTCGATGATCTTGTTGTAGCGTTCAGACTGAGTAATTGCGCCTTCCTGATACTGCTGCTGAACTTCGATCACCTGCTTTTCAGCATCGTGAACCAGGCCAGCCTTCTCTTCGGGCACGACCATATCGTCGATGCCGATGGAGATACCGGCACGGGTAGCGTACAGGAAGCCCAGCTTCTTCACTTCATCGAGCATCTGGACCGTGGTCTGCAATCCGAACTTCAGATAGCAGTACTGCACGAGTTGTCCGAGACCCTTTTTCTTCAGAAGACCGTTGATGAACGGCATTTCCTTCGGCAGGACATCATTCAGGATGACGCGGCCGACCGTCGTGTCCATATACTGCTTGTTGAACTCGATCGGCTCGGTGTACATGATGTTCTGGTTATCGAACGCCTTGGTCAGATCGATAACTCTGCCGGTATAGCGCAGCTTGATGGCGGTAAGCGTTTCAACTTCACCCATTTCGAGCGCGATCAAAACATCTTCCATCGAGGCGAACGTCCGCCCTGAGCCTTTCGCATTCGGACGCATCTTGGTCAGGTAATAGAGACCAAGCACCATATCCTGAGTCGGAATGGCGATCGGAGCGCCATGCGCGGGCGACAGAATGTTGTTGGAAGCGAGCATCAGGGTAGAGGCTTCGATCTGCGCTTCTGGTGAAAGCGGAATGTGAACGGCCATCTGGTCGCCGTCGAAGTCCGCATTGAATGCCGTACAAGTCAGGGGGTGCAGCTTAATCGCTTTCCCTTCAACAAGCACGGGTTCGAACGCCTGGATACCCAGACGGTGCAGTGTGGGCGCTCGATTGAGCAGGATGGGGTGATCTTTGATGACTTCTTCCAGGATGTCCCAGACCACGGGATCCTGCTGCTCGACCAGTTCCTTGGCCTGCTTGATCGTCGTGCAATGACCGCGCTGCTCGAGCCGGTGATAGATAAACGGCTTGAAAAGCTCCAGCGCCATCTTTTTCGGTAGCCCGCACTGGTGCAGTTTGAGCTCCGGACCGACAACAATGACAGAACGGCCCGAGTAATCGACGCGCTTTCCGAGAAGGTTCTGACGGAAGCGGCCCTGTTTTCCCTTGAGGGTATCGGACAGCGATTTCAGCGGGCGATTGTTGGCGCCGCGCAGCACACGGCCGCGGCGGCCGTTGTCGAACAGGGCATCCACAGCCTCCTGCAACATGCGCTTTTCGTTGCGCACAATCACGTCAGGGGCATGCAGCTCCATCAGCTTCTTCAAGCGATTATTGCGATTGATAACGCGCCGGTACAGATCGTTGAGGTCGGACGTTGCAAAGCGCCCGCCATCGAGCGGCACCAGCGGGCGAAGCTCCGGAGGAATGACCGGGATTACGTCCAGAATCATCCACTCCGGTTTATTACCTGACTTGCGAAAACTCTCGACCACCCGTAAGCGCTTCGCATACTTCAGCTTCTTTTGAGCCGAAGTCTCGGTCTTCATCTTTTCCCGAATCTCCTGCGAGAGAGATTCGACATCGATCTTCTTAAGAAGTTCTTTGACGCCTTCGGCTCCCATCATGGCGACAAATTTGCCGGGGAACTCCTGGTCAAGTTGGCGTTTTCGCTCGTCGCTGATGACTTCGCCCTGCATCAGGCCCGTGCCTTCGCCCGGGTCGATAACGACGAACGCTTCGTAATAGAGTACGCGCTCGAGCTCACGCAGAGTGATGTCGAGCAGGTAACCGATGCGGCTTGGCAATCCTTTGAAAAACCAAACATGCGACGAAGAACTGGCAAGCTCTATATGGCCCAGCCGCTCACGGCGCACCCGGGATAAAGTAACTTCTACACCGCACTTATCGCAGATTACGCCGCGATGCTTCATGCGCTTGTATTTACCGCAGAGACATTCCCAATCGGCCACGGGGCCGAAAATGCGCGCGCAGAACAGTCCGTCGCGCTCAGGTTTGAAAGTGCGGTAATTGATGGTCTCCGGCTTGGTCACTTCACCGTGTGACCAGCTCCGGATTTTTTCCGGAGAGGCCAAACTGATTCGAATCGAATCGAAGTCGGCAATGAGATTGGCTCTGTCGTACGGAGAGGAACGATACATGAATTGTCCTTAAATTCCTTATTCGTAACAGCCCGTTTCTAACTACTGCGAGCGGAACGTGGGGGCACAGCACGCCCCGCTCGCGATCTCCACTAATCCGCGGCGTGAGCTAGATCCTGCATCTCGCGAGCCTTCTTCATCAGCTCGACGTCGAGGCAGAGGCTCTGCAACTCGCGGATCAAAACATTAAACGATTCAGGTACGCCGGGCTCGGCCGCAGCTTCGCCTTTGACGATCGCTTCGTAGATTTTCGCGCGACCGTACACGTCATCCGATTTGGCGGTCAGCAACTCCTGGAGAATATAGGCCGCGCCATAAGCTTCGAGTGCCCAGACCTCCATCTCACCGAAACGCTGTCCGCCGAACTGCGCCTTACCACCGAGCGGCTGCTGCGTGATCAGTGAATACGGACCGATCGAGCGCGCGTGGATCTTATCATCCACCAGGTGGCTCAACTTGAGCATGTAAATGTAGCCGACTGTGACCGGCTGTTCAAACTGCGCTCCGGTCATACCGTCGTGCAATTCAATTTTGCCCGAGCTCGGGAGACCGGCCTCGGCCAAACGAGTCTTGATGTCTTTTTCCGCCGCACCGTCGAAGACAGGAGTCGCGAAATGCAGACCGAGCTTCTCGGCGGCCCAACCCAAGTGCGTCTCGAGGATCTGACCGACGTTCATACGGGAGGGCACGCCTAGCGGATTCAGCACAATCTCGACCGGCGTTCCATCCGGCAGGTAGGGCATGTCCTCTTCCGGAACAATCCGTGCAATGACACCCTTATTTCCGTGACGGCCCGCCATCTTATCGCCGACTGATAGCTTGCGCTTCATGGCGATATAGACTTTGACGAGCTTAATCACGCCCGGCGGCAGTTCGTCACCCTTGCGCAGTTTGGCGATCTTCTCTTCGGTAATCTTTTCGAGCACCGCGATCTGCCGCGAGGTCATTTCTTCGATCTCGTCGATCTGCTCGTTAAGCCTTACGTCTTTGGTATTCAGCCGCATGCGCTTCAGATCGCGCGCGCGCAGCTTTTCCAGAACGTCCCGGCTCAGCGGAAGATCTTTCGAGAGCAGCTTTTTATTGGTCTTTTCGTCATGTAGATCGGCGAGCAGTTCCTTATCTTTGAGCAGCTCCTCAAGCCGTTTGGCACGCTCATCGCTGAGAATGCGCTTCTCATCTTCGAGATTGCGGTGCAGCCGCTCTTCCTGCTGCAGCAGAATGAGTTTGGAACGCTCATCAAGCTCGGCTCCCTTGCGGGAGAAAACCTTGCAATCGACAATCGTTCCCTCAATCCCAGGCGGGCAGTAGAGCGATGCGTCTTTCACATCGCCGGCCTTCTCGCCAAAGATCGCTCTCAGCAGTTTCTCTTCGGGCGTGAGCTGCGTCTCGCCCTTAGGCGTCACTTTGCCCACCAGAATGTCCCCTGGCTTTACGGTCGCGCCGATGCGAATAATACCGCTTTCATCGAGGTTGCGGAGGAATGACTCGGCAATGTTCGGAATATCGCGAGTGATTTCCTCCGGTCCCAATTTGGTGTCCCGCGCCTCGATTTCAAATTCTTCAATGTGAATCGAGGTGTAATAGTCATCTTTGACCAGCTTCTCGCTGACCACGATGGCGTCTTCGAAGTTGTATCCGCGCCAGGGCATGAATGCCACCAGTACGTTCCTGCCGAGGGCCAGTTCACCGGCCTCCGTGCACGGCCCATCCGCCAGTACATCGCCCTTCCGGACCTTTTGGCCCTGGGCGACGATCGGCTTTTGACTGATGCAGGTGTTCTGGTTCGAACGCTTGAACTTGGTGAGCTGGTAAATGTCGGCTCCCACTTCTCGCGACATCTGTCCTTCATGCGAGCCGCCTTCCACACGTACGATGATTCGCTCGCTATCGACCGAATCGACGACCCCGGCGCGCTTGCATATCACCACGGCCCCCGAATCGCGCGCTGTCACGCGCTCCATGCCGGTCCCGACAAACGGAGCCTCGGCACGCAACAACGGAACGGCCTGGCGTTGCATATTCGAACCCATCAGCGCTCGGTTGGCGTCATCGTTTTCCAGAAATGGAATCAAGCTCGCCGCAACTGAGACCAACTGCTTTGGACTGACGTCCATGTATTCGATTTCGTCGCGGTGCTTCAGCACGAAATTGCCGGCCTGGCGCGCGTTCACCAGATCGTCTATTATCCGGCTGTTCTCGTCGATCGCCACATTGGCCTGGGCGATGATGTACTTGTCTTCCTCCCAAGCCGAGAGGTAATCCGAATAGGCTTCATATTCGGCTAGCTGCTTCTTGCCCTGCAGTGCCTTGTTAGCCGCCTCTATCTCCTCTCGAGGAACCACCTCGCCGACTTTGAAATCCGCGTCGCCGGGATTGAGGATCTTCACCTCGTCTACCAGCGCCCCCTCTTTCACGCGGCGATACGGACTCTCGATGAAGCCGTATTCGTTTATTCGCGCAAAGCAGGAAAGCGATGAGATCAGACCGATATTCGGTCCTTCCGGTGTTTCGATCGGGCAGATTCGGCCATAGTGAGTCGGATGCACGTCGCGAACTTCGAATCCGGCGCGTTCGCGGGAAAGACCGCCCGGCCCAAGCGCCGAAAGACGCCGTTTATGGGTGATCTCTGAAAGCGGATTGGTCTGATCCATGAACTGCGAGAGCTGGCTCGATCCGAAAAATTCTCGAATCGCCGCCATCACAGGCTTTGCGTTTACCAGGTCATGCGGCATCGCCGTCGACATTTCCTGATAGACCGACATTTTTTCCTTGATGGCCCGCTCCATGCGAACGAGGCCGATTCGGAATTGATTCTCGAGCAGCTCGCCGACAGCTCGTACGCGGCGATTCCCGAGGTGATCGATATCGTCGACCACGCCGATGCCCTTGCGGAGCTTCAGCAAATAAAGAATGGTATCGGTGAAGTCCTTTTGGTCAAGTGTGCGCTTGTCCAGCGGAGTGGAATCCGCCTTATCGTACAGCTTGATATTGAATTTCATTCGGCCGACGCGCGAAAAATCGTATTTGCGCGGGTCAAAGAACATACCCTGGAACAGCTGCGTAGCGGTGTCTAGCGTCGGCGGATCGCCCGGCCGCAGCTTGCGGTAGATCTCGAGCAGCGCATCGTTCTGGCTCTTTACGGCGTCCTTGCGCAGAGTGCTTGATATGACGTTGCCGGCGTCGTCGCGATCCGGGAAAAAGATTTCGAAACTTTCGATGCCGGCATCAGTCAGCCTCCCGATGGCCGTCGAGGTCAGCTCATGGTTAGCTTCAATGAGCACCTCGCCGGTCGACATGTCGATCACATCACTTGCGACATGAGCTCCTTCAAGGTCGTTGGAGGACACTTCCACCCGCTCAATTTTGGTCTTCTGAATCTCGCGGAAAACGGAGTTCGTGATTTTTCGCCCTTGCGGAACCACTTGGTCGCCGCCTTTGGTGCTGATGGCATGCGAGAGCTTCATCCCCACCAGGCTGTCGTTCACGTGCCAGAACAGCTTGCTATCTTTCAGCGAAATCGTTGAAAGCTTGTAGAAGGCGCGGATGATTTCCGAGTCCGTTTTCAGACCTAGCGCGCGCAGGAAAACTGTTCCGTAAAACTTGCGCTTGCGATCGATGCGGACATAGAGCAGGTTCTTATTGTCGTACTCGAACTCTACCCAGCTCCCGCGATACGGGATAATTTTGCCGAGGAAATAGCCCTGAGTTTGGACGCGCTCGAAGAACACGCCCGGAGAACGGTGCAGCTGAGAAACGATGACGCGCTCGGTACCGTTGATGATGAACGTTCCGTTGTCCGTCATCAAAGGAATTTCGCCGAAGAAAACTTCCTGCTCCTTGATGTCCCGAACGGTTTTGTTCCCCGTTTCGGCATCCTTGTCGTAAACAGTCAGCCGTATCGTCACTTTCAGCGGAGCGGCGTAAGTCATCCCGCGCTCTTCGCACTCCGGGACGTCATACTTCAGCTGCAGCGCCACCGGATCGCCGCAGCGATTGCAGAACGTGACGATGTTTTTATTGAACGTGCCACACTTGTGACACAATACGTCGCCGGCATGAAACGGGTCCGTTCGAATCTCGGCGCCGCAGTTCGGGTTGCGGCAGATCGTGCGCAGGTGATGCAGACCTTTTAAGTTGCCGCACTTGCACTCCCAGTTGCCGATTGAGTAATCCACGAATTCCAGCTGGCTCAAGCCGCGGAAATCAGAGATCGGAAACACAGAGCTGAATACACTTTGCAGACCTGCGTCTTCCCGCTCTTTGGGAAGCAGGTCCATTTGCAGAAAACGCTCATACGAGCGCTTCTGTACCTCGATCAAGTTAGGAATCGGTATCGAAGTTTTTATCTTCGAGAAATCAACTCTCTCGCGGCGAGAACTATTTGACACATTGGGCATCTACGCTTGTCCTTTAGGAAGCAATGACTTGAGTGACGGCATTAGCACACTCTACAGACAGCCGGGCCGAGCTTCGCGGAAGCTGCGACCATCAGGGGTGAACCGGGCGATTGACTAGCACATTTCGGCGCGCGGCCAAAACCAGGCTCGCGGCACGGGATGCAAAATCCATGAGAAATAACGCAGGCGAAAACAACAATGTTCGTGGAGACCCTTCAAGAAATTCTGGGATCGTTTTGGAATCTCTGATCAACGAAGGAAAGACCTGTTTAGTCAATAGAAACCCGGGCACGACAAATCTCCCGTCAACCTACCGAAGGCTGCGGGAGAACTTACAACACTGATTTAATCGATACGATGCTGGACCGTCCCGGCTCGACGTCTTCTTAATACTAACACAATTCCAGCCGGCCACGGGATCGCCGGAGCCGGCCACAAAAACCAAGCATCCGAGATGCCACCCGGAAGCTTGCATCCAATATTGCTGAGTAAGGTATATTACTTTACTTTACCTCGACCGTGGCACCGGCGTCCACGAACTTCTTCTTAATGGACTCGGCCTCATCCTTGTTAACGCCTTCCTTGATCGGCTTCGGAGCGCCGTCAACCAGATCCTTGGCTTCTTTTAGGCCGAGACTCGTGACTTCACGGACTGCCTTGATAACGTTGATCTTATTAGCACCGACGGCTGTCAGAACCACCGTGAACTCTGTCTTCTCTTCAGCCGGAGCCGCAGCAGCCCCGCCGCCCGCCGCAGGTGCCGCAACGGCAACGGATGCCGCAGCCGCCGATACTCCTAACTTCTCTTCGAGCAATTTGACAAGCTGTGATGCTTCCAGCAGGGTCAGTCCCTGGATTTGCTCTGCAATTGCGTTGATGTCCGCCATTTTTCCTTTTCCTACTCTCTATTTGTTTCAATTCACGGGCAAAGCAATGCCCTGCTCTTCTTGAATCTTCAGTTCGCTAAGAACTGACCTCATCCTCGTAAACATTCGGCTCGCTGAGAACCGCGGCCTCATCCTTGCTGAAACTTGTTCTCCTTCGCCGCCTGATCGAGCACAACGGCCAGGTTCCGCCCCACTCCGTTGATGGATGTCACCAGCCTGGTCGCAGCAGCATTGACCAGGAACAGCAACTTGGCGTAGATCTCTTCCTTCGGCGGCATGGCGGCCAGATCCGCAATCGCTTTGACATCGATCACGCGGCCCTCGACGAATCCCGCCTTAAAGGTGAACGCCGGGTTCTCCTTTGCGTACTTGCTCAGGGCCTTGGCAAGTGCCACCGGATCCTTCGTGGTAGATGCCAGAGAAGTCATCCCCTTCAGATCCCCCAAAAGATCGCTTGTCGGAGTGCCCTCGCTGGCTTTCGCCGCCAGATTGTTTTTGACTACCTGGTACTCGCCGCCGGCTTCGCGAATCGTCTTGCGCAATTGAAAATCCTGACTGACAGTCAGCTTTTCATAGCCGGCGACAAACAGGTTCCTATTCTCGGCGATCCTCTTCTTCAGCTCTTCGAGCTCTCTCTTCTTCTCGTCTCGATTCTTCATTTGCCCTCGCGCTCGCCTATGCGGTCCTTGTATTAAATGCCGTCACATCCAACGGCACGCCCGGACTCATAGTCGAGCAAAGCGTCGCACTCTTGACGTACTTCCCTTTGGCAGCCGATGGCTTGGCACGAATCACGGCCTGAATCAAACTGTTCGTATTCTCGAGCAGCTTGTCGCTCGCGAAACTCACCTTTCCCACAGGCGCGTGGATTACACCGGTTTTGTCTACGCGAAACTCCACCTTGCCGGCCTTGATTTCTCCAATCGCATTCCGGACATCGGTCGTGACCGTACCGGTTTTCGGGTTGGGCATAAGACCTCGCGGCCCCAGCACCTTGCCTAGCCGCCCTACAGAGCGCATCATGTCCGGCGTGGCGATCACGGCGTCATAATCCGTCCAGTTCTCACCCTGGATTTTTGTTACCATCTCCTCGCCGCCGACAAAATCCGCCCCGGCCTCCTGTGCTTCCCGAAGTTTGTCTCCGGAAGCGATTACCAGAACGCGTTTCGACTTGCCGAGTCCGTTCGGCAACACGACGGTGCCGCGAACCATCTGATCGGCGTGCTTCGGATCGACGCCGAGGCGCATATGGACCTCGACAGTCTCATCGAACTTCGAAAACTTTATCTTTTGAACCAGCGGAACAGCCTCGGCCAGTTGATAAGGGCGCGCCTGGATCTGCTTGGCCGCAGCTTCATATTTTTTGCCGGGTTTGTGACTCATAATAGGATTGGTTCGAACGGCTCAGGCGGTGCAAACACACCCTTGCCTCCCAAAGAGGTGGAATCTCCAGCCAGAATAGCACATCGTTCTGGCGTACGGCGCCAAAATGGCGATTTGACGCCTACCGAATCTCCGAAAAAGGCAGCGGCGTCAGGATCGCGTTGCTGATGTTAGCCACGATCTCGGAGTCCTTCAATTTCGGCTGGCTGCTAAGTTGTTTCCATCTGGGATCACTGATGAACGACTTCCATAGCTCGTCACGTGCCGCCAGATTGTCATAGGAAAGCATGTATTTCAGATTCGGCTGCCTGGGCCCGACGATCGTTTCCCCAAAAAACACCGGTCGAAACCCCAGGCTCTCGAAGATCTTCGCCTCCCCCTGGTTGAACATGCCAACCTTGCGAGCCAGTGTGACAAACGACTGCGATTCGTAAGTCCGGAGTTCAAAGATCCGTGGCGGCTTTCCGGAATTTTCGAGAATCGCAGGCCGTGGCATCACATCGAAGCTTCGCAGCAAACTGCTCTCGACTCTCACAAACGGCAGACCTGAGCCGGCGCCGAGCTTCTCCAGCGCACGCGAGTGCTCCTCGTCGGCTTGCAATTTGCCGAGCGCTTCCTGCATGGTTCCGAGCGAGGTGTATTGACTCAAGGTATAGATGGAAGGGCTTTCCGGCCCGATCATCGTTGAGAAAACACCTGCCAGCTTTGCGCCTGCGCGAGAAAGCGCCGGTCCTAAGCCGTTCTGCAAATATTCTGAAACACGGGCCGTCTGGTCTTCGGGAGTGTTATGAAGCTGCCAGATCTTTAGCTCCAAAAAAGACGGAGAAGCTTCCGAACGGCTTTGGCCGCTCAGCACAAGCGAAGCACCCAATCCTGCCAGCAATTGACGCCGATCCATGGACACGACTCTATCAAGCAGCGGTGGAGGGTGGAGTTTACTCCGCGCGTGGCTTCAGCCACGCCACGCACGTCTCTCAGACCTGCGGATCTGTAGCCTGATCGTGTACGTCCCAATATCCTCAGCCGGCATCTACGCGCCTTCGCGCATGGCATGAATCAGAGCTTCCATGTGGTCCAGATAGCGCTCAAAAGCCTTCCGGCCGGAAGTTGTCAAGCGGTATTCCGTCTTTGGCATGCGCCCTTCGAAGCTCTTCGTGCATTCGACGTATTTCGCTTCCTCTAAGCGCCTGGCGTGCACACTCAAGTTGCCGTCTGTAGTCTGCAGCAGCTTCTTCAATTCATTAAAAGTGAGCGACTCGTTGACCGCCAGAGCGCTGACAATCCCGAGCCTCATGCGCTCATGGATAATCCGGTCCAGGTGCGGCAGCGCATTCTCTAAAGTTCCGGTTTCCACTTGCGGCGCGGGCTTTCCGGAACGCACTTTCTGTTCGAGCTCCACATTAGAACGGGCCATTGCTGGTCTAGCCACCGTGCCTCCTTGCGATCGCCACACCGAAGGCGATGTGCAACGCCCCAAAACCTAAAAGCAAGAACCAATTCCCCCAGGCTGCCGGACATGCTAACGAAACGGCTCCCGTCAGCATGAAACAGAGGCCCATCACCGGAACAATGCGAACCGAAAATGCTCCTCCTGTGACGACTGCCGCGCCGTACAGCAGCAGCCAAAGCCCCGGCAGAACACCGATCTCGCCTGATCGAAACAGCACGGTCGTCATAATCGCTCCAGCAATGAGCGGCGGCATAAAACTCAGCAAGGCCCGCCGGGCGGCTCGTGAGCGGAGGGACAGTTCCAAGCGTTTGGATTTGAGGCGTACGGCGACGAACGACAACAACAATGCCAAACCCGCTTCACTCAGCCAGACGAAGAATGCCTCGTGTTGGGTGAGCGGGGCCGCAATCGCGCCCGCCGCCAACGCTGTGCAGCCGATCACTACGCCGCCCCATCCCGGCACAGCTGTAAACGAGCCGGCGCGCTCCATGGTGTCGCGTATGAATCGCAGGTTGTCCGCGGCGCGGCGGTCGATCGGGACCGGACCTTTTAGCACCTCGGCGCGCTGCGCAAATGCCATATCACCTCAGTATAGCCAAGAAGAGATAGCCAAGAAGTGCTTTACAAGGTAAAGACTCACTCTTCGCCCAGCCCATACATTTGGGTTCGACGAGGATTGTCCATTGCCGCCGGTATATCCCGGATTGCGGTTCGGTTTCTTCGCCTGCGGATAATTAAACCAGCCCGCCCGCAGATGTGAAACAAGTGTTCTGCCCGTTCGGCAAATTTCGAGAAGGGGTTTCCAGGAGCAGTGGCGCTACTTCGCATCGACGGCAGCGGCGGCCGATTATTTCCTGAAAAAAGCCATCAGGTATTTCGATAGGTAAGTATGATCGAAAGCATTCTCAGTATTGTCCTCGCGTTACTAATAGGGGGAAACCCTAATCTGAAGCGGGACGAGTTCGCGAAGCGTCCGGTCATGCTGAGCGCAGTCAAACGTCGTCGCTAAGAAATTACAGGCGGCCTGACAACGTTATTTCTGAGGCACGCACTAAGATGATTCCGGTGATTTCGCTAACCGCCAAATGGCGATCCAGGTTTCAACAGAACAAAATCGGTGTTTTCGTCGGCTGGCCAGAGGATGACGAGCGAGTCCTCTCGACCGGTTCTCTGGGTTTGAATGCGGCCCTTGGAACGGGAGGCTTTCCGGCAGGCAAGCTGGTTGAGATCTACGGGAAGGAAGCAACTGGTAAAACGACGCTGGCGCTTGCCACTATCGCGCAGTGCGAGAGGCGTGATCAGCGCGCCGCCCTTTTGGAAACAGAGCACAAACTCACAAAATCGTGGGCCCGCAAAACAGGCGTCGATCTCTCCCGAACCCTTTGTCTCAACTGCACGGATGGGGGCGAGTGCTTGCGTGTGTTAAGTGAACTGGTTGGCTCGGGGGACTTTGCACTTGTCGTGGTGGACTCGCTGGCCGGGCTGGTGTGGTGTCCCGATCTTCATGGGCATGGGACTCCGCTCGGCGAAGCCGAAAGAAATCTCGAACGCTGCCTAGCGCTGATTGCGGCGGAAGCCGATCGGACGAAAACAACCGTATTATTTGTCAATCAGGTCAGGACGGATTCCGCCGTGGTTTTCGGAGACAACACAGTGACTTTCGGGGGTCTTGTATTGCGCCATAGTTGCTCCATCCGTCTGGAGCTTCGTAGGGAGATCGCAATCAAACGGCGAGACCAGGTCATCGGGTTCCAGACGAAAGCCATTGTCAAAAAGAGTAGCGTTGCAGGTTGCTTCAAAACTGCGTCTTTGACGTATACCTTCGAGCGGGGCCTTGATGACATATATGAATTAGTCGAACTGGCGCAAGTACACCAGGTTTTCGACCGAACCAGTCCTCAGTTTAAATTCGATGGACAGGTTTTGGCGGAAAGCCAGCTCGAGGCGTATGAATACCTTTTGTCGCACCCCGAAGTGGCAGAAGTCGTTCGCCGCAAATTGGTCCGGCTTATCGGCCATCCCGCAGCCAAGGAGAACGATTGACGTATGAATCTTGAGATTACAGCCGGCAATGACGAATTCGCGCGGGCCATTGGGTCGCTTGGCCTGTTCACGAATAGAAATCACAGCACTGCCAACGCACTGAACCGATATCTTCGAATGCATCGTCTCTTGAAAGACGATCAGGGAAAAACGGAAGGCGAAAGACGTGAACTCCGCCGAGCATACTTGGCCGAAGTCAGATCGTTTGAAGGTCAGATCCGCCAGATTCGTCTGCTGAAACGCATCGAGATGGTACGCTCGAGGAACTGGGATTTCCCCTCTTACCTGAAAGGCGCTTGGACCATTCTGGTATGCCGGACCAGCCTCCGCGCAGCATATTTCGGTCATGCCTTAAAGATGCACGGAGTATCGCGATGGGTGGAAAGAGCAGGAATTCGGGTCTTTAATACACTTTTTTTCGATCTCGGCGGGCTTGCCGAACTCGCCTGAAATCGGATTAAGGTGCTAAACGGTTATGCCCACAACTTTCAGTTTCGAAGCCGCGTCGACACTTCTCGAGTTCGTTTTCATCGCTTACCTTGTCTGGATTGGCCTCTGGAAACACTACAAATGGTTGATGTTGATGTTAGCGATCGGATTGTTGCGTGATCTGTGGCTGAATCGGCTGGATGCCGACACTGAAAGTTATCAGCGTATATGGGCGTGTACCCTCGTTCCTTACCTCTGCGTGCAAGTGTTGTGCGGAGCGGGAGCGTATTTCAAACTCGCTCAGCTATATCAAGGAATGGGCCGGTTCGCCGGTTGGCTGTACTTCGCCAGCGTCTTGCTAGCGGAAGTCCTGTTCTTCGGCTTTCACCATTGGGCGAAAGATAGCCTGTACGCTCTATTCATATCCCGCTGCTTTGACGCAGAACAGTCGATAGCAGTCATCAATACCGGTGCCATCGTGCTGGTTGCGCTGTTCCTCTGGCGTTTCCCGCGCCCATTGGAAAAACTACCGCGCAATATCATTCGGCACCTTTCTGCGATGACTGTTTTTTTCGGCCTTACCGCCGTATTTCAGATTGTCATGAGCAGCATGGAGGACCAATCCGCAATCCGCGTAGTCGAACGGGTGTTCTTCGCCCTGGGCGATCTCTGTTACCTCGGCTGGATGCTGATGCTGCGTAAGGGCGGAGATGCCGGGGAGGAATGGCCGTGTTTAGAGGCATCAATTGTGGAAGAGATTCGGGTGCTGGATCAAAGCGCTGTTGAAGTAGCTGGACAACTCAACAGTGTGAAACTTGCCTTCCACTGATTCCAACCCTCCGCTCTCGGAAAGAGAGACATCTTGTTACAGCCTCCTTAGCGGACTCCAATTGCGTTCAAAGTCTGTATCAACATTTCCAGACCCTGAGCGTCACTTAGAGACTTGAGCCCCTCACGCAGGCGGTCCTGGATTTCAAAGCTTCGAGGGTGATCCCACATCGTTTCGATGTGCGGATGGGATTTGTCGCTGGGTGCTGTAGTTCTGGGTGGTTGGGAGCTGCGGTGCTCCCATTCGGTCGGGGTTACTTGATAGAATGGCGCAACGAACTTTTGATCTATTAGCGTCAGGGCCAGATGGAATGCCTGAAGCGGTGACATCGGCACCGAAAATCGATGTTGGTTCACCAGTTGAAGATTCCGTTGCTATCTTGAGCCCCATAAAGCGCGGATTCGTCTGGAGCATTTCCATCCTGACATGTCGAAGCTGGCTCTGGCTTGTTTTGGCATATTCGGGCAGGTTTAGGTTAGCCACAACGTTATTCAGTGCTTCAGCAATATCCTCCTCGCGAATCCCGGTCTGCTGCCCTTCCAATAGGCTTCTTCGGCCACGGTAAGCCGCCGGCTTACAAGAGCTGCGGCCCACACCGGAATTTGCTGAATCAACCCAAAATGCGGCGTAGCGAACACTGCATCAGCAATGGCTCTAATTTGAGAACTCGCAGACTTATCCGGCGAAAAGCTTGCTGCAGCAGCGTCCAAATGCAAATGTTGTGGGAGCGGTTTCATGGTCGGTATTGTATTTGCATTCGAAGGGGCCACCGCTGTCTGTTCCGAAATTATGGATATGGAGCAGACATACAAAGAGCAAATGGAGAATCGTCTACATACACGTTGACTCGTAAGTCTCGACTCAGATTGTGTTCTGATGCGGTTGGACACAAGAACCCGCCTTCTTAACGGAATGGAAGACCGTCAAACCGCCCGCTCACAAAAGTGGAATGAGACGGTTTCTCTTCGAAGCACGGTAAGCTATAGCCAAGAAGTGCTTTGCCAGTAAAGACCCGAGGTTAAAAATCTGGACTTCATTCTTCGCGCAGCGACACCATCGGATCCACGCGGGATGCGCGCCGTGCAGGCAGGTAACCCGCCACAACCGCTAGCGTCAACGTAAGCAGCACCGCGCCAGCCAGCGTCGCCGGATCCTGCGCCCTTATTCGATACAACATGGCCCCGAGCGAGCGCGTTGCGATCAGCGCTACGGAAAGCCCGATGATCAAACCCGTCACGACAATCGTTAGCATCTCGCGCAGAATCGCGCCTTGGACTTTGTGCGGCTCCGCGCCGACCGCGATGCGTATGCCAATCTCTCGGGTGCGGCGTGCGACCTGGTAGGAGAGTAATCCGTAAAGGCCGATGCAGGTCAGGGCCAACGCGAGAATTCCAAATCCGCATGCGAGAAACGTCAGCAACCGTTCGACAAACAGAAGCTCGTTGATCTGCTCGCGTTGGGTTTTGATGTCGTGGACTGGCAGACTATCGTCCAGGCGCTGAACAGCATTGCGTACGGCGGATATCAACGTTGAAGGATCGTTGGCGGTGCGCAGCTCGAAATAGGCGCCGCCGAACTTCAGCGGAACATAGGCGGTTGGCTGAACCTCTTCCCGCAGACTGTCATAGCGGGCATCGCCTACAACACCGGTGATCTCGTTTTGGGGATCCTTTGGTCCGCTCTCGCCGAAATGTAATCCGAGTGGATTCCTTCCGTGCAGGTATTTTCTTAGGAAGGCTCGGTTCACCAGGGCTACACGCCGGCTTCCTGTGAAGTCCGGCGCCTTAAAGGGTCTTCCTGCAAGCAGCGGAATACCCATCGCCTTGAGAAAATCGGGGCCGATCCCCAGGATCTTCACGGGTACGGTCCCGTTGTCATTGCGCCCTTCAATTCGATAATCGCTGGAGGATAATGCGCCGCTGAGCAGAAGGTGGTCAGAGTAAGTGACGCCAGTGACTCCGGGCAGCGCCGCAAAACGGTCTCTCAGCGTCCGGTAAAGCGTTCGAAGCTCAGGCTCGCGATATCGGGTCGAATCGGGATTCAGACCAAATAATAGAACATTTTGAGCGTCAAAGCCGATTTCTGTGTTCTTCAAGTTATAAAGCGTTCGTGTGAGCAGTCCCGCCCCAACCAGCATCACCGTCGCGAGCGCCACCTGAGCCACCAGGAGCGAATTCCCAAATCGCAAGTGACGTCCGGCGGGCGACATGCGATGGTGCAACCCGCGGCCGTTCTTGAACGCGAAGATAGCATCTACTCGTGAGCCTCGAAACGCCGGTATCAATCCAAAAAGAATGGCCGCGATGACCGAAATCGCCGTGGTGAAAAGCAAAATGCGCATGTCCGGATTTACTGCAAGATGCACCGGCAGAAAAGCATTCAACGAACTTGCGCCCCAATACGCGAAAGCCAGTCCAGCAGACGCGCCCATTCCAGCCAACATCAGGCTCTCGGTCAAGAGTTGGCGGAGAATGCGGCTGCCGCCCGCGCCCACTGCCAGCCGGATAGCGATTTCACGTTGCCGCGCCGCGCCGCGCGCGCTACTCAAGCTCGCGATATTCGCGCAGACGATCAGCAAAATCATGACTACCGCCGCCATGAGCACATAAAGCGGCTTCGTCAGCATGTCTCGGACGCCCGTCAAGGCCCGGGCCGCCGTCGTCACTTCGATGGTCGGATCAGTGCCCGGTCTGAGAATCTTTGAGCGGTCAATCAACTCCTGGCGAAACAACGAAGTGAGTGCGGCTTCGGCCTGCGCCGGCGTTACTTCCGGCCTCCGTCGGACTATGATTTTCAACCACCATGTATGGTTCTCCTCAAGCGGATTCGGCACCCAGTCCAAGCCCAACCGGGCCGCTGCATGCAGAGGCAGCCATAGATCGACGCTTCTTCCCGGCGACAATTGGTTGAAGCGCGATTCCGCAACACCCACCACGGCGACCGGAACACCTTTTAGCCGGATCGTCTTGCCCACTGCGGCCGGACTGCCCCCGAAAGCGCTCTGCCAATAGCCGTAGCTTAGAACGACCGCAGGCTCGGCACTGCTCGCATCATCTTGCGGCAGCAAAGGACGTCCAACAGCCATGTGCACCCCAAGCGTCTGAAAGAAGCTTCCGTCGACAACTTCCGCCCATATCCGGGCCGCGGGTCCAGAAGCTTTGCTGTTGATTGGCGTTGGTCCCGCAAGTGCGGTCGCGCTCTCGAAGAGATCGGTTCTCGCCTGCATGAGCTTGAATAGTGGATACGTAAAGGAGCACGAACTTTCGGCCTCTTGTTCTCTGCCCGCAAAACACGGTTCGTACTCGCTGACATTGAAAGGATGCGGCGTGTCCCTGGCGGTCCATTTCGGCACCAGCAATCGCTCTGGATTCGCCACGGGAAGCGATCTCAGCATCGCTGCGTCAAGGAAGCTGAAGATTGCGGTGTTTGCGCCAATGCCGAGTGCAAGCACCAGGACGGCCACAACCGTGAAGCCGGGACTGCGGTTTAGTTGCCTTAACCCGTATCGCAGATCCTGTAGCGTGGTGCTCCAGAGTCTTAGAAAATAACTGGCAGGCATGAAGCTTCAGACATTCGTCAAGTTCGGATGAATCCACGGCGCGCGATACTGTCGTGCCAGTAAACGATTCGCTTCTTCGTCGTTTTCCACTTGCTGTCGCTCGCTGTCCCATTTCAGAGTGCGCCCCAGTTGCATGGCGTCGTTCGCCAGGATGCATGAAGCAGTCGAGATATAACCCTCTTCGATAGTCGACACGGGTTTAGAGCGTGTATCGATCGCCTGAAGAAAATTCTTCATGTGATAGCGGACCGCCGGCGCGACATGCTTTTCCAGGTCCTTCTCCGTCTTGTCTTCGGGATACTGTTCCAGCTCGTAGGTGACGTCGCGATGAACGGGCTGGCCCCCGCCCAGTGGGACGAAGTCGTAGCTGTAGACGCTCACTTTCAGCGTTCCTTTATCTCCATAGAATGTCGCGCCCCATGGATACTTCGGATCGGCAGCTTCTCCCCAGGAGCGATGCTGCCAGACCACTCGCAGATCATTGAAATCCCAGGTAGCGGTTTGGGTATCCGAAATATCGGCCTTACTCGCTTTATCGACGAAGATGCCGCCGGTCGAAGCAATGCGCGTCGGCCATCCCGAGGCCCAGCATCCAGCGCGTCATATCGAACATATGCACCGCCATGTCGCCCACAATGCCATTGCCGTATTCCATGAACGCTCGCCAGGTTCGCGGATGCACTAACGCATTGTATGGGCGAAGTGGCGCCGGCCCGGTCCACATCTCGTAATCGAGGTACGGCGGTGGATCCGTATCGGGCGGATTCTCCGTGGCACGCATGTGGTAATAGCAGTAGATCTCCACTAGCGCGATCTTTCCCAATTTGCCTTGATCGATGAACCGGTCCTTCGCTTCGATAATGTGCGGCGTGCTGCGCCGCTGCAAGCCCACCTGCACAACCCGCCCATGCTGATGTGCCGCTTCGACCATAGCTCTGCCTTCGAGCACATCTCTGCTGATCGGCTTCTGCACCCACACATCCAGGCCGGATTTCACAGCCTCGATCATGATCAGGGCGTGCCAGTGGTCGGGCGGCGCAATCAGCACCAGGTCTAAATCCTTGGCAGCGAGCATTTGCCGGTAGTCGCCGTAAGTCCGCGGCGTCTTCTTCGACATTTGCCGCGACGCGACCATACTCGCCGCCTCCGCCAGCATGTGCTTGTCGACATCGCACAACGAAACGACCTCGACCGGCGCTACCTGAATCAGCCGGAATAGATCGATTTTTCCGTACCATCCGCAGCCAATCAGGCCGACTCTCCTGTGCTTCCCCTCCGGCACAGCCCGTGCCGCAGCGCTGTTCAGCGCCAACCCGGCGCTCGCGGATTGCAGAAATTCCCGGCGATTCATGGTTCTAGTCTATTCACTCGCTGGCTTACTTCACCCGGTACAACATCGACGCGTGCGGGGCGAGTTCCGCCTTTAGCCTATCGCTCTCTCCCAAATCACGTTTTCCCCACAAATCGCGCACATGAAAGGAAGTCTTGCCGGCCCCAAGACTCTGCAACGGAAACTCGACCGTTTGGGCCGTATCGGCGACATTGAAAAGCGCGACATAAGTTCCGCCAGTCGGTTTGGTCCTTAGCTGCCCAAACGATCTTTCCGTTATCATTTGATACCTGACGACCACTCTGCGAATGCTGGTCGGTCGCAAGTACCTCTTCATTAGCCAGCAGCGATTTCGTCCAGTCATCCATCTTCGTGAGGTTGCCACCTATGAAGAGCGGCGAACGGGCAATGCACCACAGCGTCATCAGGGTGCGCTGCTCATCATGTGTCAGTCGCGTCTCTCTCGCCTGTCCCTCACCCGGGCGAGGACCCAGGTACCCGATCGGCAACATATCTGCATCCGGCCAATGTCCGGAACCCGCATAGTGCGCCCAGGAAGCCGCGACCGGAAACTGCTGCGAAATACTCTGCGAAAACGCCATTCGTGGATCGTGCGCCCAGTGATCCCAGATATCGTCTGAAATTCGCCACATCTGTGCTTCCTTCAACAACTCGTTCGCTTTGTCCAAAGGCGCCGGGACCTGGCGAGAGACTCAACACGATCGGTCGCCCGGTTTTTCGTAGAGCCTGGCTGATCATTCGGATCTCGTCGCCTTTGTAAGGATGTGCCGCTATACAATCCACCTTCACGAGGTCGATGCCCCATTCTGCGTATAACTTCGCCACTGAATCGTAATACGCCTGTCCGGCTGGATTTGCTTTCACGCCGTAGTTGTCCGCGTTCCACGGACAGATGTCCGACTTGTCGGCAGCGTCTGCGGCGTGAAATGACGTTCCTGCGATCGGCAGATCCTCCACCACGGCCTGCCTGGGTATCCCACGAATGATATGAATGCCAAACCTTAAGCCCAGTCTATGAACGTAGTCCGCTAGGGGCTTGAATCCTGCTTCGTTTGCCGCCGAAGGAAATCTGTTTGTCGCCGGCACATAGCGGCCGTCTTGGCTCATGGCAAACTGGAACTGTCCGGCTTTGGCTTGCGGATTCTTCAGATACCAACCTTCATCCACCACCAGATACTGCCAGCCGTATCGCTTCAGGTTGTGATCGAGCCAATCGACGTTTGCCTTGAACTCTGCCTCCGTCACCGTTAGACCGAACGAATCCCAGCTGTTCCAGCCCATGGGCGGTGTGGGAGCAAGTTCGGCCGGGTGTTGCGCAAAGGCGCCCCGGACGAAAAAGACTGCCAGCAGGGTGAACGGGACGCTTCTGAGCCGCATCTAAAACAAGATACTGCACGTAAATGGAAAAGAGGCCACCTTGCGGTAGCCTCTTTGGTTGAACAAAGCTGTAGACGAATCTAGCCGACTTCGACACCCATACTTCGGCAGGCGCCCTTTACTTGTTCCACCGCAGCCTCCAGCGTGAAACAATTCAGGTCGGGCATCTTGATCTTGGCAATCTCTTCGACCTGATTCAAACTGATCTTCCCTACCTTGTTCTTGTTCGGCTCCGCCGATCCTTTCGCCAGGTTCACCGCGCGCTTCACGAGAATTGCTACCGGGGGTGTCTTCGTTATGAACGTGAAAGATCGGTCCGAAAAGATAGTGATGACGACCGGAATGATCAGTCCTTCCTGATCCTTCGCAGAGGTCCTTGCGTTGAATGCCTTGCAGAACTCCATGATATTGACGCCTTGCGGACCCAAAGCCGTGCCGACTGGAGGGGCGGGTGTTGCCTTACCGGCCGGAATCTGCAATTTCACTTCTGCGGTTACTTTCTTTGCCATGTCCTTCTGTCCTTCAAATCTTTTCTACTTGCAGGAAGTCCAACTCAACCGGCGTGGAACGCCCGAAAATCGTGACCATCACGCGCAGCGTGTTCCGCTCGCTGTTGATTTCGTCCACCTTGCCCGAAAAATTGGTGAAAGGTCCGTCGACGATTTTCACCGTCTCATTCTTCTCGAACGTCATCTTCGGCCGCGGCCGGTCCGCACTCGAAGCCTGACGATACAGAACCGAATTCACTTCGTCAGCAGTGAGCGGCACCGGTTTCGTTCCGCCACCCACGAAACCTGTCACTCTGGGCGTAGACTTGACCGCGTGCCACAGCTCGTCATCCATCTCCATCTCTACCAGAACGTAGCCCGGATAGAGAAGCCGCTTGCTGGTCACCTTTTTTCCGTTACGAAGCTCGATTACTTCTTCCGTGGGAATCAGAATCTGTCCCACCCGATCGGCGAAACCGAAGGCTTGCGCGCGGGTCCGAAGAGATTCCGCCACCTTATTTTCAAAACCCGAATAAGCGTGGATGATATACCAGTTCTTGACTGGACCGGCAGGTGGTTCCGTTGGTCCTGCGGCGGCGTTGCACCTCTTCAGCCATGCTCTGCTCTTCTTCAAAGCCATGCACGCCGTCGTCACTCACGGAGTCGCTCTCGCCTGCTTCCGAGTGAATTTCTTCGGCCGAAACACCCTGGTCTTCTTCGAGAACATCGCCGTCGTCGCTTCCCGGAACGTACGAGGCTTCGGCCGACGCGTCATCTTCCATCTGCTCTTCTTCTTTGTGAATTTTCTCGTCTGTCATTTCTCAGTCCGGCCTGATACTACATTCCTTGCGCTTTAGCTCGAAGAATGCGTGAAATAATTGATGATTTTCGTGATAGCCGCGTTGACGATAGCATCAACCACGAAGAAATAAGCCGCAAATAGGAAAACTGCAGCGATCACCACGCCAGTGGTTGCTCGAACTTGCTTCCAGTTCGGCCACGAGACGCGTTTCATCTCGTTCCTGACTTCTTCGATATACGACTTGGTTCTTTGCGGCCATCCGACCGCCTTGCTCAATTCCATAAAATCAAATCCAGGAGAGCTCAGCTTGTCCGGCGCTCTCGTCCGTTAGAGAGGAGTCGGTGCTCTGGCAGGGGCAGAGGGATTCGAACCCCCAAAGGCGGTTTTGGAGACCGCTGGTTTACCGTTAGCCTATGCCCCTATCTGATAAAAACCTGCTGATCTGCCTACCTTATCTTTATTTTGTCTCGCGATGCGGTTGATGCTTCCGGCAGTAGGGACAAAACTTCTTCATTTCCAGACGCTCTGTCGTCGTTTTCTTATTCTTGGTCTTGCTGTAGTTTCGATTCTTGCACTCGTTGCACTGAAACTGAATAATTTCGCGTGGCATATTTCTCGTCGTTCTTTCTGAGCCGCGACCGTGAGGGAGCGGTTAGCTCAAAATCTCCGTGACAGTTCCGGCTCCAACCGTGCGTCCGCCTTCGCGAATCGCAAAGCGCAGCCCCTTATCCATGGCTATCGGCGTGATCAGCTCCACTTCCACCGATACGTTGTCGCCCGGCATCACCATCTCCATGCCTTCCGGCAGCTTCGCCACTCCCGTCACGTCCGTCGTCCGGAAGTAAAACTGCGGCCGGTATCCGTTGAAAAACGGCGTGTGCCGCCCGCCTTCTTCCTTCGACAACACATACACCTCGCCCTTAAACCGCTTGAACGGCTTGATCGACCCCGGCTTCGCGATCACCTGCCCGCGCTCTACATCGTTCTTCTCGATGCCGCGCAGCAGCAAACCTACGTTGTCTCCCGCACGTCCCTCGTCCAACAGCTTCTTGAACATCTCCACGCCCGTCACCACCGTCTTGCGTGTGTCCGTGAAGCCCACAATCTCCATTTCCTCGCCGACTTTGCAGATCCCCCGCTCGATGCGCCCCGTCACCACCGTCCCGCGCCCCTGGATCGAGAAGATGTCCTCTATCGGCATGATGAACGGCTTGTCCACCGCCCGCTCCGGAATCGGTATGTACTCGTCCACCTTCGCCATCAGCTCGTCGACTGTGGCTTCCCACTTCGCTTCCCCGTTCAACGCCCCCAGCGCGCTCACCTTCACCACCGGCAAGTCATTGCCAGGAAACTGATAGCTCGACAGCAGCTCGCGCACTTCCAGCTCTACCAGCTCCAGCAGCTCCGGATCGTCCACCATGTCCACCTTGTTCAAGGCCACCACAATGTACGGCACCCCTACCTGCCGCGCCAGCAGAATGTGCTCGCGCGTCTGCGGCATCGGCCCGTCCGTCGCCGCCACCACCAGAATCGCTCCATCCATCTGCGCTGCTCCGGTGATCATGTTCTTGATGTAATCGGCGTGCCCCGGACAATCCACGTGCGCATAGTGCCGGTTCGCCGTCTCGTACTCCACGTGCGCCACCGCAATCGTGATCCCGCGCGCTTTCTCCTCCGGCGCATTGTCGATCGAATCGAAACTCCGGAACTTTACCTTCGGATTGTGCTTCGCCAAAGTCTTCGTGATCGCCGCCGTTAACGTCGTCTTCCCGTGATCGATGTGCCCGATCGTCCCTATGTTCACGTGCGGTTTGCTGCGGTCAAATTTCTCTTTCGCCATGGTAAGTCTCTCTAACTGATCTGGAGTCTCCCTCCAACAGGAGGAACGAGGTTAGAAGTGAACAGACGCACCAATCCTGCGTCTCGTCCACATAAAGAATAGCATGCGGGAGGGTAAGCGGAGATTGGCGAAGCTTGCTTTCCGGCGGGGCACCAACCGGTTTCCCTCAAATTCTTTTCTGGGGAGAGCCAATCTCTCACTTACCTCGGCTCTTGACCGCCCTCTGGATCGGTTACCGCTTCCCCGCTCACCTTCCGTATTAGCTCATCGCGAAACGACTTCTGAATCGTCGTCGCAAGCTGCAATTCTTTTCGGGCAGCTTCCGGCTGGTTCAATTTAGCGAGGATCTGCCCTTCGAGAAAATGTACGCTGGCACTGTTATGATCCAGGCTGGCTGCTTTCTCGATCTCAGACAATGCGTCTCTGTATTTCCCTTGCTGTTTGTAAGCCTTTGCGAGTCCGTAATGTGCTACTGACATCCGCGGATCGCGCGCTAATGCTTCGCGGAAATACTCTTCACTCTCTCTCGTCTGTCCCAGAGACCAGCTCACGAGCCCGAGCTCGTTGTAATTGAACGCAACATCTGGCTCGATTGCTACATCTGCCAGGAAGGCTTCTCTCGCTTTGGCTAAATTCTGTTGCTTTCGATAAACCACGCCCATGTAGTAATGCAGAAACGGCAACTTCGGGTTTTGCCGCGCCGCGGTCTCAAACTCAGTGAGCGCTTCGCTGTCTCGTTGGTCGGCTAGTAGCCCTTTTCCCAACAGAAAGTGCAGCTCCGGCGAGTTTTTCCCCGCCTCGAGCAGTCGAGCAAGCGCCTTCTTCTGCGTCGCCAATTCCCCGCTCTTCCCTGCGGCAATGCCAATCACATACAGAAACTGTAGATTGTCGTTCTCCTGTCCCCAGAGCGGTTCGAGTGTCTTAATCGCCTTCTGATATTGCTCTGTGAGGAAATAGGCCATGCCCAGCAGATATCTCGCCTGCACCGAATCTGGCTGCTCTCGCAGCACCGATTCAAACGGACCGATACTCGCCTCAAACTCATTTGCCCGGTAATGTGCAAGCCCAATATTCAGCCGGATGCCGGTTACATTCGGCGCAAGCTTCTCCGCCTCTTCCAGCTCTTCGAGCGCCAGATTCCACTCTCGGCGGCGCATATAAACCACCCCGAGATTTGCGTGCGCCGCGGCAATCTGCGGGCTGTATGTCAATGCCAGCCGGAACGCCTTCTCCGCATCCGCTAAATCGTTATTTCGGAGTGCAACTTCGCCCTCATTAAGGATTCGGCCCAAGTCGGCGGACGTAAGGGATTGTCCTGAAACTGCAGTTAGTGCAGCCACGAGTAGAAAAACGAATCGCCCCACCAAACTACTCGACGCGGGTTACCACCACCGCCGTTGCATCGAAGTCCCCGCCCAGACGAACGCGTACACCTCCGCCCATCAGATAGGCGCCGCTCACTTCTCGTTCGCTCTCCAGCAATTTCCCGTCTGCTGATTCGAGTCGATAGGTTGCCTTCGCATCCAATCCGCGCAAATAGATCACAGGCGCCGGCGTATCGTATTCCTGCGAGTGCCGGAATGCAAACAGCACCGCCTGTTTCCCATCCTTTGACACGTACTCGTTCGCTGTCGTATCGCTCGTGCGCGGTGAAAGCAGCCGGTAGAGATCTCCGAACTGCACGGTTTGCCGGATGTTCTTATCCAGGACCAGCATTTTCTTCGCGAGCGCTGCATCCTCGTCCGACCACTTATTCAAATTTGCTCCAATTCCGAGCGCGCCTTGCATCGCCACCAGAAACCGGTATTCGAGCGATGTCGTCCGATGATTCGTATTCGGCACATCCGTTACCCAGGCCGACATGTACTTCACCGTGTATGCCTGCGAAAATCCTTCCTGTATTCGCAGACGATCGAATGCCTCGGTATTGTCGGAAGTCCAGAAAACGTCGGTGTACCGCATCACGCCCAGGTCGATCCGTCCGCCGCCGCCCGAACACGACTCGATCTCGAGATTCGGGTGCTTCGCCCGCAATCGCGCCATGATGTCGTAATAGTTCCAGACATATTTGACCCATAGCTCTTTCTGTTCATCGGGGGCAACTTCCGGCCAGCCTGGTTCTGAGAAAGTGCGGTTCATGTCCCATTTGAAATAGCGGATGTTGTACTCGGTCGCCAGCTTGTCGAGCGCATTGAAGATGTATTCCTTCACGTCATCCCGCGCCACATTGAGTACAAGCTGATTTCGCAGTTCGCTCCGTGGCCGCCCCGGGAAATTCATCACCCAATCCGGATGAGCGCGATACAAATCGCTATCCGGGTTCACCATCTCCGGCTCTACCCACAATCCGAAGTCCATTCCCAAGCTGTTCACGTACGAAATCAGCGGTTTCAGCCCGTTCGGAAATTTTTGCGGGTTCACCACCCAATCTCCGAGTCCCGCATGATCGTTGTTCCGTTTTCCGAACCAGCCGTCATCGATCACAAAAAGCTCGACTCCCAGCTTCGCCGCCTTCTCAGCAAGAGTCTTCTGCCCCGCCTCGTTCACATCGAATTCCGTCGCTTCCCAGGAGTTGTAGAGCACCGGTCGAGGGCGCGCCTTCTCTCCGTGCGGTTCTATCTCCGCGCGTTCCAGATCGTGCAGCAGCCGCGATGCCTCCCCAAATCCGTGCTCGGAAAAGCCTCCGTAAAACGCCGGCGTTTCGAGCGATTCGCCCGGTTTCAGCTTGTATGCGAAATCGAAAGTGTTGAATCCTCCTGTCACGCGTACCTGCTGGTACGGCGTCTGCTCGACTGTAATTCGCCAGTTGCCGCTCCACGCCAGGGCTCCGAACCACACCCGCCCCGAGGTTTCGTTTGCATCTCCTGCATCAATCGCGAACCAGGGGTTCAAATTGTGGCCTGTGTGCCCGAGACGGCTCTCCAGCACCTTCATGCCTTCGTGGAGCGGCTCCCGGTTCAGCTGAGTCTCCGCCGCCCATCGCCCGCTCAGATACGAAAGCCGGTATCCCTCGCCCGGAGGCATGTACCAGGTTGCCGATTGCGCGCTCTCGATCGTCAACGCCTGCTGGGTTCCATTCCGTATCTTCGTGAAACGGCTGATAATTCCGGTGTCCGAAAACGCGTGATAGTGCAGGGCGACCTCAATATCGTCGCGGATGTCCTTGAGCTGAATCGTGAGTTCATCACCTTCGATTTTCTGGCTCTCATAGTGCAGCACCAAATCCCGATCGCCGTCAGCGCGGGTGATCTTCAGCGCCGGTTCCATATATCGCGGGCCGCCCCACCCCGCGTATTCCTCGTTGTCGATCTCCTGGTGCGGATCGAACGACGAGATATCCTTCTTGCTCGCGGCCGCCGCAATATCCTGCTCCCGCCACAGCGGCGGACCCCAATAGAGGTGTTCCAGCTCCCCGCTCGGCGTCACTGCCCATCGCGTAAGAGCTCGTTTTGGTAGTGATCAGCCAGACGTTTTTACCGTTTTGGAAGCGGATCGTCTGGCCCGAGAGTGAAGCCCCTATCGCCAATATTGACAGTATGTTCGTGCGTGCCGTCAATTTACCCCTCGACCCCTGCTATAGGCGGTAAAAACCCCTGCCTCCCGCTGTCGCCGGAAGAAGACGATCGTCAGAATTACCGATCCGACGCAAGCCGACGAAAGCATCAGCAGCGCCAGCGTCATGCTGTGCGTTGCGTCTCGAATTTCCCCCACCAGCCACGGGCTGAAATATCCTCCGAGGTTGCCCACCGAGTTGATCCAGGCTATCCCCGCCGACGCCGCCGTCCCTGTCACGAACAAGCTCGGCAACGCCCAGAACGTCGTGTACGCCGCCGCAATTCCTGCTGTCGCAACCGTCAACGCCGCTAATCCAGCTACGCCCGAAACCCCCGGAATTGCAGAGATCGAGAACGCCACCGCCCCAATGAACCCGGCTATGGCCACGTGCCAGCATCGCTCGCCGGTTTTGTCGGAATGATGTCCAACCGCTACCATTGCAATCGCCGCCGCGGCCCACGGAATCATCGTCAGCAGCCCTATTTTGAACGGATCTTTGGTGATCGTGTCTTTCAAGACCTGCGGAAGAAAGAAACTCAGCCCATAATTGCCCATTACGAAGCCGAAGTAGATAAAACAGAGCGCCCATACCTTGCCGCTCCGAAATGCGCCGCCGAGCGAGTGGCGCGAATGGGAACTAGCCCGCTTCTCTCGTTCTTCTTCCTCCAACTGCGCCGCGATAAAATTCCGCTCGGCTGGCGAGAGCCACTTCGCTTTCAGGGGTCCGTCCGGCAGGAAATAGAGCGTCGCAAAACCCGCCAGCAGTGAAGGAATTCCCTCGAGCAGGAACAACCACTGCCAGCCTCGCAGTCCTGCCACCGCCGACATTTTATTCAGAAGGCCGCCAGAGATCGGCCCGCCGATAACGCCGGATAAGGGAATGGCTGTCATGAACAGCGCCACCATCTTCGCCCGGTAGCGTTTCGTATACCAGAAGGTCAAATAGAGAATCACTCCCGGAAAGAAACCCGATTCAACCACTCCCAGCAGAAATCGCACCGCGTAAAAACCGAATTCGCTTTTCACGAACATCGTTGACGCCGATACCAGGCCCCAGACAATGATGATCGGACCAAGCCAGTACCGGGCGCCGATCTTCTGCAGTGCGATGTTGCAGGGAATTTCGAAAAAGAAGTAGCCAATGAAAAATATGCCTGCAGCAGTTCCGTATACGGCATCGCTGATGCCAAGATCCTGCTGCATCTGCAGCTTCGCGAATCCCACGTTGACACGGTCGACGTAAGCAAAGACATAGCACAGAAAGAGAAACGGAATGATGTGCCAGCTTACCTTACGATAGACTTCGCTCTCCATTGAGACGACGCTCAGCGCGCGCACCAGCCGCCATCAATAACAATATCGGTGCCGGTGATGAATTCCGCAGCCTCCGAGCACAGGTAACAAGCGAGGCTGCCGATATCTTCTGGTTTGCCCCACTTGCCCGCCGGGATGTTCGCCAGAAATTGTGCGTTCGTCTCCGGATTCTGCATCAGCGAGGCGTTCATCTCGGTACCGAACGGCCCTGGGCTGATCGCATTCACCGTAATTCCTTCAGTCGCAAGTTCGAGAGCAAGCGCGCGCGTCAATCCAAGCAGGGCCGCTTTACTTGCTGAATATGCGCTGCGCTGTGGAAGGGAGACATGGCTCATAATGGACGCCAGATTGAGTATCCGCCCGTAACCGCTTCCTCGCATGTGTGGAACGAATGCGCGGCACATTAAGAAAGCGCTCGTGAGATTCGTGTCCACAACGCTGCGCCATTCCTCCAAGCTGAAATCGATTAGGTTCTTCCGGATATTGATTCCTGCGTTATTGATCAAGATCTGAACTTTCCCGAGCTGCTCTTTGACTTCTGCCTCAAGTCTCGTGATGCTCGCCTCGTCGCGTACGTCCGCCACGAAGACATGAGCTTTGCCGCCCAGGTGTTCGAGTTCGTGGCGAACTCCGTCGAGTCTCTCGCGATCTCGCGAGATCAAAGCGATCGTTGCACCGGACTCCCCGAGAGCAACCGCCATGGCTTTACCCAGACCTTTACTGGCGCCTGTAATCAATGCGAGCTTGCCTGAGAGTTCGTTCTTTTTGGAATGAGCCATGAGGATGTGCGAGATCCGCCTCAATATCCTATCGCGCTAGTTATCCGCAACGCTCACCTGATAAAGTTGCGTGTCCTTGTAAGGCACCGGAAAGTAGCCAAGGTATCGAACATTCGCATGTATCGCGACGAGCGCTCGCAGCAGCCAGTCTTCCGGGTACTCCGGCGTCCCGAGAACCAGAAAAACTGGATGGGCGGCAACAAAATCCTGATAGGGAACCACTCGCCCACGAATTGGAAAATAACTCTTAACGGTCGCTAAGCCCTCGAAAATCGTGGCGCCCGCATAATGAATCGCGAGTTCTTGATCTGTTAAATAGTAAAGCCGCCGTACGGTTGCTGCATCCTCGTAGTGATCCATCTCGAGAAATGTCAACCCGCTGGCCGCGACTAATGGCAGCTCCGGTCTGATCTGATCAAGCATTTTCCCGGAGAACCCGGCGGCGGCGCCCCTCTGCGCCCAGACCGACTGCTTTAATCCGGGGCCTAGATTGAACGCGATCACGAAGAGAAACAACACGCCGCTGGCAACCAGAGGCGGTAGGTCTCTGCGATCCGTACGGCTCACCAGAAAGAAAGCAATCGCCATCCCGTAACCGAATGCCACAGGTAAGGCGTAGCGATCAAAGTAAGCCCCATGTGTCCGCATCAGAGCCAGGTTTACCATCGCTGGAAGGGCAAGAAATCCGGCCGTCAAGGCGATCTCAACAGCGCCGACCCGCGGGGCCCCTGGTTCATCTCGTAAGTTCCGCGAAGTTGCAAGCCAGGCAAGTAATACCGCTAGAAGTAATGGCAAGGCTTCGACTTTCAGACTCCCGTAATAGGCCTCGACAATCTTGCGTAGCGAAGCCTGGAACACAGGAGGGAAACTGCTCGTATCGAAACGCGCAACCAAACGCATATAGATAAATGGAATCGCGCATGGCGCTATTAGAGCAGCCCAAATTCCGGCATCAAACCTACGGAGCCTATAGCAACGAACCACTTCGGCCAGACAAAATGGAGCGATGTACAGCAGAGCCATCATATGGCTCAACATCATGCCCGTAACTGAAAGCGCGAGAAGTAGAACGAAAATGAAGCTTCGTTCCGCTCGCACAGCTCGTTGCCAGCACAGCAAAGTCAGGCCGAGGAATCCGATCACTAGTGCGTAGGGTCGCGCCTCAGTGGCGTAATAGAAGAACGGGTTCGCCCAAAAAACCAACATCGCGAGCAGTCCATACCAGGTATTCAGCCGTAAAGCAACAAAGCGGTACAGGCAAAGGCTGCCTACCAGGAAACCCAGAATGGACGGGAGGCGCACCGCGTAACCGCTCTGTCCCAGCAGAGCCGTCGAAGCGCGAACAGCCAGGTAGTGTAGAGGCGGATTAAGGTCTAATTGGACTTCTTGCCAGAACCGTCCCCAGGAGGGAGCGGTCGCGATATAGAGGGTGTAAAGCTCGTCATGCCAAAAGAGGCGAGACGACGCGAGAGCCGTTAGAACTAGGTAAACCAGTATGGCGAGCGCAAGTGCAATGCTGGGGGATCGCTTGGATAAGGTTATTCGTTTCAGTTCTCCATGAAGTAGTAGCAGATCATGTGGCAGACAATCAAGTGACCGTCTTCTATGCGGCCCATATGAGATTCGCTCACTCTGATCTGGAGATTGGCTATCGGGCCCAGTTTTCCGCCATCTCTTCCCGTCAGCGCTATCGTCTTGCAACCCGCTTGGTTTGCGTACTCCATCGCAGAGAGAATGTTAGGAGAATTTCCAGAGCCGCTGATCCCGATCAGGACATCCCCCGGACCGGCAAAATTCTTCAGTTGCTCGGCAAAGACACACTCGTAACCAACATCGTTCGAATAAGCCGTGACCGTGGGCATCGAATCAGTGAGGGCCATGATCCGGAAACGCGATTCACGTTGAAAGCTGGCGCCCTTCACCATATCCGTCACGAAATGGGAGGCTGTAGAAGCGCTGCCTCCGTTTCCACAAACAAAAACGTGACGATCGTTCGCGCGCGCTTCCTGCAAGATTTGAATTGCCTGACTCACGGCCTGGAGGTCGATCGTATCAAGTGCGCTGGAAAGTTTCGCCTTATATCCGAGCGAGAATTCGAGCGGAGTTGATGCCGCAAGAGTCTCAGTGGCCATATCACAACTCTAGCTCAACGAGACGTTTATGGCCCGGAAGTATGCCATAATCGCAAGGTCAGAGAAGCCTTGATGCCGTTAAGAATTGAGCCAGTTTCGATCGGCGGCAGGATGCTTGGCGATGATCAGCCGTGCTATGTGATCGCCGAAATCGGAATCAATCATAACGGTGATCTCGATCTTGCCAAGCGGCTGATCAGCGTGGCTGCCGGCGCCGGCTGTGATGCAGTTAAGTTCCAGAAGCGCACCATCGATGTTGTCTACAGCCGGGAGGAGTTAGCCAAGCCGCGGGAGAGCCCTTTCGGCACAACAAACGGGGACCTCAAACGAGGGCTGGAATTCGGCGCCGAAGAATACGAAGAAATCGACTATTACTGCAAGGCGGTTAAGATTCGGTGGTTTGCCTCCTGCTGGGATGAACGCTCGGTCGACATCATCGATCGTTTCGACGTCCCCTGCTTTAAGATCGCGTCAGCATCGCTGACCGATGACAACTTGCTTCGCTGTACGCGTGCGACCGGCAAGCCGTTGATTGTCTCGACAGGCATGAGTACGATTGAGCAGATCGATCATGCAATCGAGATACTGGGCCGGGATAATTTGGTGATCATGCACGCAACTAGCACGTATCCCGCTGCCTATCCGGAACTGAATCTGCGGGCCATTTCCACGCTCCGCGAACGATACTGCGTCCCGATCGGATATTCGGGCCACGAAACGGGTATTCCGACGAGCGTCGCGGCAGTGGTTCTCGGCGCCTGTTGCGTCGAACGGCACATCACGATGGATCGCGCAATGTGGGGTAGCGATCATGCGGCCTCTCTCGAACCCAACGGAATTACCAGGCTGGTACGGGACATCCGGCTCATCGAGCAGTCGCTTGGCGATGGCGTGAAACGCGTGTACGAGCGGGAGCGGCCCGTTATTCAGAAATTGCGCCGGGTGGACACGACCGCCGTTTCTCGATGAACGGCTTGAGCGCCGCACAGGCGGCGATGCCGCGGCCACCAAACGAACGATGAGGCCGCGCTTTCCAGCGAGCGGAAGATTCAAGATGGAGGCAATTCGGCGGACTTGGGCGCGGATCGCGAGTCCGTGGTGCAGCGGGGTTCCTTGAGAGCTATCGCCCTCGATGTGGATGGCGTGCTCACCGACGGTGGAGTCTGGTGGGGTCCTGAAGGCCAGGAATGGAAAAGATTCTCTTTCGCCGATATCATGGGAGTTTCGTTGGCCCGTAAGGCAGGACTCGTGATCGCGTTGATTTCAGGCGAAGATAGCCCTCTGGTTGAACGCTTCGCCGGCAAACTGGGAATCGTTCACGTCGAAAAGAATTGTAAAGACAAGGCGAGCGCCCTTAAACGCTTCGCCGCTGCTGTATCCCTGCCGTTATCCCAAATCTGCTTCATGGGTGATGATGTCAACGATGTAGCAGCGATGGAATTAGCAGGTTTGGCAGCGGCTCCTGCGAACGCTCAACCGGCGGTCAGGAAGGTTGCCGCCTTCATCGCTAGAAGCAATGGTGGGAACGGAGCCGTTCGCGAGCTGGTCGATGCTGTGCTCGCTGCACGCGCGGAGACCCAGCCGGCCAAGCCGTAAGCGATCACCCGGTCCTGCTCTCGGAGGTTCAGATCTAAAGCATGAGTGACGAGCGCGAACTTCACCAGTACTCGGGAACGGCGGATGCCTCTCTCGCGCTTCCAAAAGTCATCAGCATTGTTACCCCCTGTTACAACGAGGAAGAGAATGCTGAGCTGGTTTATAAGCGCGTACGCACCGTGATGGCAGGAATCGGCCGCTATCGCTACGAACACATCTTTATAGACAACGCATCAAGGGATAACACAGTGGCGATCATTAAGAGAATCGCCAGCCGCGACCGAAACGTCCGGCTCATCGTGAACGCCCGCAACTTCGGGCATGTCCGATCGCCGTTTCACGCATTTCTACAGGCGCGAGGAGACGCGGTAATCGGATTGGTGGCCGATCTCCAGGACCCACCCGAGCTGATTCCGGAGATGATCACAAAATGGGAGCAGGGTTACTCGATGGTTTTATGCATCAAGAAGACCAGCGGCGAGAATGCCCTTATGTTCTGGGTCCGGACTAAATATTATCAGCTGGTCCAGCGCCTGTCCGCTATAGAAACTTTCGAGAACTTTACAGGGTTCGGTTTGTATGACCGAAAAGTCGTGGAAGTCATCCGCTCCTTCGATGAAGCGAATCCCTACTTTCGCGGAATGATCGCAGAAATCGGATTACCTCATTACGAATTGTTCTATGACCAGCCGAGGCGAGTCCGCGGCATCACGAAGAACAACCTCTATACCCTATACGATTACGCGATGCTCGGCATCACGAATCTTTCAAAAGTACCGTTGCGATTGGCTACCTTTCTCGGATTCGCCTGTGCCGCGTTCTGCGTGGTTACTGCGTTTGGTTATCTCATATACAAACTTGCATTTTGGAACAACTTCTCGGTCGGCACGGCGCCTCTGGTGATCGGTCTATTCTTCCTCGGTTCCGTCCAGCTTGTTTCTATGGGCATTCTCGGCGAATATGTTGGGGCGATCCACACGCAAGTATTCAAGCGCCCGCTCGTGATCGAAAAGGAACGGCTCAATTTCCAGTACCCGCCTGGTGAACCCCTTCAAGAAGATGTGGAACCGCATCCGATGAACGCCGTGCATGATTTCCAAAACTGATTCGTCAGGATCTCCCATCCGCGTCCTTAAATGGGCGCCCGCCTTGCTTGTTGCGGGTGTATTGCTTTATTTTTCATTGCGCGGAATCCAATGGCGGGGCGTTTGGCAGATTCTTGCGCATGCGAACATAGCCCTTCTAGCGCTCAGTATGGCGATCTCCAGCGTTTCGCTGTTCCTGCGCGGACTACGCTGGCGGGTTTTGCTTCGTGCTGCCGCTCCAGTCAGCGTTTCTACTGCTTTCTGGGCTACTTGTGCGGGGTATTTTGGCAATAATTTTCTTCCTGCCCGCGCAGGAGAACTCATTCGGAGCCTTATGATCAGCAGCGCATCCGGCCTGAGCAAGACATTCGTGCTCACCACCGCGCTCTCCGAGCGGATGTGCGACGCCCTCAGTCTCGTTTTCATCAGTTCGATCATCCTCCTCTCGTTGCCGGTGAAGCCCGGGTGGTTCGCGCATGCCGCGACCCCATTCGCGGTCGTAGGCCTCTGTGGTGCGGCGGTCATCGCTGTATTACCCAGAGTGGAGCCTATGTGCCAGCGCTGCCTGAGCCCTTATGCCTGTTCCGCAAAGCATCAAGGCAAAACTATCGGAAGTTATCGAGCAATTCCTTATTGGAATGAGAAGCTTTCACGATAGGAATCGGCTATTTATTTTCGTTGTGCTTACTGCCGTGATCTGGACGTGCGATGCGGTGGGCGTGCTAATAGCCATGCACGCGCTCGCCTTGCCTGGAACTCTTTCCATTGCCCTGCTCCTTATCACGGGCCTGGGCCTGGGTAGCGCTCTGCCCGCCACGCCCGGCTATGTAGGCATTTACCAATTCGTTGCAGTAAGCGTTCTTACCCCGTTCGGCTTCAGCAAGACTGCGGCTATTGCGTATATTCTGCTTGCACAAGCGCTCCAATACGTTCTGTTTACTCTTTGGGGCGCTATAGGATTGGTGCGCTCTCGCGCACTTCGGCTGGGGGCACGCGCGGAACGGGCCGCACTTAGTTGAGCAGGCTACACTCAGGGGAAGGAGTTCATTAGCCTGTTCGCCAGCAATGGTAAGCGAGCCGTCATTATCGGTGCAGGCCCGGCTGGCCTAACGGCTGCTTTTGAATTACTTACTCGGGCCGGTATCACTCCCATCGTCCTTGAAAAAAGCGGCTATCTGGGTGGAATTTCGCGCACTGTGAATTACAAGGGAAATCGCATCGATATCGGTGGTCATCGCTTTTTTTCAAAATCGACTCGCGTTATGCAGTGGTGGCTTAACATCCTCCCACTGCAAAGAATTACCGGCGATCACACAAAGATCACTTACCGGCGGGAGAGCACTACACTTCCGGCAACGGTTGGCTCGCTTGATCCCTTAACCAGCGATCTTGTCATGCTGGTTCGTCATCGCAAATCGCGCATCTATTTCATGCGGCGTTTCTTTGAATATCCGATCACGTTAAGCACCGATACCCTGCGCAAGCTTGGCGTTCTGAAGACCATTAGAATCGGCCTGAGCTACCTACGCTCAGTCGTTTTTCCGATACGCAACGAGACGAATCTCGAACAATTCTTCATTAACAGGTTCGGCCGGGAACTCTATCTCACGTTCTTCAAATCGTACACAGAGAAAGTCTGGGGAATGGATTGCCGCAATATTAGCGCGGAATGGGGAGCACAGCGCATCAAGGGACTCTCGATCTACAAAACCATCCTGCACGTTCTTAAAAGGCTCAAACCGAAGCGCACCGAGGACATCGCACAAAAAGATATCGAGACTTCGCTGATCGAACAGTTTCTTTATCCGAAATTCGGTCCAGGACAAATGTGGGAAGAAGTGGGGCAGCGTATTCAGCATCTCGGCGGGAGAATTCTCACCCACTGGTCGGTCGATGGAATCGAGCACCAGGGCGATATCGTAACGTCAATTCTTGCCAGAAACAGCGAGACCGGTGAACTACAGCGATTCGAAGCCGACTACTTCTTCTCTACGATGCCAGTGAAAGAATTCGTCGCGCAGATGAATCCTCCAGCTCCGGCGATTGTTCGCGAAATCGCAAATGGCTTGATATACCGCGATTTCATAACCGTAGGTGTTCTCTGCGACGGCATCAAACTGCGGGAGGCGTCAGGCGAGCTCGTAAGAGATAACTGGATTTACATCCAGGAGCCCGACGTTCTGGTCGGGCGTCTGCAGATCTTCAACAATTGGAGTCCCTCCATGGTTGCCGATCCATTGCACATCTGGATCGGCCTCGAATACTTCTGTAATGAAGGCGACTCGCTTTGGATGCGAAGCGATGAGCAGATCATTGACTTGGCCAAATCAGAGCTTGCGGCGATGAACATCGTCGATCCACAGAATGTGGTCGATGCGACTGTGATCCGGATGCTCAAGACGTATCCTGCCTATTTCGGGTCTTATGATCGCTTTCCGGAGGTGATCTCCTGGGCGAACACTTTCGAAAATCTGTTCCTGATCGGTCGCAATGGCATGCACAAATACAATAACCAGGACCACTCGATGCTCACGGCAATGACGGCAGTGGATAACATCATTGGCGGTGTTCGCAGCCGCGATAATCTCTGGGCCTTGAATACCGAGCAGGAATATCACGAGGAGAAGTGGGAGAGCAGTCAACGAGCTCCCGAACCCGAAGCAGTCTCGAGCTGAGAACGTGGCACAGATCGATCCGCAGTTGGATAAGGTGCTCCGCGCAGCCATAGAGCAAAGGCGTCTGATTCAGGTTCGCTACGACGACAGGGATCGAATTCTCGAACCTCACGACTACGGAGTCCAGAGCGGCGTTACCAGGCTCCTTGCTTATCAGGTTGGTGGCTCCAGCAGCGGGAAGCTCCCGAATTGGCGATGGTTAGACGTGGATGGTATTTCTGACCCTCACATACTGAATCGAACCTTCCGCGGCGGGCGCTCCGTTCCTTCCGGCAAACATCACAAATGGGATCAGCTTTTCATCAGAGTGAAACCGGCGGAGAAAGACCGCGAGTGAGATGAAAGGCCTCACGAGGCGGCACGCTAGCCTAGTTCTTTCAACATGAAATTCTTATGGATTGGGCTGCTGCTTGCCAGTTCACTGAGCGTCGGACAGGTAGCGCAGATAACCAGCGCACAAGAACAATTTCCCGAAGTCGACGCGATTGTCAACGATGCGATCCAGACCAACCTGATACCCGGCGCGGTGGTATTGATCGGACACAACGGCAGGGTGGTCTACAGGAGAGCTTATGGCTCGCGATCCTTGGTGCCCGATCGCGAGCCGATGACGCTCGACACGATTTTTGATGCTGCTTCACTCACAAAGGTGATTGCCACGACACCGTCGATCATGAAGCTTTTTGAGGCCGGGAAAATTCGGATGGATGATCCGGTGACGAAATATTTGCCGGAATTCCAGGGCGGCAAGAGCGATATTACGGTCAGGCTTCTGATGACGCACTTTTCGGGATTGCCGCCGGATTTGCCGCTAATTCCGCGCTGGAGCGGTTACGAAGTCGGAATCCACAAGGCGCTGACCATCGCGCCGGTAGCGCCGCCGGGAGCGCGATTCATTTACAGCGACATCAACTTTAATCTGCTGGCTGAAATCGTTCATCGGCTATCCGGCGAACTCATCTCGCAGTTCGCGCGCGAACATATCTACATCCCGCTGGGAATGAACGAAACTGGCTTCCAACCCGCGCCTGCGCTGCAATCCCGGATCGCGCCTACCGAGATCGATCCGGATGCAGGACAGCCAATGCGGGGTGTGGTGGATGACCCAACGGCTCGCTACATGGGCGGTGTAGCAGGCGATGCGGGCGTCTTCACAACAGCCGACGATCTTGCGAAATATGCCTTCATGATCCTGGGAAGAGGCGAATATCAAGGCATTCGCATCTTTAGCCCGGCCACGATTAAGAAATTTACCGAGCCAGCAACACCGGCCGATCAACCCATATTGCGCGCTCTCGGCTGGGACATGGATTCCACGTTTTCGAGCAACCGCGGCGAGTTGTATCCAATCGGCTCGTTTGGTCACACAGGGTATACCGGAACATCCATCTGGATGGACCCGGTTACCAACTCGTTTGTGATCGTTTTGACGAACGTTGTGCATCCAATACACGGCAATTCCTTAAGCTCTTTCCGCTGCCGCATCGCCACGGCAGTAGCGGCGCACTACGGAACAGAGATTCCGAATACCGTGTCCCTGACTGGATACACGGAAACGATTTCGATGGCGGGAGTGCATCGTGTGACTGCGCGAAATGGACAGACATTGACGGGGCTGGACGTACTCGAACAGCAGGATTTTGCCGAGCTTAAAGGCAAACGCATCGGTTTAATCACGAATCAGACTGGCGTTGACATGCAAGGAAGCAGGAATGTGGACCAGATGCTGGCGGCCGGCGTGCGAGTCGTGAAGTTATTTTCTCCCGAGCACGGCATCACCGGCAGCCAGGATACGCTCGACATAACCGACAGCAAAGACGCTAAAACCGGATTGCCTGTTGTGAGTCTCTATCGCCCGAATCAACGCAGATTGACCCCCGATCAGATGGCCGGGACGGATGCCATCGTATTCGACATTCAAGACGTCGGCGCGCGCTTTTACACATATTCATGCACCATGCTCTACGCGCTGGAGGGCGCAGCCAGAGACCACAAGCCGTTTTATGTACTCGATCGCCCCAATCCCATCACCGGTACGCATATTGAAGGGCCGGTACTCGATAAGCAGTTTGAATCTTTCGTCGGATGTCTCGATATCCCGTTGCGGCACGGCTTGACATTCGGCGAGCTGGCGAACATGGCCAATGCCGAACAACACTGGGGCGCCGAGTTACATGTAGTCAAGATGAGCAACTGGCAGCGTGGAGACTGGTTCGATTCGACCGGACTGACGTGGATCGATCCCTCTCCAAATATCCGAAGCCTGAATGCGGCTCTTTTGTATCCAGGTCTCGCCATGCTCGAAGCAAACAATAATTACTCCGTCGGACGCGGGACCGACGCTCCATTCGAACAAATCGGCGCCAACTGGATTCATGGCGTGGAGCTCGCGCACGTTCTGAATGCGCGAATGATTCCCGGTGTACGGGTGTATGCTACCCGTTTTCGGCCGCAGACATCCAATTTTGCCGGCACAGAGATTGAGGGCGTCCGCTTCGTCGTGACGGATCGTGAATCTTTCGATAGTACGCGCTTGGGTTTCGAAGTGGCGGTCGCACTGAATAGCTTGTATCCAGGCAAAATAGATTTCGAGAAGTGCAAATTCTTGATTGCCGATCCAAAAATAATCGATCAGCTAAAGAATGGCACAGACGCCGGAGCGCTTGCCTCCCAAGCGGAGGAAGAAGCGGCCCAGTTCGATGCCCGGCGCAAACAGTATTTGCTGTATTAAAGCGCGGGATTATTCGGCTGTGTGGTGATTGCCGTCTCTAGACTTGGGTGGGCGGCCTCGCCGCTTGTGATCGGAGAAGGCCGGCGGACCATCCTCAGAGCTAGTGGATTCGCTTGAGGCGGCTGCGGCAGTTGCATCCTTCAGCCATGAAGGTGGCCGTCCCCGCCGTCTGCCTCGTCCGCGTCCCAAACGCTCCAGCGTTAGAATCGCTTCTTCAATCTGTTCCCGCTCAAGCCTAAGTTCGGCTAGCATTTTATCGACGTCCAAGATAACTCGCTCCTTTGAACTGCGCAGCGCAACGTCCGTCTCAAGCCTGTTTACCTGATCATGGACGAAACGATTTAGACGAAGTCTAAATTGAGTTTCGGCGAAATTCAACCGGATGCAACTTAAGTTAGACCGTTATTAGTCCTAGTACTAAAAGTCGGATTTGCCTATAGCGCGAAAACCGCTAGGGTTTTCCGAGAAAGGTCGTCTGTTGTCGCCTTTTCCAGAAAAAATAGAAAGGTATACCCAACGCCATCATTCCTAAGCCCATAAGCGACTCTCTTGGACGGGTCTGAAGAGTGCTGACGAGGAGTATGAGCGCCACGATCACGAAAAGTACTGGAACAAGCGGATAGCCAATTACCCGGTACGGGCGGTCCATTTTTGGCTGTTTGTGGCGCAGAACAATAACAGAAAGAGCGGTCATCAGGTACAGGATCCAAGATCCGAAAATGACGAAATTATATAGATCGTCGAACCATCCGCTGAGAACGACGATGCAGGACCACAGAGAGAGGAGGATCATCGCGTGTCCCGGAGAGCGAAATTTAGGATTAACTACCGCGGCGGTACGGAAAAACAAGCCGTCGCGCGCCATCGCGTAAGGTACGCGGGAACCGGAAAGAATCGAGCCATTCAGAGCGGCAAATATGGAAATGAGCACCGCAACGGTAACACCTGCCTCCGCGATACGGCCGCCGGCGTGGCTCATCATATCGGCCGCCACGCGATGGCTGGCAGCCACTTCCGATGCGTTGAGCACGTAAAAATAGGCGACGTTAATCGTAACGTAAGTCAGGATCACGGCCACAGTTCCCAAGATCAGCGCCCGTGGAAGATTTCGCTGCGGTTCCCGGATCTCAGATGAGACCATGCTCACGTTATTCCAGCCATCGTAAGCCCACAAAGCGCTGACCATGGCGGCAAAAAAGCCGGCCACTCCGGCTTTCGCGGCCACGTGTTGCGTGAAATGTGCCAAACTACCTTGGCTGGCGGAGAGGCCCACCACCACAACGGCGGCGAGCAGCACAAGCTTCAGCACAGTGACAAAGATTTGCACGCCTCCGCCGGCTCGCACGCCGAGATAATTGATGCCGCACAACACCAGAATCAACGCGATCGCAACAAGTTGACCGTAATGTATTTCGAGCAGCGATCCGCCGGGGCCAATATGCCAGGGCAGGATGAGCACCGGTATTCCAAGCACCGGGACAAAGATAGTCAGGTACGTATAAAAACCGGCAGCAAGCGTTGCAATGGAACCGCTTTTGGCGACCCAGAACTGCGTCCAGCCGTACAGGTAACCCCAAAACGGGCCATATGCGTTGCTCAGAAACACATATTCGCCGCCGGCTTCGGGCATTGCTGCAGCCAACTCGGCATAGCTGAGAGCGCCAAAAAGGCTGAGTAAGCCTGCAAGTATCCAGACCAGGAAGAGCGTGCGCACCGAGCCGACCGATCGGATCATAGAGGACGGAACAAGAAAGACTCCGCTGCCGATGACCGTTCCAATCACAATGGAGGTCGCTCCCCAAATACCGAGAGCGCGTTCGAGCGAAGGTTGAGTGGCCGTATTGGTAGATAGGTTGTTCAAGAAACCGGTTCTTTCGCCTGGGACATTCGGAAGCTGGAGATAGGAACAAAGCTTGTGGCATAGCCGGCGGCGAATGTCACAGCGGAGCCGATTAGCACGTACCAGGTGTAGGCGACGCTGTTTCGAAGGAGCAGAGTTGCAACAAATCCAGCGCACATGCCGATGATGGCCGGCCACTCGCCCGGACGCCGCGTCAGGACACCTAAAAGGAAAACTCCAAGTAGCGCGCCATAGAGGACCGATGCGATGGAAAGCCCAGCCTCGAGGACCCTGCCCCAATGCCGGGCCATCAATCCGACCGCGAATAGAATGACGCCCCAGATTACGGTGGCCCAGCGAGCCAGTTTCAGGTAGTAGCCTTCGCTGTGCCGCGGGCGCAGCTGGCGGAGAAAATCCATGACGGTGGTCGAGGCAAGCGCATTGAGAGCTGCGCTCAAGTTTGACATAGCAGCAGCCAGAATCGCGGCGATCACCAAGCCTGCCACGCCGGCTGGCAAATGATTCCAGATGAACTGAGGATAGGTACGTTCGGGCACTGCGGGAGCAGCCAGGCCGGTATCTCCGTAGTACACAAACAGCAGGGTACCGATCAACAGGAACAGCGCAAATTGAAAGAAAACTACAGCCCAGCTAGAAAACAACGCCAGACGGCTATCACGCTCGGATCTGGCCGCAAGAAGGCGCTGCACCAGCAGTTGTTCGGTGCCGTGGCTGGCCGTGGTGAGAAAACAGCCGCCAAGGAGTCCGGCCCAGAAGCTGTAATTCCGGTGGAAGAAAGCCGAGGAGAACGAGAAACGGAAATCGAACAGTTGAAATTTGCCCGCCGGCCTGGCGACAGCCAGGACGTGCGACCAGCCTCCAGATATCAGGTGAAGCATGACAAAGAAGCTGAGCAAAGCGCCAAATATGTAGAGAAACATCTGCACAACATCGGTCCAGATAACGGCCGTCATGCCGCCCTCGAAGGTATAGAAGAGGGTCAGGCAGACGATTACCACGATGGACACTATCTCTCCCGTGCCCAATATGATGGAGATGACGATCGAGATAGCGAAGACACGGACACCCTCGGCGAGGGCACGCAGAATCAGAAACGTCCCGGCCGTAAACCGGCGGACGCGCGGGCCGAACCGGCGTTGCATCAGCTCGTAGGCGGTAAACATCTCGCCCCGGAAATACTGAGGCAGAAAGAGGAAGGCAACAACGACGCGGCCAACCAGATAGCCCAGAATGAGCTGCAGGAAGCCAAAATTTCCGGCGAAAGAAAGAGCCGGCGTGCCAATAACCGTAAGCGTGCTGGTCTCTGCCGAGACTATGGAGAAGGCAATGGCCCACCAGGGGGCGCCGCGCCCTCCCAGGAAGTAATCTTTTAAAGTGGATTGTTTTTTCTTGAACCGCGCTCCAAACCAGGTGATGAAGATCAGGTAGGCGGCGATCACCGCGAGATCCGCAGAGCGCATCGAAACGTGGATGATAGCATGCAAACTAGTGTTCGTCTCGTTACCGGTTCGGTACGCCGGCCGGGAACAAGCGAGCGAGCGTTGGCATCTAGAGTAAGAGATGGTTGCGGATACGGAACCAGTTCGTTATACTCCTGCTTTCGCTTCCAGTTAGCAAAAATTGAAATTTCCTCTCGAGGGAGGTAACAGTGGAGTCACTCTTTTTGAGACTGAGTAGAACGATCATCGCCAGTGGCGCAATCGCACTAATAACTAGCGCGGGCTGCCTAACCGCGAAGCCCATACAGGCCACGCCCGCTCAGCAGCCAGCCGGCCAGGCAGGCGCTGGGCCCCAGAAAAATTACAAGGACCGCGGCGAGTATGATCTCTACTCGAAGATCACTCAGACCCAGGATCCGAAGGCTCGACTGGATCTCCTTAATCAGTGGCAGGATAAGTACCCACAATCAGACTTCGCTCACGATCGGGACATCTATTTCCGGGAAACCTTAGCCCAACTTGCCAACACCGATCCATCGGTCCGTCAGAAATTGATCGACAAGTGTAACGAATTGCTGAAGACCGACCCCAAGGATTTCCGCTCGAATTTTCTGATCGCTCTTTGGGGCCCGGCGGTTGGTGGCACCAGCCCCTCGCCGGACTTGCAGACGCAAGTGCAGACGGCGGCTCAGGCAGCCATCGACAACGCCCCCACGGCTTTTGACCCTTCGAAAAAGCCGGCTAGTGTGAGCCAGGCCGATTTCGACAAGGCCAAGATCCAGGCGCTCGGCATCGCACACAACGCGCTGGCTTGGGTCGCAACAACGAAAAAGGATACCGCGACCGCCGAGAACGAATACAAGGCAAGTCTGGAAGCAAATCCGGACCAGGGCAATATTCCGGCGCTTTACGGCAAAATGCTGGTCGACGACAAAAAGGTTCCGGAAGGTCTTTTCGAGTATGCACGCGCCGGAGAGTACACGGGACCTGGAGCTCTTCCCGAACCAACTCGCAAACAGTTGATGGACTATTTCAACAAAGCCTACAAGGATTATCACGGCAGCATGGACGGCGCCGACCAGATTCTTTCGCAGGCGAAGACGGCAGCTCTTCCTCCGGCGGGATTGAACGTGACAAGCCAGGCGGCACAGGCTCAAGCGGCCGCAGATGAGACTAATAAGCGTATCGCCTCCGATCCCGCTTTTAAGATCTGGTACGCCATCAAGCAGCAACTGACCGGAGATCAAGGTGATCAGTTCTTCAACAGCAGCGTGAAGGACACGGAAGTTCCGGGAGGAGCAGAAGGCGTGAAAACCTTCAGCGGAACCGTTATTTCGATCGATCCACCAGACAGGCCCACTAAAGTCGTCCTGGGAGTGGAAGATCCCACAAAGCCGGACGCTACATTGACGTTTTCCAAACCGCTACCCGCTTCCGCGCTCGACAAGATCAAGGTCGGACAGAAGATCGATTTCTCAGGTGTTGCTGACAGCTATACAAAAGATCCGTACATGCTGACCTTTGGCGATCCCACGATTCCCGGCGTCCAGACGACAGCTCCCGCCAGAACCGGCCGCAAACGGTCACGCGGTAGATGACAAAGAAAGGCCCCAGGAGCGATCCTCGGGCCTTTTCTTTTGTGGTTACATCTTATAGCGGCCGAGATCTTCGTCGTTCAGGTTCTCGAGCCACTTGCGTAATTCCTCGTTGTTGACCTTCTCCGAGACCGAATTCGAGTTTCGCGAGGACTGCAGCACCCGATCGTCAACGTAGATGGGACAATCGTGGCGGAGGGCCAGGGCGAGCGCATCGCTCGGCCGGGAATCTACGCTCATCAACTTGCCTTCCTTCTCGAGCCAGATGAGCGCATAGAAAGTATCGTCCTTCAACTCGCTGACAACCACCTTCCGCACCGACGTTTCAAGCCCCATCAGAAGGACCTTGATCAAGTCGTGAGTCATAGGACGGGGCGTCGTTACTTTTTCGATTTCGAGCGCGATGGCGTTCGCCTCATAAATGCCGACCCAGATCGGAAGGACGGAATCGCCGGTGACGTCTTTCAGGACGACAATCGGCATATTGGTCATCGGGTCCATCATGAGCCCTCTGATTTTCATTTCTACTTCCATAAATCCCTCCTTGTTCAATTTGTCAATTGCGCCCGCTCGCCAGCCAGGCTGTTCGGCCCCGCGCGCGTGACCAGCACATCCAAATACTGGCCGACGAGACTCTTCTCCTCATCGGGAGCAGGCAGGGCCGCGTCATGAAAGTTCAAGGTCTTGTTCTGCGTGGTACGTCCGATCCACTGGCCGGTGGCGACATTGTAGCCTTCGACGTGAACCTCCTCGCGTCTTCCCACATATCTTGCGTTACGGCGCATCTGAATGGCGCGTTGCCGCTCCTGTAAAACCAGGAAGCGACGGGTTTTCTCCTCCTCGGGAATATGATCTTCGTATTGCAAAGCCGGCGTATTGGGGCGCTTGGAATATTTGAAAATGAACATCGAGTCGTACTCGACTTCATCAGCGAGCCGGAGAGTCTCCTCCAAATCCCTTTCGGTCTCGCCCGGGAACCCGACGATAATGTCGGTCGTGATGGCGATATCGCGCTTCGAGCTCTTCATCCAGTCGATGCATCGCATGTACTGATCGCGCGAGTAGAGACGCTGCATGCGGGAGAGCACCGGCGTCGAACCGGATTGAACCGGCAGATGCACGTGATTACAAAGAGCAGGCTGTTCATCGATGGCATCAACGATACTCTTCACAAAGTCCTTAGGATGAGAAGTAGTGAAACGGACGCGCCGCATGCCTGGGACCCGACCCATCGCCGCCAGAAGCGTCGCAAAATCCCAAGCAGTGGGTGCGGGATCGCGGTAACTGTTCACGTTTTGACCAAGCAACTGTACTTCGGTGTAGCCAAGCTCAGCGAGAGACCGGGCTTCTCGCATGACGCTCTCGCCGGTCCGGCTTCTTTCGGGCCCTCGGGTGAACGGCACAACACAATAAGCGCAGGATTTGTCGCAGCCCTCGATGATCGTAATGTATGCGCGGTGCGGATTATCGCGCCGCGTGAAAGGCGTATCGAACGTTTCGTTTGTATCCAGGCTGAGACCGGTAACACGGCGATTACCGGCTTCGAGCTGGACCAGCATTTCAGGAAGTTTCGTATAGCTCGCGGAACCGGCGACGAGACTTACATGCGGCGCCCGTTCGAAGATACGTTCGCCCTCCTGCTGGGCTACACAGCCTAGAACTCCGAAAGTCTTTCCCTTCCCCGCCTCGCGCTTGAAGTTCTGTAGGCGACTGAATACCTTCTGCTCTGCTTTATCACGAATGCTGCAGGTGTTATAGAGAATCAGTTCGGCGTCAGCCGGTTTCGAAACCTGTTGGTAGCCAGACTGAAGCAGCGTGCCGATTACCTTTTCGGAATCGTGTGCATTCATCTGGCAACCGAATGTTTCGATGTAGAATGTCTTCATTACTGTCTTGATGTGGACGCGTCAGCCGTGCAGCAGACGCATAAACCAGCCGATTCCAAAGAGCGCCAGCATGAACCAGCCAAAGCATTGAGCGCCGTACCGCAGGCGTTCGCCATCGGTCCTCTTGCTGGTAAGGCCCAGTATTACGCTGGCCAAAAGCGCGAACAGAATCGAAGTTTCAAAGTGATCGAGATTGAGTTTCGGCACGACTTATTAATCCTTCTCGCGCATGGCGATCTCATAGGCATCAACCATCGCCAGTATATTCATCAAGCCGGCCGCGACCAGAAATTTCGAGCCGTAGTCGGCAGCGTGCGTGGGCTGGTCAGGCGGCCAGTAGCCCAACCCCACTGCGATGAAATAAATAGCGCCGGCCGCGATGTCGCCGACGAAACCGGCGGCTTCGATCAAACGCGTCAGGATGTCGCCCGTGTTCGAAGGCTGAAACATCGGACCGCGCATCAGAAGACCAACTGCGAACGAGATCACAACGGCAACGAAAATGATTGCGGCCCGACCTCTTCGGCCCAGTAGAAAATGGCCGAGACCGGGAACAAGCCAGGCAAGGACAACCGTGAGCCATGGCGAACGCAAAGGCGCTTCACGAGCTGCAGGTGTGGAAACAGCAGGCATTGTCTTCATTTTAGCCGCAATGAAATAACCAAGCCGGCGCTCGGTGGTGCATTACAATGTAAGTCAGTCTTATCCACCCAGCAAGCGGATGTGGCGGAATTGGCAGACGCGCTAGATTCAGGTTCTAGTGAGGGAAACTTCGTGGAGGTTCAAGTCCTCT
>CAVTXN010000033.1:0-144427 GCA_963738555.1 Terriglobia bacterium
CCGTTCATCATTCGGCCGGTTGCCCCATCGCTGCTGATGGCCGGCATCCTGATTGCCGATTCATCGCGTATAAGGAACTGCCCGTTTGGCGCTTCCGGAAGTCGATTATCCAACCATCCAATGCACCACGTTCTATCCGGGCGCAAGCCCGGAGGTGATGGCTTCGTCGGTTACGGCGCCCCTGGAACGAACGTTCGGCCAGGTTCCGGGCCTCAAGCAGATGACGTCGACGGGCTCTTATGGCAGCTCCATCATCACACTCCAGTTTGACCTGGACCTGAATATCGATATAGCCGAGCAGCAAGTGCAAGCATCCATCAATGCTGCGGGCACCTATCTGCCACCCGATCTCCCGAATCCGCCGATTTACAGCAAAGTGAATCCGGCGGATGCGCCGATACTGATTCTGGCCCTCACCTCGCCCACGGTACCGCTAACCAAAGTAGAAGATCTTGCCGACACGACGCTTTCGCAAAAGATCTCGCAGCTGCCAGGCGTCGGGCTGGTCACCATCAGCGGAGGACAGAAGCCGGCGGTACGTATTCGAGTCAATCCGACCGCGCTTGCCGCCTATGGTTTAAGTCTGGAGGACGTGCGGACCGCACTAAACCAGACAAACATCAATCAGGCGAAGGGCAATTTCGATGGTCTGCGCCAGGCTTACACAATCGGAGCCAACGATCAGTTATTGGCGAGCTCGGATTATCGCCCTGTAATCATCGCGTATAAGAACGGCGCGCCGGTTCGCCTGCAAGATGTGGCGACAATTGTGGACGGACCGGAAGACATTCATCAAGCTGCCTGGATGAACACGACCCCGGCAGTAATCTTGAATATTCAGCGGCAGCCCGGGGCCAATATTATCGCGGTTGTCGATCGCATCGAAGCGCTCCTTCCACAATTAAAGACCGCGATACCTTCGGCGATTCAGGTGTCGGTCCTGACGGATCGCACAAATACCATCCGGGCCTCGGTAGCAGACGTGCAGTTCGAACTCATGCTCACCGTGGCGCTGGTGGTCATGGTGATCTTCCTGTTTCTGCGCAGCCTGGCGGCCACCATTATTCCCAGCATCGCGGTACCACTCTCGATCGTTGGAACCTTCGGCGTGATGTACCTGCTGGGCTACAGCCTGAATAACCTGACTCTCATGGCGCTCACCATCTCGACCGGTTTTGTGGTGGATGACGCGATCGTGATGATCGAGAACATCTCGCGCTATCTGGAAGAAGGCCATTCGCCGTTGCAAGCGGCCTTGCAAGGCTCGGAACAAATCGGTTTCACGATTGTGTCTTTGACTGTGTCGCTGATCGCGGTGCTCATCCCGCTACTGTTTATGGGCGATGTCGTGGGGCGGCTTTTCCGGGAGTTCGCGATCACTCTGGCGATAACCATTCTCGTCTCGGCCATTGTCTCGTTAACACTAACGCCGATGATGTGCGCCAAGATTCTGCGACACAAACATGAGTCGGAGCAGACCTGGTTTTATCGCAAATCGGAGCATGTCTTCAAGTGGGTGATCGAGAAATACGGTGAGACGCTGCAGTGGATCTTGCGTCATCAACAGCTCACTCTGCTCGTGACTGCGGGAACACTGGTGGCAACCATCATCCTGTTTGTAATCGTGCCCAAAGGATTTTTCCCTGTGCAAGACACAGGTTTGATTTTGGGCGTATCCGAGGCCGCCCAAGATGTCTCGTTCGATGCAATGGCCCAGCACCAGCAGCAATTGGCGAAAGTCATTCTGCAAGACCCAGCGGTGGAAAGCCTTTCCTCTTTCATCGGAATCGATGGGATCAACACGACCCTGAACAGCGGCCGGATACAAATCAACCTGAAGCCTTTGGAGGATCGTCAAATCAGCGCCAGTGATGTGATTCGCCGCCTGCAGCCCAAGCTGGCGGAGGTGGAAAATATCACTCTGTACATGCAGCCGGTGCAGGATCTCACGGTGGAGGATCGAGTCAGCCGGACGCAATATCAATACACGTTAGAAGATACCGACGCCAACGAGCTCAATACATGGACCGATCGCCTTGTCGAAAAGCTGAAAACGATCCCTTCGCTTCGGGACGTGGCTACCGACCAGCAGAACGGGGGGATGCAGACCACTCTAGTCATCGATCGCGATACCGCGGCGCGACTCGGAATCGGTATGCAGCAGATCGACGATACCCTCTATGACGCGTTCGGGCAGCGGCTGGTCTCGACGATGTTTACGCAGCTCAATCAATATCATGTGGTCCTCGAAGTAGGACCTGGATATCGCAATAATCCCGCGGATTTGCAGAACATTTATGTCAAATCTTCAAGCGGTACGGTGGTGCCGCTGGGCTCGTTCACACACTACGAACAGAGCGCCGCGCCTCTGACGGTCAACCATCAGGGGCAATTTCCGGTGGTCACCATTTCGTTCAACTTGCCGCGGAACGAATCACTGGGCAGAGCAGTCCGCGATATTAAGCAGGCCGAACAGGAGATTGGCCTGCCTTTGAGCATTCATTCGAGTTTCCAGGGGACCGCGGCAGCTTTTCAGAATTCGCTGGCTAACGAGGCATGGCTGATCCTGGCAGCGCTGGTCGTCGTCTACATCGTGCTGGGTGTTTTGTACGAGAGCTACATCCACCCAATTACTATTCTTTCGACTCTGCCTTCGGCAGGTGTGGGCGCGATTCTGGCTCTCTTTATCTGCCGCCAGGACTTCAACGTAGTTGCCCTGATCGGCATTATTCTACTGATCGGCATTGTCAAGAAGAATGCCATTATGATGATCGACTTCGCGCTCGAAGCCGAGCGTGAAGAAGGCAAGCCGCCGCTCGAGGCTATTTATCAGGCCTCTCTGCTGCGTTTTCGTCCTATCATGATGACCACCATGGCAGCCCTTTTTGGCGGCTTACCGTTGGCGCTCGGCACCGGCGTCGGTTCTGAGTTGCGGCGTCCGCTCGGTATCACTATCGTTGGCGGTTTGATCGTCAGCCAGGTGCTGACACTTTATACGACACCGGTGGTCTACCTGTTCTTCGATCGACTTGCAAAGCGTTTGAGTCACAGACGGAGCCGGGAAATCGTGAGACGGCCACTGACCGAGCCGGTTCACGTCGAATAGTACATGCGGAGTAAGAAGCCTTTCAATAATGAATCTCTCTGAGCCGTTCATTAGACGTCCCGTGGCTACTTCGCTGCTTACGGCGGCTTTAGCAATAGGCGGTGGTTTGGCCTTTAAACTCCTGCCCGTTTCCGCATTGCCGGAAGTAGAGTTTCCAACCATAGTTGTTCACGCCAACTTGCCGGGAGCCAGTCCCGAAACGATGGCTTCTGCAGTTGCGACACCGCTCGAACGCCAATTCGGCCGCATAGCAAGCGTCTCTGAGATGACCTCCTCGAGCCAGCTCAGCAGCACAGCTATCGTGTTGCAGTTCGATCTCAATCGCAACATTGACGCCGCAGCCCGAGACGTGCAGGCGGCCATCAACGCGGCGCGCGGCCAGCTCCCGACAGACCTGCCCAGTAATCCGGGCTACTGGAAGGCGAATCCGGCGGACGCTCCAATCCTGATGTTCGCGCTGAGTTCCGACCTGGTCGACCGAGCGCAGATGTACGATTTTGCCGACTCCATTCTTGCTCAGAAACTGTCCCAAATCGAAGGCGTCGGTGAGGTCGATGTATTCGGAAGCTCACGACCGGCGGTCCGAGTTCAAGTGAATCCCATGCTGCTGAACAAGATGGGCCTTGGGTTGACGGATGTGGCCACCACGCTTCAGAATGCCAATGCACATCAGGCCAAGGGCGCTCTGGAAAATGCGAGATACAGATGGCAAGTCAACGCGACGGACCAGCTTTTTAAAGCCTCTGATTACGCACGCTTGATTGTCACCTATCGCAACGGCGCACCGGTCCGTCTGGCCGATCTCGGCAATGTGATTGACTCGGTCGAAAACACCCGCAACGACGGTTTGGATAACGGTAAGCCGAATGTCATTTTGGCCGTCACGCGTCAGCCCCAAGCGAACATCATCGAGACCGTGGACCGGATCCGCGATATCCTTCCCCAAATTCAGGCTTCTGTGCCGCCTGCTATGCACCTCGACATTTCGCAGGACCGCACCACGACCATCCGCGCCTCCATCACGGACGTCGAGTACACGCTTCTGGTGGCGGTTATTCTCGTGGTCCTCGTGGTCTTCCTGTTCCTGCGCAGTCCGTGGGCAACGATTATTCCTGGAACAGCGGTACCACTCTCCCTGTGCGGAACGTTCATAGCGATGTACCTGTTTGGCTACACACTGGACAACCTCTCGCTAATGGCGCTCACGGTCTCGACTGGTTTCGTGGTTGATGACGCCATCGTAGTCATCGAAAACGTCACGCGCTATCTGGAGGTGGGTTGGACTCCGATCAAGGCAGCGTTGCAAGGGGCCAAAGAGATTGGATTTACGGTGCTTTCTATGAGCACCTCGTTGGTGGCAGTTTTCATTCCCATTCTGTTGATGGGCGGGATCGTCGGACGACTGTTCCGCGAATTCGCCGTCACGCTGACCGTTGCTATCGGCGTCTCGCTCATTGTGTCCCTTACGACGACGCCGATGATGTGCGCGAAATTTCTCCGCACCCACCGTCAGGAGAAACATAATTTCCTCTACCGCATGAGTGAGCGGGGCTTTAACAGCATTCATTCGTTGTATGCGCGAACGCTGAAGAGCGTTCTTCGACATCCGCAACTTACTCTGGTTATCACGCTCGTAACGATCGCTGTGAGTGTCTATTTGTACATAGTTGTGCCCAAGGGATTCTTTCCTGAGCAGGACACAGGGCGCATCGGCGGCGCGATTGTGGCGGACCAGGACATTTCTTTCAACGCGATGCGTGAGAAGCTGCATGAACTCCTCCGCATCGTTCAGCAAGACCCGGCCGTCGACGACGTTCAGGGCTTCACGGGCGGAGGCACTCTGAATGTAGCTCGGGTATGGGCGCAATTGAAACCACTGAGCCAAAGAAAAGCTTCCGCCGACCAGGTAATCAACCGCTTGCGCGGGAAGTTAGCCCGCATACCGGGAGCTACGCTCTACATGCAGGCGGCGCAAGATATCCGCGTCGGCGGCCGGGGCAGCAACTCTGAATATCAATACACACTCCAATCGGATAAACTCAGCGACCTTAACGAATGGGCGCCGAAGCTGCTCGCAAAATTGAAAACGGTCCCGCTCGTTTTGGATGCCAATAGTGACCAACAGGTACATGGGCTCGAATCCCGTCTGATCATCGACCGCAGCACAGCTTCACGCCTTGGAGTCAACCCGGCGGCCATCGACACCACTCTCTATAGCGCGTTTGGCCAGCGGCAAGTCTCGACCATGTACACCGGCATCAACCAGTACCACGTGGTCCTCGAAGTCTTGCCCGAATTCCAGCAGAATCCCTCGTCGCTGAATTCGATTTACGTGCGTACAAATAACGGTACGCCTGTGCCCGTTTCCACCTTCACTCATTTGCGCACGGTGCTTGCGCCGTTAACGGTGAATCACCAGGGACAGTTCCCGTCAATTACTCTGTCTTTCGCGCTTGCGCCCGGCATCGCCCTCAGTGAAGCAGTTGCCGCAGTTGAGCGCGCGGAAGAGGAGATCGGCATGCCCGCCAATGTACATGGCTCCTTCCAAGGCACGGCGAAGGTGTTCCAGTCCTCCCTGAAATCGGAGCCGCTGCTGATCCTGGCCGCTTTGGTGGCGGTCTACATCGTGCTCGGCATGTTGTATGAGAGCTACGTTCATCCGATCACAATTCTCTCCACGCTGCCCTCGGCGGGTGTAGGCGCGCTGCTTGCGCTGTTGATCACAGGCACAGACCTGACCGTGATCGCGCTGATCGGCATCATCCTGCTGATCGGCATTGTGAAGAAGAATGCCATCATGATGGTCGATTTTGCTCTCGATGTGCAGCGGCGTGAGCAGCTCTCGCCCAAGAACGCTATCTATCAGGCATGCTTGCTGCGCTTCCGACCGATCATGATGACGACGCTGGCGGCCCTCCTGGGCGCTCTTCCACTGGCGCTTGGCGCGGCACCGGTTCCGAGATGCGGCGCCCGCTCGGCATTACAATCGTGGGCGGCCTGATGCTGAGCCAGCTCCTGACGCTTTATACAACTCCTGTCGTCTACCTGTATCTGGATCGTCTACAAATCTGGTTCGGCGCAACACGGCAGGTCAGTCCGCGCCTGCAGACGATGCTCACCGATAGTCCGAGCTAAAGCAGGTCTGAAGACCTGCGCGGAGTAAACTCCACCTTCCAGCGCTACGTTGCGCGATCTGTGACGGCGAGGGTTACAGGGTTACGAAATCAGTTTTGCGGCCTGTCTGGCGAAGTAAGTCAAAACGAAATCGGCGCCGGCACGGCGAATACTGATGAGAGATTCAAGAACGGCGCGATCGAGATCGAGCCAGCCGTTTTGAGCGGCGGCCATAATCATGCTGAATTCACCGCTGACCTGGTAGGCGCCGAGCGGAACATTGAAACTCTGGCGCGCGGCGTAGATGATATCCAGGCACGCGAGAGCCGGTTTCACCATGATCATATCGGCTCCTTCTTCGATATCGAGCGCGATTTCGCGAAGGGCCTCTCTGCCGTTCGCAGGGTCCATCTGATAGCTGCGGCGATCGCCGAACTGAGGGGCGGATTCGGCGGCTTCCCGAAAAGGCCCATAAAAAACCGAGGCGTATTTCGCAGCGTAGGAAAGAATCGGGGTCGCGACATATCCTGCAGCGTCGAGGGCCCGGCGAATCGCGGCGACGCGGCCATCCATCATGTCGCTTGGCGCCACGATATCAGCTCCGGCGGCAGCATGTGAAACGGCGGTTTTAGCCAACCAGTCGAGGGTAGCGTCATTATCGACATCACCGTCTTTGACCAAACCACAGTGGCCGTGGGTTGTGTACTCACAATTGCAGACGTCAGTAATTACCAGCAGGCCAGGCACCTCCCGTTTCACCGCCCTTATAGCGCGCTGTGTAATGCCATCGGGCGCGTAGGCTTCGCTGGCAAACTCATCTTTCGCATCGGGTATGCCGAACAGGATGATTCCACCCAGGCCAAGCGCGCGGCATTCTTCTGCTTCCTTAACGACTCGATCGATCGAGAGCTGGGCGTTTCCCGGCATCGAACTAATTTCTTTGCGGACATTTTCGCCAGGACATACGAACAACGGCAAGATGAAATCTGACGGACCAAGATTCGTTTCTCGAACCAAATTGCGGATCTGCTCTGACGAACGCAGGCGGCGAGAGCGATGAACAGGAAAGGGCATGGACTGCTTCCAGTTTGACAAAGCAGCACTCGCTGTGAGGCCGGAGAATTTCGCGTGATTTACTGGATACTGCAAACGTGAATAAAGAAGACACCACGAAACTCAAGCGCCGCCATTTTGTGCAATCGCTGGCTGCAGTGGCGGCATCCCCTGCCCTTCCTGTCAAGGCCGAGAATTCCTCGAGTGCCGCTGTCCCGAGCGAATCTCAGCAGAGTGGGATTCCGGGCGTCGATCCGCTTCCGGCGCTGACATACCCGCGCGTGTATTCGGGCCGCCAGCTGAGCCAGATTTCGTTCCCGCTCGGCGGTATCGGCACGGGCAGCATCGGCTTGGGCGGTAGAGGACAACTTTGCGATTGGGAAATATTCAATCGCCCCGATAAAGGGACGGCGCCGGATTATGCGTTCGCCTCCATCTGGGTACAGAGCGGCGCGGGCAAACCAATCGCGCGAGTGCTGGAATCACGAGTTCTGCCGCCATACTCTTCTGCGGGTGGCTTGGGTCCCGCGGGAGCGCCCGGACTCAGCCGGCTGCGCGCTGCCCGCTTCAGCGCTGAGTTTCCGATTGCACATATCGATTTCGAAGATCCGGAGCTTCCCGTTCAAGTTTCTCTTGAAGCTTTCAGTCCTTTCATACCGCTCGATGCCGAGAACTCCGGGTTTCCGGTGATCGTTCTCCGCTACCGTATACGGAACCCGCGCAGCGAGAAGGCATCTGTTGCGGTAGCGCTCTCCATCGAAAATCCGGTTGGCTTAGCCAAGCTCAATCCGACAAAGTCGAATGCAAACGAAACGCGGAGCATCGAGTTCCGCCGTGGAAGCGGTTTGCAAGGTCTCTTCATGACGAATCCGGGATTTGCCGCCGATCATCCTCTTTCCGGGTCGTTCGCGCTTACGTTGCTGGAACCGTCTGCTGCCGGCATCAGCTACCTGCGGGGTTGGCCCGACGTCAAATGGTGGGCCAGCCCGATGCTGTTTTGGGATGATTTCACCGCAGATGGAGAACTGGGGCCCGAGGCCGAGAAGAGAAGGCCGTACGGTTCGCTTTGCCTGAAACGAGAGCTGGCTGCACACGCTGAAGCTACTTATACCTTTCTGCTGAGCTGGCGGTTTCCGAATCGAACACCGCACTGGTGCGGTTGGGATGCGCCAGAAGGACATGAGAACGACGTCATCGGGAATCACTATTGCCAGAAGTTCCCTGACGCGTGGGCCGCCGCGGCCGAACTCGCCGAAAAATTACCAAGCCTCGAAACGCGTACGCGAGCTTTTGTTCGAACGATGCGCGAAAGCAGCCTTCCGCCCGGCGTACTGGACGCAGCAATGGCAAACATATCTACGCTCGTCACGCAGACATGCTTCCGTACCGCCGATGGCGAGTTTCACGGGTTCGAGGGATGCGACGACCATAACGGATGCTGCTTCGGGAATTGCACGCACGTGTGGAATTATGAAACGACCACACAGCATCTGTTTCCGAGCCTGGCGCGATCGCTGCGCAAATCAGCTTTCGGGTATTCAGAGGACGATCAGGGCTGTATGCGGCATCGCCAGCTTCTGCCGGACAAAATCGCGCGCTATTCATACGCCGCCGCCGACGGCCAGATGGGTCAAATCATCAAGATCTATCTGGACTGGCGATTATCCGGGGACACGGAGTGGCTACGCGGGTACTGGCCGCGCATCCAGGAAGCGATCGCTTTCTCCTGGATACCCGGTGGATGGGACCCCACCCGCGCCGGCGTCATGACCGGAGTGCAACACAACACTTACGATGTGGAGTTTTACGGTCCCAATCCCTTGTGCGGAATTTACTATTTAGGCGCGCTAAGAGCCGCTGAAGAGATGGCGCGGCTTCTGGGACACAATGACGACGCCGCGACCTACCGCGGCTTGTTTGAACACGGCAGCCACTGGATCGATAACAATCTGTTCAATGGCGAGTATTACTTTCAGGAAGTACGGTCGATTCCGAAAGATCAAATTGAACCAAGAACAGTGAGCGGCATGGGCAGCGAGCGCTCCGAGAAGCCAGAATTCCAGCTCGGGAAAGGCTGTCTGGCGGATCAGCTCATCGGGCAGTATCAGTCAGATGTTGCTGGACTGGGCCCATTGCTCGATGCACAAAAAATGCGGACAGCGCTCGAATCCGTTTATAAATACAATTACCGCGCGAATCTCCTGCAGCACGATTCGGTACAGCGTGTCTATGTGATCAATGACGAACCCGCTCTTCTGGTGTGCGATTACGGCCGTGGCGAACGTCCGCGCATTCCCTTCCCGTATTTCCAGGAAGCATGGACCGGTATCGAATACCTGGTTGGGTCGCAGATGATATTCGCGGGCATGGTGGAGCAGGGGCTGCGCATTATCGAGAACACCCGCCGCAGATTCGATGGCGAGCGCCGTAATCCGTGGGATGAGCCTGAGTGCGGACATCACTATGCACGAGCAATGTCGGCATGGTCCGGCGTACTCGCTGTGAGTGGATTCACCTATCACGGCGGCGATCGGGCAATCGTCGCACGGCCGCGGTCGAGCGCCGCTCAGTTTCGGTGTTTTTGGTCCGCAAGCGCCGCGTGGGGATGGTTTGCTTATTCCGGACCAACGGGAGCCACATTCGAATTAACAGTGGTAGAAGGCAATTTGCCGGTTCGGGCGATCGGATTGCGAAAGAGCGCCCTCAGGCAGGCCACCGCACGTGTTGGGCGATACCGAGCTTTCCGCCAAAACGTCTACTGATGAGCACGGGTTGCAGGTAGAGTTTTCACAGGACATTCTCATCCGAGAGCATACGAGACTTGTGATTGCCGGTGCATCGCGCTAGAACATGGAACAGAAAATAGCCAAACGCTGGATCGTGAGGGGATCTGTGCAGGGAGTCGGATTCCGCTTCTTTGTACAAGACAGGGCGATGGAATTGGGTCTGAGCGGATGGGCACGGAACCGGAGCGATGGAACCGTCGAAGTACACGCTGAGGGCCCAGCTTCGAAACTGTCTGAATTAGCTGCCGCCTTGCACTCGGGACCCAGAATGGCTCACGTACGCGGCGTCGAGGAAATGGAAGAAGCGGTCGAAAAGCTTTCGAGTTTCGTCATTAATTAATAAAAAATCAACGAGTTTTTGCCTTACTCTTGTAAAAAGGTAATTGATCCGGTAAAATCTGCATATTGCTGGAATTGCTTCCTGGCAGCTCTGCCTTTTAGCGGGCCAGCGGCGTATTTGCAGGTAATAATCCCCCAGCCGGTTCGGGCTCTCGGGACGTTATGGCAGCGATTGTTTGAGTCTCTGCCGTATCATCCAACTAATAATTCGAGTGATGGTTCAGCTCGCTGGGGCGACTCTGGCCAGGCGGCCTTATGGTAACCGCGCTGGCGACCGCGTTTCGGGCCTTGAAACCAGCGGCACGACGAGTTCTCCGCAGCCCAGCCTTTAGCGCTGTTACGGTCGCGGTTCTGGCGCTTGGGATTGGCGCCAACACGACAGTATTTCTGCTGCTCGATGCCGTTCTTCTGAAGCCCCTGCCTTATGCGGCGCCGGACGCTCTGTTGCATGTGACCGCCCGGGAGCGCGCGCAGAGCAATCTTCCCGGATGTCTTTCTTACGCGCACTTCGCTTTATTGCGGCAACCCAACAGCGCGGTAGCGGCGGTTGCCGGATATACCAACGAAGACTTCACGCTTACCGGTCAAGGCAGTGCCGTTCGACTCGAGGCCGCGCGCACTTCCGCGAACTTTTTCAATGTTCTTTCGGTCCGACCGATCATCGGCAGAAGCTTCTTACCCGCTGAAGACGCGGCCGGAAGAGACCGGGTTGTGATGATCAGCGAGCATCTGTGGCGAGAGCGTTTTGATTCCGACCCGGGCATTATCGGGCGGAAGATCAATCTCGATTTGAAGGCATACACGGTAGTAGGAGTGCTGCCTGACAAATTTCAATTCGATCCTCTCGGCACGAGAACAGATGTCTGGGCGCCTTCCCTCATAAATCTCAGCGCTCTTACTCCACAGCAAGTCGAAGCGGGGGCATGTTATGTCAACGCGATAGCCAGGCTGACTCCGGGAGGCTCCATTCAGGGAGCGCAGGCCGGCCTCGCAGTGCGCCAGGCAGAATTTCTACACGAATATCCGGGCTCCGGAGACGCTGACCCGAAGCGAGTCCTGGAGGTGGTGCCGCTTTCCGAAAAGTTTATCGGCGAGTATCGCACGATGTTTCTGACGCTTTCGGGAACCGTGTTCTTGTTCCTGATGATCGCGTGCGCGAACGTTGCAGGATTGTCTCTGGCGCGAGCGGTCGACCGGCGAAAGGAAGTAGCGCTTCGGATCGCGTTGGGCGCCAGACGACTGCAAGTCATTGTGCAGCTGGCGGCGGAAAGTCTTTTGCTTGCGGCCGCCGGTGGGGCGATCGGGACCGTATTGAGCCTGGCTGCCGCGCGCTTTTCGGCCGATTTCGTTTCCGGAGTGGTTCCGCACTTACACGCCTTCGACTCCGCTCTCAACTGGCGAGTGCTCGCATTCAGCGCAGCTGTTTCTGCACTTGCAGGAGTACTGTGCGGGCTTGCGCCAGCATTACAGTTTGCCGATCCGAATTTGAGCGCAACGCTGCGTGAAGCCGGCCGGGGAACAGTAGGCGGGCGTTGGCGGAATTTATCGCGCAGCGTTCTGGTCATCGGCCAAATAGCGATCTCTCTTTTACTTCTGATAAGCGCCGCCATGCTGGGACATAGCTTCGCCCGGCTGCGCAGTCAACCGCTCGGTTTTCAACCGCAGAATGTGCTGACTATGAACATCTCGCTTTCGCAAGAACGGTATGCCTCTCCGGCGCAGATCACAAGCTTCTACTCCGATACCCTTTCGCGGATTTGCAGACTACCGGGAGTGCGCAATGTCACGCTCTCATCGGCCCTGCCGGTGAATGAATCGAGGTTAGCGCCTGTTCTGGCAGAAGGCCAGCCGGCCGTACCGCTCGCCCGCCGCCCGCTGGCCGCTCTTCAGTCTCTTGACCCGGGATATCTGGAGACAATGGGCATACCACTGTTTAAGGGCCGATTTTTCAGCGAGTCCGACAGAGAAGACAGCCGGCGCGTGGCTGTGATCAACGAAGCGTTTGCAACGAATTTTTTTCCCCATCAGAACCCGCTCGGGAAGCGCGTCTGGATGGGCAAATTGCCGAAAGCTTGGGAGGTTGTGGGAATCATCGGAGATATCAAGAACGTCAGCCTGGCTAGCCCGACACAGCCGGAGCTGGATATTCCTTTCAGACAACTTCCCTGGCCTCAGATGAATTTATTGATCGGCGCGCGCGGCCAAAATGCGCTGGCGGTGGCTAATGAAGTTCGCGAGGAGATCAACAGGAAAGATCCAGAACAGCCTCTGACAAATGTGCAGATGCTCGAAGAACTGCTGGCGGATTCGCGGTCGCAGCCACGGCTGATGACGTGTGTACTCCTGGTCTTCGCCGCCCTCGCTTTTTTGATTGCGGCGGTCGGGGTTTACAGCATAATCTCCTACCACGCTACGCAGAGAATGCCTGAATTTGCAGTTCGGGTAGCGCTGGGCGCGACGCGTTCAAGCTTGATCGTAGCTATTCTGAAGCACGCAGCGGTTATATCCGGAATCGGTGTGGCGATTGGACTGGCGATCGCTTTAGCGCTGGCACGCGTGGCCGCGAGTCTCACTTTCGGCGTGAGCGAATACGATCCGCTATCGTTTGGACTTGCTCCGCTTCTGCTGTTCGCTGTCGCGGTCCTGGCCGCTCTTCATCCGGCGTTGCGAGTGACACGTTTGAGGCCAGCAGATCTCCTGCGGGCGGAGTAAAAGAAAAGGCGCTTCGAGCATAAGCTCGACAGAAAATGCGCCGTGTAAGGCGTTTAGAACGAACTATTCCAGTACGCGTGCTGGCCGATGTAGTTATCATCGGGAAGATTCTTGAGAATGGCGCGTTTTACTTCGAGCGGGTTCATCTGCCCCTGCGTTTTATAGAGCACCTCCCCATTCATACCGATTAAGGCGGTAAACGGCGCGCCACCCGTCCACCCTGCCCCAACGGCTGAAACGCCATCTGCCGAATCCTCGCTGTTCACCAGAACATTTTTATTGATTGCGTGCTGCTGCTGGAGAAACTTTAAAACCATGTTCTTCTCATCGGGCGCGTTGATACTTACCGTGACAATATTCAGCTGGCGCTGGCGATACATCCGCACCATCTTCTGCAAATCCGGAAACTCTGCGACGCAGGGAGCACACCAGGTGGCCCAGACGTTCAGAAGAAGCAGCTTGCCGGTGCCCGCATTGGCCCGCAGGCTTTTAAGCTGGTCCAGGGAAATCAGGTCGACAGTAACAGGCTCCTGTTCCTGATGCGTTAGTTCGGCGCTCGCCCCTGCTTCCTTATACGCCCACTTGGTTGAACACCCGACCGCCGGAGTATCCGTGACCGCGACCTTACGTCCCGCCAATATCGCATCGATCGCGTCTCGAGCCTCATGTTTCTTGGCAAGCTCTTCGCGAGGATTACTGTCAATACGTCCTTCGTAACGCAATTTCCGTTCCTGATCGAAGATAAAAACGTGTGGAGTAGCGGTCGGCCCGTATTTGAGCGCTACGGATTGGGTCGCCCCGTCGGATAAATAAGGATAGTCGAGGTGCCGGTAGGCAGCCCGTATCTTCATTTCGGCGAGCGAATCACCAACATCTGTATAACCCATTTCGCTGAGATGAACGGCTTTCGGATCATTCGGATTGATCGCGACGAGCGCCACGCCCTTGTCCTTATAGTCAGCAGCGAGCTGTTTGATGCGTTTCTCGTACATTTGAGCAACCGGGCAGTGATCGCATGTAAAAACGATCGCCAGGACCTTGCTGCCCGCATAATCTTTCAGGCTGTGCATCTTTCCATCGACGCCAGGGAGGTTGAAATCAGGCGGCGATGAGCCGATTTTCAATATCGGCGGTACGTCCTTTTCCGCAGGAGCGCTGTCGTCTTGAGCGCGCGCAAGCGAAGTGGCAAGGCAAACCAGCGCGATGGCTGTTGAACAGATTCTCAGGGTCTGGGCCAAAGTCTTCCTATTCGCATGGTAACGTTTTCTCCCCGGCTCAACTTCAAACCTTCGTAATGAGCGACGGTTGAGTAACCATGGCCTCGCCCCGCACCAGATCTTCGTAAGTCTCCCGGCGTCGAATAACGTGGACATCCGGTCCATCTACCAGGAGCTCGCAGGCGCGCGGCCGGGAGTTGTAGTTCGATGACAACGCGAATCCGTAGGCTCCGGTCATTCGGATTGCCAGCAAATCACCTGCTTTCAAATCCGGGAGCTCGCGATTGCGGGCGAAGAAATCCGAACTTTCACAAACAGGACCCACGACATCAGCCTGAATGGTATTTGCTCCGGACGGCTGCTGCACCGGCGTGATTTCGTGATGGGCGCCATAGAGCGCAGGACGGAGGAGATCGTTCATCGCCGCATCGACAACTACGAATTTCTTCTTTCCATTCTGTTTGACAAGCAGCACGCGAGTCAGCAACACGCCTGCCTCGGCCACCACGGACCGGCCCGGTTCCAGAGTGAGTGTGAGATCGAGGCCTCGGACCCGTATTTTCAATTTTTCGATAAGAGCACGCACGTCCGGTTTTTGCTCCTCGGGCCGGTAGGCTACGCCGAGGCCGCCCCCGAGATCGAGGTTCTTAATCGGGTGGCCCTGGTCCCGAAGCCGTGAGACAAGCGCAAGCACTTTGCCGGCGGCCTCGAGCAGCGGATCATCAGCGAGCAGCTGCGAACCGATATGACAGCTGACGCCCTCTGCCAAAATGCCTGGCAGCATCGCAGCGCGGTGATAGAGATCTTCGACAGCATTGATATCGATGCCGAATTTGTGCTCTCGCAGTCCCGTGGAAATGTAGGGATGAGTGATCGCATCGACATCGGGGTTCACTCGAATTGCAATTGAGGCAATGCGGTTCAGCGATACTGCAGCGCGCGAGATCTGGCCGATTTCGGCGTCCGATTCACAATTGAAACTGTGAATACCTTTTTCGAGAGCAAAGCGGATCTCGGCCGGCGTTTTGCCCACGCCGGAGAAAACAACGGAGCCGGGATCAGCTCCCGCCGCCAAAACCCGATAGAGTTCGCCTCCCGAAACGATATCGAATCCGGCGCCCTCACGCGCGAGCAGGTCGAGAATGGCAATGTTCGCGTTGGCTTTTACCGAGTAACAGATACGGTGTGGCACGCCGGCGAGGGCATCGCGATATGCCCTAAAGTTCTTGAGGATCGCGCTTTTCGAGTAGAGATATGCGGGTGTGCCGTGCAAGGAAGCCGCGCGCGCGATATCCGTCCCTTCGCAAAATAGCGTTCCCCGCCGGTAGTCCCAAACACTCGTCACAGTGTCGTTCATTACTTGAATTCAGAGCACCCGAAGCGCGATAACGGTTTGATCGTCAGTTAGCGAAGTGCTACCGCGAAACGCATCGATGTCTTCAAAGATGCGGTCGACGATCTCCTGAGGCGTAAGGGCGAAATTTGAGAGTACCAGCCGTTCGAGCCGTTCGCGGCCGTATGACTCCAACTCAACAGAAATCACCTGCTGGTCGCTGAGAATGCCTGCGTCGTTGCCGAGTTGATCTTCAATTCCATCCGACGCCAACAAAAGCAGATCGCCGGCTTTGGTCTCGATCTCCACCTGATCGTACTCCTGATCATCGAGCAGGCCGATCGGGACGCCCGCCACACGTGAACTGATAATTTTCCCGCCGTGGAAGAGTACCGGCGGAAGAGTACCGGCGTTGGCAACACTAAACCGTTTCGCTCCCGCCTCCCAAACAATCAAGGAGAGCGTGGCATACTGCGCATCGACCTTGCGTTCCAGCAGGGCGTCATTCAGCAGCTTCATCAACTCGGAAGGGCTACGCCGCCGCCGGGCCAACGTGCGCAGCAAGCCGGAGATCAGGGCTCCATAGAGAGCTGCTGCCGCCCCTTTGCCGCTTACGTCTCCGAAGGCAATGAGGGTGTAATCGTCCTGATGTTCGAAAAAGTCGTACAGATCGCCGCTGATGGCGCGCGCCGGCCTGGTTTTTACGCCGACTTCGAGGCCGGCTATATCGGAAACAGTCCTGGGAATGAGAACGGATTGCAGCTTGAAAGCAGCCTGCATATCCTGATCAAGGCGATGCTCGCGTTGAAGGAGTTCCTCGTACAATCTTGCATTTTCTACCGAGGTAGCAATCTGAGGCGCGAGCAGGCCCAGAGCTCGAACGTGATCGTCAGTGAAGAAAGCCAGGCGAGTGCTCTCGAGATCGAGAACGCCGATCACACGATCATGCAATACCAGAGGCATGGCCACTTCTGAGCGCACATCAGGATGACTTTCAACGTAGCGGGCGTCTTGAGTAACGTCTGGTACGCGGATGACACTACGCGTCTGCGCAGCGGCGCCCGTAATTCCTTTACCAATTTCGATATTGTCGGTTGTTGCTCGCTCGTCATAACGCTGGCTGAAGCGACAGCGTAGAAGGTTGCGCTCGACATCTACCAGAAAAATGCTGAAAGCATCGAAGCTGATCAGCGCATGCACGGTAGATGCGATTTTTGTAAGCAGCTCATCGAGATCGAGGATCGAACTAAATTCCTGCGATAGATGCGCCAGGACGCGCAAGGTGCGGTTCTGACGTTCGACTCGACGGTAAAGGCGAGCATTGTCGATAGCGGTGCCGACCCGGGAGGCGATGAGGCTGAGCAAAGCACGATCGTGTTCCGAGAAAGCGTTCAGGCGTGTCGACTGGAGATCGATTACACCAACTAACTTGCCGCGCACAAGCATCGGCACGGTCAATTCGGCACGAACCGCATCGAGAGCGTTCAGGTAGCGCGGATCCTTTCGAACGTCTGGCAGGAGAATCGGCTGTCGTGTACTGGCGGTGATGCCTGTTACGCCTTCGCCAAGGCGGATATTCAGATTTTTTGCGATCTCATCCCGATGACCGATTGAGTAGCGCATGCGGAGCGATCGACTACGCTCGTTGTAGAGAAGGATCGCAAAGAGCTCGTGGGGAATAACCTCCTTGATAATCTCGGCTACATTCGTCAGAAGGCGGTCCAGGTCGAGTGTTTCGGCGGTGACGGTACTGACTTCCAGCAGGAAATCGAGGAGTTCTGCGCGTTCACGGAACCGTATTTGCTGTTCTTTCTGTGGCGGAGACATCTAGTAGGTAGCGGAACCGGCTCGTGAGAGCGGTTCTTCTGTTTGCGCCTTAACACCTGTTCTTTCGTCGTCGAGCTCAGCGAGTATCTGAACGCCGGAACTCGTGCCGATGCGATTCGCCCCGGCGCGCACCATTTCGCGCAAACTGGCGAGCGAGCGAATCCCTCCTGAGGCCTTCACCCCTAGAGCACTCCCGACCGTTTCCCGCATCAGGATCACATCGTCCTTCGTCGCCCCACCCGCGGAAAACCCGGTCGAGGTCTTCACGAAATCCGCTCCCGCCTGGAGCGCGAGCCGGCACGCCTCGCGCTTTTGTTGATCATTCAGGAGACAGACTTCGAGAATCACTTTCAGCAGGCCACCGCTACTGTGGACAAGGCTCGCAAGGTTCTGGATTTCGTCCTGTACCAGGCGCGTATCGCCAGAACGCAGGGCGCCCACATTCTGGACCATGTCCAATTCGACGGCTCCTTTGGATAACGCCAATTCCGCCTCGAAGAGCTTCGTTTTGGTGTCGTTCGCGCCCAGCGGAAAACCGGCCACGGTACAAACTTTTACTCGCGAACCGGCCAACTCTCCGGAGGCAAAGTGAACCCAGTGCGGGTTCACGCATACGGCTGTAAATGCGTGCTGCCGGGCCTCCGCGCAGAGGCGAGCTATGTCACTTGCCGTAGCCTCCGGCTTTAATAGAGTCTGATCGATCAACGAGGCAACGAATGAAGGTTGGTCGAGGTGGTCGTTCATGTCTACTGTCAAGGAGTAGCAGGCGCATCAAATTTTACTATCCTGCTATCGCGTAATCAGGACTTCGCTTTCGTGCCGGAAGTTTTGCCGTCGCTGCCGCCCCCGCTCCAGCTTCCGACAAGCTTATCTGCCTGCAACTTCAATTCGATGTCATAGTCGGCCCCTTGATAAGGAGCAACAAATTTCAGAACGCCATCTGTGAAGGTGAGGTTCTTGGCAGGTGTTTCAGGGCCATCGGTTGCGAGCAGCGCCGTGAGTTTACCTGCATCCTCTTTGATGGTAAGAGTCCATGCGACATCGCCGTCGCCGGACTCGGATGTCATAATCCATTTACCTATAAGAGCACTGTGGTCCTGCGCATTCACGCAAAAGGCAACCAGCAAGACCGCCAGGTTGAGGCCGAGAATTCTTTGAATAGTTCTGATGGACATGTTCTTCCCTTTTCGGGCGGGCAGATAGCTGTCTCCCGCGTATCAGCCGCTAGTATACCCGCACCAGAGAGTGGCAGCCGATCCGCCGAGGCGCGATACGTACCGAACATATAAACTCAAGAACATGGTTTACGGGAGCCCTCTTGCTTTGTACAGCAGACCTCCGCAAAAGAGAGAGGCGGGAAGATGAAAACATTACTCCTACTGATGACTGCTGCGACGATTCTGCTGGCACAAGGCGATCAAATTCGCATCATTGCATTTGGCGCGCATCCTGACGATTGCGACATTCGAGCGGCGGGTACTGCTGCGTTGTTTGCCAAGATGGGTGGTGCTGTTAAGTTTGTCTCTGTCACGAACGGTGACGCAGGACATCAGACGATGCGGGATGGCGAGCTGGCGCGGCGCCGGCTCGCGGAGGCAAAGGAATCGGCACGCCGGCTGGGGATTCAGTATGACGTGCTGAACAATCATGATGGGAAACTTCTTCCCACGCTGGATGTGCGAGAGCAAATCATCCGGGAAATCCGGTCGTGGAAAGCCGACGTGGTATTAGCGCCACGTCCGAACGACTATCATCCGGATCATCGCTACACAGGTGTTCTGGTCCAGGATGCTGCTTACATGGTCGTGGTTCCAAGCATCACACCTGACGTGCCGCCGCTGCGCAAGAATCCAGTGTTCCTGTATTATCAGGACGGTTTTCAACGCCCGAATCCGTTTCGCCCCGATATCGCCGTCTCGATCGACGACGTTATCGATCAGAAAGTCGATGCTCTCGATGCGCACGTCTCACAATTTTATGAATGGCTGCCCTGGGTAGACGGCAAACTGGACGAAGTGCCCAAAGGTTCGGCAGAGCGGAAGGAATGGCTCAGGCGCACCTGGATCCATGAGCCTAGCCCGGAGATTCGCGCATCCCTGGTGAAGTGGTACGGTGCGGAAAAAGGGAATTCGGCAAAATACTACGAGGCTTTCGAGATCTGCGAGTACGGCGCACAACCGAGTGAAGCACGAATTCGCCAGCTGTTCCCGATGCTTCGTTAGCTGACCAATGCTTCTCCAGCTTCGTACGCTACTCTTCTTGTTTGCGGCAGGTTGCGTCATCAGGCCGGCCTACGCCGGACAGGCCCATCAGCCGACTGCACGCCGCCGCCAGTTGCCGGCCGAAGATACGGCAGAAGTAGCTCGGGGCCGAGCTCTTTTTCAATCCGCCTGCGGCTTCTGTCACGGTCCTGATGCAACCGGCTCGCGCGCTCCGGATCTCATTCGGTCGCCTGTGACACTGCGAGACGAGAATGGGAATGCGCTGGGCCCAGTCATCAGGAATGGACGGCCTGACAAAGGGATGCCAAGCTTTTCGACTCTAAAGGATAACCAAATCGCGAGCATCGTTGCGTTTCTGCATCATCAGGCGGATGCCGCCTCTGCGTAGCGCCAACGTCCCGGGAGATTACCCGGTAGCCAAGTTGCTGACGGGAAATAAAGAGCAAGGCGAGGCATTCTTTAATGGCGCGGGCGGATGCACTGCCTGCCATTCCGTGACGGGTGATCTGGCCGGTATAGCGAAGCGGCTGTCCCCGATAGATCTTCAACAACAGATGGTCTATCCCTCCGATTCACATGTGAAGCAAACCGCCACCGTGACGCTCAGAGATGGAAAAAAATACGAGGGCCCGGTCGCGCACGAAGATGAATTCAACATCGCGATCAGCGCTCAGGACGGGTGGTATCGTTCCTGGCCGAAGAGCGAGGTGAAGGTGGAGATCAAAGATCCCCTCGAAGCGCATCGTGAACTCATGAATAAGTACACGGACGCCGACGTGCACAACCTTTTTGCTTACTTGGAGACATTGAAGTAATGAAAAGGCTTATTTCAGGAGCTTTGCTGCTCGGTTCGCTTGCCCTGACCTTTGCCGCAGATTTGGGATTGAGGCCGCAGGACATCGAGAAGCCCCTGGCGCGGGACTGGCCCACTTTCAATGGCGACTACACGGGACAGCGCTACAGCAAGTTGAGCGAGATCAACCAAGAGAATGTCCATCGCCTGACCTTGGCGTGGGTTCTTCGGGCGCGCTCGGTCGGAATCAAGTCGATGGCTCTTGAAGTGAACGGCTATCTCTATTTCACGACACCGGATAACGTCTGGGCCGCGGACGCACGTACCGGGCGGATCATTTGGCATTATGTTCGCGAATCCATAGGCGATCATATCGGCAACCGCGGCGTCGGAATGTATGGCGACTGGCTGTTTTTTGAGACGCCCGACTGTCATCTGATCTCTTTGAATGCGAAAGACGGCAGCGTGAGATGGAATATCCAGTTAGCAGATCCGAAGCTTGGCTATTTTTCGACCAACGCCCCGCTCATCATTCGTAATCATGTTCTCGTCGGAGTTTCAGGCGACGTGACAGATATACCCGGCTTCCTCGCATCCGTGAATCCGGAAAATGGCAACATCGAATGGAAATGGAATACCGAACCGGGAGTCGGTGAACCGGGCGCTGACACTTGGCCGCACGGAACAGACGCCATCACCCATGGCGGTGGCATGACCTGGATGACCGGCACTTACGATCCTCAGTTGAACCAGGTGTACTGGGGTATCGGCAATCCTAATCCCGTGTTGAATGGAGACGTTCGAAAGGGCGACAACCTATATACGTGCTCGATCGTATCCCTGAATCCGGACACCGGGAAATTGAACTGGCATTTCCAGGCATCTCCACATGACACGCACGATTGGGATGCTGTGGAAACGCCAGTCCTGCTCGACGACGAATACAAAGGGGTTCACCGTAAACTGCTGGCACAGGCGAGCCGCAACGGATACTATTTCCTGTTGGATCGAACAACAGGCGAACACATCGTCACTGCACCGTTCGTGAAGACGAACTGGGCGGAAGGAATCGACTCTCGAGGAGAGCCGATCCCGAATCCAAAGAAAGAACCCAGCCCGGACGGGACTTTGGTCTCACCAGGATCCGACGGAGCAACTAATTGGCTGGCGCCATCGTTCAATCCGGAGACACAACTTTTCTACGTCAGCGCGCGCCGCCTCTGGAGCATCTTCTATATGACGGCCGAAGGTAAACCGGAGGGATGGGCTGGACGGGACCGGAATCTGTGGGCGAATTCGGTACTGGTGGCGCTCGACTATAAGACAGGCGCCATACGTTGGCAACACGAAATCGGCGACGGAGAAGGCAGTACCGGCATCCTTTCGACTGCAGGAAACCTGCTTTTCACGGGAGATAACTCGGAAAACCTGCTTGCACTCGATCCAAAATCAGGCAAGACGATCTGGCACGTCAATCTCGGAGCAGGGCTGTCGTCGGCGCCTTCCACGTTCGAGCTGGATGGCCGGCAGTACCTGCTCGTACCAGTGGGCAGCGACCTGATGGCCTGGGTTCTGCCCCGCGAGTAAAAGTCCGGTAACGTGGTGCGTTTGGCTTCCGTCGCTAAGAGATATGCCTGACAGACGGCGTGCTATTCTGACGCCAGCCTGAGCCCTCGCGCATTTACGACTTTCCGGGAGAACACATGTTTGAGTTCCTCTTCAAATACCCGGCCAGTGTTTTTTCGAGAGGAACCTTTGTGCTTCTTGGTAGTTGGCCCAGATGGCTGCTCTATTTGGGCATCGCGGCCTGCGCATTTGCTCTGTTTGGAATTATGCTGCGCCGGCGGAAGCAAATCCTGCCGGAATTCCGCCGCGGGCGTTCGATCGTAATCGGTCTTTTGCAGTGCGCTACGCTCGCGCTCCTGCTTTTGCTGCTCTGGGAGCCGGCCGTCAGCGTCACCGCATTGAAGCCACAGCAGAACATCGTTGCCGTTGTGGTGGACGATAGCCGCAGCATGGCATTGGTGGATGGTCCCGGTGCGCGGGAGCAGCAAGCAGTCGATCTGCTCAACCAGAAGCTGCTCAAGAGTTTGAGCAGCCGATTTCAAGTACGGCTTTATAGCCTGGGCGGCGGTGTGCAGCGCATCCAACGAGTAGATGAACTACACGCAAAGGAGGCTTCCACTCAGATCGGCCGCGGACTGCGTGAGTTGGCCGACGAGGCAGCGACTTTGCCGATCGGCTCGGTAGTGCTGCTGACCGATGGAGCAGATAACGCAGGTGGTGTCGACGCGGAGACGTTGTCCGCGCTGCGGCTGCGCAGGTTGCCGGTCAACACGATCGGTTTCGGGAAAGAGACACTCGACAACGACGTTGAAATCGAGGATGTCGCGTTACCTTCGAAAGCGCTTCCGAGTTCGCGGCTGCAGGCCCAAGTGACATTGCGACAGACTGGATTCGGCGGCAAGCGGGCAAGATTGGTATTGAGCGCCGGCGGCACGGTGCTCTCTACTCGAGAGATTACGCTGCGCAATGCGCCCGAGCAGGTAGAGACGGTCGAATTCAACGCAGGTAAATCGGGCGTCGAGAACGTCGATGTGAAACTCGATCCGCTGCCTGGAGAGACGAACCAGGACAATAACCGGGTCACGCGCATTTTATCGGTCGACAACACGAAGCGGCGGATCTTATATGTCGAAGGCGAACCGCGATGGGAGTTCAAATTTATCCGGCGGGCAGCGGAGGACGATCCCGCGCTGGAGATCGCCTCGATGCTACGAACCACGCAAAACAAGATCTATACGCAAGTACCGCACGCGGGCGAGCTAGCGAATGGCTTCCCAGCCAAGCCGGAAGACTTGTTTGAATACCAGGGATTAATTCTGGGGAGCGTGGAATCGGCGTTCTTTACTCCGGTGCAGCAGCAGATGATCAAGGATTTCGTGGACCGGCGCGGCGGCGGTCTGCTCTTTCTTGGTGGAAGATGGTCGCTTTCCGACGGCGGGTATAACGTCGCCCCCTTTACCGAATTGCTGCCGGTGAATTTGCCTCAACGAAAGAATACGTTCCGGCGGGATTTTGTCGCGGCGGAGCTGACGGATAACGGAAGGCAGAGCCCCGTTTGCCGGATCGAAGAAGATCCGGAGAAGAGCGCGGAGCACTGGGAAGTTCTACCTTATCTGGCCAACTACCAGGATCCGGGGACGCCTAAGCCGGGTGCCGTAGTTTTAGTGAACGTGAACGCAGGGGGCAGGCGCGTTCCTCTGTTGGTTACAGAGAACTATGGCCGTGGACGTACCGCTGTTTTGGCAACGGCGGGCACGTGGCGATGGCGCATGCAGCAGCCGGCCGCCGATACAAGCCAGGCCACTTTCTGGAAGCAGTTACTGCGCTGGACTACGGGTGCGAGCCCGTCACCTGTAACCGCTTCGACACCGAATTCGAACTTGGCCGATACCGGCCGCGTCGAATTGCGCGCCGAAGTGCGGGACAAGAATTATTTGCCGGTGGGCGACGCGGAAGTGAGCGCGCACGTCATACTACCCGATGGCTCGTCGCAGAACGTGACTTTAAGGCCTGAGCCCATGACACAAGGCATCTATGCCGCAGACTGGAACGCTGCGATGCAAGGTTCTTACGTGGCTGAATTGACGGCGCAGCGAGGCACCGAAAAGCTCGGAACGGATGTTCTTCCGTTCCGCAGGGAAGACGGTATTGCGGAAAACTTCCATCGTGAGCAGAATCGGGATCTGCTGGAGAAGCTGGCCGCAGAAACAGGGGGGCGCTACTACACTTCCAAGAACGCGAGCAAGTTAGCCGACGAGATTTCGTACTCGGATGCGGGTATCACGTCGCGTGAGATGAAAGATCTGTGGAACATGCCGATTGTGTTTCTGCTGCTTTTGACATTGCGATCGGCAGAGTGGCTTCTGCGGCGCAGATGGGGTGTTGTTTGAGAACGATTTTCCTGCTGATTACAGCCGCTCTGACGGCACAGGCAACAACCTATTACGTCACTGTTGCCGGACTCGGGGGCGAACCGGACTACGATTCGCAGTTCGTCAAATGGGCGTCTGAGTTACAGCACGAACTCGAGAAGAATGGCCCGGATGCACATCTTACGACACTGGCGGGAACCGCAGCAACACGATCGGCGGTGCAGCAGACGTTGTCGCGTTTGGCCGGCGAGATCAAACCTGAAGATGAGTTCGCCATCTTTCTAATAGGACACGGCACGTTTGACGGGACAGATTACAAATTCAATTTACCGGGTCCCGACCTTTCAGCGAATGAGCTGGCCGCGCTGCTGAATCGCATTCCGGCCAGCCGGCAATTGGTGGTCAATATGACGAGCTGCAGCGGCGCATCCATACCGGCGCTGGCGCGCAAAGGGCGGATACTCATTACGGCGACGAAATCCGGCACTGAGAAGAACGCCACAGTTTTTCCGCGGTATTGGATAGATGCATTGCACGATCCGGCAGCCGATACGGACAAGAATGGAACCCTTTCGACCCTCGAGGTTTACCGGTACACACAGCAGAAGACGGCGGCCTATTTTGAGTCGGAGAAGCTGCTGGCGACCGAGCATCCGACGCTGACGGATACGGGGGCGGTGAATGCGGCGCGCGATCCGGGGGCGGAGAACGGTCAGGGCCTGCTGGCGGCACGGTTCGCGATCCTTTTACCAGCGGGCGAAACGGTAAAAACCATTGCACCGGAAAAGCAAAAGCTGGTGTCAAAAAAAGAAGAACTGGAGGCACAGATCGACCGGCTGAAGTACCAGAAGGCTGCCATGGCGCCGGAGGAATACAAACAGCAATTAACGGCTTTGCTGCTGGAGCTGGCGCGCACGCAGGCGGAGATCGATAGATGAAAGGTGTCCTGCTTTCTGTAGTTTGCGTGGCTTCGCTGTTGGGCGCTGAACCGGCTGTCGAGCGCTGCAGAACCTTGCAGCATCACGGCCAGCAGACGTCAGGCGGCGGCTTGTTTCAGCGCGCTAGCGGCGAATCCAGATCCGTTTTTGAGCGCCGAAGGCTACTTCGGATTAGGCCAATTTGACGCGGCAAATCAGGGGTTTATTACCGCCTATAAAAAAAGGCCCGGGGCGGAGGTAAAAACCGAATGGGGCAGATTGTTCCTCGAGCATTATCAACCGAGCGACGCAGCGAAGCTGTTCGCGGAAGCTATTGAAACTGATCCAAATTATGCTCCGGCTTACCTGGAAATGGCGCGCGTGTTCGCAGAACGCTACGACAAGCGAGCCGTCGATCTGGCGCAAGAAACGCTGAAACATGACCCAAAAATGGCGGAAGCGCACGAATTATTGGCGTTTTTGGCGCTAGAAGACGGGAATCGAAAGGCGGCAACGGAGGAAGCCCAGAAGGCTTTGAGCCTGTCGAGCGAGGCGCTGGACGGCATGGCAGTGCTCGCCTCGATCGACTGGCTCGACAACAAGACGCAATCGGAATGGATGGATCGGATTCTGAAAATCAATCCGCATTACGGACAGGCGTACGAGACCGGAGCGCATTTCCTCGAGATCAACTACCGCTACGAGGACGCGATCGACTTTGATCGGAAGGCGGTCGCGCTCGACGAGAATCTGTGGAAGGCGCGATCAGAGCTGGGTGTCAATCTGATGCGCCTCGGCCACGAGGACGAGGCGCGGCAGCAACTCGAGAAGTGCTATGAAGAACACTACAGAAGTCCGGAAACGGTCAACTCGCTGCGGCTACTCGACAGCCTGAGCGGCTACCAAACTTTCAAGACTGCGACGACGGAGCTGGTGCTGAACAAAAAAGAAGCTCCACTCTTGCGGCCTTACATAGAACCGGAGTTGCAGCGGGCCATCGCAACGTACGAACGCAAATACAAGATGAAGCTGCCGGGTCCGGTGCGGCTCGAAGTGTATCCGAATCATGATGACTTCGCGGTGCGGACGCTGGGGCTGCCGGGACAAGGCGGGCTCCTTGGGGTGACGTTCGGGTTGGTGGTGACGATGGATAGTCCGTCGGCACGAGCACCTGGAGATTTTAACTGGGGGAGCACGATGTGGCACGAGCTGAGCCACGTCTATGTACTGACGGCAACGCATCACATGGTGCCGCGCTGGTTTACGGAAGGGCTGGCGGTCCACGAGGAAGGCGCAGTGGCAGCGGACTGGGGAAGCCGGTTGACTCCCGACATCGTGATGGCTTTACAGAAGAAGCAATTGCTACCGGTATCGGAGCTGGACCGAGGTTTTGTGCGGCCGCAGTTTCCCGGACAAGTGCTCGTTTCGTATTACGAAGCGGGCAAAATCTGCGATTACATTGCGCAGAAGTGGGGAGATGACACGATTCTGGGCATGATTCATTCTTATGCTGCGCGGAAGACGACGGCCGAAGCGATCGAAGAGAATCTGCATGAAAAGCCGGAGGCGTTCGATAAAGATTTCGGCACCTGGCTGGACGCGCAGACGGGTACGGCGGTGCGTCACTTCGATGAATGGAAGCACGGCATCGAAGTAGCGAACGCCGACGTGAAAACCGGAAAGACCGACGATGCTTTACGGGAAGTGACTGCAGTGAAGAAGCTGTACCCGGACTATGTAGGAGCGGGCAGCGCATATGAAGTAGAGGCCCAGATTTACAAAGACAAGAATCAGACCCCGAAAGCGATGGAAGAGATGCAGGAATATCGCGATCACGGCGGCACGAACATAGAGACGATGAAAACGCTGGCGAGGCTCGAAACCAATGCCAAGAACATCGAGCAAGCGAAACTGACGCTCACAAAACTTACTTACATCTACCCGGAGGACGAGGAGACGCACAGGATGCTGGCCAAACTGGCGCTTGAATCGGGCGATGTGAACCTGGCAGTTCGCGAAAGCCAGGCGGCGCTGGCGCTCAAGCCAGCGGATGCGGCGGAGACCCACTATGAACTGGCGCAGGCCTTGAACGCGGCGCACAGGTTAAACGAGGCCAAGGATCAGGTGATTCTGGCGCTCGAAGCCGCACCGGATTATAAGCCGGCCCAGCAGCTTCTTCTTCAGTTATCGAGATAAATAATGTCCATATCTTCACCGGCTGTCAACGAGATTGCGAGCGATTCTCAAGAATTACGAGCGCGAGTTCAACGCTTCGTCGATGTTCAGAACACGATTCGCAAGGAAGTACATAAGGTCATCGTCGGGCAGGACGAGGTGATCGAGCATGTGTTGATTTCGCTGTTCGTGGGCGGCCATTGTCTGCTGACGGGACTGCCTGGGACCGCCAAGACACTGCTGGTCCGGACGCTGGCGCAGACGCTGGGGCTCAAGTTCAACCGTATCCAGTTCACGCCAGACTTGATGCCTTCAGACATCACGGGGACCGACATCATCGAAGAAGATTCGGCCACCCGGCAACGCAGCTGGAGATTTGTAGCGGGACCGATATTTTCTAACGTTCTGCTGGCGGACGAGATCAACCGAACTCCGCCGAAGACGCAGTCGGCGCTACTTGAAGCGATGCAGGAGCTGTCTTGTACGGTGCGCGGGAATCTGTATCGAATTAACGCACCGTTCATTGTGCTGGCCACGCAGAACCCGATCGAACTGGAGGGGACGTATCCTCTGCCGGAAGCGCAGCTCGACCGTTTTCTGTTCAACACGGTGCTGGATTACCTGACGGCAGAGGATGAACTGAAGGTCATCGACCTTACCACCACAACGCAGATCCCGACGGCAGCGACGGTAACGAATGGAGAAGAAGTTCTGGGGTTTCAGCAACTGGTGCGAATGACGCCGGTGGCGGAATCGGTCGGCCGCTACGCGGTGGAACTGGTGCGCAGCACGCGTCCTGGAAGTAATGGAGGCGGTCCCGATTTCATAAAGAAATACGTGAATTTCGGGGCCAGCGTGAGAGCAGCGCAGTTCCTGGTGCTCGCCGGGAAAGTTCGGGCGTTGATACACGGGCGATTTCATGTTTCGTACGAAGACGTGCGGGCGCTGGCGATCCCGATTCTGAGGCACCGGGTGCTGCTCAATTTCCACGCTGAATCGGAGCGGTTGACCTCGGATGAGTTGCTGCGGCAATTGCTCGATTGGAAGAGAGCGCCGCGTGAGTGATGGGGAAAATCGAGCACACCAATCGCTTCGCTCATGGCTCGGTTCGAGATTGCGACTCGTTTGGGAATTGATGGCGACTTTAACCGGTCCGCAGAATCGCTTTCTTGATCCGGCCGTACTGGCGGAAGTCTCCAGCATGGAGCTTGTCGCGAAGACGGTAGTGGACGGGTTTGTGGCAGGGCTGCATCGCTCGCCGGATTTCGGATTCAGCCAGGAGTTTGCGGAGTACCGGGCTTACACACCGGGCGACGATCTGCGGCATGTGGACTGGAACGTCTTTGCGCGCACGGAGCGGGCGTACCTCAAGCGCTATCGGGGAGAGACGAACACTGCGATTCATGTTCTGCTGGATGCGAGCGCCAGCATGGGATTCGGCTCGGGGCCGGTGAAGAAGATTCAATATGCGAAGTTTCTGGCGTCTGCCATCGTCTACCTGGGGCATTTGCAGAGAGACAGCGGCGGGTTGATCGTCTTTCACGAGGAGCTTGAAAATTTCATTCCGCCCTCAGCGAAGCAGGGCCAATTGATGAGGTTGCTGCACGGGATAGACAACGCGCAGCTCGGGAAGCGGACAAATTACCAGAAGCCGCTGTTCGAACTGCAGGCTTTTTTGAAAAGGCGCGGATTGACGGTCGTCATTTCGGATTTTTTCGACAAGCCGGAGGCGATCATTGAAACTCTGCAGCCGCTGCGCTTTCGTGGAAACGAAGTGATTCTATTTCATCTTCTGGATCGGGGAGAAATCGAACCTTCGATCGATGAGGCTGCGCTGCTGCTCGATATGGAGACCGAAGAAGCGATCGAGACAACGCCCGAGTATGCGAGGACGGAATACCGGTCGAGAATGGCGGAGCATATCAAGGATTTGCGAGAGCGCTCGCAAGCGGCGGGTTTGGATTATTTTTTGGTGCGAACGGACCGGCCGTTGGACGGAGCGCTTCGTGAATATTTTTCCGTGCGGAGGGAAAGGATATAAGTGGGTTTCCTTTCGCCCTGGTTCCTGATCGGAGCGCTGGCGGCGGGCTTGCCGCTGTGGCTGCACTTACTGCGGCAACATAAACGCACACCGCAGCCTTTCAGCTCGCTGATGTTTTTCGAGCAGCGAATACAGAGCTCGGTTAAGCACCGGCGGTTACGGTATTTGCTGTTGCTGGCGATGCGAGTGGCATTGCTGCTGCTGCTGGCACTCGCGTTTGCGCAACCGTTTATAAACCGTACTTCGACGGTTGCAAACCGGCGGAACCTGGCAGTGGTGGCGGTGGATCGTTCGTTCAGCATGCGTTACGGCGACCGGATGCAGCGGGCCAAAGCAGAGGCGCGAAGGATAATCGACGGGCTGCCGCGCCAAACGCTCTCGCAGGTGGTAGCTGTGGATGCGCATGTAGAGGCACTGACGCCACCGGGATTGCCGGGCGAGAATTTAAAGACCGCAGTCGACGCAATTGAGCCAAGCGATCGCGCCAGCTCGTTCGGAGAATTCGCACGGGCGCTGCGATCGATGGAACAGACGAGCGGGATGCATCTGGACGTGCATTTCATCAGCGACATGCAGGAGAGCTCGATGCCGGCGGATTTCCACGACCTTCAAACCGGCCCGTATATCAGCCTGGATCTGCATCGGGTCGGCGAGCGCGATCGACCGAATTGGGCGGTGGAAAACGTAATCGCACCCGCGACGGCGACTGGAAACGAGGAGACGAGGCTAGAGGCTACGATTGCCGGTTGGGATACGAAAGCCCAAACAAAACGGGTCTCGCTGATGCTCGATGGGAAGACGTTGGCGACGAAAGAGGTCAGTATCGCAGCGAATGGACGCGCGCCGGTCGAGTTTACGGGCTTTCAAGTACCTTACGGAGCGCACCGAGGGGAAGTCCGAATAGAGCCGGCGGACGATTTACCGCAAGACGATGCGTTTCCTTTTTCGATAGAGCGTCAAGACCCGCGCAAGGTTCTGTTTCTTTATGCAGGAGGGCGCAGCGGGGGCGGGGTTCTCTATTACAAGACAGCGCTCGAATCGGGAACTCGCGGGGGCTTGAGCGTGGAGGCGATGGCAACGGCAAATGCGGCCGATCAGGACTTCTCTCGTTTTGCATACGTCGTGTTGAGCGATCCGGGAGAGCTGGACCAGACGCTGGCGGACGCGCTTTGCAGCTATATAGGAAAAGGCGGCGCGGTGTTGATTGCGGTGGGGCCGAACACGGCCCGCACGGGGACGATTCCACTCTCAAAAGAGTCTTTCACCGAGCAGCGGGAGCGTCAACCGGCGGGATATGTGGACCGGGGCCATCCGGCGCTGAGCGCGGCAGGCGAGTTCGAGAACGTGCAGTTCTCAGAGACTGCGCGGTTTTTGCCTAAACCGGACGCGCGCGTGCTGGCGAAATTCGCAGACGGCTCGCCGCTGCTGGTCGAGGAGCACTCGGGCGAGGGCCGCAAACTGATTTTCGCTTCGACGTTCGACAATTCGACGAACGACTTCGTGCTGCATTCTTCTTTTGTGCCGTTTGTCGTGCAGACCGGCCGTTACCTGGCGGGCACAGACGAGAGCCCATCGAGTGTAGTAGCCGGGACGCCGGTGGCGCTGCGACAGAAATCGAACGACGGGTCGGCGGACGTGATCGGGCCTTCGGGGAGACACGAACTCTCATTGGGAGAGGCGAGCAGGGCACTCAGCTTCGATTTGGTGCAGAGCGGATTTTACGAAATCAGGCGCTCGGATGGACGGCGTTTGTTGATGGCAGTGCACGCCGACAGGCGGGAATCGGATTTGCGCGAGATGCCGGACGAGACGCTCAATTTATGGCGCAATACTGGAGATACGAGCAAGCACGCCGAGACACCGGGCCAGACGACGGAAACTCGGCCTTGGACATACTGGCGGTACGTCCTGGCTTTGGCGCTCGGCGCGGCTTTGCTCGAGTCGGTGTTCGCGAACAGGTATTTGGCGAAGGGCGAGGCGGATGGGAAGGGATAAGGCTTCCGGGCAGATGCCGGCACGAATGCCGGCACGGCAGGCAAGAATGCCTGCGCCACAAAGTAGGCGGTGAGGTGAAAGGCTAGTATGACGGCGCTTGAACAACTCAACGGATATGTGCGGCAGGTTGAGCGACGCCTCCGCCTGTTTGCGGCTTCGCGGGGATTCGCCTTCGTAGCCGGCGTGGCACTCGGGCTCACGCTGTTGCTGGTTGCGATCTGCAACCGGTTCCAGTTTGCGCAGAGCATCGTTTTACCATTGCGTATTCTTCTGCTGCTGGCAGTAGCGAGCATCGTTTCGTTCGGGCTGGCCATTCCGCTCTGGAAGGTGACGCGGAAGCGAGCGGCGCACATCGCCGAACAGAGTATTCCAAAGTTTCAAGAGCGACTCCTGACGGTCACGGAGCATCCGGACCGTGCGAATCCGTTTACCGAACTGGTAGCGGAAGATGCGCTGCAGGTCGCGCGGGAGCACTCGCTCGATCACGTAAAGCGCGCAAGCCGGCTATGGATGCTGGGCGGCGCGGGGGTGGCGGCGGCGGCTGTTCTGCTGTGGCTGATTGCGGCGGGACCGGGATATTGGGGCTATGGCGCTTCCCTGCTCTGGACAGGCTCGGCGCATGCGAAACAGCGACCGCTTTATGAAGTTGTGGTACAGCCCGGGAACAAGACGATCCGCCGAAAATCGGATCTGCCGATCAATGCGCAGCTGATCGGTTTTTCGGCACGGCGGGTCCTGCTGCACGCACGCTACGGCGCCTCGGCGAAATGGGAAGAAGCGGCGATGCAGCCTGCGGCCGACAGCAACAGCTACCAATTTGTGTTCCCGGCGGTATCGGATGCTGTCGAGTATTACGTTCAGGCAGACAGCGCGCAATCGAAGCGCTTCAAGATCTCAGTGAAAGATCTGCCGGCCGTGAAGAGGCTTCGAGTGCTGCTTCGGTACCCATCGGGATTAGGTCTGGCGGACGTGAGCCAAGATCCGGGCGGCGATATTCGAGCGGTGCAAGGGAGCCGGGCAGAAGTTTCCGTGTTGACAGACCGGCGGCTCGAACATGGAGTGCTGGTTCTCGACAACGGACAGAAGATCGAGCTTGCGAATGGCGACGGGAACTGGGCGAGGGCAGAAATTCCGATTACGAAAGACGGCGCATATCACGTAGCGGCAGTAGATGGAGGGGAAACGATTCGCATCAGCGAGGATTACTTCATCGAAGCGAAGAAAGACGAAGCGCCGAGCGTACGGATTTCGCGGCCAGGACACGATCCGCGGGTGAGCCCGATTGAAGAGGTTCCGGTGGTGGTGGAGGCAGCCGACGATTTCGGCCTGAAATCGCTTGAACTGCACTATTCGATCAATGGAGGCGACGAACAGGTAGCGCGGTTCAAAACAAAAGGCGGGAAAGAGGAGCAGGGTCACACGACCCTGTATCTGGAGAATTTCAAGCTGGCTCCGGGCGATGTGATCAGCATGTACGGAACGGCAAGCGACGCAAACCAGACAACGCGCAGCGACATTCTGTTCGCGCAAGCCGAGGCGTTCGATTACAAGTTCAGCCAATCGCAGCAATCGGGCGGAATGGGCGGAGGCGGAATGATGGGAGACAACACCAACATCTCCGAGCGGCAGAAGCAGATCATTGCGGCGACGTTTAACGAACTGAGAGGCGAGAGCAAGAGCAAGTCGAGCATTCAAGAGCAGGCGCATTTCCTTTCGGATATGGAAGGGAAGCTGGGAGCCCAGGCAAAGACGCTGGCCGAACGGATGGGGAACCGCGAGCTCTCGCAGGCGAATCCGGAATTTGAGAATTTTTCGAAACTGATGACGTTTGCGTCGTCGGAGATGGTCGAGGCAGTGGGGCAACTACAGCCCGCGAAATGGAAGGACGCACTGGTTCCGGAGCAGAAGGCGCTGCAATCGCTGCTGAGGGCGGAAGCGATCTTCCGAGACATCCAGGTAGCATTCGGGCAACAAGGCAGCGGCTCCGGAAGCGGCGCGCAACGCGAGCTGGCACGCATGTTCGATCTGGAGTTGGACACTTCGAAGAACCAATACGAGACAGGACAACAGCAGAACGAAATAGCCAACCAGCAGCAGAAGGCGATCGATGCGGCGTTCGAGCGATTACAGATGCTGGCGCGGCGGCAGCAGGAACTGGCGCAACAGCATAGCCAACAGCAACCCGCCGAGCAGCGCTGGCAGGAGGAACAGCTGCGCCGGGAAGCGGAAGAGTTGCGGCGGCAGATGGAACAGCTGGCGAGCAACAGCCAGAACGGGCAGCAGCAGAGCCAATCCCAGAATGGATCGCCATCTTCGGGCGGCGCTTCGCAATCAGGCAGACAGGGTAGCGAAGGGCGGCAGGCACGGCAGCAAGGCAACGAAGTGAATCAGGCGATGCGCCAGGCGGGCGAGGCATTGAAGCAAGCAGAAGATGAGATGCGAAATGCGGTGGGGAGCGGTGATGGCGCCGCGCAACAGAGAGCGGCCGGTCAACTGGCGGAAGCGCAGAGGCAGCTCAGCGCGGCTCTGCATCGAACTGCGGGCAATTCGCTTTCCGACCTGTCGCAACAGGCGGATTCTCTGGCGCAGCAGCAGCGCGATGTGGCAAATCGCATGAAACAAATGTACCGGCAGCAGGCGGGCGCGAACGGGACGAACGAACTCTCGAGTATTTTGGGTGAATCCGGTGAGATGCCGGAGATGAACGATCCGGACAATCCGCGTTTCGGATATGGTTACCGGCGGAGGAACTGGCAGCAAGAGCTGCGTCCGACTTACCGGCCGACGGAAGAGGAGAAGGCGCTGGCGGCCGATAAGGAGAGGCTGGCGCGTCAACTCGAAGAACTGCAGCGCGGGATGGAGCAGCAGCAGGAGAATCTGCAATCGACTGCACCGGACGCCGCAGACAAGGTTCGCAGAGCACTCTCAGAAGCGGAACAAAAAGAGCTGGCGCTGCGCATGCAGAAGAATGCGCAGTGGATTCGGGAAGGCTATGGCGACCGCAACCTGGCGATGGAGGACAACGTAACGGCGGGTGTGGAACAACTCAGCCGCGACCTGCGTGGCGCGCAACAGGCGTTGGGAGCGGACCAGCAGAACGGGCAAAACGGCGAGAGCGCCAAGACTGCGCAGGCTCTGGCAGAGGTGAGACAGCTACGCGAGATGCTGGAACGAGCGCAACAGGGGAAGAACGCGGGGCAATCGAGCGGGCAGCAGGCCGGCGCGCAAGGGCAGACGGGCGCGCAGGGCTCACAGGGACAAACGGGGTCGCAACGCAAGCCGGTTCGCAGGGACAACCCGGGTCGCAGGCGCAGAGCGGGCAGCAGACTGGTTCGCAGGCGCAGGCCGGAGCGGCGGGCGGAGGTCCGACAGAAGGAACTCTGGCGCGAGGCTTTGCAGAGGGCGGAATCGACCGGCGTGACTTGCAGGAAGCGATTGGGCAACTCCAGGCGCTACGAGGGCAGATCAGTGGACAGGATCGGGCGCTTGGAAATTATTTCGGCGGGACGCTCGGGTATTGAGAGATTTGAATGCGGATCCGAGCGTGCTGCAGGCGACGATCGGACAGGACGCGGTGGCGAGCCTGGAGCGATTGGAAGCTGAACTGAGCCGGCGTTTGGGCGAGCAGCAAGCGCAAGGAGCGCGGAGCGGCGCGCCGGAAGTGGCGGCGGAGAAGTATCGGGACGCAGTAGCGGAATATTTCAAGAAGCTGAGCCAGGTGAAGTAGGGGGGCTAATTTGAGCTATCCAAGAGATTCGAGGAGGTCTCGGGTAACGCGCTCATTAGGCGACGAAGCTGCACCCGTTGGTCGACGCTCAAATCGAGTAGGTCCAGCACATTTTCTCTGCTCGGCAATTGTGAATTCGAGGTAGGTAGGCGCTGAACGAGAGCCGTAAATAAGCTCATCGCCCACGCGATAACTCCGTTAGCAAACTCTGTCGCGATATGGAGTTCTCGCAGAGCATTACCGGATGTAAGACGGCTGCTATTTCCGTGCACCAGATTGGACCGTAAGTCGTAGAGGCTCCTAAATTCGCGCTTGACACTAACTCCCGCAAATTCTGAACCCAGCACACGGATCAGCCGTGATCTAGGCGTTCGCCAAGTGCAGCCGCCTTATCGCCGAGGATGGCCTCAATGGCGGTGATGTTCCAGAGAAGTTCATCTGAACCTTTCGTCAAAAAAGCGCGCGATCGGAAATTTAACGCGGTCTGCAGGAATTGCCAATCTGCATCGAGCAGCGGCTGAATGCAGTGCAGCTGCATGGCGATATCGGCAAGAAAGCGTTCAAGATCATCACTGCCATTCTTGTCAAGCTGCAGATCTTCGACGGGTACTCGTCTTGGGACGCCCACTCGAATTGGGAACCTGTTCAAAGTCGCCTGGCATAGCTCTAAAGGATAACTCGCAGATGAATGGCTCGGCCACCTTATCAATGAGTCGGACACCGAGATAACGAAGGGAATCGAGGGTTGCCTCATTCGATCCTGGCTCTGATCCGCTCTCGCAAAACGTGATTTGATTCTCGTCCTGGCCAATCAAACCCGTACTGCGAGGTGATCGCCTGTGCGCTTCGGTGGGAGCTTTGGCGAAACCCGCCTCTGGCCAGTCGTATAGCGCCAATGCGCTAATCGCTCGTTCCACAGATCGCGGGAAGGTTGAGGATTAGGCTGTCTTTAATTGAGGGCTTCACCGATCCCTCGTAGTCCCAAGGGGAGACCCTTGGCAGATCGAATTTGATCTTATCTTGAACACACAACCACCAGTACTCTTCGAAGCGATTGGAATCAACATACGCGTCCGGTATGAAGATTTTGTATGTCGCTCTTCTTAGAAGCGAATCCAGTTCTTGTTGCGAGAACTTTCGAATCGTAAAAGCTTGACAATCGATGAATGGAACTGCCAATGTTATTCGCTCCAGAGGAGCGATATGTAGTATCATCTCGAATTCGACACTAAAAGCGGCAGCATAGGCTTCGAATGCCTGTTTTGCGCTGACGTCGGGCTTTTCGAAAAGGTCGAGATACAAGCCCGAGACGCGCCAAAAAGTCCTGGCGTATTGGCGAGCGCACTCGTCGTCCTTGCACTTGAATCGCTCGTCGTGGCCGATACAAGGCGTTCGAATTCTCCGGTGTTCTCGAGGATCTCGACCGTTTCCACCAGGTATTTCTGAAGGAGGCCTTAGCACGGCTATTCCAGTTGATGGTTTCCAGTCTTCGCGTGCTCTGCGTAATGTATTGGCCGCCACGTCAAAAAACAAAACAAACGTATACTTTTGAGTTCCAAATCGGCTGTAAACTGTTCTGCCATCCGACTTCCGATCCTGACGCAATATCCGAAACGATATCATCTTTGCGAAGACTCGGCTCTGTTGCCGAAGACGATGTACAGCGCTGAAATCATTCTTATGTCTAACAAATTCCAGATCGAAGAGGTTGACGGCAAATACTGGCTGTATCGGCAGCGGGCGATTAATCAGATCGAACCGATGGACGTTCGCAACACCTGGTTTGGGTTCTGGAGCAGATGGCGTTCGCTCAATATTGCGCTTTGCCTGACGAGAAAAGTGAGAACTCGACGATCCTATTTGGCCGGGCGGCTGCGCAGGCCGCGTCGCGGCTGAAGCCGAAAAAATTGCGTTCTGTTGGGGTCTTTCTACAGAATTTGAGACCGCAATCAGCGCAGCACGGGAAGCCGGGAGCGACGAACGCGATATTCAGCTGGTCGGCAGATCGAGATATCTCGCTCCGAACATCATCGACCGCGCGTATCGCCTCTCAGCCGCGTCACGCGTTCTGGGCCCTGCTTGAGCGGATCGAGCAGAGACGGAGAAGCTTGATCTGATTCCGATCAAAGGCTCTGCGCCGATCTCGGTAAGACGATATCTGGCAGAAGCGACCCGATGCTGGCTGTACAATCTGTCTGGTGCGTGTATCGCGCTGTGCCGAGCGTGCCTTGAGGAAGCGCTGAAACATAAATTGAGTCGATCGGATCTCGACTTCGTGCATCTTTTGCACGAGGGCCGACAGGCAGGTTTTCTGGATCGTGCCTCAGCGATGCGGCCCATAACGTTCGGAAGGCAGGGAACCGTTTTTGCATGGTGATTCGATATCGCAAACTGAAGCGGATCGCTCGCTCGACTCGACAAGACTTGTCATCCGCCACATGTTCAGTTGAGAAATATTTGCTTTATGCCTACTCCCTAAGACTGGACTTCTAGGAATGCAAGCGCCGATCGAGCATGGCAAACTCCAGAACCGGAGGCGGGCATCATTGAAATCCGTAGAACTCGACAAGAGTTCGCTAAGTTGAGCCAACTGAAATAAGGGGGGAAGGCGTTAACTGTCTCTCCGGTGACGGACAACGAACAGTGTAGATCGCACATTTTTCGCCATTAAGACGGCCTGAGGATCATCAGAGTTAGATTTGAAAGAAGTTATTGGCGTGCTTGAAAGGTAGGGCCGGAGCTGTTCGTGTCAACTGTTCCGGGACAATGTTTCGATAAAGTTCTCACGCGCCATCGTATTCTTTTAGCAGCTCGAGCAATATGGGGTTTACCAAGCGCAGAAGCTTGAGGTCGGTCTGGTCGTTATATTTTCACCCCATGGAAGAGATTGTTCCGAATCTTGTTAAGGATTTCGGCCACCGCGTCGACGAGTTCATTCTTGGTCATGAGAGGCTCTTCTGTATAGTGGCGAGAGAATTTGCCGAATACAAGGCGTAGGTGGCGGTTTCCAGTATCCACGATTCGTTTCCGCGCGCTGTTCCGCGGCGTCGTGAAAGTGCTTCGATTTCAGGTTTGCGTTCGTGCAAAGCGCGCAGAATTCTATCTTCGTTGCATCGGAAGTAGTACTTGACTCGCTCTCGGTCGGTCTTATCTTCAACATTTCGACCTAGAGAATCACGAGTACGCTGAGCGGCAACGACCAAGGCAATCCATGCGGCAAAGAAGCGGTCGAACGGATCTTCCGATTTCCGCGCCTTCTTCAGCCATCTTCGAATGAAAGTCAACCGTCGGTCTTCGCCCATGTTTGAAGCTCATCAACGTACTGGCATGGCAAACGGCAGGCGATGGCGGCCCCCACGATTGCCTCTAGGTATCCAGGTCGCGGTGTCGCGGGTACATTATCCTCGGCCAAGTAGACAAGTGACCCGAGACGACGCTCGGCATCGACATGGACCTCAATTCTCGTCTTGCGATAAAGACCGATGTTGATTTCTTCGTAATAGTCTAGGGTCTTTTCGTCTGCTCTCGAAAGAAGCCATGCAATCCCATACACGACACTCTCTTCCTCAGGAACGATGGTGGCCACTCCACGCGTGTTAATCCTGAACCTCCAGCCCTGAATCATGCCGACAGAAATGAGGACTGCATCGGGACATCGTTCCTGCATCTGCAGGGCGTCCATATTCGAACCATAGGCAAAGTAGGACGTTGGCATTTTTGGTTGCCTGGTAAGCCGTAATCTGCTCAAAGTCGGCCTTCCGGCAATCCTCCTTTGTATCAGCGGACAGAAGCGTGATCCCTTTTGGGCAAGGTCGGCACCTCAGTCGTTCAGCTTTTTCGCCCATCGCATAGACCACCCTGCAACACCGGCCTTCCTCCCTTCCGGATTGGTGCTCCCATTTCAGGATGCGTTAGGAGAATTTTCCTGCGCTTACGTCGTTTGATCTCATCGGAGGCAATCATCTTTTCTTCCCAAGGGGCAAGTCGGCATTCTCGGATCACGTGGCGTAGCGCGTCACCCATCTTTTGACGACAGAATAAACAACGCCCGCCTTTCTTCTCTTTCGGCATTTGGCCCGGCGTTGGGTTCTTGTCACACGGCAAGAAAGGCTGCTCAGCTGCTGTCCTCTTTTGGGAGGTATCCGGGGAGGTATTCAAAGTGAACACGCTGATGGCGGGGACCTTCTCGGTGCCTTCTTTTGCGGATCGCGCAGGTGGCATCGAATTGTTATTCTCAATGCTCTTTTTGGAGCACAATGACCGATGACTGGCATGTAGATGCGGGGCGACGACCGTGCCGCATTTAGGGCATTTCTTCCAGTGAGAGTGCCGAGATTTCATGTTCAGAAAATACGCTGTAAGTCGATCTAAATTTTCTTGCTGTGAATCGGCGGGCGCCTCGCAGTAAGCCTAGTGACTTCTACTATGTAGACAATCCGCACTGCGCCAGTATATCTGTTTGACAAAGCACGGGCAATGGTCTCTAGTTTGACGGTACTCCGTTATCGATACTATGACCAGCGCTCCTCATGCACGTTCGTTTATTCAAGGCAACCAGAGCGACAAGACGGCACAGCCATTAGCGCAGGCGAGACAGTTACGCGAGATGCTGGAGCGAGCGCAGCAGGGGAAGAACGCAGGACAGAACGGACAGCAAGGGGGCGCGCAAGGACAGGGCTCGCAGGCGCAGGCCGGAGCGGCGGGCGGAGGTCCGACAGAAGGAACTCTGGCGCGAGGCTTTGCAGAGGGCGGAATCGACCGGCGTGACTTGCAGGAGGCGATTGGGCAACTCCAGGCGCTACGAGGGCAGATCAGTGGACAGGATCGGGCGCTTGGAAATTATTTCGGCGGGACGCTCGGGTATTTGAGAGATTTGAATGCCGATCCGAGCGTGCTGCAGGCGACGATCGGACAGGACGCGGTGGCGAGCCTGGAGCGATTGGAAGCGGAACTGAGCAGACGCCTGGGCGAGCAGCAAGCGCAAGGAGCGCGGAGCGGCGCGCCGGAAGTCGCGGCGGAAAAGTATCGGGACGCAGTAGCGGAGTATTTTAAGAAATTGAGTCAGGTGAAGTAGGGGGGGCGGAGAAGCTTGCGGCTCTCGCTGAATCGGTCAAGTTTCCGGCATGTGGGCGGCGCGACAAAATATGTAAGCGCTGGGCGGCTATGGGTCATTTATCCCGACCGTCACGAGTGCGGTTGCGCGTTGTCAGGCCCAAGTGATCGTCGTTAGGTTCGAAATTCCATTCGGATTCCAGTTGAAAAGCCGACTTATCGTTCCCGATGGGCCAGGTTGAATAGCTCGACTAATGCCCGTAGCCTTCGGCATCAATGGGGACTTTCCCACGGAACAGCCAGTAGACGACTCCAAAATATAGCAAGGCAAGACAGATCCCTACGCACCACCAGGCGAGGCCGACACGCAGGGTATGAGGGCCGGATATGGCGCGAGCGATGGTGAGGTCGCGGCCTTCGGCGCCGACGGCAGGCAGAAGTACGGGGAAGAGGCCGGTGGCTGCGCCGGCGAGCATAGTGGAGAGATAGGCGCAGGAGGCGAGGAAGGATGCCAGGTGCGAGGATCTCGCCATCGTCAATCGCATCATGGCTACGCTCGCGATGACGCCGAGTGGAACAAGGAAGGCCATGGGATGGCCCTTGTAGTTGTTGAGCGAGGCGGGACGCGCTAGGACGGTGGCGGGGATGCCGATGGCGGTGAGCGCTACGGTAGCGAGCCAGATGCGACGCGCAAAGTGTAAGGCGCGGCGCTCGAGCTGATCCTGCGTTTTGAGAGCGAGGTAGAGGGCTCCGTGAAGCGAAAGCGCGGCCAGGGCTAGAACGCCGCCGAGGACGGTATACCAATCGAGAATGCCGGGGCTGGCCCCGGTGCGCCAGTTGGTCCAAAGAGGGAGAAAGAAGTAGTCGTCAGAGCCTAGGGGAACGCCGCGGACGACGTTGCCGAGAGCTACGCCGAAGAACATGGTGAGCAGCACACTGGAGAAGGTGAAGAGTCCGTCGAAAAAGGACCGCCAGAGAGGATCGGCGGAGTGGCCGCGGAGTTCAATGCTGACACCCCGGAGGATGAGCAGCCAGAGGACCATCATGAGCGGGAGATAGAAGCCGCTGAAGGCCGAGGCGTACAGCAGCGGAAAGGCGAAGAAGAGCGTGCCTCCGCCAGCGAGCAGCCAGACCTCGTTGCCATCCCAGACCGGTCCGATGGATCGGAGGGCCTGGGCGCGTTCGGGCTCGGTACGCGCGACGAAGAGATAAATGACGCCGACGCCGAGGTCGAAGCCGTCGAGGACGACGTAAGCGGTGAGCATCAGCACTATGATCCAGAACCAGAGAGTACTCACGGGAGTTGGCTCCTTAGGCGGTGAGAGATTGAGGGTGCCAGGCGTGGTCAGGTGCGTTCGGGCCGTGCTGGATGTGGTTATAGATAAGGATGATCCAGAGCAGCGAGAGCAGCGTATACATCCCGAGGAAGCCGAGCAGCGTAAAGAGGCTATTGCCGGCGCCGACGTGGTTCGATGCGCCAGCCGAGGTGCGTATGAGACCGAAGACGAGCCAGGGCTGGCGGCCGATTTCAGCAGTCATCCAGCCGGCGGTGGTGGCGATGTAGGGCAGCGGCCAACTGAGGAGGAGACACCAGAGGATCCAGCGTGCGGAGTCGAGCTTGCCTCGCCAAAGATAGAAAGCGGCGATCGCCATGAGTGCACCGAACCACGTCCCGAGGCCGACCATGATGTGGTAGCTATAGAACAACAGGGGCAGCGTGGAGGGCCACTGGTCGCGGGGAAAGTGGTCCAGTCCTTCGACTTCGGCGGCGGTGGTGCCGTAGATAAGGAAGCTGAGAACCTTGTTGACGCGGAGCGGGTTATCGATGGTTTGCGACTCGTAGTCGGGCTGACCCATGACGATCATGCCGGCGCCTTTTTCCGTGTGGAAGAGGCCTTCCATGGCGGCAATGGCGGTGGGCTGGTTCTTCGCCATGTACTTGCCGTGGAGGTCGCCGGTGGGAAAGACCTGCAGGATGCAGGAGAGGATGCCGGCGGTGACACCGAGCTTGAGAAACATGTGTCCGTAGGGGCCATTGCGGTGTTGGAGCACGTAGAGCGCTCCCACGGCGGCCATAACGAAGGACGCTGTGACAACGGCGGCGCACATATTGTGCGCGTATTCCAGCCATGCCCAGGGGTTTGAGAGGAGTTCGGTGAAGCTGGCGACTTCGTAGACGCCGTTGGGCAAAATCCGGTAGCCGACGGGGTGCTGCATCCAGGCGTTGGAGACGATGATAAAGAAGCCCGAAATCCACGAGCCGGTGAAGACGAGCACGGCTGAAAGCCAGTGGAAGCGGCGGGAGAGGCGCTTTTCGCCGAAGAGAAAGAGGCCGAGGAAGGCGGACTCGAGGAAGAAAGAGAAGATACCCTCCATGGCGAGGGGCATGCCGATGACGCCGCCGGTGCGACGGGAGAATTCGCTCCAGTTAGTGCCGAACTGGAACTCCATGGGGATCCCGGTAACCACGCCGAGGAGAAAATTGATGGCGAAGATCTTTCCCCAGAAGCGAGCGGCGATGTCGTAGTTGGTCTGGACTTCGAGGTCGGCAGCACGGAGCGCAAGCGTCTTGATGACGACGATGAGCAATACCAGTCCCATGGTGAGCTGTGGGAAGAGATAGTGGTACGTGATGGTGAAGCCAAAATGAATCCGGTGCAGCGTGAGGGCGTCCAAGCTTGCCTCCTGGCGGTGCAAAGAGAAAGAGACCTACTGGAGCCAGTCTCGCACTTCCACGCGGATCGCTCTCCGGCAGCGGAAATCCGAAGCTACGCAGCTTGTTAGCTGTTCTGAAAGCGCTTGGTCTGCATCCTTCAGTAAAGGCGAAGCAAGTCCGTGCCGTTCGCCGCACAAGGAAATCATAGAGGTCGTGACTTTTTTGGATGACCAGCGCTGCGTGGACAGACATGAAGGGCTGCTCGTTGATCTCGAATTCAGATTGTGTTGCGAATAACGAGCATGGCTCGCGAAGATTGTTCCAGCTCGGTAATCGCAATCGCATGCCGGCGCAAGAGGCTCTCGACCTGCGATGTTCGGTAGTTGCAGTTCTCCAGGCGGACCACTTTGGGCGGCGCGCCGCGAGAGTTTGCAAGATGAAGAAAATCGGAGTCGGCTGTAACGATAGTGAAGCCGTGGGCGCGTGCGTAGTTCCAGATCGTTTCGTCAGACGTTAAGCGGGTCAGAGCCGCTTGAAAGACATGAAGAGAGCCGGGAAAGAGCTCCGACAGACGGTCAACCAGCTTTGGCGAGAGATTCGCGTCCGAAGAGGAGCTTCAATGCGATACGCGCTGACGCCCGGCCTGAGAAGCGTACGCGTATACGGCTGGGAAATCGGCCTTCTCCAGGTATGGAAAATCACCAAGAATCTCATCCTCGGTCATGCCCGAAGCAAGCATATCCAGCACGTCCCACACCGTTACCCGGAGACCACGGATACAGGGTTGGCCGGATCGTTGCCCGGGCACGAGGGTAATCCTGGAAAGGTCGGCCTTGTCGGTAGTGGGCATACGCCTATTATGCGCATTCCAGCGTCGTAGCGCAGTGTTTTGACAATCTGGGTCAGATGGAGTAGGAGGGGCACCGCGAGTAGCGATTCTGCTTCAAATTGGACTGAACCAGAACTATATTGGGTGCTCGCTTCGACGCGCAATCGCCTGGAGAGTTCCAGGATGCGATCGACGTGCTCCGGCGAGTCGTGAGTGTAACTCATGAAGACTGGGCGTGGGTCGGTCATACCGCGAGGGCTACCAAGCTTCGGCGATCGAGTCCAGTGTACGCTTCAACGTATTAGGTCTCGTATAAGAGCTTGTTGAAAATCTCGACCCACCGCTCCCTGATGATCGCGGTTCAGAAGGAGGCGTCTGCTCGTAACAAGAAGGCAACAGCATGCGCGCGATTTGGATCCAGTAAGTTGCAAGGATGACCGACTTTTCGACGCAAGTGATAACGGAGTATCTTGGCTTATCACTTCGCAATTGATTTCGGGGACGGCGAGGTGTATCTTGTAAGGCCGGAAGTAAGTGTCCGAATTAGACCACGGAGGTGCGTCGTGACAAAGCTAAATGGGATAGTTCGATCACTGTCCTGTCTCACAATCGTTCTCGGAGCTCTGGATGGCTTAACGGCGAGAGCTCAGGATAGAGGTTATTCGGAATTGGCCGGGCGGATTGTAAAAACAACAGCCAAAGTGAAGCCGGGAGATGTTGTGGTCGTGTTTGGCGGCAAACATGATATCGGGGCAATGGAAGACCTGGCAATCGAAGCCGCCAAGGCGGGTGGTTTGGTCAGTATGTTTCTGAACTCAGACAAGTATCAGCGCGCCGTCTTTACCGACGTCCCTGAGCAATATCTTGAACAAAAACCGACATATTTTGCCGAGTGGCTAAAATACATAAACGTGTACATTGGCTTACCCGGGGTGGAGGATGCTAAAGCCACTTTTGGCGATGTGCCTCAGGAGCGTTTTGCAAAAGCGAATAAAGCGGGTCAGGTCGTCACGGATGCCCTCAACTCCTCGGGAGTGCGTGCTGTTTTTCTGGGCTATCCGTCCCGAAGCGATGCAACCGCCAATCAACTCGATTTCGCGACGTATCAGAAAGTCTTTTGGGAGGCTGCGAGCGCTGACTATCAGAAGATTTCTGACGACGGAAACCAGTTGAAACAGATACTGAACGGAGCGAAAACTGTTCGAGTGACCTCTCCGGCGGGTACTGATTTCACTTTCTCCACCGGAGACAGGCCGATCTTTGTGGATGACGGAATTATGACTGAGGAGAAGGCCAAGTCTAAACTTGCTTTGAATCGCTTCGTTTCTCTTCCGAGCGGTACCCTCTTCCTGGCGCCCGTTGAAGCTTCCGCTAACGGCAAGGTAGTTGTACCTCATGATCAGTGTCAATTCAAGCCCCTAACTGGAGAGTCTTTTGAGTTCAAGAACGGACGCCTTGAAAATTTTAGGGCCGAAAGTGGTGGCCAGTGTTACGCGGAGGCGATGGCACCATACACCGGACCTAAGGATATGTTTGCCTCTTTCCAGATCGGTCTCAACCCAAATGCGAAGGTGATTGAAAATCCGGGAGACTACCATCCAGGGTACGCGGCTGGCCTGGTCTACATCAACATTGGCGATAACCAGCTCTTAGGTGGAAGCAACAAAGTAGAGGGTGGGGGCGGGTTCAGTTTCCCGATCGTAAACTCAACGGTGATAGTCGATGGGAAGACGGTTGTCAGGGATGGCGCCTTGACATTGCACGGCGACAGATAGGCCCCGTGGATCGTTACAGAAGCTCTGGTAACCGGTTGCGGCGGGGTAGGTCTGGGTACAAGCTACGAGAACGAAGGCGACTGTTCGACTTGGCGGGCGTACTATTTCGGCCAGTCCTCGGCTGGAAACTGCCGGTATTGATCGAGGAGCGTAGTCGGTCATAGCGAAAAGGCTACGAAGCTTCGGCGATCGAACCCAGCGTACGGTTGCAGGTATCAAGAGAGGCCAACGATGTTTGGAAATCCGCTCCTTCACAGTCGCGGTTCTGTTATTGGTGGGGCTTGGAAGCTGAGCTAGGCGAAGTAGGGGCAGGTCGCTATACGCACTTTGTTCAGCGCGTAACGCCCACCTGGCTCATCATCCAGGCACACTCAAACGCCCGATCCTGCAATTGGTCATAGCGGCCCGATGCGCCGCCGTGCCCCGCTGGGTTCATCTTCATCTTCAATAAAACCGCATTGTTGCCGGTCTTAAGTGCCCGCACCTTTGCCGTGAATTTCGCGGCTTCCCAGTACGCAACCTGACTATCGTTCAGGCTCTCGGTCAGCAGCATAGGCGGGTAATCGGTCTTGCGCACGTTGTCGTAGGGGCTGTAGGAAAGAATGTAGTCATACACCGCTCGGCTCTCGCTGGGGTTGCCCCACTCCGGGTAATCAGTGGTGGTCAGAGGCAATGATGGATCCATCATGTCGTTCATCACATCCAGGAATGGCACTGCCAAGTGCACCGCCCGGAATAGATCAGGACGCTGATTGACCACGGCGCCCATCAGCAAGCCGCCCGCGCTTCCGCCCTCAATCAACAACCGGTTCTTCGCCGTCCATTTCTCCTTCAGCAGGTATTCAGCGCAATCGATGAAATCATTGAACGTGTTCTTCTTTTCCGTCATCTTGCCGTGATCGTGCCAAGCCTCTCCGAGGTCATCGCCGCCACGGATGTGCGCCAGCACGAAGGCGAAGCCCCGGTCGAGAAACACCAAGCGCGTGCTCGCAAAAGATGCATTCTGGCCAAAGCCGTAGGAACCATAGGCATATAAAAGGACCGGCCTGCTGCCATCGTGCGGAAATCCTTTTTTGTAGATAATCGAGAGCGGAACCTTGGCGCCGTCCCGTACCTCGACCCATTGCCGCTCCGTAACGTACTGTTCCGGATCGTAATTTGGCACTTCCTGCCGCTTGAGCAGTTTTGATTCTGCCGTCAATACATCGTAGTCAAATGTGCTGGGAGGGGTAATCATGCTCTCATACGTGTACCGGTAGGTGCGCGACGCATAATCAGGATTTTCGTCAGGAAACGCCGTGTATACGGGCTCCGGGAAGACCACTGAACTCCATTTCCCGTCCTTGAACTTGTAAATGCGAAGGCGGTTGAGCGCATCCTTCTTTTCAAAGGACACTGCAAAGTCCTGGAAGAGATCGAAATCCCGAATCAACACGTCGGGGTCCTGCGCCAGGAATACCTTCCAGTTGTCCCGCGCCGGATCGGTATCGGGCGTTGTGAAAACTTGAAAGTTAGTTGCGCCTTGGTTGCTGCGAATGTAGAAAAGCCCAGCGCGATGATCGATGAAATACCGGTGCTGTTTCTGGCGCGGAAGGAAAACGGCGAAGTGGCCTGCCGGTTGATCGGCTCGCAGGTAGCGGCACTCGCTGGTATCGGTGCTCAAACTCACGGCGATCAGGTACTGTTTGTCTCGCGTCTTGGTGATGCCTGTACGAAACACCTCATCCTTTTCTTCGAAGAGGAGTTCCGATCCGGTTTCGCCGAGCCCGTGACGCCAGAGTTGATTGCTCCGTTTCGATACGGCATCTTCTGTGCTGTAAAACAGCGTCTTATTGTCTGAGGCCCAGGCGATGGACGTGACCCGATCCGCAGTATCCGGAAGGGTCGCGCCGGTGCGCAGATTCTTCACCTGCAACGTAAACTGGCGATAGCCAACGTAATCGATGGTATATGCCAGCAGCTTCTGGTCATCACTTAACTCGAAGTCTCCGAGCCCGACGAACTTCTTTTCCTTGCCGAGCTCGTTGAGGTCCAAAATCAGTTCTTCCTTCCCAGTCAGGCTCCCGTACTTGCGGCAGTAGATGGGATACTGCTTTCCCTCTTCCGTCCGCGAATAGTAGAAGTATTCGCCACGCCGGACCGGAACGCTCAGATCGGTCTGTTTGATGTGGCCTAACATCTCTTTGTAGAGCATCTCTTCGAATGGCTTGAGGTTCGTGGTAACCGCTTCCGTGTAGGCGTTTTCAGCGTTCAGGTACTCGATAACCTTCGGATTCGACTTATCCCGCAGCCAGTAGTAGTCGTCGTGGACGGTCTTCCCCCAACGCGTCTCCTGGTGATCGATTTTAGCCGCGACCGGCGGTTGTGGCACATCGGCAGCGATACCTATGGCCGCCGGCCAGAAATACGTACCGACCAATACCGACGTTGCGAGTTGCAACCGGCTCAGCATACCCAGCTTCATAAGGATAGGGCGATCTTAGCGCATTTTCTTCGGCGGGACACTCGGGTATTTGAGAGATTGAATGCCGATCCGAGCGCTCCGATCATCGCCTGCAGCACCAGGGCACGGTGGCGAGCTTGGAGCGATTGGAAGCAGAACTGAGCCGGCGTTTGGGCGAGCAGCAAGCGCAAGGAGCGGCGAGCGGCGCGCCGGAAGTCGCGGCGGAGAAGGATAGAGACGCGCGGTAGCGTTAGCGGTCGCATAGAATTGATGCCATCCATGCATACTTGTATCCTGCTCCCGGCAGTTCTTTTAATTGCGTCTGCCTGCGTTGCCGTCGAGGTTGATACCGGTCCTGCTTCCGATGTCGAGTCAATCCATCATCTGGTAGAGCGATACCTCCAGGCTGTCGATACGGTTGATTTGAGCCTGCTATCGCAAATCTGGTCTCACTCCTCCGAGGCATCGTTTATCTATCCGCTCGGCGAGGAGCACGGTTTCGATGCTATCGAGCAGCATGTTTTTCAGAACGTCATGGGCGGGATGTTCTCGGCGCGTGATCTCCAGGCGCGCGGCGTAACGGTCCACGTGAACGGGAATGCGGCGTGGTCGGAATTCCACTGGACGTTTCACGCAACAATGCGCAAAAACGGATCGGCCGTGACGACACGGGGCGTGGAAACCCAGATCTACCGAAAGGAAGCCGGGAGGTGGCGCCTGGTCCACGTCCACTACTCCGAAGATCACCAGTCAACCCCTTGAGGGCGCTTACGCTCAATGTCGTTTACTTAAGAACATATTCTGGTGAAAATGTTTGGGATGAGATCCCTCCCCCATCCCCGCCTGGTTTTGGAGTTGTTCGAGCGATTGAGCAAGGGCAGTGAGTTTTGGAATTCGTTGCGGCCGGAAGGGCCGGCGTTTTCGCGGCGGCGAGTCTACACGCTGGATGTGGTGATTCGATTGATGCTCCTGCAATGGCTGCTGCCAGGCGGGACGCTGATGGAAGCGATACAGCATTGGCTGCAGAGTCGGGCTGGAGCGGAGCGGAATAGGCCTATTTCGCCGCGCGCAGGAGCGTATTGCCGAGCACGGCTAAAGTTGCCCACACTGGTAGCTATCAACGTCTTCGAGCTCATTGTGGAACGGTTGCGCGGATGGCTGCCGCGCAATCCGGTAATGCCGAACCGGGCGGTGTTTGTGTTGGATGGCTCAACCTTAACGCTGCCGCACGCACCAGATCTGTTGCAGGCCTATCCACCTTCGCGCAACCAATATGGAGATTCGCATTGGCCGATCATCCGGCTGGTGGTGCTGCAAGACGTTCAGACCGGTTTAGCATTACGCCCCCATTGGGGGCCACATCACGGCCCGCATGCGATCGGCGAACAAGAGTTGGCCTTAGCCGCAATCCCCCACCTTCCGGCGCATTCGGCTGTGCTGGCAGACCGGAACTTCGGCATATTTGCAGTCGCCTGGACAGCTGCACAATTTCAACACGATGTACTGCTACGTTTGACGCGTCCCCATGCCGAAGCTCTGATTGGAAGGCCCCTGACCGCTCCCTGTGAACAGCACGTGTGTTGGAAGCCCTCTCGCTTCGACCGCTGCGGGGGGCCCTTTCCGGGAGAAGCTGCCATTTGCGGGCGTATGGTGTGTATTGCTGCCGAACATTCGGCTAAAGAGAAACTGCTCTTTTTCTTTACGACTCTGGAGCTGTCTGCTGACGCTCTAGGTGCCCTCTATCGCTTGCGCTGGAACGTAGAAACGGATCTTCGCTCTATCAAGCAAACCGTACGCCTACAACAACTCTCCTCCCGTTCCTCCCAGATGCTGGAGAAAGATCTCTTGCTGGCTTTGGCCGCCTATAACTTGGTCCGCGCCGTGATCTGTCTGGCCGCTGAAAAGGCTAAAGTCGAACCTCGTCGCATCAGTTTCACCAATGTTTATACTCTAGTCGAAACCTTCTTACCTGACATCCTCACAGCGCACTCTAAACGGCAATGGACCAAGTGCTGGGAACGCATCCTTTCCATTGCTACGGCCTACCTGCTGCCGAATCGCACCAAACCTCGATCCTACCCTCGTGCGGTCTGGCGGCGCCCTACTCGCCACTCACGCACATGATTCCGGCTTAAGTAAATGACATTGCGCTTACGCTTCCGGCTCCGTTTCAGCGGTTTCGCAAGTGCAAATTTTTGCCACGAGGTCGTTACTGAAGCGGGTCCTGCGGGAACGAGTGGGTTACAGGATCTCTACATATCCTTCTGTTCCATGCACGCGAATTCGTTGCCCATCCTGAATCAGGCTGGTCGCATTTTCTACTCCGACTACTGCCGGTAAGCCATATTCACGCGCGATAACGGCTCCATGGGTCATCAGTCCACCCACTTCGGTCACCAGACCTGCGATGGATACAAACAACGGTGTCCAGCTGGGGTCCGTGAAGCGGGTGACCAAGATATCGCCCTCTTCCAGGACGGCATCTTTCAGGTTCGAGATGACACGTGCGCGTCCCTCGATCACTCCGGACGAAACAGCAAGACCAACGATTGCGCCGGCTGGGTGATTTTCCCGTTTGTACTCACCGGCAACGATTTCACCGTCGGAGGTGATGACACGCGGCGGAGTTAGTTTTTCATATGATTTGTACTCGTCTTTTCGCTTGCTGATGATCCGGTAATCCAGTTCATGGGTGCGCACTACTTCGTGAAGCTCCTCAAAGGAGAGGTAGTATATATCTTCCTTTTCGTGAATCACGCCGGCTTGTACAAGCCGTTCGGCTTCAGTCGTCAAAGCCTGCTTGTAAATGAAGTAGCGAATGACAATGCCGTACTTTGGGTATTCACGATAGCCGCTGAGATTGCGGACCAAGTCGATCATCCGTTTTGTTTCTTTGGCTTTTCCCTCCCCATCCGGCAATTGCTTCAAGCGTTCCAATAATTCTTGCTCTTTGTTCAAAGCCTCCTCTCGCCCGTGTTCGAACTTCAAATGACTCGCGCCAGGCTTAGAGTTTTTGATATTGCCCAGAATTATCGGAACAAGCGTCGCCGGTTTTTCGCTCCAGCGAGGCCTGGTGATGTCGATTTCTCCGACGCATCGCATTCCGTATTTGTCGAGATAAGCATAGATGGCGTCTCGGGATTGCTGTCCGCCATCAAACTGAACCAATTCCTCCAGGCAGCTGTCCTCTTTTACCTGTTGCAAGTAATCGATTACTTCCGGATGAGGACGAATCACATCGGCGACATCCAATAGCTCCAGACCCATTTCGGAAGTGATGTTGTTCGGCACAGATTGAGAAAGCGTGTCTGCTGCATTTTTTTCACCTAACCAATCGAGCATTTTTTCGTTGATCCAGGATGAAGCATTCATGGCAGTCATAATCACGCCAAAGCTCCGCGAATCAGATATGTTCTTCCTCAATTTCTGGATGTCTTCGAGGATGAAGTCGAAGAGAACCGATCCTGACTTTGTTTGGATATCACGTCTTAGCTCGTCTATCGATGTCTGACTGCTTTTGATCAAATCGGAAACGATTTGCGGATCGTAGTCGTTTAGCGTTTGGAAACCAGCAGGCGACGCGCCTCGATTGCTTTTAGTGGAACTCGGTTCTTTTATGTCGTTCGGCAGCGATTTTATGAAATCTCCTCGCTCCAGGATGGTCATCAGTGCATCTTTGATGAGCGGATCGGATTTTCCCAAGACATTGACGAGGATGTGTCTTTTAGCAGGTGAGGCCAGTTCATGTGTAATATCAACAAACAACCTTCCGCCTGCTTTAGCCATGGGTCGAGCGGCTATTAATTGGTGGAACGACAAGCCCAGCGGCTTCAAGGGGTCGGTCATCATCTGTTGATGGCCGACAGATACATAAATGTGATTTCCTTGATCGTTCGCTTCAGGAATTGGAAATAAAGTGGTGATCGGCCGGCTCTGCACAATATAAAACGTGCCGTCCGCCAGGCACCATTCGATGTCCTGGGGATGGCCGAAATGCTCTTCGATCTTTCGGCCCATGCGCTCGAGCTGCAAAATCTGCTCATCCGTGAGCGCTTGCCGATTCTGCCGCTCGTGCTCAATCTCCTGCTCTGTCGTGCCGCCTTCTGGTAAGGCAACTACAGCCAGCTTCTTGGTGGATATCTGCTTAGTGACAACCTTTCCGTTACGCACTTTATAGATATCGGCATTCACCAGGCCGGAGACCAAGGCCTCACCAAGGCCGAAGCTGGCGTCAATGGACGACACCTTCCTGTTGGAAGTGACGGGATCGGCAGTAAACAAAATTCCTGCCGCCTGCGGGAAGACCATCTTCTGCACCACAACAGCCAGGCGGACCTTGCGATGATCGAAACCGTTTTGCATGCGGTAGGTGGTCGCCCTCTCGGTATACAGCGATGCCCAGCACTTGCTGACGTGCTTTAGGATTGCCTCTTTCCCAATGATGTTTAAGTACGTATCCTGTTGGCCCGCAAAGGAGGCGGCCGGCAGATCCTCAGCAGTTGCGCTGGATCTTACTGCATAGGCATGCTCTTCTCCCAGCCTTGAGAGATGGCGGGTGAGCTGTTCTTGAATATCTGCGGGGATAACTATCTCTTCGATGAGCCTGCGAAGCTCACCGCTGAGCTCACGGATTTCACTCCGGTCTCCGGCCTTCAGAAGCGATAATCGATCAAGCAGTTCGTTACTCGACGGCGTTTGCCCGATGATCCGATTAAAGGCTTCGGTGGAAATACAAAAGCCTTCCGGGACCCGTATTCCTTCGATCTTCGAGAGCTCCCCCAGGTTCGCGCCCTTGCCACCAACCAGCGTGATTTTGGTCTTGTCGATGTCCTGAAATCCAAGCACAAAGGAACTCATACGTTTAGCGCTGCACCTGCGTCATCGTACCGTGCAGTTCAAACGCCACCGCCTCTAGAGAAGGCAATCCGGTACTACTCGCAACGTAGCGCGGTTACCGGATCGATCCGTGTGGCGCGGCGGGCAGGGATAATCGATGCGACGAGCGCCATAAATCCAATAATCACGACAACGACGAATATGGACCAGCTATCGGTAGGCGTCAAACCGAATAGCAGCGACCGCAGATACCCGCTGAGCGATAGGGCGACGGGTATACCAACCAGCAAGCCGCCGAGAACCAGCAAAAGCGTCTCGGAAACTACAGCCCAGACAACGTTGTGCGGCTGCCCGCCGATCGCGATGCGAATGCCAATCTCCTGGGTGCGGCGTCCGACCGAATACGCCATGATTCCGTACAAGCCGGCGCATCCCAACAGCAACGCGAGAAGTCCGAACAAGATCGAAAGCCGCGCGATCAGGCGCTCCCGGAGCATGGAGTTGTCAATAGACTTTGCGAGCGGCTGAATGAATTCAATGCTGAGGCGCGGAGAGACGGAACGCACCGCCTGACGTATCTGACGGTCGAGAACTGCGGGGGTGAGCGCACTTCGTATTTCATAGTCGGTTCCCATCTGTCCATCGACCGGCTGCATGTAAGAGACGTAGAAGCGGCGCGGGGGCTGGTCTCGCACAAGGTGGTCACGGACATCCTTTGCGACGCCGATTACAGTGAGCGTGAACTTCAGGCGGCTGTCGTAGAAGATCGTCTCGCCGAGTGGACTCCGCTTACCGAAATAAAACTTCGCCATGCTCTGGTTGATGACAGTTACGCGGGGCGCGTTAGCGGTATCCGTATCAGCGAAGTCGCGGCCGAGCAGCATAGGAATGCCGACAGTGGAAAAATATCCAGGCCCGACCTGGTCAAAGCGGGCACTGGAATCTTTAGGAGACGAGGGTACAAACCCATTTACGCGAATGCGAGTGCCCGATTCGCGGTCGGCAAACAGGCCGTTGTCAGAATAGGATGCGGCTGCGATCCCCGGCAGGGTTCGCAGTTTTTCGAGAACACGTTGAGCGATCTTGCCTATCTCGTCGCCTTTGTAGCCTGCGCCTATGGGGTCAATTCGGGCGGTGATGAGCCGTTCCGGCGAGTACCCAAGATCCTGCGTCCGGAGATTGTACAACGTTCGAGTAAATAGCGTCATGCCGAACAGCAGAGTCGTCGAAAGCGCAACCTGAATAATGACCACGGCTTTTTCTCCGGTCATGCGTGAACGCATACTCGCAGTGGCATGCTCAGTTTCCTTTAGAACGGAATGTATGTCGACGCGCGTAGATCGAAGTGCCGGAACCACGCCGAACAGCAGCGTGGTTAGAACGGTAACGGCGCCGGTGAACAGCAAGACGCGGCCATCGGGTATCAGGTCGATCACGAGTGCCGGATTACCGGCCGAGACCATGGTGAACAGCGCGCGGCTAGCAAACCAGCCTATGGGCACGCTTAAAACAGCCCCGAAAAAAGAAAGCAAGAAGCTTTCAGTGATTAGCTGACGCACCAGTCTGGGGCGGTCGATACCAAGAGCCAGCCTGGTTCCTATTTCGCGCCGTCGAGCCGCTCCTCTTGCGAGAAGCAGATTTGCCAGATTCGCGCAGGCAATTAGCAGCACCACACAAACCATCGCCATCAGCACCCAGAGGGGCCTTGCGAACTCTTGCCGGAGGTCCGAAAATCCTTTGCTACCGTCGAGGAGTTTGATCTTCTCCTGTTCCAGTTCACGTCGACGCGTCTCGGTAAGGCCAGGTCCTTCTTCCTCGACCAGAAGTTGGCGATTCAAGATGTTTGTGGCTGCTTCAGCCTGTTTTTGACTATAGGAAGATTTGAGGCGGGCAATGATCCGGACCCAATTTGCGGTGCGGCGCGACAACCAGTGGCGGCCAGGCAGGAAATGCTCCTCCATCGTGAGTGGCGCCCAGAAGTCCGGACGCTCACCGACGGTTTCGCCGATAAAACTGGGCGGCATGACTCCCAGAATCAGAAAATCCCGGTTGGACGGGACAACTGGTCTATCTTCTTCAAAGCCTCCCGAGCCCCAGCCGCTACTCAGACGCCCTGCGCCCAGGCGGATAGTTTTGCCGACGATATCTGGATCTGCGTGAAAGCGGCCCTGCCATAGCGCGTAGCTGATGACTACTTCAGGATGAGCACCCGGATCGGTATCATCGGCGTCCGCGAGAGCGCGACCCATGGCCGGCTGAACTCCGAGAACGTCAAAATAATTTCCGGAGACAAGACGGCCCGTCAAGGAATTTTCGGGATTATCACTTCCGTTGAATACAACGCCAGCGAGACTGGCCGTTCCAGCGACGCCCGAGAAGGCCTGACTGCGATTGCGGAACTCTTTGTAACGCAAATAGGGCTCTACATCGTCTAAGAGAACCAGCCGCTCCGGTTGCCTGACAGGCAGGATGCTGAGAATCACGCGATCAACAAGCGAGAAGATCGCAGCGTTCGCTCCTATTCCGAGAGCTAGCGAGAGAATGGCGATCGCGCTGATGCCTGGAGTGCGCGAAAGAATTCGCAAACCGTAGCGAACATCCTGAAACAAGGTCTCAAGCCAGACGATTGTGCTCGCGTCTCGCATTTGTTCACGAATCGCCGTCTCATTACCGAAGGAACCCGTGGTCCGGCTGCGGTGATATTTCACTTCTTCCTGAATCTCTTCCTCCAAGCGCTTGCGCCGGATAGAATTTATTAATCTACGAAGCATCTTTGGGGTCTCTCACGCAAACTCTAGAAATGTCTTAACAGCTGCTGTATGCGCTTCCCAACTCTGCATTTCTTGTGCGAGGTGCTTCGCGCCTTTTTTTGTGAGTTGGTAATAACGCGCCCGGCGATTGTTTTCGCTCTGCTTCCACTCAGCTTTGATCAGGCCTGCAGATTCCATTCGGCGGAGAGCTGGATAAAGCGAGCCCTCCTCGACTCGAAGCTGATGGCCGGATGCAGCAAGGATGTAGCAGGTAATGCCGTATCCATGTTGCGTTCCTCGGGCCAATGTCTGCAGAATTAATAGATCGAGCGTGCCTTGCAACGCGTCTCGAGGCATCGAATCACCCTTTCCTAGACGTCTAGGAAAGTATATCGCTTCGCATTGCGGGACAACGAACTGCGCTTTCGGAAACTCGCGTCCCGGAAAGGAATTCTGTTCGGAGGCTGCTTTGCCTTCCAATCAGATCAGGACGACGGGCAATCCAGACAGTGGGATGCCATTGAGGTCGAGTTAGATCGTCTGGGACGGCGAATGTCGATTGATCTACCGTTCCTGACTACGCACGAGTAATCGGCACGGCCACTTCTCCGATTTGCTGACAGCCTACCGGGCTGTGGCAATGTTTAAACTTCTTTCCACTCCCGCAGAAACAGGTATTGCGGCGATCTTCGATTCTTGAGCCGCATACAACTGCATGATTTCATCGGCCCAGCGGCCTTGACGAAGCAGGTTCGCCATGATCTTCATCGCGGGGTCGATGTGTTTGAAGAATCGCTTGTAACCGGCGCAGAGGTAATTGAGCCCGGGCTCGCCGTCCGGGGTCGTGATGAACCGGTTGCGCGGACACTCACCGTAGCAGGCGAACAGCACTTCGCACTCCCGGCAATACTTGGGCAAGCTACTCAGCTTGTGCTGCCCGAACGCACGCTGCTTCTGCGAGTCCACTAGCTCGCGCATGGGCGTCTCCTGAATATTCCCGAGCCGATAGTCGGGCTCGACGTAGTGATCGCAGGAATACAAATCGCCGTTATGTTCCAATGCGAGGGCGTCGCCGCAGGTCGGCGAGAAGATGCACAAATTGTGCTGTCCCAGCCAGCTTCCCAGCGCCACGTCGAAGGTCTGTACGAACACGTTGCCCACGTCGCGGCGCACCCATTCATCGAAGATGGCGATGAGAAAACGGCCGAACTGTTCGGCTCCGACCGACCGCTCGGTGACCAGGCTGCCTTGCTGCGTGTACAGAGGGTCGGTCCGAACCGGACCGTTCGCCCCAGCCCAGGTTGGCAAGAGGAAGGAAATCCGCGGTGGTCCGCTCCACGATGGGAATGAACTGCATGAAGTTGGCCTGCAGATCGTCCCGGAAGAACCGGTACACCTCGATCGGGTGATCGGCATTCGCGGCGTGAATCGTGCACAGGATGTTGACGTCCACTTCGCGGCGGCGTAGCGCCTCCCAGCCTCGCATGACTTGATCGAAGCTCCCGGCGCCGCCCTTGTTGACGCGGTAGGCGTCGTGCATTTCCTTCGGGCCGTCCACGCTGAGGCCAACGAGAAAATTGTGCTGCTTGAAGAACGCGCACCATTCATCGTTCAACAGGGTGCCGTTGGTTTGTATCGTGTGCAGAATATTCTGCCCCGGTTTCCGATACTTTTCCACGTAAACGATGGCGCGCCGGAAGAAGTCGAGCCCCATCAGGGTGGGCTCGCCGCCCTGCCACGCGACGTTCACGTCACCAGACGGATGCGCGTCCAGGAGCTGCCGGATATACGTCTCCAGCAGCTCGTCGGACATGCGGAAGCGGTCGCCCGGATAGAGCATCTCCTTGGACAGGAAGAAGCAATACTTGCAATCCAGATTGCAGATGGCTCCCGTGGGCTTGGCCAGAAGATGAAACGGCCGAGGCATCGCTCGAGACGGGGCATGGTGTTCTGCTGTCTGGCGAGCTCGCTTTACTGCCGCGCCATGGCGAGTTCCAGGCGTTGTTCGGGCGAGATCAGGTGATCGAGATTCACCGACATCCTTACCGATGTCGATCTCAACCCAGTTCACCTCGCCGTTGAACTCATTGTCGTTTCGGGTCGTAGTCAGGTGAAACCGGCGAGCCGGTTCCCTTGCCGACGTCACAGGTCTCGTCTGCCGAGAAAATCATCGGCACAGTTGCTTCCACGCGGCCTTCGCCCACCTTTTTGCCATCCACGTAAAGCAAGACGTTGCCGCCCTTGGCCAGGCCGCCGCCATCGTATTGGAACTCCATCCGAACCTGGTGCTTACCCGCAGGAATCCGCTCGTCTGAAACGGCATAGAACAGCTTGATTCCGAGCAAGTTATAACAATATTTAAGCTTGCCGTCCTTGGCGTAGAGGCTCCAGCCGGCGAAGGCGCCGCCCTGCGCGATGATGACGCCTTCGGCGCCGGACTTCGGGACGACGACCTCGGCCGTTACTGAGTGAGACTTGTTCTTGATGTTGACGACCGAGTTTTCGCTCAGCCGCCCCATGCCGCTGAACAACATCTGCCGGTTGCCCTTGATCAATTGAGGCCGGCCGGCTAAGTCCGGGTTAAAGCGTTCGATCCTTCGATCGTCAAGCGGGAGAACGCTGTACTTGGCGGCCTCGATCAGCCACAGCCGCTGCAATTCGTGCAGCTTTTGCGGATTTTCTTTCGCCAGGTCTTTCGATTGGCTCCAGTCTTTGTTCGTGTCGTACAGCTCCCAGACATCGTCATCAAAGGCGGGTAGCGGTTTCGTAGACGTCCCAGGGCGTGCTGTGCCGGGTCACCGCGGTCCAGCCCTTGTGGTAGATGCCACGGTTGCAGAACATCTCGAAATACTGGGTCTCGTGCCGATCGGCTGCCTTGGCGTCGTTGAACGAATACAGCCATGCTGACGCCCTCGATCGGGGCCTGCTGCACGCTGTTGACAATCAGCGGGTGCGGCAGGCCTGCCGCTTCCAGGATCGTCGGAGCCACATCGATGACATGAGAGAACTGAGTGCGGATCTCTCCCTTGGCTTTGATGCCTTTGGGCCAGTGCACAATCGTGCCGTTGCGGGTGCCGCCCCAATGCGATGCGACCTGTTTGGTCCATTGGTAGGGGGTGTCCATGGCGTGCGCCCAACCGACCGCATAGTGGTTGTAGGCCTTCGGTCCACCGAAATCGTTGATCTTGCTCTTCAGGAATTCGACCGTTTCGAGTCCCGCCATGCCATTAGCTATGCATATTTCATTGAAGAGGCCGTTCAGAGTCCCTTCGGCCGACGCGCCGTTGTCGCCGATGATCACGTAGATCAGCGTGTCGTCCAATTCCTCGAGATCCTGAAGCGTGTCAATCAGCCGTCCAATGTGATGGTCGGTGTGCTCGATGAAAGCCGCATACACCTCCATCTGCCGGGCCAGGATCGGCTTCATTTCAGCTGAGACTGTGTCCCAAGCCGGAATTTCGGGATGCCGTTCGGTGAGCTGGCAGTCCGGCGGGATCACGCCGAGCTGTTTCTGCCGGGCGAAGATCTCTTCGCGCAGCTTGTCCCATCCCTGATCGAACTTGCCTTTATATTTGTCGATCCACTCCTTGCTCACGTGATGCGGAGCGTGCGCCGCTCCCGGTGCGAAGTAGGTGAAGAACGGCTTGTCAGGCATCAACGCCTTTTGCTGGCGGATCCACTTGATGGCCTTGTCGGTCATGTCTTCGGTGAAGTGATAGCCTTCTTCCGGCGTCTTGTCGGGCTCGACCGGTGTCGTGCCTTCATAAATCGCCGGGTAGTACTGGTTGGTCTCACCGCCAATGAATCCATAGAAATACTCGAATCCACCGCCGCCGGTCGGCCATTGGTCGAACGGACCCATCGGGCTGGTCTCCCACACCGGAACTTCGTGACACTTACCGAACTGCGCGGTCGAATAGCCGTTGAGCTTCAGCGTCATCGGGAGCGGCGCCGTGCTCTTCGGCAGCACAGAGCTATAGCCGGGCGCTGAAGTCGCCAGCTCGCAAATGCTGCCCATGTTGACCGAGTGATGATTTCGTCCGGTCAGCAGGGCCTGGCGGGTGGGTGAGCACAGCGCGGTGGTATGAAACCGGTTGTAACGCAGGCCATCAGCCGCCAGCCGCTCGAAGTTCGGTGTCCGGCACGGACCGCCAAAGACACTGGATGCGCCAAACCCGACATCGTCGAGCAGAATGACGAGAACATTGGGCGCGCCCGCGGGCGGCCGCAATTCCCGGATGGGTGGAAACTTGGTGTCCGGATCTTTGGCATCGTACGTCGTGAGGCCGACATGCGCCTGGTCCGGAATGGGAAGAATTGTTCGTTGGATGTTGTCTTGTGCACTCATTAGGCTTTTCTTTCTTCGAGTTTAATTTCTTTATCACCACGGGCCCGACAGCGCGGTTTGGTATGTCCTGCCTTGGGAGCACGCACAACGCAGCCCAATTTTCTACAGGCATGATGAAGTTAGCCGAATGCAGACTCAGAAGATTTGATACGCAGCTCAGAAGATCGATTTTTTGAGCCAGCAGCTTTTCAGGTGATGGCAGTTGACGAACGGTGGCACAGTCGGCCCCGCTAGACATCCAGGTCCAGATCGCATTTCTGCTTTTTTAGAATCCGCTTCGCGGATGCTGCATCGTGGACATGTGAATCCTGGATTGGGACTATGGCGGCAAGAACGAGGCTTGGGCGGCGATACACGGTGAAGATTATGGATGGGAAGATTCTCGTAACGGTCTAAGCGTTCATGGAGCAATACTTCAGGCACGTATGGGAGATATTCGTTGCCCGCTTACATGGCCCCCTCTCCTTCCGATTCGTTATTCAACCGCTTGTGGTAGCGGTCATCGCGTGCCGTGCCGGTGTGCAGAGACGCCAGGATGGAAAGCCAGGCATACGGTTGGGCTGTTCTCACCAATTCTGTTCAACGGAAGGAGTTGCTGCTGCACGGCTGGAGAGAGGTCGCGAAGATCTTCATCGCAGCGATCGTAGTGGACATCGTATACGAACTGATTGTCTTCCGCAGGATCTATCCCATCCGTCCGCTGATTGTCGCGACGCTGATCGCATTGGTGCCATATCCATTGATTCGAGGTTTGGCAAACCGAATTGTTCGTAAATGGCGTCGCAGTCGCCAGAGACCGCCAGGAGGACTGCGGACCGGCACTTCCGCAGGGCGAATCGTGCGAGTGAGAAGACGAATGACAGACTGCAGTGCAACCGCCGGCTGAGAAGATCAATGCCAGTACTAAACTTGCTATTGCTCGTACTCGCCTCTCCTATGAACGGACGTTGATGGCCTGGGTTAGAACGGCGATTTCACTGATTAGTTTCGGGTTTACAATCTACAAATTCTTCCAGATCGAGGGAACTGGCAAACAACACGGCCATCGTCAGCGCGACCGAATTTTCCTTACTGATGATTGTCTTCGGGTTGGTTTCCCTGCTGATGGCCACCTTAGAGCACCGCCGGGAGCTGAATGCGCTAAGGGCGGAATACCCGGAAATTCCGCCGCGATCATTGGCGCGGGTGCTAGCTGGATTGATTTCTCTCCTTGGAATTCTGGCGTTAGTTAGCGTGCTCCTACGTCGTTAGGCTAGCACTGCAGCGTTGTCAGGCTGTCGGCTTACCCGAGAGCAGGCCGTCGGTTCGACGACTCCGTGCCAAGCCCAGCCCTTGCCGGTCCTCGATTGACGCCTCGAGCTTCTCTTCAGGGTCCGCAAAGGACCGGAGGATTGTTGAGTTCAGCCGTTCCTGGAAGTGCCTCACCGCCTGCTTGCGCTCATCCGGCAACACCGAAATCAAATCACTGATCAGGGCCTTCATGCGGCGCATAACCTGTACGCTGGTTGCACCGTAGAAACGGATCTCGTCAAACGCTAGAACGACAAAGTCCTCCCAGTTCGGATGAGGAATTATTACTCTCAGGGCGCCACTCGAGTCGCGAATCGCCCCCAGCTCCAGCCGCCTCCGGCCAAGGCGAAGCAACAAATCCTCGATTTGATCGAGTGCCTGAACCGCGGTAGTTGGATCGTTTACCGCCGGTGATAGCGCCTTGATCGCAATATCCACCAAAAGACGAAGCGCGTATTTCGGATCCTGTTCAAAGGTGCGTTCGTCACCCAGCTGAATACTTTCCCTCAGCGCTTGCTCGCTGATGGCTTGCTTCCCACCAAGTACACGGAGCAGCGCGATCCCTCGACAGCGGTGTCGCCGACCGCCGAAGTCAACTCGATGATTGCTCCTGAAACCGTCGCCAGAGCTGCCAAAGTTGGCGCGTCAAAAGCCTGTATTGCCTGGGGCCGTCCTTTGTGCGTCAGGACCTGGGTAACGGGATGGTTTACGAACTCCTCGGGCTCAGCGGTGACGACGACTGCGTTCAGGGGCGGATACATCGTCTCGATCACGCGCCGGCCCTGGTCCCCGGTGAAGGTGAGCATGCGGTTGATTTGGAGCAGGCTGATGCGGTGGATGAGAGCTACGAACATAGCGACGCTCGTTAGGAGCAGAGCAATCGTCAGCCAGGCAGTGATGAACGGCACCTTGCCAGAACTGTTCCGGTCCGTCCAGGCGAGCGCTGCAACGGCGTAAAGAAACGTAGCGGTAAAGATTCCGAGTGCGTGATACAGCAGCGGGTCACGAGCAATCCACAAGACGAGACGGGGTGAATAGGCAGTCGCGCTGAACTGCACCATCACGAAGGCAAGCGAGAAAAGGATGCCGGTAAGAGCGATCATGCCTGATGCGATGGAAGAGCCAATCGCCATTGCCGCGGTGGGGCTAACCGAAGATGTCAGTCCCGGGAGCAAGTCGTGTTCGATTCTGGGTAGAGTCAAACCAGCAACAACCGCGCTGATGGCGTACGACATCGGGGTTACCCAAACGGCCAAATTTGACCGCCGGCTCCGAGGGAACATGAGTTACTACACTCCTGCTCGATGATAAGGCCGACTAGTACGCGTCGCAAACAGGGGTTCCCAAGATGCGACAAGTGCCGCCTTCCAGGCCTTAATGAAAGCGGAGCTGAATCAGGTATTTACCTTCAATAATCGGGACGCTCACTTTGAATTGACTCTGATGGCGACCCCCTGCTTTTGGACATCCTCGCGCAACAGGTTGACCTCATCCTGGAACGCTGGGATGCAGATCTTCCGGTCCACATCGACCTCAAGTTAGAGAAGGAATCCGAAAAGAGGGCAGAGTCAGAGGCAACCGCAGTAGGACGGGAGCACTTCGCTCACTTAAAGTTATAGGTTACACCGACCACCGGGCCGCTCATCGCCGCCTTAAAGAGAGAACTCGAGGAGACATAGTTCACATACAGGTACCGGTAACCGACACCGACAGTAAATTTGGGGTTAACCTTGTACGCGACTGCGCCCACAATCTGATAATCGAGTTGTGCGCCAGCACCCCAGCCGCCTGCATCTCCCCAAACGGTTATCAGCATTTTCGGAGAGGGCAGCATCTGAAATCGCGCACCCATAACTGGATCCACCCAATTCAGCGACGATGAGAAGGTACGCCCCGCGAATGAGGGTGTGAATTGCAAGCTGCTTCCCAGATGCCAATAGCGGATTCCAAACGGGAGCGCATCGATTTTAATCCTCTCGCCGTTGACAAACCGATAACCAAATTCGGGATTGACGATCAATTCCCAGGCCTTAAACTGGGCTGATAGTTGAGGCAGCCCGGGGAACGGCAATGCTCTCTGTTGGTTCGCTTCAAGTCTGACCCACATCAGATCGCTCAAGAGCACCCAGCGATCATGTTCAGCCTGGACCGTTCCCATGAGCCCGAACCTGAAGTGCGAAAGAAGATCACCGGCGCTGGCCCGGAAGTCGATCTCGGGGCCGTTCACAGCACCAGTTGTCCCATGCACGCCGGGAAACCAGAGGTACGTTGTGAAGCCAATATGCCACGGGTCGCTCGGATCGGCGACAGCGGTTCCCGGAGCACCAGTGGGGCCCGCTTGTGCGGACGGGTCACCCGCCACGGGTTCCTCCTCCGCATTTGCGATCGTACAAAAAAGCAGGCCCACTAAGGTGGCCAACAACGATAAAGTGCAGCAGCTCAATCGATAGTTTGCGAACATTCCGTAGCTCCGGCTGAGGCAGATGCTATTTTCGAGTTTAGCCCCGATAGATTCTCCGCCAACGGACTTGCCACATGCCCGAATTAGCCGCACGCTAGGGAAGACAAACGTTCTGCGAGGCATGGATCACTCACCCGTCGCTAGGCTACTGGTCACGTGAGTGCGTAGCGTGGTAGAATGTTGACCCGGTCCAGCTTCCGGCGATCGCACTGAACGTCAGTGAGAAGGGCTTTCATAATCTGCAATTACGCTTTAGGTCTTGCTGGCGACTTGCAGGTTGTTGTCCACGCTAAACACCCCAGGCACAGAATTCGCGCGCATGCCGGCGAGAGCCAAATCCCCTTCCGAATCCACGACACCGGTCAAGGTCACGTTACCGTTCTTCACGATAATGTGAATGGCGTGATAGCCAATGGGGGGATCGTTTGTGATGCCGCCTGCAGTACGAGCGACCGATGCGCCCACTGGTCTCCCGCGATTCGCTGTGTAACGCTGTAACGGCGGGTATCGGTAGATGCTTGCGTACACAGCGGCCCGAATACGGTCATCGTTGGGCGATGCGGGCAAAACTTCAATTTGATTCTGGACGTTTGCGACGCCTTCAATTTTCTTCACGGATCTCTCGATACTTGATTTCAGAGATGGGCGGGAAACTTCGCCACGCAGAATTACAGTACTGTCTTGAATGGCAAAGTGGATGGAATCGAATACGCCGTACTGGGGTTGAGTAACGATCTGCTTACGAACTTCTTTCGCGGTTTTCAGTATTGCCTGCTGGTTAGCATCGGGTGTCGCGGGCTCCTCTTGTCCAACTGCGAACCGCGTCAGTGAGATCAGGCTGAGGACGCTTGCACTGATCGTAATTGATTTGCGAGGATTCATGGGCTTAGCTCCGGTCAAATCTCGTGCCACTCGGCTCAGTGAGACACCTGAACCGCGCGCATCATTGTATCGCAAAATCTATGTCACGGGCCTTTGTGATGTTATACGAACTCCATGTCTTGGCTTCAACGAAAACCTGGTTTTCCAAGCCATACCCGGCAAGAAGGATGGTCTGGAGCAAGTCGTCGTCGAACCCGCCGAGTGCAGCAGGCATCGCTCCACAACTGGACGGCAAGCTGGCGCACGGGCTGCGCACTTGTGATGCTGTGGTACGAGTCGCGGGCAACATCGTAAATGACGATATGTTGGGGAACATGGAGTTTGCCTGCGCGGTTTCCGGCGCAAAGGTTGTGCTGGTTTTAGGACACACAGCGTGCGGGGCTGTGAAAGGCGCGATCGACGATGTCGTGCTCGGCAATCTAACCGGACTGCTAGCACGAGTCAAAGCGGCGATACCGGCGACGAAGTTTGACGGTGAGAAGTCGAGCAAGAACGCGAGTTATGTCGACGCCGTTGCGCGGACGAACGTCGTGCTTGGCTCGCTGAGATCCGCCGACGCAGCCCAATCTTGGAAGGGCTGGAGAGGAAAGGAAGCATTGAGATCATCGGTGCGATGTACGATCTTGCAACTGGCGTTGTCGAGCTCGTCGGCTAGACATTGTGTCGCTGCCGAGGATTCGGTTCAGCAGCTGTGAACGTTTGTCCCGTGAAGTAATTTACATGGTTCAGGATGCTCGGCTCCGTAGGTGAGCTGGGCCGCGGCCATTCGAGGTGGAGGATCCAAACTAAGAAAGATGGTAGCTGAACAACTGAGTGCGGTTATCTAATCAGGAAACTGGATTGCTCAATGCACATAGATCGCCGGTAACGGCCATGTGTAGATCTATCCTGCGCGACGCAGCGGATCTACCGGCAGCAAGACGAGTTCTGTCCACATGGTCGACGGCTCGGGCAGATTGGGCAATAGGCGCCGTTAGGGGAGAGAAGTGTAATATAACGGCTGGCTGATGTCAGCACATTTGAACTGTTCGGAGGATCAGATGGCGCAAAGAACAGGTCGGAGCCGATTGCTCCTAGTTGTATGCGCTGCAGTGATCTTTGTTGGTTCAGGGGCAGATCGAATGGCCGAGAGAAGGCCTATGGACATCGAACAGAACTCACAAGGCGCGGATACGATAACCCGCACAGTCATTCATGATTTCAACGACGCATTCAATCGGCAAGATCCGGAAGCGCTCGCAGCATTGTTGACCGACGACACAGTATTTGAAGACACGTCTCCGCAACCCGACGGGGCACGCCTGGAGGGAAAGGCTGCGGTGACTGCGTTCTGGCGGGAGTGGTTCAAGAAAAATCCTGGCGCCCGATTCGAGGCCGAGGAAACCATTATCTGCGAAAATCGCGCCGTTGTGCGCTGGATCTACCGTAAGGTCCGGAATGGGCAACCATGGCACTTACGCGGCGTGGACATTTTCACCGTACGCAACGGCAAAGTAGCCGCGAAGCTCGCGTACGTGAAAGGGTGAGCCGCGACCGACGCGGATCGTCAGCCGTTGTTGTGCAACGGGCGGCAGCTTGCTCATCTGCAGCGACTTCGTGGCGCCCCGGTACTTTCTTCCGTCAGCATTTCAGTTACGACGTGAACTTTTCGGGTCCTGATCCGCTCGGTTTCCTGTTTGCCGGCAATCTGGACCGAGTCGTCGAGAAGCTTAATGTCTTCGCCCGAACCCTGGGATTGGCGGCACGTGATTGCGATAAGTCGTATACTCCTCTCCAAACTGCTCTTCCAGAGCCTTCTCCTCTTTTCGGATGATCCACCTCATTGCGATACCAGTCAGGAAGGTGAATACCGCGGCCACGACAGGGCTGCCGAATAGCACGATGATGCCGAGCCAGAAACAGCTTTCAGCTACATACATGGGATGGCGCATCCAAGCGTATGGCCCGGTCTGTATAAGCTGGGTCGGCCGGAGCCCGAGCCGAACGCGCGGAGGAAGGCTCCGTGCAACAACGAGTGTCGTGGTTAGTGTCCAAACAAGCAAAATGGCACCCGTGATAATCGGAATGGCACCCAAGAAGTTAAGCGGGCCGGGATGATCGCCGTTCCAACCCCAACGCGGTCCAATATGGGCGAGCAGAAACGGTACACCAATGTGGAAGAGCGGCACTGCAAAGAGGAACGTCGCGAGCAGGAGAAGACGGACTGTTTGAGGCGAAATCTCCAGCACCTTTTAGCACCTTTCCTCACAGCTTAGTATCAGATCTTTCAGGGCGGTGGCCTGCAAAATTGACCTCAACGCGGTTCTGTTATTGAACGACGGGGCTATACGGACTTAATGTCCAGTTTGCCGGCAACTCCCCCGATCGGAGCGAGGCGCCAGACGCAAGACGAGAACGGAGGAATTACGGCTTTGTTGCCAAGATTAAGGGCGAAGGGCCATGCGCTTCGAGGGTTCGCTGATTCGTGAAACCTGCGTCGCCAAGCCAGCTGTTGATCTCGTTGACGGAATAGGTACTCCCATTTTCCGTGTTCACCAGCATATTTACGGCAAAGAGCAGTCCAAGCGGCGGTTCTGTTCTCTCGTCATTCACTAAGAATTCGGCGATGGCAATAATACCGCCAGCAGCGAGAGCGTCGAAGGTCTTGCGCAACAGCGCTCGGCTGAGTCGCTCGCCTTCACTATGAAGGATATGTCCCAGAGTGGCGATTTGATGATTGGCTCCAAAGTCGGCTGTGTGGAGGTCCCCCTCGACAAAATGGAATTGGTTGGCCAGCCCGTAGCGGGCGACAGTTTTGCGCGTAATCGGTATGACTTCGGGCCAGTCAACGGCGGTCACGCGGACATGTTCTGATTTTTGTGCAAGTGCAATGCCCCATACCCCCGAGCCGGCTGCCAAATCGAGTACACTGATACCTCGGTTGCTGTTATTCAGCTTCAGCTCTTCGGCCAGACGCTTCGCGGGAGCATAGCTCATGTTGAAGATGTCTTCGACAAAGTTGTGGAAGAACTCGCCTCCTTGCTGCTCCTGATTCACGGCTCTAACTGGCTTGCCGGTGGCTACGATTTCACTCAAGCTCAACCACTTCGGAATCAGGTGCTCGCTGCAATGACGAATCATTCCGCCGCTGAACCCCGGCTTCGTGCTCACTAGAAAGGTTGCGCTTTCCGGCGTGAGCGCGTATCTGCCTTCTACGTCTTTAGAAAGGAGATTCAATCCGACAAGAGCGTTCATAATGGCGGTCAGCCCACGGCGAGACGCTCTCGTGGCCGCCTCAACTTCTCGAACCGTTTTGGCGCCGCTGTCTAAGGTGTCGAAAACGCCGTGGCGCAGGGCGGCCTCCAAAATCAGTGGTGGCGCGTAGCCCCAGGCCAACTGCATGATTCGTTCCGGTGTGACTTGTGTCCCGGTGTTCTCTGGCATAGGCCTCCTTGTATTCTGCTTCAGATATCGTATCCGAGGCTCAAAGCCTCCCGGCTTAAGTCCTTGTTGTCTGCTCCCGGTCGTCACTGCTTCGCCGGCGGCGTTGATACCCTCGTTGGAAAGGAAAGCACTATGAAACCTACCAAGAGGGAGACGCAGAAGTTTCCCGAGAGCACCACCGCCACCGGAAAGAAGCCCAGAGGGTTGACGGACGAGGAACGAGCCGCGATCAAGGAGCACATTCAGGAGTTGAGGGGAGACAAGGCGGGCGGCGAAAGCGCCGTGCTCGCAAAGATCGCCGAGCTCCCGCAGCCGGATCGCGGCATGGCCGAGCGGCTCCATACGATCATCAAAGCCAACGGGCCAGTCCTGTCACCGAAAACCTGGTATGGGATGCCCGCGTACGCCAAGGACGGCAATGTCGTGTGCTTTTTCCAAAGTGCACAGAAGTTTAAGACGAGGTACGCGACGCTCGGCTTCAGCGATAAAGCGAACCTCGACGAGGGCCACATGTGGCCGACCGCCTTCGCGCTAAAGGAGCTGACCGCAGCCGAAGAGGCAAAGATCGGCGCACTCGTGAAGAAAGCGGTGAGCTGAGAATCGAGTTGCCGCTGGCCGGTATTCGTGCTCAGTGGTCAAACGATTAGAAAAATGGCTGTAAGCAAAAAGGCCGTGAAAGTTTCAAGTAGTCAGGTGTTTGATTCCCCTACGAAGCTCTTCACGAGTAAGGAGGACTGGGCCGCCTGGCTGGAGCAGAACCATAGCAAGAGCACTGGACTGTGGCTTCAAATCGCAAAGAAGGGCTCGCAATTGCAGTCGGTCACTTATGAGGAAGCCCTCGAAGTTGCGCTGTGCTACGGCTGGATCGACGGGCAAAAGAGGCCAAAAGATGACAGAGCGTGGCTGCAGAGATTCGTGCCGCGATCCGGGAGAAGTATCTGGTCGAAGATCAACCGGGAGAAGGCAGCGGCACTCATGGCGAGCGGAGCCATGAAACCTGCCGGGTTGACGGCGATAGAGCAAGCGAAAAAAGCCGGACGGTGGGAGACGGCGTACGACTCTCCTCGCGGCGCGACGGTCCCGAGTGATTTTCAGGCTGCCTTGGATGCGAACCCGAAAGCGAAGGCTTTCTTCGAGACTCTCGATAAGACAAATCGGTATGCCTTGCTCTGGCGCATCCAAACCGTAAAGAAAGCGGAGACACGCGGCCGAAAGATCACACAATTCATCGCGATGTTGGAGCGGAAAGAAAAGATTCACCAGTGATTCAGTTGCGTGAGCAATACATGGCTGATGCTCTGAGTTGCCGAAAAATGCAGAGTAGAGCCCGCTCGACTGCCGCCTGGGCCGGAATCAGAACTAGGCCAGCAAGGCGGGTACGACGTTTCCCGCCACGTCTGTAAGGCGGAAATTCCGGCCCTGGAATTTGTAAGTGAGTTTCGTGTGATCGAAGCCGAGCAGCGCCAACAACGTAGCGTGCAAGTCATGAACATGTACTTTATCCTTCACGACATTGAAGCCGAGCTCGTCGGTTTCGCCGATGCGAGCGCCCGGTTTGATGCCGCCGCCTGCCATCCACATGGTGAACGCGTTCGGGTGATGGTCTCGTCCATCGGAACCACCCTGCACCATGGGCGTGCGGCCGAATTCCCCGCCCCAGATGACGATCGTGTCTTTCAAGAGCCCGCGCTGTTTGAGGTCTTTCAGCAAAGCAGCTGAAGCGCGATCGGTATCGCGGCAGTTCTCGGCGATATCGTGAGTGAGATTCGCGTGCTGATCCCAGGCTTCGTGATAGAGCTGAACAAAACGCACGCCCTTCTCGACCAGTCTTCTGGCAAGCAGACAGTTGTTGGCGAAAGAAGCTTTGCCGGGCTCGGCGCCGTACATTTCCAAGGTCTTCGGAGATTCGTTCGAGATATCCATCAGCTCCGGAGCAACGGCTTGCATGCGAAACGCCATTTCAAAGGAATTGATGCGCGTGGTGATTTCAGGATCGCCGGTGACACCGAGACGCATGGTGTTGAGTTGCTTGATGGCATCGAGCGAATCGCGCTGGAGCTCGGTGTCGACGCCTGGAGGATTCGACAGGAAAAGGACAGGATCGCCGCCGCTCCGGAATTGGACGCCTTGATAGAAGGAAGGAAGAAATCCATTGCCCCAACAACTATCGCCGCCGCTGGGTCCTTTTTTTCCGGAACTGAAGACGACGAAACCGGGAAGATCGCGGGTTTCGGAACCGAGTCCGTAGAGCAGCCAAGCGCCCATGCTGGGGCGCCCGAATTGCATGGTTCCGGTGTTCATCAGCAACTGGCCGGGCGCGTGGTTGAACGCATCGGTGACCATGGATTTCACGACGGCGACCTCGTCTACGACGCTGCCGAGATGCGGGAGCAGTTCAGCCAGCTCGGTGTTGGTTTCACCATAGCGATTGAACTTGAACTTGGGCCCCATCAGTTTGGAGTTGGGATTGATGAAGGCGGCACGATAGCCTTTCAGAAGTTCCGGAGGCGGCAGCGTGCCGTCAAATTTAGCCAGCTGCGGCTTGTTGTCGAAGAGCTCGACGTGACTGGGGGCGCCCGCCATGAAGAGGAAGATCACCCGTTTCGCCTTTGCCGGAAGCGGCGGCTGCTTGGGAGCCAAAGGATCGGCAGAGGGAGCCGGGGCGGCGTAGCCATTTTCCGCAAGCAGGTTGTAAAGCGCCGCAACTCCGAGGCCGACGCCGCACTGTTCGAAGAACCAGCGACGGCTGACCTGAGTCGGGTGCATGTTGCGATAAAGGTGGTCCTGGCAATTCATGGTTATTCCTTGGTGACGGTCTCGTCTAAATTCAGAAGAACGCGGGAAACGGCGGTCCATGCGGCCCACTGGTTTGGAGTTATATTTGGCGGCAATGGCGTTTTGTCGGTCATTGCAAAGCCAGTAAGATCGCGAGCGCTTAGCCATCCAGTGGAGAGACGCTGTTCCTGTTTTTGCAGGAACGCGAGCATTACACCCTGCTCATCGGAGCTCGGCTTACGGGCCACGCAGAGACGGAAAGCGTAGGAGAGGCGGTCTGAATCCGTGCTTCCGCCGTTATGCAAGGCGCGGAGCGCGAGAGCTCGCGCGGATTCGACGAAGACGGGTTCATTCAAAGTGGCAAGTGCTTGCAGAGGTGTATTGGAGCGGGCTCGGCGGACGCAAGCGAAGTCGCCGTTCGGGGCATCGAATGCTTGCAGGATCGGGTACGGAGTGGAGCGGAAGCGGAAGGTATAAAGCGCGCGGCGATAGCGTTCTGGCCCACGATCTTCTATCCAGGTTTTCTTTGCATAGCTGGCAGGCGGGAGGAAGAGGAATTCGGGGGCGTAGGGGTGAACACTAGGGCCGCCGATCTCGGGATTGAGCAGCCCGCTTGCATCGAGCGCGATGTCGCGAACGATTTCCGCGTCGACACGGAAACGCGGCCCTCGTTCGAGCAACCGGTTGAAAGGATCTTTAGCCAGCATCTCGGGTGTCGCGATGGACGCCTGCCTGTAGGTGGACGAGGTAACGATCAGGCGTTGCAGCTTTTTGAGATCCCAGCCATCGTCCATAAATTGGACGGCGAGCCAGTCGAGCAGTTCAGGATGGGAAGGAGGGTCGCTCTGTGTGCCGAAGTTCTCACTGGTGGCAACGATCCCAGTGCCGAAATAGGATTGCCATACGCGGTTGACAATGGAGCGCGCGGTGGTGGGTGAGTTACGGGCGACTAACCACTTCGCGAAGGTGAGCCGATTGAGCGGAGCGTTCGGAGGCAAAGGCGGCAGAAAAGCCGGAACACCCGGTTGAACGGCAGCGCCGGGAGTCAGGAAATTTCCACGCTGCAAGATGTGGGTTTCACGGGGCTCATCGCGCTTGGCGAGCACGAGCTGGCTCTCGCCCTCGGGATACTGACGCCATAAATCCGCGATCTCATCATTCGCCGAACTCCATTCCGGCACCTGCTTGCGCCAATAAGAGAAGACGGCGCGTACCTGAGCGGGAGAACGTTGAGCAGCGGGGATGGCGAGTATGTCGCGTACACTTTGCGGCAGAGGGTCGGCTACGGCGTTTTGAGCGGTAGTAAACGACAGGCGCATCCGACCGAGGCTGTTCTGCCCGTTATCATCTTTGTCTTCGTTTCCGCCATTCTGCGTAAGGTAAATCTGCAGAATGGTGCCGCCTGGAAACGCGATGGGTTTATCAGCGACGAAGACGGCTTTACGTGACTGGTTTCGCAGGCCCGGTCCGGCATCGGTGGACCAGCCGGTGCTCTCTTGCCCGTCAATGGCGAACGCTGCGGGACCGCCCATCTTGACTACGCCACTCTTGCTTTGATAGCGCTCGGGAAGCGGCGCAGGGGGAAGCTCGAGATCGGAAGTTGCTTTCACGAACTTGATCTTTTGGATTTTGGCGGGGTCATTAGCCGGCGCAGCCTCTACCTCGAACTCGCTCAGGACACCAGTGCCGTTGATGGAGCGGCCGGGGCCGCCGCACGGCAAGTTTGGATCCGCCAGAACTTCGAGGCGAAAGGCCGTGATGTTGGGAACGGTGACTTTCTCAGTGAACTTTACTTTGTGAAACGGCGGAGCGTAGCCGAGGGCCAGGAACGAGCCGTCGGATTGAGGCAGATAACGAGAACCGCCGGTCGAGATATCGTCGACTTCGGGCCGCATCACGGTCCAATCGGGTTGATTGTGGGCTACGGAGGTTTCCCAGGAGGCCATTCGTTGCTGCCAATCCGGGTGATCGCGGCGGAGTTTGTCTTCGATCTCGCTTGTCTGGCGTAAGATCTCGGCGCGCTTCATGAGCTGGTCAGGCTTGTAAACTACCGCGCTCGCCTCATGCGTCTGGTTCAGAAACGCCATCATGCGGTAGTATTCTTCCTGCTTGAGCGGATCGAACTTGTGATTGTGGCATTGGGCGCATTGAATCGTGAGGCCCAAAATGCCCTTTCCGATTGCGTCCATGCGATCGAACATGGCTTCCATGCGGAATTGCTCGGGGTCTACACCGCCCTCTTCATTGAGCATGGAGTTGCGGAGAAAACCAGTAGCTACCATCTGATCCTGAGTGGCGTCCGGCAGGAGATCGCCGGCAATCTGATCGATGATGAATTGGTTGTAGGGGAGGTCGTGATTGAAGGCTCGAATCACCCAATCGCGATAGAACCAGACGCTACGCGGAGCATCCTTTTCATAGCCGTTGGAATCGGCGTAACGCGCGGCATCGAGCCAGACGCGGGCCCAGCGCTCTCCGTAATGAGGCGAGGCGAGCAGGCGGTCGACTTGTTTTTCGTAGGCATCGGGGCTTTTATCGGCGAGGAACGCGTTGAGCTCGTCAATGCTCGGAGGGAGACCTATTAAATCGAGGCTGAGCCTGCGCAAGAGCGTGGTCTTATCGGCTTCCGGCGAAGGAGAGAGCGATTCCTGGGTTAATTTCGCAAAAATGAAATTATCGATCGGGTTGCGAGCCCACCCAGCATTGCTGATGGCTGGCACGGGCGGCCGCACAGGAGGGACAAAGGCCCAGTGAGTTTTCAGTTCGGAAACCTGCGCCCCAACGTCGTCGGGCCAGTCGGCGCCCTGATTGATCCAGTCGCGAATCAACGCGATCTGCTCCGGAGAGAGGGCGGTGGGACCCATGGGCATACGTTCCAGCTTGGTTGTGCCGGAGACGCGCTGGTACAAGATGCTTCCAGCCGCGTTGCCCGGCAGGATGACTTTGCCGGACTGTCCGCCGGCAAGAGCTGTCTTTTTGCCGTCGAGGCGCAGACGAGCCATTTGCATCGCCGGACCGTGGCACTTATAGCAATTGGCAGCGAGGATCGGTTGGATATCGCGGGAGAAGTCGATTTTGCGAACCGGATCGGTTTTGGTTTGGTCGGGCTTATTCTGGGCCGCCACCAGGGCCAGCGCAGCGATTAGAATGGCGGAGGGAATAGAGATGCGGCTGGTCATTTGATGATGGAAGCGCTTCCAAAATTATATTGCGAAGACATCCCGAGAGCAACAGCCGCGCTGGCCAAGGCTGGAAAATCGTTCTACGAGCGCGGCTGGGTGTTAGGCACGGCCGGCAATTTTAGCGCGGTTGTGAGTAGGGAGCCGCTCCGTCTGGCGATCACTGCCACGGGATTGCACAAGGGAGAACTCGAGGACAAGGATTTCCTGATTGTGGATGGAAACGGAGCCGTTCTCACGGGAGAGGGCCGGCCTTCTGCGGAGACTGTGCTGCATATCAGTATTGCCCGGGCGACGGGTGCGATGGCGATCCTGCACACGCACTCGACCTGGGCGACGCTTCTTTCGGAGGCGCACGGCGCAACGGGAGGAATCGAACTCGAAGGCTATGAAATGTTGAAAGGCCTGGCGGGAGTCACGACGCATGAGCATCGCGAGTGGGTCCCAATCTTAGAGAACAGTCAGGATTACTTGCAGCTTGCGTCCCAAATACATGATTTGCTCGCTTGGAAGCCGGCGATTCATGGAATTCTACTGCGCCGTCACGGGCTGTACACTTGGGGGAGAGACATCCTCGAGGCTCGGCGTCACGTAGAAATTCTCGAATTTCTATTCGAAGCCGCCGGCAGGCTGCAAATGAATCCCGGGAGATAGGTCTGTATGGCTGTTCTGACAATCCCTGAAGAGAACCGAGTGATGCGTGATTGCGAGGAGATTCGGAGATGCCTCGCCGGGTTTGGAATTGAATACGATCGCTGGCAGCTTTCGCCCGAGATAAACAAGGATTCGAGCAGCGAGGCGATTCTCGAAGCCTACGCTGAACGGATCGATGAAATGCAGAAGCGGGGTGGTTACGCGAAAGTTGACGTTGTAAATGTAAATTCCGCGACACCGGGGCTTGACGCGATGCTGGCAAAGTTCAGCACGGAACACTGGCACGACGAAAGAGAAGTGCGGTTCATCGTACACGGCCGCGGGGTTTACCATGTACACGCTGATGGACGGGTTGCGAAGCTGGAGGTCGAGGCGGGCGATATGATCAGCGTGCCGCGCGGGACGCTGCACTGGTTCGATTTGTGCAGCGAACGCGAGATCAAGGCCATCCGGTTTTTCCAGGATCCGGCGGGCTGGACGCCCTATTACACGGACAGCACCCTCGAGAAGCAATATCAGCCGGTATGTTTCGGCGAGAGTTATCTGCGGGGTTCGGAGGGAAGCGACGCGCGAGCAGGTACGAGCACTCCGGTCGCTGCACTCGCGGCTCTGAATGAACGGGCGTAAAGCCATTCTGCTCGATATCGAGGGAACAGTTGCGCCGGTCAGTTATGTTTACGACACGCTTTTCCCTTACGCGCGAGTTCACGGGCCACAATTCATTCGGGAGCACTGGAACGAAGAGGCTGTAAGTAAGGCGCGAGCCGATCTATTTAGGTCGAATGAAACAGACCGAACGGAAGGCGCTCCGCCGCTGGCCGATTCGCCATTTGAACACCAGTTGGCTACGTTGGTGGATTATTACTTGTGGCTGATGGAGCGGGATCGTAAAGCTTCCGGTTTGAAAGCGATTCAGGGGCTTGTGTGGGAGCGAGGATTCCGTAACGGCGAATTAAGAAGCGAGTTGTTCGCCGATGTTGGACCGGCGCTCCGGCGCTGGCGGGCGGCAGGGAAATTGGTGGCGATTTATTCATCGGGCAGCGCGCTCGCGCAGCAAAACGTATTCCGGTATAGCAATCAGGGCGACCTGACGCCATTCATCGATGCGTATTTTGACACGCAAGTGGGAAGCAAGCGCGAGGCGGCGAGTTATCAGAAGATTACCGAATGCCTGAACTGCGCTGCTACGGATGCTCTGTTCGCGTCCGACAGTCTGGACGAACTTGACAGCGCCGCCAGCGCGGGGCTCGACACCAGATTGGCCGTCAGGCCTGGGAATGCAGCGATAACGATTCCGCACAACCACAGAACCATCGAGACGCTAGACGAAATTCCTTAATCATGTTTATTCAACAGCCAACATCTGTTTATGACGCGGTGATAGTCGGCTCGGGCGCGACGGGCGGGTGGGCGGCTAAACGGCTTACCGAAGCAGGTATGCAGGTGGCACTAGTCGAAGCCGGGCGGCGCATTCAGCCGAGCGAGTTTACTGAGCACAAGCCGAGCTGGGAACTGCCGTATCTAGGCCATTCGCCGCTGGTTTCGGAGACGCGCCCTATTCAGAGCACGTGTCCCTCTTGTACCGAGTACAACTACAAGTGGTTCGTGAATGATCACGAGAATCCGTACACGCAAGAGAAGCCATTTACGTGGATACGGATGAGAGTGCTTGGGGGGCGCACGCTCAGCTGGGGCCGGCAGGCGTACCGAATGAGCGATCTGGATTTCAAGGCTGCCTCGCACGACGGCTACGGAGACAACTGGCCGATCAGTTACGAGGAACTCGCACCTTACTACGATATTGTCGAGAGCTATATCGGGGTCAGCGGGCAGCGCGAGGACCTGCCGCAACTGCCTGACGGCACGTTTCTGCCGCCGATGAAGTTTACCTGCGGCGAAGAAGTCTTCAAGCGCGAGGTAGAAAGCAAGCTGGGCAGAAGGGTAACGATCGGGCGAACTGCAATTCTGACGCAGAAGCACAATGGCCGGGCTGCGTGTCACTATTGCGGGCCGTGTCACCGGGGCTGCATCACGAAATCGTATTTCAACAGCCCGGCAACTACGCTTGCCGATGCGGAAAAGACTGGCCGTCTGACGATATTCACTCAGGCTGTGGCGGCGCGCGTGCTGATGAGCGAAGGGAAGGCGGCGGGCGTTGAATACATTGACGCCAACCAGCGCACGCTGCAGCAAGTACGCGGCAAGCTGGTTGTGCTGTGCGCTTCTTCGCTCGAATCGGTGCGTCTGCTACTGAACTCGGGAATCTGCAACTCCAGTGGCGTGTTAGGCCGCTACATTCTGGACAATATGTTTCGCGGCGGCGCAGACGGATTTATTCCGGCCGGGAAGGCTTCCCCATGGGCCGGCTCGCCCGCGCGCCCGAATGGAATTTACATTCCTCGATTTCGAAATGTCCGGGAAAAAGAGACGAATGGTTTTATTCGCGGCTATGGTTATCAGGGCGGCTGTTCACAATCCTTCGACTTCGCTGCGCCCGGTCTAGGCGCTCAGTACAAGAATGCGATTCGAAACGGGTATTGGGGCATGCGGCTGAACTTGTATACCGAATGCCTGGCGCGCAAGGAGAACCGCGTGGAAATCGATAAGCTGCGAACCGATGCGTGGGGCGTCCCCATTTTGAAAATGAATATGGGATGGAGCGACAACGAGCTCAAGATGTTCGCAGACGCGCAGCACGAAGCGATGGCGATGTTGAAGGCTGCCAATGCAGAGAACATTCGACTCTATGACGAACGCTCAAAACCGGGCGCGGCCATTCATGAAACAGGCGGCGCGCGCATGGGTGACGATCCGCGCAGCAGTGTGTTGAATCGATACAACCAATCGCACGAGGTAAAGAATCTATTCGTGACCGATGGCGCTTGTTTTGTTTCGAACGGCTGCCAAAATCCGACTCTGACGATGATGGCAATCACGGTCAGGGCCTGCGATTACATCGTGAAAGAGTATTCGAAGCAACTGCTATGAGCGAGCCGCGCAAAGAATTGCGGGTCGCCTTGCTGGGCCAGGGTTTCATGGGGAAAGCCCATTCGAATGCCTTCGCCCAGGTAAGCCGGTTTTTCGATGTGCCATTCCGCCTACGCATGCAAGTGTTATGCGGCCGAGATCAAGCGACGCTCGAACGCTCGGCGGCAAGCTGGGGTTGGGAGGAGACAGCGACGGACTGGCGACGGGCGGTTGAACGTCCCGATATCGATTTAGTGGACATTGTGCTGCCAAACTATCTGCATGCCGAGGCGGCGATCGCTGCCGCGCGAGCCGGGAAGATCGTGCTTTGCGAGAAACCGCTCGCGAATACAGTTCGAGAAGCGAAAGAGATGGTCGAGGCGGCAAAAAATGTACCGACCATGGTCTGGTTTAACTACCGGCGAGTGCCTGCCGTTGCTTATGCGAAGCAGCTGATCGAAGAAGGGCGGCTCGCGCAGATTTTTCACTATCGCGGCTCGTATCAGCAGCAATGGGGAGCGGACACAAGCCGTCCGGCGAGCTGGAAAATGGATCCGGCGCAGGCCGGACACGGAGTTGTGGGTGATCTTTTGTCGCACGCAGTCGACCTGGCGCTGTATCTCAACGGACCGATCAAAGACATTACTGCGCTCACGCGGATATTTGCAGCCGGCCGAAAAGTCGAAGACGCTGCTGTCTCGCTCATCACGTTTACGAACGGGAGCATCGGGACTCTTGAAGCGACGCGATTCGGAGTGGGCTCCTGGAACAAGAACAGCTTCGAGATACAAGGCGCAAAAGGAATGCTGCGATTCAATCTGGAAGATCTGAACAGGCTTGAATTCTTCGACGCAACGGATCCGGGTCCGCTGCAAGGAGTACGCAATCTACTGGTGACCGATCAGCAACATCCATACGGAAAGAGTTTCTGGCGGCCGGGGCACATCGTGGGTTACGAGCACACGTTTATCGCCGCATTGGCGGATTTTCTGTTCTGCTTATCCAGCGGCGAGCAGTTTCATCCGAATTTCGAAGACGGTCTGCGCGTGCAGGAGATTCTGGAAGCAGCTTTGAGATCGGCACATTCTCACAATTGGGAGGCGATATCAGCATGAGCTTGTCGAGACGGGCATTCACGACGGGCCTGGCAGTAACCGGGCTGGTAAAGGGCCATCCTCAGGAAGAACACGGGACAGCTGAAACCGCTCCACCTTCGAGCGAAAGCGCAGCCGGCTGGCAACCGAAGGTTTTCGACGATCATCAACTCGAGACGGTAGCAACGATGGCGGAGCTCATCATCCCGAAAACCGATACGCCGGGCGCACGCGAGGCCTTAGTGCATCAACATCTCGATCACATCTTGTCCGACTCGCCCGAGGGCGCCCGCAGTAAATTTTTAGAGGGACTGTGGTGGATGGATGGGTATTGCCTGCGATCGGCCGCAAAGCCATTCAAAGATCTCGATCCGGAGAAGCAAATGCAAGTGCTGCTGGCACTCTACGAGAGTCCCGATTCCGAGCTGCAGCCGGGACGAATTTTCGTTCAAGAAATGAAAGCCTGGACCGCGAAGATCTACTACTCGACCGAAGTTGGGCAGAAGGAACTCAATAAAGGCGGCCGGGTGCCATCGAGCTACGCCCCGGCGTGCAGCTTCTGAGTAACCCACACGAAATCACTTGACGTGACCCGATAGTCACGTTACTATAAGATCACATAACGAGAGGGATGACCCATGACAATTGACGACTTGACACTGGACACTACGCAAAGCGTTGACATAAACGCGGACATAGGAGCGGTCTTCGGGAGCGTGCTGTATCGACTTGGGGAAGGCTTTTCGAACCCGCAGGGTGAATCGTTGCAGATGATTATGGAGCAATGGCCGGGTGGCCGCTGGTTCCGCGATCGCGGCAATGGCGTCGGTCACCTCTGGGGACACGTGCAAGTGATCAAGCCGCCCGTGCTGCTCGAGTTGAGCGGTCCTATGTTCATGTCGTACCCGGCGCTGAACCACATCGAAGTCAAGCTCGAACAGCGGCCGCAAGGAACGCACGTGGCGTTCCGCCACCGTGCAATCGGCCTTATCGATCCGGCGCACCGGGAGGGCGTGACAAGCGGCTGGAAATACATGCTGGAGAGAGTCGCCGAGGATTGCTCTGTAGCCGCTGGTGGGCGGCGGAGCTAATGTGGCGGACGACGAACTCGACGTGGTGTGGAAAGCGTTGTCCGATAGCACCAGACGGGCGATTCTCGATCTCTTGCGACACGGCCCACGGACGACGACCCAGATCGTGGAAGCTTTTCCGCATCTCAGCCGGTTCGGAGTCATGAAACACATCGACGTGCTCCGCGAAGCCAAACTGATTCAGACGCGTGAAGAGAGCCGGCAACGTATCAACTCTTTGAACGTCGTGCCGATCCGGCAAATTTATGAGCGCTGGGTGGGCCGCTTCGAAGAGCTATGGGCAAGCCACCTGTTGCGGATCAAAGAAGACGCTGAAACAAAGTCTAGCGGCGCTCACAATGCCGAGGCACGAACGAAGAAACGCCCGAAAGCGGGCTAAACGAAAGAGGGAGATACGAACCGAGTCAGGTGCGGATGATTTCGAAGTTCAGAGGAGGGACATATGTGCCCGGTATGCATCGCAAGTACAGCGGTAATCGTCGCCGGCGCGGGATCCACGGGAGGAATTCTGGCAGTGTTCATCAGCAAGCTGAGAAAATTTTTCCGACCAAATCGGCTGAGTTCGTTTCAGAAAACAAAGGAGGAATAGGATGGCAACAAACAAGGAGAGAGACAAGGAAAACGGGAAAGGACATCTCGCGATGAAGACACCCCCGATCGTGTCGCAGCAGGAGTGGGAAGCTGCGCGGCAGCAGCTCCTCGTGAAGGAGAAGGCCTTGACCCGCTCGCGTGATGCGCTGGCCGCCGAACGCCGGCGGATGCCGTGGGTTGCCGTTGAGAAGAAGTACGAGTTCGACGGGCCTAAGGGCAAGGTTAGCCTGCTCGATCTGTTCGAGGGGCGCCGGCAGTTGATCGTGTATCGCGCCTTCTTCGAGCCCGGCGTCTTCGGCTGGCCTGAGCATGCCTGCCGCGGCTGCTCCCTGGGCGCCGATCAGGTCGCCCACCTGGCCCATCTGAACGCGCGTGACACCACGCTCGCGTACGCCTCGCGCGCGCCACAGAAGGACATTGAGCGCCTGAAGGCACGAATGGGTTGGGAGATGCCGTGGTACACGATCACGGACAGCTTCGACGCCGATTTCGGCGTGGACGAGTGGCACGGCCACAATGTATTCATCCGTGACGGCGACAAGGTGTTCCGCACTTACTTCATCAACAACCGCGCCGACGAGGCGATGGGGAGCACCTGGAGCTACCTCGATATCACGCCGCTCGGGCGCCAGGAGACTTGGGAGGACTCGCCAGAGGGTTACCCGCAAACCCCGCCGTACAAGTGGTGGAACTGGCACGACAACTACGACGCCGAGACGTCGCCTAACCCGAAGTGGGTCGACATAATAACCGACCCTCAAGAAGCCGCCCGAAAGCGCGAGGCAGAGGCGAAAGCATGACCGAGGTTAAGCAAGCTCGCTAATACTGCTTCACACCCAAAAACTCCCACGACTTGAAACCTGAATCCCGCCTCACGCTCAGGGTTCCGTTAGCGGGATATTGACACTCGCCCGCAATCTATAGCATTCTGATTGGGATATGGTAGTTTCGCGGGCCAGATCATTGATAATCCTCATTATGGCGAGCACTTCGGTGTTCTCACAGTCCATCGGGCGAATTGGCGGGACAGTCGTAGACCCAACAGAAGCAGTTATTCCGGGAGCATTGGTCGCCTGTACGAATATTCAGACCGGCCTCAAACGGGTGACCCAGACCAATCAGGATGGCATCTTCGTCTTTCCGGACCTGCCGATTGGGAATTATGCGCTGGAAATAACAAAGCAAGGCTTTGAGACTCAAAAACGGGACAGCGTTTCGCTGCTGACCGGACAGGATCTGAATCTCAGGGTTGCATTGTCCATTGGCAATACATCGCAGTCAGTCGAAGTTTCTGGAGGAGCGCCGCTCATTCAAATCGACTCATCGAGTATTCAGACTTCAGTAGCCGAGCGGCAGATGCAAGATCTCCCGTTGAATGGCCGAAACGCGCTCCAGTTGACAACGCTGACGCCGGGCACTGTCTTGACAAATGTCGGTACCGAATCGGGCCAGCAGGACAACACTGGATTGTCGGTAAACGGGTTGCGGGCGACGCAGAACAATTATCAGCTCGACGGTACGGTCTATACGAACCGATTTTTCGATTCGGTTCCGACGATGCCGAATCCGGACGCTCTGCAGGAATTCACAATTCAGTCCTCGAATTACAGCGCCGAGCACGGGGGAGCGGGAGCGCTAGTGCAGTTGTCAACACGCTCAGGGTCGAACGAGATTCATGGGACCGCATTCGAGTTTCTGAGGAACACGGATCTGAATGCACGGAACTTCTTCAACCTCAAAAAGCCGCCGTTTAAGTTAAATCAGTTCGGCGGCACGGTGGGGGGTCCGATCAAGAAGAACAAGACGTTTTTTTTCTTTGCAGCACAGGACACGCAGCGGCGGTCAGCACCGAGCCCAATCTCAATCACCACGCCAAGCGCGGCGGAGAGGCAAGGAGATTTCTCGGCTCTGCCGGGAAGCATCGTGAATCCGACAACCGGCCAGCCTTTCGCCGGGAAGATCATTCCTACGAGCCTGTTCAACCCGATTTCGGTGAGTATAGCCAACGCACTGCTACCGTTGCCCAACAGCGGGACGCAGTACATCTCCTCGGCCAACCAGAATCTGGACGATACGCAATACCTGGCGAAGGTGGACCAAGTGTTTTCGGATAAGGATCGCTTAAGTGTCCGCTATTTTTACGATCAAGATAATTTCCAGAGGCCCTTTAACGCTCCCAACGGGTTTTTCGCAGAGAATCTTTTTCGAAACCAATCGATCACACTGAACGAGACGCACGTTTTCGATCCAACTCTGACGGCTACTTTCTATGCCAGCGCCGGACGCTTCGCCCGCACACAGATACCGGAAGCTCCAGGGTTGAAGACACTGCAGAGCTTCGGACAACAGGTGCCGCTGGGCACGTCTGTTCCGATCTTCCCCGGCATTCGCGCGAATATATCAGGATTTGTGGATGTATTCTCCGGCGGCGCTCTGCGCCAGGATTCGACGACCTTCGACTATCGAGCACAAGCGGTGAAGGTATGGGGCGCCCACAGCCTCAACTTCGGAGCGGGTTTCGAGCGCACACGTATCGACGTGAATGATTACTCGTATACACCTGGCGACAATACTTTCAACGGGCAGGTGACGGGCTCAGCGCTTACAGATTTTTACCTGGGTTATGAGTCGCAGTTCTTTCAGGACAACGGGCGAACGTTTTATCTGCGCGAAGACAGGCCGTCGCTTTACGTACAAGACGACTGGAAGATTTCCCGGCAGTTTACTTTGAACCTGGGACTGCGCTGGGAACCGTGGCTTCCGCCAATTGATCTGAACAATTCATTGACAGCCTTTGTCCCGGGAGCGCAATCGAGGATAGCGCCGAATGCGCCGAGGGGATTGTTGTATCCGGGCGATGCTGGAATTCCGGAATCGGTATTCAAACAGAACTGGAAAGATTTTGCGCCACGAGTGGGCTTTGCCTGGAATGTGGGCGCCGACCGGAAAACGGTGGTACGCGCAGCATACGGAATTTTCTATAGCTTTCCGGAGGGGCTCCTCTATCAGCGAACCGATGCGACACAGCCAACGGATCTCTATCTCAGTATTCCGGCGCCGCAAAGCTTCACGAATCCGTACCTGGGGTATTCAGGCGGAACACCCTTCCCGCGCGGGCATATTGAGCCAAGCGGATTCTCGAGTTATCAGTTCCTGACTCCGGTATCGGGCGGCATGCTCGATCCAGCGTCCCGAGTTGGGTACACGCAGAATTGGAACTTCACCGTGGAACGGCAACTCACGGGCGACACGGCGTTGTCGCTTGCCTATGTCGGGAACCATGCTTTAAACATCATGGGATCGAGGCAATTTAATCCGGCGATTTTTGGGGTTGGCGCAACCGTGGCAAACGAGAACTCGAGAAGGCTGTATCCCGGACTCGGCGCTGTTGAGCTAGCCAGCTCGTACGTCTACGAAGAGTTCAATTCGCTGCAGATCAATTTGACGAAACGCGCCACAAAGAGCCTGACGCTTCTTACGAACTTTACCTATGGCAAGACCATCGACAACACATCGAGCGCTACGGAAGGAAATACAGGGCCGCCGAATCCATTTAATTTCGCGAGCGCGCGCGGACCGGCGGATTTCGATCAGGAATTTCGTTTTGTCGCTTCAGCGGTGTATTCCCTGCCCCGCTTCAGTTTTACGGGATTCCGGAGTGTTCTGTTCAACGACTGGCAAGTGAATGCGATTACGAGCCTGTATAGCGGATTACCTTTCACAGTTGTCAGCGGAACAGATCGATCAAGGTCAGGAATCGGGAATGACTACGCCGACGTAATCGGGAACCCAGCGGCTCCGGCAGGAGTGAATCAGGTGCAGGAGTACTTCAATACCGCTGCTTTCGCACAAGCCGTAATCGGGACCTTTGGCGATGTAGGGCGAAACAGCCTGCGCGGCCCAGCATTCTTCGATGTGGATGCCGCCATCTTCAAGAATTTTCTCTTCACTGAGCGATGGCGACTGCAGTTCCGCGCGGAAGCCTTCAATGTGGAGAACCGGGCGAATTTTCAGAATCCGAACTCCACGGTTTCGGCCGGCGTAACGTTCGGCAGGATCACAGCTACGAGCGATCCACGAGTACTGCAATTTGCGTTGAAGCTGTTCTTCTGAGAGGTATCAAGAAGATGGTTGGGGCGGGAATCGTGCACCCAGATGAGGATGGCGGCGGCGGACGGATGCGGCTTGGGCGAAGAGTTTCGCAGCGGATGTTTTGTCGCCGGAAGCAAGGTAGGCATTAGCGAGGGCCACTTGCGGGGGAATAAGCTCGGCGCTCGCGGCATCGTAGATTTCAGAGCTAAGCTCGAAAGCGCGCTTTAAGCGAGGTAGAGCGAGCACAGGGCGGTGCTGTGCAAGGTACGCATTGCCCTCATCCAGGGCGGCGCGGATTTCCCAATATTTCAAATAGGAACGCGAAGGGCTGGATACCACGAGACCGGAGGCTCGAGCAGCCAAACCGGCCGCGGAAGCAGGATCATGCCGGCACAAGGCGAGCTCAGCGCGCAGCAAGGAGATTTCTCAACAAATCGAAAGAGAGCGGGGCCTGTCGGGAAGCGGGCCGTAGGAGTTCTTGATGATGGCCGCAGCTTCCTCGAAGCGCGGGACGAGAAGGCGAGTTTGAGGCGGGCGGACGTATAGTCGGCGAAGGGCTTAGCGCCGACATGCCGGTAGATTGCGTCGGCTTCCCGCAAGTTCTGCCGAGCTTTTTCGTACTCTCCGAGATCGGCAAGGAGAGAAGCCTGCCGCGAGAGCATTTGAGCCAGGTAAGCCGTACCCGGGCGATTCTTGCGGCGGCTTTCGACAGCGAGCGAAATAGCTGCCAGACCTTCTTCCAGATACCCGCTCGCCGCTTGCGTGTCGCCGTACAGTAGAGTACATCTGAGGAGTGAAGAATGGATCGTCCGCGCCTTTGATTTTCAGGCAGACATCGAGCGCGTGCCGGAGATGGCGAAGAGCTGCCGGGTATTGCGAAGCTTGCGCCAGGAAACCGCCCAGCCGAGCCTCTGTTTCGATCGTATCTTCGTGTTCGTCGCCGTTCAGGGATTTGGCGGCGCGAAAGGCCAGCTCGAAGTTTTGCTGCGCGGCGTCAAACTGCATAATTTTGGTATCAGCATCCGCCAGCACGGCTTCGTACATGGGCAGCACTGGATTGGGATCGCCATCCACCTTGCGGGAAACGGCGACGGCTTCGGCGAGCGCCTTCGCGCCTTGCTCGTCATTTGCGCCAGCGTTGTAAATCGTGCCCTGCAGATAGAGAGATCTCGCTAAACCAGCGGAAGCGGGAATAGTGCGGTAGAACACGACGCTTTGATTTGCGAAATCGAGGGCTCTGGGCAAGTCGAGACTTTGGTAGTGTTCGGCGAGAGCGTACAGGAGCGATCCGCGGATTGGAGAGGAGAAGTCGCGATTGCGGTCCAGAATGGTTTTCGCTTCGATCAAGGCGGCTTGTCTTTCATTAACAGAGCGCGAGGCATGCATCGTAGTAGCCAGATCAGTGAGAGCGGCAGCTACTTTCGGATCGTTCGCACCGTAGTAGGCCTTGGCTTGGGCCACGCGCTTTCGGTTGAATTCGACAGCGTCATCGTCGAGGCCGAGTCCCAAATAGAGATCTGCCAGGATGCCGAGCATTCTCTCCCGTGCGGCGGGGGCATCGTGCAGTTCGGTATCGACTTTACGGGCGCCGATGTCGAGAAGCTGGCGTGCGGTGGTCTGGCGGGCCTTGAGGGGATCGGATTGGCCGCTGCTGTTGGTCTGAAAGATGTCTTCAATGAACTTTTGCACGGCGGCCGACGTTCGCGCTTCGGTTTGGGCGCGATCACGCGCGGCGAGCGCGGTCCTGCTGGCGCGATCGGCGCGTATGGCCTGCAGCGTACTGACGACAGTGCCTGCGAGTAGAACAGCAAATACCGCGGCGGTGCTCGCGATCAAGGCGCGATGGCGCCGGGCGAATTTTTGCAGTTGGTAGGCGGCGGAAGGAGGATGCGCGGTAACCGGCTGATGGTCGAGGTAGCGCTGGATATCGGCCGCCAGCGAGTAAGCCGATGGATACCGGCGCGCGCTATCCTTCTCCAAGGCTTGGCGAACGATGGTTTCGATATCGCCGCGGAAACTGCGGCTGAACGAGCCCAGAGATGCGGGTTCCTCTTCGCGAACCACCCGGAGCGCCTCGTGCAACGGTGCGCTGGACAGATCGTAGGGCAAGCGGGTGGAGAGGAGCTCATAAAGAATGACGCCGAGCGAGTAGACATCGGTGCGGGCATCGAGCGCGTGGGAATCGCCTAAGACCTGCTCCGGACTCATGTAATTCAGGGTTCCGACAATCTGTCCTAGGCCGGTCTGGAGAGTCGGCTGCGCATCGCTACCGGTTAATCGAGCGACTCCGAAATCGAGAATTTTGGGCTGGCCGGTCTCATCTACCAGGATGTTGCCCGGTTTGAGATCGCGGTGGATTAATCCGCGCTGATGCGCGTGCTCGACGGCATCGCAGATTTTGATGAACAGGGAGAGCTTTTGTCGAATGTCGAGATGATTTGCTTCCGCGTAGGCAAGCAGCGATCCTCCGCGGATGAGCTCCATGGCGAAGTAGGGCTAGCGGACCGGATTCCGTATCGACGTTACCGGCTTCATAGATTTGAGCAATGCCGGGATGCTGGAGCCGGCCGAGGGCTTTGAATTCCTGTTGGAAGCGGCGAAGTCCTTCGGCGGTCGAGAAGCCTGGTTTAATCAATTTGAGAGCGACGTTGCGGCGGGGCTGCTGCTGCTCGGCTTCGTAGACGATGCCCATGCCGCCTTCGCCAAGGACGCGAACAATTCGATAGGGGCCGATGGCAGGCGGAACGGCGAGCGGCTGAGGCGGCTCGAAGGACCGGGCAGAAGTATCGAGCGCGAAAACGGGATGCTGGAGAAACGCACCGAGCTGCTGCTCCCAATCGACAGCTTCCTGCACTTCCGCCAGAAGCCCGAGATCGTCTCCGGAAGCTTGAAGAAGGAAGGCCGGCCGTTCCTCCGGGCGAAGCCGGAGGGCGGCGGCCACTATGGTCATGACTTGTGCGTCGTGATCAAAGTCGTGCATGGTTCAGCGGTAAGGCGGTCAAACAGCCATTTGCGGGCGCGCAGCCAATCGCGCTGGAGGGTACGAAGAGGGAGATTGAGGGCGGCGGCAGCATCGGTATCGGTGAAGCCGAGAAAGAACTTCAGCTCGACAACAGCACGCTGGCGGCGAGATTCAAGAGCTAATTGCTCGAGCAGCACATCGACGGCAGTCACCAGTTCGAGCGGCTCGGGGTGAGAAACGAGAACGTATTCCGGAAGATTTTCGATCGCAATGAAGTCGAGTGAGCGCTTTGAGCGCCAATGATCGATAAGATAGCGGCGCATGACGGTGGCAGCCAGAGCGAGAAAATGGCCGCGGTCCTTGCATTCGACGCTCCGGGCTGCGGCCAGCTTCAGAAAGCGCTTCGTTGATCAGCGCAGTGGGCTGCAGGGTGTGACCGGGCGCCTGCTTTGCGAAGCAGCGAGCGGCAATGCGTCGCAGATCGGGCAGCAATAACTCGAACAGTCTGGATTCAGCAAACTTACTTCCGCTCTTCCACTGTTGAAGCAGCAAGGTAACTTCTCCAGGACCGGCGGGCACGAGTTCACGATCTCGAATGGCCAATTATAACGGAAATTTTCGCCGGGAGTGGCGGAGTTTTAGGGCCAGATGCGTTTCGATAAGTAGGATCACGAACAGTAACGGATCCATGTTAGAAAGCTCATCGGAGGAAAATGATGAAACGTTCGATTACTTACTCGGGCGCGGTACTGACTGTGCTGTTGCTGGGAACTATTGAAGGTAGCAACAGCTCAAACGCAGGTGCCGCAAGCCGAATCTAGCGCGGGCCCGGCGGTTGTCACAACTAATGGCATGACGTTTCTGGCGTGGAAGGGACGGAATGCGGTTGCCTCGGTCTGGTATTCGACCTATGACGGGACGACATGGTCGGAGCAAAGACGTCTGCCCTCGGCAACGGAGATGAGGCCGGCGCTGGCGGCGGCCAATGGAACGGTCTATCTGGCAGTTGAAGGGTCAGACACGAGCCGAGCGACGCCATTTACTATACGAGTTGGACCGACGGCGGATTTCCCTGCAGCAGTAAGACTGTACCGGGCGCGCAGACGACCGCCGCGCCGGCGCTAGCCGGTTACGGTTCTGCGCTTTACGTGGCCTGGACCACGAGGAACGGCTCGGTACTGTATGCGAAGTATGCGAGCGGCTCCTGGAGCGCTGTCCACGAGACGCCCGCCATTACGGACACCAACCTTGCCCCGGCTCTGGCGGCGTACAACGGCAGTCTGTTCATGGCATGGGTAGATGCCGGCAGCAGCCAATTACTCTACTCGCGAGTTTCGCTTTCGGGCGGGTCATGGTCTGAAGCCGAGACGATCGGGAACGCGGGAACAGCGGAAGCAAGCGCTGCCCCGGCGCTGGGAATTTTGAGCGAGCCAGGGTCGAAGCAGGACGGACTTTACGTGGCGTGGATAGATGCGGGCCAGGTAAGTTACCTGAACTACAATGTGGAATCCGGTTACTGGATTCCAGGACCGATTCCGCCGGGTCCCGCTGGCGACGGACTTTACTCCGGCTTTGGCCACCCTAGTTACTCAATGCGCACCCGGCTTAACCGGCTCGATAAGTCAGTTTGCGATTTTCTACACAGGTCACAACACGGATATTTACTCGCAAAACAAACTGATTTTCGGCAAATGTTACGCTCCGCCTCCATGTAAGGGAACGTCGTGCCACAACTGAGACGTATATAACTTTGTTGTTCCGGAATGAGCCGCAGTGCAGCACCCGCGCTATTTGAAAGCCGGAGCGCGGCACTCGCGGCTCTGTGGCGTTATAGGTGACACCAATCGATTCGCTTCGCTCCTCTCATGGCTCTGAACGAGCGTTACTTGACGACTCGGAATTCGTTTCCGACCACCTCGTCAGCGGTGCGGCGCGAGTTTGCAATTTCTGTTGAATCGGCATCGGAGATGGGCAGCAAGGGGAAAAGGAGTTCCGCGACGCGGTAGGCTTCTTCGAGATGCGGATAGCCGGAGAGGATGAACGTGTCAATTCCGATATCGGCGTATTCCAGGAATCGCTTCGCGACTGTTTCGGGATCTCCAACCAGAGCAGTTCCAGCGCCGCCTCGAACGAGGCCGACGCCGGCCCAAAGATTGGGACTGATCTCGAGATGCGCCCGGTCCCCATGGTGAAGCGCAACCATCCGCCGCTGGCCCTCAGAATCGAGGCGCGCGAGCGCTCGCTGTGATCTGGCGATGGTCTCCTCGTCTACGTGTTTGATGAGATCGTTTGCGGTCTGCCAGGCTTCGTCGCTGGTTTCGCGCACGATGACATGCAAGCGAATACCGAATCTCACTGTACGGCCGGCTTCGGCGGCCTTCTGCCGGACGATTTGAATTTTCTCCGCGACGAGCGCGGGAGGCTCACCCCAGGTCAAATAGACGTCGACCTGCCGGGCCGCCAGATCGATTGCGGTTTTCGACGAGCCGCCGAAGTACAAGGGCGGATGAGGGCGTTGCAGAGGCGGGTAGATGACCTTGGCTCCTTCAACGTTTATGTGTTTGCCTTTGAAGGTGGTCGGCTCCCCTGAGATGCACTTACGCCAAACGTTCAGGAATTCATCCGTCACTTCGTAGCGCTCGTCATGGGAGAGAAAAATGCCATCACCTTTGGCTTCGTCGGGATCGCCGCCGGTAACGACGTTGATGAGCAGCCTTCCATCAGAGAACCGGTCGAAGGTTGCGGCCATGCGAGCGGAAAGCGTCGGAGACATCACCGCCGGACGAACGGCGACGAGAAACTTCAGGCGTTTGGTAACGGGTACGAGGGTTGAGGCGACCACCCATGCGTCCTCACACGAATTTCCGGTGGGAAGCAGCACACCTTCATAGCCGAGCTGATCTACCGCCTGCGCGATCTGTTTCAGATATCCATGGTCAGTCTGGCGCATGAGATGGGTTGTGCCCAGATACCGGCCATCGCCTTGAGTTGGAATAAACCAGAAGAGTTTCATTTGCTAATAGTTCAAGTCCTTCATCGAATCGTAGCCAGCGAGTGAAACGGGACGCAATCCCCTGCTCACAGCGAACAGCGCAACCGTACCGGCCAGGGGCATAACGGCGGCCAAAGCGAAAACCGGGGAATAAGAAAAGCGATCAACCAGAAATCCCGTCAGTAGCGGAAATAATAAGCCCGAGAGGCCTCCGCAGATGCCGTGGAATCCGGTAACCCGGCCGACTGCGACGTCCGGAAACATATCGGGAACGGCGGCGAACATGTTTGCTGAAAGAAAGGTGTGTCCGAATAAGACGATGCCGATGACTCCCAGCGCTTCTGAAACGGTTGGAACGAAGAACACGGCAAAACTTGCAAGGCACAAAATCGCACCGAAGTACATCGTGATCTGGCGCGCATGCTTCACGCTGAAATTCCTCCGGAGCAACAGGCCCGCAGCCCAACCGCCCGAGATACTTCCGAGATCGCCCATAAGAAAGGGAATCCAGCTAAATGCACCGATATCGTGGAGACTCAGACCACGGACGGTGTACAGATAGTCAGGCGTCCAATACCAGTAGAACTGCAGCACGGGTCCCACGAGGAAACGGCACGCCATCACAGACCACGATTGAGGGTAGCGCAGCAATTCGCGACTGCTTTGCGCAAGCGAAGGTTCGGACTGTGGCGCCGAACCCGAAGGCATGAGTTTCGAGACGCGCCGGTGGAATCGCCACCACAACGGTACCCAACAGATGCCGAGAGCGGCTGGAAGCAGGAAGGCGTACTGATAGCCGTAGCGATGAGCCAGAAAAACAACGAGAGGAGGCGCGATGATGGAGCCAATCATCGTGCCGCTATTGAATACTCCGATGGCAAAGGCGCGCTCGGTACGTGGGAACCATTCGTTCACCGTTTTGACGCCGCCGGAAAAGTTGCCGCATTCTCCAGTACCCATCCAGAAGCGGAGGAATCCCAAGCTGGCGCCAGAACGCGCAAAACCATGTAAGCCGGTGGCGATGGACCACCACAAAACAGCGAGCCCGAGACCCAGGCGGATGCCCCAGCGGTCCATGAGCCAACCCATCGGGAACTCTCCGGACATCATGCCGAATTGGAATGCGGCCACGATGCGTCCATAAGCCTCGTGCGAGAGATGAAGCATCTCGCGGATTTTCGGCGCAAGAACCGAGAGAGTCTGGCGATCGATGAAGTTGATGACGGTAATGGTGACGAGAAAAGCCAGAACGGTCCACCGGCGGCGAGAAATTGAAGGGAAGTTCTTAAGCGGCGAATTTGCCTGTACGGCTGCTGGCTTGGTGGCGCTGCCCACTCGCGGTAAGTCTACCATGTCGATAGGGTTTGTGGCTCGTGCGCAAATTCGAAAGCGCCTCAGATCACGTCCGCGTCGCGTTCCAGTAGGAGTTCGCGCAAAATCGAGCGATGGCAGCGGTCTTCGTTCTCGCAATAGCAGCCCAACGAGAGATTCGTCTGATGTGAGAGTGCCGCGAGCAGGTCGAGCTCACGGGCAGGGTCAGGCGCGCTCATCTCGCGCCGGAATTTTCGCTTGAATGCGGCCCACGCGCGCTCATCAGTGGCATGCAAAGCCTCTTTCACAAGCTCGGCGCTTGGAGAAAGGTTGGGAAACCAGACATCATAATAGTCGAGCCGCGCGAAGTCAGCTTTGGGAACTCCACGGGGAGGGCGCCTTACGGTGCCGAGCCGCAGTCCTTCACCTCGTTTTCGAGGAGTGCCGAGGCGGACGATGAAAATCGACATGAGCTCAAAAGCCAGTCTACGCGTTTTTGCTGACGCGTAAGCTCATTGGCCAAGGGCGAATAAATTCGGCGATTGCCGCAGGGATCAGGGTAGTCCCACAAACCGGTGCGGCAACATCGATCATCTTCCCAGCCCGGATAATCAATGATGGGATAGAGACATATCCCCTCAATCGGAATATCATTCCTTGCGGCCTGTATGGCTTCATCACAGACATAGCTGAGCCATTCCTGCCTACGCTCGTCTTCGATTCCAGTTTCAGCAATCAACAGCGGCCGCGAATAGCGTCTATGGACCTCGGCCAGGATGTCGTGTAGGGGCCGATATCGAGGATCTGTCGATTCGATGAAGCTGCCTTCGTAGACCCACTGATTATGAACGTAATAATTGACTCCAATCATGTCGAGGTACTGCGGACTGCCGCCGAGCTCCGGATGCAGGCGACCCGACAGCATGTCCCAGGCGTCCAGCTGCGATCGTTCGTGAGCGGCTGCTGCACTCTTCTGCGCCTCATTCATTTCAGGCGAGGTGACCACGTTAATAACAGGATCGACCTGCACGAATCTGGCGCGCGGCGCTATTGACCGTATGGCATCGATGGCAACGATGGTCGCACGGACAAGCTGCTTTTTGAGCTCGTTACCGCGACCGCTTGCAAACGGGTTGAGGATCCCGCGCTCTCCTGCCGCCCAGGCGAAAAATGAGATTTCGTTCACCACAGAGAAGTAAGGCGGTCCAGTCAAGTTCACCATCAACAACGCGGGCCACCTCTCGTGAGAATGCGCAAAACCGCCGAATGAATTCGCTGCCGAACAGGTCGAGATCATCCGGCCAACCGTAATGAAACAAATCCCAGATCACCTGCACACCGGTTTTTCCAGCTGCTTTAAGCATGGGAAGGAACGAAGAGAAGCCATAGCGGTACGGGCTCGTTTCGATCAGGTGCCAGCGAACGCCATCGCGCGCCGATGAAATTCCGAGTTCCCGCAGTCTGGCGTAATCGGCTTCGCAAAAGCGATCGTGCCCGGTGGCCGCAATCAGATCGAGTCGTTTGCCCCCGCGCAGCCGGTGACAAGAGCATTCGAAGCCTCCGAGAAAGAAGCTGCGCAAATCACATTCATCGTTCATGATCCGATTTTATGGTGAATTTTACGGCCTCATAACTCACGGGGAATGTACTAGCTGACATACTTACGAGCGTTAAGAAAACACCTATCTACACTCTAATAGCTGAACGTGTGGGGCATCGGACACGCCGTAACCGGTCCGGGAAATTGCGGCTCCAAGTAAAGCTACTTATGACGAATCTGAAAAGCGATCTCATCTGTTTCTCTCATCTGCGCTGGACATTTGTGTTTCAGCGTCCTCAACATTTGATGAGCCGATTTGCCCGGAATAGTCGTGTTTATTTTGTGGAGGAGCCTGTGTTCGCTGACGAAGAGACGCAGCTAAGGTGTTCTGTGTGTCCGCGAACCGGCGTGCGAGTGATTACTCCGATATTGGCTGAAGCGGCTCGGAGAAGCAGGACCGCCGCCACTTCAATCCGAGAGCTGCTCGAAGAGCTCATCGAGAAAGAGAGTATACACAGCTTTGTCGCGTGGTATTACACGCCGATGGCCTTGGAATTTACAGAGGGACTAACTCCCGCGCTGACCGTGTATGACTGCATGGACGAGTTATCAGCGTTTGCAAACGCCCCCGCCGGTATGCTGCGAAACGAACAACAGTTGTTTGATCAGTGCGACCTGGTCTTCACAGGAGGTTCAAGTCTGTTTGAAGCGAAGCGTTTAAAGCATGAGCGAGTATATCTGTTTCCTAGCAGTGTCGACACGGCGCATTTCGCGCGGGCGCTTAGCATCGAGGAAGATCCGCAAGATCAGAAAGCGATTCCGCATCCACGCATCGGATATGCAGGCGTGATTGATGAGCGGATGGATCTGGAACTGATCGAGTACGTTGCGGAGAGACGACGGGAGTGGCAGATAGTGCTGGTAGGACCGGTCGTCAAGATTGATCCGCGAGTTCTTCCAAACCGGCAAAACATTCATTATCTCGGGATGAAGAGCTATCAGGAATTGCCGAAATATCTTGGCGGTTGGGATGCCGCCTTGTTGCCGTTTGCTCAAAACGAAGCGACACGATTCATCAGTCCGACCAAAACGCCGGAATACCTGGCGGCAGGCCTGCCTGTTGTGTCAACGCCCATACAGGATGTAGTTCGGCCCTACGAAAAGTTAGGCCTGGTGTGTATTGGAAGAGATCACGGACAATTCCTTCTTGGAATCGAGGAAGCGCTTCGTAACGGCCGAATGGAGTCTTGGCAAGCAGACGTGAAAAAGTTTTTGGCAGAGCAGTCCTGGGACAAAACCTGGAATTCCATGCAGCAGGTCATGAAAGATGAACTAACTCGCAAGAAGCGAGCAACGGAATTTGCCATAGAGGAGCACAAGGGCGTTATGCTCACACCGCAAGTGAGTACCGCCCATGTTTGATTACCTGGTTGTGGGAGCGGGGTTCGCAGGCTCTGTTGTTGCCGAGCGGATGGCCAGAGGTTTCGGGAAAAAGGTTCTGCTGGTGGACAGAAGGCCCCACATCGCGGGTAATGCGTATGATTGCCTCGATGAGGACGGGCTCTTGATTCATCGCTATGGCCCACATATTTTCCACACCAATTCGGATCAGGTGTTTCAGTACCTTTCGGAGTTCACGTCCTGGCGCCCGTATGAGCATCGTGTGCTCGCTTCGGTAGACGGAAAACTGGTTCCGGTGCCAATCAATCTGGATACTGTAAATGCTTTGTACGGCAAGGATCTGGATTCAGAGCAACTCGAGGAATTTCTCGCTTCTGTGGCGGAGCCAAAACAAGTTATCCGTACATCAGAAGATGTAGTCGTTAGCAGAGTAGGCCGGTATCTTTACAGCAAGTTGTTTCAGAACTACACACGCAAGCAGTGGGGACTTGACCCGTCCCAACTGGATGCGCAGGTCACGGCTCGCATACCAGTCCGAACTAATAGGGATGACCGCTACTTTGGTGATAAGTTCCAAGCGATGCCGCGATTCGGATATACCCACATGTTTGAAAATATGCTCGATCATTCAAGCATCAAGTTAGAGCTAGGTGCGGAGTACCGTGACGTAGTCAAGCGGGTGAAGTTCCGGGCGCTAGTTTATACGGGCCCCGTAGACGAGTTTTTCGATTATCGGTTTGGCAAGCTTCCTTATCGGTCTTTACGATTCCGGCACGAGACTCTGCCAATCGAGCAACTTCAACCGGTGGCAGTCGTAAATTATCCGAACGAGCATCAATATACGCGCATCACTGAATTCAAACATCTGACCGGGCAGAGCCACTCGAAGACGAGTGTGGTGTACGAGTTTCCATGCGCCGACGGAGACCCGTACTATCCGATTCCCCGCCAGAACAACGCCGTAACTTACAAACGCTATGCCGAGCTCGCGAGCGCTACCCCGAATGTTCATTTCGTGGGCCGCTTAGCGACTTATCGCTACTACAACATGGATCAAGTCGTCGCTCAGGCATTGACGTTGTGTTCACGCCTCGGAGGCGTTACGCGCAGCGCCTTATGCGAAGTGCCGGCGCCAGCGGCATAAGGCGAGTGAAGAGATAAAGGTCTTCTGGCGATTCCGTTTTTTACGCCCGTCCGGGGCCGCCGAAATCATTTTGGTGCCTGGTAGCGTTCCACTTGGCTGAGCGGTACTCGCTTAGGTTCAAGTCGCCTTCCATTCCATCGGAAGTTACGGTTCCGGTAAAGGTATAGTTCAGGACGGCGCCGTGCTGCTCGCCGATGCTGCTGGTCATCTTGACCTCGTTTCCATGCATCGAGCCCAGAAGATCACGCGCCAGAAAGTCACCCTGATGGGTGCCGGTGATGTCCGAACCGTTCTGCTGCAGATACAGATTGTGCGTGGAATGGCCGGCGGCAAATTCGATGTGAACGTCCCACTGGCCGGTGATGTCTGATGCGGGCGGCCTGGTATCTCGCGCGAGTTGCGTGCCGGCAGCCTTGGAAAGTACGGTACGGAGTCTCTCGCCGACGATTTTGTCGTCGCCCGGAGACATCATGTAAGCGGTAATCGAGACTCCCGTCTCGTTGTTCGGCGAAGGATGACCGAATCGCCTCTCGCCCATGCCGGAGAGCGTGATGCGCGGTTCGCTGGTGAGCAATGTATGTTCGACGTCCGCACCGGTGATCCCGATTGCGTCGGTGTTCCAGCGGATGTTGAGCACCGGGCTATGATTCGAGAGTTCTTTCGTTTCCTTAATCGAAGTGGTGACGCCCTGGATCGAGCCTACGTCTTTGGCGATATTGTTCATCCAGGACATCCAGTCATTCCATTCGGCCTGATGATCCCGTTTACCCCAGGCTTCGACTGCGGCGAGCATGCCCATCGCCTCTTCCTTGCCGACTTTCATGGCGCGACCGTAGCCATGATGAGGAGCGCTGTGTACCCAGGCGGCCTTGACCAGATCCTTGCGCCCGAGCAGAAGCCCCGCCGATTGTGGACCTCGGATGCATTTGCCTCCGCTATAGCCCACCAGCGTCGCGCCGCGCTGCAGGTGCACGTTTGGAATCGTCAGCACTTCAGCCGCAGCGTCGACCAGCACCGGAATGTTTCGCTCGCGAGCGGCGGGATAGATCATGTCATACGTAAGCGGGCCGGATTCGGCTTCAGGACCAGCCAGCACATATACCATTGCGACGCGCGGTCCCAAGGCGGCGCGCAGTTCGTCCGCATTCGCCACCTCGATGATCCTCACGCCGATAGAACGAACGGCTGCGTCGTACTCGTTGCGCGAGTGTACCGGAATCACGACTTCGTCTTTCGGGAAACCGGCGAGGTTTGGAATTCTGACATGCAAATCAGGATTGCCCCCGGCAATGCAGGCCGCTGTTGCATGTGCGAGGCCCGCTGCGCACCCGGACGAGATCATTCCCCATTCCGCGCCCGTCAACTCGGCCAGACGCTGGCCCACTCCATCAGCCAACTCGTCAAGTTGGACAAAATGCTGGCCGGCAGTCTGCTGCGCGGCGGTGACTTCCGGCAGTTCGAGCGAGCCGCCAATGATGGTGTAAGTGCCGCGGCAATTGATCACCGGGTTGACGCCGATAGATTGGTAAATATTTTTCGCCGGCGCGGTCGGATTGGCTTGCGGTTTGGGAGATATAGCCCCCTTGCCAGCCAGAACGGGCGCCAGTCCGGCGCAGGCGGTGTTTCGGAGTAAGTCACGCCGGCTAACGCGATTAAGGTAACGACCTAAAGCGGTAATCATAGACTCGGGCATGATTCCAATCATCGCGCAGAAGCAGTATGGTTCTGGTCGCGTTGGAGGTTAGCCGCAACGATTTTAGCGTCAGAGTTGGCGGGATCCAATGATAACGCTTCAGAGAGTTCGCTCAATGCTTCACGTTTGTCGCCCGCGGATACGAGCATGAGAGCTAAGTTGTAATGAGCGTCGGCAAGATCGGGATCACTGAGGACCGCTTCGCGCAACTGACGCAGCCCATCGTCGGAGCGGCCCATTCTGGCATAAAGAATTCCAAGCGCCATGTGGGCCTCGGCGTAGTCAGGGGCGAGATCGAGAGCTTTACGGTAGGACTCGAGCGCATCATTCGTCTCGCCCAGTTTCGCTTCGCTCTGGCCAAGATAGAAATAGGCGGCCGGAAGATTGGGACTCAGCCTTGCCGATTCTTCGAAGCGCGCCTTTGCGTCCTGCCAGCGCGCTCCCTTCATCTCTTCGACGCCTTTAAGGATGAGTTCTTTGCTTTGCGCAAGCTCACTCCGGGATTGGTGCAGCTTGCGGATTTCGCGCATCTCGGCTGCTGCTTCCGCGGTCTGCCCGTGCATCTGAAGCGCAACTCCCAGCGCATATTTGGCGCGCTCGAAATCAGGCTTCAGTTCGACAGCTCGACGCAGTGTAGTAATCGCACCAGGTATGTCGCCATTCTCCTTGAGAGCGAGACCAAGATCGCAAACGGCGATTGGATTTTGGGGCATCAAACGAACAGCCGCTTGAAATTCGCGCAGCGCAGCGGCGTTATCGCCTTGGCGCCGCAACGCAGTGCCCGCGGCTTCGTGCGCAGGGCCGAAACTCGGATTAAGCTCGATTGCGCGCCGGAACTCAGCCAGAGCCTTGGGCAAATCGCCACTCTGACCGAACGCCACGCCCAGATGATAGCGGGTCTCAACGTCTTTGGGATGAGCAGCCAGATGGCGCTGAAACTGTTCAATGGCCTTCGATGGATTGCCAGATTGGAGATAGGCGAGGCCAAGCTGAACGCGCGCCCGCGGATCGGCGGGGCGCAAACGGCACACGGTTTCGAGCTGCTCGATGGCCTCGGGAAGCTGATTTGCATTCAGTAGTACGGAGGCGAGATAACTCCTGGCCTGCGTATTGCCAGGATCGAGTTGAATCGCTTTACGAAGCTCGATTTGGCAATGTTCCTGATCGCCTTGGTCGCAGTAAGCCGCGCCCAACCCGTAATGCGCCAGAGACCAATCGGGTTTGAGCTTCAGCGCTTCCGAAAATTCTCGAATGGCCGATGTGGAGTCGCCCTTGTATTTGAAAGCTAAGCCCCGGTTGTAATGATCGATTGCCGAATCGCCGCCAGTCGCGAGAGGCGCGATCGAGAGCAGCAGCAACCCGAGCTGAAGCGATACTCTGCCCATATCACGCGCTCAAGCCCAAGAGGCGAGCGACAACGATCTTACCAGAGGAACTTAAGACTTAGCTGACCGATGCGCGGCGGCCGCGCGCTTGTGACGACGCCGAAGTTACTGCTGCTGAAGTCTCCGCTCGGGTTACTGAACTGCGTGTGGTTGAAGATGTTGAAGAATTCAGCGCGGAACTGCAGGCTCATCGATTCGGTAATCCGGGTATCTTTCTCCAAGGCAAAGTCTGTATTCAAAATGCCAGGCCCGTGAAAGAAACGCCGGTCCGCGGTTCCGAAAGTGCCATAGGTCTGCGTAGCAAACGCATCAGGAAAGAAATAAGTGTTGGGTCCGTTGGGTCCCGGAACATGCGGGTTCTGGGTGTGAACGGGTCCGACGAGGTCAGGTCTATCATTCGCGCTATCGCCGGTTAACGATAAATCTCCTACGGATTGCGCAATTGTGATAGGAAATCCCGTCGAGAAACGGCTGATTCCGACAAAGTTCCATCCCTGCGTAAGCCGCCGCGGGCCATTCGGGAAAGCTCGAGCAAAAGGAAGCGCCCAGTTGTAACTCGCCACAAAATTATGGGTCGTATCGAAAGACGAAAGGCCGCGATTCAGGCGGTAGTTACTGAAATTGATCCAGTCGTTGAAGCCCGAAGAGTTATCGATGGCTTTCGAGAACGTATACGCGAGGAGAAAAGTGACGTCTGAAGCCTTACGCTCAACAGAGGCCTGGAACGCGTTGTAGTTGGAGTTTGCGATGTTTGCCGTAATGGTGTTCCCCTGGCCGAAATCCGGACCGAGGGTTGTCCTGGTGCCGTTATAGGTGACACCGTTTAAGGTGTACACATTCGACTCGCCATACGGACCGCAACCGACACTCGCCAGAGCCAGACACAAGGCGGTATTGCCAGGATTTGCGGCATACTGCGAGATCAGTTTGTGACCTTGCGTGCCGACATAGGCCAAGGTCATCACAGTGGCCTTCGAAAGCTCGCGCTGGAATGTGAAATTGTAATCCTCGGCGTAAGGCATGCGATTGTGTATCGAGTAACCCGGAGAGTAAGTGATGGGAAGGTATTTGGAGTAGTCGAGTGTCTTATTGGACGGGGCGCCAGGGATAGGAAACGTAAATGGAAAGCGCTGACCTGCCGAAGTACCATCTGCCCGATTAAGAAATGGCTCATCGAACATCGGTTGCTGGGAAGTATTGCTCTGGTAATACAAGCCGAACGGAGCATCACCGACCTCGTAGAACAGGTTCAAGTCTTCTATCGATGTGTAATAAATGCCGTAACCCGCGCGGATACTGCTCTTGCCAGCTTGGGCCGAACACCTTACCCAAGAGGCCGTCATGGAAGTCAGGCGAGTAAGCGACTCCGGCACGAGGACCCCAGTTGTTGTATCGAGTCGGGGCAAGTGTACTGGGAATGCCTGGATCTCCGGGAACAACCCAGCCAAGCGGCGCGGTCGGAAACTGAGTGGACTGTAAGCCGGGGACAATGGTCTCAATCTTGCCCTGCGTGTCGTACCAGGGCATACTTACTTCCCAGCGCAGGCCGAGATTGAACGTTAGATTTGGTTTGGCTTTATAGGAATCCTGAAAATAAGTCGCTCCGTAGCGCGTGCGCGAATCGAGGAACTGTTGACTGCACTGGTTGTAACCGGTTGGCGCGCCGATCAGGAAATCGGCGAAATCAATACCGGTTTCCGTTCCGTTGAAAGTGAAATTGCCGTTGGGAGCGCAGGTATTCCGTTCATTGATCTGCAGGTAACGGAATTCGCCGCCGAATTTCATCGAATGACTGCCCACGATTTTCGAGAAACCGTCGGAACCCATGTAGGTGTTGTTGGGCTGGAATGTTGTCAAAGTCGGAACGCCGATCGAGAAATTATTGAAATAGATCGGAGGAACGGTTTGGGGAAAACCCGGCGGCCCGGATGGGATAATCCCCAGCGTTCCAGGTCCAGTGACGAATCCAAGACTGGAAAGGCTGGCGAAGCTACCCTCGGGCTCGGCCGTTCTGGTGGCTGTACGGAAGAAGCTCAACCGAGCCTCGTTCACCTGCGCTGCTCCGAATGTCTTGGTATTGCTGAGCACAAATTCCTGGGCGCGGGTGGGCGTGGTAGCAGGGAAACCGGGAACGCTTGCCCCGCTGTTAGGAAGGGCATCGGCGACAGTGGAGTCATCGAAGTGGTAGTAGAAGTACCAATTCCCGGTCATCTCATTGTTGAAATCGACACGCTGGCCCATTTTGTCGTCCCGCACGGTATTTCTCTGGCTAGCGTCGGCGTAGTAACCGTTGGATTGGTTAGGCGCCGGGATGTAAGGCAGAATCCCGATCGCCGGTTTTGCCCATGCCCGCTGCGGAATGACTCCGTTCGGGAAGACACAGCTTGCGGTGCTGTCACAGCCGGGAAAGCTGTATAGTTCGCCGTTTTGAACGCCGTAGCCCAAACGCTGCGAGAGCACAGAGGCCCAATAGGCACCGTTTACCGCGCTGGGATTGCCGCTCGTGTCCACAAACGTGCTCGGGTCAAATGCGCCCGATCGTTGCGTGACCGAAGGTACCGTAACTAATCCTGTACTGGCGCCTGCGACTTGCCTCGTGCCCTGGTAATCGGTGAACCAGAAGAGCTTGTTCTTGAGGAACGGGCCGCCCACCGCGTACCCGAATTGATTCTGGCGCAGCTCGGCCTTGGTGGGGTCGAAGAAGTTGCGCGCGTCGAAATCGTCATTTCGCAGGAATTCGAATGCGTCGCCATGGAAACCATTCGTTCCCGATTTCGTGATGGCATTCATCACGCTGCCACTGTACTTTCCGTATTCAGCATCGAAACCGTTCGTGATCAGCCGGAACTCCTGGATGGAATCGAGGTTGGGAATGAGGCCCGCGCCTTGATTTCGGCCTTCACTGACATCGCCCCCATTTACCAGAAAGGCGTTGGCGGTTTCGCGCTGTCCGTTCACTGAAATATTGCCGGTAGACAAGTTCCCGGATACCGGCCGATCCTGCTGCATGGAATTGGACGTATCCGGAGCCACTCCCGCCTGGAGACCGAGCAGATCGAGAAAGCTCCGGCCGTTCAACGGAAGAGAAAGGATCTGCTTGGTATCCACTACTTGGCCAAGCTGGGTACTTTCGGTCTCCACTTGCACGGCATTCGCTTCGACAGTCACCGCTTCCCTCACTGTGCCGACCTGTAGATTCACGTCGATGTGGAGCTGATCGTTGATCTGCAAATTGATCCCGGTAGTGACGAACGCCTCGAATCCGGGGGCGGTAGCTCTGATCGTGTACTGTCCCGGCGGCAGCGCCAGTAACCGGTACTCACCGTTACTATCGGAGAATGCGCTTCTCGTAAAGTTCGTTGTGGTTTCCGTCGCGACTACCTGCGCGTGCGCGACCGGCGCATTCGAACTGTCTCTCACAATACCCGAGATGGCGCCTGTAACATCAGCCGAGAGATGAAGAATGGAAAAACCTGCGGCAACAACGGCGAACAAACACGCTCTGCACGTCATGACAACTCTCCAAAGTGTGGCGGTGTTGGGAGCTTAACGGGAAAACGCCTGCGATGTCAAGAGTATATGGGGCATACCGGCCCTCAGCTGTCCTCGTTTCCGGAGTTAGCGCGGTTTAAAGCTGTTTTACTAGGCCAATTCGAAGAACGCGGAGTCATTTGGCACTCGAATTCCGGGAATTTTTCGAAACTCTTGATCGAAAGTTAGGACCCGCCCTTCTGTTCGTTGCTGAGCAACAAACGAGATTGCTGCATCGGCAAAGCTGAGTTGAGTACCAGTCTGTTCTCGAAAGATCTTCAGCGTATCCATAAACAGATCCGAGCATGGAACGAATTCCAACTCCCGCGCGTCGAGGAGAATGCTCCCGACCCGGGCTGCAACTTCCAGAGTACGGCGAATCAAGAGCACCGTCATCACCTCCAGAACGACATACTCAAGAAGCAGGCCTCTACCCCATTCGCCTGCAAGGAAACGATCCATGAGGGCGACGGCAGTCTTATGGTGGCCGTCTCTTTCGTTGTGGAATCCGACGATAAAGCTCGAATCAAGGACGATCACTGCCGCCGGCCATAGACGACGGCATCAATCTCTAAACTTAGGCGTTCATTTCCCTCGGGAAACGGCTCTGGCTTTAAAGCTTGCAAGGTCCCCATTTTTTGAGAACTGGGTAGCCGGGCCAAGTACGCACGAACGGCGTCCGCTATCAGTTCATCGACCGTGCGACCTTCCAGGACAGCGCGGGCGCGTAAGGCTGTGTAGGCCTGCTCATCCAAATTGAGCACGGTGGCACCCATCTTGAATCACTTGTAACATATCGAAGTGGATTGTGCGGAGTCTTGTCTGAGTCACGGGGCCGCGGCCTTTAATGTTCCATTCCCGGCTGCAGCATGCCGGGGTACCAAGACCGGACCGCGAGGATGCGTGACTTTACGTTAGGAGCACTATAGTATCCGACGGTGCAATTCAGGCGGAAAAAATAAGCATCGCCTGGTCCGGCGGGGTGACGTCCTTCGATCCCGTCCATTCCGCCTCCCGCCACCATGTCACCATGCCCCTCAAGCACAAGATAGATCTCTTCTTCGCGCTGGTGATGGTGCGGGAAATTAGTACCGCCCGGAGCAATTTCCATTAAGAACAAGCTGGTGAGGACTCGGCCTGCGGCGATACGGTCCCGCTTGCTATCGACATCACCCATCAACAGCCGGTAAAGCGCTGAAGAGGGATGCCCGCTCACCTGCTGAGTCTGCACATCTTCTATATTGGCTTTTAACGGCTTCGAAGGCAGTGGAGCCTTAGGAAAACCTTTGGTGCGAAAGCCCATCACGATCACTCGGAACGGTCGAGCGGACATATTCTTCAGACTGTGGCGCACCGTAGCGGGGAGATAAAGATAATCTTCTTTTCCGAGCGAAACGTCAGCACTGCCGTATTGCGCTGAGCCGCTTCCTTCGAGGACCACGTAAACCTGGTCCTCTTCCGGATACTGGACCGCTTTGCAGGAACTGTTTGCAGCGACGTCGATCTCAGCAAAGCGCGCGATCCCAACCAGGATGGAGCGATCGGTATCGCCTTCGCCGAAAACAGGTTTGTAGTGACAGCCAGGAGCGGTGAGATCGCTTGTTTTTTCTCGGACGGCGGCGAGATTGCGGTGAAGAAAAGTAGGATCAACAGTCCGTTCGGCGGCAAACGCAGTTACGGCTGAGATGAAAGAGCAGACAAACCAGGCCAGCGGGAATTTGCGAGTCTCCACTAGACTAGATTAGTCGGAGGAGCCAGAGGCAGAAGAGGAATGGTGCGCGTTTCGGAGCAACGTCGAATGTTCATGAAGTGGGTAGCGGCTGCGCCCGTGTTGGGAGCAATGGCGTGGCAGGAGACGTCGCGCAAAGTACTGGCGGCTACAACAAGCGTGGAGAATGTCTATCGGCGAATTGGAGTTCGCCCGCTAATCAACGCACGCGGAACCTGGACTTATCTAAGCGGTTCACTCATTTTCCCTGAGGTTCGCGCTGCTATGGAAGCCGCCTCCCGCCAGTTTGTCGATATGTTCGAACTGCAAGCGGGAGCGGGCAAGCGCTTGGCGGAGCTCTCGGGAGCCGAGTCGGGAATGGTGACCTCCGGTTCAGCAGGCGCGATGGCGGCAGCGACGGCGGCCTGCATCGCAGGAACCGATCCTGCAAAGATCTGGCAATTGCCAGACACAACGGGGCTCAAAAACGAAGTGGTGATGCTAGGAGGCCGGATCGCGTTCGACAGCGCCATCCGTCTGACGGGAGCCAAACTAGTTATGGCAGACTCGCTCGATGCGTTAGCGCCTGCGATGAACGAGCGAACGGCCATGGTTTACACGACCTGGCGCGACGACAGGCTGCCGAAGGCGCTTGCCATAACGAAGCCGGCGAAGGTACCGCTTCTGTTGGACGATGCGGCCGGAATTCCACCTTTCGACAATCTCTCCCGTTACGCCAAATTAGGCGTGGATCTGTATTGCTTCAGTGGCGGGAAAGGGATTCGCGGACCGCAATGCGCAGGGATACTGCTCGGGCGAAAAGATCTGATTGACGCCGCGCTCAAGAACTATAACCCCTACGAGGGGTCCATTTGCCGGCCGATGAAAGCCGGAAAGGAAGAAATCATCGGCATGCTGACGGCGATAGAGATCTGGCAGAAAATCGACGTGAGCGCGCTCAATCGCGAATGGAACGCGAGGGTGCAGCGTATCGCGAAGCTGGTGGAAACCGTACCTGGTGTCGCGACGAACATCTATGTTCCGGAAGAGGGAAACAGCTATCCAACTTTGCGCGTTATTTGGGACGAGCAGAAGTTCGGGATGACAGTTGCCCAGTGCGATCAGCAACTGCGCGCCGGTGAGCCGCGGATCGAAGTTCTCACGAATAGTAACCCTAGTCTTGTTCCAGCAGTCGTGGAGGGAGACGACCCGAAACACGAGCCGCCTCCGAACCGGTTGGAGATCGTCTCAATGACGCTGCAGGAGGGAGAAGACCTCATCGTCGGCCGCCGCTTGCGAGAGATTTTCAACACGGCGCGGAAAAAGACGAGTTAATTTCCGAGTGCAAAATAGCCCTACATAAATCCACTCCGCTCGAATCTTGCACCAGAAAGTTACGGCAGTGCAAAAGTAAATACGTCGCTTCCCGAGGCAATCGCCACGTATTGTTTGTCGTTTACCGCGTAACTCATGGGAGAGGCGTGCATTGATTGTCCGGTGACGAAGTGCCAGAGCGATTTACCATTTCGAGCATCTACCGCCTCGAAGGCTTCGGCGTCATTGGCGAAGAAGACGAGGCCGCCGGCGGTGGTCATAGTACCGCCCCAGGAGCCTCCCGAGCCGGTCTGCGGATACTGCCAGACGCATTTGCCCGTTTCGGGGTTGTAAGCCATTAAGATTTTTTGCGCATGTTCGCCCAAAGCATTTTTGGCGCCCGTGGCGTAAAATTCGCGACGCTCGGAAAACTGCTGTGGCTTCACGAAATAAAGCTGGCAACCCTCGCGCGCCATGAAGTAGAAAAGGCGCGTTGCAGGATTGTATGAGGGCGAAAACCAGTTCGTGGCGCCAACCATATCAGGGCAAATGAGAGTGCCATCGGGGGTAGGTTCTACTCCCGTCCGGATCGGCCGGCCGCTCGGGTCGATACCCTTCGCCCAGTTCAGTTTTTTGACGAAGGGCGTCGCGAAAAGAAATTCCCCGGAGGTTCTATCCAGCAAGTAGAAAAAGCCGTTGCGGTTCGCCTCAACCAACAGCTTTCTTGGCTTGCCTCGAAACGGCGCGTCGATCAATACCGCGGTTTCTGCGGAATCATAGTCGAACAGGTCGTGCGGCGTGAATTGGAAGTGCCACTTCAATTTCCCCGTATCCGCATCCAAGGCTAAGACACATGCGGTATAAAGATCGTCGCCCGGTCTGACGGAGCCGTCGAAATCCGGCGCGGCATTACTGGTGCCCCAGTACACGGTGTTTAATTCGGGATCATAAGTGCCTGGCATCCAGGTAGTCGCCCCGCCGCGCAAGTACATATCTCCGGGCCAGCTTGAATTTCCGAATTCGCCCGGCCCGGGTATTGTCCAGGTTCGCCAGGCCTGTTTGCCGCTTTTTGCATCGAATGCGGCGACAAAGCCTCGTACGCCATCATCGCCGCCGGAGCTTCCTACCAGGACGTTGTCTTTTACCACCAAAGGCACGCTCGTCGCGCCGTAGTTGCTGTTTCCAGGCGGAGCGTATGGGACGTCCCAGATCAGGTACCCCGACCGCGTGTCGAGGCAAAGCAGATGCGCATTGTCGGTTTCCATGTACAGACGCGAGTGCCACAGCGCTACGCCGCGGTTGTGGTGGGCGGAAGCATCATCCACCAGGCCCTCGGTTACAGGCCGCGAGTAATGCCAGATCTGCCGTCCTGTGCGGGCATCCAGCGCGAACGCGTCATTGGCCGAAGTGACGAACATCAAGCCGTTCACCACGACTGGCGTGCCCTCGAGATGAGTCGAGTTCGGTGAATGAAACACCCACTGCGCGCGTAAACTTGCCACATTGCGTGGCGTGATCTGAGTCAGATTCGTGAAACGCCGGCCCGAGTAATCGCCGTTATAGGAAGGCCAGTTTGCACCTGGAGGATTCGAGATGTCCGAGGGAGACACATCGATCTGGGCTGAATTCTCGCCGGCGGTCCAAATAGCTGACGATGCGAGGAGAGCGCCGGTAACGCAGAGCCGGTGAACGAGCCGCAGTTTACGAATAGTACGACTCATAAGGAACTCTCCAGTTCTCTTGAAATGAGTTCCCGCAGTTTCTCGGTTAGCCTGCCGCGATCTTTCAGAATCATCTGTTTGGTTTCAATCGGCTGCAGAATACGCAGGGTGACTGATCCGGGTTTGACAATCCCGCTGCCGTAGGGCAGGACCTCGCGCGTGCCGAGCATCACGATGGGAACCACCGGCACGCCTGCGCGTATCGCGATATACGGTCCGCCCTCCTTGAACGCCCGCAGGACGCCATCGTGCGAGCGGCCGCCCTCTGGAAATATCAGCAAAGAGATTTTCTTCTGCTGAATTTTTTCAGCAGCCGTTTGCATAACTTTTACGGAACCACGAGGATCCTCGCGGGGCACCGGAATATGACCGGCGCGGTTGAGATGCGTGCCGAGCAAAGGAATTTGGAATAAGCCCCGCTTCGCCAAGAAGCGAAATTGCACGGGGATGTGGGCTAACGCTACGGGCGTATCCATATAGCTCAGATGATTCGAAATGAACACGTAGCTGGCGCCGGGGTCGATGCGTTCCAACCCCTCAACCTGTACACGTACACCACTGACGCGTAGCAGCATGCGCGCCCAGGCTTGTGCGACCCGGTGTTGAGCGATGCCGTTTCGCTGGCGATCGAAGAAAGAGACGATCAGGCTGATTGTTCCGTAGACAATCGTGGCGAGGACGATACAGGGATCTGCGAAAAGCAAGCCACGAAGCTTCCTCATTTATTCAGCAAGAGCTTGCGCGCCTCGCCGACCAGATAAAGCGAGCCCGTGAAAAAGACGATCGCGTCGCGAGGAGCCTGATGCGCGGCTTCGATTGCTTGCGAGACGGTCTCAGTCAATATGGCCCCAGGATAACTGGCGACCTCCAAGATTGCTTTGGGGCGAAGAGCACGCGGGAAATCCGGCGCGGTCAAGATGAGCTGCTGCGCCAATGGGAATAGCTGTTCAGTGACTTCTTCGATCGCTTTATCACGCATCGCTCCGTAGACAAGCCAGACTGGGCGGCCGGAGTGGAATTCCCGGATATAAGCGGCTAGCGCGCGCGCGCCTGCAGGATTATGAGCGCCATCCAGCACGAAATCGGGATCGCGAGAGATGAATTCGAGGCGGCCAGGCCAGCGCGTCTGGCGGAGTCCTTCAGAAATGGCGGCTTCGGGCAAATCCAGTTTTTGACAAGCGAGAATGGCAGTCGCAGCATTTTCGATCTGGTGACGGCCGGCCAGTGGACACTCGTAAGTGAGGCCTTGGAATGTGAAGCTCGAGCCGCTAGCGGTGCAGTGCAAATTTCCTATACTGGCACCGTCTACCGAAGAGATCGTACAGCCTAGTTCCCTGGCCCGCCCTGTGATTACGTTCTCGGCCGCCGCCGGTTGTAACCCCATCACGAGGGGGACGCCGGGTTTCAAGATGCCGGCCTTTTCGCTTGCGATCGACTCCAGGCTGTTCCCCAAGAAAGACTCGTGATCGTAAGAGACGGGCGTGATGACGCACAACTCGGGCATCACGACGTTGGTCGCATCGAGACGGCCACCCAAGCCTACTTCGAGCACGGAGATGTCCGCGCGCGTGCGAAAAATCAGGAATGCCATGGCGGTGATGGTTTCAAAGTACGACGGGTGTGCGTCAATTTGGCCCTCGAGCAGCAATTTTTCTGCGGCTTCATGCACAGTCTGAAAGGATGCCGTGAATTCGGCGGTATCGATATCCATCCCGTCGATTTGTATGCGCTCAGTAGGCTCGATCAGATGGGGAGAGGTGTACAGACCAGTGCGCAGATTGGCCTTGCGAAGCATGCCGGCAATCATGGCCGAACTCGAACCTTTGCCGTTTGTACCAGCGACGTGGACGAAGCGCTGCCCACGTTCGGGATTGCCGAGGGAGGCGAGCAGGATTTGCATGCGCTCGAGCCCGAACCTGGCCCCGGTCTTTAGTTCATTGCCAAGCGAGTAGAGATAGCGAACTGAATCGGGATAACTCACAATTTGCCGACGGCACGAGAAGTGCAGCAAGCTTCCGACATCTTATCTGCGATGTCCCGCCAGTATAGGTCGAATAAGTTGGAACACATCGCGTGCAACGACCTTATTTCCCTCGCCGTTCGGGTGAATCCCATCGGGCTGCATCCATTCGCGATGCTGGTAGACATTCACCAAGAGAAACGGCATGTAGGTCAGGTGAAACTGCCGGGCCAGGTCGGGGAACATGGCCGTAAAAGGTTTGATGTAGTCGGGTCCGTAATTCGGCGGGAGTGTGATACCGAGCAGGACGACGCGGATGTGGGCAGCCTTGAATTGCTGAATCATCTCCTCCAGATTTTTTCGGGTGGCGTCCACCGGAATCCCGCGTAAGCCGTCGTTACCGCCGAACTCGAGGATGACCAGGGCCGGGCGTTCCGCGATGACGTTTTGAATGCGGGCAAGGCCATCGCTGCTGGTATCTCCGCTTACACCCTGGTTGTCTACTCGAAACTTGAGGCCATTCTGATCCAGCAGGTCCTGCAAATCGTCCGGGTAACTGCGGCCTGCCACTCCGGCGGTGAGGCTGTCGCCAAAAGTGACGATGACAGGGCGATTATCGGTCTCCGCAGGGGTAGCTACGGGCGGAGTGGAACCGGAAGCAGCCGGTTTGCGTTGTTCTGGAGGAGGGGTGTTTTCGCGGGAACCACAGGAGATGGAAACAGCGGCATAACTAAAGCAGGCTGCCAGAATAAGTAGAAAAGGCCACCGTTTCATCACAATCCTAAGATTGACATGAAGTATTCCTCGCAACCCGTGGACGTCATTGAGGTCCATCAGCTCTCGAAGAGTATCGAGAATGGATCGAACCGCGTCGAGATTCTGCGCGACGTCACCTTCAGCGTCCCGCGCGGCCAGTTTGTGGCGATCATGGGGGCTTCGGGAAGCGGCAAAAGCACGCTGCTCGGACTGATGGCCGGTCTCGACACGGTGACCGCCGGTCGTATCGTATTGGACGGGATCGAGATTCAGAATTTGCGCGAGGACGACCTGGCGCGTCTGCGCGGCCGAAAAATCGGCTTCGTTTTTCAGTCTTACCAACTGGTGCCAACGCTAACGGCCGAAGAAAACATTCTGTCTGCCGGCTGAATTGAGTGGGTATACCGGCGATTCGAGAACACGAGCGAAGGAACTGCTGGAGCGAGTAGGCCTGGCCCACCGCGCGCAGCATTACCCGGTTCAACTTTCGGGCGGTGAACAACAGCGCGTGGCTCTGGCAAGGGCTTTTATGACGCGCCCGCCACTCCTGATGGCCGATGAGCCTACGGGCAACCTGGATTCGGCAAACGGCGAACAAGTTCTTCAACTGCTTCTACAACTGAACCACGAAGAAGAGACCACGCTGATATTGGTTACCCACGATATGCACCTCGCGGAATTTGCGGACCGGATCATTACGCTACGCGACGGCCGGGTGCTTACGGACGTGATGCCTGAGCGGACCGTGGAGGCGTAGGGGTGCCAGCGGAAAGGACAGCGGGGCCTGCCAACGCCCGGTTTGGCGCGCGCACAGCTTCGAAGATCGGTTGGCGCGAGCTGCGGGCGGCTCCCGCGAAGTTCGTGTTCGTGGTGCTTGCAGTGGCAGTCGGTGTGGCTGCGCTCAGCGGCGTTAAGGGATTCGGTTATGCCTTTCGAGGCATGCTACTGCGGAACGCAAAACAGCTCATCGCAGCAGACTTACAGGCACAGACGTGGGACTCGCTGACGCCCGAACAGATCGACAGGCTTGAATCGATCGGGTCGCACAGCGGCCAAATGACACGCGTCACAGAAACCGTCTCTATGGCTGGCTCGAACCGTCAACGTATCCCGCAGATGATCTCAGTCAAGAGTGTGGACCCGTCACTCTATCCTTTCTACGGCAAGATCGGTCTGCAGCCGGCACGGCCGCTGGCAGCGTTGTTGAACAGCGACGATGCAGTAGTGGTCACGCCGGAGCTCGAGATGCGTTTGAAGGTGGAGCCGGGCGACACAATCCGCTTGGGGGGCAAGGACTTCAGAATAACCGCCACTTTGACCAGCGAGCCGGACAGGCTGGCATCAGGTTTTGGACCTGGTATGCGCGCGCTGCGTGAGCCGTGCCGGGCTCGAACGCAGCGGTCTAGTCCAGTTCGGCAGCCGCGCGGCGCAACGCTTCCTTTTTAAACTTCGACCGGGAGCAGATCTCGAGAGCATCAAGAATCAGATCAAGGCGACAATCCATCGCGTTTTTCTGAGCGATTATCGCGAAGGTAGCCCCGCGGTGGGGAAAGCACTGGACAACACCACGACTTTTCTCAGCCTGGTGAGCCTGATCGCGCTTATCGTGGGTTCGCTCGGCGTAGCGATGGCGATGTACTCCCACTTGCAGCAGCACATGGACACGATCGCGGTGATGAAAGCCGTTGGAGCGCGCGCCAGCCAGATCATGAAGATTTACCTGATACAAACGCTCTGGTTGGGAATTGCAGGCGGCCTGATTGGAGTCGCTGTGGGCGCGCTGGTCCAGAAGTCTTTCCCCTGGCTGATACAGCGCGTATTCGCTTTACTACCCCAGGTGCCTTGGGATTGGTCATTCAGTCTGCAAGGCATGAGTCTGGGAATTCTGGCGACTTTGCTCTTTACGCTGCCTCCGCTGTTGGGCATACGCAATATACGTCCGAGCCTTGTCTTCCGGCGCGACATGAGCGACGCTGCGCAGGACAGCCGCAAACACTGGCGCGACAAGATCCCTGCCTGGACGGGCGCGGCAGTCATTTTCGTCGGATTCTATGGCATCGCCGTCTGGTTAGGCGGCTCCTGGAGAATGGGTGGCTATTTTGTGGGCGGGCTGATCGCGAGCGTTCTGCTACTGGCCGGAATCGCCGCGGTTTTATTGTTTGCTATGCGCAGGGTTGTCAAAGCGGCAAACCGGCGATTACCCACTTCTTTCCGGCACGGCTTCGCCAATCTCTACCGGCCTGGAAGCCAGGCGCGTTCCGTGCTCGTTGCGCTCGGCGTTGGTGTGATGTTTACCCTGACGACCTACCTTCTGCAGGGCACTGTTCTTCGTGAAGTCAGGAGCGAGGGCCCGGGCAAACAAGGCAATCTCTTTCTGTTGGACGTGCGCGATTCAGGCGCGCTGAGCAGACTGATCGAGGCACAGCCCGGAGTGAAGAGCAAAGTACAGCTGGTGGGTTACATCGTCGCCCGGATGCTTTCGAACAATGGTGTTCCGGCAGGCCGCCTGAACCTCGGAGACCGCGCTCGAGGAGGCTTGCAAGCTATCCGCATTACTACCGCGACGTCGCTTCCAGAGGGCCTCAGCCTTCAAAAAGGTAATTGGTGGACAGCGGAGAGCACAGAGCCAATGCTCGCAATTTCCGAACAAGCGCAGCATGATTTCAAGCTGCGCCTGGGCGATCGCCTGCAATTTCAGCTGGCTGGAAAGACCGTGACCGCACCGCTAGTCGCGGTTTTCCGGCGTACGGAACGGGCGGCAGTACGCTACGATCTGGTGTTTCCGCAAAATTCGTTGGGGGGCCTGCCGGTCGTCTATTACGGCGCGGTTCATGTCGACCCGGCAAGGATTCCGCAGATCGAAGAGTTGATCTTCGAGAAGTTTCCGACCGTCACAGTGATGAACTTGGCCGATGTGCTGACGCGAATACAGGAGGCGGTGGATCAAGTAGCCCTGGTGGTACGTTTCCTGGCGATGTTTGCGATCTTCGCCGGCGTGATCATTCTCTGCTCGAGTGTTGCCGGCACGCGTTACCGGCGCATCCGCGAAGTTGCGATTCTGAAGGCACTGGGAGCTACCCGCAACCGCATTCTCGGTATCTTCTCGATTGAGTTCTCGATCCTGGGAGCCGTCGCCGGGCTGGTCGGCGGCATTCTGGCGAACATCTTCACCGGGATTATCTCGGAAAAATTCATCAATGCGCATTTCGAATTCCAATGGCCATCTCTGCTCGTTGCGGTCATAGCCACGGCCTTACTGGCCAACGCCGCCGGCTGGTTGGCCAGTGCCCGGATTTTGGATCAAAGGCCGCTCGAGGTTTTGCGCGCTGAATAGTGAATGTCATTTCAGTTTTCCCCAAATAGATGGCAGTGTGCGCTAGCTACCGTGCCCACGAGCCGCGACTCATGTGTTTGAAGAGCGACTCCGCGGAAGAATAGAACTCTCGTTTTAAGATCGCTAGCATGGGACTCGTCGCCAAAGACATTCGAGACCATCGCCCGCCAGGCACCCGGCCCCAGGAATTTAGCCACTTTTGCGAGGGCGAATTCTCCATTCAGCCAATAAAAGCGGTGGCGCTGAATCCGAGATCGAAACTCTGGAACCCGACGAGACCGTCGGCCGCAGGACAGGGGTTCGGTCCCTCCGGGCCACGTTACAGGTTGACGAAATGGGCATTCCGAATTCTGGCTTCACAACCGATCGGAATGCTTGACAACGGCACCGATAATGTGAAATGGTTACCACTACTGACTCTCGGTCATGACTATCGGCTACCCATCACACTCGCATGGTCGCGAGCTGCTGGATCAACAGCAGGAGGTCGCCCGACTACAGGGCCTCCTCGAGGCGTCGCGCAAAGTTCATAGCACGATTAAACTCACCGAGGTTTTATATTACACTCTCGAACTGGCGGCCAAGGAACTGGAGTGCGCAGGCGCGTTTTTCGCAGAAACAGAAGCACTGCCCTCAGCGGGACGCATTCTATATGGGAACGTTCCTCCCGACTGGCCGTATGCTGCGAGCCCAGAGGCTTGGTCGGGTTCTCCACGGGTGCCGCTCCTGGATAAGCATCATCGTTTTCTCACTTGGCTTGTGGTGTTACGCCCGGGTAAGTCACCGACCTTAGAAGAACAGGACTTTCTCGAAGGGCTGGCCTTGCAGGCGAGCGTAGCCATCGAGAACGCCCAACATCATGAGAATCTTCTGGCCTGGCAGCGAGTACAGCAGGATCTCGCCTCTGCGCGCATCGTTCAGAGTAGTCTCCTTCCGCAAAGGCTGCCGCAGATTCCCGGCTACAGCGTGTCTTACCGATCGGCGCCGTGTTATGAGGTGGGCGGCGATTACGTCGATATTGTTTCATTGGACTCGCACTGCTTTGTTGCAATCGTCGCTGATGTCGCAGGCAAGGGTCTTGCCTCTGCGCTGCTTAGCGCATCGTTCAGGGCCGGGTTCCGCGCTATGGCCAGCACTGGTGCAGATCTGGCGGAGATAGCAACTCGTATGAACGATTTGCACCACGCCGAGGGTCCCGAAGCCAGGCGCAAATATGTCACCGCTGTGATGGCCAAGCTGGACGCCAGAGAGCACCGGCTGCAGGTGGTCAATGCCGGGCACAATCCGGCGTTTTTGCTAGCGGGAGAACAGCTTCCCTACCTACTCCATGCCAGCGGTCCGCCACTCGGCGTCGTACATGGCAGCCGGTACGAACCAGAGACGCATTCGCTGCCAGAACGATGCGGAATTCTTCTTTATACCGACGGGCTAACTGAAGTGTTCCGCGGAGAAGAAGAGTTCGGCGGAGAACGGCTCCTCGCCGGATTTCGCGACTTGCACGCTAGGCAATCCAGCGACATACTGGATGAACTATGGAAACTGATCGCCAATTTCTCCAGCAATGAGCATCAGGCCGACGATATGACGGCCATCGCTCTCCTGCGGAATCGGAGCCGGCGGCGTGAAACCGAGCCGAACAGCGGTCGACCTTCGCCTGCCATCGCGCCTTGGGTTTGAAAAAGTCGCCATGAGCGCTGCGGCTACTCTCGCCAACCTCATGGGTTTTGAAGATGATCGCGTCGAGGGCTTGAAGACGGCGGTGGCTGAGGCCTGCATCAACGCCATGGAGCATGGTAACTCCTTCGACGATCTGCTGGTTGTTTCTCTGACTTTCACGATCGAGGGCAAGACGCTGGAAGTGCGGGTCCGAGATTGCGGCCCGGGAGTCCACCAGCCCCTTCCACGGGCGCCAGACCTCGAGCGCAAGATGAAAGGCGAGGAGCCGCCTCGCGGAATGGGTATGTTTTTGATCCAATCGTTAGTCGATGAGGCGGAGTGGATAGAGGATGGCCCGGACGGCAGCTATACGCGTCTCGCCATGCATTTGCCGGCAGTCGCCGGCCGAGGGGATCGCTCCTTATGAACCCTGAAACCAAAGTGCATATTGAAAACGATGGCTCCGTGGCTGTGCTTCGGCTGGAAGGCGATATTACCAGCGCAAGCAAGGAAGCACTTGTGGGTACCTACCAGGGTATTTCCAAGGAGCGCTACAAACGGGTCCTCCTCGACTTCAGCAAGGTTGCTTACTTGAACAGCAGCGGCATTGCACTCGTTATCGAGATGCTGATGACCGCAAATCGCGCCGGACAAAAAATTCAGATTTTTGGTCTTTCGCCCCATTTCCAAAAGGTATTCACAATGGTAGGCTTGACCAAATACACGGCCTTGCACCCGGACGAGGCCACGGCCAAAGCTGCTTTTACCGACTAGCGCATACGGGTTGCGGCTGAAAATCGGAGGTCCATGCGTTATCTCTGGATTGCGTGCGTTTCTGTCTCCCTATGGGGACGGACTGTCGACCTGTCCAACTTCCAAGAGGGCGTGACAAGCCTCGCTGGTATCTGGAAATTCCATCCGGGAGATGATGCGCGATGGGCCGATCCGAAGTTCGATGACTCTTCCTGGAAACCAATTCAGGTTCCCGGAGGGCTTGCGGAGCAAGGTTATCCCAGCTTCTCCGGTTATGGCTGGTACCGGGTCGCGCTGACGGCCGATCGACCTAGGGATCTTGCGCTGGCCGTGGGTCGATTGATTGGGGCGTACGAAGTCTACGCAAACGGCACCAGCATCGGGCGCTTCGGCTCGTTTCCACCTGACAATCGTATCTACGACCAGCGCTTAATGTCGTTCGAAGTGTTAAAGGCTCGATGGGACCGCGACAAGTTGGTCATCGCCATCAAGTACTGGAAAGATCCCCGATTTGCCTGGAACAATCGCGCCGGTATTTTGCGGGGACCAATCGAAATCGGCGCACCTCGACTGATTCAAAATGCGATTGCCGCGAGCAAGTACGACTATTTCTCCAACGATCTGTCAACTGCCTTCGTAAAATCCGCGCAGCTATATCTCGCTCTGGGTTTAATCGCAATTTTTTTACTGGATCGCCGACCCGAGTACTTGTGGCTCGGAGTTATGTTTGCGTCTGACGCGATTTGGCAAATGCTCATGTGGGTGCGCGTCAGTACCTTTCTGTGGAGCTATCCGGCGGGGGCCGTAATACAAGACTGCTTCGCCTCGCTCGTGGCTTTCGCCGAGATTATCGGCATCTGCTACTTGCTCGGCATACGAATTGGGCGCGGGATCAAAACTTATCTTATCGTTTACGTTCTATTCTCAATCTATCTGCACTGGTCTCTTCAAGAAGGTTATTACCGCAGTACTCTAACAGTGATCACAGTTGCCGACAATTTGTTGGATAACTTGATAATTCTGTTTCTTATTATATACGGATGTCGGACTGCAACGACTTACTCACGTTGGCTGGCAATCTCTTTCATCCCAGATACTGTGATCGACATTTTTCAGTACCTTTTGTTTTTTGTCCCCCAGCTCACGCGCTTTATAAGTTCTGAAACGGTTGCGGCTTTGTCAGCGAATTTGATGGCCATTACCATCGTCACTTTCGCTTACTTATTACTGCGGCGATTTGGAAGTGCACGAGCGGAGGAACAGCGGTTGCACGCTGAAATGGAAACTGCTCGCCAGGTGCAGCTTCTCATGCAACCCGCTCAATCCATCTCCGTTCCGCATCTGCGAATCGATCCGGCATACTATCCGGTTCAAGAGATTGGCGGAGACTTTTTCCAGATCTCCCAGGACGCAGATGATTCTCTGTTGATGGTCGTCGGCGATGTGAGTGGAAAGGGGTTAAAGGCTGCTCTGACCGTTAGTCTTATAGTTGGTCTTTGGCAGGATGTTTCAGACGACGCCGGACAGTCGCCTGGAAAAATCCTGGAGCGTCTGAATAAGCGCCTTACATCGCGGATTCAGGATGGTTTTGTGACCTGTCTCTGCCTCAGGCTTGGTCGGAACGGGTCTCTGACCGTCGCCAACGCCGGGCATCTCGCGCCTTATGTCAACGGGCAGGAACTCGCGCTTGAAAGCGGCTTACCGTTGGGTGTCAGTGCCGAGAGCGAATACCCAGAAACACACGGCGTGCTGCCTCCGGATTACAATCTCGTGATGATTTCCGACGGAGTCGTCGAGGCGCGAGACAAAACAAAAAGCTTTTTTGGATTCGATCGTCTGCAGCAGGCGCTCGCGGAGAATCTCTCTGCGGAGGCGATTGCTCGGAAGGCCCAGGCGTTTGGCCAGGAGGACGACATCACCGTGGTTTCCATCGTCCGCGAGCCTGCTCAATTTAGTCCCGGGTCAGAACAGTCGCCGCTTCTGACCTGCAGAAGCACACAATCTGCTTAGTAGAATTACCACGGCCGCCGCATTAGTACGCGAAACCGAATGCAAAACGCCAGTTCGTTGAAGTTCTGTTCTCGCACAGATGCCCCCTGCTGATTGGACAATCCTCCTCGTGCTCATTACCGGCAAACCTGACCAAAACGGCCATAAGTTGGCGCTGATGGGTCCCGCCCCACAAAAATATGTGACATTGCGCTGAATAGCGATCTTGAGAGTGAGTAAGGAAAAGCGCAAAAGAGATATAGGAATAGAATGGGAAAAAAAAAGAAAAACTAGCTAAATGAGCAGCGTGGAAACTGAGTAATGTATACAAAGAATTAGGCCGTAGCACTAGAGAGATAGTAATATAAAAGAATGGAATAGTGGAAAGAAGCTGAAAAAGGTATAAAAAAGGAAGAGATAGCTAAAAGATGAGAGAGTAGAATAGAGAGAGATGCTGAAAGAGCTGAAAGAAATAGGAAAGAAGCTAGAGAAATAAAAAGAGGAAAAGAGAGAAGGGGAGGAAATAAAGAGAGAGAAAGAGAGAGGGTATATAAAAAAGAAAATGTAAGAGAGAGAAGTAGGAAAGGAGATAGGGATAAAGAAATAAGATGGAGAGTAGAAGTAAAAAAGAGATAGAAATAGAGAGGAAAATGTAGCTAGATAGAGAGGAAAGTAAGATGTAGAATGTATAAAGCAGTAGAGAGATAAGGTAGAAGAAGAGATAGAGATAATGCTGGATGTGAAAGAGTAAGAGTGTGAAGTAGAGTAGATAGAGAAAAGGATAGGGTGGAATAAAGATGAGAAGAAACAATAAGTATAGCAGATACTAGGCAATGAGAAGAGAAAGGATAAGATATGTTTAATGAGATAGAAGAGAGAGCAATGTGGCTGGATATACTAGAGAGAGACTGAAGAAGAGCTATAGCAAGTTAAACAAAGGTATAGAGTACAAGAGGGTAGACTAAAAGGAGAATGCGGAACGATTAGCTTACTCGACGAAGAACGCAATCGCTACAGATCTAGCGTGAACGTGTCGAACAACTGTTCTTCGATAGCCGCTTCCGCTTGTCCGCGGACGCGCCGTCGTACACACGCGCTGACTGTATCCCGGTGGATATACAATCCGGCGCAGCAGCGGACAGTAACACATATCGCCTCCAGCCGCGAGTAAGGGACGCCTGGAAAACCGTGGACTTTCCTACACGTGTTAGCTCACAGATTCAGAAAAAAAATGGATGGCTGCCTAACGAATTGGAAAGTAAGAAGATTCGCGAATTCAGTTAAACCATAGAGCATCTGTCCGTTGCCCCGGCAAAATTACCTTGTAGGCAATGAACAAGCTGGATTTGGCCCGGAGCTTGGCAAAGCGGTCCCATCGATCCCAAGCGAAAGCGGCCGATGATGTAGATACGCTGGTGCACCGCCTGATCAAGGACCTCAAACTGACACAGGAGGCGGCGAAGATCGAAATCAAGGCCCTTTTGGTTGCCCCCGTGCCGAGGCCGAGCCGTGAATCGTAGTCTTCGCGGCAAAGCACTTCTGCAGTTGATCGATCGATACCTTCGCGACGGCGCTTCGATCGAGATTGACGGCTTAGGCAGCTTTAAACTGGATTCATCCAACCGGGTCGTCTTTGAGCCGACTGGCCGGATCCGCGTGTTTTTGGCATACGCTGAGGAGGACCACGCAGACGTGAAACGACTCTTCACAGCCTTGCAGAACGCCGGCTTTGAGCCCTGGATGGACAAAGAAAAGCTACTACCGGGACAAAATTGGCCGCGGGCAATCGAGCGAGCTATAGATCTCTCCGAATTCTTTATCGGGTGCTTCTCACGGCGATCAGTTGCAAAACGCGGGCACTTTCAATGCGAGCTGGAGTACGCCCTCAACGTAGCCTCACGCGTACCTTCTGAAGAGATTTTTTTCTTACCAGTGCGGTTGAACGAATGCGAGGTTCCGAGAGACATCGCTAAGAAGGTACAGCATGTGGATCTGTTTCCGGATTGGGAGCGCGGCGTGGGTGAGCTACTGAAATCGATGTGGCATCAGACGCTGGAACGAAGCAAGAAAGTGACTGTGAAAAGCTAGCTCTTGTTCGAAAGCTTCTTTTTTGCTTCGCGTCCGAGCTTGGAATCGGGCGAGAGATCCACAACCTTCTTCAAAGCGAGGCGGGCAGCATCCTTGTTCTTCAGTTTGTCTTCGGCTTCGGCAACTTTATAGAAAGCTTCCGCTGAGTTTGGGTCATATTTGGTCGCCCGCTCGTAACGTTGAAGCGCAGCACGGGTATTACCCTTGTGCCAGTAGTAGTTCCCAATGCGAATGTTGCGCTCGGATTCGAGCGGGTTCAAGACAAATTTCTCAGGCGCTTCGCTCTCGTCTTCTTCAGGCAGGCTGTCGGCATCGGGTACCTGCTGGGGCGAGGGCGTAGATTGCTGGGAAGTTTGCGCCCGGCCTCGACCATTCCATGAGAGGATCAAAACCGGAAGAGCGGCCAGCCACGTTCTACGTGTCACAATTAAATTATAAAAGCGATAGATGCGCGAAATAGATATTGGATTGCGCAATAAGGTCGCGCAGCTTCCCGTTGAACCTGGCGTTTATCTCTACAAAGACGGACAAGGGAAAATCATCTACGTCGGTAAGGCGAAGAGCCTTCGTAGCCGGGTCCGGAGCTACTTTAACGAGGAGCGGCTGGCCGAAGCGAAGACGGGAAGCCTGATCTCGGAAGCTCGCGACATCGATTTCATTCAAGTCGATAACAACAAGGAAGCGCTTGCGCTCGAGAATAACTTAATCAAGCAGTACAAGCCGCGGTTTAACGTTTTGCTGCGCGACGATAAAACGTTCCCGTATATCAAGCTGACGAACGAGAAATATCCGCGCGTTTATGTAACGCGCAGAATTCTGAAGGATGGCGCAGGTTACTACGGCCCATATTTTCCGGGCAACCTGGCCCACCGCTTGGTTCATTTTATTCACCGCTATTTCAAAGTTCCATCTTGCAAGCTCGACCTTAATAAGAGGTACAGCCATCCTTGCCTGCAATATCACATCCATCGCTGTCTCGGCCCGTGCACGCCAGGATTAACGACCGATGAGGCTTTCCAGGAGGCGGTAAGAGATGTTCGCCTGTTTCTTGAAGGACGCCATCACGATCTGGCGGCGGACCTCGAACAGCGGATGTACGCCGCCTCGGAAAGCATGAATTTCGAAGAGGCGGCCAGTCTCCGGAACCTGGTCACTACCGTGCGTGAGATGGAGCAAAGGCAGAAAATGGCGGCGGTGGAAGGCGACGATACCGACATATTTGCGTACCATGCCGAGCCGCCATTAGTTGCTGTCAATCTGTTTCACCTGCGCCGCGGGAAGATCGTGGACCGTCGCGAGTTCTTCTGGGAAGATCAACACGACTTCCACCCGTCGGAGTTTTTTCAGGCGCTTCTCAAGCAGGTTTATCTCAACAGTAAATACATTCCGGGAATGATCCACGTACCCGCGGATTTCGAGGATCGGGAGGAACTGGAGGAATTTCTTTCCGAGCTGCGTTCGCGCAAAGTAGAAATCCATACTCCCCAGCGAGGCACGAAAAAAGCCATGCTGGCGCTGGTTGAAACCAACGCAAAGCATAGTTTCGATCAGCGCTTCCGTGTGTTGAAGCCTTCGTCTGAGGCAATTAAGACCGCCTTGCAGGACGCTCTGAACTTACCTGAGGTCCCTAACCGCATCGAGTGCTTCGATATCTCTCACATACAAGGGACCGATAAGGTGGCAAGCATGGTGGTGTGGGAGAACGGCAAAATGAAGAAGTCCGATTACCGCAAATTCATTATCCGCACGGTTATCGGCAATGACGATTTTGCCTCAATGCGTGAGGTGGTCACGCGCCGTTACAAGCGGCTGCAGGAAGAGAAGCAGGCTTTCCCCAGTCTCGTTTTGGTAGACGGGGGCTTAGGACAACTCCATGCAGCGGCCGAGGCACTGGAGGCAATCGGTATAACGTATCAGCCGCTGGCGTCGATAGCGAAGCGCGAAGAGTGGATCTACGTATATGGGCAGGAAGACGAGCCCATTATCCTGGATAAATTCTCGCCAATTCTGCATCTGGTCCAGATGATCCGCGATGAAGCGCACCGGTTTGCGGTCACGTTTCACCGGACTCGAAGAAACGCGCAGAGACTCGCTTCAGAATTGCACGATGTGCCAGGGATCGGGCCAAAGACGGTCGAGAAGTTGTTACGAGTTCTCGGCAGTCTGGAGCGAGTCAAGCAGACTCCGAAGGCCGAACTCAGCAAGCTGGTAGGCGCCGCGGCGGCGAATAAGCTAATCGCTCACTTCGAAAGTGACGTGACGCGCTCACCGCTGCTTGAAATCGAGAAAGAACTACAGCCCAGCGAGCAGGCCGGCTAGCAACGCGGTTCGGTCGGGGATGCGTTCGACCAGGATGCTTTCGTCGATCGCGTGAGCGCCGTTGCCAACCGCCCCCAAGCCATCCAAAGTAGGAACTCCGAGGGCGGCAGTAAAATTGCCGTCTGATCCACCCCCTGTCGATGACTCTTCGAGTTGCATTCCCATCTCGGCTCCAATCTGCTTTGCGCGGTTGAACAGGCTGACAATACTCTTGCTGCGCTCCATGGGAGGGCGATTGAGTCCGCCTTCCACGCTGAGTTTGCAGCGTTTATCGAAAGGACGCAGGGCGCGCATTTTTCGATCGATGATCGTAGCATCCCTGACGCGCGTTACGCGAACATCGATGTCAACTTGCGCTTTGGCCGCAGTGACGTTGGTGCGCGTACCACCACTGATGATTCCGGGATTCACAGTCGTGCCTCGCTGGAGATCGGTGAACCGTGCAATTCGATCGATCTGCCGCGCGATCTCTACGATGGCGCTGGCGCCGCTGCTGAAGTCGACCCCAGCATGAGCTGCCTTGCCGTGTACTGTTAATCGATACCCAGCGATTCCTTTGCGAGCCGTCTTGAGCGCGCCGACCGGCGCCGAGCCAGGTTCAAGGACCAGGACGCAATTGCTGCGTCTGGCTTCCGATTCGGTTAACGGACGTGACTCTTTCGATCCAATTTCCTCGTCCGAGACGATCAGCAGATCGATATTTCGACGAGCTGGAATATCGAGGTCACGCAGCGCGCGAGCTGCATAGATAAAGAACGCGATCCCGGCCTTCATGTCGAGCACGCCAGGTCCCCAGAGACGTCCATTTCGCCTGCGGTACGGCATTGACTGCAGAGTTCCGAGCGGCCATACGGTATCGGAGTGACCGATGCCCAGGATCCTCCCCTCTTTCTTCGTTCCAGGCACTTTGAACTCGAGCCGGAGATGTTTCCCGTATTTGTCGGAATTGATCAGTTTTGGCGTGGCGATATCTTTTGAATGCTCAACCAGTAGATCGACGTAGCGGTTGACATCAGAAGGAGAATCACTGGGGGACTCGCATTCGACCATCTGCTCGATAGTCCGGATGATTTCTTCTTTGTTTGCTTTTGCGTAGCTCAGGAGAGGTTGCATTCGATTGCTATAATAACGGTTCCCTGCTCTCCATGACATCGTTGGATATTCAAGAGATCAGTGCAGTTTTGCCTCACCGTTACCCGATGTTGATGGTTGATCGCATCGTAGAAGTAAGTGATGATTCGGTTGTCGGAATAAAAAATGTAACGGTGAATGAGCCGCACTTCACAGGTCACTTCCCTGGGTTCCCGGTAATGCCGGGTGTCCTGATTATTGAAGCAATGGCGCAAGTGGGCGGAATTCTTATCAGCAGAGTGAACGCTAACGCAAGGGGCAAAATTATGTTCCTTGCGTCGGTGGACGAAGCAAAGTTCCGAAAACCTGTTGTTCCCGGCGATCAGCTCCGGATTGAGATGAAGATTCTCAAGATGAAGAACACCGTTGCCAAGTTGAAGGGCACCGCGACTGTAGAAGGATCGCTTGTAGCCGAAGCTACATTGATGTGCAAAGTAGCCAACCGGGAAGAAGTCTGAGTTCAGTGGCTGTTCATCCCACCGCGATTATCGATCCGAACGCACACATTTCCGCCGAAGCCGAGATTGGACCTTATTGCGTAATCGGCAGCGGCGTGACGATTGGGGCGGGCACGCGGCTGATGGCGCATGTTTATCTGGAAGGCAAGCTGACGATCGGCCGGGAGAATGTGTTTTATCCATACTGCTCCTGCGGCGTAGCTCCTCAGGACAAGAAGTATAAAGGAGAGCTCTCGGAGACGCGCATAGGAAACCGCAATACAATTCGCGAGTTCGTGACCATTCATCGCGGAACACAAGGCGGCGGAATGATTACGTCAATTGGCGATGGAAACCTTCTAATGGCCTATGTTCACGTGGCGCATGACGTCATTATCGGCGACAATACGATCCTGGCGAATGGCGTTACTTTTGCCGGTCATGTGATCGTCGAAAACTGTGCCAACATCGGCGGCCTTTGCGCGATTCATCAGTTTTCGCGCATCGGCAAGCATGCAATGGTTGGCAGCAATAGCATCATCAAGCAAAATGTACTGCCTTATTCTGTTACGGCTGCGGATCACAAAACAGAAGTGTATGGAGCAAACAAGATCGGGCTGGAACGCAAAGGATATAGTTCAGATGCTATTGAGCCGTTACAGAACGCATTTCGAATCCTCACCCGCTCAGGTCTGAACACCACTCAGGCACTCGCGCGCATCGAACAAGAAGTTCCCCAGACTTCGGAAATCAGAGAACTACTCGACTTCATCCGCAACTCGCAGGGTGGATTTATCAAGTGAGCTGAAGCCGTGAAGTACGGGATGATCGCGGGCAACGGCCGCTTTCCACTACTGGCGCTCGAAACAGCACGCCGCGAAGGGCATGAGATTGCGGTCGTTGCGATTGAAAACGAGGCGACGCCAGAATTGCAAAAGCTGGCGACAACGTTCCATTGGGCCAACATCGGGCAGCTCGCAAAGATAATCGAGATCTTCAAGCGAGAGAGAGTGACCGAAGTGATGATGACCGGTCAGGTGAAGCACGTCAGCATATTCTCCGGGATCACGCCGGACTGGAAACTGCTGAAGCTGCTGACCTCTTTAAAGGAGAAGAATACGGCTTCACTCATCGGCGGAATACAACGCGTGCTGAAAGAGGAAGGAATCGAACTGGTTGACTCGACCAGGCTGCTCAAACCCTTGCTCGCGCTCGAAGGGTTGATGACGAGGCGTAAGCCGAGCAAGGACGAAGAGGAAGACATCCGGTACGGCCGGCGAATCGCATCCGTGTTGGCTTCAATCGACATAGGGCAAAGTGTAGCCATCAGTGAAAAAGCGTGCGTCGCGGCGGAGGCGATGGAAGGTACCGACGCGATGCTTCGACGGGCGGCCTCGCTCACAAACGGAAGACCGCTCCGTTTAATAAAGGCCTCGCAGGGGCGCACCCACCTATTGTTCGATGTACCGGTAGTGGGATTAACAACCATCGAAACCATGGTGGAGACGAACACAACAGTGCTGGCGGTGGATGCAGGTCGAACGCTGCTGCTCGATCGCGACGCGATGATTCGTCGAGCAAATGAGGTCGGAATTGCACTGGTTGGATATGCAGTGCACGAGGAATCGGCGTGAGTTCCAAAATCCGGGTGGCTGTGATTGGCGCGGGCGTTTTCGGTCGCAATCACGTCCGAGTGTTGAGCCAGATGCGAGATGTGGAGCTTGTCGCGGTAGCGGATCTCGATCTCGACAAGGCCAAAGAACTGGCGGCTGAGTACGGGACGAGCGCAATTGCGAACATGGATGAGCTTCCAGAACGCGTCGAGGCGGTGGTTATCGCGACACCGACGGTAACGCATGAAACCGTAGCTGAGGAACTGCTCGGCTCGGGTGTTGACGTGCTTGTCGAAAAGCCGATCGCCGATTCCGTGGAAGCGGGCGAACGGCTTACGCGGCTTGCGGATGAAAATGGACAAATTCTACAGGTTGGACATCTCGAACGGTTCAACCCGGCCGTGGTGAGACTGGCGAATGAATGCACGGTCCCGCTGTTTTTTGAAATACACCGGCTGAGTGTTTTTACCCCTCGGAGCCTGGATATAGATGTAGTGCTGGATTTGATGATCCACGATTTGGATATCGTGCTGAATCTGGTGGGGGAGATGCCGAAGGAGATCCGGGCCGCCGGGATTTCCGTGCTCTCGCAAAAAGTAGATATCGCCAATGTACGCCTTGCGTTCGGCAGCGGCTGTGTCGCGAACCTTACCGCAAGCCGTGTCTCGACCGAACAAGTGCGCAAGCTGCGTCTTTTCCAACCCGGCGAATACTTTTCTGTCGACTATAAAAGACAGGAGATCGCCAAAGCTCGAATTTCTGCAAAAGAGCCGGATGGCTTTGTTTTTTCAAAGCTGCCGGTGCAGCAAGCCGAGCCACTGCAACTCGAGCTGGACGCCTTCATGGCAGCCGTACGGAAGCGTTCGCGGCCCAAAGTAGATGGCGTGCAAGCCACCAATGCCTTGCGGCTGGCAGAAGAAATTCTTGTTACGATCAAGGAGCACGCGCACATAGTCTCCGAGACCATCCGGCGCCACAGCAAGCACTAGTGGAATCAGGTGTCTTACCTCCTTCAAACATCGAGCTGAATCTTCTGCTCGACTGGCCCGGCCGGCGTACGGGTAGGCAATGGACCTTCATTCTTTTCGGATCCATTGCAGTGCATCTTTTGTTTCTGCTGATTATCGTCAGCGTTCCGGGATTACTGGCTGAGCGAAAGGCGCCTCCCGAGCCGGAAGTGATCGTTCACCATATTCCGCTGTACTTACCGCGGGATCTAATGACGCAACGGGAGCCGAATCGCGGGAAAATATCGAAACAAATCGATATCGCGGGTCTGACACCATCGAGAGCCGTTAAGCCGTCGGCGGGGGAGCAGCGGCGGCCAAGCATCAGACGGTTCGAGATCCCCAAGCAGGATGTGCCTAAACAAGTCGCTAAAAACACGCTGCCACAGATCTTGCCGCAGGCGCCCAGCGTTCAACCAGCGCAGAGCACCGCTCCCACAACAGGTTCGCCGGCAGGCCTGCCGGTCGCGAAACCACCGCCACCTAATACCGCGCCTAGTCCTTTTCAAGATATCGGAGACGATGCACCGCCCAATCCGCATCCCACTCTGGCTCCCCCAAGGGTTTTGCTGAATCAGCCAATCGAGGGGTCGGCGACCCAGGCGAACGGACGCCAGCTCAGCCTGAGCGATGACGTTCCGGAACGCACGCGGCCAGGTAACCCGGGAGCGATCGAGGAGCCGGCACAACACGCCGCAGTGGAGTTGCAAAGCGATCCGAGCGGCGCCGACTTCAAGGCATATCTGCGAACAATCCTGACGATTGTGCGGGCAAACTGGCGCAAGGTCATTCCGGAGAGCGCGCGTATGGGAACGCTGCGCGGACGAACAGTAATCGAGTTCATCATCGATCGCGATGGAAGCATACCCAAGCTGGTAACCGCAGATACGTCCGGCTCGGAGCCGCTTGACAGGGCGGCGGTTGCCGGACTCAGCATGTCGAATCCATTGCCTCCGCTGCCTGCCGGATACAAGGGTCTTCAGGTCCGGCTGGCATTTACGTTCGCTTACAACATGCCCACTCAATGACACCTGAAGAATCAGAGCCGGAGCAGCAGCGCACTGTAATTGGAGTCAAGACGGCGACAGTCCTTTATGTACTTCTGGGTGCGGCTGCGTTTGTCACATTACACGGCACAGCGCTAGCGGTGACACTGATTATTGTGCTCGGTCTGGCCGCTAAGTCATATCTGCATTACTGGAGTAACAGACGGAGCAAATAGATTAACTCGCCTATAATATTTCGAACGGGAAAACGCCCCAGACTCGCCGTTATCTCGTTCGAACTCGTTTCCCATGTGGGTTTTTGTTAATCGAATATTCACAGTCGCAATTCTGCTCGGGCTCTCACCGGTATGGTGCCCGGTTGTTTCGGGACAGCAGGCGATTTTCTCCGATATTCACGTCGATAAGAAGCCGGGGCAAGAGGTGGGGGTCGCGGTAGTCACGATCGCTGGGAAGCCGAAACAGCTTACGCATCATGCGCTGGAAGCGTGGCCCATTATGAATGGGCAGAACGCGCTCGTTCTCGTCTCCGCAACAAACAAGAAGGCGCCTGGCGAGCATCATCTTCGTTTCTACGAAGGCGCGACCCGAAAATTTCGCGACTTAGGGGTTATTCCCCTTTCTTCGGCAGAGCTTCAGCAAGGAAAGCAAACTGACGGCGATTGGGTCTTTGTTCTGAGCGGTGTGGTAAGCGGCAGGGCCGTGATTGTAGCCGCCGGAATGAATGGAGTTCACGGCCTGCTCGAAGGGGCCAGCGGAGCGAAGCTCCAGGACGACTCCATAACATTCACGACCGCCTCAGGCCAGATCAAGACTTTGCCGGTCAAGGCGCTACTCGCCACGGACATGACTGCCATCTATGAGGTCAACGCATCGAATGGGGGCGGAGTGCGATATGTGCAGTTCCTGCGGGACGGCACTGCTGTCGAAGAAGAAGCGAATGGTCAGTTTCACACGAGTAAATGGCGCACAGACGGCGAGCGGATGATCTTGACGGAACCGGAAGGCTCTGAGCGGGAATGGCTACAGACAGCGCTCACCCCGGTGAAGGGCGTTCCGGCGAGCACACGGTTAGCTGTTCGACTCCTGGAGCCCTTAGCGTCGGAAAGCGTGAAAGCAGGTGATCCGGTAAATGCAGTGTTGATGTCGCCGGCGACCATCGACAACGCAATCCTGATCCCGCAAGGCAGCGAGTTTAGCGGAATGATCACGCAGGCGCACGGAGTCGGCTGGGCTATAAAGCATGAAACCGCCGCGCTGACGTTGGAATTCGATAAGCTGAAGCTGCCTGACGGAACTTCTTTGGCGATTCACACCCAGCTGTATCAGGTGGAAAACTCACGAGAAGATGTCAACAACAAAGGCAAAATTCAAGGCATTCGATCCACGGGAACACCCGGTCATTCGGCCGAGAGCAAAATCGCTTCGGTTGCGGCCTTAGATCCGGTTTCGTATTTGTTTACCGCAACTGCGGCAACCGCTACTTTAGGCTTCGCCGAACCGGAAATCCTCTATCCCGCCGGGACCGAAATGCTCATTCAGTTAACGGCGCCGCTCATTACATCCAAAACCTACCCGCGGGCGGTACCTGAATTTTCAGGATCGGCCGCCGAGCAAAAGCAGCTGGCCCAACTCATCAGAAATCTGCCTTTCCGGACTGCTACAAAGGCCGGCAACAAACCATCCGATTTGACGAACCTTGCCTTTATCGGCTCTCCAGAAGCCTTGCGGCGCGCTTTCAAGGCGGCCGGATGGATCGCGGTCGATACGCTGACTGCCGGCTCTACGTTCATGACCATAAAAACGGTGGGGGGAAACCAGGTGTATAACCAGGCGCCGATGTCCACGCTCTTGCTGGATGAACGCCCGCCCATTTTCACGCTTACAAAGACGACGGACACTTTCTCCTCGCGTCACCACTTACGTGTCTTCGATCCCCTGATGAAGTACGAAGGCGAAACGGTGCTAACGTCATCTTCTACGCAGGACATAGGGATTGCTTTTTCAAGCAAGCAGAAGACGTTCATCCATGTCATCGACGAGTACATCGATAACGAGCGGTCAAAAGTTGTAAACGATCTCGAGTTCACCGGGTGCGTGGAGGCAATGGACCGGATACCGAGGCCGTGGGTACCCCGGGACGCCTACAATTCCACCGGCGACCGGCTGCGGACAGACGGCGCAATCGCAGTGATGCGGATTAGTGATTGCAGGAACCCAAGAACAACACCCGATGGGCAGCCAGAGCGGCCGAACCGGCTCAAGCGAGTAACTCGCGACACTGTCCTCACGCTTCGCAATGATGTCATCCGCGGCAATGTAGGGTATCAGGGCGTAACAGGCATTCTTTGGGTACGGAAGTATTTCGCGACGAAAGATCAATTGAAACCGCAAGAAGGAGCTTGGCGCAAAACAGATCAATCCGGCACCCAGTTCAACGGAGTTGGAAACATTCCCCGCGAACGCCAATCTTCCGAGAGCATCACGCCCGCGAATACAGCGAGCGATGAAGCGGCGGAGAGATCAGCACAAGCTCTGGTGAAGGCGCATCGTTGGGACCCGCCGAGATACGAAATCGGCGTGCAGGGAGGCTATCTCAGCTATCCGGTATTACGAACCGAGGCCGATCTGATTACGGTGATACCTGACGATGGCAATCCCAACGGCACATATCAGACATCTTTAGGAAATGCCTTCAGAGGCGGTTGGACGGCTTCTGTGTATGCAGCGCTGAATACCTGGAATCATTTCTCAAATCTATTCAGCTACACCTATGAGCACGGACAATACGAATACCTCTCTTACTACACTCTGCCAGAGCCGGAAATTATTCTCGGATATTCAAGCCTCGTAACGCGGCAGTTCGATTACAACCTGCTATGGAATCTACGTCCCCGCAAATCGCGCTGGGCCCCGTATATCGCTGGAGGACCCTCGCTTATTCTGACGGCTTTGGGAAATGCGCCCGTCAAAAAAGCAGCCGGGCCTTTCAAGCTTGGTTTACAGAATGTTGGGTTACTTCTCGCCGCGTTTGATTTTGGAAGTACTCCGCCACTTAACGGAGGCGGTGTGTTCTCGGTTGGCCTTCAATACGGAGCCGGAATAAAATACCGCGTTCATCCCCGCATCACCGTGAGCGTCGATTTCCGCGAAACCTGGAGTAAAAACCCGCAGTTTCTTTCGGATAGTTATACGAACGGCTATTTCGGAGGTGAAGGTTATCGAGTTACGAACGAGCGCATGGGATTAGACAAGCCATACCAGCAGCAACGAGTAAGCGGGGGGTTCGCGTTTACGTTTTAGCAGCATTCCGCCATTCAACGCGATAGCCGCCGAGATCCATGAAGGTGAGGCGCGCCGCCACCCTCGAGCACCAAACCGATGCGCGGACGAGATCGCGGAGCGTGTTCCTGCGCGACGAGAAGGCTTCCGCCGAGCAATAGGCCGAGCAGAATCGCGCTTATTCGCTTCACAGATTATGCACGGGCGTGGGCAAGACTGAGGCCAGCGAATAGCGTCCCGGACCAACCAGAAGCAGCGCAATTGCGATAAGCAGTTGAGTGAGAGCGTATTCGAGGCCGCCTTGATTGATGTCGAAACCATGTGGAAGATGAACCAGGAAAATGGCGCCCAGCATGACGATCGCGACACAGATTGCCCCGATCCGAGTAAAAAGCCCGATCAGGATCGCGAGCCCGCCCGCTACTTGGGCTAATCCGACAAGATAAGCAATCGCAACGGGAGCATGCATTGCGCCAGCGAATTTATCTGGTCCGGGGCCGCCGAAGGCCCCGAAGAGAATTCCGGATCCATGGTAGAGGAATGCCAGCCCGCTGGCAATTCGGATAAGAAGAAGCGCGACATCGATTCGCCTCATGATGATTAATTTGAACATTGTATCCGTCGGGCTTCGGAGCGGAGAGGGCTAGTGCTTGTCCAGAAATCCGGTCGGGTCTATGGTGAAAGATAGGAGTCCTTTGTGATCTACAAACTGATTGTCAACGGACGGCACGAAACGGCGAACGTAGAGCCGGACACGCCACTACTGTGGGTTTTACGAGACGTTCTTAAGCTACATGGAACGAAGTACGGTTGCGGAATCGGCCAGTGCGGAGCTTGCACAGTGCATCTGGGCGGCCAAGCCGTTCGCTCCTGTCAAATTCCGGTTACCGCCGCGACCAAGCCGGTCACCACCATCGAAGGGCTGTCTAAAGACGGTTCCCATCCTTTACAAATTGCCTGGCGAGATATAGATGTACCGCAATGCGGCTACTGTCAAGCGGGACAGATCATGTCCGCCGCGGCATTGCTGGCAAAACATCCCAAGCCGACCGATGCAGAGATCGACGCTGGAATGAGCGGCAATCTCTGTCGCTGCGGAACATACTTGCGCATCCGGCAGGCGATACACAAAGCTGCCGGGCAGCTGCCTTCCCCATCGCATCCGAACCTCATGGCTGGTCTCCCTGACGAAAGACTTAGTCCTGCTAACAACGGCGAAGGAGGTTTCTGATCATGCAAGTCACACGCCGTTCTTTTTTACATGTGAGCGCCCTCTCCGGCGGAGCCATGATGTTGGGAGTCTACGTCGCAGAGCCAAAAAAGATATTCGGACAAAGGCCGCCCGCGCCTCCGCCATTCGATGCAAAGGCGTTCATCAAAATTGCCTCCAATGGAACGGTAACGCTCATTTCCAGGAATCCGGAGATCGGCCAGGGCGTGAAGAACATGCTGCCTATGTTGATCGCCGAAGAGCTGGAAGTCGATTGGAAGACCGTGAAGGTGGAACAAGCTGACTTTGCCGCCGAATATGGACTCCAGAGTACCGGCGGCAGCCGCGCCGCTTCGAATAACTGGCTTCCGATGCGGCAGGTGGGCGCAGCCGGGCGAGAAATGCTTATCGCGGCCGCAGCAAAGAAATGGGGCGTCCCGCCCTCTGAGTGTTTCGCTTCGAATGGACGCGTTTATCACCGTCCGACGGACCGCTACTTCGGGTACGGACAACTGGCGCAGGACGCCGCGAATTTGCCCGTACCGGATCTGAAAACCTTGAAGCTGAAGGACGCGGACTCCTTCAAAATCATCGGCCAGTGGACTCCGGGCGTAGACGTGCCCGATATCGTCACAGGCAAACCCATCTACTCAATCGATTTCACTCTTCCGGGCATGCTCTTTGCCGTTTACCAAAAGTGTCCGGTGTTCGGCGGCAAAGTAGTGAAAGCGAACATCGATGAAATTAAGAACCTCCCCGGCGTGAAGGATGTCTTCGTGGTCGACGGCACGATGAAGGTTACTCCGCTTACACCGGGAGAGCCGGGACTGGAACCAGGGATTGCGATCGTTGCCGAAACCTGGTGGGCCGCGCAATCGGCGCGCAAGAAATTGAATGTGCAGTGGGATGAAGGCCCGGCAGCTCAACAGAGCAGTGCGCAGTTTGCTCAGCGCGCGCAGGAACTTTCGAAGCAGCCGGCACAGCGCACATTAAGGAACGATGGTGACCTCGAGGCCGCATATAACGGAGCGGCGAAAGTGGTCGAAGCCAACTATTCGTATCCGTTTATCTCGCATGCTCCATTGGAGCCACGAAACTGCACAGCTCATTTTAAGGATGGCAAGCTCGAGATCTGGTCCAATACGCAGCAGCCCGCGCGCGGCAGCGCCCTGGTTTCAAAAGTGCTCGGCATACCCGAAAGCAATATCCAAGTTCATCTGCTGCGGGCCGGCGGATCGTTCGGGCGCGGCTTGACGAATGACTACATGGTGGAAGCAGGATACATCGCTCGCCAGACGGGAGCGCCCGTAAAGCTGCTCTGGTCGCGTGAAGACGATATGATGCACGACTATTACCGGCCTGGCGGCTTCCATTTCCTGAAGGGAGCCGTAGATTCCTCCGGCAAAGTTGTGGCTTGGCGCAATCATTTCGTCAGTTACGGAGAAGGAGACCAATTCGCTCCTGCCGCGGCGATTGCGCCAACCGAATTCCCCTCCGGTTTTGTTCCGAATTTCTTGATTTGCTCCTCTGTGATGCCGTTGGAATTGAAGACCGGCGCGCTACGGGCTCCGGGCGCCAATTCGCAGGCGTTCGTGTTTCAATCCTTCATCGACGAACTGGCGCATGCCGCAGGAAAGGATCCGGTTGAATTCCGGCGGCAACTGCTGCAGGAGCCTGGTAAAGAAAATGTGGCCGCGGCAGCCAAGCCGAAAGTGGAAAACGAACCAGCTTCCACCAGGGAAGGCGCGCGACACCAAACCTATGATGTGGCGCGTATGCGTGCCGTACTTGACCTGGTAGCAGAGAAATCCGGCTGGGGAAAACGCAAACTGCCGCAGGGGACCGCGATGGGCGTCGCGTTCCACTACAGCTTTCAAGGTTATTTCGCGCATGTGGCGGAAGTGACAGTGGGCGCGAACAAAACCCTCAAAGTGAATAAAGTGTGGGCTTGCGGCGACGTAGGCAGCCAGATCGTCAACCCGAGCGGCGCGGAAGCCCAGGTGCAAGGCGCGATCGTCGATGGTCTAAGCGAGGTGATGGGCCAGGAGATCACGCTCGAAGGAGGCAAGGTAGTCCAGACAAACTACGACAAGCATCCTTTGCTGCGTGCCCGATCTGCGCCGGAAATTGAAGTGCACTTCCTCAAGACCGAGCACGAACCGACGGGTCTCGGTGAGCCGGCGCTACCGCCGCTCTTGCCTGCGGTGTGTAATGCAATCTTCGCCGCGACCGGAGAGCGTATCCGAGACCTGCCTCTGGCAAAGAGCGGCTACAGCTGGGCGTAGGCCGCCGCGCATGCAGGCGGCGATTGAGAGAATCTGCTCGTTGAACAGCGCCGTTCGCGCATATAACGCGAAGCGAGTTAGATTTTTGCTGATAGTGTCATTGCTGCTGGCCGCGCTGTTGTGGTGGACAACCTGGCCCAGCCTGCGCCCGGGATTGATCATTCTCCTGATCGGATATTTCGGGACCGCGATGTTGTTCCTTTATCGCAACAGGGAATTGAGCGCGGAAGCTCGCAGCATGCAGAACGGCACAGCCGAAAGTGAAGAACTCCTCCGCTGGTTCGACCGCCAGGACCGATTCGCAGTGCGCTCGACGCGAGTGGAGGCCGGCCTGCGCACGGCAGGCTTTTTAGTTCTCGGATACGGTTTCTGGCTGGCCACCCGCAGCAACGCGCTCGCACTGCTCTTGGGTATCGGCTATCCCGCTGTGACGTATTTCGGGATGGAGCGGAAGAACAATCAGCGTGCCGCGCGAAATCTGAGAATGGAAAAAGAAGCGCTCTCAAAGCTGCTCTATCAATAGCGCCAGCTCTTCAGATCGGCGCCGGGCGGCGCAGTCTTTTCAATCCTGTCCATCATTTTGGGCAGATACATGGTGTTGTAGTGCAGGCGGGAAAGAGAATTGGGTAGCTCCGGATCGCCATTCCAGCAATGTTCGGCGCGATCGCCATATTTCACTTCGCCATCGTAGGGCGGATTCCTGGTGTTCTTGAGAACATCTTCGATGTAGTAAACCGCGTCGTTCAGGAAATAGGTATCCGCGCTCCCGACATAGATGTGGATCTTGCCTTGCAGCTTAGGGCCGAGAGTAGACCAGTCTCGCTCGAGTATGTGGCTCAGATCGTAGTGTTCTCGCCAGTACTGCGCCACCGCGTGGTCGATCACTCCAGTTTCTTTGTCGAAAATTTTCTGGGGATAGCCATCGCTCCCGACTGGCGAGTAGACGGCCTGCCAGATGTCGTACTGCTCCCCTGAGCGCCCCTTATCGCCGAGCGCGAGTTCGTAGTAATTCAGATCTCGCTGTGTCGCTGTCACATGGCCCAGGTAATCGCGCATCCCTGGCTGCTCAACTGTCTTATGAGCGCCCTCGATCATAAATGCGTTCTTGTCTTTGTACAGATTGATCGTGGTGAACGCTCGAAAATCGACTGGATCCGGACACGCAGCAAAAGTTCCGTTGTAGTGATCTGGATAGAACATCTGAACAGCGAGCGCCTCCCAACCGCCGGTCGATCCGCCATAAAGGAAACGCGCCCAGCCCTGGCCGATCCCGCGGAATTTCTGTTCAATGTACGGGATCAACTCGGTTTCGATCGCGTCTCCGTACGGGCCGAGATTGGCCGAGTTCACGGCATACGAATCGTCGTAGTAGGGGTTGGCATGTTGGATCTCGACAATCAGGAAACGAGGGAAATGAGGCGCCGTCCACTGCTTGTAGAATTTGTACGCCTCTTGCTGCTCGATGCGGTTATAACCCGCAATATGGAAGCGCTCGCTATAGTCCGGCTTCAGATTCGGATCAGGCGGCTCGGTTCGAAAGCCATCGAAATCAGCAGGGAAATGGCCGTGATTGATGGCCAGCGGAAAGCGCGCTTCCGGGTGCTCGTCGAAGCCTTCCGGAACGAGAATGTTCGCGCCGAGGTACATGGGTCTGCCCCAAAATTTCGACAGCAGCTGCGATTGAATCCTGACGTGCCGGATGTATTTGGTGTCTTTGGGAGCAGCAATTGGAGGAATCTCCTGGTCGAGCACTATTGTGAACGTCTCGGCAGCATTTGCCTGTAAAGCGATCTTTTGCGGCTTGCTGTAAAGGTTTCCGGGCGCAGTATTCCAGTGCTGCCCTTCCCCGCGATCCATCGGAAGCTTTACGGTTTTTCCGTCCGCTCGATGAAAGGTTTCATAGCGGTGCAGAACAGCCTGAACGAAGTATTCACCAGGCTTCAGATCACTCAAATGCCGGATGGGATAACCGAAGGCCGGTTCGTCGATAATCGCGGCTTGGCCGGGCTGTAATGCCTCGACGTCGCTGCCGAAGACGATCTGTGTTGCCGGGGTGTCGTTGATTTGCATGCGCGGTTCCGCCGAGGGGTCCGTGGATAGAATCAGCAACAAGCGGCCATCGAGCGGTTGCCTGCTGCGTTCTTGCGGGAAACTGATGCTGAAGCGTGGAGCGGCGGAAGCGGTAAGCGTAAGCACATTCAGAAGGAGACTGAGCAGATAAGAGCAGCGCATCTCGTCCAGTGTACGCGTCGATCAGTGCAACGCGATTAATCCGTTCCGAAGCCGGCCGGTGGGGTCACCTTAGCGAATGCTCATCGTGAGCGTTCCAGGAGATGCTTTATATCATTCGTTACTATCTTCAGGATGATCTCTGAGACACCCTCCGGCCCGGAGAAACCCGTCGTTGTCACGCTCATTCACGGTACTTGGGCAAATGTGAGTGCGAGCTGGCTTCAGCCGGATTCCTTGCTCTGCCGGCATTTTAGAGGTGCATTCGCATCGGCGGAGATCCATCGGTTTTCATGGTCAGGTAAGAACTCCGTGCGAGCAAGGAAGAGGGCTGCTGAGCGTTTGTGCGTACATCTGTCCTCTTTATGCGCGCGTCGTCGCGATGCAAATCACTTCGCTGTCGGGCACAGTCATGGAGGGAGTGTGGCTCTGTACGCGTTTAGGAACGAAGAAATCCGCAAACGGGTTCTCGGTGTGGCGTGCCTCTCTACTCCGTTCCTAGTCACCAAGCGACGGAACAATGTCTTTTGGCACACCGGCACTGACCATGGCAAGCAGCTCTTAACGGACGCCGTGTATGCGGCGCTATTCGGCATTTTTGTGGCCGTAGCTGTTACTGCTTATGCAATAACGGGATTTCCAATACGCCAGGCCGGCCATGATTTGGTGCGCGCCGCTTGGGCTATGTATGCGGAGGTTATAGTTGCCCATCTCTCCGCGACGGCCTTGAAGCGTTCGATTTCAAGTCGGATTGTGGAGCGCCTGGTGAAATTTGCCGCTTCTACGGCAGAAATTGAATCCGAACTGGATCTCGGAGGGCTTGATACCGGGGGCATTTTCATCGCGCGATCGATAGCGGATGAGGCATCGTCGTTCATCGGTATGTCTCAAGTGATTGCGTGGTTCACCACTCGCATATGGTTAGCAGTAGAGCGGCTCGGGTCGCGCACAACCGCTGAAGTTATTCGGGGTGTGTTTACCGAGTATCTCTACCGTAGATTCCCACGCACGCTAGCCTTCATCGTCCGGCTATATGTATTGATCGCTGGAATATTTTTGGCGATGTTTACTCTCGTCAGCTTCTTGGATAGCCACTTGCAAGCGGGCTTGCGAATTCATCGGGTTATCGCTGGCATTTTCAGCTTCATTGCAGTTAACTTTGCTTTTTCCTTTGCAGTTCTTTCTATATTGATCATCTTGCGAATTCTGCTTTACTTGCTCGCGCCGCCCATAACAGCGCTACTCACCGTGATCTCGCTTCTACCTTTTGGTTGGGAGTTGGCGATTCGCAATATTCTTTTAGGCGTGAGCGCGGAAAGCACGCCGAAGGGAGCGTGGAAACTTGAGTTGGTCGAGTCTATCCCCGTTAGCGAAGGATCGGAAGTGCCCCTGTCCCATAGCGAGATTTACGATAACGAAGTCGCGATAACAAAATTGATCGCATGGATGCGGGACCGATGTGCAGCCGCAGGCCCTGGCGGGTTTGAGGAGCATCCAACGAGCTTTCATTGACGGCTCCGCACCTACCGCAATCGGTATGGTCGATTTTTCACAACCCTATCGTCGTGCGGCTCAAATCCACCAATCACGGTGCAAGGTGGCCATAGGGATCGGTCATAAACTACTGATAATAAAAAGTTCATCGTGGCCCGAAACGTGCATGTGGCTCCTACGTCAAGGAACATAGAAGCATTTATGAACACCAAATATCTTCCAGGGGCGAGAACGTTCCTCCGAACGGCGCTAACCGGCTTGTTAGCGGCTTCGACGGTGATGTTTGCCCAGGATCAGTCGGTACCGGCGCCCGCCAGCAACGCTGACGTACAGCAGCCGAGCGCCGACACAAACGGTGGCTGGAAACGCGTCGGGGATCAGTCTCAGGCTTACAATCCGAACCCGGCCAACAACACGAATCAGGATCCGGGTCAGGCTCCTCCGCCGGCGTATCCTCCCGCCAACTACCCTCCGGCAAATAACAATCAGAACGGTTATCCGAATCAGAGCTCTCAACAGCAGAACTATCCACCGCCTCCGCCCGTTCCCGCGCAGCTTACGATGCCCGCCGGAACGTATCTGACCGTGCGAGTGAACCAGATGCTTTCGTCCGACAAGAATCAGCCTGGAGACGCGTTCACGGCTTCGCTGATGCAGCCGGTAGTGGTCAACGGTGTAGTGGTTGCAGAGCCCGGGCAGACGGTGGGCGGCCGGGTCGTTACGGCAGAAAAACATCACTACGATAGACCGGCTCGTCTCGGCCTGGCACTGACGAATCTTACGCTCGTTGACGGACAGCAGATTCCAGTCAATACACAATTCATCAGCCGGCAGGGCGGGACTACTCCCGGAGGCGCGGAGGTTGGAACCGTTGCTGCCACCACCGGCGTGGGTGCAGTAATCGGCGCTGCGGCAGGCTGGGGTACCGGCGCGGCGATTGGCGCGGGCGCGGGCGCTGCTGCGGGTTTGATCGGAGTGCTCGTCACGCACAATCATGCGAGCGTGATCTATCCGGAGCAGGTGCTCACTTTCAAGACTGAGTCGCCGGTGACCATCTCGACAGCGAACAGCTCACAAGCGTTCCGTTATGTACAGCCGAACGAGTACGATCGGCCTGCGTACAGCAATTATGGCAATGGCGGAATGTATCAGAGCGCAGCGCCTGCTGCTCCGTATCCGGCCTATTACGCGTACGGCTACGGTTATCCATACTACGGCGCGGTTGGGGTTATCCGTATTACTGGGGGCCTGGCTTCGGATTCTATGGCGGCTACTGGGGCGGCAGATGGTATCCGCGCGGTGGATACTGGGGTGGCCGGTATTACGGTGGCCGCGGCTACGTGGGTGGCGGCGGATTCCACGGCGCCGTGGGTGGCCATGTCGGCGGTGGCGGACACCGTTAAGTCAGGCAGAAACAATCCAGTTATTCCAATTCGTTCAGCAACAGCCCGGCGGCGAGTCCCTCCCGCCGGGCTTCCGTGTTTTATTCCCGCCCTTAGCTAACCGCACGATAATCCGTTAGTCTAAAGACCAGCCGGATGGAGTGGAGCGATCAGGCGGCTGCCGACGAGGTACGGAAGGGCAATCCTGTCGCCTTTCGTGTCTTGGTAGAGCGCCATAGCCGGTCCGTATTTCGTCTGGCTTATCGTATGTGTGGAAACGAACAAGACGCGGAGGATCTGGTCCAGGAAACGTTCCTTCGCGCCTACAAACAGATCGCTAAATTCGACGGCCGCTCGGCATTTTCTACCTGGCTCTACCGCATATGCGCAAACTGCTCGCTCGATTTGCTCCGTTCGCGCAAGAGCCGCAGAGAAGTGAAAATTCAGGATCGCGGCGAGCAGCCACAGGATTGGCTAGAAGCTGTGGCTGCGCCGCAACCCGGGCCTGAGCGCCTCACTCAGAGCAGCCAGGTGGCAAAGCTGCTTGAACCTGCTCTGAACCAATTGAGCGAAATGGAGCGCGTTGCATTTATTCTCCGGCACTATGAGGGCTGCGACATCGAAGAGATTGCCCGGACACTTGGAGTGCAGGCCAACGCTGCCAAACACAGCGTCTTCCGCGCGGTTCAAAAGCTGCGGCGCGCTCTGGAGCCCGCATGGGGGGTGGCGCGATGAATCACCTGGCCGATGAGCAACTGTTGGACATATTTTATGAGGACTCCGCTACGGCGGCGCAGAGAGAGCATCTCGAAATCTGCGCCGATTGCCGGGCGCATTTCCATCAGATCGAAGAGACTCTCCAAAGCGTGCGCGAGTATCCCGTGCCGGAGCGAAACGATTCCTATGGGTTAGAAGTTTGGGCGCGTCTGGCTCCCCAGTTGAAAACGCTCCGCTCAAAACGCAGGTGGCTTTGGGCTTGGACTGCGGTTCCGGCCTTGGCAGCGATGCTCGCGATTACATTTTTCGCAGGAGTATGGACGGAAGAGCGACGCACATCAGCGCCGGACAACTCACGCGAACGAGTACTTCTGATGGCGATGAGCGATCACCTGGAGCGGTCTCAAATCGTACTGACCGAACTCGTTCATGCAAGCTCTGGAGCCGTTGATCTCAGCACTGAGCAAAAACGTGCGCGCAGTCTGCTCGAGGAAAATCGCCTGCTCCGCGAGACTGCCATTCAGCTTGGCGATCGGCGAGACGCGGCGCTTCTCGACGACCTGGAACGCGTGTTGCTGGATTTGGCAAACGGGTCGCCCGATACGAATTCCGACGATTTGAAAATGCTTCGGCAGCGCGTCGAAAACGACGGACTGCTCTGGAAAGTACGCATCACGAGCACGAATGCTCGTGAAGAAGGACAGAAATTATGATTCGCAATATGATTGTGCTGGCGGCGCTTGCAGCCGGAGCACAGGCCCAAACCTGGCAGGCGGTTCCCGCCTTTAGCTTCGCTTCGCCGCAGACCGGGCGCGACGATCCCGATTATCAGAAGGGGTTAACCCAGCTCGACGCGCATCAATGGGAGCAGGCTATTTCTTCATTCGATGCTGCGGCGGCACGCGCTAAGTCCAATGCCGACGCGGCGCTCTATTGGAAGGCGTACGCGCAGAACCGTACCGGGCAGCGCGAGGCTGCGCTTCTCACCATCACTCAGTTGCGCGACAAGTATCCCACGAGCCACTGGCTGAAGGACGCTCGGGCGCTCGATCTCGAGGTTCGCGCACAGAGCGGATCTCCGGTCAGCCCGAGTACCGAGCCGGATGACGATTTGAAGCTGATGGCAGTAAACAGCCTCATGCGGTCCGATCCGTCCGCCGCATTCCCGGTACTCGAGAAGGTTCTAACCAGCGACAATTCGGAGCGGGTGAAAGAGCAGGCGCTTTTTGTTCTCACCCAGAGTTCATCGCCGGACGCTACCAAACTCTTGGCCAACATTGCAACTGGAAAAACAAACCCGGATTTGCAGGTGAAAGCGATCCGCCTGATGGGAATGATGGGCAACGATCAGGCGCATAAACAATTGGCGTCGCTTTACACGCAGTCTTCCAACGATCGCGTCAAGCGCGCCATCTTGCAGAGCTATATGCAATCCGGGTCGCGCGATCTCCTCCTGCATGTGGCACAAACTGAGACGAATCCGGATCTGCGCCACGATGCGATCCGTCAACTCGCGCTCACCGGCGGAGAGGACCAGTTGTGGGAACTCTATCAATCGGATAAATCGCCGGAGGACAAAAAAGCCATTCTGCAATCCATGTTCGTGAACGGGAATGCCTCGCGGCTCGTGCAGGTCGCGAAGACAGATAGTAATCCCGAGTTGCGCGCGTCTGCTGTTAAATCGCTTGGGCTGATGGGCAACAAGGTTCCCGGCGAAACGATGATTTCTCTCTACGAGAGCGATAAGGACCCGCAGGTTCGTAAAGCCGTTCTCAATTCGCTGTTCCTGCAACAGAACGGGAAAGCACTGGTCGATCTTGCCCGCCGGGAGAAAGACCCCGAAATGAAGAAGGAGATCGTTTCGAAGATGGCGCTTGTCCACTCGAAAGAAGTAACCGATTACATGCTGGAGCTGCTCAAATGAGATCACTCATCTTACTCGCCGCCGCAACCGGTCTCCTGGCTCAAACCGCGCAGCAGCCAACAGTTTCCAACGCAAGATTCGAGACGAGCGCATTCTCAGGAGAGTTGAGCTCCACTCTACGCGCAAGTGATGGACCGGCGTGGTTCGGCTATGCGGTTCAGACCATGCCCGGCGATCACGATGACTGCTGCTATGAGGACGGACGCGAAAGGGGCTGCACACTCGAAGGCGGAGAACATCACTACAGCCGTGTGCGGAACGGCACTCCGATTCAGCTCGAAGGCACTGATACCGTTGCTGTGCTCTTCCGCATCGAGAATAATCAGGTCGAAAAGATCAGGTTGTTCTCGCTAAGTTGTCCGCTCGATGCCGGCGGCCGCCGGTTCGTGTGGCTGACCGGTGTTCCTGCCGAGGCAAGTCTCAAATATCTGCAAAAGCTCGCGCAGAACGGTGCCTCGAGCTCGGTGCAGGATGGCGCGGTATTCGCGATCTCGCAGCACGATACGCCGCGCGCCGACGACCTGCTGGAACAACTCACGCGTGGCGCCGAGCCACTCAAAGTACGGGAAAAGGCTGTCTTCTGGTTGGGAGCCGCCCGCGGCGCCCGTGGCGTCCAGATTCTCAAGAACATCGTTTCACATGATGACAGCGAAGAGCTGCGAGATAAAGCGGTCTTCGCGCTCTCGATCAGCAAACAGCCTGAAGCAATAGATACCCTGATCGAAAGAGCCAAACGCGACCCCTCGCCGCATATCCGCAGTCAAGCTTTGTTCTGGCTCGGTCAGAAGGCAGGCAAAAAGGCGTCAGCGACTATCGAAAATGCCATCGAGAATGATCCCGATGCCGAGGTAAAGAAGAAGGCTGTCTTCGCCTTGTCTCAACTCCCGAAGGACGAGTCCGTGCCCAAACTGATTGAGATAGCCCGGACGCAACGCGATCCCGCTGTACGCAAACAGGCGTTTTTCTGGCTTGGCCAATCCAACGATCCGCGAGCCCTGGCGTTCTTCGAACAGGTACTGGCAAAGTAACCAGCTCGAAAAAGAACGTTGCCAATCGCGGAAATATAAACTAAAGCCCCGCGGTGAGCTTGCTTGCTTTACTGGCGAGAATTCGATGGAATGATGGTCAAATCCAGGACGGCAACTATCAGTCGCTATGCCCTGATCCCTGCCGCAACGTAACAATTCGGTCCGGCTTCACATTTTGGAAGCGCTCTTTCGTACCATCGGGCCATACCACCAGCACGGCCTCGATTTCGGGCCGGTCGCCCAGGCCGAAATGCACGCGTACATCGCTGGCACTGAGATAGCTGGAATCCGTGTGTACACGACGCCACAATATATCCTGCCCGCGCCGGACCACCGCCACACGGGCGCCGATGGCAAACCGGTTCACTCGCGGCGACTCGAGTTTCACAATCAACCAATGCCCACTTGCGCCGGTCTGATTGCGCAACAGGCGTACCGGTCCATTATTGTTCGTGACGACCACATCGATGGCGCCGTCGTTATCGATATCGCCGAATGCAGCTCCACGGCTGGCTTCCGCCATCTGAAATGCCGGGCCGGCAAGCGCTGAAGTTTCTCTGAAACGTCTCCCGTGCTGCTCGTTATGGAACAACTGCTTTCGCTGGGCGTACGGGAACGCGCTGCCCCGTTCCGATTCCAGGATGGTGACAGCTCCGTTCGCGACGAACATGGCGCGAAGACCGGGTACGCGTTGTAACGGCGTTCGAACCAATCAAGCGGCTTATTCAGTTTTACTACCAGGAACGAAAGAGGTGATCCGTTATGCCCAAGAAACAGCCACCCTTCAAGACTGAAGCGCAAGAGGCCGAATGGTGGCCGAAAAATCAAAACCTTATCGCAGACCGCTTCGAGCAAGCCAAAGCCGCTGGCAAACTCGGCAAGGGAACCGTGGCGCGAGTTGGCCGCGAACGGGCCAGCCAAGCCGGGCCTTCGCCAACGATCACCGTCCGGCTGGCGGAAGATGACCTCACGCGAGCCAGAACCCTCGCTGCCGAGAAGGGCTTGCGGTACCAGACGTACCTCAAAATGCTGCTGCACCAAGCTCTGAACTCCGAAGCGAAAAAGGTGGGCCGCCGATAGCCACAGGCGAGGCGGCTTAGCGCAAATCCGTCTCAGCCATATCACAGAGCGGTGAGCGCAATATGACCGAGAACGGTATAGATTCTCTTCCATTTGAGCCTCCAGAGCAGGAAAATATTCGTCTCCCCGGGGAGAATGCGCGCCTTCGGCGGCTTCTGGCGGTTCATAGCATTCCGATTCCGCAACTTCCGCCAGAAAACTCGCTTCCAACGAAACCCGTCGAGATGGCACCACCAGTGGATAGAGAGGAGCGTGCCGACAGAGAATCACGCTGTTTCGAAACCTGTTTCGTGGAAGAGAAGATGTCTACGCGCGGCGATGGGAGAACGCCGACGGACGTTCCCGCGGCCGTGAAGGACTGGAAGGCTATTAACAAGAGCCGCCCCGAGGAGCGGAAGAAAGTCGACCAGAAGACGCGAAGGTTCCTCTCACTGACCGATGCCGTTATCGAGAACCACCTCTTGGCCAACGAGACCGTCGGCGGCTCGAAAGGGTGGACCGCTGATTAGCCCGGATATCTCACAAAAGATCTAGCAAAAAGCCGTTCTCGTCTGGCATAAACAT
>CAVTXN010000034.1:0-148165 GCA_963738555.1 Terriglobia bacterium
CTGAGGAAGTCCAAGACCATCGGAAAGGAACCGCCTCGCCAGGTACTAAAGACAGTAGCAACGCACAAACAGAACGCAAACAGGAGCCAATACATCGTAGCGCGAGTATGCAACGCGACCATCAACTTGCCTGTCGCGAACGCAGTGAGTAAGCTAGCCCCGCCAAGCAGCATCAAAATGTGCAAATCGACCTTTATCTTTGAGGTGATGAATTCGTGCAGGAAGCTGATTCTAAAGAACAGAAATACAAGCGTGCACCTCAAAGCCATACCCTGCATCGGACTTGGTGGCCGGGGAACCTCAGTCATTGCAGGCAGGCGAGTCTCTTCAACTGGCAGACCTGGTTCCTCAACCGCGATGTTGGAACTTCTGCAGAACAATCGCGCGGGGAAGAGGTCGCCGCCGGGCAGGAGAATTTGGCCGTAGGCTTGCCTTAAAAACGGACATCTGCCGAGATTGCGCTCACTAGTTTAGCCGAGGACCCTGTTTTGCGGCAGTAATCCTCTGAAGGTTGTTGCCCTAATATCGGAATATTCTCAATGAATTGAGCGAGATGCGCTCGAGATCACAATGAACCAACGTTTGAAAGACAGTAGCTTGCCACATTTTGTAGGAGGCTGAAATCAGGAGTATTCTTGCCCCTCCTGGGCCTTCAAAATCCGCAGCACTGAACGTATCGTGTTCCAACTGCGTGTTGTCGCTGGCGCACCAAAGAGTTTATCGATCTGGCCAAGATAGCCGATCGTCTTCATATGGCGCCGGTACAGTCCAAATACGAGTCGATTTATGAACCCGATAATTCGGACGAACCAAGGCCCAGTTCGCGGAATTGCGATTGGAAAGGAAATGTTGTCGCGACCGGCATTCGATAATATGCTGACAAATCGAACAACATCCGCGTCTAATGGCTCAGCCTTAAACGGATTCGCTATCTCCAATCGGATGAGATCGCTACCGCTGCAAGACGCGACTACCGCTTCAAACGGCAGCTTTCGGCGAAGTTCAGCAAGGAATTCTACTCCGGGACCGGGTTTTCGAACGACAAATGTACCTGCAGCTCCGACATTCACGACATCATAGGCGGCGTGTTCTCTTGCGAGCACGATTGGGCCAAACGTCCTGTGCCCTCCAACATTGATGCCTCGGAAGAAAACTATCAGAACCATATAGCGGCTGCGCAGCGCTAGTCCAACTCAGCGCTTCCGGAACGAGTGCAGCCTGACGGCGCAGCAGACGTAGAACGATGCGAAATAGAGGCCGGAAATATACCCGTCATTAAGAGCCGGATTTCTGATCCGGTTCAGCGTATGAGAGTGGAACCGGTCGCAGCTCCTCGACCGGGGCGCCAGCCGTTCCAGGAGTGTGCAGCAGATCTATGACGCGCTGGTACAACCGGTTCCGCACCTCAAAGCGTTCTGACGCGCGAGTGACGTAACGCACGACGATGTCCAGCCCGTAAATACCCGGCCGCATATCAATTGCAGAGGCTGTAGTGAACCGGCCCAAACGATTCTGCTTAGTCACTTGTATCCATTCCTGCTCGGCAAGGCGGGCGTCGTTCTCCGTCGCGCTGAGCACGGCTTTGTGGATGAGCTCAATGACCCGATAGGTGTCGTCTCTTGGTGGGATCGTGACCGTAATCTCATCCCACATCCATCTACCGGCAGTAGAGAAGTTGAAGTATTGACCTTTGATGGCGAAGCTGTTGATGAAGGTTACGCGACGCCCGGTGGGATGGCCTTTGTCGGTCCATGTACTTCGAGGAGGGCTGTGCGGAAGAGGCCGATATCGACGACTTCACCGCCGACGCCGTTCATCTTCGACCCAATCGCCGACGCGAAGATGGCGATTTTTCGCCCATCAAGATGAACCAGCCGAAGAAGGCGAGGATGGAGTCCGCAAAGACCACCGTCAAGCTGGTGGTGGTGAGGCCGACGATGGTGGGCATTTGGCGTGGAGCGCCGAAGACAACGAGCAGGATCAGATACGTCGGCTGAGCAAGCTGGATGGCGAGCGTGGAGACGATGCGGAGGGTGTGGAACCGGCGACGGTCGAGGTTGATAAGGTTTATTGAGGAAGTGGCGTACGAGGGCATCGATGAGAAGGAGGACGCAGAGCAAAATGAAGGCGATTAGCGCGAACGACTGCAGCAGCAGGTGCAGCACAATGCGGTGCTGGAGCAGGACCTGGTTGCCCCATTTGCTGTAGACGGTTGAGTACTCGCTGTTCCGTTTGGATACGTGGTCGTCGAAGATGGCGAAGTAGCTGGCGCTGAGCGGCGAAGCGGTTCTGGAGAGAGGCTGGCGTAGCGCTCAAGGGGCGCGGTGTGCCGTCCCCGGAGAGCGGCGGGGGTGGCTGAGTGCTGGCCTGGCGCGAAAAAAAAGCCAGAGTAAATCGTGCTGTGTGATGAGGGCGGCTGCGATCTGCATTTGGGCCTGCTGGGAGGGCTTGTTGGATCAATTGATAACGAGAGTGTCTGTCTCAGCCACGCATTCAGACGTCCCGACTAAAGTGCCGTACTGCTGGGCGGAAAGCAGGGCGGTGTGTGGGAGAGCAATTGCGAATTGGGAGTCGTACTTGCGCATGACGGCTTCATGGGCATTGAGTTCCTGCTGGATGCAGTCGTGCGTTGATCGCCGGAGGCGCGAGCGAACACCCGCTGGGCGTTGGCAAGTTCGTCGGAATCGAGACCGAGCTGGGCTTTGGCGATGTCGAGATCGTCTGTTAGAGTTCATTGGGTAAAAGGCTTGTCGGCGGTGTTGCACGGGGAGCGCCCGGGGTGAGGGCACCAGGGGCGGCTTGATCTTGTTTGACGATGGCTTGGAGCTGAAAGTGATTTTCTTTTTCTGAGAGCCCCGTTGCGCTTCAGGAGTGAGAGAACGGTGTGGTGTGCTGGCCTGACGCAAGGCTGAGGCGAAGGCCTGATCGACTTCGTGGTCGGCGAGGCGTTCGGCGTCGCGCGCGAGATCCCCGATCTCTTCTGCCGTGACGGCCAGGGGCGCCAAGGCTTGCGCCGTCTGCCAAGGATGGATGTCGACCAGAGTGTTCTGGCCGGAGGCAGGAGCATGTCCTCTAGACGCTCCCTTCAGGAAGGGGAGATTGGCCATAGCGTCACGCGTGCTCCAGGCGAAAATCAGGCAGACAGCAAGCAACGCGAGCAGCCCTGCGATAACCGTAAGCCTCATCCGGCTCATGATGCGGCGAGGGATGGCGGCCGAATCCGGCGCTGTCGGGTTCGTCGCGAGATCGCGATCGGGTTTCAACTGACCTATCGTAAACCTACTGGCTTTGCGTACGGAGGGTGAGAAGCCGGTCTCGTCGAGTCCGCACCATCGGAAAGGAACCGCCTCGCCAGGTACTAAAGACAGTAGCAACGCACAAACAGAACGCAAACAGGAGCCAATACATCGTAGCGCGAGTACGCAACGCGACCATCAACTTGCCTGTCGCGAACGCAGTGAGTAAGCTAGCCCCGCCAAGCAGCATCAAAATGTGCAAATCGACCTTTATCTTTGAGGTGATGAATTCGTGCAGGAAGCTGATTCTAAAGAACAGAAATACAAGCGTGCACCTCAAAGCCATACCCTGCATCGGACTTGGCGGCCGGGGAACATCAGTCACTGCAGGCAGGCGAGTCTCTTCAACCGGCAGACTCGGTTCCTCAACCGCGACGTTGGACTCTTGGAGAGCAATCGCGCGGGGAAGAGGTCGCGGCCGGGCAGGAGAATTTGGCCGTAGGCTTGCCTTAAAAACGGACATCTGCGGAGATTGCGCTCACTAGTTTAGCCGAGGACCCTGTTTTGCGGCAGTAATCCTCTGAAGGTTGTTGCCCTAATATCGGAATATTCTCAATGAATTGAGCGAGATGCGCTCGAGATCACAATGAACTAACGTTTGAAAGACAGTAGCTTGCCACATTTTGTAGGAGGCTGAAATCAGGAGTATTCTTGCGGCTCCTGGGCCTTCAAAATCCGCAGCACTGAACGTATCGTGTTCCAACTGCGTGTTGTCGCTGGCGCACCAAAGAGTTTATCGATCTGGCCAAGATAGCCGATCGTCTTCATATGGCGCCGGTACAGTCCAAATACGAGTCGATTTTCTGACCCGATAATTCGGACGAACCAAGGCCCAGTTCGCGGAATTGCGATCGGAAAGGAAATATTGTCGCGACCGGCATTCGATAAGATGCTGACAAATCGAACAACATCCGGGTCTAATGGCTCATCTTTAAACGGATTCGCTACCTCCAATCGGATGAGATCGCCACCGCTGCAAGACGCGACTACCGCTTCAAACGGCAGCTTTCGGCGAAGTTCAGCAAGGAATTCTACTCGGGACCCGGGTTTTCGAACGACAAATGTACCTGCAGCTCCGACATTCACGACATCATAGGCGACGAGTTCTCTTGCGAGCATGATTGGGCGAAACGTCCTGTGCCCTCCAACATTGATGCCTCGGAAAAAAACTATCAGAGCCATATAGCGGCTGCGCAGCGCTAGTCCAACTCAGCGCTTCCGGAACGAGTGCAGCCTGACGGCGCAGCAGACGTAGAACGATGCGAAATAGAGGCCGGAAATATACCCGTCATCAAGAGCCGGATTTCTGATCCGGTTCAGCGTATGAGAGTGGAACCGGTCGCAGCTCCTCGACCGGGGCGCCAGCCGTTCCAGGAGTGTGCAGCAGATCTATGACGCGCTGGTACAACCGGTTCCGCACCTCAAAGCGTTCTGACGCGCGAGTGACGTAACGCACGACGATGTCCAGCCCGTAAATACCCGGCCGCATATCAATTGCAGAGGCTGTAGTGAACCGGCCCAAACGATTCTGCTTAGTCACTTGTATCCATTCCTGCTCGGCAAGGCGGGCGTCGTTCTCCGTCGCGCTGAGCACGGCTTTGTGGATGAGCTCAATGATCCGATAGGTGTCGTCTCTTGGTGGGATCGTGACCGTAATCTCATCCCACATCCATTGCCCGGTAGTTGAGAAATTAAAGAACTGACCTTTGACCGCGAAGCCGTTCATAAAAGTGACGCGGCGACCCGTGGGATGGCCCTTGTCGGTCCAGTTACCGGTTTCCAGCAGTACCGTGCGGAATACTCCAGTCTCGACGACCTCGCCTCCGATTCCGTTAATCTCCACCCAATCACCTACACGAATTCCGTTCTTGCCCATCAGGACAAACCAGCCAAGGAAAGCAAGGATGAAGTCCTGTAAGACCACCGTCATTCCGGCCGTGGTGAATCCAATGATAGTGGGCATCTGTCTCGGCACACCAAACACGACGACCAAGATGAGTACTACGCCGGCAATCCGTACGGCCAGCCTAAAGATGATCCGGAGGGTATGCATGTGGCGCCGGTCGAGGCCGGGGCGGTCTACCAGGCGACGCACAAGCGCGTCGAGCAGAACGAGACAGAGAAGTATGAACGCAATCAGGGCAAACGATTGCAGCAACAGGTGCAGCACGATGCGACGCTGAAGAAGCAGCTGCGCGGACCACTTGCCGTAAACGGAGGCGAGTTGCTGTTGGGTCTGAATGCGATCGTCATAAATGCTCAGGAGCTGGCGGCGCGCGGCTTTGCTGTTCAAAGAGGCAAGTTCAGCGCTTTTGTCCGGGCCCGATGGGCCGTTTGCCTGAGAGGAGGCGGTTGCGGCTGGGGGGGAAGGCGCGTTAGCTTCGTTCTCGAGTTGATCGTGCTGCACGATCAGAGCAGCTGCATCCGCCTGCGCTTGCTGCATTGCCTCCTGGAGCAACCGGTAGCGAGTACGTTGGTCGAACCAGGCCTTCAGGCGTATCGCCAGAGTTCCGAAACGCTTAGCGGAAACAGCGGCAACCTGGCTGTCTTTTGCTGTTTGCGCATCGTATTTGCGCATGTTCGCTTGATGCGCGGCGAGCTCCTGCTGAATTCTGTTGCGCTCATCACCGACTGCACGAGCAAGGTCCTGCTGGGCATCGGCGACTTCGTCGGAATCGAGGCCGAGCTGCGCCTTGGCGATGTCGAGATCATCCGCCAGAATCACGTGGGCAGCGCCGCTGCTTGAAGAAGGTGTTGATCGCCTTGCGCTCTCGGTCAGACTTTCGACGTGCGCCTGATCTTCTTTGACAAGCTGCTGCAAGTGTTTCAACTTTTGCGACAGCTTGAGGGCGTCGCCGGTAAGTACACGGGGCCGCATGCTGGCCTGACGTAAGGCTGAAGCGAAGGCTTGGTCTACTTCGTGGTCGGCCAGGCGCTCGGCGTCGCGCGCATACTCGATCTCCTCGGCTGTGACGGCCAGAGCCGCCAAAGCTTGGGCGGTCTGCCAAGGACGCAGATCTACAAGAGTGTTCTGGCCGGAGGCAGGAGCATGTCCTCTAGACGCTCCCTTCAGGAAGGGGAGATTGGCCATAGCGTCACGCGTGCTCCAGGCGAAAATCAGGCAGACAGCAAGCAACGCGAGCAGCCCTGCAATAACCGTAAGCCTCATCCGGCTCATGATTCGGCGAGGGATGGCGGCCGAATCCGGCGCCGTCGGGTTCGTCGCGAGATCGCGATCGGGTTTCAATTGACCTATCGTAAACCTACTGGCTTTGCGTACGGAGGGTGAGAGGCCGGTCTCGTCGAGTCCGCTGCGGCACGCGGTTTGTCTGGCGCCGCCTTCATAGTGAACGGGTTCGAGACCTTAGCGGAATTATCCGCCAAGCACTCCGAGAGAGTGAGCACGACGGATTCAAAATATCTGTTCGGGTGTTGAATCAATCGTGATCCGAGTTGCCGTGACTGTAGCCTGAACGTGACCGGGCAGCGTTTTGCCAAAAGGGCAAGCGAAGCCAACGAGAAATCGGCCGCGAGTATCAAGCGCATTTCGCGCCGAATCGGGTTGTGAAACGACCTCGTCCGCAACCCAATTCAAGAATTGAGCATTTAGAGTCGCGCTTCCAAGCCGCAAGATGCTGCGGAATCTCAAGACCTGACTACCTCTTTGTCTCGACCACTAGATTTGCTCGTCTGGAGCCCGGCCTTGCTGATCTAGAAATTCGGAGCCGTTATCTGGACAGCGTAGCCGAGGGAGCAAATCACAAGGAAAGCCAACGTTGGAGGCTCAGTTTCGGTCATGCAGGGATTTTTCAGGCGGTCATAGATCTAGTCTTAGCATTGTTGGAATTCGGGGAGGATCCAAGCTCCCTCTCAGATAAGACTCTTGCGATCTTACAGTCCTTCTCAGCTCGCTGCAGTTTCTTCCGGAAGACCGCACGATATGCTAGTCGACCGATCTGATTCGAGAAGTACACGCGTGATTCCGGCAGCAGACGAGGGCCTCCACCAAAGCGTTTAAAAAACATATAGCGACTACGTCGTTGGGCATCGGACAGCGGTTCTCCCCGGAGAATAGCGAAGGCCATCCGGCGATCAAATGCGGCAAAGTCATACCAGTGATACCCGTTTTGAGTAGCCCATTTCAGTGCTTCGTAGGTACTCAGATCATTGGGATTTCTTTGGCTTTCGGTAGAAGTCCAGCCCTTCTTCCATGAGGTCAAAGTCTTGCCAAACCCGATGTCGATCAGACCGGTCAGCGGTCTTCGTTCATAGTCAGCAAAGTAAAGGCGTAAATAGCCCGCCTTCTCAGCGGCCGACCATAAGCTGAACAATTCTTCTACATTTGCTGGGTGCGGAGCCACTTTCTGCCGTCTGCAGGTTGAAAGCATCAACTCATAAAAGCTTTTGAGGTCCTGCTGCCCTCCCTCTCGCATCGTGACACCCCGTTTCACCGCTTGCCGCACGTTCCTCCGAGCCTCGCTCTCCATTCCTTGCTCGACAACACTAAAGCCACCCCTCAGGTCGATAACCCAGGTAGCCAAGTTGACCTTCGCCAGCACGTCGAGTTCGAATCCCCGGCGCTCCAAGCGTGAGGGCATTTGTTGGCAAAGATCCGGAGGTTGGATTACCAAAACTCGTAATCGCTCGCTGCGGCACACATCGCGAATCACATCGGTTGCAAAGTCCGCAGCTTCGGGACACTCAGCAGCTATTACCGGGCCCTTGCTTAAATAGCCAATCCCTCCCCACCATTTAGATCGGTGGAGGATCTGGAATCCGCCCACGATCTCGTCATGCAACGTCATCACCAGCCGGATCGGCTTCCAGCCTCCGGGCTCTTTCCCGCGTGCCCAAACGGTTGACTGCTGGAATTGTCCGACGTTGGTGTTCTGCAGAAAGTCGTCCCAGCAGGGATCTTCGGCCGCTTTAGAACGCCGGGCGATAATGGTTCCCTTGGCTGTGGTTCTCTGGGCGATGTCCTCTGAGGGACCGGTCCATAGCAATCTCATTCATGTAACCCTATGCCGCTTAATGAATGCTGGACTGGGGGGATTTGCTTCCAGTCTGAGAGCGGTGTTGGCTGCCTGGGAAGCCTGAAGAGCTGGAAATAGAATGCCGACCGCTCAATCGCAATCAATCTTTTCGCGAAGCGGGTCGCCTTAGAAAGCAAGAACTGTGAGGCGAAATAAAGAAGTGTCCAACGCCAGGCGCTAATCAGGCAAAAGAGACGGCCGAGCTTTGGATATTGAAGAAGTAAACGAGCTTGCTTGACTCGTCTGCGATGCGGCTCTCCTCGCAAAAGAGCGTAAGAAGTATCCGGTCTTCCTGGCCCGGCTGATGGCGGCCTCTTCATCCAAGAGGCGCGACTGCACCCTGTGGCCCGCGACCGCGTCTGGGCCCGAGACCCCAGCGAATCCGAGTTCCGCCAGATCCAACTGAAAGTCCGGTTCAGTGAGCCAAGTGTCCCGAAATCGCCTGCGCCCGGCCAATACTCTCGATCGAAACCAAAAGTGATTGCCGCTAAACCATTTCCCGTCTTCCAATGGCAAATCCGACCGGCCAACTCGCTGCGCAGAGAAAATCCAACTCTGAATGCCCGATTTTCGAGCCCATCCGGGTACATCGTGATGAGGCCAGATCGGGTAAGTATCGCCCGTGAAGATATCTTTTTCGGGCCACCGATTACATATCGCGATGACAGCTTGAAACCAATCAGGTCCCGGGCTCATGTCATCGTCCAACACGGCTATAATTTCGCCTAACCGCCCTGCATCGAGTGCCCTATTCAGAGCGTGACTCTTTCCGTAGATCCCGAGCTGGGGCTCATAAAGGTACCGGATCGGAATGCGTTCCGCGAACCGCCAGACTATTGCTTCGGTTTCGCCTTGGCTCGCATTATTTACAACAACAAGTTCTGCTTGGATTCCGTTTCGGTTGGCAGATGCAAGGCATTCCAGTGTGATGGCAAGGGATTCCGGACGGTTGTGGGTGCAGATGATTACAGAGAGTTGCGGAGGTGAATCGCCCATTCGGCACCGGAGCCGCGAACCTGATAAAACGAGCGCCGCATCCACTTCAACACCGTGCCCCCGGTCTGTCATCCGACCAAGCTTACGACACGAGTTGGTGCCAATCAATCCCAGATTTCGCGAAGGGTCTGATAAGGTACCAGAAAACTGCTGTGACTTGCGGGGATAGCCTTTTTCCATTCGGATCCCTGCTCGGCTCTCGCATCCGGCACAGGCCACGACGCGGTCAAGACCTCAGTGGCGGTGTTCTGGTATTCGCGAGAAGACTGTTACCGATGTATTCGACCGGCTCGAAGAAGCTGAGGGAATTGTCTCCTTGTTTGACAACGCGTGTTTTAGAGAGAATTCCGTAGGCACTATCGAGTGTCAGTCGCGACGGGTGCTGCGCGATCGCGCAAGGGCAACGGATCTCAGATAGAGCCAGTAGCGAATCGCGGTATTCGGTGATCTTGTCGTATGGCGGATCGAGGAAGGCGATGTCGGCCGGGTGATCAGCGAACAACGAGGCTGCGCGGCCGCGGAGCACAGTGACTTCCTTCTTGATGTCAAGCGAGTCTAGGTTTTCTCGAATGACGGCCAGCGCCTGAGCATTGCGCTCAATTAGGAAGACGTGCTTCGCCCCGCGGCTGAGGGCCTCAATACCAACGGCTCCGCTGCCCGCATAAGCATCGATGAAGATCACCCCTTCGATGCGACGAGCAAGGATGCTGAAGAGCGATTCGCGCAGACGGTCGGGAGTGGGGCGCACCGAAACACCGGCAACGCTCTTCAATTTACGGCTGCGAAATCTGCCTGCAATCACACGCATGCTCAGCCCACCAGAACGAAGCCATAGCGGCGCTGCCAGTTTTCCTGGATGTAGCGGTTGGCGGCGCGCAGTTCTTCACGCGCAGCGGGATTTCCGATGAGACGTTCGGCCTCACTGCGAGCCTGCTCGAGAATGTCGCCATCACGCAACAGATTGGCCAGGCGCAGGCCCGGAATACCGGATTGGCGTGTGCCGAAGAACTCTCCGGGTCCGCGCAGTTTCATATCCATCTCGGCGATGAAGAAACCATCGGTCGAATCGACCAGAGTTTTGATGCGTTCTCTGGCGACGTCGTTGAGCTTGCCGGTGACGAGGATGCAATAGCTCTGGTGCGGGCCGCGGCCCACACGGCCGCGTAACTGATGGAGCTGAGCGAGGCCGAAGCGTTCGGCGTCTTCGATGAGCATGACGGAGGCGTTGGGAACGTCAACGCCAACTTCGATCACGGTAGTGGCCACGAGAATATCGAGTTCGCCGGATTGAAAGCGCCGCATCGCCGCGTCCTTGTCTTCGACGCTTAGCTTGCCGTGCAGCAGGCCAACGCGGAAATCGGGGAAGATGGTGCCTGCGAGATGCCCGTACATCTTTTCGGCGGCCTTGATCTCGGCCGTTGTTTCACTTTCTTCGACCAGCGGGTAGACGACATAAGCCTGGCGACCCGATTTCACCTGTTGCATCACGAAACTATAGACGCCTTCAACGGCCGACTGCTGGACATGGCGCGTGATGACAGGACGCCGGCCGGGCGGAAGCTGGTCGATGGAGGAGACGTCCAGATCGCCATAAAGAGTGAGCGCGAGCGTGCGGGGAATGGGCGTAGCGGTCATAACGAGCACATCAGGCTGCACACCCTTACGGAAGAGTTCCAGGCGCTGGCGCACCCCGAAGCGATGCTGCTCGTCGACGATGGCCAGACCCAGGCGGGCGAATGAGACGTCTTCCTGCAGGAGAGCGTGAGTGCCAACGACCACTTTGACGAGGCCCTCGGCAATGAGGCGTTTGACCTGCTGCTTCTCACGAGTCGTTTGCGAGCCGGTGAGAGAGGCGACCACGTACCCAAGCTTTTCTAGCAGCTTCCTGAAATAGGTGAAGTGCTGGTTTGCGAGGATCTCGGTGGGCGCGAGCACGGCGACTTGGTATCCGTTCTCAATGGCGATCACCGCAGCCTGCGCGGCGACAATCGTTTTCCCGCTGCCGACATCGCCTTGCAGCAGGCGGTTCATGGGGCGCGGCGCCTTCATATCTTCGGCGATCTCCTGCATTACGCGGCGCTGAGCGGCCGTCGGCTTAAAAGGCAGAAGCTTCTTGATCTGTTCCCGGGCTTTTGGCGTGATCTCAAAAGCGACGCCAGCGGCCTGGCGGGATTTCGTTTTCTTGAGCTGGAGGCCGCATTCCAGCCAAAAAAATTCATCGAAGATGAGGCGGACCTGCGCGGGCGTCCGGAATTCGTTGAGAAGCGCGAGGCTGGTGTCGGGAGAGGGAAAGTGAACCTCGCGAATCGCGCTCGGCAAATCGGGCAATTGAACGCGGTCGCGCACGCTCGGGGGCAGCGCATCGGCGGGGAGCTCGACATTTTTGAGGATACGGTCGAGGAGCGTACGGAAGACGCGCGTCGAGACTCTTCCGGCGGCCTCATAGACAGCGACGATGCGCCCGCTATGCAGAGTTTCCTCGGCCTCGTCTTCGCTCGACAGAATCTCGATTTCCGGCTGCACCATCAGGCGGTGCGCGTTGGAGCGGTCCAGTTCGACTTTGCCGAACAGAGCGGCGCGCGTGCCTGGGATGAGGCTATCGCGATAACGCTCGCCGTGGAACCAGCGTCCGAGCAGCTCCGCGCCGGACGCGTCTTCGAAACGTGCCTCAAACAGGCCGAGTGAACGGCGGCGAAAGCCGGAGAGTTTGGCGGACGTGACCCATGCGGTCACAGCAGCCTTTTCGCCAGGCGCGAGTTGGGCGATAGTTTTGGTATTACTGCGATCTTCGTAGCGGAACGGGGCGTAGTAGAGGAGGTCGGCGATGGTAGAGAGATTTTTGGCGGCCAGCATTTCGGCGCGCGCCGGACCGATTCCCTTGACGTACTGCAGAGGCGTTTGCAGATCCAAGTAACAAGGGTAGCGGGATGCATGGGGTTGTTTGGGGATATCGCGCGCATCTGGAAACGGGTTGATGACTCGAATTCCTGAATACGATTGCCTGTCGTTAAGATCTCCGGAGTTAAACGGTATCGCAAACCCAATGCCTGCGGGCCGATCGGCGAATCGGCCCCGCAGGTTTGGCAACCCGCCCGCATGAGGAGCGTTACTACTTCGAGAGCTGGCCCCAGACGCCGAACGCATCGGCGAAGGCTTTGCCGTTAGGCGTTCCGAGACCGGTTACGTTGTCCCATCCGGCGGTGGTTGTGAGCCCGGAATCGGTGCCGAAGGTGAGTACAAGGGTAGTGTCTTGATTGAGCGGATAATCCCAGAGCGCGCTGTAAAAGCTGGTCGTGTTTTCCAGCGGAGCGGCCAGTTGCGCGGCGGTATAGGTATCGGTCAGGAAGGGGAATTCCTGAATCGCCGCAGTGACGTTATGTGAAGAGCTGTAGGGCAGCACATCGGTGATGGCGCCCTTGGGCATGCGGTAAAGGTAAGGCGCAGCCTGGCCGAGCGGGAAACCTGCCTCCTGGTTGGCTATGGCCCACAGCGCGGAGAACATCGGACAAGCGAGGCTGGTGCCTCCCCAGACCTGGTACTGGAGCGGCGGAAAACTAAACGCCTCGGTGATGGCGATAACACCACCGGTGAACGGGTCGGCAAGCCAGGAGATGTCCGGGAGCTCGCGCTGCCGCCGGGCAGGCTCGACTGAAAGGAGGGCTTGGAAAAGAAAGCGCTGGGGCCTCCGCCGGAGCCACCTAGGAATCCTAGATTAAAAGGGGCATCAAAGATGGTTCCCGACTCGATGAGCAGAGTCTCGTTGTTGCCCCATCCAGTCTGGAAAGCGATCGTCTTGTTGCGATTCAGGGCTACGGTGACGCCGCCGATGGCAGTGGCGTAGGGAGAATCGGCCGGAGCGCTGACGGTGGGTGTGGCGCCGGGGAAGTCGAACGTGAAATCGCCGGAGTCGCCGGTCGAGTAGTTGGCAGAGATGCCGAGCACGGCCGCTACTTGGTTGATCAGGTTCTCAGTGACTAAAACGTCGGGCGGCGTCTCCAATTCCGGGCTGCCGATAGCTACCCGAGATGACGTTCCCCAAGCGATTCACGGCCGAGTAAAGCACAGCCGCATCCACGTCATCGAAAGTGGCGCTCGGAGGCACCACCAAATCGATCGCAGCGCCGGGAGCGATGGCGTGCGCCCACTCGACATCGATGTTGATTTCCGGGTCAGGCGCGGAGCATGTGCCGGGAGCCGGGAATGGAATGATCTTGAAGTTCGATGCGTTCAATTGCGGCAGGCCGAATCTTGCCGAGAAGGCGTTTGCATCCTGCTTAATAGTGGGGGAACCGCACCAATCGATGATGACGATAGTTTGCCCCGTGCCATCAAACCCTTCCTTGTATAAACCGTTCAAATGGTAGGCGGTGTAAATATCGGAAGGTATGTAGCCGCAGCCCGCAATGTTATCGGTTCCGTTGTACCCGTTGCCCGTGTATGTGGCAATCGGAAGAGAGCCGCCTGTGGTGAATGTCTCCGTTTTCGGGCCGGTGAAGCAGTAGGCCGTGAAGAAGTCGGAATCCGTACCGGCAGCGGCGCTTTGAAAAGTTCCGTGGCTGCTTTTGGCGGCCAAAGCGCTACTCCGGCTTATTAGGGGATGTTTGTATTCCAGATTGTCCAATCCATAGACTGCGGAGACCAGAGTGCCGGCGGGACCTTCGACATACGGGTCTTTGGTGTTGGCTCGATAAATTTTGCCGTTCACCTCGAAATTTTCAATGGAAACACGGAATGTGCTGGTGACCGCAGCGACCGTGCCCCGCGCTCTTACGAAGAAATTGCCGGGTCCGACGGCGACCACCTGTAGGTTGTGCGATTTGAGAAACTGCTCAACGGTTTTTTCTTCCTCCGCAGTGGGAGCGAATCTCGCAATGAACTCGCTCGGATCGAGCCAATTGCGGTAATTGGGGGAGTCCGGATCGTAAAGTTCCCGGGCGAGAGAATCCAATTGGCTGCGGTTGTGCAAATTCAGCCAGAGGCTCACGTCAATGGTTGTGGACGGATTTACCGGCCCGAGATTCTTGGCTGTTGCCACGAATTTGGGAGTATTATTTCCGATAAATTGCCCTGCGGCGGGAGTAGGCGCTCTGAGCACCTAACACGGAGCCGATCAACGCCAATCCAAATAGCACACAAATGCTAATAAACAGACTGCTTTTCTTCATATTCCTCCGAAAAAGAAAAATCTTCCGACTGTGGAAAGAATAACCCGGAGAATGCTGGAAATACTAGAACTTTTTTGGTACTTGCTGTACTGCCCGACCGGTGGTGCTTGACGGAAGTTTACTGGATGGACGCGACGGCGGTCTGCGCTGATTCAGAGGCTTTGCGAACGGTGATAGTGCCGCGGCCGGTTACCAGATCGACGGCTGGTCCGGAGCCGGCTGAGCCTTCGAGGCGGGCGCCCCGTCCGGAGGTCTGCTCCTTGAGGTTGTCACCAAAGTCGTTTTCCACCTGGCCGCTATCGGTGGTTGCGGTCAAGGCGAAGCTGGCGGCGAGAGGGAGCGCGAGATCGATGTTACCGGAGCCGGTGTGCGCGGTGATTTTGCCGAGGGGAAGCTTAGCGGGTTTGAGGTCGAGGTCTCCGCGGTCCACCGAAATTTCGATCGCATCTGAGGCGCCTTCCAGGCTGACGTCGGTGGAATGAGCGTTCACTCGCAAGGGGCCGACTGCGTTCTGGATAGTCAGACTGCCGCGATCCAGGCGAATTTCGCCGGGAATGCGATCCACCTGGAGGTTGGTGTGCATGTTTTGCAGGCGAAGCAGCTTGTCGAGGCCGCGCAGAGACAGCGTGCCGGTATATTCTCCGTTAATGACAACCTGGCCCGCGACGCGATTCAATTCCACGTCGGAGCCATGCCCCCGGACGTCGATATTTCCTTTCACGTTCGTGCAACGGATGAGATCGCTGCGACGAGTTTCGACATTCACGTTGCCGCCGATGTCCTGCAGCCGCATGCCCGCGTTACCGCTGTGCAGCGAGAGATCGCCGCCGATGGAAGCAATATCCATATCGCCGGAAGAGCCGTTGATTTCGATGCTGGCACCTTTTGGAACGGAAAGGTCGAGGTTGGTTGTAACCGAGGTGCGATAGAGGGCGTGGTTCTGATTGCAACGGATCACGACGGTATTGCCATTCATGGCCACGTCTACCGGCGTGGCAGCATCGGTCTGATCGGCAAGCGTGTCCTTGAGCGCGCGCACTGTTTTGTGGCCGGACACGGTGAGAGCTGTGCCGTCGACACCCGAAACTTTGACATCGCCGCGGAAATTTTCGATCACGACGCGCGGAGCGGCGCCCACGTTCTTCTGCATGACGTTGACGGAGTATTCATGCTCGTCACCGAAAGCGTTGTCAAAGCCACGGCCCCAAAAATCGGTGTTTTGCCACCAGCTATCGGAGTGGCGCCGAAATTGGAAAAAGGTGAAGCCGACGAGGCAAATCAGGACAACGACGAACCAGCCCCCGCCGGAGATGCCGTTATACGGGACCGGCCGCCGAGCCAAGGTACGGAACGTCACTTCGAGGAGGGCGATTGAGCCCCAAAGGATCAGCAGATAGGGCCAGTAGGTAGCAATCCAATCGATCAACGGAAAATCGGGCGAGATGGCATGCAGCAGAAACACGACTCCGAGCAGGATGATGATCAAGGGGCCAGTGATCGAGCCGCGGGGTCTCATCAGAAGGCTCCTCCGGGGGGTGGTGATCCTGCTGGCGGTCTAGGCGGATAGCCGGGCGATTGCGGCGCGGGGTATCCAGGCGGCTGGGGAGGATAAGGCTGGGGGCCGAGCAAAAGGCGCTCGATCAGTTTCATCACGCCGACCACGATAATCAGCAGCGGCCAACTTCGGGAAAACGGCAGCATGCCGGCCTGTTCGAGGGCGAAAAGTACGCCGACAGTGATCAAGAGCACCGGGCCGCGCGCGGCTTGCGCAAACATGGCGCCGCGGTTATTCATGCCGTGTGCCCATTGCGTCGCCAGCAGGCGGACCAGATGCGGGACCGGTATACGGAGGATACGGCTGGCCATTCGGAGGAGGGACCACATTCGGCGAAGAAACGCGGGAGTAGAGCATGTAGGCCCCCACCACGATCAAAATGACGGGCCAAAAGCGGCCGATCTGACTGAAATCAAGCAAATCGAGCGAATTGAGCAGATAGAGAACTCCAATCGCGATCAGCACGATAGGGCCAACTGGCGCCCGGCCGAAGTGGCGGCTCCTGGGCAGAATGCTCGACCATTCGTCAATCGGCGCCCCTATCTCCCGTTGCTTGGCGGTGTGAAAGGCTTCGAAGGGCATGTAAAAAACGAAGGCGGCCATAAGAATCGCCACCAAGGGTTCGGCCGATCCGCGAGTATTGTCGATGATCGTGATTAAGAGCCCGAAGATGAGCGCGTGTACCAAACCTTTTAGATATTGGCCGTTGTAGATAGCTCCGACGCCAGGAATGAATCCCAGGATGAAGGCCAGCGGGGGGGAAGTGTGCACGGGGGCGACAGGCGGAATTGCTCCTTGCTGGAAATATGGATTCGCCGGGTCCGGCGGAGCGGCAGAGTAAGCCGAAACGGGCACATGATCCTGGCAGAAGATCGTTCCTTCCGCCGGCCTCTGGCACGATGCGCAAAGCGACCTGCCGCAAGTGCGGCAAAACGCGGTAGCGGGTGTTTCTGTATGGAGATAGCAATTCATTGTTTAGCCCCCTCATGGGACGGGCGGCTGGAGCCGTTACCGTTCGGATTGGAAGAAGATTTTCGAGATGTTCGCGCGGGCGGCGCGCTGTTCTGCGCTTCCTGAAGATCTTTGAGATGGCTCTCGACTTCGTAAACGATACGCAGATTGTCGTAATACTTCACTGCCTGATCCCGCACGCGCAGGGCCTTGTCCTCGAGGCCGCTCCAAACACGAACCGGGCTCAGATCGGCCGGACGAATCCGCTGCACCTGAACTCCGGTGCAGCGTTCGAGCATGGCAAAGGACAGGATCGTCATCGCCATGCTCATGGCAAGTCTCGGCTGGAGCGCGGGACGGACCCACTTGTTGACGAAGCGGTTGAGAAGGCCCGGGCTCTCAAAAGGGTCACGGGAGCGGCCCCTGGGCGCCAAATAAGCGATGCGAGTAATAAGCTGGCTGGGCGCTTCGACCGCTTGAGTTTGTTTCAAAAGAGTCAGTCCACCGCTCACATCAGCCAAGAACTCCCGGCAGGCAGCGCACGCGGAGAGGTGCTCCTCGACGGACACTCGTCCGGCATCGGAAAGGATGCCGTCGAGGTAGTCGGCCAGGATGCTTTCAAAGTCCGCGCAATTCATAACAATCGGGGCAAGCCCTATACGGTCACCTTATTGCGGCGCAAAACCCGGGCGAGTTCGGCGCGGCCCCGGTTCAGCCGGGATTTCACCGTTCCTTCCGGAACGTTCAGGACATGAGCAATTTCGCGATATTCCATTTCCTGTAAATCGCGTAAGATTACGGCTTCTCTCAATTCGGGGGATAACTTCTGCAGAGCATTCTGCAGCAGCTCACCGGCCTCGCGGCCAGCCAGCATGCCGTCAGTACGGGCGTGCTGGGCGGTTTTTTCTTCGAGCACGCTGAGCTTCTCTTCGATGGCATCGGTCACGCGCTCCTGTTTAGTACGGCGATAATGGTCAATGAGAAGGTTTCGAGTGAGGCGAGTGAGCCACACTGTGAACGAGCCCTCGCCTGCACGGAAGCTGCCGAGAGTGCGGAAAATTCGCAAGAAAACTTCCTGCGTGAGATCCTGGGCCTCTATGTCACTGTTGGTGAACCGATAACAGATGGCGTAGACGCGTTTGGTGTGAGATTGAACAAGCTCCTCCCATGCGCCCTGCTCCCCAGCCAGGCACCGCGAAATCAGAATTGATTCAGCATCCAATGGTCGCTTCGCCTTCGCCCACGCCGGAGTTCCCCCACACCACGGCGTGGTTGAGACGGTTTTCCCGAAGGGAACCTTCAAGTTTATCGAAATAGGCGTTATCGCAGCGGCTGACATCGATTCTTCTTCGGCAAGCCGTGCGGGGAAACTTTATACGCTGACGAGTCGAATCCGCATCGGCTTGTACCCTGTTTTACGCAACGGCAGGGCTGGAAGTTCAATTGCCGTCCGCCTCTCGAAACCTTGGTCCGAGGATTTCAGCCTGCCCCAAATTGTTGTAAATTCAAACAGCCGAGCAGAGTTTGCTATGACTTGCCCATATTGCGGCCACCGCGAAGACAAAGTGATCGACTCCAGAGAAAGTAAGGAAGGCGACTCCATCCGGAGGCGGCGGGAGTGTCTGGCGTGCGAAAGGCGATTTACCACTTACGAGCATTGCGACGAAGTGCCCTCCATGGTCATCAAAAAAGACGGCAGGCGGGAGAGCTTCGATCGTCAAAAGGTGCTAAACGGACTACTCCGGGCGTGTGAGAAACGGCCGGTGAGTATGGGCACCCTGGCCGGACTCGTCAATGAGATCGAATCGGAGGTTCTCGAAAGTCCCGATCGGGAACTTTCCACAACGGTGATCGGAGAGCGTCTAATGGAGAGACTGCATTCCCTTGACAAGATCGCCTACGTTCGTTTTGCCTCGGTTTACAGGGATTTTCAGGATCTTGAGGAATTTCTCGGGGAGCTGAAAAACGTTATGCTCCAACGGAAAGTCTAAATAGAGAGGGACTGGCCGGTCGAAATGAGCGCGGGGAGGGGCCGCCGAGCGATAACTTTTGTGTAACCAAGCACTTTGGTGAACATCTCCCTAACAAAAGTCTTAACTTTTGACCTGGGATCGGCTACAATTGTGGCGCACAAAGATTATCTAGTTTACGCTTGTATCCCATCGCGCCCGGGACTCAGTCTAATTGTATGTAAGGGTCCGGCAAAGTGGAGGTTTCCGAACAGGTTGAGGGCCAATGCGGCGCCAGGTATTTAGCCGGTATTTAGAAGGATACCCGCAGACATTATTGGAAGAAAGAAGATTGGAAGAAAGAAGCTTTAAGGAGCGGAGCCAAGTAGAGGTGATTAGGTAAGTGGATCAATTTGAGGATCAGTATTTAGCCGATGGACGTGAGCCGTTAGCGCTCCCGTTCGACGAAGAGTCGAACTTTTTCCATCCTGAAGAAGTACAGGATGAGGAATTCCACGGCGCTCAGCAGGTAGAAGAGTCAATTTACACGGACGACCCGGTCCGTGTCTACCTGCGCGAGATGGGTTCGGTTCCGCTACTGACGCGCGAAGGCGAAGTCAATTTAGCGCGCAAAATGGAGCGCGGTAAGCTGCGCATGCAGAAAGCGATCAGCCGGTCGCCGCTCATTCAAACGGTGGTTTATGAGTTTGCCGAGCTGATTCGCAAAGGCTCCGAGGACGTGGACAGCTATGTCGATTTCGGTCCTTCCGATATCGAGGAGGGCAGCCCGGCGGATATCAAGCGCCGGAGCGACATCAGCGAGCTTTTCTTTGCTTATCTGGCTGTCGACAAGAAGCTACAACAAACCACCGAGAAGCACGCGAGCATTCCGTCTATCAACAAAAAGCTTCGCAAGAAGTGGGCCGGCAAAGTGGTGCGGGCCAAAGTAGAACTTTCGCGAGCGTTCCGCCGGATTCCCTTCAATCTGGCGCGCTGGAAGGAGTTTGTCCGGACCATCGAGGCGAACGCCGATGAGATGGCGCTCCTCGATAACGAGCTAAGAAAGCTGGAGGGGCGGACTTCGGCATCCGCGCAACTGCGGGTCAAAGAGCTGAAGCGGGATCTGAAAAAGAGAGAAGCCGAAGCGGGGGCCAGTCTTCCGGACCTGCGGCACAGCCTTTCGGTCATCCGGCATGGGGAAATCGAAGCTGAAAGAGCGAAGAAAGATCTAGTCGAGGCCAACCTGCGGCTGGTGGTTTCGGTCGCCAAGAAATACGTCAATCGTGGGCTTCACCTGCTCGATCTGATCCAAGAGGGCAATATCGGCCTGATGCGCGCGGCGGACAAGTTCGAGTACCGCCGCGGATATAAGTTTTCTACGTACGCGACGTGGTGGATCCGGCAAGCTATCACCCGGGCGATTGCAGACCAATCGCGCACGATCCGCATCCCCGTTCACATGAACGAAAGCATGAATAAGTTTCTGCGAGCCACCCGCGAGCTCGAGAAGGAACTGGGACGCGTTCCGACAAACGAAGAGATCAGCCGCCGGATGGATATTCCGGTCGAAAAAGTGCAGAAGCTGAAGACCATCTCGCGCGATCCGGTTTCTTTGGAGACCCCGGTGGGCCGTGACGGGGAATCGGCGCTGGGCGATCTGATCGAGGATCGCTGGGTGGGTTCGCCGGTCGATGCTGTGATCGACTCGAGTGTACGGGACGAGACAGCCAATATCCTGAAGACGCTTTCTCCGAAGGAAGAGAAGGTAATCCGGCTGCGCTTCGGTATCGGTTGCGAGCGTGAGCACACGCTCGAGGAAATTGGCCAGGAGTTCGATGTAACTCGCGAGCGGATCCGGCAGATCGAAGCGAAAGCTCTGCGGCAATTGCGATCTCCTGAGCGAGCCCGCCACCTGCGAGCGCTCTTAGCCGCCAGATAAAAGATCGATTTTTCCTGCCATTCGAAAGCCGGGCTTCCACGCCCGGCTTTTTCTTGCACGACGAGCCCCGTAGGCGGTCATGGCTGTCTTTGCCTTTGCTGCGCCACGCGCCTTGGCCTTGGCGCCCCGAACCCCGCCTTGCCAATAGGCCAAGCCAGAAACAAACCCATGCCCAGGACCCTATGCCCTTCTTTGGTACCGTCTAACGCAGTTCTAACGCTGCATACCATTGAATTTTATTGACATTCAGAAAACTCCGCAGTAGCATTGACCCAAAATACGCACGCTGGCGACTTGGTCTTGGTTCGGTCCAGCAAGAGGGGGATGAGATGAAGAGCGTGACTGGAACATTAGCAGTCGCGTTTCTGTTGCTCGCGGGAGCGCGCTTCAGCGAAACGCAAACCGTTCAAGGCGTAGTTACCGGTACGATTTTCGACACCAGCGGGGCAGTGGTTCCCAATGCGGATGTCACACTGACCAACGTCGGCACGAACATTGCCCAGAATGGAAAGAGCGGCTCCGATGGACAATACCGGTTCGCGCTCGTACCTCCCGGGATGTACCTGGTGGACGTAAAAGCCGGTGGCTTCGCCGAAAAGCAGGTCAAGGACGTCAAAGTCGATCCGAGCCAGGAAGTCCCGGTGAATGTGACTCTCGCAGTAGCGTCATCGGTCACGACCCTGCAGGTGGAAGAAGCGGCGACGCTCGTCCAGACCGCGACCTCCGATCTCGCAACCACGGTCAACCAAACGACGATCACAACTCTGCCGCTGCTGACGCGCGATGTCTTTAACCTTGCCTTCGCTGCTCCTGCAGTCACGCAGGGCATGAATTTTATGGCGGCGGCAGGCGGAGTCCGCGAGTCGGGGACGACCAATATGTTGAACGGCTCCGACAATAACGACAACTTCAGCGAAGGCTCTTTTAACGTTACGCCGCCGCTTGAATCCGTGAACGAGTTCACCGTTCTCGCCAACAACATGAGCGCGCAATATGGCCATGCAGCCGGCGCGCTGGTCAGCGCCATTCAGAAATCAGGCACGAACCGCTTCCACGGAGTGGCCTACGAGTTCAATCGCAACACCGACTTCAACGCTTCCACGTTTTTCGATAATCGGGCCGGCAATCCCAACCCGAAGTACATCCGCAACCAGTTTGGCGGCGAGGTCGATGGCCCCATCATCAGGAACAAAACGTTCTTTATGTTTACGTACGACCGTCTCGACCTGCGCCAGGGAACTACCGTCAACCAGGTGGTTCCGACGCCGAGCGAACTGGCTGCCATCACGGCCAGTGCCGGTCCGAACGCTCAGTACTATCTAAAGACCTATAACCCGCTGACCTCCACGCGCCCTTTGCCCTGCCGAGGCCGTGAATGCTCCGGATGCCGATTGGTCATATGGGTTGCGTCAATCTCTACGATCCCATTCTTACCGGTCAGAACACATACTCCGGGAGGATCGATCATAATTTCAGCGCCAAGGACCGGCTCAGTTTCAACCTCAATATACAGAGGTACAACAACACCGACTCGCTGGGCGGCGGCTATCCCACGAGCAGTACCCCTATACCCCTGCGTCGATAACGAGCACTATCACAATTTGTCGCTGGATGAAACTCACCTCTTCAGCGCCAACCTATTGAATGAGCTGACGATCGCTCATAACCGCCATTACTCGGTGCTCCAGGCAGGAAACGGCCAATCGGCGAACGGGGAGATCCTCGTCGATCTCGCAAACTATGATGGCGTTACCGGCCAGAATACCAAAACTTGGGGATTTGGCGTCTATGAGGGCGACCTGGTGCAGGGCTTCACCCAGGACCGCTGGCAGTTTCAAGACAACCTGACCTGGACCAAGGGCAAGCACTCGTTCAAATTCGGCGGCGGTTTTCAATACGGCATCCTGTACCGCAACTGGGATCTGGGCAGCCCCGGACAGTACGAATTCTCCAACACGCTCGGCGCCACGCCCGCCAAGCGTGGCGCTGTCGGCCCCAATGGCACCATCACCAACCTCAGCGAACCAGCCTGACAGCAACTTCCAGAACGATTTTCCGTATTACTCGGAGGTTTCGATCGATCCGAGAACGGGGGGAGCGGGCGAGGCGTATCGTCACTACATCATGAAGGATTCCAACGTCTTTGTGAACGATGACTGGAAGATATCGCCGCGGCTAACCTTGAATCTAGGCCTCCGCTGGGAACGTTATGGCGCGCCTACGGAAGCGAACAACAAGATTTCGCAATTCGTTGTTGCCCCTGGATTTGCTCCGTCGCAGATTGCCCAGTGGCAGGTCGGGCCGGTAAACAGCATGTGGACCACGCCGAACAAGGACTTTGGCCCGCGCGCCGGCTTTGCCTACGATGTTTTTGGCGACGGCAAGATGGCCATTCGCGGCGGCTTCGCCATTTCCTATGACCGGCTCTTCGACAACGTCTGGTCGAATGGCGCATGGAACCCGCCCTTCTACGCGCTGCTCGATCACGACGCTACTGCCGGCGATTTGGTCCTATACACGGTCAAACCGTCGATCGTTGGCTATACACCCGGCGTGAGCCAGCTGCCGCGTACGTCGGTGCGCACGATGGACGTTCACATGAAAGACCAGTCGGTCCAAAGCTTCTATCTGGGCGTCGAGCGGCAGTTCTGGAACGACTTCCTCCTCCGGGTCAATTACCAGGGCTCGCTCGGGCGGCATTTGTCGCAGTTGATGAACCTGAACCGTTATGACGGCTCGGCTTACAACCCGACCCTCAGCACGGCAGACACCAGGCCGAATCCGCTGTATACGGGTTTCAATTATCGCGCCAACAATCTGACCTCCAATTACAACGCGCTGGTCACGGAAGTGCAGAAGCGCATGAGCAACGGCCTGCAGTTCCAGTTCAGCTTCGCCTGGTCGAAATTGATGGACGACAGGCTCGGATCTGTTCGCGGGATCGACGACCACCGGCCAATACAGCCGCCGTATTACTTCATCAGCAACAACCTCCCGGGTCTCGAGTATGGCCCGGCGTCCTTCGATCACCAGAAGGCTTTAAGGCGATATTCACCTATGAGCTGCCGTTCTTCAAGAACCAGCAAGGGTTCGTCGGGCGCGTTCTGGGCGGCTGGCAGCGTTTCCGCTTTCTACCAGGGCTATTCCGGCCATCCGATTGACCTCTATATCAGCCGTCCCCGGGTTAGAGGCGACGCAACGGATCCCAACGGATTCCTCGAGAATATCGGCGGAGATTACAATCTCGACGGTGTAAACAACGATCACCCGGACTTCATCGGGTCGAGCGCTCAGGCCGCCTACTCGAATGCCAGCCCGGCGGACGGAATTTTCAAAGACAATAACCTGATCGGCTGCGGCTTCCCGGGCGCGAAATCGACCAACATCGCTGACTGCAATGCCACCTATGGCGTGACGACTCCGAACAGCTTGTTCGTCAATCCACCGGGCTATGGCGTCCGCTATGGCACGCTGGGACGGAACTTGTTCCGCGGCCCCTGGTTCAATGGTTTGGATGCGGCGCTCATGAAGAACATCCGGCTCGCGGAATCGGTGAAGCTGCAGCTTCGCTTCGAAGCGCTCAACCTGGACAATCATCCGAACTTCGATGGAATCCAGACCGATTTGAACAGCGCCCAATTCGGCAAGGCGCAAATCCTGGCCGGGGACAGTTACAGATGCTTACGCGCCCTCGCGGCGGTTGCAATTGGGTGCCAGAATCACGTTCTGAGCGACGTCAGCCTTAGGCTGGTTGCGTGTTAAGTTCATACACATGGCCCGTTTGAGGCTGTTGTTTCTAGCTGTGCTCTTTTTGCAACTGGGCCAGGCACAGCGCTCCACGCCGGTCATTCTCATCTCGGTTGATACGCTGCGGGCCGATCACCTCAGCTGTTACGAAGCGGGCAGACCGCCTACCCCCCACATCGACGCGCTGGCAAAACACGGGACTTTGTTCTCGCAAGTCAGCAGCGCGTTTCCCTTGACGCTCCCATCTCACGTAGCGCTGTTCACTTCCACCTATCCGTTCGTGAACGGCGTAGAGGATAATGGCGTACCGCTGAACTCCACAGCAATCACGTTGGCCACTCTCCTGAAGAGTGCGGGATACAGGACAGGCGCCTTCGTGGCGAGCTTCGTTTTGGACCGGCGCTTTGGGTTAAACCGGGGCTTCGACGTCTACGACGGCCCCATCGATATCCATAACGAAACCGACCGCTCCGGTCGAGCGGAAGCGTCCTGGCGCCCAGGTCACTGAGGCCGCTTTGCGCTGGCTGGAACACAACTCCGATACCCCCTTCTTTCTTTTCCTGCATTTGTATGACCTGCATCTGCCTTACGACCTCCCGCAGGATCCGAAATTGCGCCGCGGCGAAACCGGATATACGGCGGAGCTCGCCTACGAGGATCGGGTTCTCGGCGATTTCCTGGCGGCCCTGAACCGCCGGAAGCTGCTGGACAAAGCCCTGATCGTCTTTACTTCCGACCACGGCGAAGGTCTCGGAGAACACAGGGAGAGCACGCACGGTTATTTCATTTACCAGAGCACTCTGCGCGTGCCGCTTATCATTCATTGGCCATCCGGCTTCGCCCGCGCTATGCGCGAGCGAATTGACGAGCCCGCGAGTCTACTCGATGTCGCGCCGACGATCCTGGATGCGGTGGCCATTCCGCGTCCGGCCGAGATGCGGGGCCGCAGTCTGCTTTCGGCCGGTCAGGATCGGGACATCTATTTTGAAAGTCTTTATGCACGAAACCATTTCGGTTGCGCCACGCTGCGTGGCTTGCGCGTGGGCCGCTACAAATACATCGAATCTCCGCAGCCGGAATTGTACGATCTCGCCAACGACTCAAATGAAACTCGAAATCTCTACGACCAGCAACGCGCGAGGGCGGCGGCATTGGCCCAGCGGATGGCGGCGCTGCGTGCCACCGCTCCTGCCGTCCGGTCCAGCAACTCTGGCTCGCCCCGGCCTGACACCATCGCGGTGTTGCGATCGCTCGGATACTTAAGCGGCTCGACGAAGCCCATCGCCGCCGGTTCACACATCGATCCAAAGGATCGAATCGGAGACTTTGAACAATATTTACGCGCGCTGGATCTTTCTTCCGCAGGCAAGCTGTCTGAATCCGACGCTCTGCTCCAGAGCCTGCGCGACAAATTGCCCGACCTGCCGGATATACGCGTCAGCCTGGGCTTGAACCAACAGCGAGCCGGCGATTACGCAGGCGCGGCTCGTGAATTCAAGGCTGCGATCCAGCACGCTCCTTCTGATGCACAACCTCATTTCGAGCTCGGTTTTTGTCAGTTCCGGCTGGGGCAGTTGGATGATGCCGTCCCGCAGTTCAAGGCCGCCTTAGCGCTCGAGCCGTGGTATACACGGGCCGACGAAGCGCTTGCGGAAATCTATATTCAAAAGAGGGACTATCCGCAAGCGGCCGCCTATTTGAACCGGCTTCTCTCGATTGATCCGAACAGTTACACGGCGCATTACAACCTCGGCATCTTGGCGGCGCTGGAGCAGAACTGGGCCGGCGCAGAACACCACCTGCAGTCGGCGCTACGAGCCGACCCGAACTCGGCCGAAGCTCACGACGCATTAGGCAAGATCTTCCAGCAAGAAGGCAAGAGCGACAAGGCTGCTCAGGAGTTCCGAGCCGCGCAAGCCGCCGGGCGCTCAGCGGGTTCCATGCAGAGGCCGTGAAGGCGAACGAGCGAGACACCAAGCCTGGCCTGTTCTGCTCTAATTCATCTATTTCTGCTCTGTAAATTGATACTCTCAATCTAGCGGCCGGTTTCTGGGGTGGAATTGTATGCTTTCAATTAAACGGAGTGCTGCCGCCTTTTTAGCAGATGGCAGACTTCCGATATTGGAAGACCCACTTGGGAGTGTATCCGAGAATCAATACTCTTCTATTATTAGAGCGCGGCATAGCTCTCCGGTTTCAGAGGGTTACAATCGCTGTGTCATTGGTCTTTTAATTGCGTTAAGCACCGAAGACACTCTAAAGACACTAGGGTTGTATCCAGGCGAACACTTTCCGGTTTTCGCCATCAGCAGTACCAGCAAGGGGTAATTAAATGAAGATTTTGAAGTATCAGTTGGCTGTTCTTTGTGCGCTGCTGTTTTTAAGCGCGCCAGCATTTTCCCAACTTACAAGCGGAAACATCACCGGGACGGTTTACGACCAGTCGGGTGCCACGGTTCCCGGAGCAACGGTGGTTGCCAGAGACGTTGCCACAAATATAGAAAACGCGACTACGACTACTTCGTCGGGAGGCTATCGATTCGAGAATCTTCCGATCGGTACCTATAACATCACGGTCACTGCCGGCGGGTTCAACAAAGCCGAAGTGAACGGCGTGACGGTGGAACTCAACCAGACCGTTACGACGAACGCTACGCTAACGATGGGCCAGGCCGCGACAACCGTCGAAGTGTCAGCGGCGTCGGCTGCCATCGACACGACGACGGCGCAAATTCAGACAACTTATCAGCCAAACAGTTGGCTGATCTTCCGTCGGCGAGCGGCAGGCAGCGGGAGCGGGCGTTATCAATCTATCGCTGTTGAACGCGGGTGTCACGACCAGCGGCGGGCTTAGGATATGGGCACAGGACCCTCGGTAGGCGGCCAGCGCCCGACCAATAACAGCTTCACCATCGAAGGAATCGACAACAACGCTTTGAGTGTGACCGGGCCCGTTGTCACCGTTCCCAACGATGCCGTATCCGAGTTCAGCGTCCTGCAGAATCAGTTTTCTCCCGACTTCGGCCACTCCTCCGGCGGCCAGTTTAATCAAGTGGTAAAGAGCGGGACAAACGAGTTTCACGGCACGGCTTACGAATATTTCCAGAATCGCAATCTCGACGCCGCCGACAACCTGAACTTCGTTTTGGGCAATCCTCTGCACCCGCGTTTTGATAGCAATCGCTTCGGAGGCAATTTCGGTGGTCCGATCAAGCGCAATAAGCTATTCTTTTTCGGCGATTACGAATACAGCCCCAACCGGCGGTGTGAATCTCAACGGGTTACTATGCTCCAACGGCGGCGGATTACGCCACTTTGAGCGCGCTGCCGGGCATCAGTCAGACGAATCTCGCACGAATTTCAGAAATACCTAGGGAGCGCGAGCACCGCAGTAGATACCGCCACGTTGCCGAATGGTCTTCCAGTCGTGGTTGCTCCCGGCCCGGGCAGCAATCAGAGCCTGCAACAGGCGTATTCGCGCCGGGCGCGACCGGCGGCGATCACCATTCCGTCGGGATTGGTCTCGTCGCTCTGCCCAGTTATCAGAATGCTGAAATCGGCGTCGGGTCGGTTGATTACAACATATCCGGATAAGGATTCGGTCCGCGGGCGGTTCATACTAAATCGCGACGGAACCATCGATACTGCCGGATTTCCGGCCGTATTTTTCGGTATCCATCCGACTAATGCTTATATTGCAACTTTGTCGGAATATCACACGTTTACACCTACGCTCATCAACGAGTTTCGGTTTGGATACAACCGCTTGAATCAGCAGTTTCCCACCATGGAAATCAATCGTTTCCCGGGCTGGATCAGTTTCCGAACATCGTTGTGGACGAAGTGAACTCCGCCTACGGTCCTGACCCAAATGCGCCGCAATACACGATTCAGAACCTGTATCAGTTGACAGATAACGTAACGTGGACCAAAGGAAACCACAGCTTCAAGTTCGGCTTCGATGGCTGGAGCGCCATCTCGCCTACAAAGTTCACCCAGCGTTCGCGGGGCGACTACGAATGGAGCTTCCTTACCGACTATCTGTACGACAACAATCCCGATTTTGCGGAACGCTCACTGGGCAATAATGGCTACTATCAAAATCAGCAACTGCTGGGGTTCTACGCAAATGACAACTGGAAGATCAGGCCGAACTTGACAGTCAATTTAGGATTGCGATATGAGTATTTAACGATCCCGACCGGCCAAAATACACAAGCCTTAAACGCAAGCGCCAGTGCTCCCGGCCTGATCGTATTCAACAACCTACCGCGCAGACAACGAATTTCATGCCTCGCGTCGGCGTCGCGTATTCGCCCGGCACAAGCGGCAAAACCTCGATTCGAGCCGGATTCGGGCTCACCTATGACGTGCTTTACGACAATCTGGGAACGCTGAGCTTGCCTCCGCAACTCAGCACCACAGTTGATGTAGCCGGCGTGGATGCGACCGGTTTCCTCGCTGGAGGAGGGATTCCTGCAAACGCCGCGGTCGCGATTCCCGAGGGTACGGACGCCCGGACTGCCACGTCAGGCTTTATCCCGAACCAGAAACGCCCTGAAGCATACAACTGGAACTTCGGTATCCAGCACCAGTTTGGCAGCAATTATATCTTCGAGTCCCGGTATGTCGGAACGCGAGGCCTGTTCTTCCCCATCCAAACACGGCTTAATACCAACCGTAGTAAATGCGTCTAACGCTTTGCCCGTGTACTTTAGCGCACCGAGTCAGGCCACCTTGGATTCCCTACCGAGCAATTTGTCGGCACTTCAGACGCTTTTGACAACGGCGGCAACATCGTACCCGCTTACGCCAACGCAGGCTTTGTCAGCCCAATCACTGCCTTCATGCCGCAGGGTAATTCCATTTATCATGGATGGTCCAACCAATTGAGCCGGCGTTTTTCCAACGGCCTGCAATTTCAAGGATCGTACACCTGGAGCCACAACATTGATGATTCCACGGCTGCCCTGAATTCCACTGTATTGGCTCCGCGCCGGCCCATGGATTTTCAGGATCTTCGGATTGAGCGTGCGTCGTCAATACTCGATTATCGCAATCGCGTCATCATGCAGATGATCTATGACGTTCCATATTTTAAGAATCGCAATTGGTTTATGAAAAATCTGATCGGAAACTGGGAGATCGCGCCTGTATATACCTACCAATCGGGCCAACACGTAACACCTCAGAGCGGCACTGATTCGAATCTCAACGGCGACAATGCTACCGACCGTGTGATCATCAATCCGTCCGGCAGCGCCAAGTCGGGCACGACGCGACGCCGCTGGCGAATAGCGCAGGCCAGACAGTAGCCTACCTGGCCGACGACCCCAGTGCAAGCGTTTGTCCAGGCTCCTAAGGGTACCCTGCCCAACGGAGGGCGCAGCTCTACTGAACTGAACCCGATCGACGACATCGATCTCACTATTGAAACGGTTCACCCTGACTGAGCGCTTCAGGCTCGAGTTCTCGGTTCGTGCCAGCAACATCTTCAATCACCCGCAGTACACCCGGGCGGATACCTCAATGTCCGTGGCGCGCCGTCCAGTCCGGCGGTGCTCACTCGGAACAGCGAGCGGGCATACGCGTTTGGCACCCCTGGAGGAACTCTTGCGCTACACACGATTGAGCCTCAAAGCTCGATTTTTCAGCAGTGGAGCCAGGCCTTTTCGAGCAATCCGCGTTCGATGCAGCTGGCCCTCAAGCTGACGTTCTAATCTCCCTACCCGAACCGAATCGCGGCCCGCTACCATCTAAGTAAGCGGGCCGTTTCCATTTAAGGACGAGGCCGCGCCTCTCGGCGAGCCGAAGATTACAAAGATGATCGCCTCCCCTAGTATTGCTGAAGAGATCGCCGAATTAAAAGCGCTGCGGCGAGCTACCATCCTGGCCCATCACTACCAGGATGCGGAGATTCAGGAAGTTGCCGATCACATTGGAGATAGCCTGGAACTCGCCCGTGTGGCGCAGAAGTTCGATGGCGACGTGATTGCGTTCTGCGGCGTTAAGTTCATGGCGGAAACTGCTAAAGTTCTTAATCCGCAGCGCACAGTCGTTCTGCCCGACATACATGCGGGCTGCAGCCTGGTGGATAGCTGCCCGGCAGAAAGTGTGCGAGCTTTCCGGCGCAAACACCCGGATCACGTTGTCGTCAGTTATATCAATACATCGGTGCAAGTGAAAGCGGAGAGCGATATTCTGTGCACCTCGCGCAATGCTGTCGCGATCGTCAATTCCATTCCGGCCGAAACGCCGGTTTTGTTTCTGCCGGACATCAACCTGGGCAACTATGTCAAGACGCAGACCCGGCGCAAGAATATGCAGATCTGGCAGGGAGCGTGCATCGTGCATGCTACTTTCCCTGCGCGCCGCCTGGTAAGCGCGCGAGCCGAGCATCCCAATGCGCTGGTGGCGGCTCACCCGGAGTGCCCGGGCGACGTGCTTCGCATGGCAGATTTTATCGGTTCCACCTCGGCCATCATCGATTGGTGTACGGCGCAGAGCGCGGACGAGTTCATTGTGATGACGGAGAGCGGTGTGAGGTACTCGCTCGAAAAACTCAGTCCCGGCAAGAAATTCTATTTCGTAGCCAACGAAAACTGCAATTGCAGTGAGTGCCCGTACATGAAGATGAACACGCTGGAGAAAGTTCGCGATTGCCTCGAGACTCTCGAACCCCGAATCGAATTACCGGAAGAACTTATCGAGCGGGCGCGTCTGCCGATCGAGCGGATGTTAGCTGTTAACTAGTGAGCCAGTTAATCCAGATTGCGCCGCCTCCGCTCCCGCTTACGTTTCCGTCAAGCGGACCGGTGACAGATACGTTCGGTCGCATCCACTCGGATTTGCGGATCAGCGTAACGGACCGTTGCAATATTCGCTGCTTCTATTGCATGCCCGAGACGGGCGGCGTGTTCGAACCGGTTTCCCAGCTGCTTACGTTCCGGCAGATCATTCGGTTCGCGGAATTGGCCGTCTCGCTTGGCTTTCGGAAGCTTCGCCTGACCGGCGGCGAGCCATTGCTGCGTCCCAGACTGCCGGAGCTGGTGGCCGGATTGAGCGAGCTGGAGGGAATCGAGGATCTGGCGCTGACTACGAATGCGGTTCTGCTGGCGAGATATGCGCGACCGCTCTTCGAGGCGGGGCTAAGGCGCCTGAACGTTCATCTGGACACGCTGGACCGCGCACGTTTCCAGAAGCTGACCAGGAGAGATGATCTTGCGCGAGTTTTAGATGGACTGGACGCGGCTGCTGCGGCCGGGTTCCGGTCCATCAAGCTCAACGCGGTGGCAATCAAAGGCGTATCCGAACCCGATTTGATTCCACTGGTTCGTTTCGCCCGCGAGCGCGGTATGGAGGTTCGATTTGTCGAGTTTATGCCGCTCGACGCGCAGCAGATCTGGTCTCTCGATCAGGTGCTGACGGCCGATGAGATGGTTGAGCGGCTCAGCCAGGAGTTCGGCCCCCTAACAGCAATGCCGGAGGCCGATCCCAGCGCTCCGGCAACTGAGTATCGCTTCTCGAACGGAGATCGTATCGGGTTCATCGCATCGGTAAGCCGGCCTTTCTGCATGAATTGCAACCGGCTGCGCCTCACGTCGGACGGCAAGCTGCGCTACTGCTTGTTCGCGCGCGAAGAAACAGACATCAAGCCACTGTTGAAAGGCGAGGATGAACCGTTGGAGGCCGCGATCCGGACGACCATCTGGCAGAAGTGGGCAGGGCACGAGATCAGCCGGTCGAGTTTTGTTCCGCCGCAGCGGCCGATGTACTCGATCGGAGGCTGAGTCAGCAGACGCAGGCGATCGCGCCGGAGGCAATGCAGCAGTTACTCGGTGGAACGTGGGCCGCGACGCGAAATGAGCAAAACAAGCGACGCCAGGCAGGCGGCAAACAGCCCGAGACGAGAGGGTTCAGGTACGACGCTTGTGAGCTGACCCGCTACCGTTGTGACGGGATAAAGAAAGCCAGTGGGATCTGACAAAGTAGTTCCCGTAATCGAGAACGTGATCGCAACCGGGAGAGTGGCTGAGGGGGCGATAGAGTACGACACCTCACCGAGCGAGTAGGCTGTTCCGTAAAGGCTGACGCCTCCGCTGTTCGCAGCGTCTGAAGCGATCAATTCCTCTCCGGTTGTGGTGGCCAGGGGAAGCCCATTGATTTCCGCAAACGAATTCCCGGCGAAGATGTACGGTGCGCCAGCGGTATTCGTGCTGGCGTCTGTGAAGTCGACACCCGGGCTGACAGTCGAAATATCGAAGCTGAAGGCGCCGACACCTATTGGAGTGCCCGTATTGGTCAGCAGGATATTGAATCTTCCGGAAGAGCCGGGTGACGCCAACACAGTGGGCGCTGAGACGATGAGGTCGGCTTGCACCGTCCCAACAAAGCAGGCTGCTGCCAGAAGCAACTTAGAAAACGGCCGGTAGTGTCTTGTCATGGTAAGGTCTGCCCGATCTGGGTACGAACAATCTGAACGTCAGAGGCGTCTACTATGCCGTCACCGTTCATGTCGGCGAAAGGGTTATAAGCAAACTGCGTGATGAAGTTCACCCCCGCAACGTCGGCTGCGTTCACTATGCCATCGTCATTGTAATCACCCCAAAGCACCTTGAGCCTCTGAGTGGAATTACCCTGCGAGCGGATTGCCGGCGGCATCTCTCAACGCATTTGGTCCGCTCGTGGCCAGGGCGAGCGTGGAAAGAACCCAGCGAAACGGGCTCAATAGTCCAGGTGAGTGTATTGGCGCCGAGGCCGTCTAATGAAGTCGCAGTCACCCCGCCCAGGCTGCCGATATCGCCGGATGCGATAGGCTCTGAAAATACCACGCGAATGCTGTCGATCTGCCACGGGAGCCGGTTCCTGGTCGACCCGGTCAGCGAGTAAGTCTCCGATCCCCATTGTACCGACCAGGAGACGACCGTGGGCACCTTGTTGTTGGATTGCGTCACTTGTATCGTTTGCCCAAGAAGGCGGATGTGAGCCGTTCGCGGTGTAGTCGTAGCCGTGAAGGAGAATTTGACGACGCCGTCATCCTGGCTCGTGATAGTGAGCCAGGGTTGATCGCTGAGAGCATCAAGCGGGGTGCCGGCAGGTAAAACCTGAGACAACTGATCTGAGCCGGCATTGAGCGGTTCAGCGATTGTCTCCGGATCTACAAACGCTCTGGTGATCTTCTGTATCGCCGAACGGTTCGCAAGGTACAAATTGCCGATCGCGTCTTCCGCGAGGCTCAGCGCGCCCGACACTCCATCCGGGGAGTACGGAGAGGATACCTGGGTAAAGATGGGTGCTGCCACTATAGAGACCGCTCCGCTTGCCGCGTTCCATTTCTCGATCAGGTCGTTTTTGTCGAAGTACACATCGCCACTTCCATCCACCGCTACGGCATTCGGAAAGTTCACCACGGGAGCGGAGAGGAGCGTGGTCAGTTGTCCTGTCCGGGCAGTCCATTTTCGAATTGCGTTTTCGCCGAAGGTATCGGCGACGTAGACGTTGCCCGCCGCATCCAGCGCCAAGCCTTCCGGTGTAAACGGGCGAGAGGAGGCCAGCGTGGAGGTCTCTCCCGTAGCAGCCGTCCATTTCTGGATTTCCTCAGTACCGTTGTTTGTCTCGAAATACACGTTGCCACTGGCATCTACTGCGACGCCACTAGGATTCGGCGGGAATAAGGCTACACCAGTGGGTGGGGCGATTTCGATTAAATGGCTGCCCGTCCTTGGGTCCATTCCATGGACTTCATTATCACTGAAACCGATATACAAATTCTCCTCCCGGTCCACTGCCACCGCGCTCGTCGGGTCGTAACCGAAGTTGTTTTCTAGAACAAAGATTGCGTGAACTGGCCTGTTCCCGCTGCCCATTTGTAGAACCGCAGGGGTGATGTTCCCCTAATGCGGTTTGTAGTCGTATTCGTAAAGAACACGTTGCCGAGCCCGTCCACCGCGACGCCAACAGCGTTCGAGGGGGTCGATACCGTTGTCCCCAAGATCGCGCTGACTTGTGGTTCTATGAAGCCAAGGATGTTAGGTCCGTTGTAGGTAACAAACAGCTTGCCGGCTGGGTCCACCGCCAGGCCGTAGGGGTGAAATTCCGGTGTGCCCTCCATCAAGGTCGTTATCTGGCCGGTTGCCGCCATCCATTCCTTAACCGCATTGAGGCCCCCGTAGAAGTCGATCATGTATAGATTGCCCGCCTTGTCCACCGCCAGGTTCCCCGGAGTAGTCAAAGTCAGACCCGAGGACGAGGACAACAGCGTAGTGATCTGGCCGGTTGCCGCCGTCCATTTCTTGATCAGACCGGTGCCGATATCGGCGATATACACGTTGCCGGCTGCATCCACCGCAACCCCGATTGGCTGACTGAGGCCCGAAGACACCAAAGTGGTCACCTCCCCTGTAGCTGCTGTCCACTTCCTGATGGCCTTGTTGAATGTGTCAGAGAAGTACACATTGCCGGCTGCGTCCAACGCGACATACGACGGACCGTTGAGACCGGAGGCCAGGGTTACGACCTGCCTCGTCCCGGCTATCCACTTCTTAATCGCGCCGTTGGAAACGTCGGGGAAGTAGACATTGCCGAGGCGGTCGACTGCCACGCCCTCGGGCGGAACGGTCAAGCCGAAAGAGATCAGCGTGTTCACCTGCCCGTCCGCCGTCCATTTCTGGAGTGTGTCGCTCTCCGTGAAGTACACGTTGCCGGCCGCGTCCGCTGCCGGAGCGCTCAACGCTGATGACGCAAGCGTGGTCACTTCCGTTGTTGCCACATAACTCCCCGCCGCCTGCGTTACAGTCAGCGCGGCCGCGCCGTCGTTAAAGCTGATCGTTTCGGTCCGCGTCGCTCCGGAATTGGTGTCATAGGTAAACTCGAACAACGCGCTGCCGGTGCCAGCCGCCGTTGAGATATGGAGCCAGGGGGCGGTGGTGGAAGCGGTCCATCCGCTGGTTGCGCCGATGACGATAGTGCCGGTGCCTGAGTCATGCCCTACCGCGAGCGAATTGCTTCCAAGCGTGAGATTTGGCTCGGGCGGCGAACCTGCTGCGCCGGCAGTACCCCAGCACAACAGAAAAACAGAAAGGCATACAGCTTCGCGGGCCGCCTTCAAGGTCAGCTCCATGGTGACTTCCCTCCGCCTGAGCAGGTCGGGGCTCTATTATTGATCAGGTTGGTCGCGATGTAAATAGGTTCACTTGGCGATCATCTTCTGAAAATCCGTAACCGAACCGAATCGCGGCCCGCTACGATCTAATAAACGGGCCGTTTAAGGATGAGACTGCGCCTCACGTCGGACGGCAAGCTGCGCTACTGCTTGTTCGCGCGCGAAGAAACAGACATCAAGCCACTGTTGAAAGGCGAGGATGAAGCGTTGGAGACCGCGATCCGGACGACCATCTGGCAGAAGTGGGCAGGGCACGAGATCAGCCGGTCGAGTTTTGTTCCGCCGCAGCGGCCGATGTATCGATCGGAGGCTAGCGTCTCCCGCCGTTTAGCAGCCGCAACAAAATACTAAGCGCCGCTACGAAAACATTAAACACTCCCGCGAACAGCATGAGCGCGCCAGGAATGGGGCTGTCGGCCATAGGCGAGCGCAACACGGTACTGGTGGAATAAACCAGTGTGAATACGCCGATAGCGCCGATGGCGATAGCGATCAGGACTCCGATGGCGCCGATATGGAGAAAGCCGTTGAGGATCATTGCTCCGATGACCGAGAAGAAGAGCCCAGTCATCAAGCCGCGCGGCGCCGAAAACGTTCGTCCCGAAGCCATGACATACAAAGTGACCCCAATGAATACGAAGGCTGTGATTGCCAGGGCGACCAGAATCAATACCGGAGCGACAGTACGCGCTACCCAAAGCAGCGGTGACATCGCAATACCAGCCAGGAATCCATCACCGGCCAGAGCGCTGACGCCCAGCACAGGGTTGTGCCTTGCCGCCATCGCGATATAGGGAACCACGTTCAGCAGAACAATAGCCGCGATCCAGCCGAGCCATCCGGAGAAGAAGCGTGCCAGAGTTTCCGAGGTCGCCCCGATATATCCTCCGGCCAGTGCACAAAAGACGCTAAGACCAAACAGGATATAGGTTTGTTTGATAACCGAAGCGCCTTGGGCCGTAAGGGCGGTCGAACTGGTGAGTTTGTCCCACGCGGAGGCCGGCTGTTGGTATTGATTCATGGATGAAACTCCTAAGCTACAAGAATAGCGTTAAATAGGGCCTGCGCCGGATGCGGGTTGGCAGTTATAGAAAGCGGGTTGAATACCAAATCGCTCCTCGTAGGCTGCGCTCAGCTCGTTGCGAAACTGCTCGACCGATTCGGGAGCGACCAGGTTGACTGTGCATCCGCCGAAACCGCCACCCGTCATGCGCGCGCCGTAGACGCCGGGAAGTTCGATCGCCTTTTCCACCAGGAAATCGATTTCCGGGGAGGTGATCTCGTAGTCTTCTTTCATGCTGCGATGAGAGGCGAGAAAGAGCTTGCCCATGGCTATCAGGTCATGCGCTCGGGCTGCGTCCCCTAACTGCAGAACGCGCTGGGAATCGGAGATGACATGGCGGGCGCGCCGGCGCGGGATGTCCGGCAGGGCGTCTTTCACCTCTTCGAACATCTCGGGCGTCACGTCGCGCAGACTTTGTACCTCGGGATGAGTGCGCTGCACAATCTCGACAGCTTCCCGGCATTCCGCAACGCGATGGCGGTAAGCCGATGTGCCAAGCTCGTGCTTTACCAGGGAATTGACGGCGACGATTTCGACCGTTTGGGGAAGCTCTACATATTTGTGGGTGAGGCTGCGGCAATCGAGCTGGATGGCGGCGCCTTCGCGCCCAAATACTGATGCGTACTGGTCCATGATGCCGCAAGGCATCCCGGCAAATTGCGATTCCGCGCGCTGGCCAAGCTTCGCGAGTTCGAGTTTTTCCAAATTTCGAGAGCCGAGAAGGGCCACGGCAGTGGCGATTTCGATCGCGGCCGACGAGCTGAGACCCGAGCCGGCTGGAACCTCGCTGGCGACGTATAGATCGCAAGAGTGCAGCGGTACCGCGTCGCGAACCAGTTCGCGTGCCACGCCAATCACGTAGTCGCTCCAGGTTCCGGTTGGTTTCGCCTCGCCAATGTGGTGAATGGGCAGAGAATGCTCAGCCGCGACATCCCGCGAGTACACCCGCAAGTTGCCATGCTTCGCCGGTGCGATGGCAACATAGCAAGCCATTTGGAGGGCGATTGGAAAGACGAAGCCCAGATTGTAATCGGTGTGCTCTCCGATGAGATTTACTCTGCCTGGGGCACGGTAAATCTCCGGTATCGAACCGGTTCCGAAACGCTCTTCGAACAGTTTTACGATTTCGCCCGGAACGAGAGCCAAAGCAGAATCCCTCCGAAGACGAGTATGGTCAGGCCGCACCAGAGGTTGACGTTGATTTGAGCGTCGAGCGGCGCTCGAACTTCCGGGCTGGCGAGGCCGTAGACTAGCAGAATCAATCCCAGGAGAGAAAAGAGATAACCGGTCGGACGGCGCAGGTCGTTCATGTTTTTACCAATAGATCAGATTGACAATCACCAGCACCACGATCACGGCGATCGCGAGCGGACCGGGCCGCTTATACCAGACAACGCCGCCTTCGTGCGGGATATCGGTCACGCCATAGACCAGATTGTGCAGCTCGCTTTCCGGTTTGGGTTGGGTAAAGAGCGTCACGACAACAGTTACGATCAGGCAGGAGCACCAGGAAATAATGGCAATCCAGAAATTCTGGGCCATAGTTGACGAAAACTGATAGAGCGGATCAATCCATCCGCCCTTGCCTTCGGCAACCGTCAGACCCAAAGTCAGGCCACCTCCAATCAACCCGGTGAGCAGGCCCCAGAACGCGCCGTTGCTAGTGGTTCGTTTCCAAAACATTCCGAGAAGGAAAGTCGCAAACAGCGGCGCATTCACGAAGGCGAATACAAGCTGCAGGAAATCCATGATGTTGTTGAATGCGGTTGCCAGATAGGCGCACGCGATGGAGAGGGCGACGCCTGCTACGGTGGTTACTCTGCCTACCCAGAGATAATGGCTGTCCGGGGCGCTACGTTTGATGTAGCTCTGGTAGATGTCATAGGTGAAAACAGTATTGAAGGCTGTTACGTTGCCGGCCATGCCTGACATAAAAGACGCCATCAGCGCCGTGAGGCCAATCCCGAGCATGCCGGCCGGATAAAACTTCGCCATCAAAGTGGTGAGCACGAGGTCGTAGTTGTAGCCGCCCGTGGCTTTCAACGGAATTGTGTAGCCGCTGGACATACTCATCAGCGCTACCGCCGCTACGCCGGGGAAAATGACCACGAAGGGCATAAAAATCTTTGGAAATGCTGCGACGAGGGGCGTCTGGCGGGCACCGTGTATGGTCTCGGCGGCCATGGCGCGCTGAATTACCAGGAAGTTAGTGCACCAGTAGCCGAAAGAAAGGACGAAGCCCAGTCCCGCGACCAGGACAAACAAGCTGATGCCCATAGGATTTTCGTTGGCGTGAACCGAATAGCGCCAGGTATGAAGCATGACGGGCTGGAGGTGGGCCTTCAGGCCGGGCCAGCCGCCGGCTTTCTGGATCGCCAAGATGGAGAGCGGCGCGAAGCCGAGCACAATCAGGAAGAACTGCACGACTTCGTTATAGATCGCGCTGGTGAGGCCGCCAAGCAGAGTGTAGATCAAGACGATAGCCGCCGAGAGGAGCACGGAATTCGTAAAGCTCCATCCGAGAACCAGTTCGAAGAGGAGGCCAAGGGCGTACATGCTGATCCCCGAGGAGAAAATGGTCATGACCGCGAAGGTGATGGCGTTGAGCCCGCGGGTTTTTTCGTCGAAACGAAGCTTGAGGTACTCCGGGACGCTACGCGCCCGGCTGCCGTAGTAGAAGGGCATCATAAACAGGCCGACGAAGAGCATGGCGGGCACAGCCCCCAGCCAGTAAAACTGGGCCGTCATGATGCCGTATTTCGCTCCGGAGGCGCACATGCCGATCATTTCCTGCGCTCCCAGGTTGGCGGCGATGAAGGCGAGGCTGGTGATCCAAACCGGGACTGAGTGACCGGAGGTCAGGAAGTCCTCGCTCGTCGATATTTTGCGCTTCGCTAGCCAACCGATACCTAGAACAAAGGCGAAGTAAATGATCAGACTGACATAGTCGATGGCTCTGAGTGTCAACGGGTAGCTCCGTGCGGGCAATTGTATCGCACGAATTTTTTACAACTCCCGCCGTTAGATAGCCGATACTGCCCAATAAAAAAGGCGTACAATGGAGCCACGAGAAGCAAGTAAGCTTGTACCTGACATTCTTCAGATACCGGGTACGTCGGAAGTAGGGGATAAGGAGTTGCTCATATGAAACGCATGTGGCCGACGGGGATAAAGGTCCTTACCGGGCTCTTTGTTACTGCCGTTTGTGCGATGCCGCAGACCTACACCATCTCGGCGAAACCGGGAGTTGTTAATTACATCGAGGGAAATGTCTATCTGGATGGTGTCCCGATCTCGCCGCAAAAACTGAAGGCGACCTTCGTAAATGCCAACGAGACGATCTCGACTGACATTGGCAAAGCCGAAGTGCTGTTGAGCCCGGGAGTTTTTCTGAGGCTCGGCCAAAACAGCGGAGTGCGAATGGTCTCACCCTCGCTGACCGACACTCAGCTCGAGCTGAAAGTGGGCGAGATGATGGTCGAAGCCGACGACATCGTGAAGGACAGCCAGGTCACGGTGCTCGATCATGGCAGTTCGGTTCTGATCGATCGCAACGGTTTATACAAGTTCACGGCTGGCGATTCCGCCACGGTATCTGTGCTTGAAGGAAAACTCAATGTCATGAACGGTGATCGGAAGACTGAAATCGGCAAGGGACATGAGGTGCTTCTGGCGGATACAGGACTGAAGACGAAGAAGTTCGATCCGAAAGCGGAAGATGAACTTTACGCCTGGAGCAATGTGCGGTCGGAATACAATGCCGCTTCCAGCTATCAGGCGGCACAGGACGTAAACGCTTCGAGCTACGGAGGGGTTTGGGGCGGCTACGGATTCAGCGGTTTTTCCAATCCGGGCTGGTTCTGGAACTCGGGATTTAACAGCTGGGCATGGTTGCCGGGATCGGGAGCGTTTTATAGTCCGTTTGGATACGGCTTTTATAGCCCTATGTGGGTCGGTTACGCGCCCGTAATGTACGCCCCGATATACGGTGGCGGAGGGGGCGGCTGGACGCGCAGGGGACAACTTCCGACAACGGCCACCAGCACGACGGGTGGAAAGGTCGCAGCAGTTCCGGTGAATGCAGCGCATCCACCTGCGGTTGGAAGCCACATCACTTCTCCGATGGCGAGTCAGGCGGCCAGAGCACAGTCTCTTCACTCGTTCTCGTCGACGGGCTTCCGGACTTCCAGTGGGGCAGTCGTTCCGGCCGGCAGGGCTAGCTTCAGCAGTGGCGCAGCCAGTTCCGGCAGCGGTTACAGCGGGAGGAGGGCACTCCTCCGGATTCTCCGCAGCACCCTCAGCATCCAGTATGGGAAGCGCATCTCACGGCGGAGGTACGGGTGGCGGAAGCGGCGGGGGCGGCGGCCATCACTAAAGACTATTTCGCGGAATAGAAACAGCGGCCGAGGTACAAACCTCGAGCCGCTTTCTTCGTTTTTGGGCGGGCGCATAATGGTTCGATGCCCTCCTACTTGTTGAAGACCGAGCCTGGCGTTTACTCCTTCTCAGATCTCGAACGCGATAAGGAAACTCTGTGGGATGGAGTGACGAATCCGGTTGCGGTCAAGCACCTGCGCGAAATGAAGGCCGGCGAAAAGCTGGTGATCTATCACACGGGTGACGAGCGGCAAGCGGTTGGAACCGCAACCGTCACCAGTGTGCATATAGGCGATCCAAAAGTTCCTGAGGTGAGGATCAAAGCGGGCAAACGTCTGAAGGAGCCGAGGACCCTGGCTTCGATCAAAGCTCACAAACTCTTTGCCGATTCGCCGCTGGTGACACAAGGGCGGCTCTCGGTTGTGCCGCTCACGGCAGCGCAGTACGACTGGCTTGCCCAAGCATAGGAGTGGTTAGTGATTCGTGTCTTTGAATTCGTTAAGAGCTTGCTGAATCCGGTTCAGCCCTTCCGCGAGAATGCCCGTTTCTCCGCCGATACCGATTCGAATATGCTCAGGTGCGCCGAAGAACTTGCCTGGCGTGACTACCGTTTCATACCGCTCCCGCAGCAGGGTGCAAAAGTTGTCCACCGGATAATCGATTCCGGGAAACAGGACCGTTCCCGCTTTCAGAGGATCGCATTTGAGCGACGGATTCGACCGTAGAAATTCGTTCGCAAGAGCGCGATTCCGGTCGAGCAATTCACGTGACCACTGCGCGATGTAAGTTAACTGTTCAAAGGCCAGGCAACTGATCTGATCGGTCAGATACGGATTGTTGACGCCAAACAGGTCGTTCAGCCGGTACATTCGATTCGCCAGGTCTGGTTCGGCTAGAATCCATCCGCAACGCAACCCGCTCAAGCCATAGACCTTCGTAAGGCTGTTTGTTATGACGAACTCGGGGCCGAGCTGGAAGCTGCTCGGGGGCGCGTCTTCGAACAGCACATCCAGATAGACCTCATCGACCAACACGCGCGCATGAGCTTTGCGGGCCAGATACCCTACTTCCCGAAGTATTTCGTTTGAAGTACGAGCGCAGGTCGGGTTATGCAGGTTCGTGATAACGATCAGCCGCGTCTTTGGTGTCAGGAGTCTTTCAATGGCTCTCAGGATCGAGCGCGAATTTCCGGTCGGCTCGCCGCTCGAAAAAGATGACATTGCTGCTGAGTTGTTGCGCTGCCTCCCAGAGCAGAGGATAAGAGGGATATTCCATCAGGACGTCGTCACCGGGTTCGAGAATCGCCGCCATCGCGAGGTAATTCGCCATCGAGGTACCTTGCGCAGTGACGACGCACTCTTCCGAGACATCGCACTTTGCCGCGATCGCTTTCTTCAGTGGCGCGTAGCCATAGGCGCCGGGACCGCTTAAGGTGAGTGCGTTCACATCGACGCGTAAACCAGAGAGCGGAAAATTCTTGACGCCGCTATTGGCCAGGTTGAACTTGGCGCCGGTCTGCGTTTTGACCCATTCCATGTAAGCGGAGCCCATCGTTCGCTTATTGCTTTGCAAAGCTTTGTCTCCTGCTCCAGTAGAAATAGACGGGAACTCCCAGCAAGACCAGGCCGAGTCCGACGGAGCTGTTTGCCGGATAGTGATAGAACGTCGCAAGCACCACGAGCCAGCAGGCCGCGACGAAGAAGATGGTGGTGAACGGATGCCCGGGTGTGCGGTGATGCTCAGAGACATTCATGTGACGGCGAAAGATGAAGAGAGAAAGACCAGTGAGGCCGAAGAAGATGAAATCGATCGAGACGACGTAGTTCAGGATCTGCTCATATTGTCCGGAGACTGCAATAATCGCCGCCAGCACGCCTTGCAGGATGATAGCGGCGACCGGGACGCGTGTATTTCGCGGGAGCCACGCGAGGGAGCGAAAAAAGAGCTTGTCGCGAGCCATTGCGAAATAAACGCGCGGAGCGGTCAACATACCTTGGCTCAAGAACCCTAAGGTGGATACGCTGATCGCAAGCGCCATGAATAGTGCGCCGTACGCGCCGAGCGCTCGCTGCATCACGGTAAACGCGGGTGCGGTTGTGGCAGCTAATCCGGCAGGCCCGAGCATCCGCAAACACACGATATTGACGCCGAGGTAAATGGCCATGACTCCCGGCGACGCCGAACAGCAGCGCGCGCGCCAGGTCGCGTTTCGGATCGCGCATCTCACCGGTCATGAAGCTGGATGTTTGCCAGCCGCCATAAGCGAACAGGACCGGTACGGTAGCGGCTCCAAACGAGGACAAAAGCGATGCCGGATGCGCATGTTCCGCCGGTGCTGCGGGGATGGGAACTGCCTTTGCAGCGGCGAAACCGGCCACTAGCAGAAAGGCGATCGCGGCAATCTTAAGCAGCATCAGAGTGCTTTGGACCGCGCTTCCCAGGCGCACTCCGAAGCAGTTAATGACCGATAAGAGAGCCAAGGCCAGAACCGCTATCAGGCTTTCTGAAAGATTTGTTCGCGCGATTTCGCGGAAATAGCGCGCAAACGTGACCGCGACCGCCGCCATCCCGCCCGTCTGCATTACCAGTAGCAGCGCCCACCCGTAAAGAAATGCTACCGCCGGATGATACGCGTCGCGGAGGTAAGCATATTGACCGCCGATATTCGGTCTCAACACCGCCAATTCGGCGTAGATGAACGCTCCCGCCAGCGCCGTCAACCCGCCGACGACCCATGCGCCGATGATTAGAAAGCTGGTATGAACCTGCCGCGCGACGACGTAGGGGTTGACGAAGATTCCGGAGCCGATAATACCGCCCATGACCAGCATGGTGGCGTCGAATGCGCCGATGCGGCGCGCCAGTGTCGGTTGCTCAGGATCGAGAGCGGTGTCGCTCACGGTCAGCCGTGAGCTACCCGCCTGCGTTTCGGCTGTGCCTGTTTCGGAGCCTCTTCTTCCTGTTCGCTGGGCTGGCTTTCAGAAGCCTTGGAGGCGGGCTTCCTCGGCAGTTCGCCCAGGCTCTTCTGCAGGGCCTGCATCAGGTCGATCACTGGAGCCCGCCGCTTAGGAGCCTCCTCGTGAATTTCTTGGCCCTCGCGCTTGGCCTCGATCATCTGCTTGAGTCGCCCCTGGTACTCGTCGTGATATTTGGACGGATCGAAATCCGTCGCCAGTCCTTCGACAAGGCGTTCCGCCAGATCCACTTCCTGAGGTTTTACAGTAACGCTGGTATCGCGCCGGAATTCCGGTACTTCCCGTACTTCTTCGGGATAGAACATGGTGTGGAGCAGTAACCCGTCGGCGTGCGGCCGGATGACGACCGTGAATTCACGCTGATGCATCGCGATTTTCGCGATCGCGCTATAGCCGGACTTCTTCATAGTCTCGAGCAACAGGTGGTAGGCCTTCTTGCCGGCATCCTCGGGAACCATAAAATACGAAGCGTCAAAGTAAATCGGGTCGATGCCTTCCGCCTTGACGAACTCGAGGATTTCCATGTTGTCACTAGAGGCCGGGGCGACGCTCTTGATGTCTTCATCATTCACGATGACGTAGCGATCTTTCTCGACCTCGAAGCCCTTTTGCAGCTCGCTGCGCTCCACCACCCGATCGCAACGCGGGCAGACGGTCTGCTGCTTGATGCGGCTTCCGCAAACACCATGGATCTGGTTGAAACTGACCCGCTCGGTACGCGCGGCGGCAAACAGCCGCACCGGAATCGTGATCAGGCCGAAAGTGATATAACCCTTCCAAACTGTTGCAGCCATGGCTATTCCCCTCCTTCGGGCGCGAAAAAGCGGCGCATCTAAAACAATAACGTGTCGCTATGTCCTTTGCAAGCTGGTACTTATGGAGCTTTATTGGTATCTCAACGCTCCATGAACGCTCAGATTGGTAGCTTTCCGGGCTGGCACGAAGGATGCTATCAGAGCGCAGGCGCCGAGCAATAGAATCGCCGAGGAGTAAATCAAGGGTTCAAAAACTGAGATTCCCTGAAGCTGGCGCCGGACAACGGACAAAGCGAAGTAGCTCAACGGCGCTGCCATGACGATCCCGGCCGACAAAATCAGCAGTGCTTCCCGCAGTACCAACCAAAGGATGTCTGGCGGCTGGGCTCCCACGGACACCCGTATGCCGAACTCTATGGTCCGCAAGGAAGCTCCGTAGGCGACTACGCCATAGATGCCGACCACGGCGATCGCGAGGGCGAGGAGCGCGAACGTACTGACCAGAATGGCCATCGCCCGGTCCCCGGCCGCAAATTCAGCCATGCGCGTCTGCATGGTGGCGATATCATATGGCGAAATCGACGGCGCTTCGCGCCGGACAATATCGCGAATCGTTTGCTCCGGCAGCGCTGCTGCTTTCGTTCGCACATAGTAAGTCATTGCGGCCGCTCGCGTCGCCTGCAACGCGGGCGTGTAGACCAGAGACGCGTTTGCTCTTCGCCAGGATTGGTGATGGTCGGCGACGACACCGACCACTGTCGCCAGCCAGTTCGGATCGAGGCCGTTGAACATCGTTACCGTCTGGCCGACCGCGTTGCTCGAGCCGAACAGCTTGCGGGCGAGCGTCTCGTTGACCATGATCACTCCGGGCGTGTTCGCGCGATCGCGTTCGTCGAACTCCCTGCCCGCCAGAATCGGAATGCCGAGCGTACTAAAGTAGCCGGGACCGATCATGCTTCGCAGTCCGCTCCGGCGCCGCGGTATATTTTCGGCCGATGCTCCGGGAATCACCACTGCTGCATCTTCGCCTTGCGGGAACGGCCCTCCGGTTCCATAGGTCGCAGCCTGCACGCCTGAGGCTTCCTGGATGCGCCGCTGTAGATTTGCCCACAGGAGTTGCGTGCCTTGCGTGGTCGAGTGAGCCAGCTTTGCATCGACCGAAAAGACAGTCAGATGTTCAGGCCGGAACCCGACCGGAACACTGACCAGCTTATGCAGCGCCTTGGCGAATAATCCGGCGGCGATGGCCAACACCAGCGAGAGCGCGATTTGCGCGGCCGCTAGCGATCTCCTTGCCAGGGCTTGGGAACGAGTGGCCGAGTGCGTGAGCGCGCCCTCGTTCAGTCCTGAGGCAAGATCGATTCGGGCTGTCTGCCAGGCGGGCAGAAGGCCTACGAGCAGACCGGTTGCCAGCGCACCCACCCAGTGAAGTGCAAGAGTCCAGCCGTGCGGCCGGTAAACGAACGCATTGCCGCGATCCATGCGCGCCAGATACACAAGCAGCTGAGCTCCCCAGCGGGCGATCCAAAGCCCGAGCAATCCACCCAGCAGTGACAAACCGAGGGTTTCGAGAAAATGCAATCTCATTACTGCCGCGCGGGTCGCCCCTACTGCATAGCGGATCAGCATTTCCTGCTTCTGCTTTACGGCTCTTACCAGCATCAGTCCAGCTACGTTAATCGCGGCGAGTAATAACACCGCGAGCGTCATCCATTGCAGTACACGCAGCGGCTCGCCCCAGTTATCTAATTGCGAATGGTCGCCCTGGGAAGCCGGCGCCAGCGAAACGTGCTCGTGCGAAAGTTCTTTCAGGTAGTCTTCCGGTTGATAGCCTTCGCTGTTTAACTCCTGCCGCACTGCTGCGCGATAGACGGTCTGCAGTTGTGCCTCTGCTGTGCGGGGAGCGACGCCCGCAGGCAAACGGAGAAACGGATTCAACCAGCGCAGCGCCCAATCCTGGTATCCGTGCCAGTTCGGATTCAAATCTGCATATGTAGCGACCGGCACATACAGCTTGGGAGATTGCCCCGCAATCAAGCCGTGAAAGCCTCGCGGCGCGACGCCGGTAATCCGAAAAGGCACGCCATTGATTCGCAGGACACTGTTCCAGGCGGATAGCTCGCCGCCATAAGCTTCCTGCCAGAAGTCGTAGGAGATCACGGTGGCGAAGCGATCTTCGGAAAAAGTGTCGTTGCGCGGTTCGAGCGGCCGCCCAATCACCGTCTTCACCTCGAGCACGTCGAAGAAATTGCCGGAGACGAAGTCCGCCAGAAGGTGCCGCGAGCCGCCGGGCGTTTCCATGTTTACCATTTCGCCGTGGCGCGCGATGGTTCCGGTAGCGACCTTAAAATGTTCCGAAATGTATTTATAGGCCGGCGCGCTTACGGTCCATGCCATCGAGTCGCTCTCGGAGCGGCCCATGTGCGTAACGTTTGTGCTGAAGGAAAAGATCCGGTCCGGTTCCGGCACTGGCAACTGCGCGTAGATTGCCTGCCACAACAAGGTGAAAACTGCCGAGGCCAGGCCGATGCCTAAACCGAGCAACGCCACTGAGACGATCGTGAAGCTTCGCTCTTTGCGGAGTGTCCGCCCCGTGAGTGCCGTTTCTTTCCACAAGACATCGAGTCTGGGAAGCATCTTGGCCGAATCCTCTCCTCATCGTACTTTCTTTCACACGCCCATAATATGAGCAAGCATGAAGGTGTTCCTCTATTTCATTGGCAAGCCGCGCGATGTTCATGCGAATGCGATGGCCGCGGAGTTCATCAAGCGCTCGACGCGCTATGCCTCGTGCGAAATGCGCGAGATTGTTCCGGGGCGCTTCGACCCGTTCGCGCGTCATCCGACTGCCCGTAAGATATTGCTCGATCCGGCCGGGCGCGCCAGCTCTTCGGCTGATTTCCTCAGACTGATTTCAGAGGAGGAACAGACCGGCCGGGAACTGCTCTTCCTAGTGGGTGGCCATGACGGCTTACCTGCGGAGTGGAAGAAGCGCGCAGATTTGCTCTTATCGTTATCGCCCATGACCTTCCCGCACGAACTCGCCCGCGCGATGCTGGCGGAACAGATTTATCGGGCGTTTACCACGTTGCGCGGGCATCCTTATCCGAGATAGGAACGCGTGTTCCGGTAGCTGGAAACGGACCCACAATTTTCTGATCGCTGGCTCCTTTTGAGGGGGGTTTTTACCGTCTATAAAAGGCGGGCGGCGGTAGTAATTTTTCGACGCTGTTGTTGAGCGCAAATGAAACGGTTGCCACGCGCTGCATTTTCGCCGCGAAAAAAAGGAGATGTTTCACGTGAAACATTGGAATAACGCGCATTTCCGCGGTTTGGAGAGCGAGGCGCTGGATGGATCTGAACGCTAAAGCACTGTAATTGCGCAGGTCAAAAAATTTGTTCAGGCGTGACTGCTTTCGCTCTCGATTGTGGAACTTTTTCGGAGCCCAGCGAGATGATCAGAGCCGTTTGCGGCTTTCGCCCTGGATTCGGTCTCTTCGCTGCGTGTGAATTCAGGCGAATCCAGCGAGATGGTTCCGAGGGGCTCAAAACGGTAATAACTCGCTGAGATAAAAGTAGGAAAAGGTAGAGAGATGAAGGGTAAAGAGAAAGAAGGAAAGGAAGGAATAAAAAAGAGAATAATAGAAAAAAAAGAGAGAAAAAAGAAAGGTAAAAAAAAAAAAAGAAGAAGAGAAAAAGGAGAGAAAAGAGGAGGTAAAGAGAAAAAGAGTAAAAAAAAAGAAAGATAGAGGAAGATGGCTATGATACGCAAGGTGAAGATAGTAGATAGATAGATGGTAGATAGAGGAATGGAAAGCTATTATAGGCAGTGTAAAGAAAAAGCTCTACGTATATTCGGAGGCTGACAACGTAACTACAGGCGCTATCGAGGTAAGAAGGTCGCACGTCGAAGCTTAATTCGCTGGCAGTTCGAAGATGCGACGGATTTGGGCGAACCTATCCGGACCTAGATCTCTGAAGTGATTCGACGGAGCGACCACTGGCCCTACCCAAGTACCGGATACAGCACTCCCGAACCCTGCCTTTCGCCTGCAATTATAAAATTGGCAGATTAGAAATCCAAGGCACGGGCAATGGAGGCGTGGGCAGCGCAAGCGAGGTGCTATCCGGGAACAACCACCTAACGGACCAGAACTTCTCCGCAACCTACACAATCGATCCGAATGAGCACTGCCTGCTCACCCTTAACCTCTCGCGCTGTGTAAGTGGCAAATGCGAACAACGGTCCACAAAGCTGGCAGTGTCGGCGGACGGTGACAAAGCGCTTTCCGTCGGCGGTCAAGACCCGCTAGAGGAGAAAGGCGAGTCACTCGAGTTTCACGAGGCCGGCACACTGATTCCTGTAACAACTCGACACTGCAAGGGAGATATCTTTTTCAAACGTTTGGATTTGGGTTTGATCCCTCCCTCGGATTTCAGTCTCTTGATGCATACCCGTTTGACTCCGCTGGGATTTTGGTCGCTGATAACGGGAACTTTTCTTTCATGATTGGGCTAACTACAGCGCCACATTTGCCCGGCGCAACTACGCGGCCCTCTATGATCTCAGTTCCGACTGCACCGGCGTTGTTCGTCAACCTGATCCAACGGCTCCGACCGCAGTCATCCTGAGTGCCGGAAACGGAGAAGGATTTGAGCGTGAAGGAGCTCCGGCAGGGGTTTTACAACGGAGAAAACAGCTCATTCGTGTGAAGTGTGCGGGGCAAGGCCGCCGCAAGCCGTAAGACTTGGCGGCCGCTTCCAGAGCCCTACAAGTGGTGGAACTGGCACGACAGCTACGGGGCCGAGGCTTCGCCTGTCCGAAGTGGGTAGAGGTGTCTGATGGCTAGAGAAGCCGCCTTCCGAAAAGCGCGACGCAGAGGCGAAAGCACGACCGAGGTTCGCAAGCAGAGAACAGTCATTCGCGCCGAAATGAGGGCGCTGAGCTGCTTCGATCCGTAATAAGATACGGATGCGGTACAAGACGGCGAAGCCGTCGCCGCGAACGGGAGGCTTAACAAATGAAACCGGCATGGGTACTCGCACCTGCGCTGCTTTTTTCGTTCACTTGCGTTTATGGGCTCGATAGTCCGAAGGCGCAGGCATCGGTCACGGTAGACGGAAAGAAGATCACGATAGATTACAACGCGCCTTCCGTGCACGGGCGGAAGATTTTCGGAGACGGCGGGCGCATCTCGCACGATCCAAATTATCCGATATGGCGAGCGGGCGCGAATTCCGCCACTGCCTTCCATACTGATGCGGACCTTGAAGTCGGAGATCTTTCGGTGCCCAAAGGCGACTACACACTCTATGTTTCCTTGGCGGATCCGGATCACTGGGTGCTCATCATTAACAAGCAGACCGGCCAGTGGGGACTGACCTATAACAAGGACCAGGACCTCGGACGCGTCAAGATGGAGATGAGCAAGCCTTCGGCCCCGACCGAAACACTCAAGTACACGTTGTACGGCGAGGGTGGAAACAAAGTGAAGCTCCAGCTCGCGTGGGATCAGTATGTAGCTTCTGTACCGATCACAGTGAAATAGGCGAGATAGACTCGAATCATTGAGTTTCCAACAAGACCTTTTGCGCATCCCGGCGCTGTTTCTTCTCGCTATTTCTGGCGCTTATCCGCAGGGCTCACCGGGCCCGCAACCGGTTCCTCTGCCTCCGCCGATAGCCGCGCCTCAGGACGTGCCCTACCCTGGCACAATTCGTTTATCGGTTGATTTGACAGATGTTGAGCATTGCATCGTCGAGGTTCACGAGGCGATCCCGGTAGAAGCCGGACCTCTGACCCTGCTGTATCCGAAGTGGATTCCGGGCAATCACTCGCCGACCGGTCCCATCTCTAAGGTTGCCGGTCTGGTGGCAACCATAAATGGCAGAAGAGTTGACTGGGTGCGAGATCCCGTAGACGTCTACGCCTTCCATATCGAGATTCCGTCCGGTGTTACCACGCTCCAGGTGGCGTTCCAATACCTGGCTCCCATGCGTTCCAAAGAAGGGCGAATTTCCATTTCCTCTAAGATTGCCGATCTCGCCTGGAATACGGTGGTGCTTTATCCGGCAGGATATTTTTCGCGCCGCATCCATATTGCCCCGAGCGTGAAATTGCCGCCGGGCTGGAAATTCTCGACGGCCCTCGAAACAAGCTCGCATGAGGGCGGCGCGATTCACTTCAAAGAAACCACCCTCAATACTTTGATCGATTCGCCGCTGTATGCCGGTGTCAATTTCAAGCGCGTGGATCTCTCGACCGATTCGGCTAATCCTGTTTTCCTGGACGTTTTTGCAGATTCTGCTGCAAACCTCGCGATCACATCCCAAGAGCTGGAAGTTCATCGCAAGATGGTACTCGAAGCGGCGAAGCTGTTTGCCTCCCGGCACTACGATCATTACGATTTCCTGTTTCTGCTGAGTGAAATCGTGGGCGGGATCGGGCTCGAGCACCATCAATCGAGCGAAGATGGCCAGAAATCGAATTACTTCACGGACTGGCAAGCGGGCGTAGCAGGCCGGGATCTTCTGGCGCATGAGTACACCCACTCGTGGAACGGAAAGTTCCGTCGTCCAGCCGGTTTATGGACGCCCAATTTCAACGTTCCCATGCAAGACGGCTTGCTTTGGGTTTACGAAGGCATGACGCAATACTTCGGTTACGTGCTCACGGCGCGTTCCGGCATGCGCACTCCGGAACAAACGCGCGATCTGATCGCTCGCATTGCAGCAAATTTCGATGCCAGCCCGGGCAGAACCTGGCGGCCCTTAGTCGACACGACCAATCAACCGATCATTTCGGAGCGCTCGCCGGTGACCTGGGTAAGCTGGCAACGGCCAGAGGATTACTACATGGAAGGTCTGTTGATCTGGCTCGATGCCGACACCAAGATTCGCGAGCTTAGTGGCGATAAAAAGTCGCTGGATGATTTTGCCAAGCTTTTCTTTGGAATCGACAACGGCAGCTATATTACCCGAACCTACACTTTCGATGATGTAGTTACCGCTTTAAACACGGTTCAACCGTATGACTGGGCGACGTTTCTCCACCAGCGTGTCGATCTCTTGTCTCCGCATACGCCGGAAGACGGCATTACGCGCGGCGGCTATCGATTGGGTTACAGCGATACCCCTCCCGACTGGCTGAAACATGAAAACAGGCCGGATATGGCGGTGAATTACTCTACCTCGGCCGGATTCTCGATAAAGGCGAACGGGGATCTCGATAACGTCTGGTGGAACAGCCCGGCCTTCAAAGCGGGCATAACACCGGATATGCAGCTCACCGCAGTAAATGGCGCTGCCTACACGAAGGAAAAATTGGAAGAGGCCATTAAAGAAGCCGAGACGGACAAGGCTGCGATGAAATTGCTGTTTAAACGCGACGAGCGGTACCAGACCATCACGTTGGATTATCATGGCGGCCTGCGTTACCCCAGGCTGGAGCGCGTCAATGGCACGAGAGACCTTCTTGATGAAATACTCTCGCCCTCCAAGTAGCCTCATTCTGCCGGTACTGGTATAAACTTCTCAATTGCTGCTTACACTGCGCGGTGTCCAGAAGAACTTCGGTGGGATTCGCGCTCTTCGCGATGCCAACCTCGAAGTACGCGAGGGCGAAGTGCATCTGCTCATGGGCGAAAACGGAGCAGGAAAGTCGACCCTGATGCGTATCGTGGCAGGCATGCACACGCGCGATGGCGGCGAGATGCGATGGCACGGGCAGACCGTCTCCTTCCATACGCCGTCAGAGGCGGCGTCGCAAGGAATTGCGATGGTACACCAGGAGTCGCTGCTGGCGCCGCACCTGTCGGTTGCCGAGAACATTTTTCTCGGCCGTGAAGTCACGACCAGGCTCGGATGGGTACGCCGGGCGGTCGCCGTCGAACGCGCGCGATCGCTCATTGCCGCTAATGGCTTTAAACTCGATGCGGAAGCGCTGGTCGCGACGCTGAGTCCGGCGGGCCGGCAACTCGTCGAGATCTGCCGCGCGATCGCTCTCGGTTCCAGCCTGCTCATTTTTGACGAGCCTACATCTTCGCTTTCTGAATCCGAAACCCGCGAAGTTTTTCGCATCGTCCGGCAATTGCGCGAGCGCAAAGTCGGCGTCATCTACATCACCCACCGCCTCGAAGAGCTGAGATCCTTAGGCGATCGCGTGACCGTGTTGCGCGACGGCGCAACGGTCTTTACCGGGCCTTTAGCCGGGCTGACGCGCGAGCAATTGATTCAGCATATGGTGGGACGTCCGTTAAGCGCGACTTATAGCCGCGTACCCGTTGACCCTGGCGAGATGCTCTTGCGGGTGACGGGAATCAGCCGCGGCTTCGTGCGCGATATTTCCTTCGAGCTGCGCGCCGGCGAGATTGTCGGTTTGGCCGGACTCATGGGCGCCGGAAGAACCGAGCTATGCCGCATATTGTTTGGGATTGATCGTGCCGAGCGCGGGACTGTCGAAGTCGGCGGTAAGAGCGTCTCATTTACGTCTCCGCGGGATGCAGCGGCGGCGGGCCTGGCGTTGATCCCGGAAGACCGCCAGCGAGACGGACTCGCCCTGAAGTTGCCGATAAGCTACAACATCACTATGCCCGATCTCGAGCGTTATTCACGTTGGGGTGTTCTCAACAAGCGCAGCGAGACTTCACTTGCGGAGGAATACGGCAGGCGGCTGCGCATCAAATGCGACTCTCCCGCGCAATTGGCCGGACGTCTGAGTGGCGGTACTCAGCAGAAGATTGTTATCGCCAAATGGATGGCGAGAGGCGCGCGCATCTTCCTGTTCGATGAGCCAACGCGCGGCATCGACGTCGGAGCGAAACAGGATGTCTTCGAACAGATGGACCAGCTTGCTCGGGGCGGCGCGGCGATTTTGATGGTCAGCTCAGAGCTTCCCGAACTGATCGAGGTTGCCGACCGGATTCTGGTGATGCGGGAAGGCCGGCTTAGCGGAGCGCTGCCGCGCGGCACAACACAGGAAGAGATCATGCAATTAGCCGCGCCTTCGGGCGCCACTTCCGTTGCGGAGATTGCCTCGTGAGGAATATTCAGCGCCTGCTGCCGTTTCTCACGCTGGTTTTGCTGTGTATCGCGTTGACCATCGCGACACCGCACTTCCTCACTGCCATCAATCTGGCAAGCGTCGCACGTCAAACTGCCGTTATCAACATCATGGCATTGGGCATGACGTTAGTGATCGTGAGCGGAGGAATCGATCTGTCGGTGGGCTCGATGCTGGCCGTGGCCGGGCTGTTCGGCACGATGGCCATTAAAGCAGGGGTTTCCATTCCTCTGGCAATCCTGGTTGGCATTCTTGCCGGCACTATATGCGGTTTGCTAAACGGGCTGATGATTACGCGCTTGAAGATCGATCCGTTTATCGTCACTCTCGGTACGCTCGGAGCTTATCGCGGGTTCGCGCTGGTGGTTTCGAAAGGTTTGCCCGTTCATGACATCCCGGCGAGCTTTTCGTTTCTGGGCGACGGCAACTTGCTCGGCATCCCGTTCTCGCTATGGGTGCTGGCCATTTGCGCGCTCGCCATGCATTTTCTACTGGAAAATACGAAGCTCGGCCGATATGCCTTTGCTATCGGAAGCAACCGAAGCGCCGCCTTCTACTCCGGTGTTCCGATCAAAAATGTCCTGACCGCTGTTTATGCGATTGCGGGTTTGCTGGCAGGTCTCGCCGGAATGGTAGAAGCTTCACGCCTGATGACGGGTCAACCGACCGCCGGGCTGGGCTACGAACTGCAGGCCATTGCCGCGGTTGTCATTGGGGGCGGCAGTTTGCAGGGCGGAGCAGGAAGCGTGATTGGCACCCTGATTGGCGCTTTCATCATGGGTCTTCTTTCGAACGGCAGCGATCTGCTCGGCATTAATCCCTACTGGCAGCAGGTCACTATTGGCGCCGTGATCATCGTCGCGGTGGGATTTGATGAATTGAGAAAACGCAAATTCGCGGCAGCGTGAGTCATGCTCTTGAGCAATGCGCAAGGCGGGCACGCTGGTGAATTTTAAGGCCGCCGCGGAAGCGCGGCCAGTGCCGGCACGAATGCCGGCACGGCAGGCAAGAATGCCCGCGCCACGAATACCCGCGCGGCTGCCACATGCGGGCGCGATTGAATCCATTCCGGCAACTCGCGTCGCGCCGACTTCAGGCGATCCGAATGACCTGGCCGGGCGTTACCTGATCCAGTGCTTCAATCGCAGCCGGAATCAAGGGCCGAAGGTCGCCAAGCCTGTTTGTTGGGGCACACAAAACAATGATGGAGATCTTCCGGAGGCTCAAATTCTGCTGGTATGGAATCTCCTGATCCGTGGTGATGATGACTTTGAAGCCCGCCGCTTCCGCGGCGGCCAGCAAGGCACCGTTCTTTAACCCTGAGACTTTGGCATGCGCTGCCGTCTCGCAGTCGTGTCCAGAGAACAGAAAGCGGAGTCTTTGGTCGACACACTCGTCAATCAGGATTTTCACGAGACTCGAGCCAGGCGAAGCTCCCTTGACTCTTCAAGGACTTGGACGGCGAGTTCGCGGCTGACCGTGGGGAAACCTTCCAGAAAATCATCGAGAGATTCGCCGTGCTCTAAATATTCGAACATCGTCTTCACTGGGACGCGCGTGCCTCGAAAAACGGGCGTTCCGTGCATCACCTCAGGATCTCGCGTGATCGGTTCCTGCATGTTTCGATTGTCGCTCAGTGTGCGTCATCTTTGGCGCTCAGTCGCGCTGCGAGGCCTGCTGGGAGAGGCAGCGACGAACTTTGGCTAGTCTCCCAGGCCATTCTTGATGGCAAATCTCACCAGTTCGCCGGTGCTGTGCAGATTCAGCTTTTCCATAATTTTGCCGCGATGCGAATCCACGGTATATACGCTGAGGTTCAGTTGCGCGGCAACCTCTTTGTTCGTTTTGCCTGCCGCGATCAATTGAAGCACCTCTCGCTCGCGCTTGGTGAGAAGGTCTGCGGGATCGGTGATGTTCTGCCGGTAGTCGCTCAACAGAGCACCCGATACCGCCGGGCTGATGTATCCGTCTCCGCGAGCGACGCTGCGCACCGCATTCAGGAGTTCGGTATCGATCACGTCCTTCAAGAGGTAGCCGCGCGCGCCCGCTTTGAGAATCTCACGCACGTAGACCGCTTCCTTGTGCATGCTCAGAACCAGAATCCGAAGCCGCGGATTGGTCTCCATCATGCGCCGCGTGGCGTCAATACCATTTAGCTCCGGCATAGCCACGTCCAGCAGCACTACATCCGGTTTCAGCCTTTGCGCCAGCTCGACTGTTTCGCGGCCGTTTGCCGCTTCGCCAATTACCTGCAGATCCGGCTGGGATGACAGAATCAGCTTTAGACCCTGCCGAACAATCGTGTGATCGTCGGCCAAAAGTATTTTGATTGGAGAAGACATCAATTCGCCGCCGCATTCAGGGGGCAGGTTACCGCGACACTGAAACCCTTTCGCGGTTCAGACCTGATCGTCAGCTCGCCTCCGCAGCCTCGCGCGCGTGTTTGCATGCCGGCGAGTCCCAAGCCTCTTTTCCTTTCATGGTTAGTTTGCACACCGTGGCCATTGTCGCTCACTTTCAATTGAATGGCATTCCCATCCCGTTTGAGCTCCATCTCGACTGCGGTCGCTGCCGAGTGCCGGGCCACGTTGGTCAAAGCCTCCTGCGCGATGCGGAACAAATGTGTTTCGGTTTCGTCTCTGAGGCGCAGTCCTTCGATATCGGAGTGATAACGAATCTCGATTCCGGTCCGCTGTCCAAAGCTTTCGGCGAGCGCTCGGAGGGCAGCGTCCAGCCCAAAATCGTCCAGAACCGTGGGGCGTAGTAGTTGCGACATTTGCCGCACGTCGCGAATGGCGTTATCGACCAGAGTCATGCAGTCTTCCACGCGCGCCGGTTGAGGATTCAGGCGAAGAGCGGACAAGTTGGCTTTGACCGCAGTCAGCGCTTGTCCGAGCTCGTCATGCAGCTCGTGCGAGAACCGGCGCGCCACATCTTCCTGGCTCTCCAGAAACGCATACTGTAACCCTGCCAGCTCGTCAGCTTGTGTTTCAAGGCGCCGGAACAGCGCTGCCGAAGCGCGCACGGCCCAGGTAGCGCATAAAAGAGACAAGCCCACGCAAATGGCAAAGAGCCAAACGGTCCAGCGCAGCAATCCGTGACCGCTCTGGTAAATGCTCTCACGAAGTAATTCCGCCTGCTCGTAAGCCGATTCCAGAGCAGTGCTCATTTGAGTCCGGTTCTGTTCGAGCTGTTCGAGAATCTCCTCTCGCCGCACCACATCTTTGCGGGCCAGACGACGCCATCGTTCGTTAAGTTCGGCCTGCTCTCTTTGAATGCCGTCAATAGAATCTTTCGCGCTGGCCTGCTGGCCGGCAAACGTGCCGGTGAAGCTATTGATCTGGCGGACGGTGCGAACTGCAACCAGCAGCGCCGAAAGCAGCAGCACGGCGGAGACGCCCAACCCGAGCAGCAACATACGCTGCAGATGAGCCTTGGTGATGGGAGTCGGATTTGTTTGCTGCACGATGACGATTTTTTCATTAATAGACAATCTCCGCTATCCCGCAAATACGGGATAAAGTTTCGCGTATAGGAGCGATGGCGTGAAGTCTGCAAACCAGGCAAATTAGAACTGTGAGCGGGAGAGAACCGCCACGATCTGAAGGAGAAAAACAATGAAAAAGCTATTTACATCCACCCTGCTAACGGTCGCCGCGGTTCCGTTCCTGATGGCAGCCCCCGCGACTGCCAAGAAGGCCCAGAACACCGCCCAGAACACCACGGCGCCGGCAAGCCAAAGCAAGACAGCTACCAAGAAAGCTCAAAAGAAGCACGTCAAGAAGAGCCAAAACAGCAAGCCGGCAAAAGACACTGCCGCCTCAGCCCAGAAGTAATTATCGCCGCTGAAAAAGCCCGGACACTCGGAGAGTCCGGGCTTTTTTGTGTGCCGTCCGGCGCTGATCACCGGCTGCGCTCTGCTCAGATGCCGGCTTTAGTCACGCGCGCGACCGATGAGGCTGAATCCAATCCTCCGGAATGCTTTGAAGGAAGCTTGACGCATTTTGACCAATAGGTCACGAGCTGAGCGGCTATGGAGAAAAGATCAGCAAGATGAGGGGGCTTGCAAACATACGAGTTGGCGCCAGCCTCATAACATCGGTCAATATCTGTCGGGTTACTCGAGCCCGACATCACGACGACCGGCAGCATCCTCGTGTTCTCGGAAGCCCTGATGTGCTCCAAAAGCTCGAAACCGCTGATTGTAGGAAGATTCAGATCCAGTAGCACCAAATCCCAGAGAGTTGAGGTATGCTGCGGGTTGTTTCGTATCAGATACTCGTAGGCTGCCAGCCCATCATCGAGCACCATAACGTTCACCGGCAAGCCCGCCTGCTGCAGAGCCATGCGCACGATCTGAGCATCGGCGGGGCTGTCTTCGATCAGGATGATGCGAAGCATCCGTACACCAGTAGACCATCACCGACTCGATTTGGTTTCGTTTCGCGCCGGCAGGGTGAAGTAGAAAGTAGAACCCCCACCGGGCTGGGACTCTACCCAGATGCGTCCGTTATGCCGGTCAACGATGCGCTTACAAATAGCGAGCCCAACTCCGGTTCCGGGATATTTCCTGCCATGGAGGCGCTTGAATACAGTAAAGATGTGCTCAGCGTGCTTCATATCAATGCCGATGCCGTTGTCCTGCACCGAAAACACCCACTCCGGCCCCGCCTCGCGAGCTGATAGATGAATCCGCGGAGGCTCTTCGCTGCGGTATTTGATGGCGTTGCTGATCAGGTTCTGCAGGAGCTGGAGCAGCTGAGTCTCATCTGCAAAAACTACGGGCAAATGATCGAAAGTGATCCTTGCCTGACTACTTTCGATCGCCAGTTGAAGGTTCAGTATTACGGAGCTCAGCGCTGCCTCTACGCTGATTTCCGTTCGATTCAATTCCGAGCGCGCGACCTGCGCGAATCCCAGCAGATCGAGCACCAGCTGTCTCATGTGATCCGCTGCGTTGATGACAAAACGGATGTGCTCATCCGCCTTTGGCTCCAGTTTGCCTTCATGCTGGCGTTGGAAGAGCTCCAGATAACTTGTAATCGTCCGCAGAGGCTCCTGTAGATCGTGCGATGCGGCGAAGGCGAATTGCTGCAGATCAAGATTGGAGCGCCGGACTTCTTCTTCGCTGCGTCTTTTTTCCGTTACATCGCGAATGTTCACCTGAATTAAAGAAAGTTCCTTTACGGAATAGCGATTTGCGACGATCTCAACGATAACTTCCCGATTGTCGCGCGCCATGAGGGGAACTGAATCGTAGCGTACGGTTCCGCGCTCGAGGGTTTCAGAAACAAGCCTACGGCCTTCCTCCACGTGCAGAAACGGAGCGATTTCCCGAAACGGCTTGCCCAACAGTTCGGCCTTTGAGTAGCGTGACAGCTCGAGGAAATACGGATTGACATCCACCACGATCCCCGAGGACGACTCCAGAACGATGATTCCGTCTTTGGCAGATTCAAACAATCGCTGGTATTGAATTTCCGCCGCCTCGCGCCGTTCGGTAACGTCCTCGATTGCCAGAAGCAAGCTGAAGTTCCCATTAGTCGAAGGAGTCCGACGCGCATTGAGCCGCATTGTGCGCGTACCGATTTGAGGAAAATCATGCGTAATCTCAAGGTCGCGAAAGGGGAGATCACGCAAGAGCGCCTGTTCGAGCAGGCGCCGCAAATTCGAACCCTTCCACTGCCCGTCGCCCAGATCGTCAATTGTTCGCCCCACGGTGTCTTCCGGCCGAACACCAAACATTCTGTAGAACGCGCCGGTAGCTCGTAAAATTCGAAGATCGGAATCGAGGACCAGCAATGGATGCTGCACCGTTTCCACTATTCCTTCCGCAAATTCGCGCGCGCGTTCCGCTTCTTGCAGGGCGCGAGTGGAGTCATCGATATCGATAAACGTCATCACCGCACCGTCGATGCGATCATCTATCGTGCGATACGGCCGGACGAATAATTCGTACCAACGACCATCCCGGTCCTGTATCCGGCGCTGCTGGAGATTAAGAGTTTGCAGGGTTTGAACGAGCATTTCTTTTAGAAACGCCAGGTGGAACGGGTAATGAATCTCAGTGACAGTACGGCCGATATCGTTAGAAACCATGCCGAGCAGGCGCTCCGCGGCGGGCGTGAAACGGCGCAGGCGGAGATCCATTCCAACCATGATGATGGGTATCGTCGCTGCGTTCAGGATATTACTCAGATCACTGCTCGCGAGATTGAGCTCGCTATTGCGGTGCTTGAGTTCATCGTTGACCGTAGTGAGCTCTTCGTTGGACGATTGCAACTGTTCTTTCGCGGTCCGGAGTTCTTCGTTTGTGCTCTGTAGCTCCTCATTCGCGGAGCGGGCCTCCTCGTTCGCGGCCCGCAGCTCCTCGGTGGTGGCCTCATGCTGCTCGATCACTTTGCGGAGGTAATCCCTGGTCCGAGCGAGCTCCCGCTGCATATGGCTGAACTGCAGCTCTGCCGATTGCGACTCGCGAGTAGGGTTCTGCTCGGTCCCGGCTGCGCCGTCCTTCTGCGACTCCTCCTCGAAGATCACCAAACAGAAAGGCGCCTCCTCCGAGATGGGGATGACGCCGAGCTTGACGTGGCGGGTTTCATGCGCGTGCTGGATCTGAATGCCCGATTCATGGACAGGCTGCTTCTTGGCCAACGCTGCGTCCACCGCCTTGCGCAGAGGGTGAACCAAACTTTCCCGCGCCAGGCGCAACAGATTAGTATTCCCATCGCCTGGTGTCTGCTCCAGGTAAAACTCTGTTTGCCCGTGGACGTGAAGCACCTGCATGTCCTCATTAATCAGCACGCCAGCGGGCGCATACAAATCCCGCAAGATGCGCGCCGCCCTTGCCTCAAGATCCGTCAGAGTCGGCCCGGGGATGCCGGCTTTCCCATCCACCCCGCTCCGCACACTGTGCTCGGCGCGTTCGGGAGTCCTCAGCTCTATGCTGAGCCGGGCAGGAACTGCTTTCTTCTCATATATTTTGTTTTCGTTATCGACAACCCCGAACAGGTCTGAGCGGCTCCCTACCGTTTCGGCGCTACCCAGGATCAGCAGCCCTCCCGGCTTCAAACCGTAATGCAGGGCCGGCAGGACGCGTTGCTGCAGGCCCGCGCTTAGATAGATGAAGACGTTGCGGCAACTGACGACATCCATCTGCGAAAAAGGCGCGTCGCTGGTCAGATCGTGCCTCGCGAAAATGCAGCATTCACGGATATTTTGTTTGATCCGAAAGCTTGAATCTGTTCGCGAAAAGAAGCGTTGAAGACGTTCGGGCGAAATGTCCTCCGTTATCTTCTCAGCGTAGATACCGTTGCGCGCCCAATCGATGGCCGAATCACTGATGTCAGTGCCAAATATCTGGAGCTGGGGACTCTTTCCCGTACTCTGCAAGATTTCGAAAGCGGTAATCGCAAGCGAATACGCCTCTTCCCCTGTGGCACAGCCCGGAACCCACAAGCGGAAGGGATCGGCGGTTGCGCGGTCTGTGAGGTAATCGCGAATGGCCGCCGTGAGCGCCCCGAACATATCGGGCTCACGAAAAAACGAGGTCACATTGATCAGAATGTCGCGGTAGAGTTCGTGGATCTCGCCCGGATGGCTGTCCAGGTACTCCAGGTATTCGGCCAATGTGTTTTGGTGATGCAGTACCAGGCGGCGTCCCAGGCGCCGGCGGATTGTGCCCTGCTTATACTGCCTAAAATCAACTCTGGTCGCGGTTCGTAAACGATCGAGTATCTTCTGAAGATCGCCATCTCTTTCCGCCTCGGCCAGCGGATCTTCCAAGCGCTCGACCGGCGCAACCAGGTACGGGTGGGAATCAATTCTGGCCAGTTCTTCGGCAATCTTTTCGGGCGGGAGCACAAAATCCACGGCACCCGTCGCGGCGGCGCTATGCGGCATTCCGCCATATTTGGCGGACTGTTCGTCCTGGCAAAAGGTGATTCCGTCTTTGGTCTTAATTGCCCGAATCCCTTGCGCGCCATCCGACGCTGTTCCGGAAAGCACCACGCCGATGCCGCTGGCCCCCTGGTCAGAGGCAAGAGATTCAAAAAACACGTCGATAGGGTAATGAGGGCGCGCGCTCTGGGAGCGGGGCGCAAGATGTAACGCTCCATCCCGAATCATCATCACCACATTCGGAGGGATCACATAGATGTGATCCCGTTCGACCAGTTGCCCTTCTTCTGCCTTGACCACCGGCATTGTGGTCGAGCGGGACAAAATTTCAACCAGCTGGCTTTCGTAATTCGGTTCGAGATGCTGTATCAGGACGAACGCCATTCCGGTGCTGGACGGCAGAGTCTTGAGTAATTCTTGAAAGGCTTCCAAGCCTCCTGCGGAGGCGCCAATTCCAACTATCCGAAATTGTCTGGATAGCTGATCTGATACAGAATCATGCACGGTTTCTAACTTTCTGACCGCGCGACGGACTTTCGTTCGGCCCGCGATTGTTCAGGTTTGTTAATCAGCTTACCACCCGAATTATCCCGCCACCTAATATCTGAAGCGGACGGTTGCTGTGCTTGATAGTCTCTTAAACAGCAGATGATGTAAGTACGAGTTTTTACTAGAGAACGGAGAGTTGATGAAAACGCTTCTACTGGCCATGCTTCTGGGTGGCTTGACCTTACATGCTCAGGTGGACCCTCTCGAGGGATTGTGGCAGGGTTATGCCGGCGAGTGGGGCCATGTTTCCCGGCAACTAGTCTCGCTGGCGGAGGCGATTCCCGCGGACAAATACTCCTGGCGGCCGGCGCCTGGAGTTCGTTCTGTCAGCGAAGTGTTGATGCATATCACGCTGGCGAATTTTTTTCTGCTCAGCGCCACCGGTCAGCAGATGCCCGCCGAGCTCAAATCTCCGAATGCAGAGAAGAGCATTACTCAGAAGGCGGAAGTGATCGACTGGCTGAAGCGTTCGCTGGAGGCAGTCAAGAACGCACATGCAAGCGCGACGCCCGCGGATTTGCAGCGCAGGGTCAAGATTGATGGCAGAAATGCCACCGTGGATGGCGTCTACCTGCGAATCATTATCCACGCGAACGAGCACATGGGACAGCTGGTGGCCTACGCACGCATGAATGGGATCGTGCCGCCCTGGTCAAAAAGCAGCTAGTAGCGGAGCGGCCAGCGATTGCCAGATGCCAGTGGCTTCGCGGTGAGAAACGCTCGGCAAGAAAGCCGACGTTGCAGGCTAAAAGCCAAATGCCAGCGCCCTCAGAATGAGATGGAATAAGGTCAAGCTCGCTCACGCTCGCCGCTCCGTTTCAAGATTTCAAACGCCGGGACGGTATCTCGATGTCGAGCACGCGCCTTAGTAAACGACATTGAGCTAAAGGCCTGCTTCACGACAATCCCGGGCGAATCGAATTATCTGACGGGCGCGTTTTGAGCCGGCCCTTGTTGCGCCTGCAGCATAGCCCGTGCGGATTCCAGGTTTCGTTTTGCCGCTTCGAGATTCGGATTGATGGCCAGCGCGTCTTCAAACTGCGGAATCGCTTCCGTGAGCCGTCCGAGGCGCGCCAAGGCCGTGCCGAGATTTGTATGAAGGTCCGCGTCCTGAGGGTGAAGTTCGAGGGCTTCACGATAGCAGAGCACTACCTGCTCAAGATTCTTGGCTGCCACCAGCTCGTGACCCCACATCATCAGAACTTCGAACAGATGCTCGCGCGAGCCATTGTCATTCGGATTCTTTTGTAAGATCTTACGAAATTCGGCAGCCGCTAATTCCCATTTCTCCTGCGAGGCAAGAGCGTTCGCCAGATTGTATCGAGCATCCGTGTATCCGGGATCAGCATTCAGGGCAAGCTGGAGCTGTTCTATTGCTTCGGGCAGTTTCGATTCCGAAAGAAAAGCCGCACCAAGTTCATTTCGTGCGGCTGCATTGCCGGGTTCAGCTTGTAAAGCCTTTTCGAAATGGAGAATGGCGCTCGTTGGTATCGTGGCGCATCATCAGGAGCGAGCCGAAATTAAAATGAGCGGAAAAATCGCCCGGGTATTTCTCCAGACGCCTCTGCATGACGGCTTCCTGCAACATCATGCGTTGGTCATGTTCTCCGACGGGAAGAACCTGAATCCACAAGTGGCCCATTTCATCGGTGGCGTTGTCGCCATTCCTGACACGCACAGGCGGGTTGTGAGGGTTTCTGGGATTATCCGCCGAGTTGTCGTAAAAGAAACGCATCGAGACGACGGTATCTTTCGGCAGAAATACAGGCTGCTTATACCGGTAGACTGCCTGCCAATTCAAGTCCCAATCCGGAATACGAATCAACCACTTTCGCGTCCCGTCAGGTAATGTGGCGTAGCCTTCCAGCAACTTGCCCAAATAGTGCGCGTGCGGATAAACAGCCAGGACATTAACCGCCACCGGCAAACGAAAATCATCACTTACTAAGAAATGCCGATCGCCGGGAGGTATATCGATAGCTCCATCGTGCTCAAGCTGCACCAGCATCGGAAATTTCGTCTGAGGATGATCGGTAAAGTAAAGCGCGACTGAAGGGCGCACTAATTCCGGTTTTCCCGAGGGTTGAAGATGGACGTTCAGCACGAGATCCATTCCCGGGTCCGCGCGCCAGGCCATTCCGTCCGGTTCCACCCAAGGGATACTGCCTGGCTTCCAAAATAGGAAATGGCTGTCGGGGTCGAACGTATCTTCGACAATAGAGAGTTCCATCCCCGCGAATCCCGATCCAGGACTTTTTTCGTTGCGGCGCGCCGACCCGGACCGGTCCAGAAGAATATTTGCGTGATGGAAGACTCGCGTATTGCCCGGTCTGATTTCGACCGCTTTCACCCAGCGCCTGGTTTCGATCGGCAGTGGAAGTACGAAGTTCCAGAATTCGTCCGGTCCATCGGCTTTCAGCAGAAATGGTTTCGGCGCCTCGAGAACCAAATCCGGCGTCCCCAATTGCCAGTCGCTCGCGAACTTCGGAGCGGGTGGAGCGCCGGCTGGGGATCCGGCCGGAGATCCCTGTTCAACCCAATCCTGGATGGTTTGTATCTGCGTGCTGCTCAACCGGCGCTCACCCTCGAACTCTCCGTACCCCGGTTCCGGTAACCAGGGCGGCATGTAACGGCGCTTTGTGACGTCCGCAATCTGGTGAGCATGAGCCTTCACGTCCTGATACGTGAGAAGAGAAAAAGGCGCAGCTTCGCCCGGCCGATGACAGGGTGAGCAATTCCGGTAGACGATCGGAGCGATATTTTTGTAGAACGTCACCGCGGGAGGAGATTGCCCCCCACGATCCGATTGTGCAGCGAACAAAGGCAGGGTCAACAGCAGAAAGCCGCCTGCGCGCGCAAAGCTAGGAACGACGCTCAAAAATTGCTCGAAAATAGCAGCGTATCACTCACGCCTCACCCCGGCGCCACAGTCCGGTTGTAAGGGGTCGCCACAGGTTGTGCGGGCCGCCGGGAGATCTGGTAGCTTGAAGCGGATGACCCAAGATCTCGAAAAGCTGCGCTCGGAAATAGAGGCTTATCTGCTGGCATCCAAGATTCCTGTGTTCTATGGATTTCATAGACTGCCGGATGCGATGCTGCAGGTTTCGTGGGACACAGAGCATCACACGGATTTTCGCGAGTTCGTCGATACGGGACGCGTGGCGGGGGCAAAGCTGATTGTGTTCCACCAGCAAGCATTTTCACTTGACCAGATCGACGAGGCATTGGACCAGCTGGAGGACTGCGATCTGACACGCGAGGAAAAGCGCCAATACGAGAGTCGCTTAAGACAGCTGCAGGCTTACGAGGGGTTTACGTCAGCGCTTGAACTTTCTTTCACTTTAGAAGCTCGCGTGTATCTGTTTGAAGTACACACGGACTGGTACGAGTCATTCACGGATATTCTGGGCGAGCTCGATGCGGCCGCGGAACAGGAAGATGCCAGCGAAGATGGATCTTTGGGAGGTTATTTCTCAAATAATTGATGCCGGAATTCGATGCGGCAGCGGCGCCCGAACGGCCAGCCGCCAGATGGGTTCAGCCGGAAGATCGGCGCGACGCGATTTCTATTCTGCGCAAAGAACTAGGAATCGAAAGAGTAACGGCGGCTATTCTCGCGAAGCGAGGATACCGTGACCAAGCTAGCGCCCAAGAATTTCTCAATCCCGAACTGGACAAGCTTCATGACCCTTTTCTGCTGAGAGGCATGGACCAAGCGGTCAGCCGGATCCGCAAAGCAATAGCAGAAAAGGAACCGATGCTGCTATACGGCGACTATGACGTCGATGGTACGTGCTCGATTGTCGTTCTCAAGAAAACGATCGAGATTCTGGGCGGGACCGCAGATTTCCATATCCCGCATCGCGTCAAAGACGGCTATGGAATGCGCAGCGAGGTAGTGGCGCGCGCGGCGGAAACGGGTATTCGATTGATCGTCAGCGTGGATACCGGTATTCGCGCCAGTGAAGTGGTGCGTCACGCCAATGCGATCGGCGTGGATGTGATCGTCACAGATCATCATCTGCCGGAGAAGGAACTTCCTCCTGCTCTCGCAGTCTTGAATCCGAATCAACCGGATTGCGAGTATCCGAACAAGAATCTTTGCGGAGCAGGCGTGACATTGAAATTGGTACAGGCGCTGCTCAACGAGGCAGGACTGGCCGAGAGCCGCAGGAAGGCGCTGCTCGATTCGTTCCTCAAGCCGGTGGCGATTGCGACGGTAGCGGACATCGTGCCTTTAACGGGTGAAAATCGCACGATCGTGAAACGAGGATTATCAGGTTTGAGCTTGGTGCGTAATCCGGGGTTGCGGGCTTTGCTCAGGGTGGCGGGTTTTGAAGAAGGAGAGTGCCCATCGGCGCACCAGGTGGCATTTCGGTTAGCGCCGCGAATCAATGCCGCGGGACGAATGGCAACGGCCATGGACGTGATCGAATTATTTTCCACCGATAAAACGGACCGGGCGCAACAGCTGGCAGAGCAGTTGAATGACTTGAACCGGGAACGGCAACGAGTGGAGGCAGAAATAGTCGAGACGGTTCTCAAACAATGCGCGGAAACCATTGTGGATGAGACGAACGCGGCGATGGTTTTCGCCGGGCCTGGGTGGCACCTGGGCGTGTTAGGGATTGTAGCGAGCCGGTTAGTCGAGCACTTCAACCGACCTGTTTTCGTGCTGAGCGACGCAGCCGGCGATGAGAACGGCGGCCCTTCTCTTTCGGGTTCCGGCCGCAGCATTCCAGCGTTTCATCTGCTCGAAGCGCTCGAAAGCATGCCGGAGCTGTTTCAACGGTTTGGAGGACACCGGCAAGCGGCCGGATTAAGCTTGCCGGCGAGGGACCTGGAGGACTTCCGGCGGCGCTTCAACCTGTTTGCGATGAGTAAACTGACCCCGGATGACTTCCGGCCACTGCATGAGGTCGATGCTGAAATCGGTCTGAGAGAACTGACGGATCGCTCGGCGCGCGAAGTACTTTCGCTCGGCCCATTCGGGTTCGGCAACCCGGCGCCGGTTCTATACTGCTCCGGCATCGAAGTCGCAGGGCCGCCCAGACAGATGAGCAACGGGAAGCACATGACGGTAGCGCTGCGTCAAGACGGGCGGACGTTGTTCTGCAAGGCGTGGAACCTGGGCCATTTGGCAGATTGCTTCGAGCCGGACAGGCGACTCGATGTGCTGTTGCAGATCGAAGATGATCCTTACTCTCGAAAGCGCGGCTATGGATCGTGGTGTCTGTCGCTGAAAGATTTCAGAATGAGCGAGAAGATTGCCTGAAAACGAGCACGTGCGCTATTTTTTCGCATTTGCCGGAGCGGGCGGTAGCACGACGGAGGCTTCGTGCATACTCGAGGCAACATTGGCCGCTTCTGCTGGAACCTTCCGGGCGGACGCGCCGCTCTTCGCGGCAGCCGATTTTGCTGACGCATCCGAGGCAATGGATGGATCTCCGTATAAAACGATTACTGAAATGCGTCGATTCGAGGGATCGAGAGGATTGCCGGCGTTCCGCAGGCTCTGGTCGCCGTAACCGCGGATCTGCTTGATCTGATCCGCTCGAACACCGTGAGATTGCATGAGGCGGCGGGCTTCGTGGGCACGGTCGGTAGAGAGCTCCCAATTCGAGTACCCATTTGCCTTTCCATAGGCCACTGCATCCGTGTGTCCTTCGAGAACGATGGCATTTGGCAGTTGTCCTAATTGCGATGCCAGTAAACCAATTGCCTGGACACCTAACGATGTCGGGCGGGCATTACCGGATTCGAAAAAGACGCCTTGCGAGTTTTCGAGCAGTTCGATACGCAAGCCTTCACCCGTGATCGTCATAGTGATCTGATCCTTTAATTTTTCGACGGCGGGAAGCGAGCGAAAAGCCTGCTCGAGCTTCTCCTTCAATTGCTGCATTTCGTTTACCGAAAGGTACATCGATTTACCTGAACCATTGAGGCCCCCGCTTCCGACCTCGTGCTTCTGGCCCTTCGGGTCCAGGAAGTAGGCGGCGATGGACTTCTTGACCTGATCGCTGCTCGCCATGAGCCAAAGGACGATGAAGAGAGCCATCATGGCAGTTACGAAATCCGCATACGCCACTTTCCAGGCACCGCCATGGTGAGCGGGATGATGAGCCGCCTTCTTGCGGATAATGATAATCGGTTGTGCGGTCGAAGATTGCGGCAAGGTTGGCGTGTCCCTGCATCTCCATCGGCTGCGATCGACAGCCGCTTTAGAGCGGGATCGGCGCTTTATCAGGTATTCGGAGGAATCTGAGGCGAATCTTCGTAGCGAATGCTGTAATTAACGACAGCGCCCAAAACATTCATAGAGGCGTCGCAATTTGTGAACCGAAATCGGGCCAAGGGCCGTACACAGCTTTATGGGAGTGGCCCGGCGAACGGCGGTTTGGGTTGGTTTGCTGGTGAGCGGGACCACCGCCGCACCGGGGGCAATTCATTTCGAAGATTTCGCCGTGCTCCAGGGACTCAGCCTGGTTGGCGACGCCTCGCTATCCGGCAAAGTATTGCGTCTCACGCGAGCCAAACACGATCGCTCGGGAGCTGTCTGGTTCCGCGAGAAACAGCAAGTGGCAGCCGGATTTGACACGACCTTCCAGTTCCAATTAACGCATCCAGGAGGGCTTGGTCACGGCGCCGATGGTTTTGCCTTCGTACTGCAGAATGCGGGTCCGGACGCGTTGGGCGGGCGCGGGTCAGCCGGAGGCTTTGCGGTTGAGGATCCAACCTACAGTCATCAGGAAAAGACGGCGATCCCGTGGAGCATTGCGGTTTTCTTCGATACGTATCGGAATGGCGATGAAGACGACCCTTCGAACAACTACATCGCTTTACGCACGTATGGCCAACCAAGCGAAATGCAATGGCCTGCGCCGCGGTTAGCCTTTACGCCGAAATTGCCGGTTCGATTGAAGGACCAAAGGATACACAGCGCGCGCATCCTCTTTCAACCGCCAAAGCTCTCCGTGTTCTTAGATGAGTCGCCCACACCGGTGCTCGAATCCGTTGTGGATCTTTCCATCGTGCTGGATCAGCAAGGTGCAGCCTGGGTTGGATTCACTGCCTCCACCGGCGGCGGCTACGAGAATCACGACATTCTGAATTGGTCGTTTACGGCAACCGATGTCTCCTCCAGCATCTCGGCGGTTTCTTCTCACATCACCTTCCTGATGTCCGCATGTTTGCCCAACCGCAAGCTGTGTACTCCTGACAGCGCGGTGGTCGAGCACACCAATACGGGTTATCACGTCATTTTGCCCGGCAATTTGGAGTGGGGCGTCACTATTCCGGAGCCCGCAAAAGGATCGCTCGTTGTAACCGACGCCCACGGCATTGTTTGTTGGGATGACAAGGCGCAGGGCTCAGACGGATGCAGCGGGCCTTCCGGTAATGGGACGAGCGCCGGCTCGAGCTTCATCGCCGCCGATGCGCCGGCGGGGGCCCTGATTATGAGGACTCGTGAAGGGCAAACCTGGCTTTCGGTGAATGGGCGTGCCGGTTCTGCCTTTAAGAACAACGAAGGTTTTTATGAGTTTAATCTGGAGATCAAATAGAAATGATTGGTGTCCTCTGACTCCGGTAAGCTAATAGAAGAGGCTCGTATGAGCGTTGCAGAGCGTTTTTTCCTGGTTTCTGGCCTGCTCGGATTATCCAGCGTATTGCTATTCGGGCAGCGCGGATCTTATGGCGGCATGCATTCAGGGGCCGTAAGCGCGCCTCACGCCGTAAGTGCGCCTCATGTGGCGGCGCCTGTGGTCAGCTCGCCCAGAATCTTTGTGCCTAGGACGGTTCCCAACTATCCCTCAGCTTCCGCATACTCCAGCGCTCCGAATCCGGCTTACCGGAGGTCCAATTACGGTCCCTTCCGCGCACCATATCAGCGCGGGCGGTACAACAATCGCTTTCTTCCGTATGGCTTTTTTGCAGCACCCTATTTCCCGCTGTGGGACTACTCGGACGACTATGGTTACTCCGGCTATCCCGCCTATTCCGCCGGTTACGATCAACCCGCTCCCATGGCGGACGAAAGTGGTCTGGGCGAGCAGATTGCGCAGCTGAGCGCGCAGGTGAACGATCTACAGAATCAGCTTGGACAGAGATCGCCGGCCGACGCGCCTTCCGGTTCCGCGGAGCAAAGCGCTCAACCGCCATCGCCGCCGCTGACTGTGGTGCTCACGAACGGCAAGACTCTGCAGATCCAAAACTACGCGGTCATGGGGAATTCTTTGTGGGATCTCTCGAGCCAGCCGGTACATAAAATTCCGCTCTCCGAGATTGATGTTCCAGCTTCGACTAAGGCGACGGAAGCGAATGGAACTGAATTTCCGAAGTTGAGTGCGGCTAAGTCGCCGAGCGAATAAGCGTTTTACGCAAGAGGTCAAGCGACGCCTGAGTGGCGAGTGTCCTGATCCGATAACGATCGAGGCCGTAGCGCACGCGCATGACTTTCGTGCCTTCCGGGCCGGCCAGACCCAAGTAAACCGTTCCGACGGGATCGAATTCAGTGCCGCCGTCGGGACCTGCATAGCCGGTCGTAGAAAGCCCGTAGGTGGCTGCGCCGCGTTGCCGGGCGCCGTCTGCCATTGCGGCTGCGACCTTTTCGCTTACAGCTGAGTACCTGGCGAGTAATTCGTTCGGAACGCCCAGGACGTCGCGCTTTTGAGCATCGTTATAGGTGACATAGCCCGCGACGAAAAACTTCGAGCTGCCTTGATGGTCGGTCAAGCGCGCAGCCAGCATACCTCCCGTGCAGCTTTCGGCTGTTGCCACGGTGGCATGCTTTTTGCGCAGCAATCTGCCGACGACCATCTCGATACACTCGTCCGGATCTTCGCTGTAGAGGCGGTCGCCCAACAGATCAGCGATGGGATTACCTACTTCGCGCAGAAGGAGGTCGGCCTGTTCGCGAGTCTCGGCTCGGGCGCGCAGATGAACGAAGAGATCGCCGGGCGATGACAGCACCGTGGTGACGGGATTGGTGTACTTGGTGTAAATCGGCGCGATGAGCGCATCCAGATCGGATTCGCCGATCCCGGTGATACGAAAACTGCGCACGCGGATGACTTGCGGCGGAAGCACCGGACGGAGGCGGCGGATAAGCTCGTTTTCAACCATCGGCTTCAATTCGCGGGGCGGCCCGGGGAGTAAGGCTAGCGCGCCGCGCGTGGTTGAGATGAACTGTCCGGGCGCTGTTCCGAGCGGATTGGGCATGGCCTCTGCGCCTTCGATGAGATAAGCCTGCCGCAGATTGTTCTTCGCCATCGGGCGATTAATCTGGCGAAAACGAGTGATCAAAACAGATTCCTGCTCGAGCGACAAGAGTAGCTTCCGGCCGAGAGCGGCGGCGGCCGCATCCCGGGTCACGTCGTCTTCGGTTGGACCTAAGCCGCCGATCAGAACTACAATCGGCGATCGCTCCACTGCCTTCTTGATTGCGTCGGTGAGGCGTTCGCGATCATCTCCGACGATGAGCTTTCTGACCACTTCGACGCCGAGGAGATTCAGTTGCTCGGTGACTACCAGGGAGTTTGTGTCGATGCGCTGAGGTGTGAGCAGTTCACTGCCAATCGCAATGATCTCGGCGTTCTTCGACATGAAAAGCTAGGATAGAAGGCGCCCTGCCAGCTGCAAATCGACCCGATACAGGGCATTATGCGTAGCGAGGATCATGGCACGAGATGGCGTGAATGCCAGACCGACAATTCCGGGTCCGGAAAGAAAGTGCTCTGCCGTGCGATCCTGATCGATGCGAATGATGCCCCGGCGTCCATGCAGCGATGCGGCAACGTAGAGGCGGCCTTGAGCATCGAAAGCGGCGCCCTGGGGCCGGCCCAATCCGCGATAGAAGATTTCGACCTCGCCGCTTTTCGACACTCGGTACACGGCGTCGAAACTCGATGTGGTGGGTCCAGTTACGTACAGATAGTCTTCCGGTCCGAACGTCAGATGATAGGCAGCAATCGAGGGTTCGAGAGTGGCGAACACATAAATCTGGCGAGAACGACTAATTTTGAAAATGGTTCCGCTGCGGTCGCCTACGTAGAGATTTTCTTCGCGGTCGAAGGCGAGACCTGTGGCGACACCCATTCCTTCCACGTAGACCGTCATATTTCCGGATGGCGTCACCTGATAGATGATGCCGTCGTAACGGCTGGAAACATACAGCAAGCCTTCGGAATCGAAGGCGAGCCCGGTCGGATTCATCAAATCCGTGACAAACGGCTTGGAGTTGAAGTTAGTGTCGACTTTGTAAAGCGAGACGGGCGATTTCTGGCCGCGCGATCCGCTGAATGTACTGTAGACGTTGCCTTCCGCGTCGACGGCGGGATTGGCGACCGGATGCAGGCTATCAGCGATGAGTACACCGATGTGGGTCTCGATTTTATTGCTAGCTTTGGCGCCGTCCGCCAGTACCACTAGCTCTCCTGCGACGGCGGTTTCCGGGACACGCGCGATGATGTAGCGTTCGCCGGCCATGACGAGATGAGCGAGCTGATTACCAATACGAACCGAGGGACGTCCTTCGGTGGCGAAGTGCTCTCCGCGGATATGTAACTCGCCTCCCACGATTGCGGCCGCTGGCTCAACCCGCGTGATACGGGGCTTCCCATTTGCCAATTCCATTGCTTGTTGCTTATTCGCCATGACTAATACAATCCCGCGCTTCCACCTATATACAAGATAAGCGCCCCGTAAATTCCGGCCGCCAGGTCGTCGGCGACAATGCCCACTCCAGCGGGCAACTTTTCAAAATTCCGCACCGGCCACGGCTTCCAAATATCGAAGAGCCTGAACAATAGGAAGCCGGCCAGCAACGTTTTCCAGTTCAGAACCGCTGCTCCTGCCACGGTAACCCATTGTCCAAGGACCTCATCAATCACAACCAGCCCTGGATCTTTTCTTTGCACGAAGCGAGCCGTTTGCGTGGAAGCCCAAATGCCCGGAATAAGTAGGACGGCCACGACCAGCAGCAAGGTTCCGCGGTTCACGCCGGCGTAGAAATGTAACAACGCGGCGAGAATCACGGCGACCAAAGATGCTACAGTACCTGGTCCCCAGGGAAAGTAACCACAGCCGAACCAAGTACCCAGCAGGAGAGCCAGCCGGGTCACCGCGATGAGCCTTCCGGCTCCTCTGAATCATCGTTGCCGGCCTCCTCCGATAGCGGAGCACCCGGAACCGTATACTTTTCCGAGGCCCAGTTGCCCAGATCGATTAAGCGGCAGCGGTCACTGCAGAACGGCATGTTGGGGTCATCGAAGGCCACAGGTTTCTTGCAAATGGGGCAGAGTATGATCGCGCCCGGCATACTCGCTCCCTCAGCGGGCCGGCATTACGCCCGATCTGCCGGTGCGTTGCGTTTGGATCTGCAGTATCGGAAAGGGATTGGGCAGGTTGATCGAAGGCTCCGCCAGCGGGCGTTCCGGATCGCCGGTCAATTTGCCTATCAGATCATAGTCGTGCGCTTGCGTAATGCGCAGCGCGCGCATCTCGCCGACACGGGGAGGAATGCTATCAGGACCAAAATCGTTGATGTAGCAGACCCCGTCAATTTCCGGCGCCTGTGTCGCCAGCCTCGCTTCCCAGAGCAACTCGGTCTGCTGCGAAGGCCCTTCTATCAGGACCGGAAACTCGCGCCCGACCAGCTGGCGGTTGCGCTTTAAAGAAATGCGGCGCTGGAGCGACATGAGCGCGCGCCTGCGGTGATAGATCGTTTTCTTATCAACTTTGCCATCCAGCTGATAGCTGCCGCTGGTTTCCTGATCGCTGTATGAGAAGACGCCGAGGCGATCAAACTGCGCAGCTTCAACAAACTGGCAGAGCTCTTCGAATTCGCTACGGGTCTCGCCGGGAAAACCCACGATCATGCTGGTGCGTATGGCGACTCCGGGTATGGTGGAGCGAATGCGGTCGAGTAGCTTAAGAAAAATATCCGCATGCGCACCGCGCTTCATACGCTTCAGCAGGGTAGCGCTCGCGTGCTGTAACGGCACATCGATATATTTGACGAGCGATTCGTGGGTGGCGATGGTGTCGAGCAGCTTCTGCGTAACCTTGTTCGGATAAACGTAAAGCACACGAATCCATTTGGGCAGTTCTGAGGGAAGTACAGCAAGGCGCGCGAGCAGATCCGCCAATCCGTCTTTGAGCCCCAGGTCTTCGCCGTAGCAGGTGGTATCCTGGCCGATCAAATTGATCTCACGCACGCCGGCCGCGAACATGCGTTTTGCTTCGTTCAGTACACTCTCCGGGCGCCGGCTACGAAATTTTCCGCGAAATTGGGGAATGATACAGAAGGAGCACGGATGATCGCATCCTTCGGCGATTTTGATATAGGCCGAGTGCCGCGGCGTAGTAAAGACGCGCGCCGTCAGATCGTGATAAAGATAGGGCTCGGGCGCGAGGTCCTTAGGCTGCAAGCCTTCGCAGAGAGCTGTAATTTGCGAAAGCTCATTCGTGCCGAGCACTGCATCGACTTCCGGCAGGTTCTTGCGAATGTCATCGCGATAGCGTTCCACAAGGCAACCTGCCACCACCAGGCGCTGCGCTTTACCGTTCTTCTTGTAATCGGCCATTTCGAGAATAGTGTCCACGGATTCCTGTTTGGCCGGATCGATGAAGCTGCAGGTGTTCACGACAATGACATCGGCCTGCGCGGGGTGGGGCGTCAATTCGTGTCCATCCGCCACGAGCTGACCCATCATTACCTCACTATCAACGAGGTTTTTCGGGCAGCCGAGACTTACAAATCCAATTTTCAAGGGTCAAAGTTCCGCGCGGGGTGCAGTTCCAGAATAGCAATCTCGAGAGCCGGATTATCGCGAGAAAACCGCTTGCTCACGGGTCGGTGAAAAAATCGACCACACCAATCGCTCTCTGAATCTTCGGCTCGCTGAGAAACCGCGGCCTCATCCTCGCTCATGGCTCCGATTCCAGAATCAACGACCTACGAAGAATACGTTCATTCATGACGGATTTTTTAACAAACGCTCACGCGCGCGGCTCAGTTAGCGCCCCGGGGTCTTCAGTTACTTGAGGGGCACTTGTTAGTGCCGGTGGTCCGGATGTCCTTCATGGACTTCATGGTGCTCGACGCGCGGCCCCGGCGCCGGATGATAGGGACGGGCGTAGGGATGCACGTAAACGGCCCGGTTATTCCAGGTGCGAGCCCAAGGGTGATTGTCAATGAGGATGGCGTGCTGGTGCCAGCCGAACCCGACACCGCCCCAGCCCCACGGAGCGAAGGAAGCACCGATGGTGATCCCGCCGCCGAAATGGATTGCTCCGCCAATGAAGAAGCCCGGCCTCGGACGCGAGAACACGACTACAGGGTTGTAATATGGCACGTAATAAAATCCGGGTGTCAAGGGCAAGATCTCGATCGCGCCTGGCGCGTAAACGACGCGCCAATACTGACTGTCGCGCAGATATCCGTAGTTATATGCGTCCTGCCGTAGTCGCTGGACCGCGTCCATCACCTGATCGCGCTGCGCGAGAACCGCGTTCCCAAGCGCCTGAGTCCAACCCATGTATTGCGCCATGTAATTCAGCACGCTCGGAAATGGCAGCAGAGCCATTACACTCGGATCGAAAGCCAGATTGTCGGCCTGGATGGCTTGCGCCAGCTGATCGCCCCTGAGGTACTGATGCGCATTCGCCCAGGCGGCGGCGTCCGGAATCTGATTGGAAAATGTGGAGGCGGTGAGCACTTGTGCCAGCAGGCCGTCAGGATAAAGCGCGATTGGGCCCACGAGCTGATCCAACTGCTGTGGTGACAATACCGGCGGCGGAGGATACTGACCTTGTGACGGCGGATACTGCGCTTGCGGGGGAGGATATTGTCCCTGTGGTGGATATTGCGGGGGTGTCTGTTGCTCGGGCGGGGGAGCCTGATTCGGATCCTGAGCAAATCCGGGAACGGTTCCGGCGGCCGCCAAGCCTCCGCGCAGGCGTTGCCGGGCGATTACTTAGAAGTTTGAAGGTGCTGGGGTGCGAAACCGCCCATTAAAGCGAGGGCGATGATGATTGCTTTCAACATTGTTCGTTCTCCTTTTGACCGGCCTGCGGCGGGTTGACGGGCTTAAGGAGTGCAAACGCTCTTCCGTTGCGTCCGGCGGACGGTTACGGAACGTAAATCGATGAAAACACGAGGCAGCCACCTTGAGCGAGCCAGGCGGCTCGGGCGGGCCATTAACCTTTTGGTTCAAAGAGGTGAACTGGTCTTTTTATGTCATCACCCGGCAACGTCTGTGTTGTCCAAGCACCGCTTGGCTGCCAGGCTTTTAGTCGTCAGTCCCGAACGGCTCGTCGTCGCCAGTATCGGCTGCCAGATTCTCAAACTTGGTATAGCGATTGAGAAATGCAAGCTTGACGCGACCGGTCGGACCGTTGCGCTGTTTTGCGAGAATCAGCTCGGCTAGTCCCTTGAGACTCTCTTTATCAGGCCGGTAAACTTCCTCGCGGAAGATGAACGCGACGATATCTGCGTCCTGCTCGATCGATCCCGACTCACGCAGGTCGCTCAACATCGGTCTGTGATCTCCGGGTCTGGTCTCTGGAGCCCTGCTCAATTGGGACAGGACCAAAAACGGGACGCGCAGCTCCTTGGACATTAATTTGAAGCCGCGCGATAGAGAACTGATCTCCTGGACTCGGTTTTCGTAACGCCCGCGTCCTTGCATGAGTTGTAGATAATCCACGATGACCAACCCCAATCCCTGTTCGGCTTGCAAGCGCCGCAACTTTGAATGGACATCCATGAGATTGGTTCCGGCGGAATCATCGATATAGATCGGCGATTCGACAATCCGGTAGAGCGCATCCTGAAGCGCGTGACGCTCTTCTGCATTCAGGTATCCGGCGCGAAATCGCTGCTGGTCTACGCGTGCCGTGCCGCAAATCAAGCGCGTCAGCAGCGATTCCTTAGACATTTCGAGCGAGAAGATCGCAACCGGCTGGGGATTCTTGGGATTCATCGCAACATGCTGCGCGATATTGAGAGCAAATGCCGTTTTTCCCATCGCCGGCCGGGCGGCCAGGATGAATAACTCGCCTTCCCGGAGGCCACCTGTCATTTCATCGAACTTCAAAAAGCCGGTACCGATGCCTTTGATTCGCTTACTGACGTCGAGAAACGCGTTGATGCCGCCGTCGTACTCGCTGACGATCTGAGCGGGGCTCGAGAGCGCGTTCTTCGATTGAATGTCGCCGAGCTTCATGAGCGCGTCTTCTACCGCGCCGAGAATCGTGCTGGCATTCTCGTCAGAGGCGATGCAGCGATTGATCGTGTCTTGAGAAACGCTGATAATCCGCCTCAGCAGAGCTTTCTCTCTGACGATCGCGACGTAGCTCTCCAGATTGTGAAGCTGCGGCAACCCGTCGTCGAGCGAAACCAGGTAGCTGAGGCCGTCGACCGACTGCAATTGGCCCTGTTTCATCAGCTCGTTGGCCAGCGTGACGCGGTCAATGTTTTCGCCGCGTTCATGCAGTTCGCTCATGCGCAAGAAAATGCGCTTGTGCTTCTCGAGGCTGAAGTCGTCGGCCGAGAGCGTCCCAGCCACCTGGAGGAACGCCGTCTCGGTACTCATAATTGCGCCGAGCACAAACCTCTCGGCGTCGAGATTGTCCGGAAGCGGATGATCGACGCTGATCTCACGTGCTGCCATAGGACGGATCGGTACAACTTAGCTGACTGGCCGGCGCCAGTTCAAGGCGAAGTACGAAACAGCTTGTGCAAAAAGGTGAAAAATGCCCCAGTTGGCGCCGTTCACGCCGGTTTCCGCCGGTAGTTACCGTTCCGCAGGAGATTTTCACAGCTCCTTAACAGCCTGTTCAAGTACATTTTCGCCTATTTTTGTTTTGAAAATCGGCTTCAAACCGATCGGCGCCGGATGTAAGGCGGTGCGGGGATATGGACGCGCGATAGCTTTTCCAAACCAAGCCTGCTATTCTAAATATGTCTTTGCGCGCATCCGTAATTCATTCGAGTGCCTTCTGGCTGCTGTTTCTTCCTTCATTAAGTTGGTTTTCAGAGCTGTCCGACAAAGATAATTTTCGAATCAAAGGATCTATATCGTGACCAACATATTTGTGGGAAATCTGAGTTATCAGGCTACCCAAGCAGATCTCCAGGCGGCATTTGAGGCATACGGCGGCGTAGAGCGCGTGAACCTTGTTACGGACCGTGACACCGGCCAGCCCCGTGGTTTTGCCTTCGTGGAAATGACGGACGCCGAAGCTGCTCAAACCGCAATTGCTCATCTGAATGGCGCGGAGCTACACGGACGCGCCATGAACGTGAACGAAGCCCGGCCCAAACCAACCGGTGGCGGCTACGGCGGAAAGCGGAACTCCTCCTCGGGCTACGGCGGGAGCAGGGCCGGACGCGGTTCGCGCTGGTAAGGCGGTAGTTGACTTTTTAAGGACGTACCCCGGCATTCTGGCTGCCCATCACTTTGGCCTCGTCAGAGTCCAGGGTGCGGGCAGCTTTTTATTTTCAGGAGGAACTATGCCTGGTCGAGGCCCACAAACTTTCAAGAAACGCCAAAAGGAACAGGAAAGACGAGAGCGACAGCAGGAAAAGATGGCCAAACGATTGCAGCGCAAAGCCGAGCGCGCGGCGGGCACGGGTCACGACCATGAGCACGATTCCGAAGCCGACAATCCGTACTCCCCTGAGCAACCTGTAGGCGCTGAACAACATGAGTAGTCGCTAGATCTTGGAGCGCGCTGCGCATCAGCAGCGCGTACCGAGCCCTACGTGTGCAGCGTGAATCGGGACGTCCTTGGTGCCGGCGAACGCAAGTCCTTTACCCTCCTTCCATTCTCATCTTTAGATTTCTTGTAACCTTCTATTGCTCACCCAGTATGGATCTGTGAGGGCAGGTGGAGACGCAAACCGACAGCTCTTTGATGAAACTCGTGCAGGCGGGCGATACCCCGCAGCTCGCAGTTCTCTTTGAGCGTTATCACGGCGCGCTGTTCCGCTACCTGCTCCAGATGTCGCGCGATCGCGCGCTGAGCGAGGATTTGGTGCAGGAAGTTTTCTTTCGGGTTCTCAAATACGCCGGCAGCTATGACCCGAGTCTCGCGTTTCGGGTCTGGCTTTACCGGATGGCTCGCAACGCGTATTTCGATGCGGTGCGCAAGCGCCGGCTCGACGTCCCGGCGGATGAGATGAGTGAAATCAGGAGTCCCGAACCGGTGCCGGAAGAACTACTGACGCGCAAGCAGGATGCGGCTTTTCTGCGAGACGCGCTCGACAAAATGCCGGAGGAAAAACGCGAGATTCTCGTGTTAAGCCGCTTTCACGGTCTGCGCTACGAGGAAATAGCGTCGATTCTGAGATGCGAGATCGGAACAGTGAAGGTTCGTGTCTACCGTGCGCTCAAGGAGTTGCGCGAAATTTTCTGTGAACTTCGTGGAGAAAGGCTTTATGACCTCTGAAGAGTTCCATCAACTCATTCCCGGTTATCTCGCCGGGCAGTTAACCGACGCGGATAAGGCGTTGTTCGAAGCACAAATGAGCAAGGAGCCCGAGCTGCGGATTGAAGTGGCAGAGCTTCGATCTACTTGGGAAGAACTTGGCCGCCTTCCGCAAGAGGAGCCGAGTGCGGCCGTGCGGGCGCGGTTCTATCGGAAACTGAACGACATTAATCAGGGCCGCGTGCGACCTTTCGGCGGAGGGTTTGCGTGGTGGAAACCTGGCCTTTCCGGCCTGGTGCGCCAGACGGCAATGGCACTTGTTCTGTTTGCTTTGGGTTTGTACGTTGGCCGGTCAAACCTGGGTAGTCCCGCTTCCCAGAACGAAGTGACGCAACTGCATACGCAAGTGCAAGATCTGCGGAGAACTGTTGCCCTCTCGTTACTCGGGCGGCAGTCACCTACCTCGCGGCTCGAGGGGGTTACCTGGAGTACTCAGGTAGAGCGCCCCGATCCTGAACTGCTATCCGCGCTCGCAGATACGCTCAACCACGACAGTAACGTCAACGTGCGTCTCTCGGCGCTCGATGCATTAGAAAAGTTCAGCGGCGAAGCAACGGTCCGCAAGACATTGGTGAATGCGATACGGCAGCAGGATTCGCCGCTGGTTCAGATCGCTCTGATCGATGCCTTGGTACATATTCGGGACGATAGCGCCAGCGGAGAACTGAAAAAACTCACCAATGATACCGGCGTGAATGCGGCCGTTCAACAACGCGCTCGTTGGGGCCTCGAAAAACTCAGGCTGAATTAGGGAGATCAAGAAAATGAAATTCGCTATTTGCCTGCTGATGGCAAGTGGGTTGGGAGCCGTCTGCTCCGCGCGCCCCCATTCGGACCAGTGGCCAATCCGCGAGCAGACGACCATCCAGAAGACGCTGGAACTTTCTGCTCCGCCGATGCGCCTGGTGGTCGATAACGTGGAAGGCTACGTTCACGTGACCGGTACCGACGGCTCCGCCGTGCGCATCATCGCTCACGAGACAATTCGTGCGGAGACCAGCAGTGATCTGCAGCAAGCTAAGAGCGAAGTGAAGTTAGACATCGACAGTAAACCGGGATCAGTTTCTGTTTACTATGACGCACCATGGCGCTGCAATAACGGATGCTGCAACGGCTGCAGTGATCAGCGCCGCCGATTCTACAGCGTTGCCTACGATATCGATGTCCAGGTACCGCACGAAGCCAGAACCGTGGTATCGACCGTCAACGGTGGAGACATTCGTGTCGATGGAACCGCTGACTTCGATGTGAGCAACGTAAATGGCGCCATCGCCATGAAGGGGATCTCTGGCTCAGGCGACGCCCACACTGTCAATGGGCCAATCACGATTCACTTTGCAAAGAATCCCTCCGGTCCTTGTGATTTCAAAAGCATCAATGGCGAAATGGATGCCTACTTTCCGGCAGAGCTCTCAGCGGATTTGGCTTTCAAGACCTTCAATGGACAGATCTATAGCGACTTTGATGTTCAACCCAGAGCCGTACCAGCGAGCCAGACCGAGCGCCAAGACAACAAATTCAAATTCGTCTACCGGAGTAACGGGCTTCATGGAGGACGCGCGGGACACGGCGGCCCCGAGTTGACGTTCGATGCGTTCAACGGAAGCATTCGCCTGCATCGGGAGCAATAAGGAACTGAAACGTATGAATAAAAAATTGGGATTGATTTTCTTAGTTGCCGGAGCTCTGCTCGGCCAAGATGGGCCCGAGAAGGCGACTGTGCCTCTCGACGACCCGGCACGACCAGCGCAAATCCGTGCGCATCTGATTTCCGGGGGCATCGAGGTCCACGGCGCCAACGTGAAGAACGTTCTCATAGAGGCTCGATCGCGCTCCGGTGAAAGACACGAGCCGCCGCCTGAGAGCGCTCATGGAATGAGAAGGCTCTACCTTCCTGGCAACGCCGGGCTCGATGTAACCGAGGACAATAACGTAGTTAATATCAAGACTTCCCCCGTCGGCGGCCCATCGGACCTCGTGATTACCGTTCCGCGACGTTCTTCGCTTCAACTGAAATGCTTGAATGACGGCGATATTTACGTCGATCAGATCGACGGCGAGGTCGATGCCGACGATCTGAACGGGAAAGTCACCATCAAGAATGTTTCCGGCTCCGTCGTCGCTCACTCATTGAATGGATCCGTGCTGGTGACGCTAGATCAAATCGACCCATCGAAGCCGATGTCGTTCAGTACGCTGAACGGTGACATCGACGTGACGCTACCGGACAACGTGAAAGCCAATGTCCAAATGAAAACAGACAATGGCGAGATCTATAGCGATTTCGAAGTGAAGCTCGATTCAGGCGCGCGCGTTCTGCACAACGAGGCGGGACGCCAACAGAACGGCGCATATCATCTTCGCTTCGACCGGGCGCTTCACGGAACTATCAACGGCGGCGGCCCGGAATTTCAATTCACTTCCTTTAACGGGCAGATCTACATCCGAAAGAAAAAATAACCAACTCGAACTGTTCACTCCCGTCAAATAGGGGCAGAATTTTGTGAACCTACTGCAGGACGTCACTTTCGCCTGGCGCACATTTACGAAAGCGCCTCTGTTTGCTCTCGCTGCGGTGCTCTCGATTGCGTTCGGGATTGGCGCCAATACCGCGATCTTCTCTTTGACGGATCAGATTCTCGTGCGAATGTTGCCCGTCGAACATCCGGAGCAGCTGGTCATGTTGAGTGCCGTCGGCCAGCATTATGGCAGCAACATGGGCTACAACCGGATCTCCTATCCCATGTACCAGGATTTCAGGGATCACAACACCGTGTTCAACGGAATGTTCTGCTTCCGTGAAACAGACATGAGTTTGAGCTACGGGGGCCGTACGGAGCGTATCGCGGGAGAGCTGGTTTCAGGCAACTATTTTCCGGTACTCGGCATCAGGCCCGCAATCGGCCGCCTGTTCACCGCTAGCGATGATCTTGTTCAGGGCGGGCATCCGGTCGCAGTTTTGAGTTATGGTTATTGGCAAAGCCGGTTCGCGGGTGATCCGCGAGTAATTGGAAAGAAGCTGAACCTCAACGGCTATCCGTTCACGGTGATTGGGGTGATTCAGCCGGGTTTCTCCGGAACCGATCCCACGTACGCGCCTCAGATTCGCGTGCCGCTGATGATGAGTGCCAAAATAAGTCCCTACCTGGACTTGAACGATCGTCGCTCGCGGTGGGTCACAGCTTTCGGCCGGCTTAAGCCAAACGTCAGCATAAACGAAGCGAAGGCCAGTCTGCAGCCATTCTTCCATCAGATTTTGCAGATGGAAGTACAGCAAAAAGCGTTCGCCAAAGCCTCGCCGTATATGAAGCAGGCATTTCTCAAAATGTCCATGAATGTGCTGCCTGGTTCAACGGGGCGATCCCAACTGCGCCGTCAATTCTCGACGCCATTGCTCGTATTGATGGCAACCGTCGGCCTGGTACTTCTGATTGCTTGCGCTAACGTGGCGAATCTGCTGATCGCGCGCGCCGTTTCGCGACAGAAAGAAATCGCCGTTCGTCTTGCTCTTGGTTCAGGCAGAGCAAGAGTAGTTTGTCAGTTACTGGTTGAGAGCTTCATGCTTTCAATCGCAGGCGGCATCGCCGGACTCGCGCTGGCCTACTGGATGGATCAGGCTCTTATTGGCTTTCTGCCACCCAGCACTGTTCCATTGACGCTCTCGGCGGTTCCCGACTGGCGTGTCCTTGGATTCAATTTCGCTCTGGCCGTGCTGACCGGAATCTTATTCGGTCTGGCGCCCGCGCTGCAATCGACCCGCTCCGATGTGGCGGGTACTCTTAAGGATCAGGCCAACGCGGTCGCCGGCGGAACCTCAAGCAAAGTTCGGAAAGCACTTGTCGTGGCGCAGATCTCACTTTCGCTGGTCTTGTTGATTGGCGCTGGACTTTTCATTCGAAGCCTCAAAACACTCCGCGATCTGGATCCCGGATTTCACACGAGCAATCTGCTGGCCTTTAAAGTCGATCCTACGCTGAACGGATATCCACCCGAGCGGACGAAAGCCTTTTACGACCACCTCAAGCAGGAGCTCGCTACTTTGCCGGGAGTAAATGATGTCGGCCTGGCTGTTATGCCCGTTCTGGAAGGCGATGAATGGGATCAATGGGTCACCATCGATTCCTATTCACCCAAAACCGGCGAGGTTCCCGATCCGCACATGAACTTCCTGTCTCCGGATTATTTCCGCACTCTCGGAATTCCTTTGTTGACGGGCCGAGATTTCCGAATCAGCGATACGCTGAACTCTCCCAAAGTCTGCATCGTAAATGAGACGTTTGCCAAAAAATATTTCGGCACGATCAACGCGTTAGGCCACAGAATCGGTATGGGCATCGATCCCGGCACCAAGACGGACATCACGATCATCGGAGTTGCTCGTAGCACCAAATACGAGGGCATGCGAGACGAGATTCCTATTGAAGTGTTCCGACCCTATCGCCAGCTGGACTTTGCGACGGGGATTACTGTTTATATCCGCACCAGCCACAACCCGGAAGACATCTTCACGAGCGTCAAGAAGCGAATTCACGATCTCGATTCGAATCTTCCGGTGTTCGACATGATTACTCTCGAGCACCAGGTGCAGGATTCGCTTGTTACTGAGCGGTTGGTGGCAACCTTATCGACGGGTTTCGGCTTGCTAGCCACGTTACTAGCGGCGATTGGATTGTATGGCGTCATGGCTTACATGGTCACGCGGCGCACGCGCGAGATTGGAATTCGAATGGCGATCGGAGCGGCGAAGCGGGACGTGCTATGGCTGATTATGCGAGAGGTGCTCTGGCTGCTAATTATCGGCATGATCATCGCCATTCCGGTGTCCTGGATACTAGCTCAAATGGTGAGATCGCAACTTTACGGCATTCAGCCGTCTGACCCTGCTTCGGCGGTAATGGCTACTCTTGCGATTGCTTCTGTCGCAGTTCTATCTGGCTACTTACCTGCGCGACGCGCCACCAGAGTGGATCCGATGCAGGCCTTGCGGTACGAATAAAGCCCCGCGCTCTCGGGCTGAGCTCTCGGGTTATTCTCGGAGTATGATGGCTGAGGCCGAGGACGCCATTGTTCTGGACAGAGAAGGCCATGTTGCCCGTCGTCTGGCGCTCGTTAGCATCAGCATCGGCGTGGCGCTGGCTCTCGCTAAGATTCTGGTGGGCCTTAAGGCAGGATCGGCAGCGGTCTTGTCGGACGGTTTCGAAGCATCGGGTGATGTTCTTTCTTCAGCTATTGTTTATGCCGGTTTAGGACTCGCCAACAAACCGCCGGATGCCGAGCACCCGTACGGGCACGGCCGTTACGAAACACTTGCTGGATTGGCGGTCTGCGCGCTTCTGCTTCTTGCCGGAGCCGGTATCCTCTGGCACGGCATTACCTCTCTGAGCGTGAGAACTGTACTGCCGTTCTACACACTATTTCCCCTCTTCGCTTCCATAGTTCTGAAAGTTGGCCTGGGGACCTGGAAATATCGGATTGGCAAACGAGTGGCCAGCACTTCCCTTCAGGCTGATGCCTGGCACGATTTCAGCGATCTGCTCTCTACTTCTATTGCCATGCTCGCTGTTCTCCTCACCATGCTGGACCCGGTTCGCTTTGGCGTAGCCGACAGCATTGGAGCGGTTGTCATCGGTATCTTGATTGTTCTACTTTCTGTACGGCTTGCGCGTAGTACGGTCGATCAGCTTGTGGACACAATGCCGGAGGAGAAGAAATTAGCGGAAATCCGGCGATCGGCATTGAGTGTTGCGGGAACGCTCGGCATCGAGAAGTGCCTTGCCCGGCGTACAGGCCTGAAGTACCACGTCGACTTGCACCTGGAGGTCAATCCCGAAATGACGGTGCAGGAGTCTCACGAAATCGCAACTGACGTGCGGTTCGCAATTAAACGCGATCTGCCGTGGGTTGCCGATGTGCTCGTGCATGTCGAACCATCGCCGCTCGTATCGAGAGCTGCCGCCGGCGCATCTCGAACAGACGGCAAACATGGAAAATAAGGACATCGCCCGCCTCCTTCATGAGACGGCGGATCTGATGGAAGTGGCCGGGGAAGACGGCTTCCGCATCCGAAGTTACCGGAATGCTGCGTCGGCTATCTCCAGTTACCCCGAACGCGTAGCCGATATTATTTGCAACCCTGAGCGGAAAGTTACGGAAATCGCCGGAATTGGTAAGGGGTTGGCATTAGTCCTGGCGGAAATCTGTCAGCGCGGCTCCTTTGACCGGCGCGATGAGATGCTCAAAAAGTATCCGGCGTCTGCCCTCGAGCTGCTCAAAATCCAGGGCCTGGGTCCCAAGACTATCTCAATTCTTTACGAGCATCACGGAGTGAAGACCGTTGACGACTTGGAAAGGATCTGTCGCGAGCAGAAGTTGCGCGAACTCCCACGCATGGGAACAAAACTGGAGGAAAAGGTCCTCCGTTCAATCGAAGCGTACCGCAAGAGTGCCGGGCGTTTTCTGTTGAGCTTTGCCCAGAGGATCGCAGAGGAACTATCAAGCGAGTTCTATTCTCTAGCAGGTATTGAACGGGTAGAGGCAGCAGGAAGCCTCCGCCGTGGCCGCGAGACAACCGGCGATCTGGATCTGCTTGTTACCGGCGAAGGCGCTTCCCAAGCGCTCGACCATTTGGTACGGCATCCCAAGACTCAGGAAGTCCTCGGCCAGGGAGTTAACAAAGCGAGTGTCTCATTTGGATTGGATCGCATGCAGGTTGACGTTCGGGCTCTTCCGCATGAGAGTTTCGGCGCAGCCTTGCAATACTTCACCGGGAGCAAAGAGCATAATGTCGCCCTGCGGACAAGCGCCGTTAAGCAAGGCCTGACGCTGAACGAGTATGGTCTCTTCAGCCTGGAAGGAAACAAACGAATAGCCGGCGAGAACGAAGAGGAGGTTTACAACCGCTTAGGCTATTCATGGATTCCGCCCGAATTGCGCGAGAACTCAGGCGAACTGGAGGCCGCGCAAAGCGGTAATCTTCCCAAGCTGGTCGAACTGCATGATCTTCGCGGAGATCTGCACATGCACACGACGGCTACCGACGGGCGGGCTACACTCCGCGAAATGGCGGAAGCAGCGGCCGCTCTTGGCTATGAGTACATCGCCATTACCGATCACTCCAGAGCTCTGGCTATGGCTAACGGTCTGGACGAAAGCAGAGTGGTGGAGTTCGCTCGCGAAGTACGTCAGCTGAATCAAGACGGGCTTCCGCTGCACGTTTTCTCCGGACTCGAGTGTGACATCTTGCGCGACGGAACAATGGACATCGCCGAAGACGCGCTCGCCGAACTCGATCTGGTAATCGGGAGTATCCATAGCCACTTCAATCTCGAGCCGGCGGAGATGACCGACCGGCTACAGCGCGCGCTTGAATCAGCCAATTTACGCATTCTCGGACACTTGACAGGCCGTATGCTTTTGCAGCGCGAATCTTATGCATTCGATTTCGAGCAAATAGCGAGAAAGGCCGCAGACAGGAACATCTTTCTCGAAATCAATGCTAGCCCCGAACGGCTGGATTTGCCATCGCATCTAGTCCGCGTAGCGCGGCGGTTCGGCTGCCGCTTTACAATTTCTACCGATTCTCACCGCCCGGCGCACCTCCGCAACATGCGATTTGGAGTGATAACCGCCCGACGTGGCTGGCTGGAGCCGTCCGACGTTGTAAATACGAAGCCATTGGCAGAGTTCCAGGAATTGTTAGGCAAATAACTCAGCTCGATCTCGCACGAGGAGATTTTAGGTTTTGTAATCCTCTGCTAAACTGTGGACCGATGGCTAACGAGAATGAGACCGCACGGACTACGGTTCTGCAAGGAAATCCCTACAAACTGGCAGGTCCGGAACTGAAAAAGGGCGATACTGCGCCCGATTTCGATCTGGTGGATAATTCATTACAAAAGGTGGATCTAGCCAAAACAGGCCGTGGCGTCAGGATCTTCAGCGTTGTTCCCTCTCTCGATACACCTGTTTGCGATGCCCAAACCAAACGCTTCGGCGAGGAAGCGAGCAATCTACCCGACATAAGCATCTACACAATAAGCATGGATCTGCCCTTTGCGCAGAAACGGTGGTGTGGAAGCTTCGGAGTTAAGAACATCGGTATGTTATCCGATCACCGCAGCGGTTCCTTCGGACAGAATTACGGAACTCTGATTCCCGATTTACGGATTGAGAGCCGGGCAATCTTTGTAGTTGACGGCAATAACAAGCTGCGGCATGTAGAGTATGTCAAGGCGGTCGGAGATCATCCTAATTACGACGCCGCTCTCAGCGCTGCCAAAGACGCTCAGAAGAACGTATAAACTCAGCCGAGAACCGCCCCGCGCCGGCCTCCATTACCGGTTTGGGAAAACTGGAACGAATCCGGTAAGGTAACAGTAAAGAACCAAAAATCTTCTATCGCCCGTATAACGTTGATGTATTCCCTCAGATCACCGGGTTTTGTTATGTAGCAGTTCGCATTGAGTGCATAGGCTTGGGCTACGTCTTCGTCTGCGCGCGAACCTGTCATCACCACAACAGGTATCTGTTTCAATTTCGGCGAAGACTTGATCTCCGCTAAGACTTCCCGGCCATTTTTTCTGGGCAGATTCAGATCGAGCAGGATGAGGTGCGGTCGCGTATATATACCGCGCTCCGACCCGTGTAGATACTCCAAGGCCTCGATTCCGTCACACGCAACGGAAATTTGGACGTCAGCCGACGTCTCCTTGAGTGCCTCGCGAATCAGGCGAACATCGCTGGAGCAATCCTCTACCAACAGGATTTCCAATCGGTTCATGTTTGCATTGCCGCCTCTATGACTTGTAGCCCAGCAAGTGCATTGCCAGTTAAGGCGCGACCTAAATCATTATTAACAAAAAGAAAGAATTCGGCTTGATGTAAGCGATACCAAGCTGTTTCCATTCCCTCCGGAAAAATTTGCGGCCCGATGCTTCACGGTTGTCTGCCGCCTCTCCGATTGACATGTGCCTAAACTCTTTAATATCATGAACATTGCTTGGCGCTCTCATACGACCGGCGGGCGCTTGGAGGTTTCTTGATCAAGCTCGACATCATTAACGAAGTCGTGAACCGGACGGGCATAACCAAGACCAAGGCGGAAATGGCTGTCGAAACGGTGTTTGAAACGATGAAAAAGGCTCTCACCGAAGGAGACCGGATCGAACTGCGCGGCTTCGGGATCTTTAACGTGCGGCCCAGGAAAACGGGGATCGGCCGAAATCCTCGCACCGGCGCTGAAGTAGCAATTCCTCCCGGCAAGGCCGTGCGGTTTAAGCCCGGCAAAGAACTGCAGACACTATAGTTGCAACTGTGTGTCCGAGTTCGGTCTGAGCAAAAGCGTTGAAAGCCGTAGCCTCGAGGCGGACGGCCAACAATCAGTGCGCCGAGCACAAGTGAGCGAGAATGTCCAAGGCTTGCTTGCGTTGTTTTCTCAGCCTTTGACCTGGTGGCTGAACGCTGTTCTATTCCTCGCCACGTTTTTAACGACGACTGCTTTTGGATCAGCCGTTGTGGAGAGCTTCGCACAAAATCGAGCGCTGACCGTTGACGTGCTAATCGATGGATACCGGCGACTCGTTCGCTTGGACGATCATATCTGGACGGGCCTGATTTTCTCTGTCCCGCTTTTAGTAATCCTGCTTGCTCACGAACTCGGCCATTATCTGGAATGCCGGCGGCGAAATGTAGACGCGAGTCTCCCTTATTTCCTACCTTCTCCATCGCTATTCGGCACGTTTGGAGCCTTCATCAGGATTCGATCACCGATTTACAGCCGCGAAGGATTGTTCGACATCGGTATTAAAGGACCCTTCGCAGGGTTTATCACGCTGCTGCCGTTTCTGATTGTGGGGGTGGCGCTGTCTAAGACCAGTGGACAGATTGCTTCCGGAGATTCCATCACTTTCGGAACTCCGCTCATATTATGGATTTTTGAATCCGTCCGGTTTCCCGGCGCGCCAGCATCTCACATACTTCTTCATCCAATTGCAATCGCGGCGTGGGCCGGCTTGTTCGCTACGGCGCTCAATTTGTTGCCAATTGGCCAGCTTGACGGCGGGCACATCGTCTACGCCTTCGGAGTCGAGCGCTGGCACCGGCGCTCGAGCCTGGCTTTCGTGCTGGTGCTGGTGTTAGCGGGCTTTTTCTACTGGCCGTGGTGGTTGTGGGCGGTCGCTTCCTTCTTCTTCTATCGGCGTCATCCGCTGGTGTATGACCATACACCACTCGGTACCCGGCGCCTCGTCCTCGGGTTGGCGGCATTGATCGTATTTATACTTTCGGTGACCGTTGTGCCCATCAAATGAAGATCTCGGCCGCGATCATCACCTTCAATGAGGAGCGGAATATTGCCCGTGTGGTGGAGAGCCTGCGGTGCTGCGATGAGATCCTGGTTCTCGACAGCGGATCGAATGATCGAACGGTAGAAATTGCGGAGAAGCTCGGAGCGCGCGTCGTGGAGGCGTCATGGCACGGATACGCTGCACAGAAGAATATCGCGGCCGAGCTTGCGACATACGACTGGGTATTATCACTTGATGCCGATGAGAGTCTCAGCGAAGCCCTTGAAGCAGAAATCTGGCAAATCAAGAAAAGCGGGCCGAAATTCGATGGCTACACGGTTCCGCGGCTTGCACAATATCTCGGTCGCTGGATCTTGCACAGCGGATGGTATCCCGATCGCAAGATAAGGCTTTTCAACCGCTTCAAAGCAAGGTGGGTCGGTGACTTTGTACACGAATCCGTCAGAGTCGAAGGGAGCGTCGGCCATCTTCAATCCAATCTTCTGCATTTCACGTGTAGTTCGATCTCGGAGCACCTGCGCACTATGGATCGCTACACTACCCTGGCCGCACAGGAGATTGCTTCTCGCCAGAACGACATCTCAGTTTCCCGGCTTTTATTTGATCCGCCCTGGACTTTTTTCCGCACCTATGTTCTCAAGCGTGGATTTCTAGATGGTGTTGAAGGATTGGCAATCGCCTACATGGCTGCCTTCTACAACTTCGCAAAATATTCCAAAGCGCGCTTAATGGCGCCGGGCCGGAAGCAATAGCAGTTTGCGCATTCTACACATCGATATGGGGCGCGAAATGCGAGGCGGGCAGCATCAGGTTCTGCTCCTTTTGCGGGGTTTAATGGAGCGCGGTCACGCATCGGAACTTCTTGCCAGGCGCGGCAGCCCGCTATGGAATCGCGCAGGACAGGCTGGCTTCCCGGTGCAACCGGCAAGTCTCCGGGCCGTGTTCGAATATTCCAGACGGGTCGATCTGATTCATGCACACGACGCGCGGGCGCATAGTCTCGCGGCACTCGCTTCGCGCTCACGATTCGTTGTATCGCGGCGCGTAGCATTCCCGGTCCAATCCGGATTCGCCTCGCGCTGGAAATACGGTCGGGCCAGCCGCTTTCTCGCTGTTTCCAGATTCGTGGCCGGCGAATTGGAAAGGGCCGGGGTTCCGGCGACGAAAACAGACGTTGTTTACGATGGCGTGCAGCTCACTTCCAGTTCTGGTTTTAAAGAGAAGAACGATTTTCTTGCCGTTGCTATCGCATCCAACGACCCGGCGAAGGGTAGGCGATTGATAGAGGAGGCTTGCGCGCTCGCGAAGGTTCCGGTTGTATTCTCGAATGACTTGTCCATGGATTTGCCGCGCGCCTCGTTATTCGTCTATATCAGTCAATCAGAAGGCCTCGGTTCAGGCGCGCTGTTGGCCATGAACTTTGCTGTACCAGTTGTCGCGAGCCGCATCGGAGGTCTTCCGGAGATTGTTACCGAGATGGGAACGGGTCTTCTGGTGGAGAATAATCCGCAAGCGATCGCAAACGCCATGAGCAAATTGAGAGCAAACCCGGAACTGGCGCGCAATCTCGGCCGAAATGGCCGCGCCCGAATCGAGCGAGAATTCACGGAAAAGCACATGGTTGAGAACACGCTGCAGAGCTATGCGCGTGCGCTGGCCGGCTGAAATGCCCCCTATTCTGTTGTTCTTTATTTTTTTGTTCGGGATCGCGTTCGGCAGCTTTCTGAATGTTTGCATCTACCGCATCCCGCGTGATCTGTCGATCGTCGCTCCCCGGTCGTTTTGTCCCGAATGCGGCAATCAATTAGCTTGGAGCGAGAACGTCCCCATTGTTAGCTATCTCTGGTTGCGGGGCCGCTGCGCCCATTGCCAGCAACCGATCGGATTGCGATACGTGCTCGTTGAAGTGATTACAGGCGTACTGTTTGTGCTAATTGCTTCCAGCTATGGCTTAACACTTACCGCCATGAAATGGGCTGTCTTCGAGATGCTGCTCATTGTCTTGTTCTGGACCGATCTCGAAGAACGTATTCTGCCTAACGAGCTTACGATCGGCGGAGCCTTATCGGGCTTGGTACTCGCGACGTTGGTACCGGTGCCGGGGAATGTAGCCATGCTTCTTCTGCCTGGATCGGGATGGCGCTGGCAGTCCCTGTTAAACGCGGCGCTGGGCTCCGTGGTGCTTTCCGTTCCGGTCTGGGTGTTCGGATCAGTTTACGGCCGTATCCGAAAGCGTGAGGCTATGGGCTTCGGAGACGTCAAACTGCTGGCGATGCTGGGAGCTTTCCTGGGGCTGGAGAGAGGGGTTGGCGCTCTGATGGCAGGGGCGGTTGCCGGCGCTCTTGTTGGTATCGGTCTGCTGATTGCGAAGAAGAAGGAAGCACTCTCATATGAACTTCCATTTGGCAGCTTTCTCTGCTTTGCTGCGGCATTGTCGCCCTTGTTTTCACGGTGATCGAAGCTAGCTCTTGATGTACCATAGAGCTTTACGTTATGAAGGAACTGCTTGAGTCGCTCTCACCCGGCGACCAGGAATGGCGCATCGCGATGCAACTTGATCCGAAGCGCCTCCCAGCCCATGTGGCTGTCATTATGGACGGGAACGGACGTTGGGCGAGACAGCGGAACTTTCCGAGGATTCTTGGACACAAAGCGGGTATCGATCCTGTACGGACGGTCGTTGAAACCTGCGCTCGCCTCGGTTTGGAGGCTTTGACGCTATACGCGTTCTCGGTTGAGAATTGGAAACGGCCGCGTCATGAGATCGAGGGGCTTTGGCGGTTGCTGCGCGTCTATTTACGGCGTGAACTTCCGAATCTGATGCGCAACGAGATTCAGCTCTTTGCGATCGGGCGCTTGGAATCGCTACCTGCCGCCGTGCAGGCTGAACTTCACGATGTCATGAATCAAACCGCGCAAAATCGCGGAATGCGCCTGAATTTAGCCATCAACTATGGAGGGCGGACCGAACTCGTGGATGCGGTCAACAGCATGATCGAGAACGCCCGGCATGAAGGAAGCCTGGAGTCGCTCGAAATCACAGAAGAAGCTATTTCAGCGCACCTCTACACGGCAGGTCTCAAGGATCCGGATCTGTTGATTCGCACCTCGGGCGAAATGCGCCTCAGCAATTTCCTTCTTTGGCAAATTGCCTATTCCGAGCTTTACGTCACGGAAACTCTCTGGCCCGATTTTAGCCGGCAGGAGCTGCTCGAGGCGATTTTGGATTATCAAAACCGTGAACGCCGCTTCGGCGGATTGGCTCGAAACGCAGCCATCCCTCTGGAAGGCGCTTCGTTTATTCTCGAAGAGGAGATTCTCGAACTTCCAATCGTTTAAGAGCGTGGCGAAAAGCTGCAGAATCCGCTTACTTACGGGTTGTGAAAAAATCGAGCACACCAATCGCTTCGCTCGTGGCTCAGAAAGCGCTCCCATATTTTCAACAGCTTGCCGAGCCGCGACCGCAAGGAAGCGGTTTCAATATTCAACGTGACGAAGTTCGGCTAGATTAGAATAGCCCTTTTCATGAAGCGTCTGCTTACCGGAATTGGGCTCATAGCGCTCGCATTCTATCTGGTATTTTTTTCGCCCGCAGTGGTCTTCGCTGCAGCGGCGGTTCTTATGAGCCTGCTGTGCTATCGGGAATACTCGACGTTGGTGGTCGCCCATCGCATCCCCAATCCTGGGTGGGTCGGAATTGCCGGAGGGTTGCTGATTTTATTTCTGCCGCAGTCGCCGGGAGGAATAACGAACCTTCTGAGTGGGTTCGCTTTGTTGGCGATCGTTGCCTCGTTGGCGGCTTTGCGCTTTTCCGATCTCAGCGCCATTCTTCCCTATGTCTCCTGTGTGGTCCTGGGCGCTCTTTATACCTTCGCTCCCTGGCGCTTCGCGATCGATCTACGGGCGGAGAGCATCCATCTTCTGTTCTTTGCTTTGGCTCTTAATTGGATCGGTGACTCAGCCGCATACTACGTCGGCCGTACCTTCGGGAAACATAGTCTTGCGCCAGTGATCAGCCCCAAGAAGAGTTGGGAAGGCGCGGCCGCCTCGGTGGCAGGCTCGGTCATCTTCGGGCTTCTGTATCTTGGTCATTTCTTGCCGCGGTTCCAGTGGTGGCAGGTCATAGTCATGGCGATCGCCGGCAACGTAATGGGTCAATTCGGAGATCTGGTAGAGTCTGCCATCAAGCGCGGCGCCGGCGTTAAGGACAGCGGGACGTTGCTGCCTGGACACGGTGGCATGTTGGACCGCGTGGATAGTAATCTCTTCACGCTCCCGATCGTATTCGCGATTGAACACGCATTACAATTAATGTCGAACGTACATCGATATTAGTATTAATTGAATTGTATTTCTAGAAGATATCGCGTAATCTGTGGGCGGCCATTGTCAGTTATGGCTCACGAGTGCCGTTGTTCAAATTTAGAAGTTTACCCACAAAGGTTGTGTCGAAGCGTCCGCTGATGAAGTCCTCGTCGCACAAAATTTTGTCGTGCAGCGAAATGCTGGTGCGGATGCCTTCGACGACGAACATACTGAGCGAGCGTCTCATACGAAGAATAGCTTCCTCTCGATCCTTGCCATAGGTGATCAGCTTCGCGACAAGCGAATCATAGTACGGCGGGATAATGCCGTCAGTGTACGCGGCCGTATCCACCCGCACTCCGATTCCGCCCGGCAAATTCAAGCCAGTAATCCGTCCAGGCGAGGGTTTGAAAGTCTGCGGATCTTCCGCATTGATGCGGCACTCGATCGCGTGCCCTGTCAGCTCGATAGGTTGTTTGAGAATGGCCCCGAGTTCCTCACCTGCGGCAATTCGGATCTGAGCTTTTACTAAATCGATGCCAGTTACAAACTCGGTGACCGGATGTTCCACCTGGATGCGCGCGTTTACCTCAATAAAGTAGAGATTCCGGTTCTCATCCATCAGAAACTCAACCGTACCGGCGTTTGTGTAACCGATGGCCTTCATAGCGCTGCGCAGCCGTTCCGAGATAGCAGCTCGCATATCGGGAGTAACGGACGGCGAAGGTGATTCTTCAATCAGTTTCTGATGGCGGCGCTGGATCGAACACTCACGCTCGCCTAGCACCTCGACATTCCCGTGTTCGTCGCCCAGGATCTGAAACTCGATGTGCCGGGGAGCTTCGAGTAACTTCTCCATATACATGTCACCGCATGAAAAGGCAGCCGCGGCCTCAACTTGTGCCTGAGCCAGCAGAGCAGTCAAGTCGGCTTCTGAGTGAACCACTCGCATGCCGCGTCCACCGCCACCCGCCGCTGCCTTCAGCATTACTGGGTAGCCGATCTGAGAAGCGAGCTCCAGTGCCTCCTCAGGGCTGTTTAAAATGCCGCGCGAGCCAGGTAGGATGGGCACGCCGGATTGCTCCATGATCACGCGCGCCTTCTGCTTCAATCCCATGTCACGGATGACCGCCGGCTTCGGTCCAATGAATTTGATTCCTGAAAGTTCGCACACCTCGGCGAAATCTGCGTTCTCGCTCAGAAAACCGTATCCCGGATGAACAGCATCCACGTTCGTGATCTCTGCGGCACTGATCACTGAAGCCACATTCAGATAGCTCAGGCTGCTCTTCGCCGGCCCGATGCAGATTGCCTCATCTGCAAATCGGACGTGCAAACTATGCCGGTCGGCTTCCGAATAGACAGCTACCGTCCGGATTCCAAGGTCCTTACACGCGCATATTATCCGGAGTGCTATTTCACCCCGGTTGGCGATGAGGATTTTTTGGAACATCTATTTGTGTTGAATTCCTTTACGCGGAACGAAGCGTGAAAAGCAATTCGCCATACTCCACAGGCCGTCCATTCTCGACGTGCTTGGCGACGACCGTGCCCGCCACTTCCGCTTCGATTTCATTCATCAACTTCATCGATTCGATAATGCAGAGCACTTGCTTTGGCTCCACATGGTCGCCAATTTTTACAAATGGCGCAGATCCGGCTGAGGGCGCCTCGTAGTAAGTACCGACAATAGGTGATTTGACTAATACCAGCTGCTCGTCTTCCTGACGTACGGCGGATGCTGATGGCGGAGCGGCGGGCTCGGACGGCGGCGCCTGTGTTACGGGCGTGAATGTGTGAGTAGACGGCGAGCTCACGGGAACCGAGAGCACCGTTGGAAGCACGATCTCTTGATCTTTCGCGGAGCTGTTGCGGATTTTTACCCGCCCCTCGCCCATTTCTACTTCGAGCTCGGAGATTCCAGTCTCCCGGACGATCTCTATCAGCTTCTTGATCTCTTCTATCGTCATCGTCTGTTCGTCAGCGGCGCGAGCTTGTAAAAGCTTACAGGACGACCAGCTCTTTTCCCGTGGGCGTGAGGACCTCACTCGCCCGCGCCGTCACCACTAGCGTGTCTTCGATCCGAATTCCGCCTATTCCTTCCTGATAAACTCCTGGCTCAATAGTGATCGCCATTCCTGCCTGCAGCTTCGTCCTTTCTTTCTTACCGACTCTCGGGCGCTCGTGTATCTCCAGGCCCAGTCCGTGTCCCGTTGAGTGAACAAACAGCTTATCGAATCCGTATGCGCGCAAGATCTCACGTGCGGTTCGGTCTACGTGAGCGCAGGAGACACCCGGTTTTACCGCCTCAATAGCGGCGAGCTGGCTTTCGAGTACCGCCTTGTACATGCGACGTATCTTCGCATCCAGCTTACCTATGGCATAGGTACGAGTCATGTCGCTGGCATAGCCAGCCACCTTCGCACCCACATCCACTAATAATAATTGATCGGTCTGAACCGGATGATTGGTGGGGTGTGCGTGAGGCAGCGCGCTTCGCGGTCCAGAGGCGACTATAGTTTCGAAAGCGGTACTGTCCGCTCCCAGACGCCGCATCCGGTATTCGATTTCTGCGGCAAAATCCACCTCGGTCATTGAGGGGAGGAATTGCTCCAACGCCTGCTCCAGCGCTACCGAGTTGAGGCGGACGGAAGCCTTGATGGTTCCGACCTCCGCCTGCGATTTGACCATGCGCAAATTCTCTACCGCCGCAATGATGGGCTTCAATCGCACTCCGGTCAGGGAAGCCTTTAGCTGACCGTGCTCCTCGAAGCTGATGCGGTTTTGTTCAAATCCGAGAGTCTTGATTTTCAGCCGCGCGACCCATTTCGCAATCCCGGGTACCAGAGGCCCGTTAGCGATTTTGACCTCACAATCCGTTTGCCGGGGCGCCTGCGCCGCATAGCGGGGGTCCGTAAAAAGCAGCGCGCGATCCTCTGACAACAGCAATCCGCCGTTGCTACCCGTAAAACCACTCAGATAGTGAACATTCGGCAGGGCCGTTGTGAGAAAGGCATCCACTCTGAGCTCTGCCAGCGCCGACGACAAGCGCTCGCGCCGGAAGCTCTGCTCGGATCTCTCCTCGGGACTAGTCATCTACGGTTTCAGCAGAAGTTTACCGGTTGTCCGCCTGGCTTCGAGGTCACGATGCGCAGCCGCCGCATCCGCCAAAGCGTATTCTCGATGAATTTGGAGTTTGAGCCGTCCCTCCGCAATCCACTTAAACAGATCCGACGATCGCCACTTGAGTTCAGCCGGATCGCTGATGTAATTCGCCAAAGTGGGGCGCGTCAGAAAAAGCGAGCCTTTTTGAGAGAGCACAAGCGGGTCGATCTCCCCTACGGGTCCGCTGGATTGACCGAAGCTCACCATCATCCCACGCGGTTTCAGGCAGTCCAGGCTCTTGGCGAAAGTCGATTTGCCTACAGAATCGTAAACAACGTCGACTCCCGCGTTCTGAGTAATTCGCTTTACCTCAGTCAAAAAATCCTGCTGGTCGTACCGGATTACGTGATCCGCCCCGTGCGCTTCAACGAGGGCAGCTTTTGCCTCTGTAGAACAAGTGCCGATCACGGTAGCGCCCGCGATTTTCGCTAACTGAACGATCAGCAGCCCGGCCCCACCCGCAGCGGCGTGGACGAGGCATGTCTGTCCAGGCTTAAGCGCAAATGTCGAGCGCGTCAGGTAATGCGCCGTCATCCCCTGCAGCATCACTGCTGCGCCATCTTCAAAACTCACTGCCTGAGGTAACTCCACGAGCATTTGTTGGGGAACCACTGCGTATTCAGCGTACGAACCGCGCGCCATGGCATAAGCTACGCGCTGGCCTACTCGAAAGGTTGTTCCTTTGCCGTCGACAACTGTTCCTGCGCCTTCGTTACCCAGCCTTATAGGAGTTTCGGGCGTCTTATACAGACCTTTTCGAAAATAAACGTCGATGAAGTTGACGCCGCTCGCCTCGAGCTTGACCAGTACTTCTCCTTCGCCAGGTTCCGGCTTCGGAACTTCAACCACTTTTAGGTTTTCGGGTCCACCCGCGGGATCGGCGACGACGGCTTTCATATCTAGCCGATTCTACGACGAGTGAAAATCGGTCGTGAGCGCACAGTGAGGATGCGTAGTTGATTGTGAGTTCAATGGGGTCTAAGTTCGGTTCTGTGCGCCATGATAAATACGAGAGATCTCCACCACAGACCCTCTCACGCGGTACACCGCGATGTAGGGCAACGGCGCAAAGACCAGCTCGCGCCAACCGCGTAGGCGACTGGTGCGGCCACGCTGCGGGAAGTTTTCCAGCATTGTGCACCCGGTATAGATCTTCTGAATGACCTCGAGAGCGGCGATTGGGTTGTCGTGCTCAATATGCCGGTAAATGCGCTCAAGGTCGTCCGCCGCTTCCCGCGCCCAGCGGACTTCCATCAGGATTGGAGAAAGCGCTTGATCCGCTCTCCGACCTGCGCATGGGTCAGATATTCGCCGCGTTCAAGCTGCGATTCTCCCAACTCGACTGCCTCGCGAAAACGGACCTCCTCCAAAAAGTGCGCCACGGCATCCTGTACCAGATGCTCGGCGTCTATGCCGGTGCGGCTCGCAATTTCCGAGAGCTGCGTTTCCTGGTCGGGGGTGAGGTGAAGCTCCATGCTCAAAGTCTAAGGACTGGCCGCCGAGCTGTCAATCCGGCTCACCCATCCGGCAGCTCACCCATTACCTTCCGACAGCAATCAAACCGCCCAGCTGAAATCCTGGACGGTTGAGGCACTCGGCTCGTCCTTCTTTTCCAAGAGGCGCATGAGTTCGAGACGCAATGCATCCACTAGCGCACGCCAACTCGCGTCGATGACATTGTCTGAAATGCCGACAGTCGCCCAACTGCGGCGGTGATCGCTCCACTCGACCAGAACTCGCACCCGCGATTCCGTTCCGCCTTTACGGCCTAGAACCCGAACCTTATAATCCGTCAACCGAACGTTGGTGATCGCCGGGTAGATCGAAGCCAGGCACTGCCGCAAGCATAAATCGAGAGCGTTCATTGGCCCGTGCCCCGAGGCGGTAGAGGAATGGATGGAATCGTCTACCTGCAGGGTCACGCTAGCCGTGGTTACCGTGTCCTCCGTCGCGCTTTGCAGTTGCGTCGACACCTCGTAGCTGACCACTTCAAATGGATGAAACTCAGGATGCGCAGCCTCCCTCACCAGCAGCTCGAACGTGCCTTCTGCCGATTCGAAATCGTAGCCCTGATGCTCCATCTGCTTGATGCGCTGCAGCAGTTCGCGTCCGGCGGTATCGCTCAGGCCTTCCTTGAGTCCCAACTGCTTCAGCTTGTAGGCTACGTTGCCGCGTCCGGAAAGATCGCTCAAGAGAACCCGTTGACGGTTACCGACAAGCTCCGGCTGGACGTGCTCATAAGTCGTCGCGTCCTTCATCACGGCACTTACGTGCATGCCGCCCTTATGAGCGAACGCGCTTGGACCCACATACGCCTGCTCGCGCCGCAACGATAGATTGGCCATTTCCGCCACATACCGGGCGACGTTCGTAAGATTTTTCAAATTTTCGCTGCCGATCGTATTGTGTCCGAGCTTCAGCTCCAGGTTGGCGATGATCGAGCAGAGATTTGCATTACCGCAGCGTTCGCCATAGCCATTGATGCACCCCTGAACGTGTGTAGCGCCTGCCTCCACAGCCGCCAAAGTGTTCGCTACCGCCAGGTCGGAATCGTTATGCGTGTGAATGCCCAACACACCATTGAAGTGCCCTCGAACCGCCGCCACAATCTCCGCCACGCGTCCGGGCAGCGTTCCGCCATTCGTGTCACAAAGGCAAAGTACGTCGGCCCCCGCCGATTTCGCGGCTTCCAGCGTCCGCAGCGCATATTGTGGATTGGCGATGTATCCGTCGAAGAAATGTTCGGCATCGTAAACCACCTCGCGGCCATGATCGATCAGGTGGCGCACCGTCTCGGAGATCAGAGAGAGGTTCTCTTCTTCGGTAATGCCCAGCGCGCAGCGAACGTGGAAGTCCCAGGTCTTCCCAAAGATCGATACGACAGGCGTCGCCGCGGCCAACAGTTCAGCCACGTTCGGATCCTTATCTACCGGATTCTTGGCGAATCGAGTGGCGCCGAAGGCCGTAAGTTTGGCGCGCTTCAGTTTCAGCTTCCGGGCGCGCTCGAAGAATTCCTTGTCGCGCGGATTCGATCCCGGCCATCCGCCTTCAATGTAGTCGATCCCTAGTTCGTCGAGCTTCTCCGCAATCAGCAGCTTGTCATCTACCGAGAAGGAAACCGATTCTCCCTGCGTACCGTCTCGGAGCGTGGTGTCGAACGTGAAGACTCTCATGAATAAATAATTCGTAACCCTATTTGTTTTAAGAAATGCCCAAAAAATCGAAAAGCCACCGGCTGGTTCCCTTGCCGGTGGCCTCAAAAAGCTGCGTTTTTACGAGAGGTCTCAGGCAGGGCCGCTAATGGCCCCAATAATAAGTCCTTCCTGAAGGAGCAAAGACATGAGACTCTAACTTCGATTGTACTATGCGAGTTGAATCTCCCGCTCACGAAGATTTTCCGACCATGAAGCGCAAATCGGACACCCTGCTCTTCCTTCTGGACCTGATCGGGACGTTTGTCTTCGCGGTTGAAGGCGCCATGGCGGCCGTGCGCGGTAACCTGGATCTGCTCGGACTCCTGGTGCTGTCTTTCGCCACTGCACTGGGCGGCGGCACCCTAGCAATCGCCTATTGCGGCCCGGTCCCAGATGAGTTTTTGGTGTATATCTCGTTCAACCTTTGCTTTATCTGGTTCGCCCAGCCGGTCATAGACGCGCGCCAGATGGTAATGCGGCATCGGCTGTTTTCCATCCAGTTCGATGCTTTTCTCGAGCTGCGCCGCCGCCTCGGTGTAGTTGTGATCTGCCGAGAGCAGCACGCCCAATTCGTAATGCGATTCCCAATCATTCGGATCGAGCTCGATGGAGCGCCTCAGGAGGTCAGCCGCGCGCTGGCTGTGTGGATCGCTCGCGAGAAGCGCCTTTGCCAGAACCAGGGGCGCTTTCGGATTGGCCGGTTGCTGCGCATTCCAGGCTTCGTAATCTTTTGTGATCTCGGATAAGTGCGGTGCCGCCTGATCCAGCATTTTGCCGATAAAGACATAGGGCTGCTCGATTGTGGGGTCGATCTGAATGACCTGAAGAAACAGGGTGATCGCTTCATCGAAACGCCTCTGCCCGTAGCGTGCCACTCCGAGCGCCAGGATAAGCTGAGCGTTGCGCGGGTCCTCCTGTAAAGCTTTGTTCAACACCTCGGCCGCACGAGTGAAGTCTTCTTTGCGAAGCAGCGCCTGCGCGTAGTGGAAGGTGTAAATGCTGAGAGCGTGCGCGATGACCGGATTCTTTGCGCCGATCTTTCGGGCTTTCACTGCCGCCGCTTCGGACTTGGTCAACTCGCCAAGGCGCAGATAGGTTTCGGCGAGCGAAGTCCAAACGTATGGATTATCGGGCTCCTGCTGTCCCGCCTGCTCGAATTCTCGTTCTGCTTGCTGAAGGTCGCCGTGATTGAGGGCAACCAGTCCCTGTTTCAGATGCGAGGCGCCCTGGAACCCGAGAAGCAGCCAGATCAGACAAACCAATCTTCAAACTATCGCAGCTCGAGGGGGCTTTTGCCCCCGAAAACTCAGAACTGCAGCCGCAACTGGAATTGAATGTGGCGTTCGGTGCCCGACTGGGTACTGGTGATCTCGCCGAATTTCGCGTCTGCATGGCGCGCTATCCGGCACATTGAACTGCGAGGTATTGAAAACGTTCGTACCTTCCGCGCGGAACTGCAGAGCCCATCGTTCCGTGAAATTGAAATTCTTGAAGATCGAAAAGTCGAGCGTACGAGTGGGAGGCCCGTAGTTCGTCTGCAGGCCGATATTGCCTTGCGAAAGCGGGGCCGGAGGCCCGATATTTGCGGTGTTGAACCATTCGCTCGGAGTCCGTCCGCCCGGAGGCGCGGCGTTGGCGCTGCCGGAAATTAGATCCGCGCCGCAAAACGCTCCATCGCTGACCAACTGGCAGCCGCTGCCGTTTATCGTATACGGTACGCCTGTTCGCAACGTGAGAATGCCATTCACTTGCCAGTTACCGACCAGACTCTGCACGACCTTGTTCAGACTGGCGCCGTACTGTTTGCCCCGCCCGAACGGAATTTCGTAATTGAAGCCAGTCGTGAAGTTGTGACGGATGTCCCACGAGGCACTCGTATAAGACTTGTTGATGTTGAGTCGGATTGAGATACGCTAAGCCTTTGCGAGCCCGAAAGCGTCGTGCCGGAATTTGCCAGCGCATGGCCATATGTATATGCGGCCTGGAACTGCAGGCCCGGCGGTTAAGCGCTTCCGCAAGGAGGCAGTCATCGCTTCGTAGTTGCCAAAGCCAAAAGAGGCCGTTCCCGAAACGATGCCAACCTCGGGCTGAAAATCGCAGGGCATTACAGGTAATCGCCGAGTTCGTTGTAAAAACATTCGGGCAGGCATTCGGGTCTGGTTGCAGCAGTTGATGCGACTTGATGGTTGCCTTCGTATCCGAGTTCCAGAGCCATTTGTCCGGGAAGTTCCTGCTGGATGGAGAGATTCCACTCCTGCACCATCGGATTGCGGAAATCGGTTGCCACGCCGCGGAACTGCAGCGACGAAACCGGAAATCCGTTAAATACATTCAGCGGATATCCGATCGTTACCCCTCCTGTCGGAGCGCCATTCGCAAAGAAGGGATCCGGTTGGAAGGAGCTCACACCGGCGGGCCGGTTCAACTGAGGCGATAAATTGAACGGTGCGGATTCGCCGCGGTTCGGATTGCCGCCCTGGTTTTCTTCACCGCCGTAGAAGATGCCGATAGAATCCTCGGATGACCGTCTTTAGGAAAGACATTGTAGGCGAAACCCAGACGCGGGCCAATGTCCAGTCTTGTCCCATGGAATCAGGTATGGACCCACGGCTCCGCGCGAGACCTTCACATCCGGGAAAAGCGCCGGGAACTGAACCCCATTGATCGTTGCCGGCGAATTGAAGTTCGGCGGCAGAGGCGCATTCGAATTCGGGACCTGCCGGAATGTAGAGGGTCATATCCTGCAAGAACGAAATTCGACTGCCTGGAAAACTGCTCGCCGATCGGCGAAAAAATTTCATACCGTACTCCCAGAGTCAAGGTCAATTTCGGCTTGACCTTCCACGTATCCTGGCCATAGAAAGCGATGGCTCTCTTCGTCGAGGAGATGAAGTTGGTGGTCGAAATCTGCCCGTTGTCGATTGCGCCGAGCAGGAAGGAAGCCAGTTCGTCTCCGGTGTCTGCGCTGTAGGTCCCGTTCTGTTCCGCCAGCGTCGTTGCCATTCGATGGATAAGCCGTCTCTGTGCGCGCAAAGTTCATTTCGCCGTGCGGATAAGGAACCTGGAAGAACGGGAAGTGCAGTTCCCGGACCTCGCCGCCGAATTTGAACGAGTGGTTCCCTTTCGTGACCGAGACGTTGTCGATCATGTCCCACTCGTTGTTGTACTCCTTCGTGGGCAGCCAGTCGTTCGCGCCCACCTGGCTATAGCGGCCCAGACCCATTTGCGGAATTCCGCCGTTCAGGGTGGTCGTCGGATCATAGCCGCCAATCCCGACATTCTTGAACTCGTCGGTGTTTGCGTTCGCCTGCGTGCGCGCGGTCACCAGCCGGCTGAACCCCACGCGCGCTTCGTTCACCAGCGTCGGAGAAGCAATATGCGTCCAGCTCAGCATGGCGTTGCGGCCCAGATCCTGTTCGCTGGTGCCGTTGAAATTGCCGCCATCCAAGGCGCCGGCAAAAGGCTGGACGCTCGCCTTGGCCGTATCCGACCAGCTGATCGTACCGAAGATGCTATTGGAGTCGTTGAGCCGGTAATCGACGCGACCGTCGCCCTGGTCGGTATGTCAAGGTGCCGGGCGTTACTGTGTAGTAAGTCGTTCTGCGGATACGTGCCGCCCAGGATCGCCTGGTTGGGCGCCGGATACAGGCTCGCAATCTTCATCGAGGCTGCGTCCATCGCCGTCGTCGGAATCCGATTTCCTGGATACGGACTCCGGGTGTAATTCGGGGTTGCACCGGAAAGAGCGGTTAACGTACCAGGAACACATCCGCTGAGACAAGTCGTGGACGTGGGGTTGAAAAGCTCGTTCTGTAGAATATTCTGGCCATTCACACTGCCGATCGGTTTGCCCAGGAGATTCGAAAAATCGCCGCCGACCATCGCCGGCGTCGGAATCGTATAGAAGCCTCCATAGCCGAGGTTCTGGATGGAACCGCCGGCCGTCGAAATGCGTGTGCCCTGGTAGTCGCCAAAAATAAAGAGCTTGTTCTTAATGATTGGAGCGCCGACCGCTGCGCCGAACTGATTTTGCTTGAAGGGGTTGCGTGGTACCCCGGCCAGATTGTTTTCCCAGCGGTTTGCATCGAGTACCGTGTTTTGCAAAATCTCGAATAGAACGCCGTGGATTTCGTTTGTGCCGGACTTCAGACTGACATCCAGCACGCCCCCGGCAGCCCGTCCATATTCAGCGCTGGCGCCGTTGGTAATGACTTGCATATTGCCAATGGCCTCAACAGACGGTCCGATGACAAACGATGTTTGATTGATGAAATCGATCACATTGACGTTGTTATCAACGCCATTCAACAGGAAGTTATTTTCACCTGTTGACCTGAACCCCGTTGGCCGAAAAGCCGCCACCCAGAGAATCGCGCGCACCCGGTTCCGCTGGTACGACGCCTGGCGACAGACGCGCCAGGAACGTGAACGTGCGCTGCCCGCCGAGTGGCGCCGCGCTCACTTGAGTCGAGTTCAAACTCGCGCCAATCGCCGGAGTCTCCGTTTCGAGTAGCGGAGCGGCCGCAGTCACTTCAATCGTCTGGCTCGCCTCGCCGACTTGCAGCGTCATATTGACGGCAATCGGTTCTCCGGGATTGACCAGTACTCCCTTCTGTTGTGCTTTCTGGAATCCGCTAGCCTCTACGGTGAGGGTATAGGTTCCGGGAGGCAGCGCGGGTACGTTGTAAGCGCCCGCGTCGTTGGTTTGAGTGCTATTTGCGACACCCGTGGCATCATTGACGAGTGTCACCTTGGAATTTGGAATGGCCGCTCCTTGTGCGTCTGTTACGGTACCGCTTACAGTGCCGAGATCGCGCTGCGCCAACAGGCAGCCGCAAGCCAGAAAAAACGCCAGAGCATACGAAACTAAACCATGCCTGCTTGGCATAGACACCCCCACAGCTAAATTCGTTAAAGACCGAAGCTGGAGTGGATGGTATCACAAGACTAGGCAATTTGAAATAGGTTTAATTGCGCCTTAAGTTCGAGTACTCTGTTATCGATTTTTGGATGCGGAAACTGTCAGGCATCTTATGCTGTGCGCTTACATTAATCGCGGTACCCGCCTTTCACGCGGATTTTGAAGATATCGCCGCTCGCGCTGGACTTACCGTCAAAAATGTTTTCGGTGGACTGGATCGTAAAGACTATATTCTCGAGACCACCGGAAACGGCGTCGCGATTTTCGACTACGACGGTGATGGAAGGAATGACATCTTCATTGCAAACGGTACGCATCTAGATGCCGCTCACTCCGGACCACAGCCTCGAGCACAGCTCTACCACAACATCGGCAACGGTCATTTCGAGGAAGTCGGAGAACAAGCTGGCTTCACCCGTACCGGATGGGCGCAAGGGGTCTGCGTCGGCGATTACGACAACGATGGGCGGCCCGATCTGCTGGTGACTTACTACGGCCACAATGTCTTATACAGAAATGTCGGAAACGGCAAGTTCGAAGACGCGACGGAACGCGCCAAGCTGCCGGTCACCGGGATCCGTTATGGATCAGGGTGTTCATTTGTAGATTACGATCGCGACGGATATCTCGACCTTTTCGTTGCTAACTACGTTGACCTCGATTTGGCGAAAACTCCCCGGCCTGGTCATGGTGATTACTGCGTCTGGAAAGGAATCCCGGTGATGTGCGGCCCGCGAGGTTTGCCCCTTGCACACAACGTTCTTTACCACAACAATCGAGACGGTACGTTCACCGATGTTTCGGAAGAAGCGGGTATCCTCAAACCAGGAGGTCGCTACGGGCTCGGAGTCGTCGCAGCCGATTTCGATAACGACGGATGGCCCGATATCTATGTCGCCTGCGATATGACGCCGAGTCTGCTGTATCACAACAAGCACGACGGAACTTTTGAAGAGCGCGGCGCGGAAGCCGGTGTCGCCTTCAATTTCGATGGCGCACTGCAAGCCGGCATGGGTATCGCAGTCGGCGACTACGATGGCGACGGACGGCTGGACATTGCTAAGACCAATTTTTCGGGCGATCTCACCTCGCTTTTCCACAATGACGATGGGAAGTTCTTTACAGATGTTTCGCGTGAAGCAGGTTTGGCCGCGCGCCAGTTTCTCGGCTGGGGAGTCGCCTTCCTCGACGTCGACGACGATGGTTGGCCGGATCTGGTCGTGGCAAATGGCCACGTCTATCCGGAAGTAGAGGGCAAACAGCTGGGTGACACCTACCTCCAGCCGACGATTCTCTATCGCAATCTCGGGAACGGCAGGTTCAAGGATGTTACCGAAGATGCCGGACCCGCGTTTCGTGTTCCGCGGCCTGCCCGCGGTCTAGCAGTCGGCGACATCGACGGAGACGGAGAGCCGGAAATCGCTATCGTCAACATGAATGCCGCGCCGAGCCTGCTCAAAAATCGCGGCCCGCACGGGCATTACCTGAACGTTTCGCTAACTGGAACCAAATCGAATCGGAGTGCGATTGGAGCCCGTGTCACAGTAACCGCGGGCGGCCGCGAGCGCATTGACGAAGTAATGAGCGGCGGCAGCTATTACTCCCAAAATTCCTTCACCCTGCACTTCGGTATGGGCGAATGCCGGCAGGCGGACAAGGTGGAGGTCCGCTGGCCGAGTGGGATCACTCAAGATCTCGACAAAGTCCCAGTAGATCGAACTTTGAAAATTGTCGAGCAGGCGCCGCATGCCCCTTAACCGGCGCCAGTTCCTTGCCTCTACCGCAGCCCTCCCCGTATTGGCTGGTCTTCGCGGCAATCCCGCTTTTGCCGAGGAGCCTCGCCATACTCCGCCGTATCTCGCCTTGGAGAAGTTTATTCAACCCGGGTTCGACGAGTTTGCCGGGGAGAAACAGGCGGCGATTATCGCTAGTGAACTGGATCGGGCCTTCCGGACGGGCGCTCTGAAAAACGAACCCAAAGGGATATCGCCATGTCCCTCCAGTTACCGGACGATCGCGCCGGATTTGCGGGAAGCTATTTACAATCATTCGGATACGAATGTTACCGAGGGCTGGCGGCGCTGGGTTCGTTTTTTCAAACAGGTCCGCCGGGCGCAGTTCTATCCGCTTCCGGGCGGTATTATCCGCTTCGAAATCGCAGGCGAAGACCAAAGCGGTCACCTGGTCTATAGCGTTGGGCGATGGAGGCAGAGTTGGGAGAACGATAAGCTCGTTGGCTTCGTTCCGTTAGAAGAGCACATCGCCTCTGCCGAAAAGCCGTGGTTCCGCGACGTGACAGCAGCCGCTTTCTCGGAAGTAAGTTCATTTACAGAGCAACTGGCGCGCGGCATCCCTTATTGGCGGGCTCGGCTGGACCCAGCCTCGGGTATCGATGTCTATGGCAGCAACGGCATATCGGTTGGGGATATCGACAACGATGGCTGCGATGAAATCTACGTCTGTCAGCCAGGTGGTCTCCCCAACCGGCTTTACAAGTTCGACGGAGATAATTCGCTGCACGACATTACTGAGAAATGGGGCGCCGGGATTCTCGACGATACATCCGCCGCGCTATTTCTCGATCTGCGTAACACCGGCCGCCAGGATCTTATCGTCTTATGCAGCAGCGGCCCGCTCCTGTTTCTGAATGAAGGCGGGCGTTTCCGCCTGCGCGACGATGCCTTTCGCTTCGCGACCTCGCCGGCGGGAAATTTCACCGGCATGGCGGCAGCGGATTTCGATCGCGACGGGAAATTGGATCTCTATCTCTGCTGCTACGTCTACTTTCAGAGCGAAGCCCAGTACACGTATGCTTCGCCTTATCACGACGCTGCAGAACGGGCCGCCGAATTTTTTCTTTCGCAACGGCTTGAATTCCGACGGAAGCGGCTTTTTCGAAGATGCAACCGCCGAAACCGGGCTGAATGAAAACAATAATCGCTTCAGCTTCGCTCCGGCTTGGTGCGACTTCAACGACGATGGCTGGCCCGATCTGTTTGTAGCGAACGACTTCGGCCGCAAAAATCTCTACGTAAACCGAGGTGGACATTTCCGCGACGAGGCGGCGGCAGCCGGCGTGGAAGATATCGGGCCCGGTATGAGCGCCGCCTGGTTCGACTACAACCACGACGGGAAAGCCGACCTCTATGTAGCAAACATGTGGACCGATGCCGGGCAGCGCGTGATTGTCGATCCTCACTTCACGCCGGCACATACCGATTCTTTAGAGAACGCCTACCAGCGCCACACGATGGGCAATTCGCTCTATCGCAACAAAGGCGACGGAACGTTCGCGGAGACAACAAGCGCCCAAAACGCCGGTTTCGGACGCTGGGCCTGGTCGTCGGGCGGCCACGATTTCGACAACGATGGCGAGGCGGAGATCTTCGTCACCTGCGGCATGTTGACGAACGAATCGCGTACGGACTTGAACGGTTTCTTCTGGCGGCAGGTGGTCGCCAAGTCTCCTGCCAAACAGCAACCTTCTGCCGCATATGAGAACGGTTGGAACGCGATCAATCAGTTCATTCGGGAAGAGTACAGTTGGAACGGCCGCGAACCGAATGTGCTCCATGCGAGACGAGGAGATCGCTACTATGATTTCTCCGGAGTGAGCGGTCTCGATTTTGCGGACGACAGCCGCGCCTTTGCGGTTACGGACTTCGATGGCGATGGCCGGCCTGATCTGATCTTGAAAAGCCGCCTGGGACCGCAGATACGCATCTTGCAGAATGATTGTGCCGCTGGCAATCGCTCGATTGCCTTCGAGCTGCGCGGAACGCGATCGAATCGCGACGCGATCGGCGCGCGCATTCAAGTCGACCGGCAAACCAAGTGGCTCGATGCCGGCTCGGGTTTTCTTTCGCAGCACAGCAAGCGCGTCTTGTTCGGATTGGGCTCTGGTGACGCGGCAAAAGAGGTTCGCATCACGTGGCCATCGGGCGCCGAACAGAGGTTCACCGGCTTACGGGCGGGCCACGTCTACCGGATCACGGAAGGTTCCTCGAATATTGAGCCTGTCCCGTTCAAACAGAGCAAACGAATGGCTGGTAGCAATGTGCAAGCTGATAATCAACTTCAACTGCACGACACCTGGTTCCTCGAACCCATACCGCTGCCCGAACCGCAGCGCGGTCCAGGGCTGTTTGTGTTGAAGGAATTTCCAAAGTCTGTGGATCGCCGTGAGCAATACGAAATTTTCCGGCGATACTTATTTGACTGGCGGACATCGCTCAAGCTTCCTTTCGCCGTGTTGCTGAACGATGAAGGACACGCGGTGAAGATTTACGCGGAATTGCCTTCGGAGAGACAGGTAAAGGGCGATCTAGCTCAATTGAATCAAGCGAAGCGGCTGGCTCTTCCGTTTAGCGGTGACTATGTACGCGCAACGCACCGGGATTTCTTCAAGTTCGGAGTGGCTTATTTATGGTCGGGCTACGTCGAACAGGCGCTTCCGTATCTTGAACAGGTGCTGCGCCGGACTCCGGAAAACGTAAGAGTGCTGGTGCTAGTGGGACAGATCCATCTCGAAGCAAGCCGAATCGATGATGCTCAAAAATATTTCGCCGAGGCAAGTAAGATCAATTCGAATTATGCAGAAGCCTGGTCCGGGCTAGGGGATGTCTGCGAATCCCGCAACGATTCGCGCGCAGCTCTTCAAAATTACGAACGCGCATTGGCGCTGAAGCCCGATCTTCTCTATACGTTGCTCAATGCGGGCCGGTCGGCGGATAAACTTAATCTTTCCGGCAAAGCAGAGACGTTCTACAGGCAGGCGATGCAGATTGACCCGCAATCTCCGGAAGCCGCAAATGGTCTGGGGCTGGCGCTCGCGAAAGACGGACAACCCCAGGAAGCTGGCCAGTTATTTCAAAAAGCGATCACCTTGAAGCGCGATTATGCCGATGCGATTAACAATCTTGGGGTTCTCTATACACAGGAAACGAAGATAAACGATGCGATCGCCGCGTTTGAATATGGCATTCGCGTTGCTCCAAACGAGGATATACTCTATCTAAATCTGGGCCGGACGTACACGCGCATTGGAAACTTCGAGAAAGCCCGGCAAGTGATGCACGAGCTGCTGGATCGCAAGCCTGGCGATGCAACGGCGGTTCACGCTTTACAGGAGTTGGACGGACGCTAGCATGATGCTGCGCGGCGGATTGTTATTACTGGCGCTGATCGGGGGCTCTGTCGATGCTTCGATCGAAGAGATAGCCCTATCGGGCCGCTGTGTGGAGGTGGCCGACAACCCGGATGCCCGCGTGGCGACTAAACCCCAGTTCGCGCCCGGGCCAGCCTCCTGTCTTAAGCTTCCGGTTTTATGAGGGGAAACTGCATCACCGTTTCGGAAATTCGGAACTGCTGTTGGACGATGCGGGGCATTAAACTCGGATTCGCTCAAATCGCGCTCGCGAGCACTTTACTGGCCGGCAATTCTCTGACCGAGCAGGGAATCGCGGCATTCGGAGCAGGACGCTACTCCTTAGCGCTCGAGAAGCTGAAGAAGAGTCGCAGCGACGACGTCGAGGCGCAAACGTTCTTAGCATTGACAGAAGCCGCTTTGGGGAACTGCGACACTGCGCTTCCCAAGTTGCTGGCGATCAATGAAAATCGTCCGGACCTGTATCGCCTCGCCAGACTGGCGGCGGTAAGGTGCTACAGCGTGTCAAACCAATACAGCCAGGCCTTTTCTCTGCTCGACAAATTGCAGCGCAAGTTTCCGAACGATGCCGATGTGTTGTATCTGACCGCCAAGCTCCACATGAAGGCGTTCAACGACGCGACTTACGCGATGTTTCAGCGTGCTCCCGGCTCGTATCGCGTGCATGAATTGTCTGCGGAGATTTTCGAAGTAGAAAACCGTTACGGAGATGCCGTCGCAGAGTACAAAAAGGCGATCGAGATGAACCCGTCCGCGCCGGATCTGCACTTCCGGCTGGGCCGGGCGCTGTTATTGGAAAGCCATAATCCCGAATCGCTTCAAAGCGCTAGCGAGGAGTTTCGAGCGGAGTTGAAGGTAAGTCCGGAAGATGGAGCGTGTGAGTTTCAGCTCGGACAAATTGCGCAGGTCGAAGGTAAAAAAGAAGAAGCGGAGGCGCATATGGAGCGGGCAGTGGCACTTTCGCCGAATTTCGTACAGGCGTTGATCGCACTCGGCAAGATAGATACACAGGAGAAGCGCTTCGACCGAGCAATCCGGCGTCTGACACACGCTGTTGATTTGCAGCCTTCAAATGAGACGGCGCACTACGCTCTGCTGACGGCCTACCGAGATTCCGGAGACATGGACAAAGCGAAAGCCGAAAAGGCGAAGCTGGACCAGTTGCAAAAGCTGCCGGAAGGCGAGTTTACCGATTTCCTGAATAAGTTGGGTGAAAAGCCGAAGCAGTGAGAGGCGTCGCAGTTACTTTGCTGGCGGCCCTTTTGGCAGGCAATTCCGGGTGGCATCCGGACTTCGTTAACATTGCCGCGCAAGCGGGTCTCAGCGATGTGTTTCCGAATGGCGGAAGCACCTCGAAACAGTACATCATTGAAACAACCGGCAGCGGAATCGCGTGGATCGATTACGACAATGACGGTTTGCTCGACCTGTTCGTGCTGTCGGGAAACGGCGGAACCAATCGCATGTATCACAATGAGGGCCACGATCGATTTCGCGATGTCACGGATCAACTCGGCCTTCGCAGCAGCGGTTGGGCGGAGGGCGTCTGCGCGGGAGATTACGACAATGACGGCTTCACCGATCTGTTCGTCACTTACTGGGGCGCGAATCACTTGTATCGCAACCGGGGAGGCAAATACTTTGAGGATGTTACGGCGCAGGCCCGCCTCACCCAGTCAAGAATCCGCTACAACACTGGTTGTGCTTTTACGGACGTCGATGGCGATGGCAACCTCGACCTGTTTGTTGCGAATTATCTGCGATTCGATCCGGCGACAACTCCCAAACCCGGAGCGAATCCCTACTGCTTTTATCGCGGTATCGCCGTGAACTGTGGGCCGCGAGGGCTGTCTTTCGATCGCAACATTTTGTATCGCAACAACGGCGATGGGACATTTAGCGACGTTTCGGAACAGTCTGGCGTGGCTGAACCCGCTCGGGCACTATTCGCTCAGCGTTCTGACAGGAGACTTCAATGAAGATGGCTTGCCAGATATTTACGTCGCCTGTGATCAGACTCCCTCGCTTCTCTACATCAACAAAGGCAAAGGAAAGTTCGAGGAAGAAGGTGTGATTCGAGGCGTCGCCTTCGATCAGAACGGGAAAGCGATGTCCGGCATGGGTGTAGATGCAGCCGACTACACTGGCGACGGCCATTTGGATATTTTCCGAACGAACTTTTCAGACGAATTTGAAACCTTATATCGCAATCGCGGCAAGGGCAACTTCGATGATGTCTCGCTCGATGCAGGTCTCGGGCAAAATACGCGGTATGTCGGCTGGGGGACTGGCTTTTTCGATTTCAATAATGACGGCTGGAAGGACTTGCTGCTCGTAAACGGCCATGTGTTCCCGGAAGTGGATTCTCTCCACATCGACATTCATTACCGCGATCGCGCGATTTTATATCAAAACCTGGGGAACGGAAAATTTCACGATATTTCGAGCGATGCCGGACCCGCGCTTCAAGAGAGGCACTCCTCGCGCGGCGCCGCATTCGGCGACATCGATAACGACGGGTCCGTCGAAATAGCTATTAACAACCAGAACGAGCCGCCGTCACTACTGAAGGAGGCCAATAAGCCGGCCGGGCACTGGTTAATTTTAAAGCTCATAGGAACTCGCTCGAACCGCAGTGCCATCGGAGCGCGCGTGAGAGTGCTCACGAACGGCCATACGCAACTCGGTGAAGTTCGGAGCGGGGGAAGTTATCTGTCTCAAAACGATCTACGGTTGCATTTCGGGTTAGGTATGGCGAGGGAGGCACAACAAATAGAAGTCGTCTGGCCGAGCGGGGCACGGCAGAAATGGCAGAACGTAAAGGCCGATCGTGTAATAACGCTTCAGGAGAAGGATGCGGCCGCGCAAGGCAGCGAATCTCGACGCACAGGCCGCCTGTGACAAATCGTTACAAACCGTGACCGCGTTGATTTCTGAACACTCTCAGTGAGAGTGCAGAGGCGCGGGGCTTCCGTCGGACCAGTTTGCCACCACAACGATATAGGTTGCTAAGGGCTCCGGGGCGCCCTGAAACTGCGGGTTCAGGATCACCGGTGAGTGTTCGACGTCAGCGCCCCATTCCGACCCGTCGGACCGGTTACCGTAAAACATGAGGTGCGGATGCCAATGCGCCACGGCATCGCCCAAATAGCTGCCTTTCGCCAGCATGTAGGACATCGATCCGGGCTCGAGCGCCGGAAGTTCCTTGTGCTTTACCAGCTCAATGAGTCGCGCATGGATTTGAGCCTTCGTCAAACCAGCCAGGACAAGCTCGGTTCTCTTGAAAGTGATCGGCAAAACGGACCGCGCGGCGGGCGGATTGAAGCAAACAGCTCCCCGTACCTTCGGGTTCCAAAATTCCGCGTTGTCAAAGGGCCCCATCCAAGCGCGTTCAACAAGGCACACAAAGCCGTTCTTGCCCTTCTGCACCACCTCGTACCCGCTGCGCTTCAGCACCAATACCGTAGCGTCGCGCGAGATAGCGGCCGGAGCAGCGCTGCGCGCCAGAGCCGCTTCAGCAGCGACATCGGTGTCGAGATATTCCGCGATGGGTGCTCTTTGTGCATAGCGGGTGCCGGCCGATTGGGCATGCACCCCGTTGTTAACGCCAATCGCCACCGTGAGCGCGAGGCTTATGAGCGCTGGTCGTCGGGCTTGGAGAGACAGAACGCCACCACCTTCTAACAGCCTAGAAAGTAAACTTCATAGTCAACTGCAGCTGGCGCGGATTGCTCGAGAACGCCTGACTCCACTGCGCGAAATTTGCCGTGGTTGGCTCAATAGAGGTCCGAGCCAGATCGCCGGCGATGGTACCTGCTCCAAAAGCTACATCAGCGACGTCGCTGATGTTGCCACCCACATATTGAGGATGGTTAAAGATGTTAAAGGCGCGAACCGAGAATTCCAGGTTGCAGCGCTCGGTCAAGCTGAAACGTTTCAAGGCTGTGATGTCGATGTCGTCGATTGGATTCATGGTGAGAAGACTCCGTCCGCTGTTCGGCAGCGTCCCTTGCGGTGAAGCAACGAACCGGGCATTCGGATTATTCGCGAGGTAAGCAACAACAGGAGGGGTCGCTCCGGAAGGCTCCGCCGGACAGACGGGAGCGGTTGGACCGGAGCACAGCGGGGTTGCCCCAGTTCCGATATTGTTCGTTCCATTCCCATTGATCATGACGCGATCTGGCGCGCTGTCGCCGTTCAGGTTGGAATCCACCGCGCTCTGTGGCGTGACTAACTGGCCGGTTTGATATTGGTAGACAGGCGCCAATTCCCAGTTCCCGACGATGTTCTTCATGAACCAGTTTCTATTCTTGAAGTAAGGCACGTCGTAAATCATCGAAAACACCACGCGATTGCGATGGTCCAGCAGGGACGAAGCGCGCTCCATCCGCAGGTTCTGAAAATCCTGCGGGCGGCGCGGCGCAAGAACGGTGGAGTCGAGCGCAGTCGTGGAATCGTCTATGGCATGGCTCCAGGTGTAGGAACCTTGAAATTGCAATCCGTTTGACAGGCGCCTGCTCAATTGATTGGACCAACCATGATAGGTAGAGTTCCCGACTGGCATAAAAGCCGTGATGGGGCTCACGAAACCCGCATTGGCAAAGGCAGGCACGATGTTTCCGCCGTTGCCATAGGCCGTTTGCAGGGCCGGCAAAGTACTGCTGAGCGAGTTCAGGGTGGCTGCGGCCGGCATAGTAAAGTAAACCGGCAAAGCGTTGGACGCATTAACCGTAGCCTGCCGGTTCAGCTGGATTTGCATAGGAAGGAACAGACCACGCGTGCCGACATAGCGGCTTTCGAAGACGTAGTTATCGGCGAAAACGTGCTGGATGCCGAAGTTCCAGTTATAGGCTTCGGGTCGCTTCTGATCCGGAATGAAGCCGGCGGTGGCAGCGATGGCGGCAGCGCCCTCGGGGACGGCAACGGACGTGTTGGGCAGAATCCCTCCTCCGGCGAGAAAACCAGATTTGTTCAAACCAGTTACGTCCACCGTCGTACTTAGCTGTGGCGGCAACGTAGTACTTCCGAGATTGTCGTACAGCACGTCATCCGTGATGCCGAAACCGGCACGGATCGAAGTCTTACCGCTGCTTCCGGGTGAGTATGCAAGCCCTAAGCGAGGCATGAAGTTCTTCTTCTGTGCGATCGGCGAGTGAAAACTAATCAGGCCGGGAACACTGGCACTCGAGTTCAAGCTTTGGCTATTCTGGCCTAGTGGGATAGACAGGTACTCATAGCGCAATCCCAGATTGAGAGTCAAATTGGGCTTAACTTTCCAGTTGTCGTTGCCGTAAAAGCCAAAGTACGCCTGGTTTTGATAATAAGTCACATTCCCGAGCCCGCGCTGCGCGATGCCATCGGGATTGTAGTCATATAGGTAATCTGAGAGGTAACTCCACTCATAGTCACCACGCGCCCGTTGAGTAAAGCTGGAGGGCGAAATGGAAGTCCAGCCATCGAAGCCAAATTTGAAACTATGACTTCCTTTGGTCCAACTGAGATTGTCGGTAGCCTGATACAGATTCTGGATCGTGTATTGGGGCGCGCTAGTGTCCGGGCCGATCGCTGCGTTTAGCTCATACACGTTTATGTTGGGAAACTGATCCAGGCCAGGAAAGGTTTGATTTCCAGAGACCGGAACAGTCTGGTTGAAACGGTTGAAACCCAGGCGGAATTCATTCAGGAGAGTGGGCGTAAAGGTATGATATTCCGACAGTGTCGCGAGATACGCGTTCACGGGTTCGATCGCGAAGAAAACGGAAGGAAAGCCGGCGTTATCCAGGGTTCCAGTCCGGTTCAAGATAAACCGCCCGCGCATGGAGTCTTTATCCGAAATGTTATAGTCGATCGAACCTACTCCTAATTCGTTGTTTGTGAATGCCGGAAGCGAGGAAGAGATTTCTCCTACCGGGATTGTAAGCGCGCCAGGAGATCCGGTAACTCCAAACACACCGGTCCCGAGACTTTCGTTGCTGCCTGGGCCGGGCGCAACCAGAATGGGCGCCTGATTAGGCAGTGTGGACGGGTCAACCGCCGTTGAGGCTGTCCCCAAATACTTCTGAAATTGCGCCAGGTTATTGGCGTTAATACCGGGCAATCGGGAAAGCGTGGCGTACGCGGCGGCGGTGGGAGCGTAGTAGTAAGTGGAGCTGGTTTCGCCGATAGGGTTGTATTCGTAGTCGACAAAAAAGAACAACTTGTCGTGCCTGATTGGACCGCCGAAATTGCCGCCAAATCGATTCTCATCGAAGCGGGGATGCAAAGGATTACTCTCGACGAAGTTTAAGTTGTCGGCGGCATTGAGATTCCGATTCTGGAAGTACTCGTAAAGGGCTCCGTGAAACGCATTGGTACCGCTCTTCACTACCTGATTGAATTGGCCACCGGAAGAGTGGCCGAAATCCGGCGAAAACTGGTTCTGAAGAACACTGAACTCAGATACTGCGTCGTTTGGTACGGTCACGGCCGGTCCTGTGACTGACAAGACGTTATTGTCCACACCTTCGATGGTGAAATTGTTGTTCGTCGGACGCTGACCGCCGACAGACGGCCCCGTGCCGTAACCCAACCCGCCACTCGTAGTTACTCCGGCACTGAGCAGCGCCAGGTTGATCACACCCGACCCGCTGCTGGCTGAAGGTAAGTCGGCCGCCTGTTTAGCCTGGAAGGTAGTTTGAATCTGAGAAGTTGTGGTGTCAATATTAGCAGCGGACGTATTCACTTCAACGGTAGTGGCGGCCTTGCTAATCTCCAGCGTCACGTTAGCCGTTACAGTCTGATTGATATCGACCGCGATCTCGTTTATGACCGATTTGGCGAAGCCGCCTGCGTCGACAATAACCGAGTACTTACCAGCGAGGAGGTTCTGAATGCGATATTCACCTGCCGACGTGGATACAGTCTGATTTTCGACACCTGTGGCGATGTTCCTGGCAACCACAGTGGCACCGGGCACGATGGCACCTGACTGGTCATACACCGTTCCTTGAATGTTGCCACTCGTTTGCTGACCGGAAAGCAGGCCCCCGAGTGAAAAGAAAACCAAAAGTATGGCGCTACTCCGCAAGTTCAGAGGGTTCATCACATTTCTTCCATTCCAACGCGTATCGGCGGGAGGCGACCCGCAACGTGGACGTGCGTACTGCTCACCTTGCCCGGCAAGCTGATCCAAAGTTGTGTTTAAGGAGCCGTCACTGGCGAGACCGTCCCGTGATCGCGTCGCCAACCGTTCAATTTCCCCGTATACGGTGTTAGATCGATGCAACTCGCCAAACTCATCGGTGAAAGCGGGAAAAATTGCTGATCGCGCAGCGCTCAGAGATTAAGCGGAAGGTGTAGCGGCAATTCGAACCTGGGAAAAAGCGTCTCGGTATCCAGAAAAGAGTTCCAGCCTCCAATGCAGTCGCCGGAGAGTTCAAGAACAACCAAAGCGAACGGCTTGTACCCACTATGGGGGTCTAGCTTGTACTGACCGAAAGCTGGCGAACCGCACGCCGCAGTTGGCAGAAGGCGAGAACCTCTGCAGCCCGAACCGGCACCCAAAAGCCAAGCGCGGACGGATTCCGGCCCTTGAAGCCAGAGAGCGTAAGGAGGCATGGAGAACGTCGCGTCGTGCCGCAAGAGCGCTACCAGCTGGTCGACGTCATACTTCTCAAAAGCGGCGACGTATCGATTGAGCATCTGCTCCTGGGATGCTGTCAACGCGGAGGGGATGGCGCGCCAATCCCGGCTGGTGAGAGTAGAGCGGGCTCTCTGAAGCGCGCTATTGACCGAAGCAATCGACGTACCCAGTGTTTCCGCCACTTCCGCGCTAGACCAGCCGAGCACTTCGACCAGGAGTAATGCGGCGCGCTGTTTTGGGGTGAGATTCTGAAGAGCAGCGACGAACGCGAGCCGGATACTTTGGCTCAACATCGCGCGTTCGGAAGGGTCAGCGCCGGCCGGTATGACACGCGCATCCGGAATCGGTTCGATCCAATGCGCGCGGGGGTGCTGGACCAACCGATCAGTAGGCGCCCCGGCCGGGAGCTCTTGAATTGGGCGCGCTCGACGCCTGCGACCGGACAGTTCAGCAATGCAAACGTTGGTTGCAATGCGATACAACCACGTCAGTAAAGCCGCCCTTCCATCGAACTGATCGGCATTCTTCCATGCTCGGATGATGGTCTCTTGCGTGGCGTCATCGGCGTCGATTGTTGAGCCGAGCATCCGATAGCAGTGGCCCGTCAGCGCGGCGCGATGTGCTTCGATCTGCTCGATATCGGCGATCATTTTACGACCAATCTAACATTGCGCAGCTGCGTTGCGGGATATTGCATGACAGGCTCGAATAAGAACTGCGGCTTTTGCCGGAGCAGTACCCGATATCGATGCGATCAAGCGTGTACATGCGAGCGAAAGTGCCAGGACGTTCGCCGCTTGGGAGGCGGAACAGGTTCACTTAACCTTGCCGGGGGTTTTTACCGTTTTGGGCCTCTCTGAAAGCAACTCGCTGCGCTCGACCGATTTCGCCCGCATCGGGCACATCAAATCGGGGGCGAAACCCGCAACCGGCTCTGACGATCTGGCGCTGGTCTGAAAAAGTTCCTCAATCGAAGGCGCCAGCCGTCACAGCCTGGCAAATCTTTTGACCTGTGCCAGTACAGTGCTTTAGCGCTCGCGGCCTATCCACGCCTCGATCTCCAGACCGCGAAAAATTCACGGTTATCCCAATGTTTCACGTGAAACATTCCCTTTTTTTCGCCGCGAAAACGCAGTGCGGCGCAACGCGGTTTATCCGTGCTCGTCAAAGAGCTTCAAATTGTTACCGCCGGGCCCCTTTTATAGACGGTAAAAACCCCCGCAAAAAGGAGCTGCGATTGGGCGGCGCGCTTTAACGGCAATTCAATCAGCTTTCCTGCGGGCTGATGCAAACATGATTACATGGAAACGGGTTTAAGGAACCGGGTGGCACTCGTTGCTGGCGCGAGCCAAGGACTTGGACGTGCCACCGCTTTAGCGCTGGCAAGCGAAGGTGCACATCTGGCCCTGTGCGCGCGAAACGACGAGGCGCTGACGCAACTCGCTACCAAGATACGCGCGCAATTTGGTGTGGAGGTTTATACTCAACAGCTCGATGTCCATGACAGCAGGGGAATCGACGAGTTTGTCAAAGACGCCGCGCGAATTTTCGATCGGGTAGATATTTGTGTGACAAACGCAGGCGGGCCGCCCGCTAAACCGTTTCTAGAGACGACGGATGCCGAATGGGATGACGCCTTTCAGCTCAATCTGAGGAGCGCCGCTTCGTTCGCGCGGGCCGTAATCCCCTATATGCAGCGAAACAAATGGGGCCGGATTATCACGATCAGCTCGATCACGGTCAAGCAACCGCAACCGCAGCTTATCCTCTCCAATGCCATCCGCACAGGAGTCGCCGGGCTGGTACGCAGCCTGGCGAATGACTTCGGAAAAGACGGCATTCTCGTCAACAACGTCGGGCCGGGTTACACGGCAACCGATCGACTCAGGGAGCTTGCCGCAAACCGGGCAGCGGCTTTAGGGCAAAGCATCGCCGAGAGCGAGGGTGAGTGGATTGAGCAGATCCCGGTTGGCCGGTTGGGCAGACCGGAGGAAGTGGCTGACGCGATTGTGTGGCTGGCCTCAGAGCGCGCTTCGTTCGTGACGGGTCAAACCATTCTCGTAGACGGCGGTATGTATAAAGGAATCTGAACCCAAAGGCATCAGGAGAGAACATGGCTGAAACCAACCAAGCGAAAGCGAAACACATCCAGTGGGAGGCGATTCCGGTTGAAACGGTGAACCCAATGCTCGACAGGCAACTGGTAGTGGGCGACCAAATCATGGTGGCGCGAGTTCTGCTAAAGAAAGGCTGCGTGGTGCCGCTGCACCAGCACCGCCATGAGCAGGTTAGCTACATTGAATCCGGAGTTCTTCATTTCACAGTCAACGGAGAAGAGATCACTGTGCGCAGTGGAGAGTTTCTGTGCATTCCGCCCAATGCTCCACACACCGCAACGGCGCTCGAAGACACTGTGGACGTGGATCTTTTCACACCTCCTCGCGAGGACTGGCTCAACAAGACCGACCAGTACCTGAGAAAGTAGATGCCGCGCTTGCGATCCGATTCGCAGGACCGGCTAAAGAAGTTAAACAGAAAACAGCGTCTGCGATTGGGGCAGGAGGCGCGCAGGCGCGTAAGCCGCAGCGCGCTGGGCGATCTCAATCCGGCGAAACGCGGATTCGACCCGATCGAGACGTTGCTGAAGGCGGGGCGGAACCGGGTACCGCGGCTGCTCGCAGTTAAGTACAGCCGGATGCAGGTTTCGCCTTTCGCGTTCTTTCGCGGCGCGGTTTCGATCATGGCCGCGGACCTGGGTTCTCAACCGCACACAGGACTAACGGTGCAATTGTGCGGCGACGCTCACGTGCAAAACCTTGGGTCTTTCGAGGCGCCCGACGGGCGAATCGTATTCGATATCAACGATTTTGACGAAACGATCGAAGGTCCCTGGGAATGGGATGTAAAGCGAATGGCGGCGAGCATTATGCTGGCGGGCTACGAGTCCGATCATAATCAATCCAAGTCGTCGCAGGCGGTAGAGGATTTCGTATGCAACTACGCGCGTATGGTGGAGGAATTGGCTGATCAGCCAATACTGGTCGCCGCGCGCCACCAGATTCACCGTCTGAAACGCGCGCAGGCCGTCTCGGCAGCGCTGCTGCAAGCACAGCGAGCGCAACCGGTCGATCTCTTGAAGAAGTATACGGAGAAGACGCCGCGCGGCATACGATTCCGCGACGTGAAGCCTACCTTCTGGCGGCTTACTGGGCAAAAGAAGCGAGAGATTCTGCGGGCGCTGCCGGTCTATCGCGAATCGCTGCCGCCGGAGCGTTTGCACCTGTTCGATTTTTTCACGCCTTTAGATGTGGCTTTCAAGATTGTGGGCACGGGGAGTGTAGGGCTGCGCGATTACGTGGTGCTGATGTCCGGCAACGGGAAGATCGATCCACTCTTCCTACAGATCAAGCAGGAAGTGGCTTCGGCGTATACCCCGTATCTCAAAGGTGCAACTTTCACGCACGAGGGCCGCAGAGTTGTGCAAGGGCAGCACAGGATCCAGCCTATTTCGGATCTCCTGCTCGGCTGGACGAGTATCGGTGGGCGTGATTACCTGGTGCGGCAACTGAACGACCACAAGGGTTCGGTCGATCTGGAGAACCTGCGCGGCGACGGTCTAAATACGCTGGCGATGATCGTCGGAGAGCTGCTGGCGCGGGGTCACGCGCGATCGGGGGACGCACTCGCGATCAAAGGATATATAGGAGCGCCTGAGAGAGTGATACCATCCCTCATCAAGTACGGGACGGAATATGCGGATCTAACGCTTGCCGATTTCGAGCAGTTCCAAAGAGCAGTGAAGGGCGGAAGCGTCAAAATAGCGGCGGCAGCATAGCGATATGTTGCGTGTTTGCTCTGAAGAAAATGACGTATAATGTATGGGCAGTAGGTGTCGGATGGCATTTCGTATCTGCGGGGCTCGATTGGCTTCACTTAATCGCATTTGGCTCTCATTCCGAAACGAATCTGGGCAGGCGGCGGTCGATTACGCGCTCGCCGCCATGGTTGTTGCCTTTGCTGCCGTGACCGCCGTCCACAGCTTGGCCAGCAATGTAAATCATGCGTTCACGATCACCAATCGGAATTTCGCAGCGGCCATAGCCTCTTGCCTGTCGCATCACCATTGACAGAGACTGACGCCTTCGCCGATGCGAGGCGGCTGGAAAATTCGAGGCGAGCTCGGGCGTCGCTCGTCCGTACTTACCTCAACTGACGACGCCTCTACGGACCGCATACAGGATCAGCTCCGGAATACTATGCACATTCAGTTTTTGCATGAGATTTCCGCGATGAGTATCGACCGTGTGAGGGCTGACGCCGAGCAGGTTGGCTATATCCTTCGTGGATTTAAGCTCGGCCACGAGCTGCAATAATTCACGCTCTCTGGGCGTTAACAGATCGTAGCGATCTTCCACGCCGTGGTGCTGAAGCTGTCGCAAATAATCGTCCGCGAGAACTTTGCTGACAGCCGGACTAAAGAACGCTTTTCCAGCAGTTACTGCCCGCACTGCCTGGATGAGGTCGGCTTCGGCTGAGTCTTTAAGAAGATATCCGCGTGCTCCAGCTCTCAGGGCCTTCAGAATATAGCCCTCATCGGAATGCATGCTGAGAATCACTATCGCCGTCCGCAAGCGCTCTTCGTGAATTCTCTTTGCGGCTTCAATGCCGTTCAAAAGAGGCATGGCGATGTCCATAATCACGACATCCGGGCTCTCGCATATCACAATATCGATGGCCTCACGGCCGTCTTTTGCTTCGCCCACAACTTTGAAATCGGGTTGCCGTTCAAGTACTAAACGAAGACCGTGACGCATGATTATGTGATCGTCGGCCAATACGATGCGTGTTGCGGTCATGTCGCTACGGTGACGCGATCTTCTGAGAAAGGTAGCTCAACTCGAATAGATGTGCCCACTCCGGGCGTTGATTCGATATGGAATGAGCCGCGCAGATGTGTCACTCGTTCTTCCATTCCGAGCAGGCCCAAACCTTTCTCTCGCTCGGGCACAAATCCTTGCCCGTTATCTTGAATCGTGAGGACGAGCTGCTCGCCGCTCTGGTGCAAACGAATGTGTACGCTTTTTGCGTTTGCATGCCGCACGACATTACGTAACGCTTCTTGAACGATGCGATAGATGCAGGTTCTGTGTTCGTCGGGAAGATCCTCGGAAATGGATTCAGCGTTAACCTGCACGCAGACGTTGCTGGTTCGGGATATCTCGCGCGCCTGCCACTGTACGGCCGGGATCAGCCCCAAATCATCGAGCATCGACGGACGGAGCAATAGCGACATATCGCGCACTTCGGCAACGGTTCTCTCGGCCAGCTGGCGAAGCTCATGGAGCTGCGCGTATGCCTCGGCGCTACCTGTGGAAGGGAGAACAGCCGCTACGTTTCCGATTCCCAACAGAAGCGCCGAGAGCGACTGACCGATTTCGTCATGCAACTCGCGGGAGAGCGACCGCCGGTCAGATTCTTGTACGTCGATCAGACGGGCAGACAGATCTCGCAAAGCGGCCCGCGCGTGTTCGACCTCTTCAAAGCGGACAGCAGACAGGTGCTCGAGACGCAGAATGCGACGGATACTTAAGCCGGCCAGAAGGGCTCCGCAAACAAGCGTGAGGACAAGCAACAAAATCACAGAGCGGCGGAAACTAGAGAAGAGAGCCGCGATATTCCGGTTACTGGCCCCCATCTGTTTCTGATTCACAGCACTAATTTGATCCGCCAAGTTAACGACGGTCATACGGCGGGGCAGGAGCGAATTCTTCATGAACGCGTATCCAAAAGCCTGTCGCTGGGCCGCATTCCACTCGAGGGCCGGGCGCAGCGACTCGAAATAGGATCGGACCTCACTCGCGAACTTCTGAAACGGTCCGCGCTCTTCACCGCGAAGGATGCTACTGTAGCGCTCGACGTTGCTCCTGACGCGCTCTCGGGTTTCCTGGAGCTCTTGCCTGTGAGTATCTGCAAGTGCAGGGTTTTGCTCTAGAAGCAGATCGCGGACATAGGTTCCCGAGAGATAGATATCTGAACGCAGCTGCTCCAGGATTCGATCGCGGCTGAAATAGTCTTCTCGAATTGTCTCGCTCCGCGCTTGTATTTTTCCCATCACGTACAGCGCGTTTAGCCCCGTAAAGGCGAGGAGCAGTAACAGGCCGCCAAATCCGAGCAAGAGCAGGCGCCGCGTCTGTCGATCAGAACTCACCATGCCCCCACATCCATGGGATGCTAATGCAACGACCCGAGAGTATATTGAAGTTCCGCGTAGGCTTCCTCATAGTCGTACTGAGCGCTGAGATTTTGTACTTGAGCCTGAGTTTGTCCTAGTTGCGCCTGGGTCAGCTCGACAATAGATGCGAGCCCTAGATTATACCGGCCTTGTGACAGGTTCAGTGCCAGGTTGGCTTGCGCGAGAAGCTGCTGACTCGGCGCAATAGCTTCATATGCAGTTCTTGCGTGTGCCCAAGCGGTCCGAACATCGCGCGCGATCCGGTCCTGCAAATCGCGCACGCGCTGATCTGCTGCCTGGAGCTCGTACTCCGCTGCCCGGCGCCTGGCAGTAAACAAATGTCCATTGAACACTGGGATCTGTACGTTCACAGCAGCGGCTTCATAGCCCTGCGGTATGTCGGGATTGGCATTGCCCGGCTCAATATAAGGTAGAGCACCACCCACAGCGACGAGGCTCACCGTCGGACGTTTCAAATCGCGCTCAGCATAAACAAGCTTTTGTGCCGCTTCTTTTTGAAGGCGCACGCTCGCCATTTCCGGACGATTCTGGCTGGCTTCCGCGATCAGTTGATCCGGCGCCGGCGGCGGCGCAGGCGGCATGGGTTGAGGCGTGAGTTGATATTGAATCGCTTGATTCGTACCAAGCGCCTGGCCAAGACTTGCATAGGCGGCTGCGAGACGATCATTTGCCCGAAGCAGCATCAATTGGGCATCGGACAGGTTGACTTGCGCAAAGCTCAAATCAACCTGAGACTTGAGCTTATTCTGCGTTAGAGCCGTCACTTGATCGACAACGGTTTGCCTGGTTGCGACGGTCTGTTGAGCAACTTTAATAAGCTCCTGCGCGAGTAGAACTTCATAATATGCTTGATCGGCGCCGAGAATTATGTCGAATTGCGTTGCCTGATAATCCTGACGGCTCGCCTGGGCTTGCAGTCGTGAGTTAGCCACCAAGTTAGAAGTTCGTCCTGAGTCCGTGATGAGTTGCGAAAGCGAAAGACCGGAACCGAAGTGATTGAATAAGCGAGGATCGTTGATAACTCCGGCACCGAGGCGACTATTTACATTCGCTTGCGCGCCAGTGATGTTAGCGTTGAGCGTGGGATAGTACGCGGAACGTGTTTCGGTCACAACTTCACCAGCTCTGCGATAATTTGCCTGAGACGCGAGCACCTGTGGATGATTCTTCAAGGCCATTGCTTCGGCATCGTGCAGAGTAAGTCGCGGGACAGGAACCTGCGCGCACCCAAGTCTCGCAAAATAAGTAATCAGTATGGTGCTGATTGCGGCGGTTCGTCTCACAGTGATTTGCCTATGCACGGGCGAGTTGATTTTCTGTGGGGGGCCTTCGATCCTTTTTTCCATACACGAGCAGATACGCCGCGGGAACGATAAATACCGTCAGTACGACCGAGGACGTCAAACCACCGATAATGGCGCGCGCCATAGGCGCGTATTGCTCGGAACCTGTCCCGAGCTTGAGCGCCATGGGGGCCATCCCGAGAATGGTGGCGAGTGAAGTCATCAGAATGGGACGTAAACGAACACGGCAGGCGGTAATGACGGCATCGCGGGTCGAAAGATTCTGTTCTTCGAGCTTGTGAGCGAAATCCACGATTAAAATACTGTTCGATCCGGCGACGCCGATCAGCATGAGCACGCCCATCAGGGACATGACGTTGAGAGTGGTTCCCGTCAAGGGAAGAATTAGCAACACGCCAATGAAGCCCATCGGAATGGCAAGCATGATGAGAAACGGATCAATGAAAGAGCGGAATTGAGCGACCAGAACGAGATAGAGAAGCAGCGCCGCCAGAATGAAGCCCCGAGCAAAGCTCTTGAAGGATTCGTTCATGCCTTGTACCATTCCTCGCAGATCCACCCGAACATTTGCGGGAATCCTCATATTAGTGATTATTTTTTGAATTGCACTGGAAATCCGACCAAGATCTTCGCCACTAGGTGTCACATAGACGTCGGCTGCGCGTTGGATCTGATAATGATCGATTTCGGTCGGTGTTTCCGTGTGGCGCAGTTTAACCACAGTATCGAGAGTTGTGGGTTCTTTGAGGCTTGGAGCCTTCAAAGGAATGTTTGTCAGATCGAGAAGATTGTGAATCGCCGGCCTGCCGTGTTCGTAATACTGAACTGTGAGGAAGTAATCGTTTCCGGTCTTGTAATCTACCCAGTAATTGGGAGCAATCATGACGTTGGAATTCAGAGCAGTAATAACATCGTCAACCACGTCTTTCTCCTTCAACCCTAATTCGCCAGCATGTACGCGATCGATATTCATTCGAATGGCAGGATAGTTTATATCCTGAGGAGTATAGATCTCGCCGACGCCGCGCAATTTCCGAATCCGGCTGCCAAGTTCCTGGGCTATTTGGTAATTCTGCCGGTTGTTCCGGCTGGTAACCTGTACGTCAATCGGAGCCGGCATACCTGAGTTCAACGTCGCATCCACCATTGAGCCGGTTTGAACGAACGTCCGAACCTCCGGAAACTGCTTCGCAATCTCATTCTGGACCCGGTTCATATAGTCGAAGGTGCTGACCTTGTGGCCATCGTTCAAAGCAGCTTGTACGGTTGCGGTATAGGGGCCCGCATTATTGGTATAGAGGGCTGAAAAATCCGGAACAACGCCGATATTCGAAACGACCATTTTGAGGTCAGGGCCAACGGTTTGACGGATAAGGTCTTCAATTTTGGCTACATACTCGCTTGTTACTTCAATGCGAGAGCCAGTGGGAGCCTTCATGTTGATTGTGAATTGACCCGCATCCGTTTGTGGAAAGAAAGCAACTCCGAGGAAGGGAAAAATCGTCAAACTGAGGACAAAGGCGCCGGAAAGCGCAATCACTGTGAGCCCGGGCCGTGTCAAGGAGCGCCGCACCCATCGCTCATAGAAATTGAGCAGACGATTGAAGCCGGCGTTGAATCCCTCATTGAATCTGGTCCAGAGAGACGCTCTTTGGCGCAGGGAATGTTGTTGCCCCAGACTAGTGCCCTGCTGATCGGGGTGCGGGACGCTCTTCAAGAACCGCGAGCAGAAAAGCGGGATCACGGTCATTGCGACCAAAAAGGAAATAAATAACGAAAGACAGAAAGATAGCGCCAGTGCGGAAAACAGAAACTTGCTGACACCAGCCAAAGTCGTGACTGGAAAAAAGGCGACTACGCCCACTAGTGTGGCGGCGAGAACCGCGAGCGTAACCTCCGAGCCTCCAATCTCCGCAGCCCTGGCAGGCGGTTCACCCAATTCGAGGTGACGATAGATGTTCTCGAGCGAGATTACCGAGTTATCGATGACACGTGAGAAGGCCAACGCCATACCGCCCAGGATTAGAGTGTTCACAGTGGCCCCCATGAAATCAAGAATGATGAACGTAGCTAGTGCGGATATTGGAATAGAGAGCAGAACGGCAGAGGTTGCGCGGGCACTTCCTAGAAACAGCAGAATCATAAGGCTCGTCAGCGCGAGACCGATGAGACCCTCGTGAAGTACCGTCTTAATAGCATCCTTCACAAAAACGGATTGATCAAAGACTATGTTGGTGACGAGCTGTTTAGGAATGTCGTACAGACGACTAAGTAGTTCTCGGACTCCGTTGACCACAGCGATTGTATTCGTGTCACCTCCCTGTTTCATGATCGGTATGTAAGTGGACTTCTGCCCGTCAACCCGCACAACGTTGTATTGGATTGCGCTCGCGTCCAGTGCTTGACCTACGTCCTTGACTGAAACCCAAGAATTCCCGACGGTCTTAATTGGAAGATCGTTCAGTTCCTTCATGTTGTCGACTAGGCCGTTGGAGTACACATAGTAGTCGAATGGACCCAGCTTGACGTCTCCGGCAGGCAAAATCAGGTTGGACTGATTGACGGCATTTACGACGTCCATGGGACTTAGCTGCCGTGACATCAGCTTATAGGGATCGACATACACCATAACCTGGCGGTATTTTCCACCAAAGGGCGGGGGAATGGTCGCACCTTTTACTACCGCGATCTGATTACGGATCGTGAACTGCGCGAGATCGTGAAGTTGCGTTTCGGTCAGTCCTGATCCCTTCACGGTTACAAGACAGACAGGTTGACTCGACGCATCAAATTTCAGCACAACGGGTGGAAGAGTACCGGGCGGTAAACGTTTAAGGTCCGCGAGCGCCAGATTCGACAACTCGGTCACATCCGTGTCGGCATTTGTTCCGGGTTGAAAGATCACCTTAATCAGGCTGACGCCGAGCAGCGAACGGGACTCCATATGATCCACGCCGGCAGCCATCGTGAAAAATCTTTCAAGCGGGTTAGTTATGTCGTCTTCGATGTCAGCAGGCGGCATACCGGAGTAAAACGTCGCGACTACAACTGTCGGTATATTGATCGCCGGAAAGAGATCGACAGGCATTCGCGCAATAGTGGCCGCACCAACCAACGAGAGCGCAAGGCAGAGAGCAACGATAAAGTACGGATTACGGATTGAAAACGTAGACATAAAAACGCGCTGTCCGTGCTGGCTTGTTCAGCTCTCAGTTTTATAATTGGCGGCTTCCGTGAGCTTCGGGTGCACCCTTTCACCTGGGTGCAGGCCGCTTCTATCGCTGATAACCACTTGATCACCTTCCTGCAGTCCGGACAGAACTTCCGCATCGTTATCCGACTGGATACCGAGTGTGATCTCCCTGTCTTGAATTGCGTTTGACTGATCGACAACCAGGACGCTCGCTTTGTCACCCTGCTCATTCATTGCCTGGACCGGAACGACAAGCGCGTCGCCTCGGTTCTCAAGCGTCAGCGTAGCCTCCGCATAAACGCCAGGAATCAGTACGCCCTGCGGATTCGGGACGTCAACTTCGGTGTGCATGGTGCGGGTCGAACCTGCCACATCAACTGAAAACCGGGCGACCCGACCAGGAAAGTCTCTATCCAAAGAAGGGACTCGCACCTTCACCTGGTCACCTATCTTGATATAGCGGACATACGATTCTGGGACTGGTATAACTAGACGGAATAAGTCTTCCTGCGAGAGTCTAACAAGCGGCAAAGCCTGCGGTGAATTCGTTCCCGCCTGCATGAGCGTTCCAAAATTCGCATATCTTTGGGTAACGACGCCTGTGAAGGGAGCCGTTATTTTCGAGTAGTCGAAGAGCGCCTGGTCGTGTGACAACTTCGATTGCGCGACAGCCATTTGACTTTGCGCGGCTTGGAGACTGGATTTGGCGCTCTCCACTTGCGCTTCTGCGGCCAAGTCTTTCCCCTGCGCATCGTCGACTTCCTGCTGGGCAACAAGTCCAGGCTTACTTTTAGAGACATTGTTCAGGCGGTCGTATTGCAAATGCAGAACATTGTGCTGCGCTTCAACTTGCCCAAGCTGGTGTTCTGCACTCGTCACTTGATCCGCCGCGTTCTTGATGGCTGCCTGATCTTCTTGTAACTGAGCTTGCAGCTCCGGTATTTCGAGAACCGCCATGAGCTGGCCTTTTTTGACGTGAGAGCCGTAATCCACGTTCAGTTTCGAGACGAAGCCGGATTCCTTGGCGTACACATCTATCTCCTGGAAGGGTATTAATTCCGACGAGATGGTGAGATATCGCGCCATCGGTTTCCTGATTACTTTTGTTACTGCCACCTCCGGAAGCCCGCTCTGCGCCGAACCGGTAGACCGCGCTTTGGCAACATTATTTCCGCCGCAGGATGCGAGTATTACGGCTATGGCGGCTGCAAGTCCGTAACAAAGAGGGACGAGATAGAAAGGTCGGGATGTTTTGGTCGACGGGATAGGAAGATGCTCGCGTATCATCTTGCACTCTTATCAGGCGTTTCGAGTTTTCCCGAAATCGAATGCATTTTTTCCTCTAGTTTTGGAAACGAGAAATCTGCTGACCGGCAGAAGTCGATCAACTCCTTTTCCATTCTCAGCATCTCGTGCGCTACTCGTGGGATTTCAGCTGCAATTGAAACAGGCACGGAGAGAACTCCGTGCCGGTCGCCGTGAAGCAAATCACCGGGTTTGATTCGCAATCCGCCGATATCTACCGGTTCGCCGAACTCGATGACGTGAGCATAGGCATGGGAAACAGAAATGCTTCCAGAGAATACTTGCAATCCTGTGGCTTGAATGCCGGGCAGATCCCGTACCGCGCCATTCGTGGCATACGCGCAAACGCCTAAGGCAGTCGATATCGTGGCGTGAATCTCTCCAAACAGAGCTCCGAGCCCCGGCACGTGATCGACATCTTCAATGACAATAAATCGAGGCTCCGGAACCGTTAGAAGATACGACCACCACTCCGGGCGGTCGTAGTAACAGCGCCCCGCAATCGGTGTGGCAGAAGTCCGAATACGCGCCGTCACAGCGTAGCCAATTCGAGAGGGGAAGTCAGGAAAGATACAGCGAACGGAGCCGTTCACGAAACCCTCGTTGCGCGTGCGGACATGGAACTGCTCGATCGCGTTGGAAACAGTACAGGTATCCAGCGCTCGAAGTTCTTCGAGGGTGCTGGCCGGGACCGTCAGGATGTGTGGATGAGTCAACTTGTCACCCGAGGCCTGGGGCCACTTGCTGATGCGTGTGGTTCTGCGAGGTACTGCAAATACTGATCAAGCGCAGGCATCAGCTAACTTCACTCTAAGAGCGTGAAGGGCCGAATGCCATACCCTGCGGACATGATTTTTTGGACAGAGCGGAGGTAGATGGTGTGAGCGGTGAAGTCGTTTGGCCCCTTCCAGAGTAATCTGTTGATGCTAGATGTCCAGAGCCTCCTGGGTGCGTACAAGAGCGTGCTCAAAAAGCCCAAAACGCGTGGACGACATAATGAGAAGGGCATCCGCCAGATGAAAAACCATGCCACTGTACTATTCGCTCTCTCGCTAGGAATTTGTACGCAGACCGTGACTTCCGCGCCTCTGCGAGTCGGAATCGCCGGTCTCGCTCACGGCCATGTATCTGGATTTCTTCATGGCGGCGCGCTTGTTCCGGCCGGCGGCGCGCTTCGGCGAACAGATATCGAGATCGTAGGAATCACGGATCCGGATCGCAGTTTGTTCGACAAGTACAGCCAGCGCGACCATCTCCCGACCAAGTGGTATTTCGCGACAGTAGCTGACCTGATATCCGCAACTCATCCGGACGCCATGCTCGTTTTCACAAGCACGTTCGGTCATACCGCAGTGGTCGAAGAGTGCGCCCGGCGGCATGTTCACGTACTGATGGAAAAACCGATGGCGGTCAGCTATCGAGACGCGCTCGCCATGCAGAAAGCGGCTGAAGCGGGGAACATACATGTGCTCGTTGATTATGAAACAAGCTGGTATGCAAGCAACAAGAGAGCTCACGACCTGCTGGAAAGCGGTGAATTGGGAGACGTTCGAAAAGTCGTGGTTCATGACGGGCACCCAGGCCCGAAACGGATCCACGTATCCCCGGAGTTCTTCGCCTGGCTTACAGATCCCAAGCTCGACGGCGCTGGCGCGCTGTATGACTTCGGATGCTACGGTGCGGATCTGATGACCTGGCTCATGAATGGCCAATCACCGAAAACAGTAACTGCCGTCACACAGCAATTTCAGCCGGATATCTATCCCAAAGTCGATGATGAAGCCAACGTGATTCTGACCTACCCTTCCGCTGTTGCAATCGTCCAGGGATCGTGGAACTGGCCCTTCGATCGGAAGGACATGACCATCTATGGAAGCACCGGCTATGCACGGACTGTTCTTCACGATCAAATTGAAGTACGCCGCAAAGGAGAGCGCGAGGCGAGAATCACAGATGCAACACATCTCAAAGCGCCTTATGACGATCCGCTTCATTATTTGGCGGCAGTCATCCGAGGCGAAATTTCTGAGGATGGCGATCTCTCTTCTTTAAAGACGAATGTGATTGTGAGTGAGATTCTCGACGCGGCTCGAACGTCTGCCAGATCTGGCAAAACTGTTTCTTTACCGCTCAATGATTGACCTGGCTCCCGGCCAGGGAGCATCCGCGCACAAACTTTGCCTGATTGTTCCCTGCTATAACGAAGCACGACGCCTGGACATGACGAAGTTCCGAGAATTCCTTGGAACGCAAACGCCAACGCTCTTGCTCTTCGTCGACGACGGCAGCTCCGACGATACGATTGACGTGCTTACCAGGCTTTGCAGCGGCTTCGAAGATTCCACGCACATCCTGCGGGGTGGCCGCAATCGCGGGAAGGCTGAGGCAGTACGGCAAGGTATTCTGTACGCTCTGGATAATCTCGATCCCGCGATTGTCGGTTTTTGGGATGCGGATCTGGCAACTCCGTTAAGTTCAGTGTCAAAGTTCTTGGCGATCCTACAAGAAAGACCGGCTACGGAGATGATATTCGGCGCGCGCGTAAAGCTTCTCGGCCGGCAGGTTGAGCGGAGAGCCGCGCGGCATTATCTCGGCCGCGTTTTCGCCACCACTGTTTCCGCGGTTTTGAAAATGCCGATCTATGACACTCAATGCGGCGCAAAATTGTTTCGTGTTCAGCGAAAAACGCGCCAGATTTTTGCGGCGCCGTTCTTATCGAGATGGGTGTTCGATGTAGAGATTCTGGCGCGTTATAAACAGCTGTTCCAGCTTGAAAACAGACAATTGGCGGACGCGATTTACGAGTACCCGCTCGAATCCTGGGTTGACGTAGCGGGGTCGAAAGTAGGCCCGGCTGATTTTTTCGTAGCGTTCTGGGATGTCTTCCGCATCCGAAACAAATATCTATCGTGAAAATTGCCAGCCGGTTAAACGTTGGGCAACTGGCTGATATTCCAGCCGCCGCCGAGCGCCTTGATCAGTTGCACGCTGGCATCCATGCGCCGCCGCATCAGGTCGACGTCTGTTCGTTCGTTCGTTAAAGCGATACTCTGGGCGGTGATTACCTCGAGATATGTCACCAGGCCGCCCTTGTAGCGATTCAGGGAAAGCTGAAGGGACGTCTCAGCCGAAGCCGTTGCGTCGTGTTGCTTCGCAGATTCCAGTTCGAGAATGCGTAAAGACGAAAGGCCATCTTCCACTTCTTGGAAACCAGTCAGCGAAACCTGCCGGTAATTGGCCACATTCGCGTCATACGCGGCTTCGCTCCCGAGCACAGCCGCGCGACGTCTGCCAGCATCGAAAACGGTTTGAGCGATCTGCGGTCCCACCGCCCAGTAGCGGCTCGGCCATGTGAACCAGTTGACCAGGCTTCCGGCGTTCAGTCCGCCGGTGGCATTGATGATGAGATCGGGGAAAAAGGCGGCTTTGGCGATCCCAATCTCTTCGTTCGCGGCAGCAAGCCTTCGTTCCGCTGCTGCGATATCCGGGCGCCGCTCGAGCAGTTCAGAAGGTATTCCGGTTGGAATGGTTGGCGGTGTTTGCCGCAACGGCTCTTCGGGCAAATGAAAGCCTTCGGGAACCCGCCCAATCAGTACTGCTACGGCGTGTTCGAATTCCGCCCGCGCCTCTCCGAGATCGATGTCTTGCGCTTGAGTTTGCTGAAGTTGCGTCTGTGCCTGCGCGACTTCAACCTTCGACGCAACCCCGCCGTTATAGCGATTCTGGGTAAGCTGGAGAGCCTTCTGATAAGCAACGACGGTGTCGTCCAGCAGTTTCTTTTGCGCGTCGAGGCTACGCGCTTCGAAGTAATCGGTAGCCAGTTCGGTCTGCAACTCCAGCTTGACGTTCGCAAGATCTGCCGCCGATGCCTGGGTTAACTCTCTTGCTTCGGTAATGCTGCGCCGCACCCTTCCCCATAGGTCGGGTTCCCATGAAACGTTGATCGGCAGAACAAAATTTCCGTATTGATCGCCTTGCAAACTGGTTGGACTATTGCCGGAAACGCGATTATGAGTGATCTGCGCTCCCACCGTTAAGGTTGGGTACAGATTAGAACGGTTGAATTGGATCTGGGCCCGAGACTGACGGAAATTAGCTTCCGCAACTTTGAGGGTCTGATTAGCGGGAGCAACTTGCTGCTCGAGAGCATTGAGGTCGGAGTCCCCGAAGATCTCCCACCAGTTGCCTCGCAGCACCGTGTCGCTCGGCTGCGCGGGTTTCCAGCCCGGCGTCTCCTGATAACTAGCCGGTGGCTGCTCGCTGTAGGCCGGGGCAACCGGCACCGGGGGCTTGGTATATTTCGGACCCACCGTGCAACTTGCCAATAGCAGGGAGGCGCCTATTGCGATGACTCCGACCCTCTTACTCACTCTTCCTCCTCTCGAATTATTACTCACCGTTTGCGTCGGGTTGACTCACCCTTACCTGCTCTCCTGAGGCGATCGAGTCGCTCGGATTCACAATCACCTGATCGTTCTTGCTCAGGCCGGAAACAATCTCGACGCTGTCACCATAATCGTGCCCAATCGTTACGGGCACGAGCAAGACACGATTTTTGCGCAGAATAGCAACTTGCAGGCCCGCCGAACGGAAAATCATCGCATTCGCAGGAACTGTGACAGCCTCTATTTTCGATGGCAGCCTCAGATGAACAGACACGTACGAGCCGGGAAGCAATTCGCCGGTTGGATTCTTTACGTCGACTTCCACTAGGAGAGTTCGCGAGTTGGTGTCGATCGATTCAGCGTTCCGCACGATTGACCCATGAAATTGGCGGCCAGGGAACTCACTCAATGTGAGATACGCTGCAATCCCAGGCTTTGCCGCGCGCGAATAAACTTCAGGCACGCTGACGTAGATACGCAGCGTAGCAGTGGAAGCCAGATGAAAGAGCTCCTTACCAGGACTGTTTGTGTCTGCGTCCACCAATGCTCCGACATCGACATTTCGCGCCGTGATCACGCCGTCAAACGGGGCGAACACTTTCTCGTAGGCGACCAGTTGCTGCAATCGCGCGACTGCCGCCTGATCGGCAGTAACAGTGGCCGTCTTGCCCACCGCGTCCTGCACTGCGTTATCCACATCCTGCTTCGCGACCGAATCGGTCTTGAACAGGTTGCTGTATCGCTCCGCGGTGATTCCCGAAAGCTTCTGATTGGCCTTGGCAACCATCAGGTTTGCCTGCGCTTGTTGCAGTTGTTGATCCACCTCAGGCGATTCGATCTCCGCAAGCAGCTGACCACGCTTAACGCGCGCTCCGATATCAACGTGCCAGACTCGCAAATAGCCGCTAGCTCGCGCCCATATAGGTGTGTCGATGAATGCCTGCATATTCCCGGGAAGCACGATTTCTTCGGCGCCTCCGGTGACTTTCGGCCTGACCGTCGCAACAGTAGGAACCGAGTTGGCGAGTGTTTCACGTTCGAGCGCGGCACTGGCTCTTGCGCGTGAAGTTACGCCCAGATAGATCGCATAGCCAAGCGTCGGAGCAGCCAGGAGCAAAACAATCGATAATCCTCGCCAAACGCTGCGAGGCGATTTCTGCGGCTCGGCTACCGCAGAATAGCTTGTCGTGGTCTCTTTTTCATCTTGTTCGATTGTCATCGGTTCTCCATCTGTGAAGCCTGGCTACTCACACGTGCACCGGCTCGTTAGCTTGCTTTTTCCGCCCGGCGGTTTCTTCGCTCCTGCTTTTATGTAGAAGACTGAACACGGTGGGAACAAAAAATAATGTCGCCACTGTCGCGCAGAGCAAGCCGCCAATAACCGCGCGTCCCAATGGCGCATTCTGCTCGCCGCCTTCGCCCAATCCCACAGCCATGGGAACCATGCCGATGATCATGGCCAGCGCTGTCATTAATACCGGACGAAAACGTGTCGAACCTGCTTCGAGAGCTGCTTCTATCGCGCTGCCATGTTTCCCAAGCTGGTCTTTTGCGAAACTCACTACCAAAATGCTGTTTGCCGTTGCGACGCCCATGCACATAATGGCTCCCATCAAAGCCGGCACGCTGATCGTCGTGTGAGTGAGGAACAGAAACACGACAATTCCGCCAAGCGCTGCCGGAAGTGCCGTAATGATGATGAACGGATCGAGCCAGGACTGAAAGTTGACGACAATCAGCAGGTAAACCAACACGATTGCGCCCAACAGACCGGCCAACAGCCCGACAAACGACGTATGCATCGTCTCCACTTGCCCACGTAAGATCAACTCGCTTCCACGCGGGAGAAACTTGCGATTGCGGTCCATGACCTTGTTGATTGCGGTGCCGACGGATCCCAAATCCGTGTCTTGCACAGAACCATAGATATCGATTGTGCGCCGGATGTTGTAGTGAGTCACTACACCGATCTCCTGCTCCCGGCTGATTTTGGCAACATCACTCAGAATCTCCGGCTGCTTTTGACCGGGCCCGCTTATCGGGATATTTTGCAGATCCTGAAGCGTCTGTATCCGATATTGCGGGGTTTGCGTGACCAGGTTGTAGCTGACGCCGTTCTTTGGATTCAGCCAGAACGTAGGCTGGGTCTGGAAGCTACCGCTAAGTGACGTCAGAAAACTGCGGGCCAGATCGATCTGTGAGAATCCGCTTTCCGCCGCCTTCGTTCGATCGACATCGATGTGTAGTTTCGGTCCGTCGAAAAGTTGATGGATATGTAAATCGACTGCTCCCGGAATTCGCTGCAGTTCTGGAAGAATCCGATTGGCAAAGTCCCGGCTTGCCTCTATATCGTTTCCCACTATCTGGAGATCGATCGGCGCAGGGAGGCCGAAATTTAGAATTTGCGTCACGATATCGGCGGGCAGGAAGTAAAAACTGAGGCTGGGAAATTCACGCGGCAGATCGGTTCGCAGCGCGCGAACGTAATCGGCTGTAGGCCGGTGCCGTTCGCTCAGAGCAACCAGTATGTCCGCGTCAGATGCTCCCACTTGCCCGGAATTGCTGTAGGAGAGATTGATCTGGCTATAGGGCAAACCGATGTTGTCGATAACCGTGCCCATTTCGTTTTTCGGAATTTCGCGTCGAATTGCATCGTCTACCAGATCGCACATGCGCGCCATTTCTTCGATCCGGCTGCCGGTTTTCATACGCACGTGGAGCTTGAACTGGCCAGTATCACTATTCGGGAAGAAGTCCTGCCCCAAAATCGGCACTAACGCGAGCGCCGATAAGCAGAGGATGAGAAACACGGGAACAAAAATACTGCGCCGGTAGATAAAGGTCGTCAGAACCGCCTGATAGCTGGTCCGGACGCGGTCGAAGACGCGCTCGAAGCCCCGTTGGAATAGCGTGAATGGGTTTTGAGTTCGGGCGCCATGCTCTGTGGCGCGCAGAAGATACATCGCCAGCGTCGGCACCAGCGTCCGCGAAAAGATGTATGAGGCCAACATAGCGAAAACGACCGCCTCTGCCAGCGGGATAAATAGAAACTTCGCTACGCCGCTCAAGAAAAACATCGGGAGAAACACGATACAGATGCAAAGAGTAGAGACGAGAGCAGGAACGGAGATTTGGGCGGCGCCTCGCAAAATCGATTCGTGCAGCTCGTGACCTTCCTCGAGAAATCGCTCGATATTTTCGATGGTGACGGTCGCGTCGTCGACCAGGATCCCGACCGCTAGCGCCAGCCCGCCGAGCGTCATGATGTTGATCGTCTCTTTCAACAGGCTGAGCACCAGAATGGATGTGAGAATCGAAAGGGGAATAGAAATCGCAATGATGAGCGTGCTGCGCCAGCTTCCGAGAAACAAAAGGATCATCAAACCCGTCAGACAAGCAGCGATGATGGCTTCCCGAATGACGCCTTTGATAGAAGCACGCACGAAAATCGATTGATCCGCGAGCGGCTTTATTTGCAATTGCGGCGGAAGAGTGGCGGCAACTCGCGGAAGGAGCTTCTTTATGCCTTCCACAACGTCCAGGGTTGAGGCGCTACCGGCTTTTAGAATGCTCACCAGGACGCCGCGCTGGCCATCTCGCCGAATGATATTTGTCTGCGGAGCGAAACCGTTGCGTACATTCGCAACGTCGCGAACGTAGATCGTCGAATTACCCACTACTTTGATTGGAAACTCATTGATCTCGTCGATGCGCTTAGGGCTGTAATTCATGTCCACGTCATATTCGAATTGACCGAGCTTGGCTGTTCCGGAAGGCAATAAAAGATTCTGATTCGCCACTGCGCTCACCACGTCGAACGGCGAGAGTCCTTTGGCCTGCAGCTCACTCGGATTCAGATCGATCATCACTTGCCGCTGTTTACCGCCGTATGGATACGGAACGACGGCTCCGGGCACCGTAACAAGCTGCGTTCGCAAGAAATTCAGCGCGATATCATTCAGATCCTGCTCCTGCAATCCTTTGCCCGATAGCGCGAGCTGTAAGATCGGTACACTCGAAGCGCTATAGCTCAAAATGATCGGCGGATTGATGTTCGCCGGCATCTGTTTCAGAATCGTTTGTGACACCGCGGTAGTCTGCGCAACGCCTGTGGTCACATCAGCATAGGGCTGAAGGAAAATTTTGACGACAGCAGTACCGTTCAGCGTGGTGGATTCGATGTGCTCGATGTCATTGACAGTAGTAGTGAGAACCCGTTCATATACGGACGTAATCCGGCCTTCGAACTCTTGCGGGTTCAATCCGCTATACGTCCAGATCGCCGAGATAACGGGGATATTAATGCTCGGGAATATGTCGGTGGGCGTACGGAGAATTACAATCGGGCTGATCAGCAGAATCAGAAGCGCTAAAACAATGAAAGTGTAGGGACGGGATAGCGCGACTCGAACGATCCACATTCTGCTATTCCGATGTAATTACGATACCCGAAAGTTTCGAAAATCTGCGACCTGCGGCCCCACCCGACACATCTCATAACTGAACAGTAGAATCGCTATGGGTTGGCGAAAATGTCCACGTTGACTACAGAAACCGAAGCGGATTTGGCGCCTCGCGGCCGTGGCCGTCCCCGCGACGAAGTGGCGCGCGCGCGCATACTACAGGCTGCGCTGGATATCCTGGAGCACACTTGTTTTGTCAATACGACGGCGGACGCGATAGCGGAGCGGGCCGGTGCAAGCAAAGCGACTATTTATCGCTGGTGGCCCAACAAAGCGGCGGTTTTCATCGAGGCAATGCGCGAAGCGACGGCTGTGGAATTACCGTTCCCGGACACACAGGATCTAAAGAAGGATGTCCATCTCCAGTTGCAGAATTTTGTCAAGCTGCTTACGGGTCGGCGGGGACGAACATTTCGAGCGTTTATCGCAGCCGCTCAGAGCGATCCGGAGGTTGCCGAAGCATTTCGAAAACTTTGGATTGAGCCGCGCCGCGCGCAAGCGAAGACCGTTCTCAGACGCCATCAGCAGGAAGGGCGCCTGGCGAGAGATATAGATCTTGACGTCTTTATCGATCTGCTGTATGGACCTTTTTACTTCCGCCTGCTTGCCGGCCATCGGCCGCTGACAGCCGCCTTTGCCGACTCAGTCGCCGATATGGCTCTGCGACAACTCGACTGAAGCCACGAATACCCAAAGAACGGAGGGTAGACTGGATTTGGGCTGGCAAGCCAGAGGGGACGAGTGTGACGGATCTCCGCGAAATATTAATCGCAGAAGATAATCCTGCCGACGTTCGCTTGATGCGTGAAGCCCTGCAGGCTCTAAATCCCCCGCCCACAGTCCACGTCGCGACGGATGGTGAAGAAGCGGTCATCTTCTTGAGGCGATCGGCCCAGGCGCTAGACGCACCCCGGCCAAAGCTGGTCTTTCTAGACTTTCACCTCCCGAAGACTGATCCTCGCCAGGTTCTGCAGTTTGTGAAACAGAATGAGGAGTTAAAGAACGTCGCTGTCGTCGTGCTGACAACGTCAAACGCCGATGAGCTAATCAGGGAGGTCTATCAGCTTGGGGCGAACTGCTATATTTCTAAGCCATCCGACTTGGATTCGTTTCTCAATACCATTCGCGGGGCCGCAACATTCTGGTTGAATTATCCGAATGACAGTTGAACTGCCGAATCATCCAAAAACACTCTCCATCTGTTATGATTCAGGCGCATGAACGCATACTCCATCGGAGTAGATCTGGGTGGCACGAATTTGCGGGCAGCGGCAATCGACTCTTCAGGGCAGGTTCTGGCTAGAGTTTCTGATAGGGCCAACTTTGATGCAGGTCCCGAACGGGTCGCCGGAGAGATTGCGCGCATTGCAGACGAAATCCGCAAGAGAATAGATAACGCCAGCTTAGCTGGAGTAGGGATCGGAGTACCCGGCTTTGTGGATATTGAAGCCGGTGTGGTCCTCGGCGCCGTCAATTTGCCGGGCTTTATTGGCTTTCCGGTTCGCGACCGCATTCAACAATATCTGGGCACGCCAATCATTCTGGAGAACGACGCCAACGCCGCTGCGCTTGGCGAGATGTGGCTCGGAGCAGGGCAAAACGTTAAGGATTTGATTTTGCTAACGCTCGGCACCGGCATCGGCGGTGGCATTATTAGTGGTGGCAAGGTGCTCCACGGATTCAGAGGCATGGCCGGAGAATTCGGCCATATGACAGTAATTCCCGACGGCAATCCTTGCGGTTGTGGCAACTGTGGTTGCTTGGAAAAACACGCCTCGGCCAGCGCCATTATCGCAATGGGACAAATGATGCACTTTGGACGTGAAATTCAGTCCGCGGCAGACGTTTACGCTCTGGCAGTCGAAGGAAATGAGCGGGCGAAGCGCGTATTCGAAACTATGGGCCGCGCTTTAGGTATTGCCCTCGCGAATTTGATCAATGCCTTCAATTTCCCGCTTTACCTGCTGGGCGGCGGCGTTTTACCGGCGTGGGATTTCTTTGCGCCCGCGATGTTCGGTGAAATCTCAAAGCGCGCGTTTACTTTCGTTCCTACTGGTATGAGAGTTGAGCGAGCCCAGCTGGGAGCGGATGCCGGCTTGTACGGCGCGGCCTATCTTCCCTTCTGTCGAGCTGGAGAGTAGCGAGAGGACCATGTTTTGGCTAGGACTCGACGTAGGGACCGGCGGTTCGCGCGCGCTGCTCGTCGACAGCAACGGACGCGTAGCGTTTTCACACATTGAACCTCACGAAGAGATGCGGATGCCAAAGCCTCTATGGGCCGAGCAAGACCCTGAGGATTGGTGGCGCGCGTCGCAGCTCGCTGTGCAAGGAGTTCTCAGAAAGGCCGCGGCCGATGGTAACTCTGTTCGGGGTGTCGGAGTCTCGGGCCAGATGCACGGGCTTGTACTGCTCGATAACAAAAAAGCAGTGATTCGGCCCGCATTGATTTGGTGCGATCAGCGCAGCCAGCCGCAAGTCGACGAAATCAACGCGGCGATTGGGCCCGAAAATGTCTTGCGGGCAATTGCAAACCCTGTACTTACCGGTTTCACGCTTCCAAAACTCCTCTGGGTACGGGACCACGAACCGGAGTTTTTCAACTGCGTGAGACATGTCCTCCTGCCCAAGGATTTCTTGCGCTTCAAATTGACTGGAGAGTTTGCAACGGACGTCTCGGACGCAAGCGGCACAGGCCTCTTCGACGTTCTGCAGCGCCGTTGGTCGGATGAAATGATCAAGCTTCTCCACCTCGATCGGGCAATGCTGCCGAAAGTATACGAATCAAGCGAAATCACAGGACAATTGACGGAAGCAGCGGGCCGTGCAACCGGGCTCAGCAAAGATACACCAGTGGTTGCCGGAGCTGGAGACCAGGCGGCAAGCGCGATCGGAAACGGTATTGTGGAGCCTGGCGCAGTCTCCTGCACGGTCGGCACCTCTGGCGTCGTATTCGCCTATCTCAAGAAGCCGGCGTATGATCCGGGCGGCCGCGTACACACTTTCTGCCACGCTATTCCGAATGCATGGCACGTGATGGGTGTGACGCAGGGTGCGGGCCTGAGTCTCCAGTGGTATCGCAACCGGCTCACGCAAAATGCGCTGTACGATGAGCTCACGGCCGACGCCTCGCTTTCCCCTCCCGGCGCGCACGGCCTTTTCTGGTTGCCGTACTTGATGGGCGAGCGTACACCACACCTCGATCCGAACGCCCGTGCGGCCTGGGTGGGATTGACCGCGAAGCACCAGTCAAGCGATCTGGTTCGATCGATTCTGGAGGGTGTTTGCTACAGCTTGAAGGATTGCTTGGACATCATTGCAGGCTTGGGCGCGAACGCCACAGTGACGCGGCTCTCGGGCGGTGGGGCGAAAAGCTCATTGTGGCATCAGCTGTTCGCAGACATATTAAATCAGAGAGTAACCACGCTCGAGACGCAGGAAGGTTCGGCTTTCGGAGCGGCGCTTCTCGCTATGATCGGCACAGGCGAGTACGCGAACGCTCGAGAGGTTTGCCGCGTAGCTGTTCATGAGGTCAGCTCAAAGGAACCGGACCCCCAAGCTGTGGATTTCTACGAACGGCACTATCGGGTTTATCGGTCGCTGTACCCAGCTCTAAAATCTTCATTCGGGACTATCGCCGGACTTGAGAGCTGATTTACCTAGACGTTACTGTGACGTTGCTCTTCCGGTGCCGCTTGATCGGTTGTTCACGTACGAACTACCCCTAACGCTCCGGCACCGTGTATCGATCGGATGCAGAGTGGTCGCGCCATTCGGTTCGAGGAAGCTCACCGGCGTCGTCTTGAGTTTGCAAGACGAGCCGCCTGCCCATGAGACTCGCGAAGTACTTGGCCTGCGGGATTCTGAGCCGGTCCTAGAGGCTGAGCTTATCGAACTCGGCAAGTGGATCGCCGAATATTACTGTGCGCCGATCGGCGAAGTGTTCAAGAGCATGCTTCCGCTGAGTGGCGAGACTCACCGCAGCACAGAGTACTCGCTGACCGAAGCAGGCAGGGACGTTGCGAGGCAGCTGACGTTGCAGACGCAAAACGACAAATCGTTAACAATACTTGCTTTGCTGGAAGAGAGGCCCCGTTCTGTCGAGTATCTGGCCGCGAAAGTTGAGGGTGCGAGGGGTGTCGCGCGAAGTCTCATCAAGCGGGGTTGGATAGTAGCCGAAGATCGCCAAGAGGATCGGGATCCACTCCGCGCCCGGGCAGACCGGCTGGAAGCGGCCTTTCTGGCTCGCCCCTTAAGTGGAATCAAATTGAAAAAGAGTGAGCGCGAACTGCTCGCGTTCCTTGAATTACATCCAGGAGTTCACAATGTCGCTGAGCTCGGACATAAGCTAAAACAGGCCAGTGAAGCGGCACGCGCGCTAGCCCGTCGCGGACTCATTACGCTCGAAACGCAAACCATTCAACCGGGCACTGTATTCGGACGTCCCAAACCGGTGTTACACAGCAGGCAACAAGTGGCACTGGAGGAGATCGAACGAGCGCTAGCCAGCGGTGAGTTCAGATCATTTCTACTCGAGGGAGTCACCGGTTCCGGGAAAACAGAAGTGTATTTGCGCAGCATCGAAGCGACTCTGGCGTTGGGCAAAAATGCATTACTACTGGTCCCTGAGATCGCGCTCACTCCCGCTATGGCAGAGCAGTTCTTTCATCGCTTCGGCAAGCAAGTCGCCATCCTTCACTCTGCATTCGGGGACGCAGAGCGCGCTGACCAATGGCGCCGCATTCGTAATGGCCGGGCGCGAGTGGTCGTGGGCACGCGCTCGGGCGTGTTCGCGCCGGTGCAGAGCCTGGGACTGCTCGTTGTCGATGAGGAGCACGATGGCAGCTATAAGCAGCAGGAGACGCCGCGTTATCACGGAAGAGACGTCGCGCTGGTGCGGGCAAAACAGGCCGGCGCCGTTGCGGTACTCGGATCGGCCACCCCCAGTATAGAGACCCGCTTTAACGCCGAGCAGGGAAAGTACTCATTCCTGCTGCTACCGGAACGCATCGCGCAACGCCCGATGCCGCAGGTCGAGATCATCGACATGCGGCTTGAATTCCTCGAAACCAAAAAGCAAGCTACATTCTCCCGCAGGCTGCTGGAAGAAGTGAAACAGCGGCTCGAGCAGGGAGAGCAGACGATGCTTCTGCTTAATCGTCGGGGCTTCTCGAGTTTTCTCGTCTGCCGCGCCTGCGGCGAACGTCTGCTTTGTGCAAACTGTTCGGTTGTCCTTACCCATCACCGGCGAGACCGTCGCATGCTTTGCCATTACTGTGGCTATGCGGAGAGAATTCCCTCGGCCTGCCCGCAATGCGGCAGCGATTATATTCAGTTTCTAGGCACAGGCTCGGAACGCGTGGAAGATGAGCTTCATCAACAACTGCCGGGAGCCCGCATCGCGCGTCTGGATCGTGATAGTACCAAGGGGAGAGGCTCTTTCGAGAGAATCCTGCATGCATTTCGGGATGGCGATATCGACATCCTCGTTGGAACACAGATGATCGCTAAGGGTCACGACATCCCCAACGTTACGCTTGTCGGCGTCGTGTTGGCCGATATTGGTTTGAGCCTACCTGATTTCCGTGCTGCCGAACGTAGTTTCCAGCTCTTGACACAGGCGGCGGGACGTGCCGGACGAGGCGATATACCAGGTCGCGTGGTCATTCAAACTCTCAATCCCGACCACTATGCAATTCGGTTCGCGGCGCAGCAGGATTATTCGGGTTTCTATCGCAAGGAAATCGAATTCCGCAAATGGCTGCGTTATCCGCCCTTCGCATCCATGGCCAACGTGATGACACGAGCGGAGAAACAGGAAGAGGCTCTCCGCATGGCAACGCAGCTCGGCTATCTTCTCAACCCCCCTCCCGAAGGTGTACGGGTAATGGGCCCGGCTGAAGCTCCCGTACTGCGGGTCAGAAGCGAGTATCGCTACCAGATTCTCTTAAAAGCCGCACGACGAGCGACGCTGCGGCAGGTTCTGCAGAATATAAAAGCTGTTGCCGAGCAGCAGAAATGGAAATCAACCGCTCTTTTGATCGACGTCGATCCGCTCAGCCTGATGTGACTCGGATGTTAAAATCAACTGATTGCGGCGGCTGTAGCTCAGTTGGTAGTAGCGCCAGATTGTGGTTCTGGATGTCGTGGGTTCAAATCCCACCAGCCGCCCCAATTTCACTTTGTGTCCGGCCCGGAGACATAGGTAACACTTCGTTCCTAAGACATAGGTAACACTTTTGGCCCGAAGGGATTTTCGAGGGGCTGCAAAGTTTTCTCCTCCAAATCGACGTAGCCGAGATCGTACTCCATGAAGCTGACGAGCCAGATGCCGTCGTCGACTTCCTTGATTCCCACGGCCTGGCCGGCGAGGCAAGTGCTTAAATTGATCTTTTGCGATACAGGCAGAGACGGCCACAGTTGGTGACGATGACAGTTTTGTCGTGAAATGGGTAGCGCGGCTCGTCAATGCCGCGGTAGGGCCCCAAATGCGCTCGAGTTCGTCGATACGGCAATGCTTCTCGAACGCGCTGGGAATGAGTAGATCGGCCATTGCCAGCTCAATGCAGCCGGCGACACTAATGTGTGGCTTTGCTTTCCGGCTCCGTCGTCTCGCCCGGTAGAGATTTTTCGCCCTATTCTCCGGCCCCGGCCTGAAGAATCTCCATCACCCGCCGCTTCCGGCGTGTCGGCGTACCAGGCTCCTACATAAATAGAGTAAAGCCACTTAGGCCCGGCGGGGTGATGATCGCCATCTCCATCGGAGGGAGTGGCCACGATGGCCTTATCATCGATGACCTCAATCCCGACGCGAATTGCAGGCGAAGTGAAAATAGTGCCACGAAACCTCGAACGGCTCAGAATACTGAACCAGCATTCTATCTGGTTAAGCCAGGAGCTATAGGTCGGGGTGAAGTGCAGATGTACATAGGGATGCGCTTTCAACCAGCGGTCCCGTTTCGGTTTGTGCGTGTTCAGGTTATCGAGCACGACATGCATCTGTTTGCCCGGACGAGCCGCGACGAGCTCGTTCATGAAGTCCAGAAAATCCCTGCCGGCGGCGTGGATAGTGTCCCGTCTGCACCTGGCCGGAGTCATCACGCGACGGCATCAAACAGAGTGGTCGTGCCATGGCGCTTGTAGCAGTGGCTGAAGCCGTTGACGGCTTTCCATCGGAGTCGAAAAGACATTCGCTGTGCCCACTCCGGCGACGGAATGTGCGAATTTTCATCGACCGAAAGCACCAACGCGTTTTCGGGCGGATTGAGATACAGGCCTACTACGTCGGCCGCCTTCGGTCCGAACTCCGGGTCCGTGCTGAGGCACCAACTGCGCCTTCGCTGTAACTGAATCTGGTGCCTGCGAAGAATGCGCCAGACCTGATCGGCGCTCACGTTCCCCAACGCCTCAGCCAATAACCGCCCGTTCCACTGCGCGTATCCATCCGGTGGAGGCTGGTCGAGCAAGCGCAACACCCGATGCTCGGTATCCTCGCTGTAGGTGCTGGGCTTGCCGTGTCGATTTGTTGGCCGCGTTGACTGCCGGCGCAAAGCAGCAGGGCAGTAAGATATCTAGCGTCCGAGACTACAGAAACTATGGAAACTTGTTAGACGCTGCATTCGCCGGAGCAGCCTCCGAGCGCAAGCTCATGTTTCTGCGCGAGCCCTCTTCACCGCGGCGAAGGCATTCCTGGAGATAGCTAGACGCCTATCTCGCACGACTGAAAGCCCAGCCGGGATGAAGCGGTGCTATCGTCTTAGCGAGCCAGACCACTGGTGACCGCGCTGACATGTGCACACTTCGAGAACCAACCCCAACGTCCAACTAATGGTGACGGACTTGCCAGCGCCTTGGATTGCGGTGTCCATGCATACAGGCAATCACCACAATGCGATTACCTTCTACCTTGAAGAAGAGGCCGTAGGGGAAGCGCTTTACTCCTGCCCGACGTAGCTCCCGATGCACAATCTGGAAACCCAGGGGGCTTCGCACGATTGCCTCTACTGCCGCATCCACCGCGACAGCAAATCGCAACCCAAGGTCAGGTTGAATGCTTTCGTACCACGCGAGCGCTTCCTTCAGGTCTGCATCCGCTTCAGGTATCCAGACGACCGGCAGCGTCACTGCTTTTTAAACAGGCCCGCCCTGACTTGCTCCCATGAAATGACTTCATCCGGGGTGCGCTCGTACTGGCCGATGCGATAGTCCAGCTCATCGCGCTGACTATCCGTCAGTGACAACTCATCGGCTTCCAGGCTCTCCCATAACGCGTCGAGCAATTCAAATTTTTCCGCCGCTGATAGGTTGCCGATTTCATTTCGTAAATTGCTCACTGCCGCCACCTTCTGATTCCATTGTCTACGAGAGAGCGGAAGGGCGTGTTTCCACGCCTTAGCCCCGGCCTCCAGCTCGGCGCTCGGGTTGCATCCCTGCATTGCCCTATCCTCCGGCTGGCCCGAATGAATATTAACCGAACCAGCCCTGGCGGTGAAAGCGCAAAATCCCAGGGGATATACAAGGGGCAGAGCCCCCTTGTTCTGCACAACCTTCAGCACCGCGTGTAATGGTGTATGGCAAACATGGCAATTTTGGGATATGCGGCAACGTAGATCTACAAGCTATGGAAA
>CAVTXN010000035.1:0-23431 GCA_963738555.1 Terriglobia bacterium
TCGCATGGCCGGCTTATCGCTTCGGGTTCTTTGGGAGGCTGAGCATATTCGCCATCAAGCGGTACGCCCCTGGAACGCCTTCCGGTAGCTCCCGGTAGAAGGCATAAGCGTTGTAGATATAGATTCCACGGCCATATTTTGCATAAAGCAGTCCTCCCCTCTGAGGTGCCTGCGATGGATCATGGGTTTCCAGCAATGCCGCGTAATGCGGATCCCAGGTGGTCATGAATTTCGAGCCTCGCTCTTCGATCCAATTCCGGAAGTCGGCCTCGGTGATTTTATTGGGCCACGTGAACACCGGATTGGTCGGGTCAAGGAGATCGACCCGGCTGTTCTCATCAGTCACCTCCTCTGGCTCGTCTCCCATGTGATATGGATAAGGCCCGTAATTCTTGTCATATTCGGGCGTGTTGTATTGGACAATGACGACTCCGCCGTTGTGAACATAATCGAGCAGGCGCTGGTTGTAGGTGATAAGGTCCGGACGCGCCGCATACGTTCGAACACCGAGCAAAATCACGTCGAAGCTACTCAAGTCTGTGGCAGCAAGGTCGGCCGCAGCCAAAAAATTAACGTTGATTCCCAGATTTTGAAGCGAAGCGGGCACGTCATCGCCGGTTCCCGTTATGTACCCGATCTTTAGGCCAGGCGCGATGTTAACATCAACCCCGGTGGTTTTGTAAGTAGATGGCTCGTAGAGAAAATAGGGCCGCAAACCAGGGTACCCGGTTAGGTGGTAGCCTTCCCGATACTCTTTGTTTCCATACGTCGCGGTCGCGGTGATCTCATACGCTTTCTCGACGAGATCTCTCGGAAGTACACGGAAGCTAATCGACTCATCCTCACCATCTTTAGAGGTGCTAAACCGCCGGGACGGTGGCTCACTGCGCCAGCCGGCGGGCAAGTGAAGTTCTACCAAACCGTTTGCGGGACCTTTTACGTTGCTGTGAATGATTACCGATAGCGGAAAGGATCTCGACGCCAGAGGAACGATACCAGCACGATCGGATAACTGGACTGAGATGGGAGGAGCCACCGCGAGTGGTTCGTAGACTACGCCGAGCCCATTCGCACGCTGAGCTGTTTGCACTACTTGTCCCAATTTGACCATCACGTCGCGATATCTGAATTCGGCCCAGGCTACTAGCGGGTAAGGTGCAGTGGAACGGCCCAGATACTCAGAATCCAAAATGTCGTAATATGGCTGTTCAATGTTTGGCCGCCGGAAGTAGGGGTTGGTGTACGGGATCGAGTCTGACGCCGTCACTTTGAATTGGGCGTTGAGCGCTTCGCCCGGCCCGAGTTTCCCGGCGGCCGATTTTACTGGATTAACACGCCACCAGTTGTGTTTCCCGGGCGGCGCTGTGACAAACAGACGCGATAATTCTAAGTCCTCTGCCGCTTGATTCGCGAGCGCGACACGCACTCCGAACGATTGCCCAGGGATTGCCAAGCGGAACGTATCAGGATCTCCCATGAACAGCGTATACAGCGGATTAACTTCCTGGTCCGGCTGAACGAGCGCGCGCATGGTAATGCCGAGCGATTCCACAATTGCGTCGTTGAACTGCTTCTGTTTCGTTTGAAGCTCATGGAGAATGTTGTATCTCTCGTTTGCAGGGAGCGGGCTCATGTTGACGCACTGAAGCAGCTCGTTTGTTTCCTTGAGGCCGGCCGCAAGAAAAGGAGCACATTTCTCTGGATGGTTGGCGGAAAAACCGGATATCGCCTGCTCGACAGAGTCATTGATCTTTCGAAGTGCTTCCTTCAGGAAACCTCGATCACTCTCAGTGGCGAGACTCGCAATACCGGGAAGGGAGACATCAATGCCATCAAAAAAACTGGTTTCGTGATCCGGCGCAGAAACATTCGAAGCGAAGCGATGATAATCGGAACTAAATTTTCCCGCCAGCGGTATCGATCCACCGTCGTTTTGTGATTTCTGATATCCGAGGCCTTCTCGTGAAATTTGAAAGTATGAGAGACCGAGGAACGGGTCATAGTCACCGATGGGAATTCCTACGGTACGGGTGATCCTGGAGGATTCGGGCCCAGAGAACGGCACGTGGGCGTAATACTTCAGGGGTTTCCATGGCAGCAGGCCTTCGCGGATCTGATCCGGAAATTTTCTGGGGTCTCCGGCCGCTTCGAAGACCTCTTTCGCCATCAATCCTGCAACCTGATGATTCCCGTGGCCATCACTCGGGCCTCCAACAAACACTGAAGTGATGACCAGTGGGCGCGTCAGGCGCACCACGCGAACCACATCTGCCAATACTCGTTCTTTGCCCCATTTCTCGAGGGCCTCTTGAAGGGTTTTGGAAAATCCGTAATCGCAAAACCGCGTCCAATATTGGTTAACTCCGTAGTACTGATCAGCCGCGAGCAGCTCCTCCGTTCGAAGGAGGCCGAGCGCATCCCAAAAATCGGATGACATCACGTTTGCTCCGCCTTCACCTCTATTCAGCGTCAGCAAGTCAACTCGTGCGCCGAAACCGCGCGATTCATAGGCGAGCATCCCTCCGTCTTCATCGTCAGGATGAGCGGTAATCATGATGAGGCTTGCGCGTGTGTGCAGTTTCTTCAGGCTTTGCCACACGGCGGCAGCACCGCGGTCCGGCGGAATTTGAACCGGCACTAATGAGGGATCGATGTGCGAATCGAACGGTGTTTCAGCGTTCAGAGCATTTAAAACAAGCAGACCGAAGAAGAGAAGGCGGCGCATGACGAGCCCGTAGAACGGGATTTTCGTTTGTATGGCGCGCCAGCTCAGGCTTGCAGTCGGGACCGCAACACCAACAGGTACCAAAAGGGCCAGTTCAGAACTTTATCCAAAGAGCTTGCCGGCGGCTGTCTTCAACGAGCTGAGGAAACCTGTGTGTTCACTCGATATTGCATTAAGACTGTGCGTGAGTTTGCTCGGGTCACCTGCGGTTTGTTTCGAGAGGAATCCCATGATCAGGGACGCGAGCACAGGCAACATGGTCTGGATCAGTTGCGAGCTGACACCGGTCTTTCCGGCAACCACCGAGGCGATGGAAGTGAGTGCGCTCCCGCCACCTCCAAACAAGCTGCTCAAAATACTCTGCCCTTGCTGCGCTGCTTCCGGGCTGGCGAGAGCCGACGGATTATCCGCATACTTCGTGAGGCTCCCATTGGTTATCATGTCCAGCACGCCACCACCACTGGGATCGGTCGATAGCTTTTCCTTCAAGCCATGCGCTAGCAAGGGACCAACTGCCCCAAGCACGGGACCCAGTTTGCTGGCATCCAACCCAAATTGTGAGCCCAATTGCTGGGCAATACCGCCATTGGCGGCGGACAATAGAGTCTCTGTGAGGTTCATATGTTTCCTCTTTCCTGCTAAGTCTACGATTCATACCGGCGTTTCGCAACATGAACAATGTGTGGGAGGCGCAGTATCCAGCGCAGTGTTAAGAGAAATACGATACGCGCACGTCACCTCTCGCCAACGGATGTGTCGCCGGGCTAAAAGGCGATCGATTGAAAGATCCTCGTAAATGCTGGACGCAACTTCTCGAATTCCGGAGTAGGAGCGACAAAGACGAAATAACGCAAAGAGCCATCCTTTCGCTGAAAAGCGACTATCCAGTCATGTTCGCCCTGCCCGTCATTACCGGAGGGATTATTGCATTCAACGCTCCGCCCGGTCCGGCCATTTGCCGTTGCATCGACCTGCGGACCGGCGACAAGACCCGGATTATCACGTTTCACGCTCTCAACCAGGGAATCAAGAGCAGCACCCAGGCTCATGCGTCCTCCCGGCTGGTATCGATCCGTAAGCATGCCGTAAATGACATTGCCCGCGCCACCGTCCGCCGATCGAGCAACCCCACCTCTGGGAGCGAGCATGGCCGCAGATCTGTTTCCGTAGCCGTTCCAGTTAGCCGGAATATCGATTCTGAAGCCATCTCCGTGAAACGTCCTCCATTGGCCCGAGGTATCCAGATCCACTTCTTGCGGCTCAGGTGCCCGCCCAGCGGGTAGGTCAACACCGGCTCCTACCGTTTCGTTCGGGCTCTCTTTCTTCCAAATCCCCGAAGACACTTCGCGAGCGGTATAGGCGTGCATGCCCTTTACTTGTTCGTGAATGCGCGCGAACTCGGGAGTGTTCGTTATATAGTTGCTGCGCGGCACGAAGGAGGCAATCTCTTTGTCCACGTACTCCGAACGGTTTCCCGGATTGGGATGGTCGCTTAGGAACTGCGAGCCGCCGGATCCATATTTGATTTGAAGCGTCTGAAAAAACTGAGGCAAGCCGTTCGGATCGTAGCCCGCATCATAGAGGATACCGACACCAAGAAGATCAGCTTCCTTCTCCGCGCCACGCGACATTTTCAAAAAACCCAAACCGGCTGTCATTCCAATGCCCTGAGCAGCGGCTTGTCCTGCGATACCGCCGAGCATGACACTCGCTGCGACCTGGCCGAGACCCGAGATCAACCCCACTTTCTGCTGTTTCGCGGCATTACAGACAGAGTGCTGAAGAACGACATGTGAAATTTCATGAGCCATTACGCCGGCTAATTGCGCTTCGTTTGCCGCAGCCCGAATCGTGCCAAGATTTACGAAGATCGCGCCGCCGGGCAGCGCAAAAGCATTGACCTCCGCTATATCCGCAACGTGGAAATTGTAAGGCCACTTGTAGCCGGGCGCCTGAGCAGTGAGCTTCTCTCCCAACGCTTGAACATACTTTGTAATTGGACTGGAATCGGACAACACCGGCATTTCGGCATATACCTGTTTCACCGCTTTTTGTCCCAGGGCAATCTGTTGCTCCGGCGAGTAGTTATTTTTGCATGGAGAAATCTCGACGCGTCCTGAAATGCACTCCGTTTGCAGCAAGGAAAATGCAAGAAGCAGCACACATCGGCGATTCTTCTTCATCGAAAGTCTAAACGGAGAAGCGAGACGTCAACTAGACCGGGCGTTTAGCCCATTCCAGTAGCCGCACGTCGGATCCTTAATAATTCCACCGGCTTCGAGCTGATCGATTCTACCTTGGCCAGATCGTACGAATCTGTGTGCCCTTTCGAACACGTAAGTTCGTACGGATTGCGATCGTTTTTTCCATCGTGGACAGGGAGAGGAACAATGACCTGCTCGCCGCAGACTCTGCATTCGATTCGGCCGTACTGCTGCGCCATTTTCAACCCTCTCCTCGCTCTTGTTTAACGGCGACCGGCGTGCTCGCTCGAAGGAGGAATTATGCCCTTCAAACGCATGTAGACGCTCAATGCAGCGTATTGTTCCGTGTCGTGTGTAACTACGCCTGCCAACGCGCCAAGCTTGGTTGCTTCCCCCCGCGGAAGTTTGACCATCTCAGTAGCGTTGCTATCTGTTAATGAATCAAAAGCTTTGTCGCACTCTGCAGAAGACTCTTTCAGAGCCGCTACAATGTTTGCCTTTCCATCGGTTTTGAGCGCAGTACTCTGGTCTCCGGTGACCGAGCTGCAGACTCGCATCTGCGCCGAAGCTGCGTGCCCAAAGACCTCAGCCATACTGCGCATCTCCGGAGTGGGTTTGAAGGAGTAGTCTTCATCAGGCACTTTTTCGGCGGCAGCGACCAGGTTCTTCTTAACCGATTCATATCCACGTTTGATATCGGAACTTAACGGATTTGATTTTGTTTGGGCCTGCACGATGCTGGCGAGACCGAGAAAAACCACAATCGGAAAACAAGACTGTTTCACGTCGGTAAATCCCTTCTTTGCAAAGATGGGGTCTACGCCATTCTACACCCACACCAATGGGCTCGCAGACCCGCAGCCTAGCCATCTAGGGTTGTCCAGGGACCCTGCCTTCACGAGCTGCGGTATGTTTCTGAAGACGCAACGGGCAGAAGTCGCCAGATTTCTTGGGCCGATGCGCTCGCTTCATCCCGAATGGAGCGGGCGAGTTCGGCGGTATCATAATCGCTCGCCGCGTCAGACATATTCGCGATCACTTCGCAAAGCGCGGCTTTGCCGTGCTCGGTAGCAAAAGCGGCCATAAGATTCTGTATTGTTCGGTCACCTTTTTGATGCTCGAGATGTGAGGTTTTCGATCCTAATCCGAGAAACTGCGACAACAGACCATAGAGGGCCGACGAACTTCCGCCAAGAATTGTAAGTCTTGCGGCCAACCTCTCGTGCTGCTTCTTTGCTTCCCGGGCGAGCCTCTGAAAGAGTTGTTTTGCCGGGGATTCATTCATTTCGTCGGCAAACTTCTGCAGGTAGGCTTCCGTATTCTTACCGTCGGTGATGGCGACTTCGAGATATCGCCTGATCACCTCTGCGCTTGTTTCACTCACGATTCAGTTGTACCGTACTTGGCGTTCCGATTTCGCTTGTGAGTAGATCGCTACATAGATACAATTTCAACATGGCAGACTGCCGCGTTCCACAAGGTGTCTAACTCGTCATGCTCGAAGTTCGCGACCTCACCAAACATTACGCCAGCATCCCTGTCGTCGACCATGTCAGCTTCGTGATTCAGCGCGGCGAAACGCTCGGCTATCTCGGTCCCAACGGCGCCGGCAAAAGCACCACGGTCAAGATGATCATTGGCCTGCTTGAGCCCACTTCCGGAGAAATCACGCTGGATGGCCGCAACATTCACAAAGATTCCGAAGCCCGCAAAGCCTTTCAGCGCTGCATCGGCTACGTGCCCGAAGAGCCGCACCTCTATCCGCACCTCAGTGGACGCGAGCATCTCCAACTTGTGGGTCGCCTGCGCGGGCTATCGCGGCCCATTCTCGAACGAAAAATGGACGAGCTTCTCCGGCTCGCCGGTTTGTGGGAAGACCGTCACTCCTCTCTGGCCAGCTATTCCAAAGGGATGCGCCAGAAAATTCTCCTCATCGCTGCGCTGTTTCACGACCCCGAGGTCCTCATCCTCGATGAGCCGTTTTCGGGCCTCGACGTGAACGCAGCTATGATTCTCCGCAGCCTTCTTCGCGGCTTCGCCGGGCGCGGCAAGATGGTCCTCTACAGCTCGCATGTCCTCGAGGTAGTCGAGAAGGTCTGCGACAGAGTTCTAATCCTTAACAAAGGCTGCGTTGTCGCGCACGATTCCATCGCCCGTCTCCGCGAACTTAACGATAAATCGTCGCTCGAGGACGTCTTCGCCGGGCTGACGCAAACCGAAGACGCGGATTCGATCGCCAGGCGCATGCTCGAAGTGGTGGCTGCATGAGCGCAAAGGGCACGAGTCCGCACCGCGAACTGCTGCGCCATTTCCTCGACACTTTCTTCGACAGCGAGGCCCTTGCCGTCTCCGGCGAATGGAAGAAGACCGCGATCGGCGTGCTTGCTGCTCTTCTTTCATTCGGTATCGTCGTGTTCAAGGTTTACTGGGACCGATACGCGATCCTGAATTCGACCACCCACTCTACCCTAGCGCTCTATCGATCGGAACTGCGCTCTGATCTCCTTTGGTTCATCGGCCTCGCCTTCGCAGTGACCGCCGTGCTTACGCTGCTTCAATGGCAATCACTATTTCCCAACCGCCGCGATTGCCTCGCGCTTGCCGGTCTTCCTATCAGCGCCCGCGACATTTTCCTTACGAAGTCCGTCGCGCTGATGATCCTGTTCACCGGATACGTTCTCTCGATAAATCTTCCCTGGGCAATACTTTTCACCACCGCAACATCAGGCGGCTGGCAAGAGAACCCGAACACGTTATTGCTGATCGCGGCCACCTTCGTCACCATGGCCGCCGCCTGTTGCTTCGCATTTTCGAGTGTCCTCGCCCTCCAGGGACTTCTCCTGAATCTCCTGCCCGTCCGCCTCTTCGACAATGTCTCCCTCTGGGTACAGGGCATTCTCTTCATCTCAACGCTCGGCGCGCTCCCGCTCGCGGGCCGCCAACCTCACGCCGAATGGTGGCCCGGTATCTGGTTTCTCCACCTTTGGGAGTCGATCGTCCTCGGCGATCCCAAACGCGCACGAACAGCGCTCCTGAGCATCGCAATCCCGGCAGTGGTCGCTATCACTGCTTATCTCGCCGGCTATCATCGCCACCAGCGGCTGCTGGTCGAGGGATCGACTCGACGAGACAATACCGGCACATCCGACAAAATTGCCGCGCGCTCGGGCGGCGCATACGTAGTTCCTTGAAGTCTGGATTCGCCGCCCCCAGGAGCAAGCGGCATTCGCCTTCATTTGGAAAACGCTCGTACGAAGCCGCAGCCATCGTCTTCTCCTCCTGGCCTGGGCCGGACTGGCGGCCGGCTGGATTGTTAAAGGCGTCCTCAATATGCCGGCACCCTCTCTGAAGAATGAGGGCGTCTACGGCATGATCGTTACCGCTTCGCCGCTTGCTCTCGCGCTTCTCGCCGTAAACGCCCTGCGCCGTCTCTTCTCGCTTCCAGTCGCGCACAGCGCGAAATGGATTTTCGAAATCGAGGAGCACAATGGCGCCTCTGCCTGGCTCTCGGCCGTTGATCGCTTCGTTATCTGCTGCGGCATTGCGCCGGTCTGCCTCGCCGGACTCCCTGCGTCTGTCGCGGTGCTTGGATGGCAGCGAGCCCTCATCGTCATGGCGCTGGTATTCCTCACCGCCGTGCTTTGGTTCGAAACGCTTTTCCGCAACTGGCACAAGCTGCCTTTCACGTGCAGCTATTCGGCTTCGAGGCGCCCGTTCGCCGTTACGCTTGTGCAGTACGGCATCGCCAGCGGGTTGCTCGCCGCTGTCGCGAGCCTGATTCTCTATTGCTCGCTCGAACCCGCTGCTCTCTTATCACTCTTCACACTTCTGCTCTGGAGCGTCTGGCGGGTGCGGCGAAAACGCAGCGCCGCGTGGTCCAACTGTCGCATCCTATACGACGAAATCGAAGAGGCGGAAGTGAACCCGCTCGAACTCGATGATTTCGAGCTGCATGTGCCGGCTGCGGCACCGGGGTCACCCCGCCCCGAAGCGGAATTCGCCTTCCACCTCACGACTTCACGCTCCGTCATTCCGGAATCCCTGACCAGCGAAATCGCCGAATCCATCCGCAACCGAACTTTTGTCGAAAGTCTGCGGGATGACCTCCGGCACGGTCTCCGCCTCATTCGCCGCGACCCGATTGTTTCGCTCGTCATTATCGCGACTCTCACCGCTGCGATTGGGCTCAACGCCAGCATCTTCACCGTTGTCAACGGGTATATGCTTCGACCACACATCACGAGCGACCCCGCTACTTTCATCCAAATCTTACCCGCCACAGGATTGACTGGAGCTCCACGCGGAGCCTCTTACGCGGAATATCAGGCCTTTCGAAACAGCACCCGCTCGCTTCGCTCCCTCGCCGCCTTAACCAAATTCGGAATTCAATTCGGTGAAGAGGACCTTACGGGCCCGGAGGTGATTGGGATGGAGGTTTCGTGCAATTTCTTTATGGTAGAAGGTGGCGTGCGTCCCAAGTTGGGCCGGCTTTTTGTGGAAGACGACTGCCACGCGCCGGGCCAGGCTCCGGTGGCTATCCTGAGTGAGAGCGCTTGGCGAAGCCACTTCGCCTCTGATCCCGGGATCATCGGCCGCACCATCCAGATCAACAACCGCCCGGTGCCGGTCGTCGGCATCGTGGCGGCTAACACTTCCAGCTGGACCCCAGGCCTTGCGGTAAGCGCATGGCTCCCTTACACAGCCCAGCCCTGGTTCAACCCAACACTCAATCTCTTCAAAGAGGATCAACACTTCTGGCTGGCCCTCGCCGGACGTATCGCGCCGGGCTACAATCGCGCAGCAGTCCGCGCCGAATTCACCAGGCTGGTCCGGGCGCAAGACAGAATGAACCCCGGCCGCAGTACTCGTATTGAGACGACAGATGGTTCCTGGATCGAATGGATCGAGCTCTTTGCGAATACTCGATTTGTTTTGCTCTCTGCTTTCTTCTTCGGTGCGTTCAAGCTGGTCCTTCTGATTGCCTGCGCGAATGTAGCCACGCTGCTGCTTGCGCGCGCGGCGGCCAGAAATCGTGAAATTGCCGTTCGCCTCTCGCTTGGCGCACCGCGCAATCGTCTTGTCCGCATGCTCATAACGGAAAGCCTGGTGCTTGCTGTTGTCGCGGGCGCATTGAGCTGGTTGGTCGTGAACCGGTTACCCGAACCGTTGGCCCGCTACATCATCGTGCGCTCCCACTACTTTTCGCTGACGCCCGATTGGCGCGTGCTCGTCTGGATCTCCGCCCTCGTGCTCGCTACCGGCATCCTCGCCGGTATCGCGCCGGCGACCGAAGCGCTGAAGCTCAACCTGGTCAACTCACTCAAAGGGTTTGGCGGCATGCTCGGTGGCGCAGCGGGAACGAAGCGCGCACTCGGCTATCTGGTCAGCGCGCAGGTCGCCCTAAGCATGGTCCTGATCGTGGGCGCCGGACTGCTCAGCCAGGCCGAGAATCGCAATCTCCATGCCGATCCGGGTTACGACTCCAGCCATATCGTGGTCGTGCCGTTCTGGGAATCCGTGCATCTCAATACGATCAAAGAGAGGATCTTGAGCCTTCCCGGGGTCCGTTCCGTAGCGTTCTCTCGCAGCATTCCGCTCCTCGACCCCGACACAGTCGAAATCCGCCCGCCCGACAGGCCGGATGCGGTACAGCCGGTAGCCGTTTTCACAGCCTCGCCGCACTTTTTCCAGACCATGGGCATCCCGCTTTTAAGCGGTCGCGAATTTGCTCCAACGGACCAGAATGCCGCGATCGTTTCGCAGACGCTCGCCCGACTATTCTGGCGCTGGGAGAGTCCCCTGGGCCGCGAACTGAAACTGCCCGACGGGACTGTACTGACTGTCGTGGGCGTGGTGAAAGACATTGAACCCCTGCGCTTCGGCGGTACAGATAACCCGCCGCTCTATCGATCACTCGCGGCCGGTTCCGAAAACGTCATGGCCATCCACTTCGACCCGCGATTGAACCGGCCCACGCATTCGATCAGCGCCGCGATTCACGAGATCGAACCGGATCTGCTTGTTAGGCCACGCCTCATGCAGGCCTGGATTGATGAGGTGAGCACCGAAATCTGGAATTTCGTCTCGCTCATTCTGGTGCTCGGAATTCTTGCAACCATCCTGTCGGCGGCCGGCATCTACGGAGCTGTTTCCTTCGCCGTGAACCAGAGCACGCGAGAATTTGGAATTCGTACGGCACTGGGCGCCAAGCGCCTCGATATCCTCCGCTCCGTCTATTTCTCAGGCGGCAGACCCGTGGTCCACGGCCTTCTTGTTGGCTTATGGCTCTCTGTCGCAACGGCCGCAGCTCTTAGCAAGGCGCTCGATACCGGCCCTTTGCGCATCGACAGCCGTGATCCGCTTCTGTACATGGCGGCTGTTTTGTTAATGGCCGCTGCCGCAGTCGCGGCTATGTTCCTACCCGCCCGACGGGGCGCGAATTCGGACCCCATTGAGGCGCTCAGATATGAGTAAGAGAACGTTGCCCGTCGCACCCAAGCAGGATTATCTGGCACTGGGGCCGGTCAGGCGTCGTTCGGTCTTAGACATCTGACGCGCACTACTCGATCGGGCTCAAACCTGAAAAGCTCAAGTTCCGACTTTTGATGCATAACAGGATCACGGTTTCAACTCCGGATGCTCCGAGATGCTCAGGATGTTTCCGTCGGGATCCTTGAACCAGGCGACTTTTGCGCCAGTCGGCGCGGTCCAAATACCGTGTGCGTCCTGTTTCAGGTAGTCGTAACGTTCGAAGCGAATCCCTGATTGCTCGAGATCGCTGACTGCGGCGCTCGCGTCTGGAACCTGCCAGCCTAAAACGGTACCGGGAACGGGAGGACGCTCCTTACCCATTCCCAACCGAAGCATAATACCGTTTGCATCGAACACCAGCGCGTACGGCGCTTCTTCACTGATTAACCGGAGACCAAGTTTGTCACGGTAAAACTCTTTCGCGCGAGCTACATCGACGATGGTGATGAAGCCGATTATTGGATACTTACTCAGACCGGAGCGCATGCAGATATGATGGGCCGGTCCTGGCGGTGTCGCAAGCGTGCTGCTACGTCATAAGATATTGCTATTGCGACACTCGTGATCCTAAAAGACTACGATCCGAAAGCGGGGATTTCTGTCGCGACCCTTTCGTATGAATATCCGCGGGGTTTTCGGGTTCCCGAACACGCGCATGGATCAGATCAATTGATTTATGCGATCTGCGGAGTCATGGAGGTCTATTCAGGTGAAAGGATGTGGTTAATCCCGCCGCATTTTGCGCTCTGGATTCCAGCGGGCACGCAACACAGAATTCACATGCCGGAAGCAGTTTCCATGCGCACCCTCTATTTCAGGCGCAAACTGATTACCGCACCTCCGGCAAGCTGCACGGTGTTGCACGTCACCCCGCTCTTGCGAGAACTCATCCTCGAGACGGTACGTATCGGGCAACTTCGTGTGAAGAATCGCATGGAACGCACGCTCCGCGACTTGGTTGTTTCGCATGTAGAGAAAGCGTCACCGGTACCCATATTTGTGACGCTGCCAAGTGAGCCGCGCGCGCTCGCAGTGACGCGGGCGGTGCTCGAAAACCCTGCTCAATCGCAGACGCTGGCTGCATTGTGTGCCCGGGTTGGGGTGAGTGTCCGAACAATTGAAAGAATGTTCCGAAAACACGTAGGAATCGATTTCGACTCGTGGCGGCGTCAAATCCGCTTGATGAAAGCGGTGGAGTTGCTGGTTGCGGGGCGCTCAGTCAAACAAGTGGCCTTCGAGGTGGGGTACCGGCAATGCAGCGCCTTCATCGAAGCATTTCGCCAGACGTTTGGGGCAACACCGAAGGCCTGGATTTTGGCATTAGAGAAACTGGGTGAGATCAGCCCTTCCCGCGAAACAGGAAGACGATCTCGATGATCAGGATGATGACCACCATCACTTCGAGAAAGAAAGCACGGGCCTGATGAAATTCATTGACCATGGATTCGTAGAGGTCGCGGGCGGTGCTCAGCTTTTCATTTACAAGATTCCGGTAGTCGGTCACTCCGATCCGGGCTGCGGCCAGGCGGTACGCACGCGCATAAAACATGTCGCTGAGGAACTTGATCGCGTTATCGGTTCGTTCCGCCAGTTCCCGGTAGTCGAGCCGAATCGTGTTCAGAGTGCCAGCTTCTTTGGCCAGCTTCCATTGGCCCCATACACCGCGTTTTTCGTCGAGCTGGCGGTAAACGTCGGCCAGGACTTGCGTCAAAACTTCGTCGTAATAGCGAAACTCGAGCAACTGGCTGTTTGCGTATTCCAATAAATCAATCGCCGGCAAAGCAGCGGAGGGAGTGTCATACACAAAAGCAGCCACCCAGCCGACCACGAGCAGGTCCGCCGGGTAATACGACATGCTGGAGCGGAGAACTTCCCGGCGCTCGGCGGGCGCGAGCGGTGTTGCTTCGCCACGGACAATTTGTGCGATTTCGGCGCCATGATCGCGGATCAGATCGTCGGCCGGGACAACGGAGTCGCCGGCAGTATAGATGGGGTCAATTTGAATAACGTAGTAGTCCTCTGAAATCCAAGCTTCGTAAGGTTTCTTGAGAGCCTTAGGTATTCCGGTCAGACGATCGCGCAGCATGGCGCTCGCGCGGCCTTCGAGCTCGAGCGCTGTGATCCAGCGGCTCGCGAGTGTGACTAAGCCGTCCCAGGCGGCGCGGAACGGCATCCGCAGCTCCACGCTCGCCACTCCGTAATCAAAGTAGCGAACGCGAGCTTCCAGTTGCCTGCCGTCTGCGGTTTGACAGACTCCCAGATGTTCGATTACGGGAGGGCGCTCGAAGCGCACGTATTCCGGCGCGGGTTGGCGAAATGCAGGCTCGCGTTTGCTGGAGGCAGACCCAAGAAGGCGGCGTAAAAACGGCAGATCGATTTCTTCCGCAATATCGAAGAGAAGAAGAGCGCGAAGGCTACCGTTTAGGATTCCTTCTCTGGATATCGCGGGCATGATTCATCGTATGCGTGCTTACCGGAGGCCGAGGACACGGGGGCGGCAAAAGCTCCCCCGAATTGGTCGAAAAGCGGGCGCGGAATTTAGTTCGGTTCACGTATCTGCAGTACCTGATCGACTGCCACGTCGTGCAAAACCTGCTGCTTTCCGTCAGGCCAGAAGACCTGGAGTGTGTCAATCCGAGTGAGTGAGCCCAGACCGAAGTGTACGGGATCGAGCGCGCTTGATGCATAGCTTACAGCGCTGGTCATCTCGTTCCACTGCTTGCCAATGCGAATGCGCGCACCGATGCCATCGCGATTCGAGTGCGTGCCGATGAGCTTGACTGCCAGCCAGTGGTTGGCATCGGGACTCGTGTTGCGCCAGAGTTCTATAGGCGCTTCGAGAGAAGAAACAACTGCGTCGATTTTCCCGTCGCCATCTAAATCGGCGTAGGCGCTGCCGCGATGGGCTTTCGCTTCTTTAAGTCCGGCTTCGCTCGACATGTCGCGAAACGTGCCGTTACCCAGATTCGCAAAGACGCTATCCGGTTCTTTGTATACGGCCGACTCGAACGACTCGACGCGGTCATTTACATGGGAGTTGGAGGTGAACAGGTCTTTCCAACCATCGTTATTGAAATCGAAGAGCCCAGTGCCCCAACCGCTGTGATGAATACTGAGGGCACCAATGTGACTGGAGTAAGTGGCGTCGGCGAAGTTGCCTTTTCCCAGATTGCGGAAGAGCGGAAAGGTTTCGCCGGCGAGAGCGGTGACTGAGATGTCGGGCAGGCCGTCATTGTCGTAATCGCGGAAATCGGTTCCCATGCTGGCGACGGGTTTGCCGTCCTCGCGCAGGGCGACACCGGAAAGAAGAGCAACCTCCTCGAAGGTGCCATTGCCCTTGTTGTGAAAGAGGAAGTTGGGCATGTTGTCGTTGGTGACGAAGACGTCCTGGTAGCCGTCGCCGTCGTAATCGGCGAAGGAGACGCTCATGCCGCGCCCAGGGAAGGCCGCGATGCCCGACTTCTGCGAAACATCTTCGAAGGTACCATCGCCGCGATTGCGATAGAGAGTGCTGGCGAGGCCCTGAAAATATTTGGGATGGCAATAAATGCGGATGCCGCGCGACTGGTCGCCGCAGTAGCGGACATCGTTGGCATCGCCGATCGACCATTTGGCGTAATGGACGATCCAGAGATCGAGAAGGCCGTCATGGTTGTAGTCAAACCAGCCGGCCGCAACCGCCCACTCGCCGCTTTTGATACCGGCTTTGGCAGTAACGTCTTCGAATTTGCCGTTACCGAGATTGTGATAGAGGATGTTGCGGTTGACGCCCGCGACGAACAAATCGGGCTTGCCGTCGTTGTCGTAATCGGCGGCAGCGGCGCCCATGGAATAGCCAGCACCGGCTACGCCTGCTTCTTCGGTAACGTCACGAAACTTCATGTGACCTTCATTGCGATAGAGGCGGTTCCAGTATTGCGGGCCGGTCTTTGAGAGCGAAGGAAGATCGGCGCCGTTAGTGAAGAAGATGTCGGGCCGGCCATCGCCGTCATAGTCGAAGACAGCGAGCCCGCCGGCCATGGTTTCGATCATGTGCTTCTGAGGCGTGGGGCAATTGTGCAGGACGAATGAGATGCCACTCTGCGCGGCGACGTCCTCAAACTGGATGGGAGCTAATGGTACGCCCGCGAATTGAAGCGCAGCACTGAATACAACCAGGAGGGTACACGCTGAAGGCTTCAATGCAGCAAATCAAGGACGCTGGCAATCGTGCCGATGTCAGCCGGGCCGCCGGTCGCCGATGTGAGGTCATAGTCATGCCATGCAGCACCCGAAATATAGAACTGATGCACGTGTGAACCGCTATCGATGTAATTCACTCTCATCACGCCTTGATTGGTATCAACGATACTGGCGATCGGCGTCCCTGCGTCACCCAGTTGGGGCCCTCCGGTTGCCGTCGTCAGATCGAAGTCACCCCATACGCCGTTGGAAAGATATATCTCATGCACATCATGGTCGCTGGCCGAGTAATCCACCCTGATAACGTTTTGAATCGTATCGACGACGTTGGCCATTGTTTGTACTCCTACGGCTTGCGGCCCTCCGGTTGCCGCAGTGAGATCGTAATCGTGCCACGCGCCATTCGCAAGATAGATCTCGTGTACGTGCAGATCGTTGCCGATATAGTGCACTCTCACGATGTTCTGAATAGTGTCAACCATGTCTGCTATTGACGTTGCGTTTGAGGAAACTTCCACGCCTCCGCCTAGAACAGTAAGATCCGCATCGTGCCAAGCACCGCCGGCTATATAAAACTCGTGCACATGTCTGTCGGGAACACCAACGTAATCGACTCTCACTGTGTTTTCAACAGTGTCAAGTACATTCACGATTGGCTGCACGGGAAAGCCAGCAGGACCACCCGTATTCGCGGTCAGATCAAAATCTTGCCAGATGCCATTTGCGAGATAGAGCTCGTGCACATCGCCATCGTAAGCGTCGTAGTGTACACGTACAACGTTTCCAAACTTGTCAAGGACATTGGCGATGTATTGGGGCTCGGCTAGCGGCCCCCCTGTCATGGCTGTCAGATCCGCGTCGTGCCAAGAGCCACCAGAAAGATAGATTTCATGCACATGTGAGTCTTGCTGGCCGAAGTAGTGTATCCTCGTCACGTTCTGAATGGTGTCGACCAAATCAGCAATTGATGCGAGCGGATTAGCTAGCGGCCCCCCTGTCATGGCTGTCAGATCCGCGTCGTGCCAAGAGCCATCAGAAAGGTAGATCTCATGTACGTGGTAATCCACATTAACGTAATCCACCCGCAATGTCGGCGGGTCGGACTGCGCGCGCAGCGGCACCATCCCTCCGGCGAACAAGAAACTTGAAGCGATAACAACTACGAAACGGCCCCGCGTGACGTTGCGACACTCTCCGGAGTGCATAGATCGTTGGCTCCAAACCGGGTGTATTTCGGCAGACTCAGTGCCGATCGCACCAATTCTAGTACACAAAGGTCCTATTTGGAATGAGCTAGGCCCACATTGCTGTAATGCCGCATCTTCTTTTGATAAGTGGTATGCGGCATTATCGCACTTCAGTGTTGTAGGAGGACCGCAATGAAAGCCGAGCATTCGTCGCCGCCTCATGCTTGCGTTTTTTGAACGGAAGCAATTGCTGCTCAGCACCGGCTTCAGATCGAAGCCGGGCGTTACAGGAGCCGCGAGACGCCAACGCGCCTTCTGGGGCTTAAAGTAGCCGTTCATTATTCGGGCGCGGGCACTGTCGAAGCGAGCTAAACATCTGAATCTACGATCCGTGCTGTGGGATTCGCCGGACATTAGATGGCTTTGCACAAAGTCCATCTAATGCCCACCGCAGTACAGTCCACATCGTCGAAGAACGGAATAGTAACATGCGATGATGTAAAGAAGACACCCGCTTATGTAAGTGCTGCATACGATCCGAGTGGTCAATGGGAAGCTCAATCACCGCCGCCCGAAGGTTCGTCTTTGGGCCTCTACAGCAAAACCCCTGGTACGCCCGAACCTATCGATCTGAAGCCAGGGAAGAGCACAGTGATTGAGCTTCCGTTCGATGACAGCGTCAAGATGAAGGGCGGCCAACCGACGAGATAGCTCGCGATCTGTGACACGCTGGGTCAGTGGTAGGGGCGACAGGGATCGAACCTGTGACCCTCAGCTTAGAAGGCTGATGCTCTATCCAACTGAGCTACGCCCCCACTTCCGTATTTCTCCAGTCTAGCCAGCGCCGGGAGATTCATTCAATCGCCACCAATAAATCCCTGGCTTCGACGCTGTCGCGGATCTTCACAGTCACTTCCTTGACGGTGCCGCTGATGGGCGCATAGACAGTGCTCTGCATTTTCATGGCTTCGAGAATCAGAAGACGCCCGCCTTTTTCCACTTCGTCGCCCTCGTTAACGTATATGGTGGTGATCGCTCCGGGAATCGGGGCGCCTACCTGTCCTGGTTTGCTGGAGTCCACCTTGCGGCGAGCGCTGACCTCGGCTTTGATGGATTTATCTTTGACTTCAACCTGACGAGGTTGGCCGTTGAGCTCGAAGAATACTGTTCTCATGCCGTCGGCTCTGGCCTCGCCGACGGTTAGCAGGCGGATGATTAACGTCTTTCCCGGCTCCAGTTCGACGGTGACCTCTTCGCGCTCGGCGAGTCCGTAGAAGAAGGGAGGAGTGGGCAGAACCTCGAGATCGCCGAATTGGGAGCGTGCTGCCGCAAACTTCAGGAACACGTCCGGGTACATCAAATAGCTCATCAGGTCCGTGTGGCTCTTCGATTCGACCTGCCCGGCAATGGTTTTAGCGGCGCGGTTCAGATCGGCCGGCGGCAGATTCGCGCCGGGCCGGCCTTCGTCCGGCTTCTTTCCATGAAGGACAATCTGCTGCAGTTTCGGCGGCCAACCACCTTCGGGTAGACCCAGCGAGCCCTTGAACATATCGATCACCGAGTTGGGCAGCGTCAGATGATGGTCTATCGGGAGATTCTCAAGCTCCTCCACAGTCATGTCATGACTGACGAGATAGAGCGCCAGATCCCCGACCACTTTGCTCGAGGGTGTGACCTTGACGATATCCCCAAATGCCATGTTCACATCGGCATACGTTCGTGCTATTTCAGGCCATCGACCTCCGAGGCCCATCGACTCCGCCTGCGCCTTCAGATTCGTATATTGGCCGCCGGGCATTTCGTGCAAATACACATCGGAGCTGCCGGATTTTGGAGCTTCATCGAAGGGCTCGTAATAAGCGCGTACCGTTTCCCAATAATCGGAGCAGCGGTTGAGGGCCTCGAGATTCAAACCGGTGGCGCGCTCGGTATGAGCCAGAGCAGCCACGATGGAATTGAGATTGGGCTGGCTGGTGGTGCCGCTCATGGCCGATATGGCGCCGTCGGCGACGTGCACACCCGCCTCGCATGCCTTCAGAATGGTCGCCGCGTTAATTCCGCTTGTGTCGTGGGTGTGCAGATGGATGGGCAAATCGACTTCTTCACGCAAGGCCTTCACGAGTTTGTAGGCAGCGTAGGGCCGCAGCAGGCCAGCCATGTCTTTTATGGCCAATATGTGCGTCCCCATGCGCTCGAGTTCTTTGGCCAGCCGCAGGTAATACTTGAGCGAATACTTTTCGCGGGCGGGATCGAGAAGGTCGCCGGTGTAGCAGATCGCCGCCTCGCAAACGCGATCTGTTTTGAGGGCGGCTTCTACCGCGACCTGCATGTTCGCGATTAAGTTGAGGGAGTCGAAGATGCGGAAGATATCGATGCCTTGCGCGGCCGCTTCCCGGATGAACTCTTGCACTACGTTATCGGGATAAGCGGTGTAGCCGACGGCGTTTGAAGCGCGGAGAAGCATCTGGAAACAGATGTTCGGGATGCGTTCTCGAAGAGACTGGAGCCGCTTCCACGGATCTTCGAGAAGAAAACGCATCGAGACATCGAAGGTTGCGCCACCCCACATCTCGAGACTGTAGAGCTGGGGCAGTTCACGCGCGACATAGTCGGAGATGCGAAGCAGATCATAGGTTCGAACACGCGTCGCCATCAGCGATTGGTGAGCATCGCGGAAAGTCGTGTCAGTGAGAAGAAGCCCGGTCTGTTGCTTCGTCCAGTCAGCGAATCCCTTGGGACCCGCCTTCTCGAGCAACTGGCGTGTACCAGGAGGTGGCGTTAGCTTTTCGGACTTGGGTACCGGCGCTTCGCGGATGATTTTGGGGAGAGGCTTACCGGCGGCTTCCGGATTGCCGTTGACAATGACGTCTCCAAGAAACGTCAGCAACTTCGTAGCACGATCGCGGCGCGGTTTGAAGTCGAAAAGTGCAGGTGTTTCGTCGAGAAAGGACGTGGTCATCTCACCGGATTGAAAGGTGGGATGTCCGACGACATTTTCGAGGAACGGAACGTTGGTTTTGACGCCGCGAATGCGGAACTCGCGGAGAGCCCGATCCATGCGCTGGCAGGCTTGCTTGAAATCGCGACCCCAGGCGGTGACTTTTACGAGTAACGAATCGTAATAGGGAGAGATGACGGCGCCGCCGTAAGCAGAGGCCGCGTCGAGGCGAATACCGAAACCGGCTGGCGAACGGTAGGTCTGGATTTTGCCGTAATCGGGAACGAAGTTATTGGCCGGGTCTTCCGTGGTCACGCGGCACTGCAGAGCGGTGCCATGCAGAGGAATTTCCTGCTGGCGCGGAAGGTCGATTTCAGGGCCGTGCAGGCTGAGACCTTGCGCGACCTGGATCTGGGTTCGCACAATGTCGATGCCGGTGATCATCTCGGTGACGGTGTGTTCAACCTGGACGCGAGGATTTACTTCGATGAAGAACCATTCGTGCGTGTCAGCGTCAACAAGGAACTCGACCGTGCCGGCGTTGTCGTAATTCGCGGCGCGAGCGAGCGCTACGGCGGCTTCGGCGAGCTCGTTGCGTACTTTCAACGGAAGGCCGATGGCCGGGGCGATTTCAACAACCTTTTGATGACGCCGCTGGACGGAGCAATCGCGCTCATAGAGGTGCAGGATATTGCCCTGTTTGTCTCCGATGATCTGGATCTCGACGTGTTTGGCGCGGCGGATAAACCGTTCGAGAAAGACAGCCGGATTGCCAAAGGCGGCAGCGGCTTCCCCGCTCGCTTCTTCCAATCTGGCTTTGAAATCGGCGCGCGAATCGACGACGCGCATGCCACGTCCGCCGCCGCCAAACGCTGCTTTGATGATGAGTGGATAGCCGATCCGATCGGCAATCGCTTCGGCATCTGCGCTCGAGGGATCGACGGGATCTTCGGTTCCCGGGACTACAGGAATGCGGGCACGCTGAGCGAGCTTACGCGCGGCGGTTTTGTCTCCCAAGGATTCGAGGATATCTGCGCTAGGGCCGACGAACGTAATGCCGGCGCGTTCACAGGCGCGCGGGAGAGCAGGGTTTTCGGAGAGAAAACCGTAGCCGGGATGAATCGCATCCACTTCTTTTTCGGCGGCGAGTTTGACGATACTTTCCGCATCCAAGTAGGCCTGGACAGGACCTTTTCCCTGCCCGATCAGATAGGCTTCGTCAGCTTTGAAATGATGCAGGCTGAGACGGTCTTCCTGCGAGTAGACGGCAACGGTGCGAAGACCTAATTCGTTAGCCGCCCGAAGGATGCGGATAGCGATTTCGCCGCGGTTTAAGGCTAGAAGTTTTTTCATCAACAGGGCGGGAAGGTAAAGGTTAACATGGGGGTTTTTACCGTCTATAAAAAGGGGGCCGGCACGGTATAAAGGAGTCGTGAAAACTCTGATCCTGCTGATGTGCGCGGCCGGGTTGGCGGCGGCTCAGAATCATGAAGGAAACTTCATAATTCGTTTCGAGCCGACGGCCGACTTGCAAGCGAAGGTGGAAATTCCGTTCGCGATCCACGTGCTGGACGACAGGCATAAGCCTGTTTTGAATGCTACAGTTACGCTGCAGATCGAAACGCAGCAGAAGACCGAAGTGAACGTTTTTAAAGCCACCGGAACCGATCCAGGTGTTTACGTAGCGAAGCCTGTTTTTCCGTCAAAGGGTGAGTGGAGCGTGTATGTGGAAGTGCATCAGGGGGAACGGATGACCGCCCGGACGATCGACTTCCATGTGCCGGAGTCGGCAAGCCCCTAAACGGTAATTACTCCTCGGGTAAGCGGCCGGAAAGGTAGATGCGCTGAGGGTTATCGGTGCGCTGGCCGTTGATGCGGTTGCGGACGACATGGACGGCGACGGGCTGCCCGGCTTTAATGCCGGATTGCGCCTTGATGACATCGTCGGGAGAGGAGACCGGCTGGCGATTAATCGAGAGGATGACGTCGCCCTCAGTCATATTGATATCGTCGGCAAAGGACCCTGGATCGACTGAAACGACTTTGACGCCGCTGCGATCAGCGATTTGCAGGTCCGCGCGCTCCTTCTCGGTCAGGCGCATGATAGTGATTCCGAATTTTGCCGGGCTGAGCGGTTTGGCCTTGGCGGGAGGAATGGCCTCGGATGGATTTTCGGCGAGTTCCGGCTGCCCCTTCCAGATCACCGAGCGATCGGCAACGGGAACCGTGAAGTCCATGCGTTTACCGTTTCGATCAACGGTCAGGACGGCATTCGAGCCGATTGGCATTTCGGCTACTCTGGTGACCAGCTCTTCGCCGTCTTTGACAGGAACCTTATTCATGGCGAGGATGATGTCATCGGGTTTCAGACCGGTCTTGCCGGCAGGGCCATCCGGCTTGACGGTTTCGATCATTACGCCGTGATCCAGGCCTAGGGCCTGCAAAGTATCCGCCTGGTTCTCGTTTTTTAACCACATGATGCCGAGTGAGCCGCGCACAACGCGGCCTTCGCGAATGATGTCGTTGTAAACCTTGACAGCCTGATTGGAGGGCAGAGCGAAGCCGATGCCCTCATAAGAACCGCTGCGTGTCGCGATCATGGTGTTGACGCCGATTACTTCACCGCGAACGTTCAGGAGCGGGCCGCCACTATTGCCGGGGTTGATGGCGGCATCGGTCTGAAGAAAATTCTGGAAGTTAGTAGCGCCAGGCAGATCGCGACTGGTGCGCTGCGCGCTTACGATGCCTGCGGTCACGGTGGCTTGAAGACCAAACGGTGAGCCGATAGCGATCACCCAATCGCCAACTTGCACGGCATCCGAGTTACCGATCTGGACGGGGATCAAAGGCTGCCGCGGTTCGATTTTGAGAACCGCCACGTCGGTCTCCTGGTCAAAGCCGATGACGCGGCCACGATAATCTATATCGTCGCCGGCCAGGCGGACTTTGATGCGATCGGCATTTTGGACCACGTGGAAGTTGGTGATTATGTAACCCTTCTTGTCGACGACAAAGCCAGTACCCGAACCCTCAGTACGAAAAGAACGGGGTTCGTCATCGCCGAAGAAGCGCTTGAACATATCCGACGGATCGTGGCCCTTGGGCGCCGGCTGATCGCCGTTTTCGTCCTCGGAATTATCATGCGGTTTCACCTTTTTCTGGCCCGGCTTCGGCAGATAGTCCGATTCGATATAGACAACCGAGGGCTCGACGCGTTTGGTTAACTTGGTGAACTCGTTGGCGACGGGCGTTTCCTGCGGGATGGTTAAAGGGGTCGCATCATGGGCGGCCGGGGTGGTGGTTTGCCGATCGGCTTTCACCCCGGTATTGATGACTGTTCCAATGACGATCCCGATAACCAGGGTGAAGAGCAGCAGTAGGAAGGTGAGCAGCTTCGCCCGACTGAAATTTGTTGGAATCGCCATGAGTAGAGATCTTATCCGGACTGTAACTTTCAGTATAGAGAAAACGGACGTGTTTCCACGCGGGTCGCGTTACCTTACCACGTAGTGGATGAAACAAAACAAATGGCTCAAAAAAAAAGATGCATCGAGAAGAGCATGAATATTGCAGGAGGCGCGGGCTAGAGCAACTCTCCGGCCGCAGCTACTTACCGGATCTATTCAGCAGGGCGGGCCAGTTGAGTATGACGGTGATCGGCCGC
>CAVTXN010000036.1:0-56213 GCA_963738555.1 Terriglobia bacterium
AATTCGCGATACTGCAAGCGGAAGCAGTTCTGTAAAGGGGATACACCTAAGAATTCCGTGCGTTTTGCCGCCGAGGTCAAAAGAGATGGCTGTCCTATAGATCGTAGGCGGACTAACAATATCGTAAGTAAAGCTCTGATCCGATCGGTCCACCGATGTTAACGGGCGCGTGGGTATGGCCAGGTGGTTTGAAGTCATTGTGCAGACCCTCACTTTCCGGCTCATGTTCAGGGTCTTGAATGTCACTTCCGCGTTCGCAAATTTATTCGCAAATTGGAGCTGCTACTAGCGCTTTAGAGCGGATACACAGCGTTGTAACTCTCTGAAAAAGCTGGATTCGAGCCGCTGGAGTAAGCCTGACACTGGATTTGATCTCCAGCGGGACAGGTTAGCCTGTCGGGCCGATTCGGCACTCTTACCCGCCGATCCTAAGCTCTCCTTGATTGCACATGGGTAGGCGTTCGGTCTCGCTGCGGTTTATCTCTTATTTAAGAAGACGGATATAATACAGCGAATCGCTAAGGAGGGCGACTATGAAGAGTCCCTCGGATCGTACACTTGGCAATGTTCGCGATGGTCGTCTTCGACGGCGGCGCAGCGCTCGCGGATGGCACTTACTCATTCACCACGATCAATATCCCGGGAGGTAGTGGCACCGAAGCCTACGGGATCAACAACAGTGGTCGCAGATCGTGGGGTATTATTACGACGCTTCCTTGCAGGAACATGGCTTTTTGGATACGGGTGGCAACTTTAGCTCTATCGATGTGCCTGGGGCTAACAGTTCTTTCGGCACCGAAGCCTACGGGATCAACGACAGCGGCCGAGATCGTGGGAACGTTCTTTGGCGGGCAACATGGCTTCGTGGATGTCGGTGGCAACTTCAGTACCATCAATGTCCCCGGAGCGCGCGGGACCGCGGTTCCCTTCGGGATTAACAACAAGGGCCAAATCGTCGGATATATTGGTCACGGTACCGTCAAGTGGCTTCGTGTATGCCGGGGGCAGTTTCGCCTTCATCACTGTGCAAGGAGCCTTCGAAACTTCTGCCTACAGAATTAACGATAGCGGCGAGATCGTGGGGGTCTTCAGCGACGCCACTGGGACACATGGCTTCGTGGATACGGGCGGCATCTTCACCACCATCGACGTCCCCGGGGCGACGTTCACCGAAGCCTATGGGATCAATGACGGCGGCCAAATCGTGGGCGACTTCGACAACGCGACTGGGACACATAGTCGTGGATACCGGCGGCAACTTCACGACCATCGATGCCCCCGGGGCTAGCAGTGATTTCGGCACCCAAGCTTACGGGATCAACGACAGCGGTCAGATTGTGGGAGTCTTCAACGACGCGACTGGATTACATGCCTTTCTCGCTAGGCCCACTGTCGTTCCGGAGCCTAGTAGCTTACCGCTTTTAACGGCGCCGTCTGATCGGCCTGGGTTCTGCTCTTCTGTTGTTGCTAGTGAGGCCGTGAATTATCGCGCTGCGCCGGCTACGTCAGCAAACGCGGGCCTCCAATAAGCGTCCAGAATGATGCGAAAACGAGGCGGAAAACAGGCGTTCTCCGCCTCGCAGCACGGTCGGCAAGAGGCACAGGCCAAGAGCTAAGTAATTCACAGAGCACGGATGGGAAGCGAAAAGCAATGGTGGGCGCGACAGGACTCGAACCTGTGACCTCCTGCGTGTCAAGCAGAGGCGCGGTCTGCCCAGATGCTGTTTGGTTTGGTGCGACTTTGTCCTCGATCAGGGTTTGGGTGTTCCAGTTCGGCCGGCTTGCGAGTGGCCCGAGTACGGCGTAGCTGGGACGATGGTTCTATAGACCCATTTCCCCTGCCGGTAAATCTTAAGGTATGGAAGGGGGGAAAAGAACTTCAGATCGACAGTATCTTCGCGGCTTCTATCCAGCTTTTTGTACCAATTTGTACCGATTGGGTTCGAATCTTGAGAATCCTGTGAATGGTGGCGATGTGGAATCTATAAGTTACAGATTCTCAAACGACTTTCGTGGGTTCAAATCCCACCTGCCGCCCCAATTTCACATTGTCTAGCCCGGACACATAGGTAACAGATTGTTCCTAAGACATAGGTAACACTTTTGGTTTGCGGGATCGGTGGGATCGCCTTGGCTTCTATTTAGAGGGTGCTGAAAGCTTTGCAGAAAAAAGTGACGGGCTAGGACGCCCTATAACGCAACGGAGGGGACCGGGAGATAGGACAGCATCCCGCAAATCTCGCCTTAGGGCACGAGTTTGGCTCCGAAGGGATTGGCGAGGGGCTGCAAAGTTTTTTCCTCCAGATCTACGTAACCGAGATCGTATTGCATGAAGCTGACGAGCCAGATGCCGTCCTCGACTTCTGTGATGCCGACGGCCTGACCGGCCAGGCAAGTGCTTAAGTTGATCTTTTTGCGATACAGGCAAAGGCGGCCGCAATTAGTGACGACGATGGTCTTGTCGTGAAACGGGTACTGCGGTTCGCCGATGCCGCGATATGGCCTAGGGGAAGGCGTATAGACTTCGGCTGGGCATTTCATGTTGAGCGCCTCATGCGGCCGTTCGTGATTGAATTCTTCCAAGAAGGCGTCGAACTTGGCCTGTTGCTGCAGCAGATTGGCACCCGCGGGCCGTGTTGCTTCTTGCTTCAGAGTCAAATGCATGCGTTCATGACGCCCATTCTGTGTGGGGTGACCGGGCTTAATACGTTCGATGCTGATGCCCAGCCGCAGCCACCAGACCGACAATCGTGACAGGTTGAATAATCCATTGGGGGAAGCGAACGGAACGCCGTTATCCGAACGAATCGCCTGCGGCAAACCGCGCTCCTTAAATAAACGCTCAAAGGCGGTGAAAGCAAACCGTTCCTGGTTAGATTCCATGGCTTCACACAGCAGCAGATACCGCGATGCCTGATCGGTAACCGTCAGTGGGTAGCAGTAGCGATGATTGCCGAGTTTGAACTCGCCCTTATAATCCGTGCACCACAGCTCATTCGGATGGAGGCCGGACGACAGCCGTGTACCTTCGGTATGCGTCCGCGAGCGCTTCATCGGTGTCACCAGCCCGTGCCGGTCGAGGATGGCATGGATGGTGCTGCGGGCCGGCACCTTAACTTCCGACGGCAAGCGCCGCAGCAAACGTTCGCGAATCTTGCGCGCACCCCAGCTCGGCTTCTCGCGCTTGCTGGCTACGATTGCCGCTTCCAGCTGTTCCGGCAATTGATTCGCGTAGCGATGAGGCCGTCGCGCACGATCCGTCAAACCCTCCCAACCGCATTCCTCATAGCGGTCCACAATCTTATATCCGGTCTTGCGCGAGATCCCGAATTCTCTGCACAGGGAAGCCATACTTTCCCCGTCCTTCAACCGAATCACAAAACGAATTCGTTCGTCCATCACAGAACGCTCCTTCCAGGGCATCCTTCCCGCCTCCTAAAAGGCAAAAAGTGTAACCCATGTCTCCGGAACGTTCTGTTACCTATGTCTCAGGTCGCACACATTGTCCGGCCCAGACAGACCGATCAGCGTTTGGGCCATGCTTTGCGTCGAGTTCGGGATACCTGTTTCTTCTTCGGACCGCGTCCGGCGGGGGCGGCACTTGGTTCCGCTTCGCTGGTCTTCTTCGCCGTCGCTGAATCTGGAGCGGCTTTGCCGCGCCGTACCGATTCGCGCGTTCTTCGCGCGGCGATTTTGCCGAACGAACTCTCAAGCAGCCTCTCCATCTTACCCACCGCTCCGTGCAATGCTTCGTTGACCGTAGCTGCCTCATGCGTAACGGATACGGGTTTTCGTCGCGCAGGGCGCGCTTCAACCTGGGCCCGTTTATCTTGTGAGCCAGCCTTGCTGCTGTTCACGTCACTCAGATAGACTTCCACGCGCGTGAGTCGAGGCGCAAATCTTTTAAGCGCCCGCTCAATCTGCGCTTCCGCCTCGCTCGTTAGATTGGCATCCACCGCGATATTTTTGTCGCTATTGATCTGTATCTTCATTTCGCAACCGACGATATCAAATTTTGGTTATCAAATTTTCGCGCGGACGCCCGAGCGCTTCACACCGCCAATAGAATCTGAATATCCATCACGTTCGTCCCAGTCGGTCCAGTCCGTATCAAGTCTCCTAAGGCTTCGAAGAATGGATAAGAATCGTTGCGCGCCAAATACTCTCGCGCATCCAACCCAAGCTCCGCCGCACGGCTCACCGTGCTGCCGCTCGCGAACGCTCCGGCTGCATCCGTCGGACCGTCCGTTCCGTCCGTTCCGGCACTGAGCACTGCGGCGTTTTCCAGTCCTGACAGTGCGATCGCGACCGCTAGTGTGAGCTCCTGGTTGCGTCCCCCCTTCCCTGCCCCGCGCACTGTCACCGTTGTTTCCCCTCCAGCGAGAAAACACCGCGGTCTGCTGCCTCTCGAAACAGCGCGCAGCAATTTTGCGTATTCCAAACCAATGTCGCGAGCTTCGCCTTCCACATTACTTGACAGGATCTGCACTCCATATCCCAGCTCGAGAGCTTCTTTCTCTGCCGCCTCGAGTGCCAGCCGGTTGCTTCCGACCACGAGGTTGCGAACATTGTCAAAAATCGCATCTCCCGGTTTGGGCGTCTCTTCGATCTGTCCTACAGCGCCCGCTTCCAGATAACTCCGGACAATTTGCGGAACTCTTTCGAGCAGGTCATACCGTTCGAGCACTGCGATTGCTTTACCGAAAGTCGATTCGTCGGGCGCCGTGGGGCCGGATCCGATCACATCCAGTGGATCTCCGATCACGTCCGATAGAAGCAGGCTGACGACGTTCGCCGGATATGCCAATTTCGCCAACCGGCCACCTTTCAAAAAGGAAAGGTGCTTGCGCACGGCGTTCAATTCGTGAATGTTCGCCCCGGCTTTCAGCAGCAAATCGGTCGTTTTTTGCTTTGCCTTCAGCGTGACCGGATTGGCTGGAGCCGGCAAAATCGCGGAGGCGCCTCCCGAAATGGCGACCAGCAGAAGGTCTCGGGTTGTTAATCTGCCTTGCAGTAATTTCCGAATCCTCGCCGCGGCCTTCTCACCGGCCATATCCGGAATCGGGTGTCCCGCTTCGATCGCCACTGAGTCGCGTAGCGGACCGTTGTGGCCGTGCTTGGTTACTACGATTTCCTCAGTTAGCGGAACGCCTACGATCTCCTCGACCGCTTGCGCCATCGGTACTGCCGCTTTCCCGACGGCGATCAGGTAGATGCGATCGTAAATTTCTGTATCCAACAGGAATATATCGCCGTTCCGTGGCTCGCGCGTAAGGTAGCGGCGGACAGCACTTCCCGCGTCCGCGGCCTGAAGCGCCTTGTTGAAAATGCGCCGAGCGTCTCGCTTGAGCTTGATTTCTTGATTCAAAAGATCGGCAGACGCAGAATTTTCCGCACGATTTCGGCGATATCGTCTGTGTCTACTTCCAGCCGGAAATCGGCGCGTCCATATAACGGCCGCCTGTCACCATAGAGTTGAGCGAGTTGCTGTCGATCCGCCGCAAGCGGACGGCTCACATCATCTCCCAGGCGCTGCAAAACCGTGTCCAGCAGGCAATCGAGCCACACCGTGACTCCGTTGTTCTCGATCAGTTCCCAGTTCCGCGGCTGCACGAACGCTCCGCCACCTAATGCGAAGACGCACGGCTTCCCAGCCTCGACTTTGGTAACGTGATCGCGCAATGTATCCGTTTCGATATCGCGGAAGGCCGCTTCTCCGCGTTGTTCAAAAATCTCTCGAATCGATTTTTTCTGCTTCGCTTCTATCTCGGAGTCGATATCCACAAAGCACCAACCCAGTTCCTCAGCCAGCGCGCGCCCGACCGTCGTCTTCCCGCTGCACATGAATCCAACTAAATATAAGCCCGGAGTGCGCTTCAACTTCAGCGTCATGTCTCTTTAGCCCACATGCATAACTTCAGCAAAGCAAAGACAACGAATCAGTATACTCTCCGTCTTCGCTGCTCCAGCCCGCAGGACAGCCGATAATAGGGGCATGGCCCCGCAGGTAATACCGCTGTTCCCGCTGTCATTCGTTCTTCTACCTGCAATGGCTCTGCCTCTCCACATTTTCGAGGAGCGCTACAAGGAGATGATGGGCGACATTATTCCGGTCCAGGCTGAGTTTGGAGTAGTGCTCGCGAAAGAGGACGGGATCGTCAACATCGGATGTTCCGCCCTGGTGGATCGCGTGGTAAATCGCTATCCCGACGGCCGCCTCGATCTTCTCGCCATCGGCCAGCGCCGCTTTCGGATCGCGTCGCTCGACCAGGACAAATCATATCTTCGCGCCGAAGTCGAGTACTTCAACGACGAAGATGCCACCGATGTCCCGTCCGATCTGCAAGAGAAGGCTACAGCCGCCTATCGCCAGTTGCTGCGGATAGAGCGTCCCGATGTTCCCGAAGAACCGACGCTAGAGCGTTCCCGGATGAGTTTTCAGCTCGCCCAATACATACACGATCTCGATAAGCGCCAGACTGTGCTCACTCTTCGCTCTGAAGTAGAACGGCTGGAATTCCTCGTCAAAGTAATTCCCGATTACATCGAACGCCAGGAGCGGATCGCTCTCGCAAAGAGAGTTGCCCCGACAAATGGCCACGCCAAAGGCCTTTGATCCCAGCTCGGTAAGTGAGTTTTGAAACGTCAGTTCCTCATCTTCGACGCCGATGACACGCTGTGGGAAAACAACATCTACTTTGAAGCCGCCTTCGACCAGTTCTGCGATTTCCTCTCCCATTCATCGATGACTCCGGCCGACATTCGTTCGGTCCTCGATGAAATCGAAAGAGTCAATTCACAGATTCATGGCTATGGGTCACGCAATTTCGCGCGCAATTTGGCTACCTGCTATCAGCACCTCGCTGAGCGTGAGATATCCGATAACGACCTTAAGACCGTCATGGATTTCGCGCATGCAATTCTCGAACATCCTATCGAACTGATCGAGGGTGTTGCCGAAACCGTTCGGGAACTTGCGAACCACCACTCTCTCACTCTCTTTACTAAGGGCGATCCCGAAGAACAGCAGCTCAAGGTAGATCGCTCAGGTCTGCGCGAGTGTTTTGAACATACGGCGATTGTGAAGGAAAAGAACGAGCTCGCTTACCGGCGGTTGGCTGACGAGCGAGGCTTTGACCGCGTTGATACGTGGATGATCGGGAACTCCCCGAAATCGGATATTTGTCCGGCCCTCGATGCCGGCCTCAACGCCATCTTTGTGCCGCATGAGCGGACTTGGGCGTTGGAACTGTCTGCATTACCCAAGGATCACCCACGCCTCAGCACAATTGCTAATATACGCGAGCTGGGCCGTCTTTTTCTATAGAGTCCAGGAACGCAGACGATTAGCGGAACATCGCGGCCGATGACGATGTGAACGTCGAAAGAGTGCCCGGGAAGATGCCTAGAATTAAGACGCCGATAGCGCTTGCCCAGATCGCAATCCGAAGACTCATGGCCGGAGGCGGCAGCTGTTCCATCGCCTCCCCCGGTTCGCGCATATAGATCGCGACAATAATCTTCAGGTAGTAATAAGCCGCGATTGCGCTATTGATCAAACCGAGTACTGTCAGCCAGACCAGGTGCGAGTCGAGCGCCGCCTGAAAGACATAGAACTTTCCGAAGAAGCCGCCCGTCAGCGGAACACCGATCAACGAAAACACGAATAACGCGAGCAGCGCGGCCGTGACCGGTTCGCGCCGGCCCAATCCTGCCAGATCTTCGATTTTTACGTAGCGTTCGTGGCGCGCGGCAATGTGGCTGATGACGATGAACGCGCCGATATTCATCAAGGCATACGACGCGAGGTAAAACATCGCCGCGGCTACGCCGATTTGAGAGCTCGCCGCGAGCGCAACCAGAACATAGCCTGCATGTGCGATCGAGCTGTACCCAAGCAGCCGCTTCACATTTGTCTGCAGCAGAGCAGCAAAGTTACCAACCACCATGGTCGCCAGCGCGCAACCCCAAACCAGCCAGATCCAACGGCCGTTAAGCGGCCGGAAAGAGATCAGAAACACACGGAAGAAGACCGCGAAAGCAGCCGCTTTGGGACCGGCCGACATAAACGCGCTCACCGGCGCAGCCGCGCCTTGATAAACGTCCGGCGCCCATATCTGAAACGGCACTACCGATACCTTGAAAGCAAAGCCTACAAACAAGAGCGCTGCAGCGAGTCCCGCCAATATCACCGGTTTCGAGCCCTGATCGAGCACGCCTCGAATCTGTTCCAAATTAGTAGAGCCCGTCACCCCGTAGATCCAGGCGATCCCGTACAGCAAAAACGCGGTCGCGAATGAACCGAGCAGAAAATATTTCAGAGCCGATTCGTTATTCCGTCTGTCATCGCGCAGAAAACCAGCCAGGATGTACGTCGCGATGGATGAGATTTCCAAGCCGATGAAGACCATGATCAAATCCGCGGCCGTAGCCATCACACATTGGCCGACAATCGAGAAAAGAATCAGCGCGTAGTATTCGCCGGACTGGGCGTTCTCCCGTTCCAGATAGCTGAATGACGCAAGCACGCAGAGAAACCCCACCACCAACACTAGGCCCCGGAAGAATGTGCCATAACTATCCACCGCGATCATGTTGGAAAAGGCTGGTCCGTTATCACCTGCGGTCCAAATATTGGCGAGAAACGCGACAGCCAGCCCGGCAAGCGCGACCATTCCGAGCGAGGTTCTCTTAGCCTGCGGCCGCATGAGCGCTTCGAACAGCATGATCGCGATACCGAAGACGCTCAGCAAAATCTCTGGCAGGAAGCGTAGATAATCCACTGCTCCGGGCTGATAATTAGCGAACATCCGCCACCTCGTTGGAAGGTGGAGCTCCAAATACCTTGTATTGATTGTTAAGGTTTGTCTGCTCCAGCAAGTGCGAAGTGGATGTCGTGATACGAGGCATGAAAGATTGCGTATAACTTCCGAGCCAGACCATCAGCACGATCAACGGCACGAGCGGCCGCCCAATCTCGGAGATTCAGGTCAAGGAACGGCCGTCCATTCTCGCTCCTCTTCCCGAAAAACGTGCGCTGATACATCCACAACATATAGGCCGCTGAAAGAATTACGCCGATAGATGCCCAAACCGCCCAGGAAAATTTCGAAAGCGCGGCCCCTTGCAGAACAAGAAATTCGCCGACAAAATTAGAGAGTGACGGCAGCCCGATGCTCGCGAGCAAGGCAATCATGAATACAGTCGAGAGTCCAGGAGCGACATTCGCGATGCCGCCGAAATCCGTGATCTCCAGAGACCCGCGCCGTTGCTCCAGATAGCCGGCCAACAAGAAGAGAGCGCCGGTCGAAACGCCATGGGCGATCATCTGGTAGACCGCGCCATCTGCCCCTTGCTGCCGGAATGTAAAGATCCCGAGCACAATGAAACCGAGATGGCTGATTGAGGAGTAAGCGATCAGTCGCTTGATATTTGTTTGGACAAGCGCCAGCAGAGCGCCGTAAAGGATTCCGACAATCGCCAGGACGTTTATCCAGCCGGCACAACTGTGAGCTCCGCTCGACGTGATCGTGAGGCAATATCGGATGAGGCCGTAAGCGCCCATCTTCGACATGACCGCAGCCAACAAGAAGGTTGCCGGAGTGGGAGCCTGGGTGTACGCGTTAGGCAACCAGGTGTGCAAAGGAAAGATCGGCACCTTCACCGCGAACGCCGCGAAAAACCCCAGAAACAGCAGGAGCTGTTGCGACGGCAACAGCACCACAGACCCCGTATTGATAGCATTCATGATCTCCACGTAGTCGAAAGTGCCCATGAAGCTGTGCAGGTACAGAATCGACCCGAGCATCAGGACGGAGCCAGACATGGTGTACACGAAGAACTTGACCGAAGCCGGACCGCGGAGCCCGCTACCCCAGCTTCCGACCATCAGATACATAGGGACGAGAGCAATTTCCCAAAATACGTAAAAGGCAAACAGGTCAAGCGCGGTGAACACGCCTATCAATCCGAACTCAAAGAGCAGCAGCAGGGCAAAGAAATTCTTTTGCCGTTCTTTGATCATGGTCTCTGAGATCCACACTGCAATCGGTAATAACAGTGTGGTCAGAAGTACAAGCCACAAGCTGATGCCGTCCACGCCCAAATGGAAACGGATCTGTAACCCGGGAGTGTCGGTCCACATCCTGTCGATAACCGACGAGAATTGGGCGCCATTCTGTCCCACCGGCCCGATTAAGCCGAGCGAGGCGAGAAATGTCACGCTTGTCGCGAGCAGCGCGATGTAATAAGGAGACTTTGAACCGCGCGGCGTAAATAGAACGAAGAAGAAGCCAATCAGGGGCAGGAACAAGACTATGGGCAGCATGTTCATCGCGACGCTCCCATCAGTCCAAGTACGAAGATTGTCAGCAGCGAACCCGCCAGCACCCAAGTCGCATAATTACGTATACTGCCGGACTGCAATCGCCGGAAAAGCGCCCCCCAGCCTTGCACCAGTTTTCCCAATCCGTTAACGAGCCCGGTATCTATCAGGCCTTCGTCTACACCGCGCCAGAGTAGCGTGCGCGAGATTCCTTCAACAGGCTTCACTACTGCGCCAGTGTAGACCTCATCGACATAGTATTTATTCAAAACGAGCGTGTAAAGGGGGCCCGCGGCGTTCTTGGCCGATTCGGCGAGCGCCGGCCGGAGCCAATAGAAAACTGCCGCAAGCAGGATACCGATAATTCCGAACGATGCAGAAATGATCATGGCAGTCGCATTTTCATGCGCGGCCAGCGGATAACCGGGCGAGAGGAATTTTGGTATGTCGATGAAGCCGCCACCTGCTGCCAGTACCGCAAGAACGACCAGCGGTAATGTCATCGAAGCCGGCGATTCGTGCGGATGATGATGACCTCGGTAATCACCAAAGAAGGCAAGGAAGAAAGCTCGAAATACATAAAACGCAGTCATACCTGCGGTAATGGCGCCCACCCAGAACATCCAGGACGAGTGTTCGTAGGCCGCGGACAGAATCGCGTCCTTGCTGAAAAATCCGGATAACCCGGGGAAACCGGAAATCGCCAGGCTCGCGACCAGCAGAGTGACGCAGGTGATCGGCATATGCTTGCGCAATCCGCCCATGTGCCGCAGGTCCTGCTCGCCGCCCAGTCCATGGATGACGCTGCCCGCGCCCAGAAACAACAGCGCTTTGAAGAATGCGTGGGTCATGACATGGAAAATGCTCGCCGAGTATGCACCAACCCCTGCGCCTAGAAACATATAGCCGAGTTGCGAGACAGTCGAGTAAGCAAAAACTCTTTTGATGTCATTTTGCGTAATGCCGATAGTCGCGGCGAACACCGCAGTCAGTACTCCGATGACCGCGACCACTTGCATCGCGGACGGAGAGTGGTCGTAGAGAAACGACATGCGTGCGACCATGTAGACGCCCGCCGTCACCATCGTTGCGGCATGGATCAGCGCGGAAACGGGTGTCGGGCCGGCCATCGCATCCGGTAGCCAGACGTACAACGGGATCTGCGCGGACTTGCCCGTCGCGCCAACAAACAGCAGGAGCGCGATTGCGGTTATCGCTCCGCTGGTTACGCCGGCGGGCAATGTTGTCATCGCCGCGGCGAGCTTACCGAAATCGAGCGTGTGGAATGTTACCACGGTCAACAAGATGCCCAACATGAAGCCGAAATCGCCGATGCGATTCACAATGAAAGCCTTATTCGCGGCGTTGCTCGCCCAACTCTCGCGAAAATAAAATCCGACCAGCAGGTAGCTGCATAACCCCACGCCTTCCCAGCCAACAAACAACAGCAGGAGGTTGGAGGCGAGCACGAGCAGCAGCATGAAAAACATGAAGAGATTGAAGAAGCTGAAGAAGCGGTAATAACCTTCTTCCTGCGCCATGTAGCCGATGGAGTAAATGTGAATGATCAATCCCACGCCGCTGACGATGAGCAGCATGACGGCAGTGAGCCGGTCGACGGCCATATCGAAGCCGATTTGCAGAAAACCGCTTTGAATCCAGGTGAAATAATGCTCTGAAAACACGGTATCGAGCGGCCAGAGCCTGGACAGAACAACCAGAACATAGATAAACGAAAGAGCTACCGAGCCGACCGCAATCAGGCCGACAAGCGGTTTCGCGAACCGCCGGCCAAAAAGCCCGTTCAGCAGAAAACCAAGCAGCGGAAGAAGAGGTATAAGCCAGAGAGTCATTGTTTGGTTTCGCTTGAAAGCTTACAGCTTCATGGAATCCACTTCATCGATTTGAAGCGTGCCGCGATTCTTAAAAACGGTCAGGATAATTGCGAGCCCTACTGCGGCTTCCGCCGCGGCTACCACCATAACGAAGAACGAATAAATGTGGCCGTCGATCCGATGCAAGTCGTATGAAAACGAAATGAAGCTGAGATTCACCGCGTTCAGCATTAGTTCGATCGACATAAATACCGTAATCACACTCTTGCGATATACGAATCCAGCGACGCCAAGCGCGAACAGGACAGCGCTCAGAAGCAGGTACCAGGAAATCGGAATGTGTGTCATAAATCAATCGACCTCCCTACGGGCAAGAACAACCGCTCCAAGAATTGCAATGAGTATCAGAATCGAAATCACCTCGAATGGCAATAAGTAGCGGGTAAACAGCAGCTGTCCAATCCGCTCCGCAGTTCCGCCCACCCAACTGCCAAACTCGACAGCTCTATTGCTCGAGAAGCCGAACTCAATCAGAAATCCCATGACGGCGACGAAGGCCAGGAGCAAAGGTAACCCGGCTATCTGCGCAAACCAGGACTTACCACTCGTTTTTTCGGAGCCGGCGTTCAGAAGCATGATTACGAAGATGAACAACACCATCACTGCGCCGCCATAAACGATCATCTGTGCCATCGCCATGAATTCCGCTCCCAACAGAAGATACAGAACTGCCAATGAACCCATAACTCCGATAAGGGAAAGGGCGCTCGAGATGGGATGCTTCTGCAGAATCAGATTGAAGGCGCACACAACAGCAACGATTGCGAAGACGATGAAAAGAATTGTGTCCATGAAAATGGCGCTCCGCTAGAACACGGCAACACAGAAGGCGGTGATAAGCAGGTTGATAAGCGCTACTGGAAAGAGAAACGTCCAGGCGAAATGCATGAGTTGGTCATACCGGAACCGCGGAAGGGTCCCGCGCACCCAGATATAGGCAAACAGAATGAAAGCTGCTTTGCTGGCAAACCAAAACGCCGGGACCAGGAACACCTGCAGGAATGGAATGCTCCAAATCACTGCCAAGAGCAGTGCAGCCACGCCGAAAATTGGCATGGTAGTGCGGTCGCGTCGCCGGGCCGGTTGGGCAGCCTGGAAAAAGAACACCAGAGCCGCAGCGATGAAAACAAGCGTCGGAACCCAATTAGAATAAGGCGCTGGAAAGAGCGGATGCCAACCACCCAGGAAGAGCAGCGTCGCCACGCAAGAGATCGTCACCATATTGGCGTACTCCGACATAAAGAAGCACGCGAATTTCATGCTGCTGTATTCGGTATGGAATCCAGCTACCAGTTCGTTCTCGGCTTCGGGAAGATCGAATGGAACCCGATTCGTCTCAGCGAACCCCGCAATCATAAAGACAATGAAGCCAAAGATCTGCGGAAATGGCATCTGGAATATGCTCCAGCGCGGTATGAATCCCAAATAATAGCCGGCTTGATTGTTCGCAATGGCTCGAAAGCTAAGGTGGTTCGCGAGCAGGAGCGGAGAAACAATCGCCAGAGTGAGCGGCAGCTCGTAGCTAATCATTTGAGCGCTACTGCGCAAACCTCCGAGCAGCGAGTACTTATTATTGGAAGACCACCCGGCGAGTGCGATGCCGTACACGCTGACGGAGCTGATCGCCAGCACGAACAGAATGCCGACATTGACGTCGCTGATCTGCATGAAGGTTCGCGTACCGAGTACGTTGATCTCCGGGCCGAACGGAATGATCGAAATCGAAATTAGGGCGAGGCAAACGGCGATGAAAGGCGCCAAGAGGTAGAAGAACTTATTCACGTGGGGCGGTAACAGATCTTCTTTTGTGAGCAGTTTGAATACATCAGCCATCGGCTGCATCAAGCCGTGCGGGCCCACTCGCAATGGGCCTGTGCGTGATTGGATATGCCCCAGAACTTTCCGCTCGATCCACTGCAAGTAGGCGAGCGTTGTCATGAAAATCGCGAAGACAATTACAAGTTTGATCAGGCTGACGAGAAAAAAGTTCATCAGTGGCCCGCTACGCTTTCCACTTGTACGCTGCCCGGTTTAACGATCGGCTCGGCAGGAGGGCCGCTGTACAGCGCTCCCGGAGATTCGATCAGAGAATTCAATAGATTCGAGAAACGACCCAGCGTTCCGGAGGTGTAGAGGGTATTCCCGGCTGAGCGAATCAGCTCGGGCCGGGATTGAAAGCTTGCGGCATCACCGCCCGGAGCAGTAGGAGCAGCACCACCGGTTTCGATAACCGCGAGCGGCACATCATAGCCGGGAACGGTCTGCCGAATCTCCTCAAAGATCGTCTCCGGCTTAACCGCTCCCAAGTCCGTGCGCATCTCTTTGGCAAGCAGCGCGATGATTTCGAAATCCGATTTGGCGCCCATTGTTTTGGGGCCGCGCATCAGCTTCTGGACATCGCCGCACACATTCGTCACCGTGCCATTTTTCTCGTACGCCGAACTGGCCGGCAACACAACATCCGCCCGGCGCGCCGTCTCGGTGAGGAATAGCTCCTGCACCACGACGAACGCGCCGGCAGCGATCAGATTCTGCCGCGAGAGAGGATTCGCTCCCACCACCCAAAGCGCTTCCAGATTCGGATCGCTCAGCATCTGATCCTGATTCATCCCGGGCTCAAAACCCGAGTTGCTAACGGATTGGTAGCCCGGTAACAGATCCGGCAACAGTCCCATATCCGATGCACCCCGCGAATTAGAATAATCCAGCAGGCAAACATATTTGACGGGGATGCCGAGCGAATCGCCGAATTCAACCAACCGGCGAATGCCTGCCCCCTTTACCGCGGCGCCAAACAAAATGAGCAGCTCAGGTTCTTTCGCTAGTTGCTCGCGCCAGTTTTCCAAAGCCTCGAATTCTTTGCCTGCTTCGGCGCGTGTCGTGGTCGCGTAGCTGTCTTCGCGCACGGGCCCCGGCGTTACAGCGTAGACGCGCGCCTTGTTCAGCCTCCAGTTGGAGCGCAACTGGAAGGCGATGAAAGGCTGCTCTTGCGCCAGATCACTGTGAATCACGAGGGCGGCCTTAGTGGTGAACAGATCTGCCGTCGATGCCAAAGCCCCTTTTCGCCCTCGTAGACTACTGATCAATGTCGCCAGATCGCCGGTCCGATGGTGATCGATGTTCGACGTGCCGAGAATGGACCGCGCAAACTTCTGCAACAGGTAATTCTCTTCGTTGGTCGTGTGATTCGAGCCGATGATTCCGAACCTTGCATTCTTCGCGCGCAGCTCAGTGAACTTCTTGGCGACTGTCGCCAGCGCGATCGCCCACGAGACCGGACGTAGCTGACCATCGGCGCTGTTCCTGATAAGCGGGGTTGTCAGCCGTTGCGGATGCTGATTGAAATCGAAGGCGTACCGCCCTTTCAGGCACAAAAACTCGCCGTTTACGCCGGAACGATCGCGATTGTTCGCGCGGATGATCTCGCCATTACGGACGCCCAGCGTGGTTTTACAGCCATTCGAGCAGTGCGTGCAGATGGTTCCAACATGTTCCATCTCCCAGGGCCGCGTTTTATAGCGATAGCTACCGGACGTCAGCGCGCCCACCGGGCAGATGTCGATGCAGGCTCCGCACTCATCACATTCAAGATGATCGCCACGATTCGGAACGATCTCGGAGGCAGCGCCGCGATTTCCGACACCAAGAGCATTGACACCTAGACCCTCACCACAAATGCGTACGCAGCGGTAACAGAGGATGCAGCGCGGTGCATCGTAAAACACAACCGGCGACCACTGCTTTTCGTCGACGTGAATTTTGGTTTCACGAAAGCGGCTCTGGCCCGCGCCGTAGCGGAATACCATGTCCTGCAGTTCGCATTCACCGCCCTTGTCGCATACCGGGCAATCCAGCGGATGATTGGTCAGCAGGAACTCGAGGGTGCCTTTACGCGCTTGGCGAACCTGGGGCGAATCGGTATGAACAACCATACCCTCAGCCACCGGCAGTGTGCAGGCGACCTGGAGTTTTGGCGTTTTTTCGACTTCTACCAAGCACATGCGGCAGGCCGCTTGCAACGAAAGATTGTCGTAGTAGCAAAATGCAGGAATCGAGATACCGGCCTCTTTGGCAGCATTGATTAATAGCGTGCCGGGAGGCGCTTTGAACGGTTGGCCGTCGATTGTGAAATTGACTGGGTCAGCCATAAATAGTCTTGCTCAGATAGAAACCAATTCGGGTGGAGCAGTCACCTGCGATTTCTTGAGATATTCTTCGAATTCGCCGCGGAATTTTGTGATGAAGCCTGTGGTAGGCATCGCCGCAGCGTCACCGAGCGCACAAAATGTCCGGCCCAACATATTGTTCGAGAGTTCGCCGATCAAGTCGATATCGGATGGGACTCCGCCGCCCTCGTGAAAACGGGTCAGGATCTTTTTCAGCCAGGTCGTGCCCTCGCGGCACGGAATGCACCAGCCACAACTCTCATGCGCGTAAAATTTGATCGTCCGCAGGGCGACGGCGACGATATCGGTATCTTCATCGAGTATCACCAGACCACCCGAGCCAGCCATCGACTTGGCTTTTGCCAGCGAATCGAAATCATACGGAATATCGCATTCATCAGCTCGCAACACGGGTGAGGAAGAACCGCCGGGAATCACCGCCTTCAGCTTTTTACCATTGCGGATCCCCCCGCAAACCTCATTGATCAAACGCATGATCGGAAAACCCATCGGAAGCTCGTAGACTCCAGGCTTGTTCACGTGACCCGAAACGCACACCAGGCGCGTGCCGCCATTTTTCGGCGTGCCCAGCTCTGCGTACCAGGCGCCGCCATTTCGAAAAATCACCGGCACCGCAGAGAATGTCTCGCAGTTATTGAGAATGGTGGGCGATTGAAAGGCGCCGACCACCGCCGGGAAAGGCGGCTTCAACCGCGGCACACCGCGTTTGCCCTCGAGCGATTCGAGCAGGGCCGACTCCTCGCCACACTCATAGGCGCCCGCGCCAGTGTGGGTGTAAACATCAAAATCCCAACCCGATCCGAGGATGTTCTTCCCGAGATAGCCGCGCTCGTAAGCTTCCGCAATCGCGCGATCTACGATCTCTATCAAATAACGGTATTCGCCGCGAATAAAGATGTAGCCCTTGTTCGATTTGATCGTCCAGCCGGCGATCATCATGCCCTCGATCAGCTGGTGTGGATCGTTCTCCATCAGAAGCCGATCCTTGCAGGTGCCGGGCTCGCTTTCGTCCGAGTTACAGATGATGTAAGTCGGCTTGCCGGAGTTTCGCGGCACAAAGCTCCACTTCATTCCGGTTGGGAAACCCGCGCCGCCTCGCCCGCGCAAAGCCGACACTTTAAGTTCGTCGATGATCGCCTCGGGCGTCATGCCGAGGACCTTCTTGATCGCTACGTAACCATCATTGGCCAGGTAAGTGTCGATTGCAGTGGAATTCGGAAGATCGAAACGTTGCGAGATAACTCTGACTTCTAAGGGGCTCGGTTCGTTGTAGCGCATTTAAGAGTTTCTTAGGAAGCCTTCTGCTTATAGCTGCCGTCGCGCAGAGTCTCCATCAATCGATCGAAGCGCTCCGGCGTAACAAAATGGTGAAAGTCGTAGTTAATTTGAATAGCGGGAGCCCAGGAGCAGGCGCCCATGCATTCGACCTCTTCCAGCGAAATCATTCCATCTGGCGAGACTTGTTTATTTTTCAGACCCAGAGTGCGGCTGGCGTGCTCCATCAATTCCTCGCCGCCCACAGCCTGGCAAGCGATATTTGTACAGACCTGGACGTGATATTTACCAAGGGGCGCGCGATGAAGCATCGAATAATAACCGATTACTTCATCTACTTGCAAAGGCGTCACGCCGCAACGTTTCGCTACTTCCTCAACCAGCTCTTGAGTAACGCTACCGATCTCGTCCTGTCCGTAAAGCAACATGGGAACCACCGCCGAACGCTGACGTCCCGGCGGATAACTCGTCAATAGCTTTGCGAACCTCGCTTCCAACTCGGGCGAAAAAGTCATGGCTAGCGATCGACGTCCCCGAGCACGAAATCCATGCTACCCATGGCAGCAATCGAATCCGCAATCAGAACACCTTCGAGCATGGCCCCGAGCGCCTGCAGATTCCCAAAGCTGGGCGTTCGCATGAAGACGCGATGAGGATTCGCTGTCCCGTCGCTGACGATGTAATAGCCGAGTTCACCGCGCGGCGATTCCACGACCTGATAGACAGAGCCCTCCGGTACACGAAATCCCTCGGTAACGATCTTGAAGTGATAGATGAGGGATTCCATCTGCGTTTTCATCTTTTCCCGATCCGGCAAAACGATGTGCGGCGCATCGGCACGCCATGGACCGGACGGCATTCCTGCAAGCGCTTGTTGGACGATTCCTACGCTTTGCCGCATTTCTTCAATTCGGATCTCGAAGCGCGCGTAAACATCGTTTGCAGTGCGTGTCGGAACTTCGAACTGGAACTTGTCGTAGCTCGAATGTGGATTATCTTTGCGCGCATCCCGTTTCAACCCGGCGGCCCGCAATAGCGGGCCGGTTACCCCGAGATCGAGCATCAGGTCGAGCGACAATCCGCCAACGCCTTTGGTCCGGTTGAGCCAAATCGGATTAGCGGCCAGCAGGGAATAATATTCATCGATGCCGCGCGCCAGGCGCTCCGCTACCGCCGTAACAGCCTTGTGCCAGCCGCGAGGAGGTTCCAGGGCCAATCCGCCGATGCGGATGTAGCTCGTCATCATGCGTTGGCCAGAAAACATTTCGAAAATCTTGAGGATCTCCTCGCGCTCGCGCATGCAATAGAAATACACGCTCATCGCGCCGATATCGAGCGCATGTGTACCGAGCCAGACGAGGTGACTAGAAATCCGCTGCAGCTCGCAGAGCAGAACGCGCATCCATTGAGCCATCTCCGGAATCTCGAGTTTCAGCAGTTTTTCAACCGCCAGCGCGTAGCACAGGTTGTTATTCAGATTCGAAAGGTAATCGACGCGATCTGTGAGTGGAGTACCCTGCGCATACTTTTTGACTTCAAACTGCTTCTCGATTCCCGTGTGCAGGTAGCCAATTTCGGGCCGCGCGCTCAGAATCGTCTCACCTTCGAGTTCCAGGATGACGCGAAGCACGCCATGCGTAGAAGGATGCTGCGGCCCCATGTTCAGAGTCATGCGGCGGGCGCCTCCCGGCTTGAGTCCTACGTACTCTGTTCGGGAAGGATCCTCTACTGCCAGCTCATGTACCGGGTCTAGCGATGCGACGTGTGCGTTGTCTTCCCTCATTACAAATGCCTACTCATCTCGGTAGGAGTACTTGTGTCCATGGATCGGATAATCCTTGCGAAGTGGATGGCCCTGCCAGTCTACCGGCATCATGATCCGTTCCAAATTTGGATGATTACGGAAGGGAATACCGAACAGGTCGAATACCTCGCGTTCATACCAGTTCGCACCGCGCCAGACCCCGCAGAGCGAGTCTACTTCTTCTCCCTCAGCAACGCGCAGGACGAAGCGCATACGGCGGTTATTGCTGTAGGAGTGAAGCAGATACACGACTTCGAAGCGCGGCACCCGGGGCCACCAATCGACTGCCGTTATTCCCGCCAATTGCTCGAAATCGCCTTGCTCTTTGAAATGGCTGCAAACCTGGACAATTTTGGCGGGATCCAGATAGAAGACCGGGCCATCGGACTCCTGCTTTGCGTCTACGATTGCGTCTGGAAACTGCTGGCTGAGTTGTACAGCGCTCGGATCCTGCGCGACAGCATCAGGCAGCACGCTTTACCTCCTCCCTGCGCCGCCGTTCTTCATCGACCGACCAGTCCAGAACACCTTTCTTGAGAATGTAGAAAAAACCGCAGAGTACTAAAACGATGAAGAGTAACATTTCAAAAAAAGCAAACAATTTGAATTGCCGGTAAACCACAGCCCAGGGATAGAGGAAAATCGCTTCAATGTCGAATAGAATGAAAACCATTCCGACCAGATAGAATTTCACCGAAAATCGTTCCCGCGCATTGCCTACGGGCGCCATTCCCGATTCATACGGCGAGGACTTGATGGGATCTCGAACTCGCCGGCCAATCAAAGCCGAGAGGCCAATCATGGCGCCCGCCACCGCAATGGCAACTACAATCTGAACCAGTACGGGAAACCAGGTTTCAGCATAAGTGGTGGGCATGGCTGGCTAACTTATCAGGTTATCAGCCATATAATCAGGACAGCAGATGGTGAGCAGATGGATTCGAAAACCATCAAGGTAATGATTAACGGCGAATTTCGCGAGGTGCCTGCCAATCAGTGCGTGGCCGCGCTTCTGGATTGGCTGAACGTCCCGTCCGACCGCGTGGCGGTTGAACTGAATAAATCGATTGTCCGCAGGCGTGATTGGGAGACCGCGGATGTCGGCGATGGCGCACGGGTCGAAATTGTCGAATTTGTGGGTGGCGGTTAGCGAGTCGCGGCGCGGGCGTCCCCGAACTGTCGAAAATGCCGCTTGACTCCTGCTATGGCTCTAGTAAAATCTTGGGAGCCGCAGGAACTTCAAACGAAAACGGGGCGTCATGTTCAAAACACGAAAAGTCCGTCCTGATTTACTCCCGTCCAGCCGGACATATACAAGTACGGATGTTGCCAGGATCGCCCAGGTAAGCCTGCGGCAGCTCCAGTGGTGGGACGAGCGCAAAGTGGTTTCCCCCCGTCATGAGGGCCACAAGCGCATTTACCTGCCCGAAGAAGTAATCGAGATCACCGTAATCGCCGAACTTCGACGCAAAGGGTTCTCGCTACAGAAAATCCGGCGGGTTTTGCGTTTTCTCCAGCGGGAAATGGGACGCCGGCTGGCAGATGTCATGTCGAACGATTCGAAACTTCATCTTCTGACGGATGGAAAGTCGATTTTCTTAGAAGATCAGCAGGACCGGATTATCGATCTTCTGAAAAACGCTCGCCAACCGATGTTTCTGGTTTCGGTTAGCGATCAAGTAAAGCGATTGGATGAGATTCCCAAGAAGGCCAGTCGCGGCGAACTCGCCCTTGCAAGGCGCGCAAGAGCGGCCGGTTAACGAAAAGCCTCATTATTTTCGATAAGCCGGAGCCTCAGAGCGGTTCTGTAACGTCTTATACTGGAGACAGATCCTGGAGGTTCCTTTTGTCCCAGCGGCGTTATGTTCTATTTATCCCTCTGTTCCTTGGAATCTGCGCCGTGGTGGGCGGGTTATTCGGTCCCGGACCTCAAACAGTCTCCGCTGCTTCGCAACACAACGCGAGTGTCACCTCGGACGAGGATCTAAAGGCCAGCATCGAATCCTTCACAAAGGTTTACGATCTAGTCGATCAGAACTACGCAGATAAGCTGAGCGCCGATAAGAGTATCTATCGCGGCGCTATCCCGGGTATGTTGCGGACGCTCGATCCGCACTCGAATTTCTTCGATCCGAAGGAGTTCGCGGGCCTGAGGGAAGAACAGCACGGCATGTACTTCGGCATCGGTATGCTGATCGGAGCTCAGCCACGCACTGGCAAGCCCATGGTTGTGCATCCGTTTGGTGGAACGCCGGCTTACCGGGCCGGGATTCGACCGGGAGACATGCTGGTCGAGGTCAACGACAAACGGGTGGATACTCTCAGCACCAGCGAAATAGCGGAAATGCTGAAGGGGCCGAAAGGCACGAAGGTGCAGGTTAAGGTTAGCCGGGAGGGTTCGTCTCAGCCGCTGACCTTCAATCTGGTTCGTGACGAGATTCCGCGCAACAGCGTCTGGCAAGCCTTCTGGGTGAAGCCCGGCATCGCCTACATGCGTGTCGAGCAGTTTACGGAAACCACCAGCAAGGAAGTCGAAGACAATCTGAAGTCGCTCGGCGAGCAGAACATCAAAGGCTTGATCCTCGATCTACGCGAAAATCCCGGCGGTCTATTGCAGGAAGGCGTCGCAGTAGCGGGACACTGGCTGGACCGCGGTCAGGTAGTTGTCTCGCATCGAGGTCGCGCTTACGCCGAGAAGCCGTATGTGGCGCGAGGGAGTGAATACGGCGAAAATTATCCGATTGTCGTCCTCGTGAACCGCTACTCGGCTTCTGCGGCAGAGATTGTCGCCGGCGCGCTGCAGGACCATGACCGTGCCTGGATTTTAGGCGACACGACGTTCGGCAAGGGCTTAGTACAAACCGTGTACCAGTTGAGCGATAACACCGGCTTGGCGCTGACAACGCAGCACTATTACACGCCGAGCGGCCGCCTGATCCAGCGCGATTACTCGCACATCTCGTTTCTCGATTATTATTACGGCAAGCGCACGGAAAGCAAAGATCCGACCGATGTGAAGCAAACCGACCTGGGGCGCACGGTTTACGGCGGCGGCGGCATCACACCGGACGAGAAGTTCGAGAACCCGCAGCTGGATGCGCTCGAGCTGACGGCGGTCCGGAAAGACGAGTTCTTTAATTTCACGGCCTTCTATTTCGCCAATCATCCGACCAAGCTGCCGCAAGGCTGGGCTCCCGACGAGGCGGTATTGAACGATCTGCACGATTATCTGCTGAAGAGCGGCATCAAGTTCTCTGAAGCCGACTGGACGCGCGACCATAGCTGGATGCGCGATCAGCTGCGGGCTCAGATGTACGTGACGGCGTTCAGCTTCGAAGATTCGCAACGCGTAGGCGTCCAGCAGGATCCAGAGGTGCAGAAAGCCATCGAAGCGATGCCGAAGGCTTCTCAACTGCTCGCTCAATCGAAGGCGCATTTTGAGAAACAGCGGGCGAGTCTTCGATAAACGAAGAGATTCGCCCCAGATCACCGTCCTTGACACTGGCGGTCAATACACACACCTGATCGCGCGGCGTGTGCGCGAACTGGGTGTCTACGCAGACGTGCAGCCGAGCGAGACTCCGGTTGACGAGCTGTCTTCCAGGCGCGGCATCATCATTTCCGGCGGCCCGGCCAGCGTTCTCGAACCGGGTTCACCTGATATTGACCCACGAATTCTTTTCTCTGGCGTGCCGGTGCTCGGTATCTGCTACGGGCACCAGCTGCTTGCGAAACATTTGGGCGGCCGGGTTCAAAAAGGCGCGCATGGTGAGTATGGGATCGCCCAGCTGACGGTGACATTGCAAGATCCGCTCTGGTATGGGGTCAACGGCTCGCAGATCTGGATGAGCCACTTCGACACGGTCGAGACCGTTCCGAGCGGTTTTCGGGTGACGGCCTCGAGCGGAGTCTCGGGAGTGGCAGCGATGTCCGATATGGAGCGCCGGCTTTTCGGCATTCAGTTTCATCCGGAAGTTGTGCATACGCATGCCGGGCGCCGGGTACTCGAGAACTTCATCTTCGGCATCTGCGGGGCGGAAAAGGACTGGAACATTGCGGAGCGTGTGCCGGAGGTGGAAGAACAGATCCGGCTGGCGGCCGGGGACCGCAAGGTTTTCTTTTTCGTGAGCGGCGGAGTCGATTCCACCGTTGCCTACACACTTTGTTTGCGGGCGCTCGGAGCGGAACGAGTGTTCGGAATCTACGTCGATACGGGCTTGATGCGCAAGAACGAGACCGACTTCGTGCGTTCTGTATTTGCCGAACTGGGGGCCAAACACTTTCTGGTGGACGAAGCGGAGGCGGAATTTCTACATGCTTTGCGCGGCGCAACTGATCCCGAAGACAAACGCTGCGCGATCGGCGAGCAGTTCGTCAAGGTGCAAGAAAGAATACTCGCGACCGAACATTTTCTAGACGGGCATTGGATTCTCGGACAAGGCACGATCTATCCGGATACGATCGAGTCCGGCGGCACAGCTAAAGCGGATCTCATCAAGACGCATCACAATCGCGTGGCCGGGATTCAAGCGTTGATTGATTCGGGGCGCATCATCGAGCCGCTGACATCGTTCTACAAAGACGAAGTGCGCGAAATCGGCCGTGAATTAGGGGTCCCCACGAAGTTTCTCTCGCGGCATCCGTTCCCCGGCCCGGGGCTTGCGATTCGTTGTCTCTGCTCAGCCGAGGAAACTGCGGTGGTTACTACAGCAGACGGCGTTCTACTTCCGGTACGTTCGGTAGGAGTGCAAGGCGACGCGCGGAGCTATCGCCAGGTACTGGCGATAGCTCGCACGCCGACGAAAGAAGACATCGAGAAAACTGCGCCGGAACTTACGAACAGACGTTCCGACATCAATCGCGTGGTGGCGCTTTGCGGAAGCAAAGCGCCACTTGAGCATTTGCAGGTATTCGCGGCTTCGATCAATAAAGAACGACTCGATATCTTGCGGGAAGCGGATGCGATCGTGCGCGCGTTTTGTCTCGAAACAGGTTTCGAAGAGCAGGTGTGGCAGTTTCCGGTTGTGCTTCTGCCGGTTGGAGTGACGGAAGCTCGGGAATCGGTGGTGCTGAGACCGATCAATTCGGCGGACGGAATGACGGCAGATGTGGTGCTTATGGAGCGCGAAAAACTCGAAAAATTGACGGAAAAACTGCTGAGGTTGAGCTCAATTGCAGCGGTTTTTTACGACCTGACGCACAAGCCTCCGGGCACGATTGAGTGGGAGTGAAGAGGGGGGTTTTTACCGTCTATAAAAAGGGCCCGGCAGGCGGTAAATTAGATTCGATGAAAACTTTTTAATATATCTTTTGTGCTGTAGCGGAGGGCGATCGGGCGGCCGTGCGGGCAGGTCATGGGGTATTCGCAGGCTGCCAGGGTACGCAAAAGCCACTCAATTTTGGTCGGTTCGAGGCGGGTGTTGATCTTGATTGCTGCGCGGCAGGCGATGGTCGCGCAGACACTACGGCGGATCTCTTCGAGCGAGGCGGAGCGCAGCTCAGCCTCGGCGACCTCGAGAATTTCGAAGACGATTTTCTCGATATCGCCCGGGCCGATGCCGGCGGGCGCGGCTTTGATGGCGACGGTCCGATGCCCAAATGGCTCCGTTTCAAAGCCATAGAGGTGCATTTCCTCCGCAATACGGGCATATTCATACTGCTGGGCCGGAGTTAACTGCAGGACGGCCGGCATCAGGAGACGCTGGACTTCGAGGGTCCCGGCTGCGCGCTGCCGCAAAACCTGCTCGAAAAGAATGCGCTCGTGGGCGACGTGTTGATCGATAATCCAGAGTCCGTCGCGCCCGGCGGCGATGATGAAACTCTCGTGGAGCTGGCCGAGCGGACGAAGGTCGGGAAGTACGGCGAGAGAATCGAGCCGGTCCCATTCCACCGGAAGCGAGCCAAGGCCCCGATGTGTATCGGGAATGCGGTGATTGTTTGTGGAGCGAATTTCGGGTGGGGACGGCGGCGGCTCGACGCGGGAGGGCAAAACGGTAATAACCCTGGGAACGATCATCTCCGGAAGCGAGGCACTTTCGTATGCCGGGGCGCCCTCGGAAACGCTCTCAAAAGACCGAGCGGTCTCATAAACCGGCGAGGGCGAGATGTGTGGCGGGATGCTCGAAGCAGGGCGGCTGGCCATCAGGATTTCTCGAATGGCGTCGCGGACGAAATCGTGAACGACGGGACTGTGACGGAAGCGCACTTCGGTCTTCGAGGGATGGACGTTCACATCGACTTCGCCCGGATCGCAATTGAGAAACAGTAACGCGAAAGGGTAGCAGCCCGGCGGCATGAGGTTGTGATACGCGGACGAGATGGCATGCAGCAGAACCTTGTCGCGGATGAGACGGCCGTTCACGAACAGGTAGACCGAGTTGCGGTTTAGTTTTTGGATGTGAGGAGCGGAAACGAGACCTTCGAGTGAAAACCGGGCGGGCTCTTCGGCGACCGGGAGCTCAAGAACTTTGGGCTGGATTTGAGTGAGGTCGTCGATGATCCCGGAACCGAATACCTGGAAGGCGCGGTCTCGCAGGTTTGAGACGGGAGACACGGAAAGCAGCGCGCGGCCTTCGTGGTGAAACTCGAATCTTTTGTCAGGATGGCCCAGGCTGTAGTGTGTAACGAGCGACGCGATGTGGGCAAGTTCGGTTTGATCGGAGCGAAGAAATTTTTTGCGGGCCGGAACGTTGTAAAACAGATCGCGCACGGTGATGGTGGTTCCGGGGGGACGCGCGATTTCATCGCAGCGCAGCAATTTACCACCTGCGAATTCGACGGCAGTGCCGGTTTGTTCGTCGAGGGAGCGTGTTTCGAGAAGCAGGCGACTTACGGATGCGATGGAAGGAAGGGCTTCCCCTCGGAAACCCAGAGTAGAGATGGCGAGTAGATCTTTTACATCGCTGAGCTTGCTGGTGGCGTGGCGCTCGAAGGCCAGCAAAGCGTCATCGCGAAGCATGCCGCAGCCGTTGTCCTGGATGCGGAGGAGACGGCGGCCGGCGTTCTCGGCGTCGATGCGAATCTCTGTTGAATCGGCGTCGAGCGAGTTTTCTAAGAGTTCTTTGGCAACGGAAGCGGGCCGCTCGACCACCTCTCCGGCGGCGATTTTGTTTGCGACGTTGTCGGAAAGGATGCGGATGCGGCCCATGTATCAGGAACGATTCCCGGTTGCGGCGATTGGCTCCAATCGCTTCGCTCATGGCTCTGAATCGAATGTCAGCCGCTCATGGCGGCGAGGAATTCGGCGTTGCTGCGCGTCTTACCGAGCTTATCGATGAGTAGTTCCATCGATTCAACGGGCGAGAGCGGGTTTAGCACCTTACGCAGAATCCACACGCGGTTTAACTCTTCGCGCGGCATGAGCAGCTCTTCCTTACGGGTGCCGCTCTTGTTGATGTCAATGGCCGGGAAGACGCGCTTATCGACCAGCTTGCGATCGAGATGAATTTCCATGTTACCGGTGCCTTTGAACTCTTCGAAGATGACATCATCCATACGGCTGCCGGTATCGATAAGCGCGGTAGCGACGATGGTAAGCGAACCACCTTCTTCGATATTGCGCGCAGCGCCGAAGAAGCGCTTGGGCCGCTGCAAAGCGTTCGAATCGACGCCGCCCGAGAGCACCTTGCCGGAGGGCGGGACAACCGTATTGTAGGCACGGGCGAGACGAGTGATCGAATCGAGCAGGATGACGACATCGCGCTTATGTTCGACGAGGCGTTTGGCTTTCTCAATAACCATTTCGGCCACTTGGACGTGACGCGCAGCCGGTTCATCAAAGGTAGAACTGATGACTTCGCCGCGCACGGAACGCTGCATGTCGGTCACTTCTTCGGGACGTTCGTCGATCAGCAAGACGATGAGATTGATCTCGGGATGGCTGGTGGTGATCGAATTGGCGATGCTCTGCAGCATCATGGTTTTGCCGGTACGCGGCGGGGCTACGATCAGGCCGCGCTGGCCTTTGCCGAGCGGCGTCAGAAGATCCATCACGCGGCCGGAGTAATTGTCCTTAGCCGTTTCGAGCTTCAGCCGCTCGTCGGGGTAAAGAGGCGTCAGATTGTCGAAGAAAATCTTGTTGCGCGATTCCTCAGGCGGCTCGAAATTGATCGCGTCCACTTTGATGAGCGCGAAATAACGCTCGCCTTCTTTGGGAGGACGGATCTGTCCTGAGACGGTATCGCCGGTGCGCAGATCGAAACGGCGAATCTGCGAGGGCGACACGTAGACATCGTCGGGGCCCGGCAGATAGTTGTATTCGGGCGCGCGCAGGAACCCGAATCCGTCGGGTAGACATTCGAGTACGCCCTCGGAAAAGATTAAACCGCTCTTCTCGGCCTGGGTCTGCAGGATCTTGAAAATGAGCTCCTGCTTGCGCAAGCCGGCGGCACCGGGGACACCCAAATCTTTGGCGATCTGATTGAGCGCCTGGATACTCATGTCTTTGAGTTCGACGAGATCGAGCGTGGTCGCGCCATTACGCTGTCCCTGGGCACCAGTGTTGCCGATCGAGTGACGGCCGCGGCGCTGGAAACCGCCGGGCTGTTGTTGCGCGGCGGCAGGGGCATTCGCTTGTCTTGGTTGTGCCTGCTGCGGCGCGCCGATGGGCGGCTGGGTAGCGCTAGGTTCGGGTCCGCTCGGTGGCTGGACAGGCGCGGTGACAGCGGCGCCAACCTGTTCCGGGTTCTCGGCGGCAGACTTAGTTTCAGGGGCTGACTTCTGCTCGACCGCAGCGCGAGATCCGCCAGGTCTACCGTTTCCTCTAGCGTCGCCATGCGATCGACTGCGCGGCGGCCTTTCCTGTCGAGTCTCCTGAGGTCTGCCTTCAGCCGCTTCAGCGGCTTTCACTTCCCCGTTTTCCGCGACGGCTCCGTCGCCATCGCTTTCTTGTGGCTTCTCGGTGGGCTTACCTTCGGTGGTAGCCGCGGGAGTTACTGCTGGTTCTTGATCTTCGAGATGGTTTGCCAAATTTCCCTCACTCCCCGGCCGTCAATGGCCGAGAACGGGATTAGCTGTCGATCCGGGATCTCTCTTTGGATGACATCTAATCCAGCTTTCAATTGGTTATTACTTTTCAGTTTGTCGATTTTGGTGGCAATCACCTGATATCGACGGTTGTGGAACTCCAGCCAGGCTTTGAGTTCCAGGTCCATATCCATCCAACCGCGCCTGGCGTCGAGGATGAGGAAGGAGAGCGCAAGACTTTGGCGCTCCTTCAAATAGCTTTCAATTAACTTTTTCCAGCTCGCGCGCTCCTCGAGCGATACCTGAGCGTATCCATATCCGGGGAGGTCGACGAAAAGAACTTCATTACCTACGGAAAAAAAATTGATCAACCGAGTGCAACCTGGACGGGAGCTTGTGAAAGCCAGTCCGGGCTGATGAGCGAGCCGATTCAATAAACTCGATTTCCCTACGTTACTCCTTCCCAGAAAGGCAATTTCGAAGCTACCGTCTGACTCAGCTTCGCGGGGGAATTGCTCCGAACGCGCTGAACTTCCGAGGAACTTCGCGCACAACGGACGCGCGACTCGCGCCTGAGTCCGCCGAAGGTCCTCTTTTCTTTGGTGGCGCGAGATCGCGGCCTGTGCGCTCGTCACGAGCTTCGCGGCTAGTGCAGTTCCCGCCACAATGAATTCCTATGCGACCCCTTGCTAACGCGCGGGGTTCACCGCTCCCTCGCGGTCGCAGCTCTGAAAGACGCGCGGGGTTCTGTTCGTTTCTGGCTCCAATCGCTTCGCTCATGGCTCCGATTGACCCCTTGCTCACGCGCGGGGCTCTGGCTATTAGTGAGTCATGTTGTCTTCGGGCCTGGCCGCCAGCTCGGCTGCAGTCGCAGTAGGAGCGAGCGGTAAGGCTACGATTTCCCGTTCCAAGGCAATCTTCAGTACTTCATCCATTGAAAACGTGAAATGCAGTTTCATATCTTTTCGAATGTTCTCGGGAATCTCGGCCAGATCCCGTTCATTCTCCTTCGGAAGAACGATTTCCCGAATACCCTGCCGGTGCGCGGCCAGTAATTTTTCCTTGAGACCTCCGATGGGGAGGACGCGTCCGCGAACAGTGATTTCGCCAGTCATGGCAATATCGCAACGAACCGGAATGCCGGTCAGAGCGCTGCAGATGCTGGTGGCGATGGTGATACCAGCGGACGGGCCATCTTTGGGAATCGCACCTTCGGGAACATGGACGTGAATATCCAGATGCCGGTAAAAGTCCTTGGGCAACCCGATGTACTGGGCGCGGGAACGCACATAACTCATGGCGGCCTGCGCGGATTCCTGCATCACGTCGCCCAGTTTGCCGGTGGTAGTGAGCTTGCCGCGACCCTCCATGACGGTCGCTTCGGTCGTAAGGATTGAACCACCGACCTCTGTCCAGGCAAGGCCGGTCGTGGCGCCGATCTCATTTTGCTTGTCGAGATCCATGTCGCGGAATTTGGCCGGGCCCAGCATGTCGGTAATGGTCGGCAGATTGATCACGACGCGTTCGATAGGAACCAGAGGCGCTTCTTCTTTTTTGGCTTTTTTCCTAGTTTTTTTCACGGGTTCGCCGGATTCTTCGGCCGGCGGAGCAGCGGCGGCTTCCTCTTCGATCACTTCGACGCCGTCGGCGGGGGCGGCAGGAATTTCTTCGCCTGCGGGAACCTGCGCCTCGACCACCTTGCGTGCCACTTTGCGGCAGAGATTTCCGATTTCGCGCTCCAAATTCCGGACACCCGCTTCACGGGTATAGGAAGTAATGAGAGTTTGCAGCCCCTCTTCTTGAAAGAGCACCTGCTCTTCATTGACGCCGTTATCCTTGAGTTGTTTCGGGACAAGGAATCGTTTGGCTATTTCCAGTTTCTCGAATTCCGTATAGCCGGATAACCGGATCACTTCCATGCGATCCTGCAAAGCCGGCGGAATGGTGTGGAGCACATTCGCCGTAGCGATGAAAAAGACCTGGCTCAGATCGTACTCGACATCGAGATAGTGATCCATGAACATGTAATTCTGCTCCGGATCGAGAACTTCGAGCAGCGCCGCGGAAGGATCGCCGCGGAAATCCATCGACATTTTGTCGACTTCATCCAGCATGACCACGGGATTCTTGGTACCGGCCTTTTTCATCATCTGAATGAGCTGGCCCGGCAGAGCGCCTATGTAGGTGCGCCGGTGTCCACGAATCTCGGCTTCGTCCCGCACACCACCGAGGGAAAGACGAACAAATTTGCGCCCGGTGGCCCTGGCGATCGACATCCCGAGAGAGGTTTTTCCGACTCCAGGAGCTCCCACGAAACACAGGATCGAACCCTTCGGATTTTGCACGAGCCGACGGACCGACAGAAACTCGAGAATGCGCTCCTTGATCTTTTCGAGACCGTAGTGATCGTTCTCGAGAACCTGCCGAGCGTAGCGGAGATCGCGGATTTCTTTCGTTTTCTTCTTCCACGGTACGGCTAAGAGCCAGTCCAGATAGTTGCGGGAGACGGTGGATTCCGCCGACATAGGAGGCATGCCCTCGAGACGCCGCAACTCGGCGATCGCCTTTTCGTGCGCGTCCTTACTCATGCCCGCGGTGTCGATCTTTCTTCTTGAGCTCGTCTATTTCGCTCTTCTCGCCACGGCCAAGCTCTTTTTGAATAGCCTTAATCTTTTCGTTGAGGTAGTACTCTTTTTGGGCGCGCTCCATCTGGCGCTTGACGCGCCCCTGGATAGTGCGGTCGACGTTGAGCTTTTCTATCTCGATATCGAGCAGATCCGCGACCCGAGTGAGGCGATCGATGGGATCGAAGATTTCGAGCAATTCCTGCTTTTCTTCGATGGTGAGCTGCAGATTGGCGCCGACGGTATCGGCAAGCTTGCCAGGATCGTCCACGCGAATGGCGGCGATCATGGTTTCGTAGTTCAAGTTCTGGCTCAGTTTTACGTATTGCTCGAACAGATTGCTGACGCGGCCAGTGAGCGCTTCGAGTTGCGAACCCTGCTCGATTTTGTAAGAAGTCGTTCTGACAACCGCGCGGAAATAACCCTCTTCTTCGCTAACCGATATGACTTTGCCGCGCTCGACACCCTCCACCAGCACTTTGATATTGCCGTCCGGCTGCTTGAGGCTTTGGACAATGTTGGCAACCGTGCCAACCGAATAAATTTCGTCGGGCCGCGGCTCATCCACCGAAGCGTCGTGTTGAGTGGCTAAAAAGATTTTCTTATCGGCGAGCAGCGCCTCTTCGAGGGCGCGGACGCTCGATTCACGCCCCACGACGAAGGGCGTCATCATAAACGGGAAGATGACTACGTCCCGTATGGGCATCATCGGAAGTCGCTTGGAATCCGTTTTATCTTTTGTCGTGACCATTTAATGAGTTTCTAAGCGGATTGTCCCATGTGTCAGCGGGACCGGAAAAGAGTTACAACTCTATTTGGATTAAACTTGCAGCTACCAGCAACCTGCGATTCGCGTTCTCTTGTGATTTGGCGGCTGACTAGCCCGCCTTTTCGAGCACGGCCATGTTGATCTTCTGGGAGAGCACCATCTCTTTGGTGACTACGAATTCACGAACCTTCTTGAATGTCGGGAGATAGTACATCAGGTCCAGCATGAGATCTTCCAAGATCATGCGGAGACCGCGAGCACCCACTTTGCGCTCCATCGCCAACTGAGCGACCGCTTCGAGGGCATCTTCGCTAAATTTGAGCTTAACATTCTCAAACTCAAATAGCTTCTGATACTGGCGAATAATCGCGTTTTTGGGCTTGGTCAGGATCTGGACCAGGGCGTCTTTCGAAAGATCTTCCAAAACCGCCGTAACGGGCATGCGGCCAATAAACTCGGGAATAAATCCGTATTTGATGAGATCGACGGGCTGGCACTGCGCGAGGAGATCGACATCCCGACGGACTTGATTGGGCCGACGGACGGCATCCTTTTCATCTGGCGGGACAAAACCGATGGATTTTGTACCTACGCGCCGAGCGATCACTTTTTCCAGGCCGACAAAAGCACCTCCACAGATAAAGAGGATGTTGGTGGTGTCTACGGGAGTAAACTCCTGGTGCGGATGTTTACGGCCTCCCTGCGGCGGAACGTTAGCGACCGTACCTTCGAGGATTTTCAGCAGGGCTTGCTGGACGCCCTCGCCAGAGACATCGCGGGTGATCGAAGGGTTTTCGTCTTTGCGGCCGATCTTATCGATTTCGTCGATGTAGATGATGCCGGTCTGAGCCCGCGGGACATCCCAATCTGCATTTTGAAGGAGGCGGAGAATGATATTTTCCACGTCCTCACCGACGTAACCGGCTTCGGTCAGGGTAGTGGCATCGACGATGGCAAACGGCACGTCGAGAATGCGGGCCAGAGTTTGGGCCAGCAGGGTTTTTCCGGTACCTGTCGGACCGATCAGAAGAATATTCGATTTGGACAGCTCGACTTCGCCGCCGCGCTGTTTATTCATCTGAATGCGCTTGTAGTGGTTGTAAACAGCGACGGATAGCTTCTTCTTGGTGGGATCCTGTCCGATTACGTACTGATCGAGATATTCTTTCAGTTCGAGAGGACGCGGCAACTTGCCGGGAGCACCGTAGTTTTGCTCGTGGCGATCATCCTCAATAATTGAATTGCAAACAGCGATACATTCGTCACAAATGTAAGCTCGAGGGTACTCGCTCGGGGACGAAATCAGCTTGCCAACTACGTCCTGACTCTTGTGACAGAACGAGCAACGGAGGGAGTCATCTGATCCGGCGCGCTTCAATCTAGTCTCCTCTGAGAAAAAAAGATCAAGAGGTCCCCTGCCCCGATCGGAAGAATTTTCAACACCAGTATACCAGGATCATGCCATTTTTTTGAACAAGATAACAGGTAAGCAGGTATGCTACCAAATCTGAGTATATGGCGTTTTGGGGGAGGAGGGGGGTGGTAAGGGGGAGCAATCCATACAGCAAAGATCCTGCCGCGGCTCAGGTGCATCCGTACACTGGTGGGATTCGGTAGGGTACATGACATGAGCCTGCGTCCGCCTGTAAACGTTATCATCGCCACTTTTTCAAGTGAGTGAGCGAAACCTCAATAAATCCTGTGGCATTTCATCGGCTACGCGCAGCCAGTCCGATCTTCTTCAGCTCGACCGAACAAATCTTCAGCTCGACGGAACAAATCGCCGGAAGCTCTCGTCGTATTTGTGACTCCTATATTCGGGACTAACAAATATGGTAACAACTTCACCAGATCAGGAATGGAAAAAAGGAAGCGCCGAGCTTCTGGTCTTGTCGTTGCTAGAGGATCAGCCGCGCCACGGCTATGACATTTCAAAGCTGATCCAGATCCGATCGGGCGGCTTTTTGCGATTTCACGTCACCTCCCTTTATCCGCTGCTGTACCGGCTGGAGGATCGGGGCTGGATCGCCAGCCGTTGGGTGGAAAAGGCGGAGCAGCGAAGAAGGCGTTATTACAGCCTGACCCCGGAAGGCCGAAAAGTGCTTCGCTCTCAACGAAAGAGCTGGAAGGAATTCGTCACGGCCATGAGTCTGGTTACAGGAGTCGAACATGCCTGATTGGAAGCGTATCGTTCAAGATCGGATCGCGCCACTGCGCCTGGAGCCAACCGCCGAGTTGGAGCTCGTCGAGGAATTTTCGCAGCATCTCGAAGATAGCTATCGCGAATTACGAAGCGGCGGAGCAAGCGACGAAGAAGCGTACCGGAACGCCATCTCGGAGTTGAATGACACGTATCCGCTGCGGACAGAGTCGGGAAGGGCGCAGCACATGGCGAAATCCGACCCGGTGCCGGTCGGCGAGGTAAGACCAGGCGGCTTAGGGTTGAGGAATTTCATGGAGGTCCTGTGGGGAGACCTACGCTATGCCGGCCGTACGATGCGGAAAGCTCCCCTGTTCGTTTTGTTCGTGGTTCTGACGCTGGGTCTCGGGATTGGCGCGAACACCACCGTCTTCACGGTCATCAATACCCTGATTTTGAATCCTCTCCCGGTTCCGGATTCCTCCAGGTTGGCGGCGGTTGGCTTGACGAAAGCGCGGAGTACGTCAAAATCGGCCGCGCCCCTACCGCTCTCCTATGCGGATCTGAAGGATTATCAAACTCGAAACCGGGTCTTCCGCTCGCTGGCCGGTTACACGTCTTCGCGACCAGTCACCTTGCAGGCGCAAGGCGCTTCGGAGGGTATGTTCAGCGAGTTGGTAACAGCTAACTACTTCTCTACCCTGGGTCTAAAGCCCGCTACTGGCCGCTTCTTTTTGCCCGAAGAGGACACTGCCCCCGGTGCGCACGCCGTTGCGGTCATGAACTACGGGACTTGGCAATCGCGCTTCGGCGGTGCGCCTGACATCGTGGGCAAAACCCTGCGCGTCAATCACGTTGTCTTTACCGTCATTGGCGTCGCTCCGCCCCATTTCATTGGGGTGAATGGAATTTTCGGTCCTGATTTGTGGGTGCCGGCCAGCATGGCCGAACAGTTGTTGCCGAATGAGATGCAGGGTGCGTTCAGCGATCGCGACAAGGCGTTTTTTCAAGGCGTGGGCCGGCTCGACCCGGGTGTCAGGCTGTCCCAGGCGCAAGCCAATATGGTGGCCGTAGCGGCGGATTTAGCGCGCGAATACCCGGCTATCGATGAGGGCCACACGGTCATGGTAGTGCCAGTAAGTGATGTTTTGTTAGCGAATACCGGCAGCAGCTCAAAGCAGATACTCGTCGCCGGCGCCGGATTATTAATCGTCGTGGGGATCGTTTTGTTGATCGCGTGCTCGAACGTCGCGAATCTTTTGCTGGCGCGCTCGGCGGCAAGGCAACAGGAAATGGCCATCCGCCTCGCCATGGGAGCAAGCCGCCGCAGGCTGGTGCGTCAACTCCTCACGGAAAGCGTGCTCCTCGGATTCCTCAGTGGTGTCGCGGGTATCTTCCTCGCTTATGGTGGTCTCCATCTTTTGTTCGGGGCTCTGCCCTCCTCCGCCAATTTCGTGACGCCTAAGCTCGATGCAACCGTCTTCGCTTTTGCGCTGGTTGTCTCCCTCGCCACAGGCTTCCTATTCGGGACCATCCCCGCTTTCAAGGCTTCACGTGCCAGCGTGGCGGAAACGCTGAAGGAAGAAACTCGCACAATGGGCCGAAGCCAAAAAAGGGTTACGCTTGCAAACGTTTTGCTGGTGGGCCAGGTAGCCTTTTCATTTCTCCTGCTGGTGACGGCCGCGCTGTTCTTGCGAAGCATCGGGCGGGCTTACGACATAAATCCCGGCTTCCAGACCGCGCATCTTGCGATTTTCTTTACGAATCCGCAGCAGGCCGGGTACGCGAAACCGCAGATCAAAGCATTCGGCAAGGACGTCCGCGAGCGCGTGGCCAGGATTCCCGGCATCGAGTCCGTTTCCTGGGCGTCGAACATGCCGCTCTGGGCGCGCAGCGTGAGCGGATTGCAGGTGGAAGGCTATCAACCGCGATCGCAAGCAGACAAAATCTCGACGATTATCAACACAGTAGACACGAATTACTTCGAGACCGCCGGCGTGGCGCTCGAAAGCGGACGCGAGTTCACTAACCTGGACCAGGAGAATTCTACGCCGGTAGCAATTGTCAATGAGAAGATGGCGCACGATTATTGGCCGCGCGGAAACGCCTTAGGGAAGCGCATTCAGCTTCCGGGCGAGAAACAGATGCGGCAAATTATAGGGGTAGCGCGAAACGCCAGTTACACCAATTGGGGGGAACCACCCCAGCTTTGCGTCTACGTGCCTCTGGAACAGAACTATGGTGGCGTGATGGCTTTGTATGTGCGTAGCCGGGGAGATCCACAACAAATCATGCTTCCCGTTCAACGTGAAATACATGCCGTCGCGCCGCAAATTGTGATCAGCAGCCCGCGAACCGGGCGCGAAATCATCGACGGTGGATTGTTTGGTCCCAGGATGGGCGTCGCGTTGCTCAGCGTGTTCGGGCTGCTGGCGCTAGGACTGGCAAATATCGGCTTATACGGCATCCTGGCGTATTCCGTCAATCAGCGCAAACGAGAGATTGGATTGCGGATGGCATTAGGCGCGGCCCGAGCACGCGTGCTTCGCCTGATTCTGAAGCAGGGTATGTCGCTGGTTATGACAGGCGTGGTGATTGGCTTCGTGGCGGCGCTCCTGGTCGGGCGCCTGCTGAGCCGGATGCTGTATGGCGTAAGTGCAGGCGATCCGATCAGCGTAGTGGGGGCGGCAGTGGTGCTGCTGGCAGTCGCTCTGGTGGCCTGTTATCTCCCGGCCCGCTGGGCAAGTCGTGTCGATCCACTAGTGGCCTTACGCGAGGGCTGATCCGGGCATGCAACAGCATGTATCGACTCCAACCTCCCGCCATCCTGTCTGGCTTCTAGGGTTCTGTTTCTGGGTCGTTATCGCTATCGCTGTCGTTCTGCGCAGGCTCGTCGAGTTGATCCGTCCTGCGCGCGCCAGCCCTCCTCAGTTGGCGTCGCTCGATACGATCTTTTCGTCGCAGCCGTGCCGACTGTGATGCAGATCATCCCGGCGGCCATCTTCGTGCTTCTCTCCGCCGCTGTCCTGCTGCGCCGCACTGGCGGTGAATGGCTGGAGTGGCTCTTCTTTCCCTTCGCAGCCGTTACCGGCGCGACCGCCTACGCAATGAGCTCCTACGCCAGCGGCGGCTGGCTCGAGCGCTCCGCCGTCCTGATCTTCAACACCTAGTTCCTGTTGTCGCTTGGCCGTGCCTATTGGTTTCGCCTCGCGGCGAGCCCTCGCAAAAGCGGGACTGGATGACCCGCGCCAACCGCTTTCGGCACTGCGATTTCGTGGTGGCGTGATTCCGGGCGCGCCGTATTCTCGGACACAACCGCGACCGTCCTGCGCGAAAGTTGGATACAGTCGCTTCTGTGAGGCCCGCGGGAAAGGCCGATTCGGGCGAAGCGGCAGCAGGTCTTCAAGACCTGCGCGGAGTAAAACTCCACCTTCCAATCGCTGCGTTACGCGATGACCCGAGGGAAGACACCGGTCGCTACGCTCGCGGCTCCGATTGGGCGTATTGAATCAGCGACGCAGTAAAGTGCGTCGATAGACAGCAGGGTTGTGAAGACCTGCGCGGAGTAAAACTCCACCTTCCAATCGCTGCGTTACGCGATGACCCGAGGGAAGACACCGGTCGCTACGCTCACGGCTCCGATTGGGCGTATTGAATCAGCGGCGCAGTAAAGTGCGTCGACAGACAGCAGGGTTGCTCCTACCACTGCCTCTTCCACTCACGCCACCAGCTCGTAGTTCCAAGGTTCAGCGCATTCCACGCTGCGTCGAGGGACGATCTGTCTCCGCGCAGAATGGCGTCGCGGCTGACTTCGGGCGGGAGGCTCACCAGTTTCGCGAAACGATCGAACACTTCGGCGCGTTCGTCCGAAGGCGCGCGTTGCAGCAGGTGCCACAGGGTGAGTCCGTCGCGGGGCCGTGCGGTCATCAGCGCGGTGGACAGGGCTACCTTGCTCGGGTGGAGATCAAATTCCGCAACGGCATTCTTGAACGCCGGGGAGGCATCCAGGAAGTACGGGGTATCCGGGCCGTGCCCCGGCCTTGTTGTGCAAGCCGCTCCGGCTGGAATGAAAGATTCAGTACCGTGCCATTCGAATGCGACCCAGCCCATTTGTACGGTCAACAGTCCAATGCCGGTTTTTCCTACGTGCAGAGTGTATTGGCAGCCTAGATCGACGGCTTGGGCGCCTGGGGTATCGACCACGAACTGCGCGGGCGGAGCCCAGATAAATGCGTGTATCGTTCCATGGTCGAGAGCTAAGCGTTGCTCATTAGAAGTTGCAGCAAGCAGTTGAAGCCGCGAATCCGGCTCGATCTCCACTCTGCCGACGAATTCTGCTTGGATCGTTCCACGCGTAGTTGGCGCGGTCTCTACTAACTGGCCGGCGTGCATGGGTTCCGGTTTCCCGCCTGAAAGCGATAGCTGCCATGATGTCAGTGGCTGCGCAACGTGCATCCGGTACACGAAGGCTGCTGTTCCGATTCCCACGATAAGAGCCGCAGCGGCAGCTATCCACCACGCGGACAGATGCCGGGTCCTCACTTTTGCGGAAAAGCCCGGCGCAGGCTTTGATCCTGACCAGCGCAAGGTTCCCAAGACCTGCTCCAGATGCGCGAGGTCCGGATCGGGCTCACCCGTGCGGTCCCAGAGATAATCGTCATTCATTATCAACTCCTTGATCAGACCTCCTTGATCAAACCTCCTTGATCAAATCTGCTCGCGGCCTTTCAGGTAGCCGCGAAGAATCTTCATACCGCGGCAAAGATTGACGCGCACCGAGTCCGGCGTCAAACCAGTGCGAGCGGCGATCTCCGGTCCAGTCATGCCCTCCACCAGTCTCAAAATGAGGGGCTCGCGGTAAGTTTCAGGTAACCGCTGAATCGTCGCGAGTATCGCCAAAGGCTCTGCGCTGGAGGCGGGCGCGGTTAACGCGGCGGTGCCGGACTCGGTGGTAGATCTTGTGCTTCGCAGATGATCGACGGCCACACGGCGCGCGATGGTGATCAACCAACTGCGAAAGGCCTCGGGTTCGCGCAATGCCGCAAGCTGCTGCATTGCTTTCACAAATACGTCCTGCATAAGGTCTTCGGCATCATCGTAAGGGACACGGGCAATGAGAATACCGTGAATCACCGGCTCATATTGCTCATAGAGACGGCCGAAAGCGGCGCGATCACCGCCTTGCGCGGCGCGTATCAACGCCACTTCCGGTTGCGTCTCGATGGTTGTGAGCACCAGGTTCCTAACGTTACTTTAGTGAAGCGCGGTCCACACCGGAGCGACTATCGAGCAGCGCCGCGACTTCCGCGTCTGTGGGCTCGTGAAAGTAATGTTTGATGGAGGACCATTCGCCTGAACCGGCAGCGAATCGCACGAGCGCCGCAGTGGCATAGTCCTTGTACTCCGGGTTCCTTGCGACAATTTTGACGGCCCACGTTCCGGCCGAAGGCCACTCGTGAGTAACAGCGAAGGTTCCTGGCGACGAGAGTGGAATCAATTTCAGTGGGATACTGCGCCGCTGTCCATCGATGATACCTTCAGCGGTCGCTGTCATCGAAGTCTTTTCGGGCGAGTGACAAGCGGTAGTTCGCGCCACCAGCGCGGCGTGTTTCGAGAGGGCCTCGGGATTCGACGCAGGATTGCCAATTTCCACCATCAATGCGCCGGCCAGAAGGGGAAGGCCAGCCAGTAAACCGGCCACGACAGAATTCAAAACGATTCGCATGTGTGATATCTCCTTTCAAAAACTCGAATTTCTGGGAAGAAGACGGACCGTATCGGCCGAGTGTTAACAGAGTGCCGATCTGCCAGGCACGATCAAGCCATGCGTACCAGGTAAAGACTTCGGCGGAGCGGCTTGCACTGTGGCAGACCAGTGGCTGGGGCTATCTATGACGCTTTGATGATATCGCGCCGCAGGCCCCGCTCCTCCGAACGCTTCCGGCACTTACGCCGGGGAAGTGGAGACCCGAATTTCGTGAACGGTCAGGATGATTCGGCAAACGGCACTCTGGGAGCGGCCAGACTTCGAGTGACGCTCCAATTCGAGGCTTCGATCGAACAGCTCCAGCTCGGACTCCGCGCAGAGCGCGCAGCAGACCAATGATTCCGATAAGGACGAAGCCACGCAGTCGACCGATTCCGACCCGAAGCCTAGCAACGACAACATGCCGAGCGACGATGGCTCCGATTCACCGCGCTATGGCGGGCCGGTTTCTTACGTATCGATTGGAAACGCGGAAACCGTTGCGACGGTGCTGAACCTACAGTCGGTCGTGCTCTCACGCGCGATGCTGACATAAGCGAAAGCTGGCGCCGCGGAGTTCGCTGCGCCAGCGCTTACGCCGGCTCGAAAGCCGACGTTGCAGGCTAAAAAGCCTGCTCCACTCTAGAAATATAGTTTCAGCGCAAACTGCAAGGCTCTTGGATCGGTCTGGATGTTAGTGATCCGGCCGAAGGCGCAGCCTGCCTGCTGCACGAGGTTGGTGGAACCGTCCGGGGCCGGCGGCAGACAATAGCTGGTGTTGGGGTAACCGAGATTCATGTGATTGAGCGCGTTGTAGACTTCCCAGCGGAATTCCAGGTAGCGCTGCTCGGTAAAGTGGAAATCTTTCATGAGAGTCGAATCCAGGCCAATGAATCCGGGAGCGCGGAGACCTGGCAGATAAGCGCCTGCCGTTCCGAAAACGTATTCGCGCGGATCATTTAAATTCGGATTGGCCCAAAAATTTTGATCCATTCCGAAGACGGGCTGGAAGGCATTGACATTAATCCAGTGCTCGGCGTTCTGGCCACCTTGAACAGCTGAGGGATTGCCGACGAGGTTGGGACGGCAAGTGAGTTGATTGCAGGGGCCGGAAACGGAAAGCGGAACACCACTCTGCGCGTTGAAATTTCCAGACACGCGCCAACCGCCCAGAATGGCATCCACGATGCGGCCGCTCGAAGAGAGCCATTGGCGGTTTCTTCCGAAGGGGAGATCATAGCTGAAAGCCACGTTGAGCATGTTCGGGATGTCGTCATAAGCGATGGAACGGTCTTCATCGCGATTGTCCGGATCCTGGTAAGCGCCGCCGTTGATGCCTCCCATTCCGCCGACGCTACTCCCGTTCGCGCTCGCACGGCCGCCAATGATTCCAGGGCGGGAAAGGGCAATGGTGTTGAATAGCTGGGAAGCAAGCTGGTCGGTCGAGGCGTTATAAAGCTTTTTCGAAAAGGTGTACGCTAGCAGGAAAGTCAGACCGTGAGTCATACGCTTTTGAAGTCTGACATTCAGCCCGTTGTACTTCGACGTACCGTCATACATGGTCTGCGTGAACAGAGACCCGTAAAAGGGGTAAGGCGTCAACAGAATCGAGCGCGGGAGCGAAGTGCTGCCCCAAGTCTGGGCGAGCAGGGCCGCCTGGGACCCGGAATAGTAATCGGTGATCGGAACATCGGCGTTGATTGCTGTTCCGTATTTGATCTTGTTGGCGGTCGATACGAGGTTGAACTGTCTCCATGCCTCTCCAGCGAGATGCGTGCCATGGCTGCCTGCATAACCAACTTCCAGAACCATATTGCCGGGCAGCTCGCGTTGAATGTTCAAGGTGTAGCTCTGCACGCGCGGATCTTTTGCGGGCGGATAGTAGATCTGCATGGACGCACCGTAAGAGGGGTCGAGATTGGCGGCGGGCGGCTTTCCGTTCGCGGGTATGGGGGGAATCGTGAGGTTGGCTTTGTTGGTAGTGGTGTCGCTCAACGGGAACGCGACGCACTCGCCCGAATATTCGCCGCACTGCGGATAGAAGCTTCCTGTCCAATTACTGAATGATTGCCACTGCGCTCCCGGTTGAATACCTTGTCCAATATTGTTGATGCTGTTACTGGCGTTGGTGTAGAAGATGTCGTAGCCGCCACGGATCACTGTTTTGTGATCGTGGAAGGGATTCCAGGCAAAATTCACACGAGGCGCGAGATCGGCGTAATGCGGTGGCGCGATGGCGTTGCCTTGGGGAATCTGGGACGACAAGCCCTCATAAACCATCTGGCCTTCCATTCCAGTCTGCGGATTGAAGCAAGTCAGGCAGAAATTCGATTCGGGGCCGTAACGCGATTTCCAGAAGAAAACCATGTCGTCGCGCAAACCGATATTCAGCGTGAAATTCGAGGTGATGCGATATTCGTCCTGCAAATACAAGCCCCAGTAGGGATAGCTGGAGTACGGTTGGGCGGTGAGGCCAGTAGCGGAAGCGCCGTTGAACACGGAGTTTTCGCCTCCCACAGCGCCCAGCTCAAATTGCTCGAGACCATTCCCGCCAAGATTAGTATTTGGATCGGCAGTGAGAATTCCGTTGAAGACGAGGGTTGAAGGATCGCTGATTTCCCTACCCTGCCTGTCTAGGCGGAACATGAAGCCGGTTTTGATGGTGTGCTTGCCGACGATCTTGCTGACGTCGTCGAGAATCGTAAGAGAATCGTTTGCCTGCCTTTGACTGTTCCAACCCGGGGAGCCAAACGTCGAGCTCGGGCCGCCGGGCATGAAGATTTGAAAAGTGGGCGAGGGCGTGAACTGGCTCAAAAAGATCTGGGAGGGCGCGAGCACCTTCTGTACTTCAGAGAGATCGGTGACGCTGTCCGGCAAGCCGGCCTGGGCCGGATGCGCATCCAGAACCTGGCGACTGACGCTCACGCGAAAATCGTTGAACAAAGTCGGATTCACCATGTAGGTGTGTCCGATTGCTCCAACCAGGCTCAGAAAGCTGAATGGCGTGCTGGCGCCATAGCCGGTGTAAGGTACGGTGGGGCCAGTCCAGGGAGTTCGGAAATTGTCGTACGATCCGTAGTTCGTTGCATATTCTACGAACAACCTGCTTTTCTCGCTGATCTGGTGATCCACTTTGGCGGAGATGTTGTATGGATCCTGGCTGCTTCCAATGCCCCCCAGATAGTTGTCGCAGATGGCGAAACCGTTCTTGCCCATCGGACAGGTACTGTTGGGGTCGATGTAGTTGGGCATGGGATACGACTTCAGAAAGAACATTGCTACCGGATCCAGACGGCTGGTCGGGATCTGAGTGGAGAAGCTGCAAGTCGGAGTGGCGGAAGCCTGAATGACGGTGTTCAGACAGCCATTCGGAACCAAAGGCGTTCCGAATGCAGTTCTTTGAAATTGTCCGCTGGCGTTTGGTCCGACCGTGCTGTAGGGGTCGTAGATTCCATTGGACAGAGACGATGGATCTTCGCTGAAGTCACCGGCGCGCATGGCTTGCGTCGGCACGCTGAAGACTTTCTGGCCGTCCAAGTGAAGGATCGTTTTGTCGAGTGAGAAGAAGAAGAACGTTCTGTCCTTGCCGTTGTAGATCTTGGGAAGAATCACAGGGCCGCCAAATGTGCCGCCGAAGTCGTTGTAGTGGAGTACGCGATCGTTGATGTTTTGCCCTGTAGAGCTGAGCGACGTGAAAGGATTTCGGGCGCTAGTGGCGCTGTTGCGGCCGTATTCGTAGACGTTGCCGTGAAAGGAATTGGCGCCGGATTTCAGGACTACGTTGAAGACGCCACCGCCTGTTCTACCGTATTGCGCAGAGAAGCCGTCGGTCACGGCCTGAAATTCGGAAACGGCATCGGGCGATGGATTGACGTTGACATTTTCGGTGAGTCCTGAGACGTTGACGCTGCCATCGATGTACCAGGCGTTGGCTCCGCCTTGGCCGCCATTGACGGATATATCTGAGCCTTGCGCATTGCTTGGATCGGGGAAGGAGCCGTACTGGCTATTGAATCCGAAGTTGCTTCCGGGCGGACCGGCAACGTTGGCGACGCCCGGCAGCAAGTAAACCAATTGCTGCAAATCGCGGCCTTGCAGGGGCGTATCGTCTATCGTTTTCAATGCGACGGTGGTGGAAAAATTGGAAGCCGAGGTTTCCAGAAGCGGAGTTGTACCGCTTACCTCGACGCGCTGCTGCGCGGCGCCGACTTGCAGGACGCCGTCGAAACGGGCACTTTGGCCGGCTACTGTTTCCACGTTCTGGCTTTGCAGCGTGGAGAATCCCGGCGCTTTGATCGTCACCGTGTATCTTCCAGGCAAGAGTCCGATTACCTGGTAATAGCCAGTATCGTTAGTGGTCGTGGGATTACTAACATTCGTACTTTGCGATGTCACCACGACCGACGCGCCTTGTACGGCCGCGCCTTGCTGATCGGTGATCGTTCCCTCGATCGAGCTTCTATTCAATTGTGCCCAGGCAGAGCCTGTCAGGGCGAGAAATAGCGCTGAAATCAATATCCGATGTTGGGAGTACATAAGCTCCTTCCGAACCAGTTTCCGTTTGCGAGTGGGGATTAAAAGAATCAGAGCTGACGCGGCTGCGATCGGACCAAAATACAAAATACAAAATGAAGTGTCAAGAGTTTCGCGGCAGGACAAGAGTGCCTGCGCCACGTTATTGCGAGTGGGGTGCTTGGGCGTCTAATTGCTCGAAGGTCTGATTCAGGATGGGGTAGTTATGCCAATCGTAGTAATCGAAGTGCCACCACTCGGTTTCGTAGACGGTGAAGCGCTGCTCTTCCATGGCGTGCCGCAACACCGCTCGCAACCATCGCTGCCGAGCGGTACCACCAGGATAGAAAGGATATGAGCGAGGCGACATCTCGTCATACACGCCGACCATCTCGACGGGTTGTTTGGTTGCCATTTCGTACATGGTCAAGTCGACGGCACAACCCCGGTTGTGGCGAGACCCTTGTGACGGATCGGCAACAAAAATCCGGTCAGGTTCCGGTGTTGCGTCCCAAAACATCTTTGTGACATACCACGGCCGATAGGCATCGTGGATCAAGAGCCCGTAACCTTGTTTATGCAATTCCTGATTGGCGCGGGCGACTGCCTCCGCCGCAGGGCGCTCCATAAAGGCGCGCGCTTCGGAGTACATAGGAGTGCTCAGAAAATCGTTGGTTGTGGCGTATCGGATATCGAGTTTGATCGTCGGGTCGAGCGAGGTCAGCTCGACTAATTCGGGTTCCTTGAACTTCCCAGCTTCTTTTGGGGGTTGAGCAGCGAGCGCCTCTTTTCGCAACTCGCTCACCGGTTTTTCCGGCTGAATGCGAAAGATCTTTCCGTCCGCCGGACCTACTGCGCGTCTGGGAAAGACGACCGCGCCTACAGAGACTTCAGTAGCCCGGCCGGTCTTGTCTCGCTTGAAAGTGAAGGTTTCGTTGTCGTACAAGCCGCGTTTGGGGTAGCGATAAATGTCGCCTTTCACAGGATCGAGAGGCTCGTACTCGTACCACTCGATCAGCGCCGTGAGCTTGCCATCTCTTTCGAGGATGTAGAGGGTATCGTAATCCCAACCGTATTCGCCAATGAGACCGTCCCAGAGTTTGGGTGAGGGCGCAGGCTCGCGATCCGCGATGCGCGGGAGAATTTTTCCTTCCAATTTGGCGCGGTCATGGAAGAGCTCGATCTTTTGGCCGTAGGCGAGGCGATCGTCGGTGATCAGATCGTTTCCCGCCTGGCGCAGTTTGATTTTGAGTCCACCGGAGGCGGGCAACACCGAGGGCGTGCCATTCTCTTCGAGCAGATCGATGGCGTTCTCACCGGTTCCGTAGCGCGCTGCTGCGATTCTGGCTAAGCTGACCGGCGGAACGGTAGTGGGCTCAGTTTCGGGCAGTGGTTTGCGGGCCTTCGCGGCTAACATGAGCCGCAAGGCTTGATTGGCGATCTTCGTCATGGCGGCGTTTGCGCTGTCGCTAGTGGTAACGGCCACGACGCCCAATTTGTCAGCCGGTAGCGCTTCGACTTCGGTAGCGAAGCCGTAGATCGCACCGCCATGTCCCACCAAGGCATGGCCGTCGAGTTGGGAGAGAACAAATCCGATTCCGAAATTGCCGCGCTCTTTGCTCTCCGGAAATTGCGGCTGCCACATTTGATGCAGCGTTTCCGGCTTTAGAACTCGACCATTCCTGCCGTTGCCGTCCGCGAACAGCATGTTCAAGAATTTCGCAAGATCCGTGACGGAGGAGTACATACATCCGGCGGGCTGCATGCCGAGCTGAAACGTGGGCGCCTGAATGATTCGGCCATCGTAAGTCTGGATGATCGCATCGGCGAGATGCGCGCGGACTTCCGGCGTGGGGACGAACGAGCTAGCTGTCATGCCGAGCGGTTTCAGCACGGCGTCGCGCAGATAATCCGGGAACGGCTTGCCCACGTGCTGCTGCAGAAGATATCCGACCACTGCGATTGCCGCATTGGAATACTTCGTATGGGTCCCTGGCGGATAAACGAGCGTGGTGCTGTTGAGGCTCGCGACTGTGGCTTTCAAGGTTGGCTCTGTGGAATCGAAGTAATGACCCACCGGCGGCTCGCGGACCAGGCCTGAGCGATGCGACATCAGCTCGCGGAGAGTGATGGGAGTTCCGAAAGGATTCGCTGGATGGAAGTCGGGCAGATAATGACTGACCGGAGCGTCCAAATCGATTTCGCCTTTTTCGACCAATTGCATGATGGCGGTGTCGGTGAACAGTTTCGAAACCGAGCCGACGCGATAGACCGTACTCTCAGTGGCCGCGATGTTGCGCTTGGGATTAGCCAAGCCGAAACCCTTCGCCCAGACAAGCTGCTGATCGTCGACGAGCGCGATTGATACTGCCGGCAGCGCCTGGTTGCTCATCTCGGTTCGAATCAGTTTTTCGAGCGGCGCCGTGACGCGAGAGTAATTGGCGGGAGCGGATTTCTCGACGCGGGGAGCAGTGCGATGGCAACTGGACAGCAGCGCAGAGGCGATTACCGCAGCGAGGAAGCGCACCAGGGCGCGTTGTGGTGTATTTTGTATTTTGTATTTATAACATGGCCTCGGTCATGGCTCCGATTCAAGATGACCGATTTTTTCGCGATCCGTTCCGGCCGCAGTTCTGTTTCGCTTACGATCGCGACGCTTCTGCTCGGTCCGGCCACTTTGATGGCTGCGGCACAGATGGATTATCACGAGTTACTCAAGCAACTCGAACGGGCAGTTTCCGAGCACGATACACGTCAGGCGCAGAAGATACAGGATGAACTGCTCTCCGGCAAGCCGCCGCTAGACGTTCTTCTTTCAGCGGGAGCTCTATTTGGTGAACACGATCTGTTGGGGAACTCCGCGGCGGTGTTTGAGAAGGGCACAGCGCTTTATCCGGAATCTTTCGAAGCGCATTACGATCTAGCGTTCGCATTGCTGAACCTGGGCGAGACACAGAAAGCTTTCGCGGCGCTCAGTTCCGCTAGGGCCGCGGGGTCCGACGAACAGGCCGCAACGAACTATCTGCGCGGGAAGATCTATGAAGCAACCGGAGATATGCAAACCGCGCGCGAAGATCTTGCAGCCGCGAATCGGGCTCGTCCGCGTGCAGAAAACTATGCGCTCGATCTGGCGCTTTTGTATCTTCGTTCGTATGCGTACGTGCCCGCGATCGAAGTTCTGCAGCCGGCGGCCGAAGCTCATCCTGAATCGCAGGAATTGAAGCTGGAGCTTGCTCTGGCGGATGCGCTGGCTGGAAAAAAAGCAGCGAGTCTGGCACTCTGTCGCGATTTGAAATCCGATGCCGCCACATCTTCACAAGGTTTTCTAATTGCGGCGTTCTCGGAATGCGCGAGCGACGATTTCGAAGCCTGCTCGAAAGAGACGCAAACCGGTCTTGCTGAAGCCCGTCCTCATCCTTATCTTTATTACTTAGATGCGAATGCACTCTGGAACCTGAATCCGTCGGATCGCGCCCGGGCTCTACGCCAAGTGAATAACGCGATCGCGCATTTGCCTGGCTGCGTCGCCTGCCTGGAGCTGCGCAGCAAGATATTGGAAGCGGGAGGAGATAACCGCTCCGCGGCCGCGGATTTGGAGAAGGTGGTTGAGCAGAGTCCTCAATCGGCTTCCGCCTGGTATCGACTCGCGCAGCTTTATAAGAAACTGGGACGCGCGCAGCAATCCGCGGATTCTCTCGAGCGGTATCGATCGATTCGCAGCGCTCAAGCGAATCAGGACGTTGAGAGTTTCCGGCAGCAATTTATGCCGAATAAGCCGGCTGGCAGATAGAGAATCACGGGCGGGGAAGTGGACTGTCGTAAGCAGCCGCGGCGATTTCGCCGAGCGCTTCACCGGCGATCTTCGTGATGGCATCCGGATCTTCAGCCGATACGGAAACGTTATTCACATAGAGGGCCAGGATGAGGCGCTGGCCGCTCGCAGTGTCCATATAGCCGGCGAGGCCTTTGCCTGTGACGAGCAGATTCTTATTGAGAGCATCAAAGACGGCGTAAGTACCGGTTTTAGCGTGCACGTGTCCCGCAGCGGGAGAATTCACCTGGGTCTTGAACAGAGTCCCGTCCTTTCCGAGGATGGGTAACGCGCGGTAGAAATCATCGAAGTTCTTCTGCCTGGACATGAACAAGAGGTAATGCACCATGAAGTCGGGCGTGAAATAAGCATTGCCTCCGGCTCCATCGCTTTGCACAGCAGCAGTGAGATCAAGCCCGGCTTTCGCGAGGAAATCGTGCTCCAGATCGAAACCGGCCTGGCTGATGTCGCCGGTCTTTTTTGCGACCAAAGAGCCGAGCAGGTACGGAGTCAGGCTGGCGTGCAGATTCTGGCTGACTTTGAGAGTGACTTTCACCTCTTCCTTTAAAGGCGGCGAGACATGTTCGGCGACGAGGTTTTCGATTTTATAATTTGCAGCGAGAGCCTTGAAATCAGGCTTATCTGAGGGCGGAGCCAGGGTTGCAACAACACCAAGCTCATGAAGGGACTCTTGCAAGAGAGTGGCGGCGTAACGGCTAGGCTCGGGCACGTGATAGGCCATCATGGCGGGGCGCGCGCCGAGGGGCATGCTGCCGGTGACGGTAACAGTTCGCGTTCCGTCCGGGTTGAGAGTGTCGTTCTTGTACTCCAAACTTGGTTTCGATCCCGATTTGGCGGTGGCGGCTTTGTTAATGATCTTCACGTAAGAGGTCTCGGGCATGACCGCAAGATTGATTGGCGCGCCTTCGGCTGCTCCGGGCGAGGTGATCACATCCACAAGGTTGTCGTTCACCACTACAGGCGAGAGGACAACGTCAGTGCCGAGTTCATGCTCTCCTTCAGGAAAGAGACTCACATCGATCAATACGTGGCCGGTGACTTTTTTGATACCGCTGGCAGCGATCTGGCGGGCGAGCTCGCGGAGGACGAGGAGAGGATCGCCTTTCAGCCCTCTACTATCGGGCCCTCCGTAAGAATGGTCCTCGTTTTCGAAAAGAAGGGTGCCGTCGGGCTGAATACGGTTGGACAGATTCGGGTCGCCGCTTGCGACTAGAACCAGGTCACCTGCGACGGTTCCGGCTTTGAGCGGCCCGGTGCGATACACGCGAGTGTGGAAGCGGTAGCCGGGTCCGAGGAGTTCGAGCGCGGCGCCTTCGGTCAATAGTTTGGTGGTCGAGCCGGGTACAAACAACTCCTGCTCGTTCAACTTGTAGACGGGGCTGCCGGTATCTGCTGAATAGAATTCAATACCAAAGCGCGAATGCGCAAACTCGGGGCGCGACATGACAGCTTTGATGCGCTGGTCAAGCGAGGGCGCCTGTTGCGCGTACGATGCTATCGCCAGAAGTGGTGACAAAAGGCAAGGAATCAGCCGTCCGCTTTTGATTGAAAGCATGGGCGAGATTGTAGCAGCCAGCGGAGTTCAGAGCCAGTAGGGGTCTGATCGATTGCTCTCGATCAGAATTCGTCGAGGCGGCGTAGTTATCGGTTTTGCCATCGGTAGTCTTGCGAGTGCAACAGCGGTAAGCCAAGCGGATCTAACTGGCGTTTTGAGAACGTTTGGCGCTCCTGCGTAAGAAAAGCTCACAATAAACAACCGCAGGGTTAATGGATCGTTCTCAAAGGAAGAGATGCTATGAAATACAGGCTATCTATTGTGTGTTATGTGGTGTGCGTGGGGACGGTGATCCTGACTGTCGCGGTGGGGACGCGACAGGTCTCCGCACAGACTGGTAGTAGATCAAACAGCAGCTGCCTCGACAGCTATCCGTATCCGCCGAATCTGATACCCACAGACACTTGCGCGAACATGAATCGCGTACTGGAACAGATTGACGAGATTGAATTGAGGACTTTGCAAGCGGCGAAATCTCTTCCTATCAACTCGGGAACACGGCTGCGACAGATCCGAATTTTGGGCAAGCTTTTGTTGTACGACAAGCGCTACTCTGTAGTGGGCAATGAAGCCTGCACGTCCTGTCATACGCAGGAGACCGGATTCACCGGACCGGTATCGGAGCTGAACAAGACGACGGTGAGCTATCCGGGAACCGTTCGCTACAGGTTCGGCAGTCGCAAGCCTAAGAGTTATGCGTATTCGCCTTACTCACAGATTTTCCATCTCGACCCCGGTTCACAACAGTTCTATGGCGGGAATTTCTGGGACCAACGGGCAACAGCATGGAAACTTCAGAACCCTTCTTCCCAGCAGGCGCAGGAACCTCCCGTGGACCCCTTGGAGCTCGGTTTTCCAGATTCGGCGTGCGTTGTTTACCGCCTCTCTCAGGCACCTTACCTGTTCTTATTCAAAGCAGTGTGGGGGATCGGGATCACCGCAATCAAGTTTCCCTCCAATATCGAAGAGATCTGCGGTACGCCGACGCAAGGACCTCCCGATCCAGACTTCGCGGGTAACGTTCCGCTGGATGAGCTGAGCCGGTCTCTTTCCAAAACTGTTTTTGATCAGTTTGGAATGTCTATCACGGCGAACGAAGCTGGTCCCGACGTGAGTCCTTTCACCTCGAAATTCGATTATGCGATCACGCATCCGAGCCAGCAAGTCTTGACCTCGGATGAAGAAGAAGGTTGGGAGCTCTTCGATGGCAAGGGCAAGTGCAATCTCTGCCATCTTGATGCTTTGACGGCGGTGCAAGGGGGAGCGCCGGAAATCTCGACCGATCATGTGCCGGAAACTGAGCCGCTGTTTAGCGATTTTGCGGCATTCAATCTTGGGCTGCCGAAGAATGTGGACATTCCTTTTTTGTACGAGGACAAAGCGGACAAATTCGGCGTTACGCCTAACCCGCAAGGGCCTTCGTATAGAGATAACGGTTTAGGAGATTTCCTGCGGAACGCGCCCGGAACCGGACAGATTAACCCGAAAAACGCCTGGATTAAATATGCAGAACAAAACGACGGCAAGTTTCAGACGGCCACCGTACGCGATGCAGACAAGCGGCCCTATGCCGGTTTCGTCAAAGCGTATTTTCATAACGGCGTAATCAAAGACTTGAAGACGGTCGTTCACTTCTACAACACCCGGGACGTACTGCCGCACTGCGCGAAGGGCGTGAATGATCCGGCTTTCGGCAAAACCTGTTGGGCTCCGCCTGAGATTTCAGAAAATGTGGAGCAACGAATCGGGAATCTCGGGTTGACAGACCACGAAGAGGACCTGATTGTTGATTTCATGAAGACGCTGACGGATGGGTATTTTCCTACAAACCCGAACCAGTGAAGACCGGCGCGAGGGAACAAACCCGTGACCGACAAATACGCGCGCGGTGTTCTCATCCTGCGAAGTTTGTGGGTCGATCGGCGATCGGCCCGCAGGTCTGAAGGCCTGCGCGGGCTGGAAAGCCCACCTTCCGTGGTCGAGAAATCTCCAAACGCCAGGGATAGACGTATAAGTTTACCTGTTGAACTTGGCTCGGGAGTTATTCGTGCCGCAGGGCGGTCATCGGATCAATTTGCGACGCTCTTCGAGCAGGCAGGTAACCAGCCAGAATAGCGGCGGTCATGAGTATCGCCACAGCGGCAGCCAGGGCGAGCGGGTCGTTGGGTTTCATTCCGAAAAGAAAAGATTTCACAAGTTTCGAAGCGCCTAATGCGGCCGGTACGCCGATCACGAGGCCCGCGGCCGCCATTGTAAGGACCTGACGCAGCACCATCCAGATGACCGTGTCACGCTGTGCCCCGATAGCCATGCGAACCCCGATCTCGGCCGTACGGCGTGCGACCGTGTAGGACATCACGCCGTACAAACCGACGCAGGCGATGAGCAGCGCCAGAATGGCAAACCCAGAGCAGAGCTTAGCGAAAACGATCTCCTGGTTGATGTCCTGATCGATTTCGGCAGCTTGTGTTCTGACCTCCTTCAGAGGAATACGCGAATCCGCTTTATGCACGATTTCCCGAACCGTGTTCACATACCGCAGCGGGTCTCCGCTCGTGCGCAGAGCATAGGTCATCTGTTCAAGAGGCGGGAACGTCCCCTGGTTATAGGGGATATAGACGACCGGTGGCGTGTTCTCCTTCAAGCCGCCATAGTGCGCATTCTTCGATACGCCAATGATCTCCATGTCACGCGGATTGGTATCTCCGAGGGAGATGTGCCGGCCTACGGGATTCAGCTGGCCAAAGTGTTCCGTGGCGAACAGCTCGTTCACCACCGCAACGGGCGTCGAGCCAGGCCGATCACGCTCGTCGATCTCACGGCCGCGAAGCATTGGAATCTGCATCGTCGCAAAGAATTCAGGTCCGGTATCCAAAATACGGGTGTCCGGCGCCGGAATTCCAGAGACGCTGACCGGCAACTGCCTGCCGGCTCCGATGAGCGAAGCATGCGAAAGGCTGGCGCCGCGTACCCCCGGAATCGCGGCAAACCGCCTCCGCAGATCGGCATAAAACGTCGCAATCTCCGGATAGCGATGTCCAGCCTGCTGCGCGTTCAACTCAAACAGCAGTACATTTTCGCGATCGAATCCGAGTGGAATGGCTTGAAGATTGGAAAGTGTCCGCAGGAAAAGCCCTGCCGCCACCAGCATCAACAACGAGGTGGCGATTTGAGAAATTACTAAGACTTGGTTCAGGCTCATTCGCAAAAAGCCATGGCGCGCAGGCGATGCTGGTCCGCCGGCGCGACTTTCCTTGAGCGCCGGAATTATATCCGTGCGAGTGGATTGGATGGCGGGAGCTAAGCCAAACAGCGTGCCGCACAACAACGACAGTACGAGCGTTGCGCCCAGCACTTGCCAGTTCAACTCGGCGTGCAAGGTGAAGTTTTCCTGTCCATTGGCGAGAAGAAGCGTCAGGAAACGCACGCCCCCGAAGGCGAATAAAATACCGAGCACGGCGGCGAGAAACGCCAGCAGCGTGCTCTCCGTCAGGAGCTGCCGGATTACACGGAGCCGTCCTGCGCCCATGCTGAGCCGAACTGCCATTTCGCGGCTCCGAGCAGCGGCTCTGGCAAGCAGCAGACTGGCGGTATTTGCGCACGCAAGCGCGAGAATCAGGCCCACCAAGGTAAGCAGCACGTAAAGAGGCTTGGAATATCGCCGCCGTAATTTGTCCAAACCGCCCGCGCCTTCTCTAACCATCAGCGCGGGAAGGTTGGCGCGCTCGCGGTCGTTGGTTGCGGTACTCGCTACCCACTGGCGGAAAAGAGGAGCCAGCGCGGCTTGGGCCTGAACGAGGCTGATACCGGGACGCAGACGTCCCATGATCTCGATCCAATACCAGTTCTGGTCAAGATACTTCTTGGGCGATGTGCCCCATGGACCGGTGTCCAAAACGAGATTGGAATGCATGGGTAAGTAGAAGTCGGGAGCCGCACCGGGATCGATACCGAAGAATTCCGGCGGCGCGACGCCGCTAACCGTGAACGGAACATTATTGATCAGGATCGATTGTCCGGTAGCGTTTGCCGGACTCGGGAAGTGTCTCTGAGCGAGAGCGAAACTGACGACGGCAACCGGAGGCGCTCCCGCCCGATCGTCATCGGAAACGATCAGGCGGCCGGCAGCAGGAGAGACGGCAGAGTCCACGAAAATAGTCCCCCGAGACGTACTCGCCTTTGGCAACATCTGCGTGTCCTTTAATCACTACGTTGAGGGTTGCCGACGGGTAATACGCGAAGACGCTCGAAAAGACCGAACCGGACTTGTCTCGAAATAGCTCGAAGGCGGGAAATGGGAAAATACCGCTGTTCATTCCCTTCGAATCCTCGTATGTTGAGCCATCCATCGCATGCATCACGAAGGTGGAGATATTCTCGTTCCGGTCCTTCGCAGGAACTTTGCTGCGCCAGTTCAGCACTACCAAAGAAGAGGGATCGGAGACCGGGAGAGCGCGCAGCAGAATCGAATCCATGAAGCTGAAGATTGCCGTGTTGGCTCCGATGCCAAGCGCCAACGACAACACAACCAGCGTGGTGAATGCGGGGTTGTTGATCATCGTGCGCAGGGCGTAGCGCAGGTCCTGCAGAAATTGCTCGACGAACGTCCAGGTCCATAAGGCGCGCGTGCTTTCCTGCAGCGTGGTGACATTTCCCAAGTCGAGATGGGCAGCGCGGTTGGCCTGATCTTCGGCCAATCCTTCCGCCTGACGCTGTTCGACTTCTTCATCGAGGTGGAACTGAAGTTCTTCGCGAAGCTCTTCCTCCTTCCTGCCACGTTGCATAAGCCAACTCAATTTGCGAAAGAAGGGGATCATTGCGCCTCCTGATCTATCGGTTTCAAGACCAGCCCCATGGCACGCGAGAAGGCTTCCCATTTCGACTGTTCGGCTGCGAGTTGTTTGCGTCCGAGCGGGGTGAGGCGATAGTATCGGGCGCGCTTGCCTTTCTCAGAAAGCTCCCAAGAGGCTGCGATCCAGCCTTTCAGGTCGAGACGATGAAGGGCCGGGTACAAAGATCCGGTCTCGACCTGAAGGAGGTCCTCAGAAGTCCTCTGAATGTGTTTGGCGATGGCATGGCCGTGCGCGGGGCCGAGAAGCAGAGTGCGCAGGATGAGGACGTCGAGGGTACCTTGCAGAAATTCCAGACGCGGAGAAGGTTTGCGGCGCATTGTGTAGATATTCTACTTTATATTTTGTAGAATGTCTACTCAGTGGCGCAGCTGTAGCAGCGGCGATCAGACGTGGTGGAGACTAGGCCTGTTTTTGCGCCTGCTCGAACAGGAATTGCAAGGTCTTCTCGGTTTGAATGTGTCCCACAATACGGCCGATCGTTCCGTCTTTTTCGAGACGGGCGCGAGTGACCGGCACGGCCTCCCGCTCCTGGCGAGCGATGCGCTGTATCTCCCGATCCACTTCGTCTTTGTTGGCTGCGATGCCTTCTTTCTCGGCGATTTTCTCGAGCAATAACGAAGCGCGGACGTTGCGCAGCGCCTTGTCGCGCTGTGCTTCCTTGATCTTCTTCCAATCGAGATTCAGTTTGCTCGGGTCAGCGGCTTCCCCGGCGAGGCTTCTCAACTGCATACGCACTTGATTTTCGATCTGGCGATCGATGTAGGCCTCAGGGACAGCGAATTGATTGGCTTCGACCAGATGATCGATCAATTCTTCCTTGGCATGCTGTTGCGCCGCGTACTGTTTTTCCTGGAATATCGTGCGACGAACAGCTTCCCTTAGCTCTTCAAGAGTTTGATAATCGCCGAGGTCGCGAGCGAATTCGTCGTCGAGTTCGGGAAGCTCTTTCTTTCTGATGAACTTCGGGGTCAATTCGAACTTCACCGTTTTACCGGCCAAACGTTCCTGGCCGTAATTTTCGGGGTATGTGACGCTGACTTCCTTACTTTCCTCGGGACTCATGCCGATCAGGCCCTCATTGAACTCGGGCAGCGTATCTTCTCCGCCGACCTCGATTTGAACATCCTGATCGATGTTTTCTGCGAGACCTTCCAAAGATTTGAGATGCACGAGAACAAAGTCGCCGCTCTCGACCGGTCGGGGATCAAGATTCGGATACTCGGCCTTGCTCTCACGCAAAGACTCGAGACGCTTGTTTAGCTCTTCGTCCGATACCGTAGGTTCTTCATACCTGGCAGGCAATCCGCGGTATTCGGAGACTTCGAATTGCGGGGCGATTTCGAAATCCGCCTTGAAGCGGATGGGCTGACCAGCTTCGAATTTCAAATCGGAGATATCGGGCGTGCCGACGACCTTCAGTTCGTCCTTTTCAACCCGCTGCCGAAACGCCTGGGGGAGGAGCGTCTCAAGGACTTCGCTCCGGATCTGGCTTTCGAAACGCGACTGAATCATGCTGAGCGGAGCTTTGCCAGGACGAAAACCGGGAAGGCGCGCCTTTTCTTTGAAAGAGTTGGTTATACGCTCCTTTGCTCGTTCGACTTCCTCTAAGGGAATCTCGATTTCGAGCGAGCGCTTGCAATCTGTTGCTTCGACTGTTGACAATGCTTTTGCTTCCTTACTGATTTTCGCAGAGGGCCAATCGAGGTTGTGGCCGGTGCAGGCGTCCGGCGCAG